>JAYRWE010000075.1:0-60790 GCA_041918175.1 bacterium
AGGCTTTCTTGGCTTTCGACCGACATAGATCGTCCGCCTTGTCACCTCCGCAACACTCGGTAAGGGTGGTTGGCTAGACCTTACCCTGCGAGGACTTTCACCTCGCCAGAAACTTTAAGCTTTGCCTAACGCACTAGTCCCCGCCCCTTGTGGGCGGATGGTGGAACAATAAAATTTCTGTGTTCCATCCACGCCCCACGAGGGGGCGGGACTACGGCGATTTCGAGAAGTAATTTTCAGACGCGCACTAAGTGGCAGCCCCGTTCACGGGGCTTGTATCTCCTAGCCTGATGCTTCAGCATCAGGCGAAAGTCGGCGTGAGCACGGTGCAAAATTCAGGTAGAACAGTTGCCGTCATGCAGAAGGAAACTTTTTAAGCGCTGGAATCATTGCCCATTGCCGAAAAAGATTCTTGCAGAATGACAGGTGAATGACAATTGAGGGTTTCATGGAAAAAATCCCCATCTGCATCATCGGCAGCGGCCCAGCGGGTATTGCGACCGCGGCGGCATTGGTGCAACGTCGTCCAAGCTTGCGCGATGATATTCTCGTGTTGGAAAAAGAAAAGCATCCGCGCCATAAACTCTGCGGCGGCGGGCTCACGCCGTGGGTGGATGAACTCCTGCGCGAGCTTGAACTCGAGGCGAACGTGCCGGATTTTCACGTGCAGCGCGTGCGTTTTTATATCAATGACAAACCGCTCGTGTTCGATATTCCCAACTTGATGCGGACGGTGCGGCGCAATGAGTTCGACGCCGCGCTTGTTGCAGCGCTGCGTGCGAAGGGCGTGCGCGTGTCGGAAAACGTCGCCGTGCAAAATTTAAGAGAAGAGCGCGACGGCATTGTTGTGCAAACGAACGCGGGAAATTTTCTTGCGCAAATCATCGTGGGGGCGGACGGCGCAAAGAGTGTCGTGCGTCGGCAGTTCTTTCGCGAAGAAGTCTCGCGCGTGTCGCGTTTGCTTGAAGTGCTCGTGCCCGCAACGAACGGCGCGAGCGCAGATTTCGACACGCACACTGCGCTTATCGACTTTCGCCCGATGCAGCACGGCTTGCAAGGCTACGTGTGGGACTTTCCGTGTTGGATTGCAGGCCAGCCGCATTTGAATGTGGGTTTGTTTGATAGCAGAATTTATGAAGGCGCTTCGCGCACGCGCGCGGATTTGCCGGCTTTGCTCGTGCACCATCTTTCCGCGCGAGGCTTCGAGGCGTCAAGCAAAGTGATGGGACATCCCGAGCGCTGGCATCATGCCGCGGATGGCGTGAGCCGTTCGCGCGTGTTGTTGGCCGGCGAGGCTGCGGGCATCGAGCCGTGGCTGGGCGAGGGCATTTCCGCGGCGCTGGCATACGGCGCGGTCGCTGCGGATTCGATCATTCACGCGCTCGACGCAAAAGACTTCTCGCTGCAAGATTATGGCGACCGCTTGCGCAACGATCGCGTGGGAAAATTTTTGCGACGCAATCGTCTCATAGCGCGCTTGTTTTACGGCCGTGCTGTGCGGAGTGCCTTGCCGTTATTTGGGAAAGTGTTGCAAGGATACATGAGGATAAAACAAAAACGGAGTTGAGGCGAAGCATTGCAAAAAACTCTCTGTTTCAAATAAAAACTCCCACGAAGCAAATCTCCGTGGGAGTTTTTTTAATCGCGATTCTGCACGCCGAGGTTAGAAAACAAAGCCGGCTTGCGAGCGAATTTGAAAGACGCTTTCCGCGCCTTCGGCGTCGGGCATTTCAATTTCCGCGTTGAGTTGCAAACGCGTTTGCTTGCCAAAGTAGAACGCCGGGCCGAAGCGAAGGTATTTGACTTGCGAATTTGTGACGTTTGAGTTGGGGTCGAGCAATGTAAAGCCCGCAGCCAACTCGAAAGCATCAAGCCCGCCGAGGCTTGCATTGGCCGCGCTGAATTGCGTGAGCCAACGACCGGTCACATCGAAGAGTTTGAACTCTTGATCCTCGGTCGCTAGCGCGCCGATGAACTCTTTGCTGATTTTGCCGATGGCCAAGCCGCCTTCAATATCGAGCTGGCTCTTCTCGCCGGTGGTGAAATAGGCGCCAAAGTCCGGCGTGATCGCGGTGATCTTTCCGGTGTTGTCGGTCGTCAGCGTGTTGATACCGACATGATTAACCGCACCGGAGACACCGATATGAAAAGTTTTGCTCGTAATCCAATTCAACCGGCCGGTGAGCAGCTTGCCGTTGTTGATCAATCCGGTTTTGTTGACGCCCGCGTCTTCACGACCGCCTTCACCCGCGCCGTTTGAAAAATTAAACATGAACTGCACGCCTTGCTTGGGAGCACGGCCAAACTCAACGCCAATGTGCCGCGCGGAAATGTTGTTAGTCACCAAGAAATCCGCGGCGGCGCTGCGCTCCACCAGCAGCAAGCGCGTGGAGCTGCGCAACTCTTCGCGCCACACCGGCACTTTGAATTGGCCGAAGCGGAAGTAAAGCTCACTCCCCAATTTGATCTTGCCTTCCGCGTCTTTCAAACGCGGGCTGTTGTCGCGCACTTCGATTTGAAAACTCGTTTCCACATAGTCAGTGAGCTTGCCTTTTGCCACCAAGCGGCCGCGGCGCATGCGAAAGCCTTCATTGGTGCGGCTTGCATTGCCCTCGATATCCGTGTTGTACAGGTGTTGCAACTGAATGTTGCCGGACAGTTCCCAACTTTTGGCATTGACGGTTTTGACTTCTTGTGCATCCACAGAGCCGGCGAGTATCACACTCGCGGCGACCAAAGCGACTCGCAAAACGTTTTTCATGTTTCCTCCACTCGTTTGGGTTTGAGGCCTGCCAACCAAGCGTTGCTCCCACGCACAGTCAGCGGTGAATTTTGTGTTAAAAAGTAGGATTCAAACTTTATTCTACTGTGAATTTCAAATTAACTGTGTGTTAAGAAAGCGGCTTTTCTAAATGTTCGCGTTCATTGCGAGGCGCGCGCTATTTACCTTCGGTTAATACCGCGACGATATAATCGCCGCATTCGCGCGTGCCGAGTTGGCCGCCAATATCCGCGGTGACGCGCTTTTCATTCACCGCGCGCGCGACCGCGATATCAATCGCTGTGGCGGCTTGGCGTTTCCCCAGATAGTCCATCATCATCGCGACGGTTGAAATTGCGGCAATGGGATTGGCTTTGTTTTGCCCCGCCATGTAAGGCGCAGAGCCATGCACCGGCTCAAACAGCGACACGCGCCCAGGATGAATATTGCCCGAGCCGGCCATGCCCAATCCGCCTTGCAGCATCGCGCCCAAATCTGTGATGATGTCGCCAAGCATATTCTCCGTCACGATCACATCAAAGTGCTCCGGCGATTTTACCATCTTCATCACGAGCGCGTCGACGAAGTAATGATCTTGCTCGATCTCAGCGTACTCCTTACCGACTTCCGCGAAGACGCGCTGCCACAGATCGTGACCATAACGGAGCACGTTCGACTTGTCGCTCATGGTGACGCGTTTGCGACCGTGCGCGCGCGCATACTCAAACGCGGCGCGAATGATCCGCTCCACGCCTTTACGCGTGTGGATCGACTCCTGCGTGGCGACTTCATCGGCCGTGCCTTTCTTCAAGAAGCCGCCAGCGCCGACGTATGGGCCTTCGGTGTTTTCACGGAAGACGACGAAGTCAACGTCAGCCGTGGTTTTATTTTTCAGCGGACACAAACGCTCGTTGAGCAATTTCACCGGGCGTAGATTGATGTACAAATCCAAATCAAAACGCATAGCGAGCAAAATTTCGCGGCCGTGGCGCATATCGGGAATGCGCGGATCGCCGAGTGCGCCGAGGTAGATCGCGGCATAATCGCGGCGATACTCCTCCATTTGCCCCTTGGGCAAGCCCACACTGGTTTTCAAAAAATACTCCGCGCCATATTCGAACTCCACGAATTGCAGATCGAGTTGAAATTTTTCATTCACACAGCGCATGACTTTCAGCGCTTCGTGGGTCACGTCAATACCAATGCCGTCGCCGGCAATCACCGCAATCTTTTGCATCTCTTGCTCTCCACTCGGTCAAAAATTTTATCTGCGACGCGCCGCTTAAAAAAACTTTACTAAACTTTTCAAGTTTAGTAAAGTTGAACACTGGCTTGTCGATTCATGGTTTACAAAAGCAAATGCCACGGCCTAACCGTGGCAAGTTTGATTCGTCGTTAACTTCGATGCGTAAAAACGCTGTGGCGGTTACATTTGTGCTTCTTCTTCCGCAGCGGGTTCTTCCATCTCCTCCGTTGGTATTGCCTCGGCTGGAATCGGTTCAGCAAAAGCTTCGTCGCCCACGCCCGCATTGTTCTGAAGCTCTAGCAAGGTTGCTTCAAACATCAACTCGCCCTTTTCATTATACTGCTTGAAAACGCCGGCAGCCATGAAGCCGGCGAACGCAGTATAATTCTCGAAGACCATAACGCTGGGGAATTTACTCATAGAAGCGGGGTCGGTCATCATGCTTTCCTGGCGCATGACCAAGCCGGTTTGCGGGTCGCAGTAATTTTTGCTCACGTTGCCGAAGCGATCCGCCATGCGCACGACCGTGAAAAGTTTGCCGTCTAAAGTCGTATCCGGCAACAGTTCGAGCTTGATCCCTTTCGCTGCATAATCGTGCCAACCATCGATCCACGTTTCTGCCAGCGCGTGGTTTTCATCCATCTCAGCTTGAATCATTTCGCGCACCCCTTGGCCCATCATGTATTGCCAGCCGGTCGTGCCGTCAAACACCGTTGCGCTCGCAGTCGAGGCATCGGGATTGTACATTTCGAATTTGATTTTGTTGGGGCGCATATAAGTGATAATCATGTCCATGGTCGTATTGACGATGGAATCGCCCATGGGGTACGTAAATTTCGCTTCCCACTTTGAAACTTGATCCGTGATTGCAGCCAGGGCCGCGGCGCCGCCTTGGGCTTGCACTTGCTTTTGCACGAGGTCATCAATCGTTGCTTTCTTCGCGCAAGTCACCGTGAGCAAGCTCAATAATAGTGCGGATACATACGAAATGCGTTTCATCTCACGCCTCCTCATTTTGATCAAAAAAAGAAAGATGTTATGCGTTCAGCCGCAGCCGGGCAGCGGCTTTTTATTTCTCGATGATGCCATCGTCTTCGGTTCAAATCGCGCGACGAGCTAGCGCCGTCTCACAAGAACTTTCACACAAGCGACGAGGCCCTGAGGCGGAGCCACGCTCTAATTTTATCGCAACAACAAAAGCGTTGAGAGCGGTAGCGACACAATGCGCGGGTCATCCGAAGCGGCCTCATCTCCCAACGTGATTAACAAGCCGAAGGGCGCGCGATAATGCGCTTTCTCGATAAAAGCACGCAGACCCATCGTTGCATGGGCGGCAAGCCAAAGATGCGCTCGCCGCGCCACCACGGATTGTCTTCACGCAAAGTGGCTTCGAGGCCTTGCGCCAAGAGCGAGAATATGGTCTGCTGCTTCATCGTGGATCATGCCCGCATAACGCTTCATTGCAAAAACGGATTGCTCCTTCGTTCCGCGCCGATCGTGGTAATGTCTCCGTGACCGGGCAAAACGAGCATCTCATCTTTCAAAGGCAACAACCTCGTGCGAATCGAATTGAGCAACACTTCATATGAGCCGCTGGGCAAATCCGTGCGGCCGATCGAGCCTTGAAACAACACATCGCCGACAACGGCGAGAGCGTCGCCAATGAGCATGATGCTGCCAGGCGAATGACCTGGGCCATGCAGAACTTTCAGCGCTTGCTTGCCGAACGTAATCGTGTCGCCTTCCTGCAAATAACCATCAATGCGCGGTGCGGCAATATCGGGAATCATCATGCCCAACATTGCGGCTTGGCGTTTCATATTCTCCACGAGAAAAACATCATCGCGATGCATGAAGAGCTGGAGTTGAAATTTTTCCTGCATCTCATGCGCACACATGACGTGATCGAGATGGCCGTGCGTGAGCACGATGCGCTCCGGCTGCAATCCTTCCAACTCCAACGCCTGCGCAATTCTCGTGATTTCATCGCCGGGGTCAACGACGAGC
Organism: bacterium; assembly: GCA_041918175.1. GTDB lineage: Bacteria > Zhuqueibacterota > Zhuqueibacteria > Zhuqueibacterales > Zhuqueibacteraceae > JABWAN01. The sequence goes on from JAYRWE010000075.1 coordinate 6,015, forward strand.
GTGGCTTTGGTTTCATCGCACCAAAGCAGATACGCGTTCATCCCGAACGGCCCGACGGTGATCATTTTCCATTTCAATGCCATTGTTGTGATAACTTTTTGAGTTGCTCCACTTGTTCGCGCGTCACAGTGTATTGGCCAAACTTTTCCTCACCGCGCGCGCCGCCGTGAAAATCCGAGCCGCCGGTTTGGAGCAAGCCGTAATCTTGCGCGAGTTTTTCAAACACGCGGCGTTGGCCGAGCGTGTGTTTGGGATGCACGGCTTCGATGGCATCCACGCCGCATTTAATCACAGCTACGACCACTTCGAGCGTGAGATTCTGTCCGGGATGCGCAAGACTCGCGACGCCGCCCGCGGAATGAATGAGTGCGATCGCTTCTGTGGGCAAAAGTTTCGTCTTTGGCTCAAACGCGGGCTTGCCTTCCGCCAAAAACAAATCGAAGGCATCTTGAAAAGTGCGCACCAACCCGGCATGCACCAAAGCTTCGGCGACATGCGGACGGCCGATGCAGCCTTCGCCCGCAAAACGCTGCACCGCCTCAAAGTTGAGCGACATGCCCAACGACTCGAGTTTTTGCAGAATGCGATGCGTGCGTTTGATGCGTTCGCCGCGCAAAAAGTAGAGTTGGTCGAGTAGTCGCGTGTTGTGATAATCGATGAAGTATCCTAAAATATGCACGTCAAAGCCTTCGCACACGGTGCTCAACTCAACGCCGGGAATGATTTCCACACCGACTTCGGCGCCTTTGCGCATGGCTTTTTCCAAGCCGCCGACTTCATCGTGATCCGTAATGCCGATAGCCGCGAGCTTCTTGCTCTTCGCGAGCAGCACAAGCGCTTCCGGTGAGTGCATGCCATCGGAACGGTTGGTGTGGGTGTGGAGATCGATCAAAACATGGCCTCAAAAAACGTGTAAAGGGAAACGTGTAAAGCGGTCAAAATTGTAGCGGCGTTTGAGGTGCAGTTCATTCGCGTTATGTGGGATAGATGAAGTATTGACTCTGCCTCACTCCAAAAATCCGGAAATCCACCAATCCCATCCGCGTCACACTTTCGGCAAAGTCACGCCGACTTGACTTTGATACTTGCCTTTGCGGTCAGCATAAGAAATCTCGCAGTCTTCATCGCTTTCAAAAAAGAGAATCTGCGCAATGCCCTCGTTGGCGTAAATTTTCGCGGGCAAGGGTGTGGTGTTGGAAATCTCTATCGTGATGTGCCCTTCCCACTGTGGCTCCAGCGGCGTAACGTTCACGATAATGCCGCAGCGCGCATAGGTGCTCTTGCCCAAACACGTGCAAAGCACATTGCGCGGGATGCGAAAGTATTCAATCGTGCGCGCAAGCGCAAAGCTGTTGGGAGGAATAATGCAGACTTCTCCTTTAAAATCGACAAAAGCCTTGGGATCAAAACTTTTCGGATCGACCACGGCGCCGTAAACGTTGGTGAAGATTTTAAACTCATCCGCGATGCGCACGTCGTAGCCATACGAAGACACGCCGAACGAGATTACGTCTTGCCGCGTTTGGCGATCCATAAACGGCTCGATCATTTTTTGTTCGAGCGCCATTTTTTTGATCCAACGATCGGATTTGATGCTCATGTATGCTCCGATTAGATTTCATTCACACCAAGAGGCTGTCATCTTGTAAAGACCTTCCCTCGTGCTCGGCACACTTCTTAAAACAGGCCTTGTTCCGAGCACGAGGGAAGTTTCTTACAGAATGACATAGGAGTAGAACACGTTGTAAATCGACCTACGCTTGCGTCGCCACTTCGCCCAATGCTTTTTTCATTCTTTCCGGCAATGCGATTTTAGAAACCCAGATGCTGATTTCGTACAAAAAAAGCAACGGCACAGCGAGCAGAATTTGCGTGAAGGCATCGACCGAGGGCGTGACCACGGCGGCGATGACGAAGATGGCGACGATGCCATAGCGCCGTTTTTGCCGCAAAAACTCCGGCGTGAGAATGCCGAGGCGCGTGAGGAAATAGGCAATGACCGGCATTTCGAACACCAAGCCAAAAACTAAAATGAGCGTGGAAACAAAGCCGAAATACTCATCAATCGAAATCATCGGCACGAGCGTGGGCGTTTGAAAACTGAGCAAGAAACCGAGGCCGTATTTAAGCACGACGAAGTAACAAAACGAACCGCCGGCCAAAAAGCAGATCGTCGTGAAGAGAATGATCAACGGCGCAGCGCGGCGCTCGCCTTCCAACAGGCCGGGAGAAATAAACATCCACAGTTGATAAAAGATGAACGGCAAGCTGAAAATCAAGCCGACGGTTGCGGCGAGCTTGAGATTGATCATGAATCCGCCGGTCGGGCTCATAAAGACCAGGCGCGGCGTGGTTTGCGCCTCAATCTGTGGATTCTCCGCGAGCGCAACGGCCACGGCTTCATTGTACGGCGCGACCGTGACCTCGAAAATTTCGTTGATATAAATGAGGCTGAGCAATGCAAAAAAGATGATCGAGAGCAGGGCTTTAAAGATGCGTTTGCGCAACTCTTCAAGATGATCGAGAAAAGGCATCTCTTTCTCATTTGAAGCTTGCGGAGATTTGGGAGTGTTGTGGGAAGGTTCGCTCATAGGGACAAACTAAGGCTCAACTGCATTTTCAGACACAAAAAAAGCAGATAGTGTCCGCGCTTATCAAAGCGAGACGCGACTAGCTGCTGCGGGGATTTACGGCGAATTGTGTCAAACAAAAACCGGTTGTGGATTCGATAGTTCTTTTAGCTCTTCCAGAAACTCTTCTTTGGCTTGAAATTTTCGATAAACCGAGGCGAAGCGCACATACGCCACTTCATCCATTCGCCGCAAGCCGTCCATCACCAATTGCCCAATCGCGCGTGTGCTGATTTCCTCACGGTTGCCATCGCGCAGCGTTGCTTCGATTTCGTCGACAAATTTGTTGATGATTTCCATGGAAACCGGACGCTTGCTGCACGCGGCTTGAATGCCGTGCAAAATTTTTTCGCGATTGAAAACCTCGCGACGCCCGTCGCCCTTTACGACAATGAGCGGCGATTCTTCCACATGCTCTTTGGTGGTGTAACGCTTCTGACAAGACAAACATTCACGCCGGCGCCGCACGATTCGGCCTTCATTGCTCGTGCGTGAATCAATCACGCGGCTATCGGCATATTGACAGTAAGGGCAACGCATGCAACTCCTCCTCCGGAATATTGCTCGTGGCTGTGCCCAAAGCAGTGCAAATTTTAAATTCAGATTTTCAATTTAAACTTGCAGTGAGAGCTTGCGACTCTCAATTTTGCTAAACGAGATCCGTGTAGAGCGGGAAGCGATGACTAAGATCAAGCACCTGATCTCGCACGCGTTCGGAAACGGTTTCGTTGTGAATATCCGTGAGCACTTTATCTATGAGAAACGCGACTTCGCGCATTTCATTCTCTTTCATGCCGCGCGTGGTGAGTGCGGGCGTGCCGATACGAATACCGCTGGTGACGGTGGGCGGTTGCGGATCGTTGGGGATCATGTTCTTATTCACCGTGATGCCCGCTTTCTCCAGCGCGGGCTCGGCCTCTTTACCGGTAAGATTGCGCCGGCGCAAGTCGAGCAGAAAAACGTGCGTATCAGTGCCGCCCGAAACAATATCGTAGCCCATGTCGATCAATTCGCTCGCCATGGTTTTCGCGTTTTTGATTACTTGCTTGGAGTACGCCACGAAGTCGCTGTGCAAAGCCTCTTTGAATGCGACGGCTTTGGCCGCGATGACGTGCATCAACGGCCCGCCTTGAAAGCCGGGAAAGACATTGGAGTCGATAATCTCCGACCACTTTTTATTGCGGCCTTTGGGCGTGGTGACGCCGAGATCGTTCTCTGCATCTTTGCCGATGAGAATCATGCCGCCGCGCGGGCCCCGCAGCGTTTTGTGCGTGGTGGTGGTCACGGCATGGCAATGCGGCAACGGGCTTTTGATCAACTTGCTCGCGATCAAGCCCGCAGGGTGCGCCATGTCCGCCACGAGTTTAGCGCCGACCTTATCGGCGACCTCTCGGAAAAGCGCATAGTCAAACTCGCGCGAGTACGCGCTCGCGCCGACGATGATGAGCTTGGGTTTCTCCTTCTTCGCGACTTCTTCCACCTGGTTCATGTCCACGCGATGCGTTTTGGCATCAACACCATAGGACACGATGCGATAAAGTTTACCGGAGAAATTGACGGGGCTGCCATGCGTAAGATGTCCGCCATGCGCGAGGTTCATGCCCATCACCGTATCGCCAGGCTTCACAAAGGCAAAGAAGGTTGCAAGATTGGCTTGGCTGCCCGCATGCGGTTGGACGTTCGCATATTCGGCGTCAAACAGTTTGCAAGCACGCTCGCGCGCCAATTCTTCCACTTGATCGACATATTCGCAGCCGCCGTAATATCTTTTCGCGGGGTAGCCTTCAGCATACTTGTTCGTCATCGCTTGACCAAGCGCTTCCAACACTGCGACACTGACGTGATTTTCCGAGGCAATCAACTCCAGCGTTTCGTTTTGCCGCTTGATTTCGTTATGAATCGCGCGATGCACTTCGGGATCAACTTGAGCCAGGCTCTGCACAAAAACTCCTTTGCGGTCAACGCAATTTTATCGCACTCTGTTTAAGCAAATTATCCGCAGGTAGGTTAAAAATTTGTCGCGCATCATACTAAAATGCCCCGCCAAAAGCAAGAGAAAGGTCGGCAGGTCAGAGCGCATCTGCAGCGCCATTAGAGCATCTGAAGGACGCTCCCCATCAAAAAAAATGTCATTTCGTGAGCGACCGAAGGGCATCAGCGTCACTCGCGAAATGACATCAAAGATTTACGCTTTCGCGTTATCGGCGACCACCTCTTTGAAACCAACGCTCGCTGCCAATAACAGAAGCGGAGAAACGAAAAATAGTTTCCTGCGCCAGGTTATCGTCGTTGCCGCGCTTGCCAAATTCCACGGCAAAATCCAATCTGCTGTCGCCGCGATTGAAGGGCAGACCGAAACCTGCGCTAGCAGTCCATTCTCCAATATTTTTCCCGTTCACATCGGCATAGGGCAAGCGGCTCATCGTCGCGCCGAGACGATAATGAATGCGCCCGATGTTGTTTTGCAAACGATCAAAGTTCGGTGTGAATTGCAGACCGAAACCGAGATTGAAGTTGTTAACGCCCTCCGCGCCTAGCAATTCAGTTGTCTTCAAATCGCTCCATTGCTGCGCGCGATATTGCGCTGCCAGCAACCACTTGGGGCCCGCTTGATAACTCGCGCCGAGGCCGTACCACAACGGCAAACGCGTATCGGTTTGCGTTGGCACAGGCGCGGTGACTGTGAAACGATAATCAACACGGGTTTCTGCATTCAAACTCACGGGCAGACCCAACGCTGCGCCAAGTTGCCAACGTTTGATTGTGGTTTGCACTCCGCCATGTAAACCGATGCCTTTAAAATGCGTTGAGATTTGATCTTCGGTATCCGTGGTATTGGCATCGACAAAATTCACGCGCCAGGTGCGCCGCACCAAACCGAAATAAAAATCGCTGGCGAGGCCGTAGCGCACTCGCCCTACGGTTCCGGCGAATGCGAGGTAAATATTATCCAGTCCGCCGGAGCCTAATAAAGATTGCGTGAAAGGTTTAGTGCCTGTCTCTTCTTTGTCGCTGAATTCGTAATCCACTTGGCTATATGGCTGAATGCCAAAGGCGACGACATAACCACGCTGCAACGGCAGCAAAACGCCAAGACCGTTCACATTGCTGTCGTGAAACTTCGCTTTGGTTTGGCCCAGAGTGATATTGGCGCGATCATACAAAAATTCGCCTTGAATGTGCGTCGTGTTGATCGTTGCCATGGTCGCCGGGTTGAGATAGTTTATCGACACACTATCCGTGATAGCAATGCTCACGCTGCCCATCGCAGTCGCTTTCACGCCGTCACGAAAGCGCAGCAAACCGTAGCCATAGCGGGAATAGTATGAGCCTGCGTGAACGCTCGCAACTGTAAGCGCAAACACGAGGAGCGGCAGAATGATTTTTATTTGGCTTTTTCGCATAAGGCTAACTTGTCCGAGTTATTTGGGAGGAATAGTATAGTCGATGACGAGACGTGGCGCCTGGTCTGGCACAAGATGGCTTCCGACGAAAGCCACGCGCGAGAGGTCGCGCGTCAAGGAAACAGATTCCATCAAAACGCCGAGATTCTTATCCGGCCGCAAGATCCAATCTTGCACCAAAGAGCGCACATTGATTTTGAGGGTTTGATCCACGGGCAAAACGATGCCTGCGCCGACCAAGAACGGGTCGTTTTCGTCCGCGGGATCATCAAGATTAAATTTCAACTCACCCGTGTTCTCAATTGACTTTACCACATAAACACTCAGGGTGATTCCGTCTTGATTGAGAATCGAGTTCGTGCTGTCGATGGAAAGCTGCAACTCCGCACGATTGATGGTTGCATTCGCCGGAATCGAATCCAAGGGCGTAAACTTCAAATACGTTTTAAGCTGCTCGCCATTGCCGATATAAAGCCGATCACTTGGCAAAATACCCGCGCGCGTGAAGATAGAGGCATCCGAATGAGCTGCAAAGAAGCGCGTCGTATCGCTGCCTGTGCTCTGCGTCAGCACCAACTTCAAACGCGGTACTTTGACAATGCCGTTGCGCGAATGATATTCTACGAGCAAATCCGGCGCAGGCAAATTCACCAACAGACCGAAATTGTTGGTGGAGTCGGCGATCCAATTTTGCACCAGCGTGCTATCAAGATTGAACCACAACGTGTCTTTATCGGTATTCTTGCGCAGCGAGTCTAAAGCTACAGCTAGCGCCGTGCCCACAGTCGCAGGGTCAAATTGATTGTTGAATTTTTCCGCGGTGACACTGTCTTCTTGCCAATTGCCAGTGACGCGGTGAATGGTGGGAGAAAAATTCGTGCCTGGGCCCATGAACAAATGAATGGGCAAAGCCAACTGTGCTTTTTTGACGGTCCCGGTAAATCCACCGAAGCGAATTAAAAATTGGCTTTTTGTTGTCGCAAGGTTGCCGGAGATGAGATAAATACTGCGGCCGACATTTTCGATTTTGCCCAAACTCGTATCGCTGCCTTGCGCGATCAAACGCGTCGCACGAATTTGGCCATAGTCATCTGGGCCGAGCAGGTCTCTGCGCGCTTGAATGGGATCGTTGTTCGTGCAGGCGGAGAACCAAAGTATGGTGAGGAGAGGAACAAAAACAAATTTCAGTTTTCTCATAGAATTGATTTCAAAATTCGCTTAACGATTCTTCGTGTTTCCTACTTTTTTGCTCCCACGCTCCGCGTAAGAGTCCACGCGCCGAGGGCGCACATCTCAATCTTATCCAACTTGTCTCTAACTTCGTTTTAGCGCAACCCGGCCCTTCTTAATAACCATCTGCACATGATTCACGCCAAAGTGATACGGGATTTCATTCACCGACTCTGCTTCGAACAAAACCGCGTCGGCTTGTTTGCCAACTTCGAGCGAGCCGATTATGTTCCCCAAGCGCAGCGCTTGCGCCGCATGCAGTGTTGCCGCAATCAATGTTTGCGCGGGCGTCATGCGCAATGCCAAACATGCGAGCGTCATTATCATGGGCATGCTCTCGGTCATGCACGTGCCGGGGTTGAAATCCGTTGCAATTGCAACGGGCAAACCCGCGGCAATCATGCCTTGCGCGTCGGCGTAGCGTTGCGCGCGAATGAAAAAATCCGCGCCGGGCAAGAGCACAGGCACGACTCCGGCTTGATGCAAGTCGCGATATAGCGCCGGCGAAGTAAATTCTAAATGATCGGCCGAAGCTGCTTGCGTTGCAATCGCTACGCGCGCGCCGCCGCTTTCAGTGAGTTGATCCGCATGAATCTTCGGCACGAGTTGATGCGCGCGTCCGGCCTGCAAAATGCGCAGCGACTCGGCTTCGCTAAACACATGGCCTTCGCAAAACACGTCGATAAACTTTGCCAAACGTTGCGCCGCCACGCGCGGCAACATCTCTTCGATCACAACCTCAAAATAGCGCTCGCGTTGCTCACGATATTCATCCGGCACTTCATGCGCGCCGAGAAAAGTCGGCACGATTTCGACGGCATGCTTCGCGCTCGCATTTCGCAAAATTTCTAAAGAGCGCAACTCGTGTTCGAGGCTGAGGCCATAGCCGCTCTTCGCTTCAATCGTCGTCGTGCCATATTCGAGGAACGTATCCAAACGCCGCATGACGCGTTGCATGAGTTGTGCAGACTCTGCGGCGCGGAGATCACGCACGCTGTAGCGAATGCCGCCGCCGCGCGCCGAGATTTCTTTATAAGTCGCGCCTTGCGTGCGTTCGACAAACTCGTGCGCGCGATGATTGAAAAAAACCGGATGCGTATGGCAATCGACAAAGCCGGGAGTGAGCAAGCGACCGCCGGCGTCGAGTGTTTCGCATTCGCACGCTTGCTTTAAGACTTCACTTTCCGGCCCAAGGTTTTGAATTAAACCATTTTCACATAGCATTGCCGCGGGAAAAATCTCGCGCAATTGCCAAGCGGGCTGGCGCGTCGCGCTCGAAATCGGCGTCGCGAGGCGCGCATTGCGAATAAGAAGAGCGCTCATTGGAACATGCTCCTACAACGGCTTGGCCGTTGTATTTAACGTGCTCACAACCTTCTAAACACTCGAATCGAAAATCTCGGCCAAGCCGAGATTGGAGCATTGTTAAGTCATCATCGGAATTTTCACGCCGCGCTCGCGTGCAACCGTGCGCGCTTCATCATAGCCTGCATCTGCATGCCGCGCGACGCCGATGCCGGGATCACACGTGAGCACGCGCTCGAGGCGACGCGCAGCTTCGGGCGTGCCGTCGGCAACGATCACTTGTCCGGCATGAATTGAATAGCCAATGCCGACGCCGCCGCCGTGATGCACCGATACCCACGAGGCGCCCGAAGCGGTATTCAACAACGCATTGAGTATCGGCCAATCCGCAATCGCATCGGAGCCGTCGCGCATCGCTTCGGTCTCGCGATTCGGTGAAGCAACAGAGCCGCAATCCAAATGATCGCGGCCAATCACGATCGGCGCAGAAATTTTTCCTTTGGCCACAAGCTCGTTGAGCGCAAGACCAAACTTCGCGCGCTCGCCATAGCCGAGCCAACAAATGCGCGCGGGCAAACCTTGAAACGCCACGCGCTCGCGCGCCATTTCAATCCAACGTTTGAGCGGCGCATTTTGCGGGAAGAGTTCTAGCACGAGATTGTCGGTCACGGCAATGTCTTGCGGGTCGCCGGACAGCGCGGCCCAACGAAACGGCCCCTTGCCTTCGCAAAAAAGCGGCCGCACATAAGCAGGCACGAAGCCGGGAAAGTCGAATGCGTTTTGCACTCCGGCTTTCTGCGCCTGCGCGCGTAGATTGTTGCCATAATCAAAAGTCACTGCGCCGCGTTTTTGCAGATCGAGCATTGCACGCACATGCACGGCCATCGAATCGTATGCGCGTTTGATGTATTCATTCGGATTGCTCTGGCGCAAGGCGAGCGCAGCTTCGTATGGCATTCCATGCGGTACATAACCATTCAGTTCATCGTGCGAAGAAGTTTGGTCTGTCAAAATATCGGGCACGATATTGCGCCGCACAAGTTCGGGCAGCACGTCCGCGCAGTTGCCCACAAGACCAACAGAAAGCGCGCGACGTTGTTGCTTCGCTTCCAATACGAGCTTCAAAGCCGAGTCAAGATCTTCCGCGAGCGCGTCGCAATAGCGCGTATGAATGCGGCGCTCGATACGTTGGCGCCCGACTTCGATCACTAAACATGCGGCGCCGTTCATCGTTGCTGCAAGCGACTGCGCACCGCCCATGCCGCCCATGCCGCCGGTGACGACGAGTTTGCCCGCGAGCGTGCCGTTGAAGTGCTGATTCGCCGCAGCAGCGAAAGTTTCATAGGTGCCTTGTAGAATGCCCTGCGTGCCGATATAAATCCAACTGCCCGCGGTCATTTGGCCATACATGATGAGGCCGCGGTCTTCCAACTCGCGAAAGTATGCGGCATTGGCCCACGCGGGCACGAGCAACGAGTTGGCGATCAACACGCGCGGGGCATCGCTGTGCGTTTTAAAAATCGCCACAGGCTTGCCGGATTGCACAAGCAGTGTCTCGTCATTTTCCAGCTCGCGCAGGCTTTTGACGATGGCGTCGAAGCATTCCCAATTGCGCGCAGCTTTACCTGTTCCGCCGTAAACCACGAGCGCAGAGGGCATCTCCGCGACTTCGGGGTCGAGATTGTTCATAAGCATGCGCAACGCCGCTTCTTGCACCCATCCTTTGCAAGTGAGTGTATTGCCACGCGGCGCGCGAATGATGCGAGCATGAGAGGGAGCCGTGTTCATAAAATTCTCCACAAGCTATTTGTCTTGTGCAATCTGGCGCTGAATGAACGTCATCGCAAGCAACATCACAAACGAAAGCAGCAATAGGATGAGGGCGAATGCGTGTGCGGTATCGTAATTCAGCTTTTGCACTTCATCGTAGAGCGCAATGGAAGCCACTTTGGTTTTTCCCGGAATGCTCCCGCCGAGCATGACAACGACGCCAAACTCGCCGAGCGTGTGCGCAAAGCTTAAAATCGCGGCCACGCCCAGGCCGCGCAACGACAGCGGGAGCAACACATAACGCAGTGTTTGCCCTCGCGTTGCTCCCAGCGTGAGTGCAAGCTCGAGCAATTCCGCATTGACGGATTTGAATGCGCCCAAGATGGGCTGCACCGCATAGGGCAAGCTGTACAAAACCGATCCGAGCACCAAACCTTCGAAACTAAAGGTCAAAGTTTCGCCGGTGATTTTCAACCAAAATTCTCCCAACCCTCGCTGCGGCGAAAAAAGTATGAGCAGATAAAAACCAATCACCGTCGGCGGCAGCACGATGGGCAAACTGACGAGCGTTTCAATGACAATCGCGCCGCGCCATTTGCAGCGGCTCAAGCCATAGGCGAGCGGGATGCTAACGACGAGCAACAGCACCATTACAACAAAGGCGAGCCGCAAGGTGAGCCATAACGATTCCAACAATTCCGGCGACAAATTGCGGAGTATCTGCAATGGGCCTCCCGTTACTTGGGCAGCCGAAAGCCATAGCGATTGAAAACGGCGCGCGCTTTTTCCGACCGCAGAAAATGCACATAGGCTTGTGCGGCGAGATTAGCCTTGCCCTTGTTGGTCAAGATCGCGGCCTGCTCCAAGCGCGGATAGCTGCTCTCCGGGATTTCAAAAAATTTTCCGGTGTTTTTTAACTTAGGTGAAAGCACCAAAGCGAGCGCCACAATTCCTGCATCGGCATTGCGGGTTTCAACAAACTGTGCCGTCTGCGCGATATTTTCACCGAGCACCATTTTCTTTTGCAACAGAGGCCAGAGACCGTGTTTCTCCAAGGCCGCTTGCGCGGCGCGGCCATAAGGCGCATGCGCCGGGTTGGCAATGGCAACTTGTGTGATGCGCGATTCAAGCAGGAGCGGCAATCCTTTTTCAACCTCATGTTCGGGCTTTACGGTCCACAGCACGATGCGGCCAATCGCATACATCGTCAGACTGCTCGAATCGGCCAAGCCAGCCTTGATCAATGCTTGCGGATAGCTCACATCCGCGGAAAGAAACACGTCGAAAGGCGCGCCGTTTTTGATCTGCGCAAAAAAATTCCCGGAAGAGCCGACGGAAACTTGGAACGTGATTGCCGGATGCGCTTTTTGAAATTCCGCGTTTAATTCTTCCAAGCAATAAACTAAATCTGAAGCGGCGGCGAGCGAAATGGTTTGCGTGGTTTGGCCGAGGGCGATTAGGGGTGAAACACATGCCGCCAATAAAAGGCTAAAGAGAAATTTTCTTGTCATGATTTGAAGGGTGCAACCGGTCAGCTATTCAAAATGTCTTGGGAAATCCATGGAGTCGTGCAAGACCCTTAGAATTTCGATGCCCTCGGCAAGAGTACGATAAAAAATGACATGCCTACTTTCGTGATAACTTAATGGTGAGCTGGCAATCTCATCTCGTTTCCTCCCTTTCTCCGGATGGTCCGCGAGATAAGAGAATCGCTCGTTAAGCCGTTTGATATAAATAAAGCGCTGTCGTCGTCCCCACATTTTATCCGTATATCGCGAGATATCTCGCAAATCACCGCGAGCCTCTGGTGTGAGGGAGAATTTTTTCATGCCTGGCGCGTGACGTATCCCAACTCTTCGTCCATCTCTTGCATGAATTCGTCAAAGTCAAATTCAGTACATTCTCCTCGATTCGCTTGCTCCAGGCCGATGGCTATTTCACGATTGAGCGCTTCGATTTTTTTTTGATAATAAGAGCCGTACTTTAAAAGAACGTCCGAGACAAATGCCGTCGCATCTGCGTAGATTCCGGAGGCAACCTGCGCTTCGACGATCTCAGCGGCTTTGTCTGAAAGTTGTATCTGCATTGCCTGACTCCTTCTGTTTTGCTCTTTGCTCAAATATACACGTTCAGAAGTGTTTTAGCAACTAGGCTTTCCTTGGGCGAAGTATTCCTCAACAAGATTTATGGCGAAATCAATTTGGGAAACATTATTCATCTCAACTTTTCCTGCTTTTCTTTTCATGAGCAGAAGACTATCGAAATCAAAAAGCCAGAAATGTTCTCGCTCTGATTTTGCTTGCGCAAAACTTTAAGCGGGAGCACTCTGGCTTTGGAATAAACGAATCATGGTGACCAGCCAAGCAAAAGACGCGAAGCTACTCCTTTTCGGATTTTTCTTCTTCTTTGCCTTTGGCCTCGGCTTCGCGCTCGGAAGCTTTCTGCTCGCGACGACGTTTGCGCTCGGCGCGGCGCTCGGCAGCCGCTTGTTGCTTTTCGAGCTGCAACGTTTCATAGCCGACGAGTTCCAAAATTGCGATTTCCGCACCATCGCCTTGGCGACGCCCCAGTTTGAGCACGCGCGTATAACCGCCGTTGCGGGTTGCAAACTTGGGCGCGATATCGTCGAAAAGTATTTTCACAATATCGCGGCGACGCAAACGATCAAACACTAAACGGCGCGCGGCAACGGTGTTCTTCTTCGCATGTGTGATCATACGATCGACCATCCGGCGTGCGACTTTTGCCTTCGCAGTGGTCGTGCGAATATGCTTATGCTCCAACACAGAGGAAACCATATTTGAGAGCATGGCATTGCGGTGGCTCGCAGTGCGGCCAAGTTTTTTAACGTCGTTTAAGTGTCTCATGATCAGTCTTAGATTGAAAGCGCAATTATTGATTTTCGCTGCGCAAATAGCGGTCGACATCCATGCCAAAGCGCAGATTCTTTTCTTCCAAAATCTGAGTCAACTCTTGCAGCGACTTGCGGCCGAAATTGCGGAACTTGAGCATCTCTTGCTCGTCGCGGCGCACGAGGTCGCCGATGGTCTTGATATTCGCGGCCATCAAGCAATTGTAGGAGCGCACGGAAAGTTCAAGCTCGTCGACCGGCATCTTGAGCAGCTTGCGAATGCGCAAGGCTTCTTCATCCACCTCGACCGGTTCTTCATCTTCCGGCTCGATTTCAAAGTTAATGAAGAGGTTGATGTGATCGCGCAAAATTTTCCCGGCATAGGTCAAACTATCATCCGGCGTGATGCTGCCGTCAGTGGTGATTTCGAGAATGAGTTTCTCATAATCCGTGCGTTGCTGCACGCGCGTATTTTCGACGCGATAGCTGACGTTTTTGATCGGCGTATAAATCGCATCCAGCGGAATTGAGCCAATCGGTTGATCGGGCATTTTGTTTTCTTCCGCGGGCACATAGCCGTGGCCACGCCCGATGCGCAACTCGATTTTGAAATCCGCCCCTTTGTTGAGCGTTGCAATATGGTGATCGGGGTTCAAGATTTCAAAATCCGTCGTGCCGTTTTGAATATCACCCGCACGAAACTCACGCGCGCCTTTCAATTCTAAAACGACCTTGTCGGGTTTTTTATTGATAAGCTTGAAGCGAACTTCCTTCAGATTCAGAATGATCTGTGTGACATCTTCCACCACCCCGGGGATCGCAGAAAATTCATGGAGCACGCCGTCAATCTTAATCATGGTGATGGCGGCGCCGGGCAGTGATGATAAAAGTACACGGCGCAAAGCATTACCGATGGTGGTGCCAAAGCCGCGTTCTAATGGTTGCACAATAAATCTGCCGAAAGTACTGGAGTAACTTGCATCCTCAAGCTCCACACTTTCCGGCATTTGTAAATAGGGCCAATTCATTTATTGACTCTCCAATGTTACTCGAACTTCGCTGAGAAGGTGATCCGTATTTTGCTCTCCTAATCAATCCCGTGAAGGGAAAGCGATCACAGCTCGGAAGTTCACATCATTTCGAATACAATTCGACGATGAGGGCTTCATTAACCTCTGTCGGGATATCGGCGCGGTTCGGAATGTCTAAGACAGTTCCGGCCATGCTTGCTTTGTTGAGATCAAGCCAGGGGAAGAGCTTGCCTTCGCGAATCTTCCGCATAGCACCGTGAATGATCTCAAGCTTCCGGCTTTTTTCGCGCACCTGGATAACATCGCCGGTTTTGACCAAGTAAGAAGGAATATCGACCAAGCGATTGTTAACCGTAAAATGACGGTGACGAACCAATTGGCGCGCCGCGTTGCGCGAAGGAGCAAAACCGAGACGATAAACAATATTATCCAATCGTCGCTCCAGCAGCCTCAACAAGTTTTCGCCCGTGACGCCTTTGATGCGTTGCGCCTTGCTATAGGTGTTCTCGAATTGGCGCTCCAACAAGCCGTAAATACGACGCATCTTTTGCTTTTCACGCAATTGCGTGCCGTATTCGGAGACTTTGAAACGACGATTGCGCCCATGTTGGCCGGGAGGGAAGTTGCGCTTCTCAATAGGGCACTTAGGCGAAGTGCATTTCGCGCCCTTGAGGAAGAGCTTTTTCTCTTCCCGACGACACAGTTTACAAACCGGCCCGATGTATCTTGCCATAAAGGACTATCTCCAAAATCTAGATAAAAATTCGAGAACAGATCGTATGACTTTTCCGCACGCGCATAGGCGCTTGCGTTATCTCAAACGCGACGACGCTTGGGCGGACGGCACCCGTTATGAGGAATGGGCGTTATATCTTTGATCGCGGAAACTTCTAAACCCGCGGCTTGCAACGAGCGTACAGCAGCTTCGCGGCCCGAGCCTGGCCCTTTCACTAAGACTTCGACCCGGCGCAGACCCATTTCGATTGCGGCGCGGGCTGCGTTCTCCGCAGCCACCTGCGCGGCAAAAGGCGTACTTTTACGCGAACCTTTGAAACCGACCTTGCCCGCGGAAGCCCACGAGAGCACATTGCCGTACATGTCGGTCAGCGCCACAATGGTATTATTAAAGCTCGCTTGTATGCGAGCGAAACCAGTGGGGTCTACTTTTTCTCTTTTCTTGGTGCGTTTTTTTTTCGGATTTGCCACGCAAAAATCTCCTGTTTGCCTTCAGCATTTCGCGCTGCCGGCTTTTACTATTGGTTATCTTTGAGAGATAACGACAACTTATTTCCCTTTGCCTTTTACTACTTTGGCGCCGCCCACGGTGCGACGACGACCGCGACGCGTACGCGCATTGGTATGCGTGCGCTGTCCGCGAACCGGCAAACCACGGCGATGGCGCAGCCCGCGATAGCAACCAATGTCCATCAAACGTTTGATGTTCATTGAAACCTCAGCGCGCAAAGCACCTTCTACTTTATAATCTGCAATGGAAGCGCGAAGCTTCGCGACATCTTCCGAGGAAAGATCCTTGACGCGCGTCGCGGGATTCACCGCGGATTTTTGGACAATCGTTTTGGCGTTGTTGCGTCCGATGCCAAAGATATAGGTCAACGCGATTTCAACTTTTTTTTCGCGCGGCAAATCGACGCCTGAAATACGAGCCACCGTGTGCCTCCGTTAAAACTGCTGGTATGATGCTAGTTTCAAATTTCAGATTAAAATAAAAACCATCAAGCCCGCTCAAGACCGCAATCGTTTCAACCTTGCCGTTGCTTGTGCTTGGGGTTGGTTGGGCAGATCACCAGAACTTTTCCCTTGCGGCGAATGATTTTACATTTATCGCAAATTTTCTTTACCGACGAACGAACTTTCATGGCAACCTCTTCTCTTACTTATAGCGATATGTAATCCGGCCACGAGACAAATCATAAGGTGACAACTCGATGGTGACTTTATCTCCCGGCAAAATTTTTATGAAGTGCATTCGCATCTTGCCGGAGATGTGCGCTAAAACTTTGTGGCCGTTCTCCAATTCTACGCGAAAGGAAGCGTTAGGGAGCGTCTCGATGATCGTTCCGTCCACTTTAATCGCTTCTTCTTTAGGCATATCAACACAAACCTTTGGTTAAAATCTCGGCTTCGCCTTCGCGGACAACCACCGTATGTTCGAAATGAGCAGAAGGCAAACCGTCTTTTGCAACAACCGTCCAACCGTCATTTTGCGTGCGCACTGCTTCGCTGCCCGAGTTGACCATTGGCTCAATCGCCAGCACCATGCCAGGTCGCAATCGCGGTCCGGTATTGGGCTTTCCATAGTTTGGAATCTGCGGTTCTTCATGTAGCTTGCGCCCGGTGCCGTGCCCCACCAGCTCCCGGACAATCGAATAACCGTTGCTCTCAGCGTGAATTTGGATCGCGCTGGAAATATCTTGCAAGCGATTTCCTTTCACAGCCTTGGCAACACCTTTATACAAGGCTTCGAGCGTTACTTGCATTAGGCGCTTACGTGCGTCATCAATCTGACCAACGGGGTATGTTTTTGCACCGTCGCCAAAATAGCCTTGATATTCCACGCCAATGTCAACACTGACGATTTCGCCCTTTTGCAGTTTGCGTCGCCCCGGTATGCCGTGCACAACTTCGTTTTCAACCGAGATGCAGCTACTCGCTGGAAAGACTGCTTTGTCTACGCGATAGCCTTTGAACGCGGGTTTGCCCCCGGCTTTTTTGATAAACGACTCAACTGCTTGATCCAATTCCTGCGTCGTGATGCCGTCTGTTATCAATCTTTCGACCATGCGAAAGGATTCCACGACCAAGCGACAACTTTCGCGAATGTGATCCAGCTCGCGTTCACTTTTTATATGAATCATGAGCGGGGTTCGACCAGCGTTCGTAATCTTTTTAAAATTTCCGACTGCACCTTTTCGACGTTCAGATTGCCGTCCACTTGCAGCAGCTTGCCCTGCAAACCGTAATAATCTTTCAAAGGCTGCGTCTGTTGCTCGTAAACTTCCATCCGGTGCAAGACCGTTTCGGGCTTATCGTCGGAGCGTTGATAAACCTCGCCGTCACAATGATCACATTTATTATCAGGCGGCGGTTGCTCGGTTTCGAGATTAAACAACTTTCCACATTTTGCACATACGCGCCGGCTCGTAAGACGCGCGACCACTCTCTTCTTCTCGATTTCTAAGCTTATCACCGCAAGCAAGCGCCGTTTGAGATCGAGAAAAACACGATCCAATTCTTGCGCTTGATGAATCGTGCGTGGAAAACCATCTAAGATAAATCCCCGAACCGAATCAGGCTCTGCAATGCGCTGTACTACGAGGCTGATGATCACACGATCCGGCACTAACTCCCCACGGTCCATATACTGCTTGGCTTGCAAACCAAGTTCGGTCTTCGCCATAACCGCTGCGCGCAAAATATCGCCCGTCGATATTTTCGGGATATTATAGCGCTCGCTTAAAAGTCCGGCCTGCGTGCCTTTGCCTGAGCCGGGATATCCGAGGAAAATCAGTTCCATATGGTCTCGGCGCAACAATGGAGATTACTAAGCTCAAGGCCGGAGTGAAGGCCGTGTGATCAAGCATATCGTCTTCCACGAATACGGCCTCCCTTCATGAAGCCATCGTAGTGACGCATCAGGAGGTGCGATTCCAATTGTTGGAGCAAATCTAAAGCGACACCGACTACGATCAAAAGCGAAGTACCGCCAAAGAACGAGGCAAAGTCGTAGCGCACATTCACGAATTTCATAATGAAATACGGGAAGATGGCGATGAGGGCCAGGAATATTGATCCCGGCAGCGTAATTTTGGTTAAAATATTGTCGATGAACTCTGAGGTCTTCTTTCCGGGACGCACGCCGGGAATAAAGCCGCCATGCTTTTTCATATTTTCCGCTACATCGATCGGATTGAATGCAATCGCCGTGTAGAAATAAGTGAAGAAAACAATGAGAACGGAATAGAAGATCCAATATACGATTGAAGTATAATCAAAATATCCGGCAAACTTGAGCATAATCTCGTTGTTCGGAAAAAACGTTGCCACAGTCTGCGGGATAAACATTATCGATTGCGCAAAGATAATCGGCATGACGCCGGCAGTATTAACCCGCAGCGGAATATGCGTACTCTGGCCGCCATAAACTTTTCGTCCCACCACACGCTTGGCATATTGTACCGGAATCTTACGCATACCCTGCGTCAAAGCCACAACCACAGCGATAATGCCGACCATCACAGCCAGCAACGCCACTTCCACCAAAATTTCTCTATTGCCGCTCATCACTTCTCGCGCTTCATTGATAAGCGCATCCGGGAAGCGCGCAATGATACCGATGAAGATAATGAGCGAAACACCATTTCCAATGCCACGTTCGGTGATTTGTTCGCCCAACCACATGATCAAAACCGTTCCAGCCGTGAGCGTTAACATCGTGAGCAGCATGAAACCAAAACCGGCATCCGGGGCGACCACATACTGGCCATTATCCAGTTGCTGAATACTTTTCAAGAAGATGCTTACGCCATAAGCCTGCATGAAAGCGATTAACACGGTGCCATAGCGCGTGTACTGCGTAATTTTCTTTCTGCCTTCCTCACCTTCTTTTTGGAGGCGTTGAAAGAAAGGCATGACGGCGCCGAGCAATTGCAGAATAATGGAAGCAGAGATATATGGCATGATCCCCAACGCAAAAATGGTGGCACGACTAAACGCACCACCAGCGAACAAATCATACAAGTCAAAAAAGCCCCGACCACCGGATTCTTGCATGTAAGCGATCAGAGCTTGACTATTGATTCCAGGGACGGGGATATGCGTTCCGACACGCTCTACCATCAAAAGTAGCAGCGTGAAGATGACGCGCGTCCGCAACTCCGGAATTTTGAAAATATTTTGAAAGCTGCTTAGGATCATGGCATGTTATTCTGCTTTGGGGCGCAATTATGCCGCAGCGCCGATAATGACGGCCTTCCCGCCGGCCTTCTCAATTTTTTCTTTGGCCGACTTGCTGAAGCTGTGCGCATGCACTTCGAAGGCTTTGGCAATATCGCCCGTTCCCAAAATCTTTACCGGTACGCTCTTCTTGCGAATAATGCGGTTCTTCAATAAAACTTCCAAACTGACGACCGTTACACCATCAAGCTTCGCAAGCTTGTCGAGATTCACGGTTTGA
This sequence comes from bacterium, assembly GCA_041918175.1. Classification (GTDB taxonomy): domain Bacteria; phylum Zhuqueibacterota; class Zhuqueibacteria; order Zhuqueibacterales; family Zhuqueibacteraceae; genus JABWAN01. The sequence continues at coordinate 25,430 of JAYRWE010000075.1, forward strand.
AATTCGACGCGAAAAATATTATTGAATCCGCGCTTGGGCAAACGGCGCTGTAACGGCATCTGGCCGCCTTCAAAGCCCGCCTTTTGGCTTGAGCCGGAGCGTGAGTACAAACCCTTGTGACCACGTGTCGAAGTGCCGCCGTGCCCAGAGCCAATACCACGCCCAACGCGTTTGCGATTTTTCCGTGAACCGGGAGCGTATGTAAGATTTGAAAGTTCCATTTGTGCTTTATGATTTGAATGAAGACGATCTCCGAAGCTATTCGAACGGCAACGTCACCGTCAAGCGACTTCTTCCACTTTCACCAGGTGGCTCACTTTGTTGATCATGCCTCGAATTTGCGGCGTGTCATTATGAACCACGGTATGGCGGATGCGATGCAAACCCAACGCTTTGATCGTGAGCTTTTGATCCCACTTATGCCCGATAATACTTTTTACTTGTGTGACTTTGAGTTTCTTCACCATAGCTGCTTATCCTTGCTCGGTCATCGTGCGAGAAAATACTTCACGGGAGGAAAGGCCGCGTTGTTGTGCCAATGAAGCCGCGTCCATCAAGCTCAAGAGCGCTTGCATGGTGGCTTTCACCACATTGTGAGGATTGGCCGACCCTAGTGACTTCGATAGAACATTTTGCACGCCTGCGGCTTCCATGATAGCACGCACCGCACCGCCGGCAATCACGCCGGTACCGGGCGAGGCCGGCTTCAGGTAGACTTTGCCAGCGCCGTATTTGCCTTTTACTTCATGCGGCAAAGTGCCGTTGAGTACAGGAATTCGCACCAGCGCTTTCTTCGCGTTCTCCGTGCCTTTTGAAATCGCGTCAGTGACTTCTTTGGCTTTGCCCAAGCCGCAACCGACATGGCCGCGACCGTCGCCCACAACAACAATGGCATTAAAACCAAAGCGACGCCCACCTTTCACCACTTTCGCAGTGCGATTGACGGCAACGACGCGTTCTTTTAGTTCTAATTCACCAGGACTAATTCGTTCTTTCCGCACGAGCGTTCTCCATTAAAACTCAAGCCCGCCTTGACGCGCACCATCGGCCAGAGCCTTCACGCGACCGTGATAGAGGTAGCCGCTGCGGTCAAACACGATGCGTTTAATGTTCATCGCGCTTGCCTTTTGCGCCAGCGCTTTGCCCACGATCTCGGCTTCTCGAGTTTTGTTTTCCGCTTTTTTGATTTCTTCTTTCAACTCTTTGCTGACCGTCGAAACCGTCGTCAGCGTCTTTTTGATGGAATCATCCACCAATTGCGCATAAATGTTCTTCAAACTGCGGAAGACCACCAAGCGTGGACGCACGGAAGTTCCAATGATCTTTCTCTTAATCGCGCGCTTTTTGCGAACGCGACGAATGCGTGGATCAATTCTTTTGAAGCCCATAACCTCTTCTTCCCGATAATTAGCAGCGACAGTTAACTTTCTTATTGCTTGTGATGCCTTCGGCTAATCAGCATCCAACCTTTAACTGGCACTGTCCAAAGCCAATGAACCTTCCCCCAAAGTTCAGCTACCCAACCTAGGCAGCAGTCTTGCCAGCCTTACGGCGGACGACTTCATCACTATATTTCACGCCCTTGCCCTTATAAGGCTCGGGTGCTTTGAACGTTCTGATCTTAGCCGCAACTTGACCAACCAACTCTTTGTCAACACCACTAATCTTAATGCTGTTCGGCGTTTCGCACGTAATCGTAATCATCTCGGGTGGCACGAAAACAATGGGGTGACCATACCCCAACTGCAACACCAGCTTCTTGCTTTTCAACTCTGCCTTGAAGCCAACGCCGACAATTTCAAGTTTCTTTTCGTAGCCTTGCGTGACACCGATGACCATATTGTTAATGAGGCTACGATATAAACCATGCATTGCTTTATGAAATTTCGAATCATCCGGACGCGCAACACTTATGGAAGCTGCATCGACTGCGACCGACATCGTCGGATTGTATGAACGCCGCAATTCACCCTTCGGTCCTTTAACCGAGATGACGGCATCTTTGACCGCGACTTGTACGCCGCTCGGAATTGTGATTGGCTTTTTGCCGATACGAGACACAGATCGTTCCTTTGTGCAAAGAATTTAAAATTGAAAACCGCCAATTTTAAATTTTGATTTGAACTCAAGACCTACCACACATAAAACAAAACCTCACCGCCGGTGTGAAGCTTGCGTGCGTCGCGATCGGTTACGATCCCGCGCGGCGTGGAGAGCACGGCCATGCCGTAGTTATTATAAACCCGAGGCAGATTTTTAGCGCCGACATATTTGCGCAAGCCCGGCATGCTAATACGGCGCAAGCCGCGAATAACGTGCGCGCTCGCGGCGTCATATTTCAAATAGATGCGTATAATGTTTTGTTTGCCGTCTTCGATGATGAGATAATCACGAATATAGCCGTAGTGGTGCAAAATCTTGGTGATTTCCACCTTTAAGCGCGAAGCCGGAATGTCCACTTTCGGGTGCTGCGCGCAGCCCGCATTGCGAATTCGAGATAAGTAATCTGAAATCGGATCAGTTTGCATGATTAATTCCTAACAATGATTCTTGTTACCAACTCGCCTTCGTGACGCCGGGAATTTTGCCGTCCAGCGCCAAATTGCGGAAGCAGATTCGGCACAGGCCGAAGCGACGATAATATGCGCGTGCGCGACCGCACTGCATACAACGATTATAACGCCGCGTGGAAAATTTCGGCGTTTTCTGCTGCTTTTCTCGCATAGCTTTTCTTGCCACAGTCTATCCCTATCTTTTGCGAAACGGCATGCCGAACGAGGCCAACAACTCATAAGCCTCTTCATCGCTTTTCGCGGTGGTCACAAACGTTATGTTCATTCCGCGAATCTTCAAAATTTTGTCGTAGTTGATTTCCGGAAACACGATCTGCTCGCGTAGGCTGATGGAATAATTGCCCCGCCCATCGAAGGACTTGTCGGGCAGGCCGCGGAAATCGCGTATACGCGGCACCGCAATACTTATAAAGCGGTCGAGAAATTCATACATCCGAAAGCCGCGCAAGGTCACCATGCAGCCGATCGGCATTTTTTCACGCAATTTGAAATTCGAAATGGATTTCTTTGCGCGCGTGACATATGGCCTTTGCCCGGTAATCGTTTGCATATCAGTGACCGCGGCATCAAGAAATTTTTGATCATCAACCGCGTCACCTACACCCATATTCAAAACGATTTTGACCAACCGCGGTACCTGCATTGGGTTGCTATATGAGAAACGCTTCATCAATGCCGCAGCAGCCTCTTCGCGATATATCTTTAATGGGCGCGGAATATAGTCTTTCGGAAGCGCCTCGCTTGCTGCCGCAGTCTTGCTTTTTGCATCGGCTGCGCCTTTTTCGCCCTTCTTCGAGGCTTTGGCCGCAGCAGGAGCAGAGCTTTTCTCTTTCGCCTTGTCTTTCTTTTCCGGCGCTTTGGTTTTCTCAGCCATTATCTGCCCTTTGAATCAACGATGATTTCGCCACTCTTCTTGGCTACACGCACACGATTGCGCGAACGTTTTTCGGAACTTGTCAGCATTTTACTGCCCACGCGCGTCGGAATACCGAGCTTGGGATCAAGCAACATCACGTTGGAAACGTGAATGGCGGCTTCTTTTTCTATGATACCGCCTTGCTGATTACGCTGCGAAGGGCGGGTGTGGCGTTTAATAAGATTAACGCCTTCCACAATGACGCGCTGCTTTTCCGGATAAACTTTCAACACCCGACCTTTTTTGGTGCGATGATTTCCGGAGATGACAACGACTTGATCGCCTTTACGAATTTTCATGTGATCCTTCTCCGGCAATTAAAGCACTTCGGGAGCCAAAGAGATGATTTTCATATATTGACGATCACGCAGTTCACGCGCGACCGGGCCAAAGATGCGGGTTCCTTTCGGTTCCTTGGCATCATTAATTAAGACTGCCGCGTTTTCATCGAAGCGAATATAGGAACCGTCTTTTCGGCGAACTTCTCGTTTCGTGCGTACAATCACGGCGTGACTGATATCGCCCTTTTTGATTGTCGCTCCCGGAATGGCGGATTTTACCGCAACCACGATGACATCACCGACGGAGCCATATCGCCTCCGACTGCCGCCCATCACACGAATGCACATGACTTTTTTGGCACCCGTGTTGTCGGCAACATTCAATCTTGTATATTCTTGCACCATTATCGACTCCCATCACCTTTCTAGCTTACTTGGCCTTCGCAACGATTTCAACCAAACGCCATCTTTTGCGTTTGCTCAAAGGGCGGGTTTCCATAATCAAAACCGTATCACCGATACCGGCTTCGTTCTTCTCGTCGTGCGCCATGAACTTGGAAGTCTGCTTGAAGTACTTGCCATACAACTCGTGACGCTTCATTCGGTCCACTGCAACCACGATACTCTTCTGCATTTTATTGCTGACGACTTTGCCCACTTTGGTTTTGCGTCGTCCGCGAGCTTCCGCCATGGTGTTCGTCGTGGGGTTCATTTCATTCGCACTCATGCCGCAGTTTCCTTCACAAGACCCTTGCTGCCAGTTTGCTGCAAAACGGTTTTGACGCGCGCAATATCACGACGCACGGAACGCAATCTTAACGGATTATCGAGCTGCCGCGTTGTATGCTGAAACCGAAAGTTCAGATACTCTTCTTGCAAATCCTTCAGCTTGTGCTTCAACTCGGTTTCGTTTAGCTCGCGAATTTCTTTGATTCTCATGTTATCGGACTCCACAACTTCACAAAACTTGAACCGGTTTAGTAAAGCTCTCGGTAAATGATCAATGCGCAAAGTCGCTGGCGCTGACAAACTTGGTGCGAATCGGCAGTTTGTGCGCCGCCAACCGCATGGCTTGTTGCGCGATGTCTTTTTCTACACCTGCGATTTCGAACAAAATGCGACCCGGCTTGATCACCGCGACCCAAAATTCCGGCGTACCCTTGCCTTTTCCCATGCGCGTTTCCGCAGGTTTCTCCGTAACGGGTTTATCCGGAAAAACGCGAATCCAAACTTTGCCACCACGCTTGAGATGGCGCGTCATGGCGACACGGCTCGCTTCGATTTGACGGGCCGTAATCCAGGCCGGCTCCATTGCTTTCAATCCAAATTCGCCGAACGAGATATCACTGCCGCGCGTGGCCTTGCCCTTCATACGACCACGTTGCTGCTTGCGAAACTTTACTCTCTTTGGCATCATCATAAGCTGAAACTCTCCTCAATCGCACTCAAATGATTTCGCCGCGGCAAATCCACACCTTGACACCGATGGCGCCATATGTAGTTTTCGCCGTCGCACGCGCGAAATCAATATCCGCACGCAGCGTATGCAGCGGGATTCGGCCTTCTTTGTATTGTTCATTGCGCGCCATTTCCGCGCCGCCCAAGCGACCAGAGCAGAACACTCTCACGCCTTCGGCACCCATACGCATGGTTCCGGTGATTGCCTTTTTCATTGCGCGGCGAAACGCGATTTTCGCTTCTAACTGATGCGCAATATTTTCAGCAACCAGATAGGCATCCAACTCCGGCCTTTTGATCTCATTGATATTGAGTTGAATGTCCTTTTTGGTGACGCGTTGCAATTCTTCTTTCAGCTTGTCAACTTCCGCGCCCTTGCGTCCGATCACGATTCCCGGCCGCGCCGTATGGATTGTGACCGTGATCCGCTTATCAGAAGGATCGCGCTCGATTTGCACCATGGAAACACCGGCGCGTTGCAAGCGGCTGCGCACATAGCGTCGCAGATAGAGATCTTCTTTGAGCTTATCTTTAAAATTGCGTCCGCCGAACCAATTGGAATCCCATTCACGCACGATGCCAAGACGCAAACCTATGGGGTTAGTTTTCTGACCCAAACAACCTCCTACTGATTAGCTGCTTCTTCAGGTTGACCATCTGAAACCACGATCGTAACGTGGCAAGAACGCTTGCGAATGCGTGAAGCGCGGCCCATGGAGCCAGCGCGAAAACGCTTCATCATAAAGCCGCCGTCAACAAAAGCTTCGGCGACAAACAGATCTTCGGGAACGACTTTCTTCCCTTCTTGCTTGCTTATCATATTTGCCACTGCGGAGCGTAGAGTTTTTTCCACCGGCAACGCCGCGCGCTTACGCGTGAAATGCAAAACATTCAACGCTGATTCGACGTTTTGGCCTCGCACCAAACTGATAACGCGACGCACTTTGCGTGGCGACATCCGCAGATAACGTGCACGAGCACGAGCTTCCATTATCAAGACTCCTTAAGCAGCGGGTTTGACTTTTGTCGTTTTCTCTGCGGCTGCCTTGCCGGCATGGCCACGAAAGATACGGGTGGGAGCAAACTCTCCCAACTTATGCCCCACCATGTTTTCGCTGATAAAAACCGGCACGAACTGCTTGCCATTATGAATTGCCAAAGTATGGCCGACAAATTCTGGAATGATCGTCGAGCGACGCGCCCAGGTCTTCACCACGCGCTTCTCGTTTTTCGTATTCATCCCTTGGATGCGTTCGAGCAGATTCGAATCGACATATGGGCCTTTTTTGACACTTCGCGGCATTATGACCTCGTACTATTTATTGCGACGTTTGATAATAAATTTGTTTGAGATATTCTTCCGCTTGCGCGTTTTCAAACCCTTCGACTTTTGTCCCCAGGGCGAGCACGGATGACGACCGCCAGAGGTTTTGCCTTCACCACCGCCCATCGGGTGATCGACCGGGTTCATAGCTACACCGCGCACATGCGGCCGAACACCAAGCCAACGCTTGCGGCCAGCCTTACCCAAAGAAATATTTTCATGCTCAACATTACCCACTTGACCAATCGTGGCGCGATTGCCGACTGGTACCATGCGAATTTCGCCGGAGGGCATTTTGATCTGTGCGTATTTTTCATCACGCGCGACAAATTGAATCTCACTGCCTGCGCTGCGCCCCAATTGCGCGCCGCGGCCGCGGCGTAACTCGACATTGTGAATCGCAATACCAAGCGGAATATGCGTCAACGGTAAAGAATTACCTGAACGAATTTCTGCGTCAGGGCCGGAGTTTAGAACATCGCCGACCTTCACGCCCACCGGTGCGATAATATATCGCTTCTCTCCATCCGCATAGAACAACAAAGCAATACGAGCAGAACGATTAGGATCATATTCAATCGCAGCCACGCGCGCGGGAATGCCGTCTTTATCGCGCTTGAAATCAATGACGCGGTAATGGCGCTTATGGCCGCCGCCGCGATGACGGCTCGTCAACATACCCAGGTTGTTGCGCCCGCCGGACTTCTTCAAAGGACGAAGAAGAGACTTTTCCGGCTTTCCCTTGGTAATCTCTTCGAACGTCGGCAGAGCAGTAAAGCGCAGGCTCGGCGTAGTCGGTTTAAAAGTCTTTAATGGCATAATCGTCTTTGCGATTGCTTTTAGATTGTATGAGGTGCGGATTAAGAAACAACGCCACCTGCGTAAAAATCAATCTTCTTGTCTTTTTCAATAGTGACGACCGCCTTTTTGCGATCGCTGCGTTTGCCGAAGGTCATGCCGCGACGAGTATTCATGCGTTTGCGCTTGCCTTTGATGTTGATAACATGAACGCTCAACACCTTCACGCCAAACTTTTTCTCAACCGCAGCCTTGATCTCTAGCTTGCTTGCTTCCGGTAAAACCTCAAAGCCATACTTGTTCAACTTTTCCGTAAGTCTGAGATTTTTTTCCGTGAGCAAGGGCCGGCGCAAAATTTCTTCGGGGGTTCTCATGCTTGCAGCACTCCCGCAATTTTATTGATCGCGCTCTCTTGAATGAACAACTTTTGACAGTCCATCAATTCATAAGTTGAAGCATTCTCGCCAATTTGCACATTCAACTTGGGAAGATTTTTGCTGGCGCGATAAAGCATTTCATCCGACTTGGGAACCAAAAACAAAGATTTGGTCTGATAAGCATCGAACTTTTTCAACACTGTAGCCATATCCCGCGTCTTGCCGCTCGCGACTGTAAAATCTTCAATCACGATCAGTTTTTGCTCTTTCAACTTCGAAGAAAGAACGGACTTTCGCGCAAGACGACTTACTTTCTTATTGACAGCTTGAGTATAGTCTCTCGGCTTTGGACCGAATACGCGGCCACCGCCAACCCATAAGGGCGAACGAATCGATCCCGCGCGAGCAACACCACGTCCCTTTTGCTTCCACGGCTTTTTACCGCCGCCGCGTACTTCTTTGCGGGTTTTGGTCTTGTGGGTGCCTTGACGCCGATTGGCCATCTGAGCTTTGACCACCAAATAAATCACATGCTCATTTGGCTCAATACCAAATATCTCATCGGGCAATTCAACCGTCTTGCCGGTCATTTGTCCGTCTTTAGAATAAACCTCGACTTGCATGCTCAACTCACTTGGAGAGAATCAAAATTCCGTTACGAGCACCGGGGACGCCGCCACTCACCATGACGATGTTATTTTCTGCATCGACTTTCACGACTTTAAGATTGCGCATGCTCACGCGGGCATCGCCCATCTGACCAGCCATCCGCATTCCCTTCCACACACGAGAGGGATAAGAGCTACCGCCCATGGAGCCTGGCGCACGCATTCTGTCGCTTTGCCCATGCGTGACCGAACCACCGCCAAAATGGTGTCGCTTCACCACGCCTTGAAAGCCTTTGCCTTTGCTCAAGCCAACAATTTTGATTTTATCGCCAGCCTTGAAAATGTCGGCTTTCACCACATCACCAAGCTTTAGATCGCCGGCATTCTTAAAACTTCTAAACTCACGCACAAAGCGTTGCGGCTTCACATTCGCTTTGGCAAAATGCCCGGCTTCCGGTTTATTGACTTGCTTTAGCGGCTTATCAATGAACCCTAGCTGCACGGCATCATAGCCGTGCTTACTCGCCGTGCGAATCTCCGTCACATAGCAAGGGCCGGTCTCAATTACCGTTACCGGAATACCATTACCGCGCTCATCAAAAATGCGCGTCATTCCGAGTTTTTTACCGATCAATCCACTCATATTGACCTTAGACAGAGTACACTCATCATACCTTGATTTCGACGTCAACACCGGCCGGCAATTCGAGCTTCATCAGAGCATCCACTGTTTTGGAAGTGGAGTTCAAGATATCAATCAGGCGCTTATGGATACGCGTCTCGAATTGCTCACGCGATTTTTTATCGACGTGCGGGGAGCGCAACACCGTATAAATGGAGCGCTTAGTGGGCAACGGAATTGGGCCGGAAATCGCGGCGCCCGTTTGCTTCGCCGTGCGAATGATCTTGTCCGTCGATTTGTCGATCAGACGATGATCATGAGCCTTGAGCTTGATACGTATCCTTTGACCAACCACGTGGATTTTACTCCTGCTTGCTAATGAAAAATCTTTGCGCCAAAATCTAATCTTAAAATCGTACCGACGAAAAGAAGGGCATCGCACGACTCCTCGATGCCCGCAAGATTTACACGTTCATAAATGGAAGGCTTATTCCAAGATATCAGCAACAGTACCCGCACCAACGGTTCGGCCGCCTTCGCGAATAGCAAAGCGCAAACCTTTTTCCATAGCGATTGGAGAAATCAACTCCACCGTCACGGAGACATTATCACCCGGCATCACCATTTCCATTCCATTCGGAAGGTTGGCAACGCCAGTCACATCAGTGGTGCGGAAATAGAACTGCGGACGATAACCATTAAAGAAAGGAGTATGGCGACCGCCTTCTTCTTTCTTCAAAACATAAATTTCCGCGGTGAATTTGGTGTGCGGCGTGATCTTGCCCGGAGCGGTAATAACCATACCACGTTCCAAGTCTGTCTTTTCAACGCCACGCAGCAGCAAACCGACGTTATCACCAGCCTCGCCGCTATCCAACAATTTGCGGAACATTTCAACGCCAGTCACCACGGACTTCCGCTTTGTGCCCAAGCCGACGATTTCAACTTCATCGCCAACTTTGATTTTGCCGCGTTCAATACGACCCGTACCGACCGTACCACGGCCTGTGATCGTGAAAACGTCCTCAACCGGCATCAAGAAGGGCTTATCGATTTCGCGCACGGGCGTTGGAATATAGCTATCGACCGCCGCCATCAACTCTGCAATTGCCTTTGTTTTTTGTGGATCGGCAGGACTATTGAGCGCTTCGAGAGCGCTGCCCTTGACAATAGGAATTTCGTCGCCGGGGAAGTTGTATTCCTTCAAAAGATCACGAAGCTCCAACTCAACCAAGTCGAGCAATTCCGGATCGTCAACCATATCAACTTTATTCATAAAGACAACGATATAGGGCACACCAACTTGGCGTGCAAGCAAGATGTGCTCGCGCGTTTGTGGCATCGGTCCATCTGCCGCACTCACAACGAGAATTGCACCATCCATTTGCGCCGCGCCGGTGATCATGTTCTTAACATAGTCAGCGTGGCCGGGGCAGTCAACGTGCGCATAGTGGCGATTGTCAGTTTGATACTCCACATGCGCAGTATTAATCGTAATACCGCGAGCTTTTTCTTCTGGTGCATTGTCGATGGAGTCATAGCTGCGAAATTCAGCCAGACCCTTGCTTTGAAGAACCAGCGTAATTGCGGCAGTCAACGTGGTTTTACCATGATCCACGTGTCCGATCGTGCCGATGTTTACGTGCGGTTTACTGCGGACAAATTTTTCTTTAGCCATAATAGCATTCTCCCGTTAAAACTTGGGGATTAAATTTAAGTTTGTTATCAGGATCAAGCGACGTCAAGCTACACACAGCACTGAAAGCGTTATGACTTTGCCTGCACGGCTTCAGTCAAAGTTTCAGCAATGGACTGCGGCACCTGATCGTAGTGTGAAAATTGCATCGTATAAATCGCACGCCCTTGCGTGATGGAGCGCAACGTGGTCGCGTAACCGAACATCTCACTCAAAGGAACGGTCGCTGCGATAACTTGCGCATTCGAACGCGGCACCATACCACGAATACGACCACGCCGAGAGTTGAGGTCACCCATAACATCGCCCATATAATTTTCCGGGACGACGACTTCGACATCCATCACCGGCTCTAACAAAACTGGCGAAGCTTTCTTCGCAGCTTCCTTAAACGCCATCGAACCAGCAATCTTGAATGCCATTTCAGACGAATCAACATCATGATACGATCCGTCGAGCAGAGCGGCCTTGATATCAACCATGGGATAGCCAGCAATTACGCCAGTTTGCATGGCCTGCTGAATACCTTCCATCGTCGGCTTGATGTATTCCTTCGGAACAGTACCACCTACAATTCGACTTTCAAACTCAAAACCCTTGCCTGGCTCGTTCGGTTCGATTTCGATTTCAACGTGTCCATACTGGCCGCGACCACCGCTTTGACGAATAAACTTGCCAACGGATTCGACTCTCCTACGAATCGTTTCTTTGTAGGCAACTTGCGGCTTGCCAACATTTGCATGAACTTTAAATTCACGCAGAAGACGATCAATAAGAATTTCTAAATGAAGCTCACCCATGCCGGCAATAAGCGTCTGCCCCGTTTCTTCATCCGTGCGAATCTTGAACGTTGGATCTTCTTCGGCTAATTTTCCGAGAGAGTCGCCCAAAAGATCCTGATCCGCTTTCGTGCGCGGCTCAATCGCCACAGAAATAACCGGCTCGGGGAAATGCATCGATTCAAGCACGATCTGTTTATTTTCTGCACAGAGCGTATGGCCGGTTTTGGTATTTTTCAAACCGACGGCTGCAACAATATCACCCGCCTGAGCACTTTCAACATCTTCACGCTTGTTCGCAGACATTACGAGCAAACGCCCGATGCGCTCCTTGGTGCTCGACGTGCTATTGTACACATAACTGCCAGAATCAACTTTACCGGAGTAAACACGAAAATATGTCAATTTCCCGACGTAAGGATCGGTCATAATCTTGAAAGCCAAAGCCGAAAATGGCTCATCCGGGTTCGCCTTGCGCGTGAGTTGCTCGCTGGTCTTGGGATGCGTGCCCTTTACTTCGGGCATGTCAAGCGGAGCGGGCAAATAAAGATTTACAGCATCGAGCAGGCGCTGCACACCTTTGTTCTTAAAGGCCGATCCACAAAGCACAGGCACCATAGATACATCAATCGTCGCCTTGCGAATCGCGGAATGAATCTCCGCTTCGGTTATAGGCTGATCATGCAAATATTTTTCGAGAAGGGTATCATCATATTCAGAAATCGCCTCGAGCAGGATCGTGCGATATTCAGCGGCTTTTGCACGCAACTCCACAGGAATTTCAACTTCTTCAAACTTTGAACCCAAAGTGTCTTCGCTGTAAACCACACCCTTCATGCTAATCAAATCCACAATCCCCGTAAACAACTCACCATCACCAAAAGGAATTTGGAGCGGTACAGCATTCGCACCAAGCTTCTCCTTTATCATGCCAACGGCGTTATAAAAATCCGCGCCTACACGATCCATCTTATTGATGAATGCCAAGCGAGGAACACGATAGCGATCAGCTTGCCGCCACACCGTTTCCGACTGAGGCTCAACGCCACCGACTGCACAAAAAAGAGCAACTGCACCATCAAGAACACGCAGTGACCGCTCGACTTCAATCGTAAAATCTACGTGGCCCGGCGTGTCGATAATGTTAATATGATGGTCTTTCCAATAGCAAGAAATCGCCGCAGAAGTAATCGTGATTCCACGTTCCCGTTCCTGCTCCATCCAGTCCGTAGTAGCCGCGCCGTCGTGCACTTCCCCCATCCGATGAATTCTACCGGTATAAAAAAGTATGCGCTCTGTTGTTGTCGTTTTCCCGGCATCAATATGAGCCATAATGCCGATATTGCGCACACGCGAGAGATCGATATTTTTAGACATAAAAAACTCCACAATTCCCTGAAGAAAACCAAAGAGCATTTTCTCCCAGGAGGGTGGAGAGAACAAGACTCCTTAAAATCTTCAGCTTCCAAACCAACACGCACTACCAACGAAAATGAGCAAAAGCCTTATTTGCATCTGCCATCTTGTGCGTGTCTTCACGTTTCTTTATTGCACTGCCCTCTTTATTAGAAGCAGCAACAAATTCACCAGCCAACCGCTCAGCCATAGTTTTCTCACTACGCTCGCGCGCATATCCAACCAACCAGCGAATCGCAAGCGCCTGCTGTCTTTCGGAGCGAACCTCCACTGGAACCTGATAATTCGCACCACCAACACGCCGCGACTTCACTTCTAGAATAGGCCGAACATTATCCATCGCTTTCGCAAAAACATCCATTCCCGCCTTGCCTGTGCGCGACTCAACAAGATCAACAGCATCATAGAATATTCTTTCGGCCACGCTGCGCTTACCGCCGTGCATTAAGCCATTAATGAATTTTGTGGCCAGAATACTGCCAAACTTAGGATCAGGCAAGACTTCTCTTTTGACGATGCGTTTTCTTCTAGGCATATTTTGAGCTTATTTTTTTGCAGCAGCCTTCTTCTTCTTCGTTCCATACTTTGAACGACCCTGATTTCTATCCTGCACACCAGCGGAATCATACACGCCACGCACAATGTGATAGCGTACTCCTGGCAAATCCTTCACACGACCGCCACGAATCAAGACAATCGAGTGCTCCTGCAAATTATGCCCTTCACCTGGAATATACGCTGTCACCTCATAATGATTTGTCAGACGTACACGGGCAACTTTTCGAAGCGCTGAATTCGGTTTTTTGGGAGTAGTCGTATAAACTCTTGTACACACACCGCGCTTTTGCGGCGACCCGGTCAACGCAGGGGCAGTTGTTTTTCTTTTAAGCTGCTCTCGACCCTGGCGAACCAATTGATTAATCGTTGGCAAGTGCGCTCCTATAGCTCAGAGATTGACAATATACACAAACATTCTTGAGAAAGCAACGACTTTTCCGGCATTTTTAGGGCATTTGCATGCACTTTGCTATCCCACCATACTTTTTTTCGGCGTCTCAATTTCAATCGCTTCGCCGTCGAATGACACACGAAGTTTTTTGAATTTATTCAATCCCGTCCCTGCCGGAATTAAATTACCCATAATGACATTTTCTTTCAGGCCGAGAAGCTTATCAATTTTACCTTCAATTGAAGCTTCAGTCAACACACGTGTGGTTTCCTGAAATGAGGCCGCCGAAATAAAGCTATCCGTCGTAAGCGAGGCCTTGGTGATTCCTAGCAACAGAGGTTGAAACGTCGCTGGCTGCGCCGGCCTAATCTTCGGCAACACTTTTCCGGCCTTTTTTAATTTCTCATTGGCCTTATCGATTTCATCTTGCGTAGCCATCACATTGGGCTTGAATTTCGAATCACCTGAATCGACCACGACGAGCTGTTGGCGAATACGCTCATTTTCGGCCAAGAAGCGAATCTTGTCGACTTGATCGCCTTCCAGATAATCGGTATCTCCCGGGTCTTCGATTTTTACCTTTTGCAGCATTTGGCGCACGATAACCTCGATGTGCTTGTCGTTAATGCGCACACCCTGCAGGCGGTAAACTTCCTGTATTTCATTTACAAGATATTCTTGTACCTTATTCGGTCCCATGATATTCAAGATATCTTGCGGGGCGATAGAACCTTCGGACAATTTTTCGCCTGCATGCACCCAATCTCCGTCATGCACCAAGACATGCTTGCCATATGGGATTTGATACACCTTCTCTTCTTTGCCGTCGCGAGAAGCGATATTCACCTTTCTCACACCACGACGAATTTCGCCAAACTTAACCTGCCCATCGATTTCGCTCACGATAGCAGGCTCTTTCGGGCGACGCGCTTCAAAAAGTTCAGCGACGCGCGGAAGACCACCGGTGATGTCGCGCGTCTTGGCTATTTCGCGTGGAATTTTTACAAGCACATCACCCGCGCTGACTTGCTGTCCCTCAACAACTTGCAAATGCGAGCGCGTCGGTAAAATGTAGGTGCTAAGTTTTTTCTCCCCATCCATAATATGGATTTGGGGACTTAGATTGCGCAAACGCGTTTCAATAATAACACGTTGCTTCAAGCCTGTGGTTTCATCAAGCTCTTCGCGGAGGGTAACGTTCTCGCGGATATCAACAAACTTAATCACGCCATCATGATTCGAAAGAATGCTGGCGGTATATGGATCCCAACGAAAGACGACTTTGCCGCGTGGAACAACATCGTCTTCTTTTACCAAGACATTGGCGCCATACGGAATAATATATTGCGCAACCGTCCGGTTGTTTTCATCTATAATCTTGAGCTTGCCATTGCGCCCAACCGCGATTGTCGATCCGTCTTCATGAACGACGGCCTTGAGATTCTCAAATTTTACCTGGCCAACATGCTTCGACGCAACTTGCGATTGCGCGGCAATACGCGACGCGGTACCGCCGATATGGAAGGTACGCAGAGTTAACTGTGTACCCGGCTCGCCGATTGACTGTGCCGCCATGACACCAACAGCCTCGCCGATGTTCACAACCTTGCCCGATGCCAAGTTGCGGCCATAACATTTTGCGCAAACACCGCGGTCCGCTTCGCACGTCAAAACAGAACGAATCAAAACAGTTTCAATACCGGCATCGGAAATGCGATCGGCTTTGTCTTCATCGATCAACATTCCGGCTTCGCAAATGGCGTCGCCGCTGTCCGGATCGTAAACATCTTCTTGCGAAACACGGCCAAGAATGCGATCTCGCAACGGCTCAATCACTTCTTCGCCTTCTTTTAAATCACCTGTGCGCAAACCGAGAATGGTGCCGCAATCATCCATCGTAATGATCACATCTTGCGCAACATCAACAAGACGACGCGTGAGATATCCGGCATCGGCAGTTTTCAAAGCTGTGTCGGCGAGACCTTTGCGCGCACCATGCGTGGAGATGAAATATTCCAGCACCGACAAACCTTCGCGAAAGTTCGCCGTGATCGGATTCTCAATGATTTCGCCCATCTGCCCGGTCATCTTCTTCTGCGGCTTCGCCATCAAACCACGCATACCGGCAAGCTGGCGGATCTGCTCTTTCGAACCGCGCGCGCCGGAATCGGCCATCATGAAAATCGGGTTGAAGCCTTGGCGATCTGCCGACAAGCGCTCAAACATTTTCTCGGCAACTTCGCTCGTCGTGTACGTCCAGATGTCGATGATCTGGTTATAGCGTTCGCCGTCAGTAATGACGCCTTTTTCGTATTGATTCTGAATCGTATTCGCTTTATTAAAAGCCGAATCGAGATATTTCGTCTTTTCACTCGGAATCATGACGTCCATGACGCCGACGGTGACGCCAGATTTCATTGCGTGTTGGAAACCGAGCAGCTTCAATTCATCCAAGAAATGCGCCGTGCGGTAATTGCCCAAATGTTTATAAACTTGCGCAATCAATTCTTCCAAACGCTTCTTCGTCAAAAGCTCATTGACAAAACCGATTTCACGAGGCACGACACGATTGAGCATGACGCGACCAACCGTTGTTTCAACGAGCTTGTCATTCATGCGAACTTTAATGCGCGTGTGCAAGGCAATACGCCCGTTGCTATATGCGATATTGACTTCGTCGATATTCGCAAAAATCTTATTCTCGCCCGGCAAGCCATTCTTGGCTTTGGTGAGATAATAAATTCCAAGAACGATATCTTGACTCGGAATTGCGAGCGGGCGGCCGGAAGCTGGCGACAAAATATTGTGGCTCGACAGCATCAATAAGCGGGTTTCCGTTTGCGCATAATAGCTCAAAGGCACATGCACGGCCATTTGATCGCCGTCAAAGTCGGCGTTGAATGCGGCGCAAACCAATGGATGAATCTGTAACGCTTTGCCTTCGATCAAGATCGGTTGAAAAGCTTGAATGCCGAGTCGGTGCAACGTGGGCGCACGGTTCAACATGATGGGATGATCTTCAATGATCTCTTCCAAAATATCCCACACGCTGCTGTCGCGGCGATCAACCATCTTCTTTGCGCTCTTCACCGTTTTTGCAATCGAACGCTCAACGAGCTTGCGAATCACAAAAGGCTTAAAAAGTTCGAGCGCCATTTCTTTGGGCAAACCGCATTCGTGCAGGCGCAATTCCGGGCCGACGACAATCACCGAACGACCGGAATAATCGATGCGCTTGCCCAACAAGTTTTGGCGGAAACGGCCTTGTTTACCGCGCAGCATGTCCGAGAGAGACTTGAGCGGACGATTGCCGTCACCGCGTACCGCCGCGGTTTTGCGGCCATTATCAAACAATGCATCCACCGCTTCTTGGAGCATGCGCTTTTCATTGCGCAAAATCACTTCCGGCGCTTTGATCTCCATCAACTTCTTCAAGCGATTGTTGCGGATAATCACGCGGCGATAGAGATCGTTCAAGTCGGAAGTTGCAAAGCGTCCGCCTTCAAGCGGCACCAAAGGACGAAGCTCCGGCGGAATTACCGGAATCACCGAGAGCACCATCCAATCCGGATTGTTCTTGCTGCGCTTGATGGCTTCAATCACCTTCAATCGCTTCAAGGCATCCGTTTTTCTCTGAAAAGAGGTTTCGACTTTAACTTGATGACGTAACTCGACTGAGAGTTTTTCAGGCTCAGTACGCTTGAGCAATTCGAGCACGGCCTCGCCGCCAATTTTTGCAACGAAACGAGGTGCGGCTTCGCCTTCTGCTTCCGGCGAGCCGGGAGCAGGCTCACCATGTTCGGCCATATATTTGAAATAGTCGTCTTCCGAAATCAACTCCTTCGGGTCTAAGCCGCTTTTGCCCGGCTCGATTACGACATACGATTCATAATAGATGACTTTCTCGAGGTTCTTTCCGCTCATCCCAAGAATGTAGCCGATCTTCGAAGGCAGAGATTTCCAATACCAAATATGCACGACCGGAACCGCGAGCGTAATGTGTCCCATGCGCTCGCGACGAACGGATTTGGTCGTCACCTCGACGCCGCACCGATCGCACACAATGCCTTTATAGCGAATGCGTTTGTATTTGCCGCAATGACATTCCCAATCACGCACCGGGCCGAAAATTTTTTCGCAAAACAAGCCGTCTTTTTCCGGCTTGAATGAGCGATAGTTGATCGTTTCCGGCTTGGTCACTTCGCCGTGCGAACGCTCTAAAATTTTGTCCGGCGAAGCCAGACTAATGCCGATGGCATTGAAATGCCGCCGCATCGTCGAATCTTGTTTGGGAAAATAGCTCACTTCAAAACCTCCGTAGAGTCGCAAAGCTTTAAAAACGTCCTGTTGTTTTCCTATTAAGCCTTGCCGTTTTCAGCATCGTCAATGAGTTCGACATCAAGGCCCAACCCTTGGAGTTCGCGGATCAATACATTGAATGACTCCGGCAAACCGGGCTCGGGCAGATTATCGCCCTTCACAATCGCTTCATAAACTTTCGAACGTCCGCGCACGTCGTCGGATTTCACGGTGAGAATCTCTTGCAGTGTGTACGCTGCGCCGTAAGCTTCAAGCGCCCACACTTCCATTTCACCGAAACGTTGGCCGCCGAATTGCGCCTTACCGCCAAGCGGCTGCTGCGTGATCAAAGAATACGGCCCAATCGAACGCGCGTGAATTTTATCTTCGACCAAGTGCGAAAGCTTCATCATATAAATTTGACCGACCGTCACTTCTTCATCAAAGGCTTCGCCGGTGCGGCCATCATAAAGCGGAACTTTGCCCGTAATCGGCAAGCCGGCTTTGGCCATTTGCTCATGCACTTGTTGCTCCGTGGCACCGTCAAACACCGGCGTAGCGAACTTCACGCCCAACATCGAGGCGGCCCAACCTAAATTGGTTTCGAAGATTTGGCCGAGATTCATACGCGAAGGCACGCCCAAAGGGTTTAACACAATATCAACCGGGCGACCATCCGTAAGGCGCGGCATATCTTCAATCGGCACGATGCGCGCAACCACGCCTTTGTTCCCGTGGCGTCCGGCCATTTTATCGCCAACCATCAACTTGCGCTTTTTCGCCACGTAAACTTTCGCTAGCTGCACAATGCCGGGAGGCAATTCATCGCCAATAACGATCTTGGTTTTCTGGCGCTCATACTCTTCATTGATGTCTTTTACTTTGCGCTCATATGCCAAGTAAACTGCTTCCACAAGTTCATTGATGCGCTTCTTTTCCGTCCAGCCTTCGCTACGATCAAGCTTATCAAAATCCAATTCGGCCAAACGCTCTTCTGTCAAGTCCGTATTGGCGCGCACTACGACTTTGCCGCTGTTGAGATCGCGAATCGTGCCCGAGGTTTCGCCTGTAAGCAGATTGATCAACTTCTCATTGAGAAATCTTTTCACGCGCGCCAATTCGCGAGTATGCCAATCTTCGATCTCATCAAGCTTTTTCTTTTCTTGGCGCTTCGATTTGGTGTCTTTCTTCTTGCGCGAGAACAGCTTGGTGTCGATAACAATGCCCTTCAAGCCCGGAGGCGCTTTCAGCGAAGCATCTTTCACATCACCCGCTTTTTCGCCGAAGATGGCTTTCAAAAGTTTCTCTTCGGGAGTCGGATCGGTTTCGCCTTTCGGCGTCACCTTGCCCACAAGAATATCGCCGGCTTGCACTTCTGCGCCGACACGAATGATGCCATTTTCATCTAAATCTTTGGTGGCTTCTTCCGAAACATTCGGAATTTCACGCGTGAGCTCTTCTTCGCCGCGCTTGGTATCGCGGACTTGCAATTCAAACTCTTCGATGTGAATCGAGGTGTAGATGTCCTTCTGCACGATGCGCTCGGACATGACAATGGCATCTTCAAAGTTGTAGCCGCGCCACGGCATGAACGCGACGAGCACGTTGCGTCCCAATGCCAGTTCGCCGTCCTCGGTTGCGCAACCGTCAGCGAGCACCTGCCCTTTGGTAACGCGCTCGCCAACTCTCACAATCGGCCGTTGGTTAATGCAGGTATCTTGATTGGTGCGCAGAAATTTTGTGCAGCGATACGATACCAGATCGGACTCTTCAAAATTCAGCGCCGTTTCCGGATCCGTCTTTTTGCCGCGGCCCGGCATATCTTTGCGGATGATAATGCGGCTCGTTTCGACGTGCTCAACCACGCCGTCATATTCCGAAACGATCATCGCGCGCGAGTCACTTGCAATCTTCCCCTCCATGCCGGTGCCAACCAGCGGCGATTGCGGCACCAACAACGGTACGGCTTGACGCTGCATGTTTGACCCCATCAACGCGCGGTTGGCGTCGTCATGCTCTAAAAAGGGAATCAATGCCGCAGCCGCAGATACGATCTGATTCGGAGATACATCCATATAATGAACGTCTAGCGGCTGCACCACAGGAAACTCACCCTTGATTCGCGCCTTCACACGATCATTGACGTAATAGCCTTTGTTATCGATCGGTGCGTTGGCCTGCGCAATAACGTATTGATCCTCGTCATCGGCACTCAGATAGGCGATGTCATTCAACACTCGGCCATCTTTCACGCGACGATAGGGCGTCTCGATGAAGCCGAAATCGTTAATGCGAGCGAAAGTCGTAAGCGAAGAAATCAAACCGATGTTGGGACCTTCGGGCGTTTCAATCGGGCACAAGCGACCGTAATGCGTATAATGCACGTCGCGCACTTCGAAGCCGGCGCGCTCACGCGTCAAACCGCCAGGCCCAAGTGCGGAAAGACGGCGCTTGTGGGTCAACTCCGCGAGCGGATTGGTTTGATCCATAAACTGCGAAAGCTGACTCGTGCCAAAGAAGGTATTGATCACGGAGATGATCGTGCGGGCATTGACGAGGTCTTGCGGCGTCAATTTTTCACTCTCACGCAGATTCATGCGCTCCTTAATCGTGCGCGCCATACGCGAGAGACCGACGCTCATTTGCTGCGCGAGTTGTTCGCCCACAGTGCGGATGCGGCGATTGCCCAAATGATCAATATCATCCGCAGTGCGATGACCATTTCTCATATCAAGCAGATACTTGATAATGGTCACTAGGTCATCGTTGGTGAGGACGGTCGTTTCAACCGGAATATCCAGGTTCAACTTCTTATTCAAACGATAACGACCGACTTCGCCGAGGTCATAGCGCTTGGCATTGAAGAAAAGTCTCTCCAAAAATTGCTTTGCGGTATCGAGATCGGGAGGTTCGCCCGAACGCAGATGGCGATAAATGGTTTCGAGTGCGTCCGCTTGTGAAAGCGCGGCATCTTTACGCAGGGTATTGGAAATAACCTCCGGGCCGAATGCGCTGTCTTGCTTGAGCAAACGCAGCACGGGAACCTTCGCGGCTTTGAGACGGTCAATCGCATCTTCCGTTAGTTCTGAGTCCTTTTCCAGCAAGACTTCACCGGTTTCGCGATCGACCACGTCGCTAATCGAGTTACGCCCGAGGTATTGTTTGATTTTCGAGTCGGAGAGTTTGACTTCTTCGACGAGATCGAACAATTGGAGCAGCTCTTTGTCCGTGGAAAATCCGAGAGCACGCAGGAGAGTCGTAACGGGGAATTTTTTGCGGCGATCAATATAGACGTACATCACATCACTGATGTCCGTCATAAATTCCACCCACGAACCGCGTAGAGGAATGATTCGCGCCGAAAAAATCTTCGAGCCGTTCGGATGCTTCAGCTCGTCAAAAAAGACGCCCGGCGAGCGATGCAATTGACTAACGACGATGCGTTCCGCGCCGTTGATGATGAAGGTGCCGCGCGTAGTCATATAGGGAATATTTCCCAGATAGACTACTTGCTCAGTGGTCTCGCCGAAGTTGCCCGTTTCTTCATCTTTCACGGACAAGCGAAGCTTGGCCTTGAGCGGCACCGAATAAGTTACGCCGCGTTCCTGACATTCATCCATGTCATATTTCGGCTTCTCGATATAAAATTCGACGAAGTCCAAACAAAAATTTTCCCGACTGTCGTAGATCGGGAAAATGCCTTTGAAAACGGCATGCATGCCTTTATTGGCGCGCTTACCGGGCTCAACGTCGATCTGGAGAAACTCGTTAAATGACTTAAGTTGGATATCCAGAAGATCAGGCAAGTCAATTACGGAGTTGAGTGTAGAAAAGGAGATTCGCTTACCGTTCAGATTTTCCATGCAATACGCACAAGTAAAAGAGTACCATCCTTAGTTAAAAAGCAAAACAGGAATAGGCGATTCCACGCCTATTATTTGATTTCGACCGTAGCGCCAGCTTCTTCCAGCTTGGCTTTGATCTGTTGCGCTTCTTCTTTATTCACGGCTTCTTTCAGCGTCTTCGGCGCATTATCAACCAAATCTTTCGCTTCTTTCAAGCCAAGACTGGTGAGCGTACGCACGACTTTAATGACGTTGATTTTGTTCGCACCAGCGTTGGCCAAGACCACGTCGAATTCGGTTTTCTCTTCAACCGCGGCCGCCGGAGCAGCGCCGCCAACTGCACCCGCCGGCATCATCGCAACAGCAGGCGCTGCGGCGGAGACGCCGAATTTTTCTTCGATTGCTTTAACCAAAGAAGAGAGTTCAAGAACGGTCATGTTCTCGATTAGTTGCAGCACCTCTTGCTGCTTGCCATTGGTAGACACAACAACCTCCTTAGAGATAATTTAAAACTAGCCGCGCCGTGAAATTTTCAATGACGAAGAACTAGTTATAAGTTTGATAATAAAACTCTGGGTTCAAAATCAATGCGCCAACAAGCTCAAGCACAATTTATTCGCCTGCCGCCTGGCCTTTGCTTTCAGCGACCGCATTCAAGGCATAGGCCAGTTTCCGAATAATGCCGGAAAGAGAATTGGCCAAACCCGCCATCGGCGAATTAAGGCTGCCCAATAAACGCGATATAAGTTGCTCGCGACTGGGCAAGGTTGCAATTTCCGCCATAGCCTTGGCCTCGAAATAGCGACCTTCAAATATGATAGCCTTGACCTTGGGCTTTTCATTGTTCTTCAGGAAATCGGAAAAAACTTTGGCAGGAGCCGCCGGGTCTCCCATTCCGAATGCCAGCGCGGTGGGACCGCTTAGGTGAGGCACGAGAGCATCGAGGCCGGTTTGTTTTGCAGCAATGCGAGCAAGGGTGTTCTTGCTGACTTGAAGCTCAACCTTCGACTTCCGCAGATTGCGACGCAAGTTGGTAATTGCTTCAACAGTTAAACCGGAATAATCTGCAACGAACACACTTTTCGCAGAAGAAAATTTTTCGACGATTTGCGCGACCGCTTCTTGTTTTTCCGGACGTATAATTCTTGTTTCTAACATTTTATTCTCGCGCTAACTAACTTTTAAGTTCAGTCAATGCCGCATTGCGATCAAGCGGAATTCCAGGGCCCATCGTGCTTGAAACGGTGATACTGCGAAAATACTGGCCCTTTGCCGACGCCGGCTTCAAACGCGCAACCGTCTCAACGAAGCTGCGAATATTATCCGTCAATTGTTGCTCCGTAAAAGAAGCTTTGCCGATATTCACATGCAAAATGCCGCTTTTATCGACACGAAATTCGATTTTGCCGGCTTTCACTTCGCGCACAGCTTGTCCCACCTCAACGGTAACCGTGCCGCTTTTGGGGTTCGGCATCAAGCCGCGCGGTCCCAAAATTTTACCGAGCTTGCCAAGTTCGGCCATCACATCGGGGGTTGCAATCATAACATCAAAATCGAACCACCCTTCGTTGATTTTTTTGAGATATTCATCAAAACCGACGAAGTCGGCGCCAGCGTCACGCGCTTCATTTTCCTTGGCGGTTTTGCAAATAACCAAAACCCGAACCGACTTTCCAGTGCCATGGGGAAGCGCAACCGTGCCGCGAACAACTTGATCGGCATGACGCGGATCAACCCCGAGCCGAATAGCTACCTCGACAGATTCATTGAACTTCGCGGTCGCCGTTTTTTTGAGCAATGCCACAGCATCCTCAAGCGAGTATTCGACACCCGGCTGAACCAGTTTTGAAATTGCTTCAAAGCGACGACTTTGCTTCATATCAACCTTTGTAATCTGAATGCACAACACAAGTTTTAAGCTATTTCAACGCCCATACTGCGCGCAGTACCAGCCACCATTCTCATTGCGGCATCGATATCATTTGCGTTCAAGTCTTCCATCTTGGCTTGAGCAATTTGCCGCACCTGATCGTTTGTAACCTTGCCAACTTTATTACGATTGGGCACACCCGAGCCTTTTTCAAGACCGGCAGCTTTTAGCAACAGCACCGAGGCCGGAGGTGTTTTTAGAATAAACGTAAACGAGCGATCCGAATATACCGTGATAATTACGGGAATCACCAAGCCGGGGCGGTCAGAAGTTTTTGCATTGAAGCTCTTGCAGAACTCCATAATATTCACGCCGTGCTGACCGAGCGCCGGTCCAACCGGAGGAGAGGGATTGGCTTGCCCGCCCGGAATCTGCAATTTAACTTGAGTGACAACTTTTTTCGCCATACCAACCTTTCAACACAATGGGCGTAGATTTATTTTTCAGTTTCGATTTGAAGGAAATCAAGCTCAACCGGAGTGGATCGCCCAAAAATACTCACCATTACTTTGGCTTTTTTCTTCTCTTCGTTTATCTCTTCCACAAAGCCGGTAAAATCGCGAAAAGGGCCATCAATGACACGAATCGCGTCGCCCACACTAAACGGGACTTCAATCACTTCGCGCGCGCGACTTTCCTGCACCTTGCCTAAAATCCGATCCACTTCGTCTTGACGCAGCGATTGTGGCTTATTTTTGGGGCCGACGAAATTAGTGATACCGGGAGTATTTAAAACCAGATGCTGCGTTTCCTTATTCAATTCCATCTCAACCAGCATATAACCCGGAAAAAAGGCCTTTGAGCGAACACGCTTTTTGCCTTCTTTCATCTCGGTGATTTCTTCGGATGGAATCAAAACATTTGCAAGACGATCGCCAAGACC
The DNA here is from genome assembly GCA_041918175.1 of bacterium. Classification (GTDB taxonomy): domain Bacteria; phylum Zhuqueibacterota; class Zhuqueibacteria; order Zhuqueibacterales; family Zhuqueibacteraceae; genus JABWAN01. Next base: position 50,184 of record JAYRWE010000075.1, read on the forward strand.
TAATGCTCGAGCTTCATTTTCCAGATAGGCTTTGACCTTGCGCTCATGCCCGGAAAGAACATGAATCGCATACCACCTCTTATCACCAGCCTCGATTTTTTTTTCTTCGACTTCAGCCACAGATTTCTTTTCCAAAGAGTGTAAAGCTTCTATCCGACAATATAAGAGAAGAGCATCTTCACTGCCGCGGACAACACCCGATCAACCGTAAACGCAAAAACAGAAAACAACAACATAACAACAATCACTACGGTAGTTGAGTCTTTCAGATCTTCCCGAGAGGGCCAACTCACCTTTGTCATTTCGGTCCGCACATCTCGCGCGAACAACCGAATCTTTTCGACAAGAGCTTTCATCAGGCTTTCCTAAAAAAGATAACCATAAACAAGCAGGCCTGGAGGGAATCGAACCCCCAGCCTTCGGTTTTGGAGACCGACGCTCTAGCCAGTTGAGCTACAGGCCTACACAAATTTACCGCGTTTCTTTATGTGTGGTATGCTTTGAGCAAAAGCGGCAGAATTTCTTAAATTCTACGCGCGCAGTGTGCTTTTTCTTGTTTTTGGTAGTCGAATAATTTCGCCGTTTGCAATCGGCACACTCGAGGGTGATAATTTCTCGCATTTTTGTCCTCAGATCTTGAGTATTTTTTTATGAGCTCATGACCGGGATTGAACCGGTGACCTCTTCCTTACCAAGGAAGTGCTCTACCGACTGAGCTACATGAGCGATTTTATCAAGAGCGGGAGACGGGACTCGAACCCGCGACCAACAGCTTGGAAGGCTGTGACTCTACCACCTGAGTTACTCCCGCATTCGAATCGGTCACTGAACCCGTCTTTGAGATGGAACAACCTGACCACATTGCTCTATTGTGGAGAGGGAAGGATTCGAACCTCCGAAGGCGGAGCCAGCAGATTTACAGTCTGCCCCATTTGGCCACTCTGGAACCTCTCCAAACTATTGCTTTGCTCGAAAACTAACCGCAAAACAAAAAAACAGTATATTAAATTCACATTTCTTGCTCATTTTCCATGCGATGAGCCACCAGCAGGAATCGAACCCGCGACTTCCTCATTACAAGTGAGGCGCTCTACCTACTGAGCTATGGTGGCATTTCAGGAGTAAACTGTGGCAAGCAGGTTTCGCCCCAGAGCATATTTTTTGCTTAAAAACATGGATGTCTCGAAAACAGCTTCCTAAGATAGAAAATAGCGCGAATTTGTCAAGCAATATTTTTGCCCGCTTAGCCCCCCGCGTTGCCTAATGAGCTTTGAAAATAATTTTGATCTTGCAGGCGGCTATGCATTTTATTGGCATCGAAACTATAACATAACGCAGTTTTCTATCGCTACCAAAATTTCGACCGCTGTGGCCGCGATTTTGTACTGATCTTTTGTCGCGTCAATCTGCGTACAACTACGTTCGCAAGAATTGTCAATCGCGAATGATCAACTGCTAATATTCAGCGCCGCGTTTTCGGTAGCTAAACTTGTTAATCAAGTGCCGCACAGATGCCACCAACCGACTCAACAAATGCGCGGCAATTGCTCGCCGCTCAACATATCCACGATGCGATTGACGCCGATCTTGCTTTTCATCGTCACCCAGCCGTTCGTGTCTGCCATGACTTTGCCAATGATTGAAGCCTCGGCGCCGAGTGTATGCGAACGCAAAATCGCCAGCGCGGCCTCGGCATCGGCTGGTTTAACAATAGCGATGAAACGGCCTTCATTCGCGACGTAAAGCGGATCAAAGCCGAGAATCTCGCACGCGCCCTGCACGTCTTCACGAATCGGAATCGCGCGCTCTTCGATGTTGATTTGCCGGCGCGCCACTTCGGCGATTTCGTTCAAAGCACTGGCAAGGCCGCCGCGCGTGAGATCGCGCAGACAATGAATTTCAATTCCTGCTTCGAGAAGTTTCAGCACCGGCTCGGCGAGCGGCGCGCAATCACTCGCAATCGCGCTTTCAAATTCCAGTCCTTCGCGCACCGCCATGATCGCCATGCCGTGCCGGCCCAGATCGCCATTGAGCAGAATCACGTCGTTCGGCTGAACGCTCGCCGGCGCAATCGTCAAGTTGTGTTCGATGATGCCAACACCGGCAGTGTTGATGAACATGCCATCGCCCTTGCCTTTGTCCACAACTTTCGTATCGCCGGTGACGAGCTGAACATTTGCAGCTTCCGCGGCTTGTTGCATGGACTGCACGACGCGCCACAACGTTTCCATCGGCAAACCTTCTTCGAGAATAAATCCCGCGCTCAAATATAACGGCCGCGCGCCGCACATCGCAAGATCATTCACCGTGCCGTTGATCGCGAGCGTCCCAATATCGCCGCCGTGGAAAAAGAGTGGATGCACGACGTAGGAATCCGTGGTGAATGCCAGCTTCACGCCGTTGAAATCAAGCACCGCGCCGTCATGTTTCGTTGCCGGTAAATTATTTTTGAACGCCGGCACAAACATGTTTTCGATAAGCTGGTGCATCAACTTCCCGCCGCCGCCGTGCGCGAGGAGGACGTTGGGATAATCGTAGATTGGAATTGGACAGGAGAGGTTCATATTTTTCTCGCCGCCCGCAATCAATTGCGGGGCTGATAACCAAAGTCCGCTAAAGCGGACTATTCGTCGGTTTGTGATTTTAGAATGAGTCCGCTTTAGCGGACTTGAGCTCATAGCCCCGCAATTGATTGCGGGGCGGAAATGCGCCGATACCGATAATACGCGGCGCACGCGCCTTCCGAGGAAACCATCGTCGCGCCGAACGGATGCTCCGGCGTGCAGCGTGTGCCGAACGCCGGGCATTCGTGCGGCTTCTTCAAGCCTTGCAAAATCAGCCCGCTGATACACTCGGAAGATTCCTCGACGGTGTGATCGGCGACGCCGAAACGCAGCTCAGCGTCATGTTCCAAATATTTTTCGCGCAAGCCCAAACCGCTTTGCGGAATCTCGCCGACGCCGCGCCATTTGCGATGTGTGATTTGAAAGACCTCGCGAATAATCTCTTGCGCTGGTTCGTTGCCCTGCTTGCGCACCGCGCGCGCATATTGGTTTTCCACTTCGGCGCGGCCTTCTTCAAGCTGCTTGATGCACATATAAACGCCCTGCAAAATATCGAGCGGCTCGAATCCGGTGACCACAATCGGCACGTGATACTTGCGCGCAATCGGTTCATACTCGGTGAAACCCATCACCGTGCAAACATGTCCGGCGGCCAGAAAACCTTTCACACGATTGTGCGGCGAGGAGAGAATCGCCTCCATTGCCGGCGGCACCAGCACGTGCGACACCAGCAGCGAGAAATTTTTGAGGCCCTGCTGATGCGCTTGATAAACCGACATGGCATTGGCTGGTGCCGTGGTTTCAAATCCCACCGCAAAAAAGACGATTTGTTTATTCGGCGCGTCGCGCGCAATTTTCAGCGCATCCAGCGGTGAATACACGATGCGTACGTCGCCGCCGGCGGCTTTCACGGAGAGCAAATCTTTTTCGCTGCCGGGCACGCGCAGCATGTCGCCAAAGGAACAGAAAATCACGTCCGGACGCGAGGCGATTTCGATGGCTTTATCAATCAACTCCAGCGGCGTCACGCAGACCGGACAACCGGGACCGTGTACGAGCGTCACGTCTTTCGGTAAAAGCTCGTCCACGCCGAATTTCACAATCGCATGCGTTTGGCCGCCGCAAACTTCCATGATCGTCCACGGCCGCGTGGTGACCCGCGCCAGCAATTGCGCAAAACGTTGCGCGTCTTCCGCGTCGCGATATTCGTCGATGAATTTCATGCGGCTAATCTCTCCTCACGTTTTGATGAGCAGCAACAACATCACCACCGGCGTTTGCGCGTGGACGCTGTGTTTTAAATTCGGCGGCATGTAAATCCATGCGCCTGCCTTTGCGGCAACTGTGTCGTTGCCCAACGTCAATTGCGCCTCGCCCTGAATCATTTGAATGATGGCCGGTTTCGAGGCCGTATGCTCGGAAAGCTCCTGTCCCGCGCCGAAGCCGAAGAGCACGACTTTAACCTGCTCATCTTGATAAAGCGTGCGGCTGAGAATGCCGTCGGCGGGTGGCTCGACTTCTTTGGCGAGATCGGCGAAATAAGTGTAGGGCGGATTTTGCATAACAATTTTCAAAATTATCTGGATGCTTTAAACAATTGGATTCAATTATAAAGCGCATGCGACGCGAATGCTGCAATCAAAAGCATTGCAAATTTTAAAATTGAAAATTTTCAATTTAAAATTTGCAATAAAAACTACGTTGCCAGTCGGGCGGACTGGGTTACGTCAGGCTCTTTCAACTCTTCCAATTCATCCATTTGCCGAAGATACTCGAACACGCGCTGGGCTTCGTCTTCGTCCACCGTACTGATCGCAAATCCGACGTGGACGAGGACATAATCTCCGATTTTCGCTTCCGGCGTGTAAGCGAGATTGACTTCCTTTTGAATGCCGCCAAAATTCACTTTGCCGGTGCGGATCAACGGATCATCGCCGCTGATGCTGGTGATTTTTCCGGGAACGGCGAGGCACATGTCATTCACTCCATGAGTTGGGGGTTAAACGCCGGAGCGTTGGATTCAGGGATTGTTGGATTAGTGGATCGTTGGATTTCTGTATGGTTGGAATTCCAATGCTCCAACAATCCAAAACTCCAATAATCCAGTGCTCCAAAACTCTATCAATCCAACGATCCATCAATCCAGCATTTGTTTTTTCGCCGCCGCCACCGCTTGCCCCAGCGCAATGCCGCCGTCGTTCGGCGGAATGCGTTGATGCCAATACGGGCGGAAGCCGGTTTCGCGTAGGCGGCGAATCGCGCGCTCGGTCAAATATTTATTTTGAAAACAGCCGCCGCTCAACACCACGCGTTTTTCGGCAACACGTTTAGCGACGGCAACGATCATTTCAACCAGCGTGTTGTGAAATTTGGCAGCGATGATTTCGATGGCAACATGGCGCTGTTGCTCTTCGATGATTTGGCGAATCATCGGCACCCAATCCACGATGATAAAAGATTGCTGATTGCTGGTTGCGGCGCGGCCATTGGTTCGCGCGTGCAGTTCATGCCGTACTTCATCATCAAGAAGCTGAAAATGATAAGACGCGTTGGTCTCGATGCCCTCCAGCGCAAATTCCAATTCCATCGCGGCCTGTCCTTCAAACTTCGTTTGTTGGCGCAATCCGATGATCGCCGCTACTGCATCGAAGAGCCGTCCGGCGCTGGAAGTGCGCGGCGCGTTGAGATTTTTGTTCAACATACTTTCGAGCAGCCGCCGTTCTGCTGTTGAAAATGCTTGCAATGGAACGCAATCTTCTCGCGCAAAAATTGCATCGCCCCACATTTCATAGAGCAATCCCAACGCGATGCGGCGCGGTTCTTTAATGGCGCTTTCTCCGCCGGGCAGACGAAACGTGCGCAAATGCGCAACGCGCTCGAATGACGTTAGCGTGGCGTGCAGAAATTCACCACCCCAAATCGTGCCATCGGTGCCATAGCCTGTACCGTCCCACGAAACACCGAGCACCGAGCCTTCTAATTCATTTTCCGCCATGCAGGCGACGACGTGCGCGAAGTGATGCTGAACTGTTCGTAGTTGCCCCTTCAGGGGCTGGGTGTTCATTTGAGGTGAGCGCTCGAAGGTGCTACTACAAGCGCTACGATGAACGCTATTACAAAACTCTTGCGCAAATTTAGTTGACAAATATTCCGGATGCAAATCACAAGCAATCGCCTCGGGTTGCACGTCGTAAAGCTTTTGGAAATCTTCAATCACGCGTTGAAACGCTTCATACGCCGGGGCGGTCTCCAAATCGCCGAGGTGCTGGCTCACGAAAATATTTTGACCGACCGCCAGCGCCACGGAATTTTTCAAATGCGCGCCCACAGCCAAAACCGGCGGCATTTTGTGTTGAAGATGAATCGGCAACGGCGCATAGCCACGCGCCCGCCGCAGCACCAGCTCGCGGCCCATCATCACGCGCACGATGGAATCATCCACATGTCGCGCAATGGGGCGATTATGCACGAGAAATAGATCCGCAATTTTGCCAAGCCGCTGCAAGGCTTCATGTTCATCGATACAAATCGGCTCATCCGAAAGATTGCCGCTCGTCGCCACCACCGGCAAACCGAACTCGTGCAGCAGCAAATGGTGCAGCGGCGTGTATGGCAGCATCACGCCGAGATACGGATTGTTCGGCGCGATTAGTTCGACGATTGATGATTGAGGATTGAGGATCGCGGCCTTTTTGCGAAGCAGAACAATCGGCGCTTCGGGAGAAAGCAATAAACGCTCTTCCAACTTCGAGACTTCGCAATGTGACTTGATCAATTCCAAATTGGGATACATCAATGCCAGCGGTTTTTCTTCGCGATGTTTGCGTTCGCGCAGGCGCTGCACGGCTTTTTCATTGGCGGCATCGGCGAGCAGATGAAATCCGCCAATGCCTTTTACCGCCACGATCTTGCCGCGCGTCATCGCGTCGACGGCTTCGAAGATGGTGTCGTCTTTTATTGCCAATGGCAGACCTTCATGATCCCACAACTCCACGTGCGGCCCACAATTGGGGCACGCATTCGGCTGCGCGTGAAAACGCCGATTTGCTGGATCGTGATATTCGTCGCGGCAATCCGGACACATCGCAAAATTTTTCATCGTGGTGTTGGGACGATCATACGGCAGCGCCGTGATGATCGTAAAACGCGGGCCGCAGTTGGTGCAATTGGTAAAAGGATAACGATAGCGCCGGTTGGCGGGATCAAAAATTTCGCGCAGACAGTCGGGACACGTGGCGATGTCGGGCAGAACGAGCGCGGTCTTTTCGCCGGATTCTTCGCTGTGCCGAATTTCAAAAGAGGGGTATCCGATAGGGTCGAGAAAGGATGATTCTAAACTTTGAATAAAGGCGCGCGGCGGTTTTTCTTTTTCCACCCGCCACAAAAAATCTTCGACGTTTCGCGCGCTGCCTTCCACTTCGACAAAAACGCCTTGCGCGGTGTTGCTCACCCAGCCCGCGAGCGCCAACTCGTGCGCGAGGCGATAAACAAACGGACGAAAGCCGACACCCTGCACCGCGCCGCGAATGGCGAGGCGCAGACGCACAGCATGCTCGGCTTTTTTAATTTCGCGCTGTCGAAGAGTTGTTTGCATCAGTTTACCACATTGGGATTACTGGATTGAGGGATTTATAAAAATGAGGAAGTCCAACAATCCAATAATCCATCAATCCATCGATCCTTTTAGATTTTTAATCCATTCGAACCACGCTTCCAAACCTTGCCCCGTGCGGCAGGAAACTTCGAAAATTTTCAAATCCGCATTGATACGATGCGCATTTTCTTTCACTCGGTTCATATCGAAATCAGAGCTGCCGAGCAGGTCGATTTTGTTGATCACCATCACGGATGAGCGGCGGAACATGCCGGGATATTTGAGCGGTTTGTCGTCGCCCTCGGTGGTGCTGATGAGCACGACTTTCATGTCTTCGCCGAGATCGTAGCTCGACGGGCAAACCAAATTGCCGACGTTTTCAATCACGAGCAAATCGATTTGGTCGAGATCAAGCTCGGGCAAAACGTGCGAGATCATCTTCGCATCGAGATGGCACGCGCCGCCGGTGACGATGGGGCGCACCATTTTACCGCCCGCGGCTTTGAGACGATTCGCGTCATTTTCGGTTTGCACGTCGCCCGCGATGAGGCCGATGCGTAACTCGTTATTCAACGCGCCCAACGTTTTTTCCAGCAAACTGGTTTTGCCGGAGCCGGGCGAACTGACGAAATTGAGCGCCACGATGCCGCGTTGTTTAAGCTGGCCGCGAACGTCCGCAGCGAGCTTGTCGTTTTCGGAGAGAACTTTTTTCTCAACAGAAATTTTTTCGGACATGGTTCTATCCATTAAATATTGAGAATTGCTCGTAGTAGCCCCTTTGTTTGTGCCATTTGGCAATGACTGAATTTAACCTCTCAGAGCACGTTGCGCTTTGAGAAAATGTCATTACCTTTCACGTTGCACGTTCCTTCGTCACAGAGGATAGCCTCACGAGGCACGTGCAAATCGGCACAAACCAACGGAGCGTTACACATGTTGAACAACTCATCCTTAAACAAATGGAATCGTCTGCGGCAAAAAGAGCACGAGGCGCAATTTCTTAACGAGATCATTACCGGGCTCAACTGTTCGCCGTTCGAAGCACGCGCCGTGCTCGACGCGGTGCGCAAAGTGTTCGGACAATTCTTCGACACCAGCGGTGCCATGAAACCCGGACAAATGCTCTTTCAAGTCGTGACCATCAACAATGGCCCACCGGTTCCACTCGCAAAGTGTCCACAAGTCACCGTGACGTTGACGCTTGACGCCGGCGCGGATGATCTCGCCATCAAAGAAAAGAGCGGCGTGGTTGCGCTTCGTCGTCATCGTCTCGAACGCGTATGTCACGAGGCCTTTCAACAAGGCGGTTTGCTCACCGTCGAAGACCTTGCGCATCGCCTCTTCAACTGCGGCGAACGAACGATCTGTCGCGACTTGGCCTTTTTTCGTCAACAAAACGCTTCGTTGCCATTGCGCTCCACCATCAAAGACATGGGCCGTACGTTATCGCATCGCACGCAAATCGTCAAACTCTGGCTACGCGGAAAAGAATACACCGAGATTGCGCGCACTTGCTGTCACAGCGTCGCGGCCATTCACAACTATGTCGACAAATTCAAACGCGTGGTCAGTCTCACGCAAAGCGGCTTTGATCTCAACACCGTCGCCTTCTTGGCGAAAGTCTCGACCCCGCTTGCGACCCAGTATTTACAGCTCTTCCGTGATACCAAGATTTTGAAACACCGCAAACAGGAACTCGACACCTTTTTAAAAAAAGACCAACGTGACGCTCTCGCAGGAGGCGCCCGTGCTTGAAACCCCGTCCTGCGTCAAACATTACAGCTCCGCCAAACAACGTTTTCTGCGCGGCTTGTTCATTCATTTTTTCGAACAAGAGTTGCCCAAACTCTTTGGCCCAACCATGCGACAAAAACTTGCCGACGAACTCGTTCAACTCGTCGTCAAAGCGATGCCGGAGCGCGAGCACGTCAAGCCCGGACAAATCGTGTGGACCGCGATCGACCTTCACACGCGCAGCGATTCACCAAAACGTCGTTTTGTCCCGGTGATTTTAACCATGATCAATGACGACGATTGCCGACAACTTGCAAAAGGAACCAAGATGACTGAAATCGCACGCAACGCCATCGCACGCATTTGCCGCGAAGCCTACCAACAAGGCGCTTTGCTTTCCATGCGCGATATTGGTTTGTTATGTTGGCGCGATGACGCTACGATTTCGAGCCTCAGAAAAATCTATGAAACGAAACATCAAATCACCTTACCACACACCGGCAGCTTGCACGATATGGGCACGTGCGTCACACACAAAGCCAACATCGTGCGCAAAGCGGTTTTGGAGAAAAAAGATCCGACCGTGGTTGCGGCGGAAACCAATCACACCTTGCGCGCCGTCGAACGCTATCTCAAAGATTTTCGACGCGTCGAAACCTGTTACAACACCAATCCCGATCCCGAGTTTATTTCACAAGCCACCGCAATTGCCAATCATGTCGTGAAGCAATATCTTCAAATCATTCACGACCTGAAAAACGCCTGAATCCCCATTGCCAAATGGCATTATCTTCAGGGGCAGAGGTTCACAACGTGAGAGCGCCTGAAGGCGCAACTACGAACGCACTACGAACTCACTTCAAGATACGCAATATCCAACTCATCGCCGCGCGTCATTTCTATTTGACCGGAGTTGCAACTCGGGCAGGCAAAGACAAAATCCTGTACGGCAAATTCATTGTTGCAAGCGCGGCACTTGCCCTGCACGGGAACGAACTCGATTTCCAGTTTGGTTTTGGCCAACGGCGTATCGGCGATGATCGCGTCAAAACCAAAGCGCAACGCTTCCGGATCGACGCTGCTCAAGGCGCCGATGCGCACGGCGATGGTTTGCACCGGCGGCAAGTTCTTCCGCTGGATTTCCAGCAAAACCGAATCGACAATCGAAGTCGCGATGGAAAGTTCGTGCATGGGGCGTTTCTCTGTGAGTTAGCCGGTTAGCTGGTTAGCTGGTTCGCCAGTTCGCTGGTTAATCAAATAGCCAAACTGATTGACCGGCAAACGGACAAACGGGCGAACCGGCTAACCTTAAAAATAAAATAGCAAAAAACGAATCATTTGCAAGCAACCAACCGCGCCAAAAATACACGCATTGCCTCAAAATAAATGTTACCCAAGCATTTTGAGCAATGTGTCGTTGCCTCATAATTTATGTTACCCCAAACCGGAGGACATAAGTTATGAGCCAGCATTCCAAACGAGGTTTTTTGCAAACGATGATCGTGCGTTATCGCAAAGCTTCTCGCCTCGAAAAACGCACGCTCTTAGACAGCGTGTGCGAAGTTTGCGGCTATCATCGCAAGTATGCGATGCGATTGCTGAAACCGCCAAGCCGCAAAAAAGAACGTCGCGCACTTAAACCGCGCGGTCGCAAACGCAGCTATGACGATCCGCTCATCCTGCGTGTGCTCGTTGAAATTTGGCGCGCCGCCAAT
>JAYRWE010000076.1:0-27166 GCA_041918175.1 bacterium
GATTGGGACAAAAGTGAAGCGCAGAATCCATGACTTGTGCTCCTGAAAAGAGTGTCGCGTTCTTTCCCTAAAAATGCACAAGAAATCGCAGGAGCGCAAAGTAAATCAGGACTCCACGATTGAATGCAGAGCTACCACTGCGCGTGGCTTTGAGCTTATTGACATGCATCCAATCTTTAGCGCGCATTATGAGCGGTATCGCGAGGTGTTCGAATTTCCGCGCGAGCAACATTGGAATCGTCTCGGACATCAACTGGTGGCGGAAGCGATTACCCGATCAAAACTCTTTGCGGGATTGCACGGGGTGGAATAAAAATCCGCGCTTGCGTGCATGCGAAAATCGTGGTAGATTAGGCTACGCGAATGAACAAAAAGCTCGGACTTTTTCCACGGTATCGTATTTGAATTTCCACCCGCTAAACCCACGAAACACGCGAAAAACTTTTTAGGGTATTTCGCGTGTTTCGTGGGCCAGCCTTGGAATCTGATGAAATAGAATTAAGCGTAAATGCTTTCCATCGTTCTCCCGCTCGCAACTCATCCAACCTCACCGGAGGAACCCATGAGCGTCCTCAAACTGATTCTCGCCGATGATCGGAATTTTATCTGCACCGAGTTGCACGGCAGCGACGCGCAATTCATTTATGCCGCGTGCAGCCGCAATCCGAAAAGCCTCGTCGAACTTGACAAGCTTTTGCCGGAGTTCGGCGCGGATGAAAACTTGCGTCGGCTTTGCAGCAATCATGCGAGTTTCGATTTCAAGCCGATTGACGCGGGCCTCATCATCGTTGATCTCGCCAAGAAATGGGTCTACGCGCAGGACTCATATTTCGGCGCGCACCGTCGCGGACGTTACAACCCGCGCCACGAAGAAGAGCGCACCATCGAGTATGAGTTTTCGAAAGAATGGCAATTCGTGGCCGAGGCCAAATGGTTTTCCTATTTGCACGGCTGCAATCTCGCGCGTTATGGCCAAAAAGAAACCGACGCACGCGAACCTGTGCTGCCGCGCACCATCGACTTAGACCTCATGGGCGAAATGATGGAGAGAGAAGCTTTCGAACGCCGCTTTTTTGCCGAATCCGACGAGGAAGAATGTGACGAACCATCTCGTTATGCGGAAGAAGAAGACAACGAGCCGTGGGATGAACAGCTCTCAAGCATTCGAGCCGTAGCTACAAACCGCCATATGTGCGTGTGGGAAATCAAGCCGGAAGGCGAAGCGGAAAAACGCGACTACGTTGCGCTTGAGCACATTATCGACTACGAGGAAGAAGCGGCACACGCGCGCCGCCGTATCGAACTCGCGCATGATGAAATCCTCAAATTCAAAGTCGAACTGGAAGCCGTGGAAAATCTCTGGCAGCGCAAGCAAGAGCCGCGCTGGGGATTAGAGCGCATTCGTTGCCGCGCGCATATCGGCAAACAGGAAAAATATATTTCGAAGTTCGAAGAGAAACACGATACTGCTGCGGCGATGGCGACGGAGTTGCGTCGGTTTGTGGCTACCAAAAAATATCGCGACGTGCTCGCGGGCTGGCAGGAAAGCGATTGGAGCGCGACGACCGCTGATCTCGGCGATATACCTTTTTGAAGCGCTCGAACCATCGTGCATAAAACCACATCGGCAGGAGGCCAAATTCATACGCTCTTTGTGCTCTTGATCGCATATGGAGATCGTCGATGACGCCGCCTTTTTCCAGCAAGACTCTCACCCTGATCTCGCCTCCCGCATTACAGATTCAAATCACGCGCGCCGACACGCCGACCGCAACCTTTACTTTCACTGCGCCGTTTCGCCTCGGCCGCGACGAGGAATGTGAAGTTTGCATCAAAGACTATATGGTCAGCCGCGTGCATGCGGAAGTGAAATTTGAGGAGGGGCAGTGGTGGTATATCGATCTCAACAGCACGAACGGCTCCTTCCTCGCGGGCGAAAAAGTCACGCGCATGGCTCTGGCTGCGCACGCGGAGATTGCTTTTGGCATCAACGGTCCGGTGGCGCAGTTCAGCGTCGAGAAAGCATATCAAAGAACCGCGGAACCGGAGTCGCATTCGCTCACGCATTATATCGAGCACTATTTTAATGGCGCGCGCGGCGAGGCGGGCGAGCATACCATGATGGTGCGCAAGGCGTATCAAAAGGTGCAGAAGCAGAAGTCGCGCAGTTATCTCCGCGTCATTGCCGCGATTACGATTTTATTTCTCGGCGCTGCGAGCTTTGCGCTCTATAAACATCTGCAACTGCGCGAGCAACAAGCGTTGGCGCAAGAGTTATTCTATCAAATGAAAGAATTGGACGTCACGCTCGCGGGTTTGGAGAAGGCGGTGGCGGAAAGCGGCGATGCGCGGCTGCAATCGGATATTGCCAAAGTGCGCGGCCAACGCAAGGAATTGGAAAAAAATTATGATCGCTTCGTCGAAGCGCTCGATATTTATAGCGCCGGCCTTAGCCCAGAAGATAGTTTGATTCTGCGCATTGCGCGGTTGTGGGGGGAATGTGAAGTGAATATGCCGGAAGGATTCGTGAAGGAAGTGCGCGCGTATATTCGCAAGTGGCAATCAACGCCGCGCTTGCGCACTGCTTTCGCGCGCGCGCACGAGTTTGGTTATGCGCCCAAGATCGCGACGACAATGCTGCAGCATGATATGCCCAAAGAATTTTTCTATTTGGCGCTGCAAGAGAGCGATTTTGATGTGCGCCGCTGCGGCCCGCCCACGCGCTTCGGCATTGCGAAGGGCATGTGGCAGTTCATCCCCGAAACCGCGCGCCGTTATGGTTTGCGCACCGGCGTGTTGTTGGAAGTCGATAGGTTTGATCCGCGCGACGATCGCCACAACTTTGAAAAGGCGACGATCGCCGCGGCGCAATATCTTCGCGATATTTATAACACCGATGCGCAAGCCTCCGGCCTCTTGGTAATGGCCTCGTACAATTGGGGCGAGAATAACATCAAGGCCTTGATTCGACAAATGCCCGCCAATCCGCGCGAAAGAAATTTCTGGAAGCTGTTGGAAAACTATCGCGAGAAAATTCCGCAAGAAACTTATGACTACGTTTTTTACATCTTCTCCGCCACCGTCATCGGCGAGAACCCGCGCCTCTTCGGGTTTGATTTTGAGCGGCCGTGGGAAGCTACTTTTTAATTCGCGCTGACGAAACCCACCACAAAAATCACGTCATTCGCATGTTTCGTGGGCCTGAAGGAAATCTACGCCAGAAACTGAAAACTGCAGCCCTTGCGTGCAGCACACGGATCAAAAACGCACGCGGGAAAAAGCCTTGGGCGTTTCAGCGTGCGTTTTTGATCCGTGTGTGACCTCAAAATTTTTAGAACTTTATTCTGCGTTTGCTTGGCTAATCGCCGAATGAAGTAGATTGAACGAACTCACTTCTTCTTCGTATACAGCCCATCAAACAAATTGCTCCACGTTTTGCCTTCGTCTTCGGAGCGATCCCACACTTGCCGCACGGTTTGATCTGCGTTGTTGTGCCATGTGATGCGATCCAAGATTTTCTTGCCGTCGTTTTGCGATTCGCCGGTCAAAATCATTTTGTTGTCGCCATAGTTGCCGAGCAAAGTGAGAATCCCGCCGTCGCTGCCCACCCACACTTGCTGCCATTTGCCGGCCTCGGCTTTGTAAAAATTTAAACTCTTCCCCGAATAGCCGCGATCCGTATCATATTCCTCCAACAACGCACACCCACCCGCAATCAGAGAAATTTTGCTGCGGCCCGCAAGCTTGCCTTTGGCCGTCACTTCCCATTCGCCCACCCAAAAATCAAATTGCCGCGCTTCCACGGAAGAGCAGGGCTTCGCATTTTGCACTTCGAACATAGCCGTTTGAATCGAGAACATTTCCCAAAACGAAAACATGCTAAAGCAGTAAGCAAGCAGAGAGAGATTCATATCGTTCCTTTGAAAATATCTTGCGTTGTCGCTGATGCAATGTGCACGTCATATCGGCTTCGAGCTTGAGTCGCGCCGCTTCTTTTGTCTTGTCGTTGCTTCACCTCGGATTCATCTCCGTTTGTTTCTCTAGGTGATCTTTTCAAAGCAGAGTGGCTTCAAAGCGATGGCATCCCGCCGCCACTCGCACTGCTCCTCATGAGCTGGAGTGCAATGCTGCGGCGTTGCTGCAACGATGAGCGTTGCACTCCGAGATCACGCAAGGACAACTACTTCACCAGCAAGAGCCGCTTCGTCTCCGTGAACACCTCGGTTTCCAGTTTATAAAGATACACACCCGAAGACAGAGTCACGCCGCGCGCATCTTTGCCGTTCCATTGCACGCGATACACGCCAGCGGGCTGCGTGCGCTGCACCAATTGCGCTACCTCTTCGCCGAGCAAATTGAAAATGCGCAACGAAACCTTGCCCGGTCGTGCGAGCGCATATGCAATCGTCGTGGTTGGATTGAAGGGGTTGGGATAATTTTGATGCAGCGCAAAGCGCAGCGGCAACTCGCCGGTTTCATTTGCCACCGCAGTGGTCGAGCCTTCGGTGATGACATACGAACCAGCCGCGACCTTCACCAGCACATCCACTTTCTTCGAAGGCCACTCGACTTTGATCGAATCAACCTGCGTCGCGTCGCCGAGGCCAAATTCCGCGAGCAGGCTGTTGTGGCTGTTGAAGCCGCTTTGCTGCGCAATCTGTCGCACTTGCCAAACGCTCTTGCCGTTGATCGTCGCCTTCACGCGTACCTTTGCGCCAATCGCCGTCGTGTTAGACATCACGCCGACGCATTTGATTTTCACCGAGTGATTGCCATTGCCCGCGTTGACGTACAACACGCTGCTCCCGCCATTCACCGTCACAAAGAGATCGCTGTCGCCGTCGTTGTCATAATCACCCCAACTCGCGCTCGTCGCGTTTTGTACCTCGCTGCGAAACGGATTGTCCAAAAGCTTCGTGAACGAGCCGTCGCCGTTGTTGGCATACATGAAACTCTCGCGATCCACCGTGGTCACGAACAAATCCAAATCGCCGTCATTGTCAAAGTCGCTCCAGCCCGAAGCCTGCGAAGCTGCGCCCTCGGTCACGTGCGGCCCCTCCGTTATTTTGGTGAAAGCGCCATTGCCCTCGTTGCGATAGAAAAAATCGCTTTGTGTGCCCGCATTGGTCACGAACAAATCAAAGTCGCCGTCGTTGTCATAATCGCCCCAACTGCCGCCGAACGAGTTGCCGCCGTCGCTTACCACTGGGCTGTTCGTTACTTTTGTGAAGGTGCCGTCGCCGTTATTGGCAAAGAGCGCGTTGTTCTCATTGCGATCATTCGCGAGGAAAACATCCATGTCGCCGTCGTTATCGAAATCGGCCCAACTCGCGCTTTGCGTAAAGCCGCGATCATTCACCAAGCCGCCGGTCGTCTCTTTTGTGAAAGTGCGGTCGCCGTTGTTGCGATAGAGCGATTCGTTCGGGCCGAAATTCGTGGCAAAGATATCCAAATCGCCGTCATTATCCACGTCAATCCAACTGCTCCCGCTCGAAAGCTCGCGGTCAGTGACAATCGCGCCCGTAGTAATTTTCGTGAAGCTGCCGTTGCCGTTATTTTCAAACAACGTATTCGCTTGATTGAAATTCGCGAGATACAAATCGAGATCGCCGTCGCGATCATAATCGCCCCAGCTTGCGTTGAGCGTAGAGCCGCCGTCAGTTGCAATCGCGCTCGTTGTGTTTTTCGTGAACGTGCCATTGCCATTGTTCACATAGAAAAACTCGTTTTGATTGGAAGCGTTTGCCACAAAGAGATCGAGATCGCCATCAGCATCGGCATCCGCCCAACTCCCGCCTTGCGCTGCGGAAACTTCACTGCCAATCGTTGCGGCCGAAGCCTTGCCGAATTGCAGCACATGAATAAACTCGTTGCGAGCGATGATGCCCGTATTGCCGTTGCTCTTCACGCGCAACAGCACGAGATATTTACCCACACGCGTATAAGTCCACGTCGGGTTTTGCTCGCGCGAATCCGTCACGCCGTCGCCGTCAAAATCCCATGCCCATTCGGTGATGGGAGCGCCGGCCGCGGGCAATGAAAGATCGCGAAACTTCACCACCAACGGCGGCGCACCTTCCAAAACCTCGCTGCTAAAATTGGCTCGCGGAATTGCAGAAGTAAAACTCTCCACCACGTGCAGAATCTGATTCGTTGCCACATTCGTTTGCACTTCGCGCGCGCCCGAAGGCCAAATAAAAATGAGCGAATCCACTTGCGCCGCATTGCCCAAACCGAAATGCACGCGCAGACTGTTGTGGCTGTTAAAACCGTTCTGCGCCGAAATCTCGCGTCGTTGCCACACGCTCTGGCCATTGATCGTCGCTTTTGCGCGCACACTCAGGCCGATCGCGCTGCGATTCGAAACCGTGCCCTCGCATGAAATGCTCAACCATTTCGCGCCCGTGTTCAATTCATTGCGATAGAGCGCCGCGGCCGTGCTTTGCCCAACCAGAAACAAATCTAAATCGCCGTCGTTGTCATAATCGCCCGCGGTTGCGCCCGCGTTATTGCTGGCCGCGGGTTTGGTGAGGAAGGGCAAGGTTGTCACGCGCGTAAAAGTGCCATTGCCGTTGTTCGTGTAATACCGATTCGGCGCGCCGCCTTCATTCGTCACCAAGCAATCGAGATCGCCGTCATTGTCAAAGTCCGCCCAAATATTTCCGAGCGACACCTCGCGATCCGTGACGATTGCGCCCGTCGTAATTTTCGTGAACGCGCCGTTGTCGTTGCGATACATGTGATTGGCCATGCCGCCCGTGGTGCCCGCATAGTTGGTCAAATACATGTCGAGATCGCCGTCGTTGTCATAATCAATCCAATTATAATTCTGCCCGTCACGCAGTTCCGTGGCCCACGCGCCGGAAGTGATGCGCTGCAATGTCGCCGTGCCGCTTTCTTTCAGCAAATTTTTATATAAATAATCCGGCGCAACACTCCCCGCGGGGCCGGAGCCGATAAACAAATCCTGATCGCCGTCATCGTCATAATCCGCCCACGTCGCCACCGTGTAAGGCGCAAGCCCGGTGACAACGTCGCTATTCGTCACGCGCGTAAAGCGCGCGCCGCCTTCGTTACGAAAAAGATGATTCGTCGTGGGCGTTCCGACAAATGCCGCGGGATGCGTGATAACCAAATCCACAAAACCGTCGTTGTCATAATCCGCCCACGCACTCGACCAACCGCGCGTGTCTACACTCGAGCCGATATCGCCCACGTTGATCGCAGTGAATACGCCGTTGCCCTCATTGCAATAAAGCTTCGAGCGCGCGCCGGAGTAAAAGCAATCGAGATCGCCGTCGTTGTCAATATCCGCCCAACTATTGCCGCTGCCCAGGCCTTGTAGCAAGCCCGCGCCAATGCCGTGATTCACGATGCGCGTGAACACGCCGTTGCCCTCGTTGTGATACAGCTTGCCGCGATTCACAAAGAGATCGAGCTTGCCATCACTATCATAATCCACCCAACTGCTGCCGTTATAACTTTGATCGCCAAGATCAACGGCAATCGGATTACTCGCCTCCGTAACGCGCACGAACGTTTGCGCCACGAGCGGAAGATGCGCAAACATGAGTATTGCAAAAAATGTCGGAAGAAATTTTCGCCGATAAAATGCACGAGACATAACCGCCTCCTGAGGGTGATGGACGAATGCTGCAAAGGATTTTTGAGAATGTAGGAGATGATAAGAAGGGAGGAGGAGTGTCTCAATCACCCGATCAGGTGGTTTTGCAAAACCATAGCGCTTTTTATGTTCCGTCGCTGCTCCACCGCGGTGTCATCGTTGCTTGTTTACCGAACCTTTATCTTTTCAAGCGAGGTGACTTCAAAGCGACGGCATCCCGCCGCCTGGAGTATATTTTCAAACTAAAACGACGCCGCCAAAATTTTCGCAACGCGGCGGCGCAACACCGGGAGCACTTCTTTTTCAAACCACGGATTTTTGCGCAGCCAAATATTGTTGCGCGGACTCGGATGGGGAAGAGGAAGCGCAGCCGGCCAATAGGCGCGCCATGCTTGCACCACTTGGGTGAGCGATAACTTCGAAGGCGGGAGATGATACGCTTGCGCATATTGCCCAAGCACAACGGTCAATTCCAAACGGCGCATGCGCGCGAGTAAGTGCTCACGCCACGCGGGCGCGCATTCCGGGCGCGGCGGCAGGTCGCCCGTTTTCCCCGTGCCCGGATAGCAAAAGCCCATCGGCAAAATCGCAATTTGTTTCGCATCATAAAATGTCTCGCGCGAAACCCCGAGCCATGCGCGCAAACGCTCACCGCTCGCATCGTCAAACGGCACACCGGAAGCATGAACTTTTCGCCCCGGCGCTTGCCCGGCAATGAGTATACGCGCGTGTGGATGCAACTGCACCACCGGCCGCGGGCCCTGCGGCAAATGCTCCGCGCAAAGCGTGCAAGCACGCACCTCGGCGAGTAATTGTGAAAATGATTTCATCCGGGCTGGCCTCGCAGCGAGATTTTATACGAGAGCTACTTCCACCTGCTCACAAAACAAGAGCACACACTCCAAAGCTTTTTCTGCGTGCGCTTTTGATCCGTGTGTATTCAAAAAAACGAGGCTCATGCAACTGCAATCACACCCGCGCCACTTCAGCATAAACCTCGGGCCGGCGATGTTGCAACAGCGGCAAATCTTTTCTGCGTTCATGCAACGCCGCAATATCAATCTCCGCGATGATCATTCCCTCCGCGCCCTTTTCCGCCAACGCGAGCACACCCCCATCCGGCCCGGCAATGATGCTTCCGCCCGCGCAATTGAAATGCTCCGCTTCGAGCACGGCATCGCTGCCCGCGACGAAAATACCATTGTCAATCGCACGTGCACGCGCACACAAACGCCACTCTTCCACATGCGATGAACGCCACGCACTCGCCACCAGCGCCACTTCCACGCCGTGCAAAGCATGCACGCGCGCCACTTCGGGAAAACGCGTATCATAACAGAGCCACATGCCGAAGTGCGCCAACTCCGTTTGGAAAGTCACATACGAGTCGCCGGCGTTTGCCCATTTACTCTCCGCGGCCCAAAGGTGCATCTTGCGATACCGCGCGAGCATTTCGCCGTTCGCGCCAATGGCAATCATGGTGTTGAATGTCGCTTCGCCCTCGCGCTCCGGCATGCCGAAAGTGAAGAGCATGTTGTTCGCCATGGCGATTTGCGCCGCGCGCTCGTGCAACGCGCCTGCAAACGGCTGCGCCAACTCCGCCATTTGCCGCGGACGGCAATAACCCGTGAGACATGCTTCCGGGAAAACGACGACGCGAACATTTTGCTCCGCCGCGCGTTTGCACCATTCCGCCATCTGCGCGAGATTGTAATCCACCTCGCCCAACCGCGAAGAAAATTGCACGCAAGCGAGCCGAAAGTTCATCAATTAATCCTGGTCTGGTTATTTGGAGTGATGACGTTGTGGATTGATGGATTGATGGATTCGTGGAGTGTTGGAGTGATGAAGTGTTGGGGGTGTAGAGTTCTGGATCCCTGAAATGAAAGAATACAGCGGCGTGTTTTAACAATCCATCGCTCCCAAACTCCACTACTCCAAAACTCCAACAATCCACCAATCCAAAAACCTAAAACCCAACCGAGGCGGCCACGCCGACTCTTTCAAACCACACATACATTGCGCTCACGCTCGCTTGCCGATAATAATGCGTGAGCATGAGATGCGAGCGCTTGCCGTCATACATCGGGCGCAGCGAAAAATTCGCAGGCAAAGTAATATTCGCGCCAAAAGGAAAATTAAAACCCTCATCCCATTCCGAATAATTCAAGCTCACATACGGCGCGAGCGGTGTGCGCGAAATGTGCTTCGCGAGCGTGAGATAATACGATTGCGTGCCCGGCGGCGAGCCGATGCGATCCGAACTCGTGCCGAGAAACAACGCCGGCCGCGCATGCGATTCCGTGAGCACATACCACGTCACCAGCGGGCCGATTTCTTCCGCGACC
The DNA here is from genome assembly GCA_041918175.1 of bacterium. Taxonomy (GTDB): domain Bacteria; phylum Zhuqueibacterota; class Zhuqueibacteria; order Zhuqueibacterales; family Zhuqueibacteraceae; genus JABWAN01. The sequence goes on from JAYRWE010000076.1 coordinate 9,973, forward strand.
GCATTGTATTCCACCCCGAGTTGTAACGTGCGCAGCACGCGATAATTGCCCGTGAAGCGCCACCGCGGACGCTCCAATGCGGTATCAACAAAGCGCGCCGAGAATATCCATTTCGTTTCCAAGCCGCTCCCACGGAGCGGGCCGCCTTCTCCCGGTCAGCCGCTTCACGTCGGCGCGATCGCAGTTGGGCGCGGCTTCTTCGCTTGCGCCGTTGCGCTGAAAGGCGAGGCGATTAACATCGCCAACAACGATGCGATGAAAATGTTCTGATAGAATCGCAAGTAAGTGATCTCCCACGAAAATGAAACTCCCGCGAAAATAGCTTTCCACTTTCGTGGCAGTGCCATTTTCGTGGGAGCAGTTTTGTAATTTACGGTATCACGGTTTGCGCACGAAAGTTTTCATCGAGAAAACCGATCATCTCTTTTTCATAGCGCTCGGCATCGAGCGTGAACGCCGCGCCGTGGGTGGCTTCCTCAAACACCACGATGCGCTTGCGCGTGCTTTTCGAGTGCGCATACAACTCTTGCGAAATTTCCGGCGGCATGCGCACGTCTTTTCCGCCCGCGATGAAAAGCAGCGGGCGGTCGCCGATTTTATCCAGCGCGATTTTCATATCGAACTGCTCGCCGCTGAAACCCGCGCGCCATTTCGTGAAGAGAATGATTTCATCCACGAGCGGAAACTTCGGCAAGCCCAACCAGATTTTCGCATGATGCGCAATCAAATGATCAAACGACAAAAAGCTGCTGTCTAAAATCAATCCCGCAATCTCTTGCGATTCGGCCGCGGCGAGCATGGTTGCGCCGGTGCCCATCGACACCGCGCACGTGACAATCGGTTTCGTCACATGCAAACTATCGCGCAGAAATTTCACCGCACCAAGCACGTCGAGCCGTTCGAGATAGCCCGCGGCGCTCAACTCTTCGCTCTTGCTCTCGCCATGCCGGCGAAAATCGAAAAGCAAACCCGCATAGCCTTTTTGGCGAAAGTAGGCCGCGCGTTCGAGCATTTCCAAACGCGAGCGAAACATGCCGTGGCAATAAATAATCACCACCGGCGACTCCTCTGCGGGCAACCACCAACCCGCGAGCGGCGCGCCGTCTTGCGAGGAAAACTTCACGGATTGAAAAGCGATGCCATATTTTTCCGGCGTCACCGTCATCTCGCGATCACTCGGTCGCGAGCCGCTGTGCGTCAATACCCATGAAAAGAAAAACGGCACCACGAAGAAAATGAAAATGAAAACCAAAATGCCGAGTGTGAGCAATATCCGTTTCACCCAACGCCAGAGCGTTTGCTTTTGAGGTCCGGTCATAGATTGCCTTTGTGCTTTGACCAACAGCGAGTAGTTTCACCACGAGTAGCCCTTGCGGGCTAATCCGCAGCGCGCGGCTCTTTGATGAGCCACACCAATAACGCCGCAAGCAAGCTCAACACAGCCGCGAACCAGGCCACGGCCGCAAAGCCTGCGCGCGTATACAGCCAACCCGCACACGCCACGCTCAATGCAATGGCAAGCTGTGAAACCGCATTGCGCATCGCGATATACGCGCCGCGTTCGTGCGGTGCGATCAATTCTGAAATCAATGCTTGATACGGCCCCTCGCGGCCAGCCATGAATAATCCCGCAGCACCGACGATCACATAAAGCTGCGTCATGTTTTGCGCATGCTCGAGCACCGGAAAAATCACCGCGAGCGCGAGACTGCACAAGGTCACCATGCGCTGCTTGCCCACGCGATCCGCGAGCACGCCGCCGGCCAGCGCGCCCAAAGTTGAAGCCAAACCCGCGAGAAGAAAAACCAAACCCACCGCGGAAATCGACAACTTAAAAGTCGTCGTCAAAAACGCGCCGAGATACGTGAGCAATGCCGCGGCTGTTCCGGAAATCATGCTCGCCAGCAGCAACCCATGTCGCCTCGCGGCATTGCGCCAATAGCCGAAATAAGCGTGCAGTGTTTGACCCATGTGCAGACTGCGCGCGGCAATCGGCGCAGGCCCAACGCGCAACGAAAGCGCGAGCAACACGGCTGCAAGCGCAATGAGCAAATAGCTGCCGCGCCAACTCCAGCGCTCAGTGATCCATGCCGCGGCCGGCACGCCGATGATCGCCGCAATCGAATACATCGCGCCCACCCAACCCATCGCGCGCCCGCGACGTTGAAACGTGAACGCATCCGCAATTTGCGCAAGCACGCACGCCGAAATCGTTCCGCCCGCCAAGCCCGCGAGCATGCGCGCGGCAAAATACAGCGCAAAGCTATTCGCGAAATATGCCAGCACGCTCGTGCATGCAAACAACAATGCCGCCGCGCGCAAGAAAATAATTCTGCCCCAACGATCCGAAAGCGGCCCGATGATGAGCGCGCACAACGCCGCGGCGCATGCATACGCGGTCACCACCATGCCCATCGTCGCCGGCGACACGCCAAACTCCGCGGCCAGCACCGGCAACAACGGCGACAGCATTTGGCCGTCAACCAAACCGAGAAAGAGTATGAACAGCAGTTGAATGATCAGCATGTGTGTGATAAAAAAAGTGGCGAGAAGATACCGGAAGCAAGGTAGAATGTCAAGCCGCGCGCCGTTACTGCGTGGAAAAATTGTCACGCCGCGTGAGGCCGTGGCGATATGTACTTTTCTTTTTGTCTTGTCGCTGCTTCACCGAGGGTTCATCTTCGTTTGTTTCTCTAGGTTGTCTTTTCAAAGCAGAGTGGCTTCAAAGCGATTGCATCCCACTGCCGCACGCTGCTTTTCAAAATTGGCAATTACACCACGGCCCTGTCATTCAGTAGGAATCTTTTTACTCGCTGGCGACCCTGCCGAGTGCTCAAAAGGATTCCTTCTGAATGACACGATTCGGGGGCACGTTCTTGATTACCGAACTTGATCGTCAATACTCATAAGGGTTGAGTAAAACCCTTGCGCAGCATGACCACAACGCATATTTTCTGCCAATACCCAAAATCATTTCACAGAAAGACGCCCACATGAAAAAGTCGTTTATCCTCCTCTTGCTTTGCGTTGCTGCCTCTGTGCATGCGCAAACCAGTCGCGAAATCTTTGCGCCATTCACTGCGAATTGGAAAGGCATTTTCAAAGTCTATACGCACGACGGACGCTTGCTGCATCAAATCGAAGTGGAGCAACGTTATTGGTGGGAAGGCAACGTGCAACGCGCTACGTTTGTAGAAAAAGCGAGCGACGGCAAAATCACCCGCGCGCAAGCGAAGAACTATGAAGCGAACGGCAAACTTTACTGCGCCGTGGAAAAAGACAACGGCGAAAAGTCGTTGCACCTCGGGCATTACGAAGACGGCGCGCTCTTTTGGTATCGCAAAGAAGAAGGCCGGATTGAAAGCTTCAAAGAGCGCGTCGTCGCCGGGCCGCGCGGCAAAGAGTATCACATCGACGGCTTCGGCGTTTATGGCAGCGGCGAGAGCGCCTCGCAATTCTTGTTTGAAGGACGATATTTTGAAGTGAAGAACTGAGCGCCGGTTTTTCACTTCGGCAAAAGCAAACGCATGGCACCACGAATTTGCAATTCATCCACGTGCCCGGCAAAATCACCGGCTGCGGTTTTCGCGTGCAAATGCAGTTTGCTGTCGTGATGCGTGAATACGCCTTGATGCCGGTCAGAGTAGAATCCCAAAATTTCTACGGCTGCGTGCTCCAAGCGGCCATGCATGCCCGAAGCCTTGTGCTTCGCATGCGTATGCACGGTGTCGCCCTCCGCCCAATTGATGACATGCCAATCGAGCGCGGCAACCGTGCCGGTGAGCAAAAACGGGAACGGTGCTGCGACATTTAAACCCTGTTGCTGTGCAGCCTGTACCACAAAGGCTTCGAGCGCATCTGCATTTGCCAACTCTTCCTCAATTTCGATTTCTCGCCATTGAGTAATTTGCGCATAAACCAGCAACGCCGCTTTGTGCGTGAAGTTGTTTGAGACCGTCACCGCGCTATCTTGCACGAAGGAGACAAAAGCTTTGTTGTCGTAAATCAAAATCTCGCCTTTGAGATTTTCTAAAGCGCCGAGCGCATAGAGATGCGGCAAGTGTTGCAACGTATCGAGCGCAACCGTCGCGCGCAGATCGCCTTTGTGCATCAGTGTGCGGAGCGCGCCGCGATGATGAACTTCAAAATGCGGCAGGGGAGTTTGACAACACACGCAGAGGAACGCGGCGAACAAGAACAGAAGAAGTTTCATCGGCAGGATCCTTTTAAGATTGTTCACGTGACCAACATCCCCCCTAAATCCCCCTTCAAAGGGGGACTTTTTCTCGCGCTGCGCGCGTTTGTTCGATCCGCGTGCAACACAGCTTTTGCTTTTTGAAGTCCGCGAAGCGCTTTAAGCCCGCTCGCTTGCAAAGGCCACTGCGGTAAACAAGCGGAGATGACACGCAATAACGCGCAGCGACAAAACAAAAAAACGCTAGCGTAGTTGCGCGGCTTTTTCTCGCATGAGAGCGTCGTTTGTAATTCTGCGATCACGATGGAGCTTTATGCTTCTTTCATCCACCCCGCCATCTTCGACATGCGCAGCGCGCCTTTCTTCAACGCATGCTCTTTCATATAACTGAACAACACGGGCGTGACAATGAGCACGTGAATCGTGGACGTAATCAAACCGCCAATCATGGGCGCGGCGAGCGGTTGCATCACGTCCGCGCCGACGCCGTGGCTCCACATGATGGGCACGAGACCGATGAGGCTGGTGCCCACGGTCATGATCTTCGGACGCAAGCGCAGCACTGAGCCTTCAATCGTCGCCGCGGTGATGTCCTGCATCGTGAGCGCACTGCGTTGTCCCAACTCATGCGCGCGCAGTTTGCGGTCGAGCGCTTCGTGCAGATAAACCACCATCACCACGCCGGTTTCAACGGCGAGGCCGTAGAGCGCAATGAAGCCGACCCACACGGCCACGCTGAAATTATAACCGAGAAAATAAATCAAGTACACGCCGCCGATCAGCGCGAACGGCACGGAGAGCATGACGACAAAAGCTTCGAGAAAATCTTTGGTGGTGAAATACAGCATCACGAAGATGAGGAGGAACACGAGCGGCATCATGATTTGCAAACGCGCTTTGGCGCGAATTTGATTTTCCCATTGCCCGCTCCATTGCAGCGTGTAGCCTTGCGGCAATGTGAGTTCGCGTTCGAGCACGGTCTTGGCTTCCTCGACGAAGCCGCCCATATCGCGGCCGCGCACGTTGAGAAACACAATAGAACGCAGTTGCGCGTTCTCGCTCGAAATCATCGGCGGGCCGGGCGTGATTGCGATCTGCGCCAATTGCCCGAGCGGAATGTAGCTGCGAGTGAACCCTGAAGATTGAGGATTGAGGCTGGAGGATTGCGCCTCGCCATTTGAAGACGTCATTGTCGTGGTTTCTTCGCCCATTCCGCTTTCGCCTCGATCTTCTGTCTGCGATCCTCCCTCTTCCATCTTCGCCCCACCATTCCTTACGCCAATCGGCACGAGCAAATTTTTAAGCGCGTCGATGTTGTCGCGCCACTCGCGCTCGTAACGCACGCGAATGGGAAAACGCTCGCGGCCCGCGATGACCACGCCGAGGTTTTCTCCGCCCACCGCGGTTTCGATGAGGTCTTGCACGTCGCCGATGGTGATGCCATAACGCGCCACGGCCTCGCGGTCAATTTTAATGTCGAGAAAGAGGCCGCCCTGCGTGCGCTCGGCATAAAGATCAGCCGCGCCGGGAACCGTGCGGAGAATGCGCTCGGCTTTGATGGCCAGCGCTTCCAACGTGTCGAGGTTCGCGCCGAAAATTTTCACGCCGAGGTCGGTGCGCACGCCGGTCGCGAGCATGTTGATGCGGTTGATGATCGGCTGCGTCCAGCCGTTGCGCACGCCGGGAATTTGCAGCTTCGCATCCAACTCCGCAATGATGTCGTTCTTCGTGAGGCCGGGCCGCCATTGCGTTTTCGGCTTGAGCAAGATAATACTCTCGATCATGCTCACCGGCGCGGGATCAGTCGAAGTCTCGGCCTTGCCGAGTTTGCCGAGCACTTGCTCGACTTCGGGAACGGATTTGATAATGGCGTCTTGCACTTGCAAAATGCGGCTCACTTCCGTGATCGAAGCCGAGGGCATGGTCACGGGCATGAACAGCAAACTGCCTTCATCGAGCGGCGGCATAAATTCCGAACCCATGCGCAGCATCATCGGGATGGTGATAATGAGCGCGAGAAGATTGAGCGCAAGCGTGAGCTTGCGATGCGCGAGCACCCAACGAATGATCGGCGCATAGAGCCAATTGAGCAAGCGCGTGATCGGATTGTGCTGCTCGCTGCGAAATTTTCCGCGCGTGAACATGGTCATGAGCATGGGCACGAGCGTGATGGCGATTATGGCCGAGCCGGCGAGCACAAACGTTTTGGTGAAAGCGAGTGGGCGAAAAAGTTTTCCTTCCTGGCCTTCGAGCAAGAACACGGGCAGAAACGAAACCACCATGATGGCCACGGAATAAAAAATCGCCGGGCCGACTTGCTTGGCGGAGAGAATCGAAATCTCCACGTAATCTTGTTTGCTGAGTTCGCCCTTCTCTTCTTGCGCGCGCGCGACGTTGCGATACGCATTTTCCACGAGCACAATCGACGCATCGACAATCACGCCGATGGCGAGCGCAATGCCGCCGAGCGACATAATGTTTGAGGTGATGCCGAAGTGCTTCATGCCGATAAAGGCGATGAGCACCGCGACTGGAATCTCGATGATCACGCGCAACACGCTGCGCACATGCAGTAAAAAGATGAGCACCATGAGGCTCACGACAATCGCCTCTTCAAGCAACGCCTGCTTGAGCGTGCCCACCGCGGCCATGATGAGATCGCTGCGATCATACGCAGTTTTAATTGCGACACCCGCAGGCAGGCCGGGAGCAATCTCTTCGATCTTTTTTTTCACACGATCAATCACGGCTTTGGCGTTCTCGCCGTAGCGCATCACTACAATTCCGCCGACGACTTGACCTTTGCCGTCTTTCTCCAACGCGCCGCGACGAATATCGCCGCCGAGTTGCACCGTGGCGATATTCCGAATGTAAATCGGCGTGCCGTTCGCACTGCTTCCGACCACAACGTTCTCCACGTCGCGCAACGATTGAATGTAGCCTTGGCCGCGCACAAAATACTCCGCGTCGGAGATTTCGAGTATCTTGCCGCCGACGTCGTTGTTCGAACGCATCACCGCGTCGCGCACTTCGTTCAATGAGAGGCCATAGGCTTTCATTTTATTCGGATCAACATCGACCTGATACTGCTTCACATATCCGCCCACCGAAGCCACTTCCGCGACGCCGGGCACGCCTTGCAAATGCAGCTTCACATACCAATCTTGCAGCGCGCGCAGCGTGCCCAAATCCTGCTTGCCTTCGAGCGTGTACCAATACACATGACCCACGCCGGTGCCGTCCGGGCCGAGTTGCATTTTTGCGCCGGGCGGCAGCATGGTTTGCACGGTGGAAAGTTTTTCCAACACGCGGCTACGCGCCCAATACAGCTCCGTGCTCTCTTCAAAAATGATATAGATGAACGACATGCCGAACATAGATTGCGCGCGGATGGCATGCACTTGCGGCACGCCTTGCAGCGCCGTCACGAGCGGAAACGTGATTTGATCTTCCACCAATTGCGGCGAGCGGCCCATCCATTCCGTAAACACGATGACTTGGTTTTCAGAGAGATCGGGAATCGCATCAAGCGGTGTGTGCTGCACGGCCCACACGCCCCAAACGATGATGGCGGCGTAGAACAAGATCACGATGAACCTGTTGCGCGCGCAGTAGTCGATGATTTTTTCGATCATGAAAAGCTCCTCTGCGATGCGAATGCTCAACATCGCGCTGGAAAAATGGCAGAAAAGTCTATTGCCTTCTAAATAAGAAGCGTGTATTTTTAGACAGACGATAAGCTGGAAACAAGAATGAGAGCGTATGAAGCTTTCTGCAAAAACCACTTTTATCGCGCCAGAAAAATTGCGCGATTACGTTCTCAATTCCGCGCATGCTGAAGGTAAGTCAAAAGCGCGCTTTCTTGGCGAAATGGGATATGAACAAGCCTATTGGCAGCGCCTTGCAAAGGATTTGAAAGAACAACATTTGCCGATGGAAGCGACACCTGGAAAAAAATCTATCTTCGGCGCTAAATATGAAATCGTTGCGCCGCTAACAGGTCCCAATGGCGAGACTCGCTGGCTGCGCACGGTTTGGATAATTCGTCATCATGAAGCGTTCGCACGATTTGTCACTTTAATTCCGGAGTAACCGTCATGACTTATCCTTTGTTTGCACGCGTAGTCCTCACACAAGATTTGCCCGAAGAAAATCTTGTTGCCGGTGATATCGGAACGACGGTCGAACATCATCCCGCGACCGCAGATTATGCTGAAGGGTACGAAGTTGAGTTCTTTGCAGGCAGCGGGGACACGTTTGCCGTGGTGTCCATTCCCGCAGCCCTGCTTCGCGCCGTGACGCGAAAAGACATTCTCCACGCACGTCAATCTCAGCCTGTCATTCTGTAAAAACCTTCCCTCGTACTCGCGACATCTCTCAAAAGCATGATGTGTCTCAAGCGCTAGGGAAGTTTCTTCCAGAATGACATATTGAGGAGGATGATCAACCAACACGGTACTACTCCATCAATCCATCACTCCACCAATCCATCATCCAACACTCCCACGTTCAATGTTCATGCGGCTTCGCCGCGGCTTGCAACTGGCTTTCCGAATCGAGCAAGAACCCGCCGCTCACCACGATCTTCTCGTGGCCTTGCAGCCCTTGCAACACTTCATACTGTCCTTCACTCTGCGCGCCAAGCACGACCTCGCGCGGCTCAAAAACATTTCCATCCACTTCAATCCATACCACATTGCGCTTGCCGGTTGCAAGCACCGCGGAGGCCGGCACCACGAGCGCCTCATGGTTCGGCATTAAAATTTGCGCCGTGACATACAAGCCGAGTTTGAGTTTGCCCTCGGGGTTCGCGCATTCCACACGCACGCGCACGGTGCGGGTTTCATTGTTGAGCACGGGATCGATGAACGTCACCTTGCCGAGGAACATTTCGTTCGGATAAGCTTCGCTCGTGATGCGCACGGCTTGATTGCTTTTGATGAAGCGCAGATCTTTTTCATACACGTCGAAATACATCCACACGATGGAAAGATCGGCCACATCGTACATATCCTGCCCCACCCACGTGTAGTGCTGCGGATCAACACTCTTCTTCAACACCGTGCCGCGAATCGGCGAATAGGTCGTCACGATCTCGCGCGCTTGGCGCGTTTGCTCCAATTCCGCAATGAGCCGCTCCAAGCCCATGAGCACGAGTTTTTGTCGCGCTTGTGCGAGCATCGTTGCCGCGGATTGCGCCATCGTCGTTTGCGCGCTTTGATTTGCTTCACTCGCTTGCAATGCGAGCAAAAATTCTTGCTGCGCGGAAAGAGCTTCGGGACTATAAACCTCAGCCACGGGATCGCCGACTTTCACGGTTTGGCCCGTGTATGAGAGATAAAGTTTTTCGAGCCGTCCGGGAAAGCGCGAGCTGATGTGTTTGAAATTCGGCTCGGCCATTTCGATTACGCCCACCGCATTGATTGCTTGCTGCAACGCACGTCGCGTCAACGTCGTCGTCGCGACGTTTGCCAGCACGCGTTGTGTGGAAGAAAGGCGCACGGCTGCGAGCGCGGTCATGTCACTATTCGAAGGAGTCTCTGGCGCTTTGCTTTTTTTCACGAGCGCCATGTTGCACACGGGGCACGCGCCGGGTTTGGCGCTGATCACCGAAGGGTGCATCGGACAGGTGTAATACTCCTCTGCGTGTGCGGCATGCTCCGTTTGTGAGGAAGAAAATAATTGGGGATAAAAAACAACCGCGGCCACGGCGAGCAGCACGAGGCCGATGAGCATAAACATGATTTGCTTTTTCATCTTTGACTCCGAAGGCACAACACGGATCGTGTCATTAACCCGCGTGTTATTCCACGGGTATTTTTTATTTGTTGGCGACGCTACCGAGCGCTTAAGAAGGATTACGACGAAAATGCGCTCGTCGTAACGCTTTTGGGCACCGAGTGCGAATAGGTTAAAATGCGCAACGCGAACGAGTCGCAGCGCAAAAGAAAATCAAAAGCGCACGCAAAGACGCAAAGAACTCGCAAAGCTTTTTTGCATTGAATTGACTCTTTAGATACTACCTGAATTTTGCATTGGTGAAATCGCCAACCTCCTCCTGATGCTGAAGCATCAGGCTAAAAGGTGGAAGCGATCTAAAGATCGCTGAGCACCCGTAGGGTGATAGCCAACTTTAGTTGGCTTGCATCTCCTAGCCTGATGATTCATCATCAGGCGAAGGGCGGCGCGAATGAAGTGCAAAATTCAGGTACTAAAGGCATCGCTACGAGCTCTTTCTCATTATGCTCGGGTGGCTAAACGCCATGACAATTCCTGCGCAATGGCAGTTTTAGGCGACAATCAAATCACTCAAAACGAAACGAACAACACTCCATCACTCCACTAATCCACCATTCCCCCTACTCCAACCTTCTCCCCACCGCGCGCTCCAGTTCTGCGAGGCTCATTTCAAATTTCGCCTGCGCTTCGTAATACTCCATCTTCGACATTTGCAGCATGCGATAACTGTCGAGCAGCATGAGAAAATCCGTTTGCCGCGTTTGATAATTCGCGAGCGTGACTTGCAGCGCTTGCTCCGCCTGTGGCAAAATCGTTTCGCGATACAGCGCGACCGTGCGTTGCGTGCTTTGCACTTTGGTCAAAGCCTCTTGCACTTCTAAGCGAATCATGTTGCGCGTGTTGTCAAGCCAGGCTTCTCGCATGCGCACCTCCGACTGCGTTTCCGCAATGCGGCCGCGCTGCTTTTTAATCACCCACGGCACAAACGGCAAACTCACACCCGCCATTGCTGAGAAGCCGCGAAACCCTTCAACCGGTGAAGTGACATACTTAAACGCAAGCTCGAAATCCGGCCAATACTGTCGGCGTGCGAGTGCATGGGCAACGCGGCCTTGGGTCACGCTCAACGAATCGTGATGCAGCATGGGCCGATACGTCAGTGCAATGCTGTGCAGCTCTTCGAGATTGAACGAAAATGCGCCGCGCTCCGGCACTGTGGCGCGTCCGAGCGGCGATTGCGGCGCGCGATTGAGCAACACGTTCAACCTCCCCTTGGCGATTTCTTCTTCCTCGCGCAAGGTGATCTGCGCATTCGCCAAACGAGCAAGCTCGACATGCGCCTTCAGCACGTCTTGATTCATCACTTGCCCCACCGCATAACGCACCTGAGCGATGTTCACAAATTGCCGCATCAAAGCGAGGTTCTCTTCATTCACTGCCAGGCTGCGCTGCAGCATGTACAGCTCGAAGTACGCGGCTTTCACTTGCGCCCTCACCGCGAGCGCTTTCTCCGAATGCTCATGGTGCGCGTGCTCGGCCTCGATCTCCGCAAGTTTCTTTTCTTTGCTCAGTTTGCCGGGGAAGGGCAACATCTGCGTCAAACCGAAATTCACAAACTTCCATTGGGACGTGCGAAACGGCTCTGCCGCCGGCGCTTCCTCGATTTCGATATTCAATTGCGGCGTCTCCAGACTATTCCTCTGTGGAATACGCGCTTCTACGGCACGATGGTTCGCGTCAAACGCGCGTAGCTCAGGATTGTGCAGCAACGCCGCGCGCAACAGTTCATCCAATTCCAGCACCGCGCTTGAATCGGTTTGCGCGAAAGCCGTTGCGCCGCTTATCACCGTTAGAAGAATCCATTTCATAAATCGACTCTGGTTTGGTTCAACCACTACGCTGTTGTCGTCGAGCTTAAATGAAAGCCTTGCTCGCGCTAGCTTCGTTGCGCTCACAAAACAGGCGAATGACCCGAAAAGTTCTTTCGCGTATTTCATGGACAAAGATTTTTATACAGAATTGAATGAGCGGAAGTGCGGTGCGACGCGCCACCAATGCGCGTACTTCACCCTTGCAGGAAGAATCAGAGCAGGAGAGTGGCGGAAAGCAAATAGCGGTGATTGTTGCTGTGATGCGGATTGAAAGAGGAATAAACAAAGCTCGCAGCGTTATCATCCGCGGGCAAACTGATTGGAGTATTGCTCGCCAGCGCCGCGAGTTGAAGCGGAAGATTTTTTTCTGGAGCAGGAACACTTGGCAGAGCGGCAATCGCGCCGGGCAGCGCCTCGCCGGGGCAGCATTTCATCTGCGTCTCGGGTTGGGCCTTTTGGCAGCAACCTTGCGTCGCCTGTTCTTCCCTCATGCAGCACGAAGTTTCCGTCGCTATCCGCACGAGCGGTGCGAAGGACTGCGCGAGACTGATGAGTAGAAACAGAGCAATGATCTTACGCGTGCGCGACATGCTTACCTTTCGTTCGTTGAATTACGATAACAAACTCTGCCCGACGATGCAACAAGATTTTTACGAAACCTATTCCGCTCTTTTGGTTCCGTCGCTGCTCCCCCGAGGGATCATCGTTGCTTGTTTACCTGACTTTTATTTTTTCAGGCTAGGTGACTTCAAAGCAATGGCTTGCCATCGTCACGCGCTGCTTTTTATAAGCAGCAAGCGCTTGGCTTTTCAAACGCAAAATAGAATTCGAATTCGGTTCTTGCACTGGTTAAAATGCTCATTGCATCATCCGCCACGAGGAGCCGAGAATGCGCATTTGCTTCGCTTCGAGTAATGCTTTATGATTGAAGATAATCACGCCCTGCGAAGGCGCATCGAGCGCGTTGAGCACGGCCGCGGCGAACGTATCATCCGAGACGCGGTGCTCCTTGCCCAAATCGCTTTGAATGATGGGCCACACCGGCTTGCCGGTTTCTTTCGCGGTGTAATCCACAAAGCGCGCGATCCAATCCACCTCGCGGCCGCACAGCTCGTGATAAAGCATAGGCGAGAACACGTCAACTTGCTCGCGCAACTTGCGATAGTCTTGTCCGAGCACTTCGACGATCGCGAAGTTAAACTCGTCTCTTTGCCACGGCACGGCGAACATGCCCAGTGTCGCGTTCGCATTCTTCTTTGCGAGCGTTTCCTTGGCCTGCTGCACAAAGCTCGCAATGACATTGCCGAGGTAATTGCGCCAAGCACTGCGATGATTCGCAATAATCCATGCGGCTTGGGCGGCGTTCTCGAGATCGCGTGGGCGCGAAGAATCGGCAGACGCGCTCAACGCGGGCGTCGGCAAAGCGGCCGGAAACGTGATGCCGGTCATGCGCGAAAAATCCGCGAGCGTAGAATCGCAGAAGCACACGCGCTCGAGCTTCGGCTTGCTCTGTTCCCAATGGCCGCTGAAGCGCGCGAAGTCGAGCCATACGCCGTCATAGCCCGCTTCCGCGCGCTGCGTGATGGTGCGCAAAACACGCGGCCAGTACCAGCGTTGCGTCGGGCAAATGCCGTTGCCTTGCGCGGCGGCGAGCATTTCGCCGTTGCTGTTCATAGGCCGCAGTTGCGGGTTGCGCTTCCACAACGATTGCTCGCCGAATACGTTGATCGTTGCATAGGCTTTGATATTCGCCGCGCGTAGGCTGCGCATTAATGCCGGAGAGAGGTTGTTGCTGAACACCGCGTTCGCGCCCAGCTCTTGCAGCGCGGCAACGGTTTCTTGCTCCGTTCCGCCAAAAGCTCCCGTAGGTTCGAAACCGTATAGCGCGCGGGTGGGCTGCGCATGCGTTGTGTTGCTTAATAGAAAAAGGAGGAGGGCAAAAAGAGAGAGAGGTTTCATAGTCCTAATCGCTTGGGTTTGTCCTAAAAGATTTTAAAAGCATTGCAAATTTAGATCAGGAATTTTCAGTTCGAAATTTGCATTGCTTCTGCTTGCGGCTGAAAACGAACGACACTCACGCGAGCGCTTCCGCCAAGATCTCAATCGCATGCTTCGCCTTGCGGCCCGTGCCATGCTCGATTTGATGCCGGCAACTAAAGCCATTGGCGACCACACGTTGCTCATGCGGCGCTTTGTTGATTTGCTGGAACAAGCGCTGCTCGCCGATCTTCATGGAGATTTCATAATGCTTCTTTTCATAACCAAACGCGCCAGCCATGCCGCAACAACCGGAATCAATTTCATGCGCCGCGCACCCCGCAGTTTGCTGTAGCGCGTCCTTCGAAGATTGCGTGCCGAACAAAGCCTTGAGATGGCAATGGCCATGATACAGCACGTTCTCCGCGAGCGGCTTGAAACGCGCTCCGTGCTTCTTCGCGTCCCAATGTTGCGCGATGAATTCTTCGATCAAAAAGACATTTGCTGCCACACCTTTTGCCATCGGAACATCGCGCACGAGATCGACATAGTCTTCTTTGATGGCAGAAACGCAACTCGGCTCGCAACCGAGGACAGGAATTTTTCTCTCCGCAAGTTCGGCTAAACTATCCACTACCGTTTCCGCGCGCCGCCGGGCGCTGCGCAACAAGCCGTTGGAGATAAGTGCTCGGCCGCAACAGCCCGCTTGCGCGAGCACGACCCGGTAGCCCATGGCTTCGAGCACACGCACCGCAGCAATGCCGATCTCCGGCTCGTGATAATTCATAAACGTGTCGTTGAACAACGCGACTCGCGGCCGCGCATCCTCGCTGCCCTCTTGCGCATGCTTCATAAACCAACGCGCAAACGTTTCCTGCGCATAGAGCGGCAACGTGCGCCGCGCATCGACGCCGAGCGTCGCTTGCAACAACTTACGCACGCCGTTATTTTGCAACGTACGATTCACCAAACCCGCAAACGGCGCGGCCAGCTTGCCCAAAACTTCGGGATGCGCAAACAAGTACGTCGAAAGCGGAATGCGATGCGCATCGTAATAGTGCGCGAGAAACTCATACTTCAACTTCGCCATATCCACATTCGAGGGACACTCCGCCTTGCAACCTTTGCACGCGAGACAAAGCTCGAACACCTCGAAGAGTCTTTTATCGCCAAAGCCTTGGGCCAATTTGCCCGTCATCGCCGCGCGCAACGCATTCGCGCGGCCCCGTGTGGAGTGTTCTTCGTCGCGCGTGGCCATATACGAAGGGCACATCGTGCCGCCCAACACTTTGCGGCATTCGCCGACGCCCGTGCACATTTCCACCGCGCGCCGGAAGCCGCGATCCTCGAGATAATGAAAATGCGTGTGCGGATCATGGCCGTTGCTCTGCGGCCCAATACGCAAATTTTCTTCAATGCCCTGCGCCTCCACAATCTTACCGGGGTTCATGCGGCCTTGCGGATCGAATGCGCGTTTAATTTCTCGAAACGCCTGATACAGCTTCGGCCCGAAAAATTTTTCATTCAAATAACTGCGCACCAAACCGTCGCCGTGCTCCCCGCTCATCATGCCGCCATATTTCAACACCAAATCCAGCACGCCCTCCGAAATGCTGCGCATGATGCGCACGTCCTCCGCTTGTTTGAGATTCAGAAACGGCCGCACATGCGTCAGGCCCACGCTCACGTGCGCATACATCGTCACCTCGCGCTCATGGCGTCGCACCAGATCAACCACCTCGCGCAAGTATTGCGGCAGCACCGCAATCGGCACCGCCGCGTCTTCGATAAACTCCGTCGGTTTGAAATCACTCTTCAAGCCTTGCAACAAACCGAGACTCGCCTTGCGCACATGCCACACATTCGCTTGCTCCTTTGCCGTCAGCGCGCGCGTGCACGCATACGCACGATGCTTTTGCATCAACTCCACATGTGCAGGTTCGAGCCGCGCCATCACTTCCTCCGGTGTGTCGCCGAAGAATTCAATCATGAGCAACGCTTCCGGCTCGCCCTCCACAAACGTACAATACTTGCGCACCTCCAAATTCTGCGCGGCCAAACTTAGAATCGGACGATCAAGCAACTCCACCGCGGCAGGATGATACTTCAGCATCGCTTCCACCGCGGCCACAGCTTCGAAATTATCCTTGAAATGCGCCATCAACAACGCCGTGGCTTTCGGCAACGGCTCAAGCCGCACCGTTGCTTCGGTTACAAACGCGAGCGTGCCTTCGCAGCCACACACAATCTTTGCGAGATTCCAATGCTCTTCGCCGAGCAACAGATCGACATTATACCCGCCCGCGCGCCGCATCACTTTCGGAAAGCGCGCGCGAATCTCATCCGCATTCTCATGCACCAAGCGCCGCACTGCGCGATAGATATTGCCCTCTAAATCTTCCTGGCCGCACTTCTGCTCATACTCCGCCGGCGTGAGCGCTTTAAATTCCACCACATCACCGTTCGACAACACCGCGCGCAATGCAATGACTTGATCCACCGTCTTGCCATACACAATCGAATGCGTGCCCGCGGAATTATTGCCGATCATTCCGCCCACCGTCGCGCGGCTCGAAGTGGCCACATCCGGCGTGAAGTGCAATCCCGTCGGCTTGAGGTGCGCATTCAACACATCGCGCACAATGCCCGGCTCCACGCGCGCCCAACGTTCTTCCACATTGACTTCGCGCACCGCGGTCATGTGTTTCGAACAATCGAGCACCAGCGCCTTGCCCACGGTTTGTCCCGCGAGGCTCGTGCCGCCGCCGCGCGGCAAAATCGCCGCCTCATACTTCGCCGCGGTGCGAATCGTTTGCACCACATCGTTCTCCCCCTGCGGCGTAATCACACCCAGCGGCTCGATTTCATAAAGGCTCGCATCTGTGCTATAAATCTGCCGCGTCACCTGATCAAACGTGACCTCGCCGCTCAACTTGCGCTGCAATTCTTTTTCGAGTTGATTCAAGTTCGCCAGTGCCATAAAGAGGTCGTTGAGAGTTGAACACCATCGGAAGCAGTTCGTGTTGCAGCACCGTTCAATTTTTAAGCGCGACAATATAAAATTTCTTGCGCGAGATGCAAAGACAATTGCCGCCGCGCCGCACCATATGAAGCCGTTGCAATGGCTTGCGCGCGTAGTAACGCCTAATGAAATTTGACGATCAAGTTCGGTAATCTTCATACTTCCGAACTCATCCCCCGGCCTCCTGCTCTTGAGAAGAGAAGGAGGAGAATTGAAGACTCATGCAGGTTTTTCTCCCCTTTTCTTTTTAAGCTGATCTTTACCCACATTTTGAATGCTGGACACAGATGGAAATCATAACATGCCACTCCTAAAGGAGTTTAATCACAGCTTGTGGGTGATTCTCTATAAACATGGCACCCCTAACGGGGTGCTTGATAAACCATCCGA
>JAYRWE010000077.1:0-22898 GCA_041918175.1 bacterium
CAGCCACCATCTGGGTGTCCTTTCGCGGTTAAGGGGCAGAGCGGCTAGTCGTGATTTTGTCCTGTAAAGAAAGGGGTTTTATCACACTTTCGCAAGCGCGTTTGTCAAGGAACGAAAAAGAAGTGCAAAATTCAGGTACTACACTTCGCGAACTTCAACAGGCTTCACTGCTCTTTCACTCGCATCGCGCGAAGGCACGAAACGCCGATACACTTCCAACGTCGCCTCCGCCATCTTTGCATCGCTCAACTCGCGTTGCACCGCGGCTTGGCCTTGTCGGCCCAATTCTGCGCGGCGCGCGGGGTTATGATATAATTCTAAAATTCCATTTGCAAGCGCCGCGGCCGACTCCGGCTCGATTAAGAGACCGCCTTGTGTTGCTTGCAGCATTTCGGGAAACGCACCGTGGCGCGGCTGCACCACGGGCACACCATTCGCGAGCGCTTCGAGAATCGAAAGGCCTTTGGGATCTTTATACATGGTGGGCACAGAGAAAACGTGCAGGCTATTCAGAAAATTTATCTTCTGCGCTCGATCCACTTCACCGTGATATTCAAACGCATCTTGCAAGCCCAACGCTTCGATCTTCTGCATCTGAGCTTCAAAATATTTTTGATCGCGCTTGCCAAGATAGCCGGCGACTTTGAGGCGCACGGCATTGCGTCCGAGCTTTTGGGTGAGCAGATGAAAAGCTTCGACGAGCAGATGCAAACCTTTCTCTGGGCAAATGCGCGCGAGATAGCCGATGACAAAAGGCGTTGCACCGTTGCGGCTCGCGCTTTGTCCATGTCCATTGAGATTGATGCCCAGCTTCACGACATGAATTTTTTCCCGCGGCACGGCGAGATATTCGGCCATGAAGGTTGCATAATAATGGCTCGTGGCAATGAAGCCGTCAATCTCTCTTGCGCGTTCGCGCAGCACTTGCAGCGCTTGTGTTTTATATGGCTCGCCCAGCCCTTCAAGGAAAATATCTTCGCCTTGCATGGCGCACAGCACGGGCACGCGCAGCTCGCGTTTCAATTCGCGCGCGAAGCCGGCGAACATGGAGTTGGTGAGTTGCACGAGATCGGGTTTGTATTCGTCGCGCAGCCAAGCGACGAGGTGCGCCAATTCTTTTTGCTGCCGTCCTTCTTCGCCTTGCAATACGGAAACGGTGAGGGCGCCCAAATCTTTCGCGTCGGTTGAGGCGCCCATGCTCGCGGCCCAATTAAGCAGGCCGCGATTGTTGAGCAAGCGCTCCAGCAGAGGATGGCTGCGACGAAACCACGGGAATTTTTGTTCGAGATAAACGTTAATGCCGCCGAAAAAAATTCTTTCCTGCGCGACGTTATTCTCGTCGGTACGCAGCGGCGTATAGGTGGGAATGAGCGCGACTTCATGCCCGAGCTTTTGCAGGGCCGCGGCGAGCGTGTTGTCATGAATGCAACTGCCGCAATACATGCCGCCCGCGCCGGCTGCGATATAGGCGATTTTCATAAGCAAACCGAGACGATGAGCAAAACGATTTTGGGGCAAAACTATTTTTAGCGCGACGTCGCTTAGATTTTTCTCCTCTTGATATGTCATTCAGCAGGAATCTTTTTACTCGCTGGAGGCTCTTTCCTGTGCTTAAAAGAATTCCTACTGAATGAAAATCTCGGAGGTGTGAAACGCAGGCAGCGGCGCGCTCGGAGTAGCGATCCTCGCTTTATTTCTTTTTCGGCTCCACATTAAAGATCTTGTTCATGATCTTCCACTCGCCGTCGACTTTGAGCAGGGACATGTAATCGGTGATTAAGGCGTTGGGATAGTCGAGCACGATTTTGGCGACCGCGGTGTTGCCGGTAATATCGAGGCTCGCGATGTGGCGCTTGCGTTGCGCTTCATCCTCCGCGGGTTTGCCGGTGGCGCCGGAAATGTATTGGGCGCTGGTGCGTTGCGTGAATTTGCCGTCGCGCATCCAAAAGAGTTTGGCTTCGGGATGAAATGCGGCTTTGAAGTAGGCGCTATCGCCGGTGGCATGGCCCTTCAAATAATTTTCGAGAGGTTTGCGTGCGGCAGCTTCTTCGGGGTTTTGTGCGTGCGTGCTGGTGACGGAGAGACAAAGCAAAGCGAAAAAGGCGAATGCGGTGCGGAGCAACGGTTTCATGCGAGTTCCTTTTGTAGTGTTGTGCATATAAATCGCCCCACAAGAGGGGCGGGGCTACGGCGGCAATGAATTCTGGTTGTTTGAAAATATCACTTCGGTGACGGGATGCCATCGCTTTGAAGTCACCTCGCTTGAAGAGGCCACCTCGGAAAACAAGCGGAGATGAACCCTCGGTGAAGCAGCGACAGGACCAAAAAAGCTTTTGCTCATGGGACGATTACGCAAGCCACTTTTATAACCTGAGTTTTGCATTGCTGCTATCGCCCAACTCCGCCTGATACTGCAAATCAGGCGAAAGTCTCGTCATTTCTAAATCGCGAATGAACGGGAAAAGAATTAGCGCCCATTCGTGGTTCGAAAAAACGGGCTGGAAATTTAATCGCCATTTCCGGTAGAGGTGTGCCTGATTTCAGTTCGCCTGCGCGAGAAAGCGCCGAATGCCTTCGAACGTGTTGCGCCAACCGACTTCACAGCCTTGATAAAACGCATCGGCAATCGGTTCGCACGGAAAGCCGTCTTGACAAACACGCAAGAGCGCGCCGTTCAGTCGCGGCTCGATTGTGAACTCGGTGGTGAAGTCGGCCTGAAACGGCAGCGGGCCGCTCTTCGCGTAGTATTTGTAATCGGTGAAGAGAATGCGGCGCGGCGGCTCGAACGCGGCGATGGTGGCAACGGTGATGTAATCGGGATCATCTTCACGCTCGCCCCACGCGGCCATCCACACGCCGCCTTCCCGCGCGAGCACAATGGCGCGCGAGGCGCTCCACCAATGTCGAATCGCGCTCGGTGTGTGCAGCATGGCGAACACGCGCTCCGGCGGCGCGGGCAACTCTTCGGCGTGAATGTGTTTGCGCGTGGGCATGTCGGCGACTCTTGGTTTTGCGGTTTGAAATAAAAAACGCTCGTCGAGTGTTCGAGCGAGCGTTGCAATATAGCCAAAGGGTGAAGCGCTGTCAATGCAAATTTCCGTTGCCTTTCGATACAACCAACCTACAAAAGACGGCTATGTGCCGAAACGAATCATTTGAAGAATACTCCCATAGTTTCAATGCCCCGCGCTCGAAATGCCGGCGGCAAGTCCTTTTACGCTTAAAAACATAATGACAAAAACCACCACTACGGCGCTCGCAATTAGAACACTATTATCCGGTTCAAAGACATCAATGTGATTTACGTCTTGCTGCGCGATTCGTATTGATGATTTGGGGGAGGTGGAAATAACGGTTATTGAATCGTTTCTTACCTCAGAAAGAACTCCCTCGATCATGTTATTGTTATGCCAATGCACTTTGACTTTTTTGTTGATCAAGGCATGGTAAGATTTTTTAGTGTCGAGCTCTACTGGAGAATGGAGAGTCCGCATCCTCGAACAGCCAAACAACAGAAGGCTCAAAACCAGCAACACGACGATCATTGATCGTAAATGCTCAACCAGAGATCTCATGTTTTTTCAAAATAATATCCGGAATGGACTGATACTGTCGGGCGATTTTCCCGCGATTGTTTTCACTTTTTCTTCTCTTTTGCTAAAATACATCCGACAGTAACTCCTGCCGCAGCACCAATGATCATGGTTTTCCATTCCGCTTCAGTGATTTCCAACGGGCCTCCTTGATCAATTTGGGCGCCGATGATGCCACCCAAAATGAAACCTCCTACGCCAAAAGCAATGATTGGAACAACGCTTATCTTTGTTGACGAAGAATCCTTTGCGGCCAGTAATCGAGATTGAATCTCAACAAAAGCAGTTGGAAGCGATTCGTTTTTAGGGATGAGACTTTGGTTAACAGTTTGAGCCAAAGCGGCCTGCAAAATTCCTAACTGCACAAAAACAAAGAAACAGAGAGTTCGTGTCATCATTTTATTGTCCTCAATTTAGATTTAATAGTTTGCAAAATTCCCCACTGCTCCAACACCATTCCAACCAGAATTAAAAGCTGGACTCAATGGTGCGTTATTGCCTGCGTCTCCAATAAAAGGAAGAGGCTCGATAAAATACTAGGAGAACTCACTTCAACATTCTTTTACCCTGTCATTCTGGAAGAAACTTCCCTCGTCCTCGGCATAATTCTCAAAACAAGCTTTATCTCGAGCGCGAGGGAAGTTCCTTTCCAGGATGACAGTTTTAGATTAGCGTGCGCTGCTCATGGCTTTTGCAACGCCGCTCGCATTCTCATCCGGAAAAAACTTTTGCAAAACTTCCGGTGCGGGCGGCTTGGTTAAAAGCGAAACAATCACCATCGCCGCGGCGGACACGATGAGAATGATCGCGACGGGCATCATGCCGCTGCCCACGTCTTCGATGTTGTTGAAGAAGAAATAGAGCCACAACACCGCGACGCTGAACACCGAAGCGAGCGCGCCATACTTCGTGCTGCGCTTCCAAAACACCGCGGCGGCGACAATGGGAAACATCGCAGCGAAGCCGGTGAAAGTCCACACGCTGATGCGGAAGATGCTGCGATCGACAAACAGCGAGAGCACGTACGTGGCGACGACGATGGCGACGATCAACAAGCGTCCGTAAAGCACTTGCTGCTTCTCGCTCATCTTGTCGTGAAAGCCGTAATGGCGCACGATGTCTTGCGTGAACATCGTGCCGATGGCGAGCGCTTGCGAGTCCATTGAATTCATGATGGCGGAGAGCACGCCCGCGGCGAGAAAGCCGGCGAGCGCGCCGGGCGCGTGCATCTCGATCATGCGCGCGAGCACGGAGTTGGCCGCGGCGCCTTTGAGGTTGGGAAAGTCAATCACGCCGAGCACGCCAAGCAGCACGCTGGGAATCCACACCGCGGCGATGCAGAGCGGATAGAACACGAGCGTGTAGCGAAACGTGCTCGCGCGTTTGGCCGTGAGCCAATGCAAAAACATGTGCGGGAACATGCCCACGGAAAGCGGAATGCACGTATAGCTCAACAACTGCAACGGCGTGATGTGTTCGCCGCGTATGAGCAAGTCCGGCCGCTTCTCCGCGACGAGTTGCATGCCCGCGGCGACGCCGCCGAATTTGTTGAACACCACGATGAACGCGGCAAGTCCGAAGGTCATGAACACGAGCACTTGAAACGTATTCACCCACACGGTGCCGCGCATGCCGCCATACGTAACATACGCGAGCGTGACGCCGCACACGATTAATCCGCCGAGCCATTCCGGCAACTGGCCGCCGGTGATTTGGCTGAGCGTGATGCCGCTGCCCATGAAGCCCACGAGAATGTAGGGAATCATCAACGCGGAGATGACGAAGAAGAGCACGAGTCCGAGAAAGTCGGAGTCATAACGTTGGCGGAAGTATTGAATCTGAGTGAGGTAGCCGAGGCGTTTGCCGAGCGACCACAAGCGCGTGCCGATGAAATAGAACACGGAAGGGATGATGAGCGCGGAAGAGGAAGCCATGAGCGCGAACACGCCGATGCCGTGATGATAGGCCTCGCCCGAAGCGCCGAGAATCGCGAACGCGGTCATGTTCGCGCCGAAGAGCGACATGAGCAAAAGAAACGGCCCAAAACTGCGGCTCGCAACGAAGTAATCTTCGCCGGTGCCGCGAAAAAGTTTGTGGCTGAGCGTGCCGACTGCGAGCACAATCGCGAGATAAACAAAGATGACGGTGATGGTCACGAGCGCGCCTCCTCTTCGGTTTCAACTTCGAGATGGCGCGGCCACGCGAATTTCACCAGCAAATAGAGCAGACCGCACGCTGCCAAACAAAAGCCGAAATGATACGCGAGCCCGATGGGCAGGCCGAGCACGAGGCGCGCGTCGTTCCAATACCAAAGATCATTGTGGAGCAAATAAAGCACGACGAGGCCGAGATAAAGCAGCGCTCGCACCGACGAATTTTTCATATCCTCTCTCCGTGTTGGTTACTACAGCCGTTTGCAATTACCATGACATGGTTTGCTGGCGTGCTTCCCTAACTTCCCACCAAGAAATTCTTTCAGCAGAAAGCTTGACGATTTTGCCTTGCCGATTTCGTTTTGCACGAAATTCTCGATGACTCATGAATCGACGGATCAGCGACGCCACTTCAAGCACAGAACCCGTTAAGACTACAATACAATAATTGAAAGAAGTATGTGGCGGACGGAAAAAACCGAGATCGCGCGTAAAAAACGTTGCCGCCTTCTCGCGATGAAGATAGCGCAAAATCTCCTGTTGATCATCCCATTCAGGCCGCCCGACTCCATGCCCGATCTGTCGAAAATGAATGCGCAAGCTTTTCAACTTTTCTGCTTGATCATCGGGAATGTTGTGATCAAGGATAACCACGCTGCGGCTCGTGAGTGGTAAACCTCTTTGACCAAACCGCGCCGAATCATCGATAACGCCTCGCGAACAGCTTCCAACGTAATCGCGCCGCGATACTGCTGCACCAGCGCTTCGGGCGAATAACCGATTTCGTGCAGTTCCAAAGCGTCGGCTACGAGTATTCGTGTACCTTTGAAGATCAAACGGCCGCCGCAGATTCTCGTGTCAGCAGCAAGATGTTTTCCGATTTCGAGACGTGCCATATGAGTCTCCATTTGATTGACATCAAACTGAGTTTACTTTCAAAATCTATGGGTTAAAAAATCTCCACCTTCAACTTCGCTCGTTCAATGATGCCCTTGCGATCGTTGCTCAATGCCAAACGCAAGCCACGGTGCAACCGTGGCAGAGCACTTTGTTCTATTCCAAACTCCAACTCGAAAGCGTGGCCGTATCTTTCACGATGATCTGCTTGCCCACTATCGCCGGGTGCGCCCACGTTGCGCTTGTGGAGACGTCGTACTTTGCGATCGGCTCGAAGGCTTTTGCGCTCGCTTTGGCAATGATTAACTCGCCCGCGTTATTCAACAAGAAGAGCATGCCGTTGACATTGAGCAGCGCCGCGTTCTCGCCTTGCCGGCCCTCGCTCGTCCACGATGTTTTGCCGCTCGTTGCATCGAGGCAAAAGTATTGGCCGCGACGTTGGTCCGTAAATCCAAAGAGTAAATCGCCGGCGAGCACGGGCGAGCTCATGTACATCGACATCTCGGTATTGTGCCACACTTGCTCCGCGACCCACGCGTTGCCACTCTTGCTCAATCGCAACGCGCTCGTGCCTTTATCCAAACCGGAAATGATGATCAGGTCTTTATAAACGAGCGGCGTCACGCAGTTTTGATCATAGTCCGTTGTGAACGGCATTTGCCAAAGCAGCTTGCCGTCAACGAGAGCAATGCCGACGCAATAGTTCTGCGTCTGCGTGATGATTTGCTTCACGCCGTGCGCCGTCATCACAATCGGCGAAGCATGACCGGGGCCGTCGCCTTCCCAACTCCATTTGGTTTCGCCGGTCATTGCGTCGAGCGCCATCAGCGCGCCTTTGCTCGGGCCGCCGACATGCACGATCACGAAATTATCTTCCACGAGCGGCGACATGGAAACGCCGAACGCGGGCGAAGTTTGCGCAAACTTTTTTGAAAACTCTTTGCGCCACTTCAACTCGCCGGTCGCCGCCTCGAAACACGAGACGATGCCGCTAATGCCAAATGTATAAAGCTTGCCGTTGTGAATCACCGGCGTGGACTTCGGGCCTTTGCCATGCGCAACCGCAGCGAAGTTCATTTCATACGGCGCGGGATAACTTTTCTGCCAAATGGTTTTGCCGTCGTTGCCATTCAAACAATAAACGGCTTCCTGCTCGGCTTTGCGCGCGTGAAGAAAAATTTTTCCGGCAACGACGAGCGGCGAGGCATAGCCCACGCCGACTTCGATTTGCCATTTCTTGATAAGATTCGCAGGCCAAGCTTGCGGGAGCACAACGCCGCCTGCAACACCGTCGCGTTGCGGCCCGCGCCACTGCGGCCAGTCTTGGGCGAGGAGGGAGGAGACAAAGAGGAACAGAAAGATGGTGAAGCCGGAAAAGTTTTTTTTCATACTCGGCTTTGCTTTAGAGAGAGAATCAACTAAAAGCTTGAAGACAGAAAGATGGAGGTCAGAAAAATTTTTCTGTCCTCCATCTTTCTGTCTTAGCTTTGGTTTTGATTGAACAGCACGACGCTTCATTCAGCAGTCAAGCGACTCGCAGCTTTCTCTCCATGCGGCAGATCGCACATCGTGCTCATGTCGTCGAACACGCCGTCGAAGCTGGTGCGGAACACGTTGCCGATGAGCAGGTTGATGATGTCTTGCCGATGCGTGGGGAAAGTTTTCAAAAAGTGCGAGAAGCTGAAGTCACGCGTGTAGAACGCATACACAAGATTGCGAATCGCTTCCATGCCTTCGACAAACTCGCCGCGAAATTTTCCAAGCTGGCTGCCGGAGAAATCGTTTTGCGCGAACGCCTCATGAATCGCGTCCGCGGCCAACTCGCCGGAGCGCAGCGCGAGAAACACGCCGGAAGAATAGATCGGATCGAGAAAGCCGAGGGCGTCGCCCACGAGCACCCAGCCGGGACCGGCCATTTGCTTGGTGCGATAAGAAAAATCCTTTGTGGTTTTCATGGGAAAGAGCTGTTGCGCGTTTTGCAAACGCGGTTGCAACGCCGCGCACTTGGCAAGCTCGCTTTCGAAAATCGTTTGCGCGTCTTCGCTGCGATTTTGCAAGAGATAATCAAGCGAGCCGACCACGCCCACGCTCACGACGTCGTTGGGCAAAGGAATGTACCAAAACCACGAGTCTTGATTCTCGGTGTGCAGCACGAGCGTCGCGCCTTCATCAACGCCGGAGTCGCGCAGCGCGCCTTTGAAATGCGTGTAGATCGAAGCCTTTTTCAAACGCGGCTCGACTTCCGTGAGCTTGAGTTTGCGCGCGAGCAACGCGCTTTGGCCGCTGGCATCGACGATCATCTTCGCCGCGAAATCGTTCGTCTCACCCGTTGCGCTCTTCGTTCGCACGCCGACCGCACGCTCACCTTCGAAGAGCACGTCGAGCACGCTCGTTTCTTGCCGCACCTCCGCGCCCTTCTCCGCCGCGTTTTCGAGCATCATGAGGTCAAACTCGCTGCGCAATACTTGCCACGTGACCGAGCTTTCGTGCGGATCATTTTCAAAAAAATAAAACGGCATCGAAGCCTTGCCCGTGCGCGAGTAAAATTGCACGCTGTGCTTCTTCGGAAACGCGCTCGCTTTGAGCTTGTCGATCATGCCCAAACGTTGCAGCGTCCAATACGTGCCGGGCATGAGCGACTCGCCGATTTTGAAGCGTGGAAATTTTTCCCGCTCCAACAAGAGCGTGCGATGACCTTTTTCGGCTAATAAAGCAGCGGCGGTCGAGCCGGCCGGCCCGCCGCCGATGATGATCACGTCGTAGGCATTCATAGTTCTTAATTTGTCACTCTTGACTGCAACAGTTCTTCATAGATTTTTATTTACTTCAAACCAGCGGTTTCATCTCGAGAAGATGGCAAATCTCGATGCCGTCATCTAGCTCTTCCCAATAGACCGCATAGCCATTAGGCTCAAGCGACCATTTGCTGCGTTGCTCGACCGTCGCATTGCGAAGCCACGCGAGCCAGTCGACTCTATCCATTGGTACGTTGATCTCGCGTCCGTCCGTGAGCGTAATGGAAAGCACGCTGTTGATGAATTTGACGTCTGTCGCGCCGACGCGAGCGCTCGTCGTTTCAACTGAAGTAAGCATTCCAAGCCTCCAGTAGTTTATCCTGATGTCGCCTTGCCAACTTCAAGACCTGATTCAACTCGGCTTGATTGTAGCCGTAGTTGTGCTCAATCAACACCGGCTGGAGCCAAACTTTCGCTTCATTGCCGCCGCGCAAAACGTGAACATGGGGCGGTTCATTTCTATCAGAAGAATAGAAACGGAATTTAAATTCCTCGATCAGGATTGTCGGCATCTCAAATCCGCACGAGTTTGTTTTAATGAACTCGACGTGCCGCACACTTTGCAAATGAACGGCACGTAAAATTACAGAGCCAACTCGATGCCGCCATACACCGCGAACGGATTGGCGGGAATCACGGAGGTCGTGCCGAAGCCGCGCGTGAAGTATTTGCGATCCGTGAGGTTTTTGAAATTCACGTTCACACGGCACGGGCCGAAATCATAGTACAGCAAACCGTCGAGCGTGAGCACATTGTCGATCGCAAACGCATTGTCTTCCGCGATGAATTGCTCGCTAATATAGCGTGCGCCGAGGCCAATGCCAAGCCCGAAATCAAACTCTTGGTTTGCCCACACATTCATGAGATGCTTGGGCGCGAACGCAGGCGTGTTACCGGAGCGATCGGCGATAATCGGTCCGGTGAAAGTCTGCACAAACTCGCGGAAGCTCGTAAGCTCCGCATCGTTGTACGCATAGTTCATGAAGACCTGCAGATTGCGCGAAGCATGCAGCGCGACTTCCAGCTCCACGCCGCGGCTACGTTGATCGCCGGTTTCTTTGAGCACACCCGTCTCGTTGGGAATCGCGAGATTTTCTTTTTGCAACTGATACAGCGCGAGCGTCGTGTGCAAACGACCGTCATAGTAACGGCGTTTGAAGCCGACTTCATACTGCGTGCTCTCTTCGGCTTTGCGCTCGCCGATGACGAGCGTTGAAGGCGGCGCGAAAGCGCGACCGTAACTCGCATAGAGCGAAAAATTGTTCGTCGGCGCGAACGTCACGCCTGCCATGGGGCTGAACTTGTTGTCATCGCGCTCGGTCTTCGTGTTCTGCTCTTCATAATTGATCTTATCGAAACGGCCGCCGAGCAAAACATGAACTTGCTTGGAAAGCGCGAGTTGATCTGCGAAGTACGGCGCGAGCACAGTGTGGCGCGCTTCTGCGATGAGCGATTGGCCGGGAATCAATGCTTGGCGCGGATCGTACTGGCCGGGCAACGCAAACTCGCGCGGATTGAATACGTCGATCGTCGGCAAGAAGGCAACATCGAAAGTGAAATCATCCGCGAGGCGCGTATACTCAAATCCGGCGACGAGCTTGTGCGCCACCGTGCCCGTATGAAAATTGAACAATGCTTCGAGTTGATTGCCGAAAAGTTTCTGACGATCATCAAGCAGTGTGAGTGTGCGATAAACATCGAGCGAGCCGGTCGCGTTCGGCGCGGTGAAATTGAACAGTGTGCCGTTGCTTTGCCAATCCAAATCCGTGTAGTAAAATTTATTGCGCACGGTCACATGTTTGCCCGCGAGATAATTCAAATCAACGCGGCCGCGCGCAAGCAGTTGGTCGGAAATATCAAACGGCGATTGATACGAGCGCGTGCGCGGCACGTTCACGACCGCGCCGTTGAAAATCGGCAAGCCCGCATCGGAATGATACTCGCTGTCGATGCGCTCGAAATTAAATTCGAGCGTGAGGCGTTCATTCGGTTGCCAAAGCAGCGCGGGGTTAATGCTCGCATTCGAGTTCTCTTTGCCGTCGCGAAAGCTTTCGGAATCTTGCCACAGGCCGTTGAGGCGAAACGCCACGCCCGAAGCACGATGCGCGAGGCTGAGATCGGCCGTGCTGCGATACGATTGAAATTTGCCCACGCCGCTCGTGGCGAAGAGAAAATTCTCAAACTCCGGGCCTTTGCGCACGAGATTGATCACGCCCGAAAGCGGATTGCCGCCATAGAGAAACGCACTCGGGCCTTTGAGCACTTCCACGCGCTCGATGTTATACAAATTGTAGAACGTCACTTCCGGCTCGGGCGCGCCGTTGGTGAGCACGAGGCCGTTGGAGATGGATTCAAAGCCACGAATGCTGAAGTAATCGAATACGCCGAAGCCGGTTTGCGAATTGACGCCGCTCACGTTGCGCAGCGCGTCACCCATCACCACGGCCTCTTGATTTTCAAACAATGCGCGATGCACCACGCCCACACTCGCGGGCGTCAAACGCAACGGCGCGTCGAGTTTCGTCGCGGTCGTGCTCGTGAGCGGAATGCGCATATCGCGCTCGGCAAACACGTGCACCGTGTCTTGCGAAGTATAACTTTTCTCCGGCTCACGCTCTTGCGCGAATGCTGCGTTACCAACAAGCGCGGCGAATAACAGCACAGAAGTTTTTTTCATGATTTGAAGCAGCTCCCTTTGAGGTGAAAGATATTCTCGTTTCCAAACTCTGTTGGGAAACGCAAATGAGTTTGAAACTCTGTTTCAATTTATTTCTGAACGCAATGAAACGGAGTTTCTCGAACAAGTGTGTTCCCAAACAGAGTTTGGGAACAAGGAAAAAATGCCATCCTGGAAGGAACTTCTCTAGCAACAGGCGCCAAACCCAGCGCTAGGGAAGTTTCTTCCAGAATGACATCACGAGGAGGGCGATGTTCACGAGCAGCGAAAGCGAGCGCCCTATCATTCTATCGCCCCAACAATCCCTCAATCCAAAACTCCACGACTCCAATCCCGCGGTTAGTTCTTCCCATTCATATCCAAACACAGCATCTCGCTTTGATTGCGCAGATAAAGTTTGCCGTTCGCGAGCGTGGGCATGGTCCAACATCTTCCTTTTAAAATTTGCACGCTCGCTTTTTCTTGATAAGCCGCGGGCGAAGCTTCGACTAACGCGAGATTACCTTGCTCGCCGAGAACAATGAGATGCCCGTCGGCTAAAAGCAGAGATCCTTTTTGAAAGCCGCGCTGTTGCCATTTCGCTTTGCCCGTAGCGAGATCGAGGCAGGTCAGAAACGCGTTGTCAAAACCATAGAGATGATTTTGATACAGCACGGAAGAGGAGAAATGATTCTTCATGTCGCGGCTCTTCCACACTTCGCGCACGCTCGCGCTGCCGTTGTTGGTTTGCATTTGTAAAAGCGCGCTGCCCTTGCCGTAATTCGACGAGATGAAAACTTTGTCGGGCGCGATGAAAATCGGCGTGGCGGCATTCACGTCGTACTCGGTTTCCCACGTGTAACGCCACAGCGCTCGGCCGTCGCTCGCCGCAAGCCCGACGAGCGCAGTGCCCGTGAATGCGAGAATCTTGCGCGCGTTGTTGAAATTGATCGCAATCGGCGCGGAATAACCGGGCACATCGGTTTCAGATTTCCAAATCACCGCGCCCGTTGCTTTGTTGAACGCCATCACCGAATGGCCGGATTTGCCGCCGACGTCGACGATCAACATGTTGCCTTCCACCAACGGCGTAGTGGAAACGCCCCAACGCGGCACGCGACCGCCATATTCCGCACGCAGATTGTGCTCCCAAATTTTCTTGCCGTCTTTGACATTGAGTGCGGCGAGGCGGCCGTTGCCGCTCAACGCAAACACGAGATCGCCGTCCACCGTGGGCGTGGAGCGCGGGCCGTCGCCTTGATCATCGCTCAACTTTGCATCAAGGGTGACGCGCCAAAGTTCTTTTCCGGTGCTGGCCTCGAACGCAACCGTCACTTCGTTGCTTCCCGCGCCAAAGCTCGTGAAGCCGCGGCCTTGTGAAATCACAATGCCGGAATAACCTTCGCCGGACCCTGCGCGCCACAAAATTTTTGGGCCGGTCGTGGGCCAGGTTTTGAGCAAGCCGGTCTCACTCGAAATGCCGTCGCGATTTGGGCCGCGCCATTGCGGCCAATCATACACCGGCGCGGCTTCCGCAGGCTTGGGCGGCGGCGTCTTCTTTCTTTGCTGCGCGAAAGCATGCGCGCTCGCGAAGAGCAAAATACAATACAGCAGTGTCCGAATTTTCATAAACGTCCTTCTTATTTTTAAATCAAACCAAACGCTTTTGCTTCTTAGTTTGAAGCTGGCTACACAAGTTTTTCTCGGCGACACTCGGTGACTTCGGCGAATTTCGGTGGAAAAGCTCTGCCGCCGAGTGACACCGAAGGCACCGAGTTTCGCCGAATAGTTTTGTGATTAGCTTTTCCAACTGCTAGAAGAACCCAACTGGTAAGCTGACTCATCAGTTGGGTTCTTCTATCCGCTGGAAATTTTTTGTGCTGCCCGAAGGACCCAAGTTTTCACGTCGTCTGAAAACTTGCGTAGGTTTTTATTTTACCGAGAAGAACCAATGAGCCGCAGCTCTTTTTTCGTTTTCATGGGAAGCTTGGCGGCCACCAGGTGATACGATTCGCGCAAGAGTTGTTTGATTACCGCGGCGGGCAACGCATTCTTTTTTACGATTGCAATCCAATTGGCGCGCGCCAAATACGGCGCGGGCACGACGCCGGCTTTGGTGGTGAGCAGATCAAAAGTTGCGGGCGTGGCTTTAAACGAAACGGAAACGTCGTCATTGAGATCAAACACGGCGAACATTTTTCCGCCGACGGAGAAGACGTGATTGCTGCCCCATTTAACGTCTTCGGTGGCGTGCGGAAGTTTACGGCAGAATTGAATGAGGGCTTCGCGGTTCATGAAAACTCATGCGCAATTTACTTCGACTCAATTTAAAGTTGTCATTCAGAAGGAATCCATTTAAGCACTGGCCATATCTCCAGCGAGTAAAAAGATTCTTTCTGAATGACAGCGAGAAGATGCAGCTCATTCCGACTTCAAATCCCGCCTTTGAGATCCAAACATACCATTTCTTTTTCATTTCGCAAGTAAAGTTTGCCGTTGGCGAGCGAGGGCATGGTCCAGCATTTTCCCCGCAAAACTTGCGCGCTCGTTTTTTCGACATAGGCCGTAGGCGTGGCTTCGACGAGCACGAGTTTGCCGCGCTCGCTGAGCACGAGGAAATGGCCGTCGGCATACATGAGCGTGCCCTTGCCGAGTCCGCGCGTTTTCCATTTGTCTTCGCCGGTCGCCACGTCGAGGCACTTGAAGTTCGCTTCGTCAAAACCGTAAAGATGGCCTTCATGATAAACGCTCGTGGCCATGTGATTGCGCATGTTCTTGTTCAACCACACCGGCTGCGCCGAGACGCGACCGTTGCTCGCTTGCATTTCGAACAAGCCCGCGCCTTGATCATAACCGGAAGAGATAAAAACTTTGTTGTCGGGAATGAAGATCGGCGAGGCCGCATTCACGAAGAATTGCGTTTGCCACGGTTGCGTCCAAAATACTTTGCCATCTTTCGGAGAAACGGCCACGAGGTTTCCGCCGGTGAAAAAAAGAATTTGGCGCACACCGCCCACGGTCGCCGCAATCGGCGCGGAATAACCGGGCTGATCCGTGTGCGAATTCCAAATCACCTTGCCGGTGTTTTTATCAAACGCCATCAGCGCGAAACCGTTCTTGCCGCCAACGTCCACGAGCAGCATGTCGCCTTCGATCATCGGCGTGGTGGAGATGCCCCAAATCGGCATCTTGCCTTCATACTCTTTTTGCAGATCGTGCTCCCAAACTTTCTTGCCGTTGTCGGCATTGAGCGCGAAGAGCTTGCCGTACGCGCCGATGGTATAAACGAGTTTGCCGTCCACGTGCGGTGTGCCGCGCGGGCCGTCGCCGCCTTGCCGCTCAACATAATTGCGGTCGGATTTGAAGCGCCAGATTTCTTTGCCGGTATTCGCGTCCAAGCAGAGCACGTGCTCATCAACGTCGTCGGAGAACATGGTGTAAGCCTTGCCGTTCGCAATCGTGATCGCCGAGAAGCCGTTGGCGAGCGGCACGCGCCACAAAACTTTCGGGCCGTCCGCGGGCCAGGTTTTCAGAATGCCGGTCTCCGTTGAGCGGCCGTCGCGATTCGGCCCGCGCCATTGCGGCCAATCGGTATTTGACGAAGGCGCATGCGAGCTGTTGAATGCAAATAGAAGAATGGCGCTGCAGAATAGAGCCGCAGCCGCGAACGCGTTTTTAATTTTGTGCATGAGAGCCTCGTGAGGTTAGATGCCGATGTGATGCGCTCGTAGTAACGCCTTCAGGCGTAAAATGCCCATGAACTTAAAATGCCTAAAGGCATCACTACGAACGCTCGTTTTCACTTTGAACGCTTTTTAAGATCGACCAAAATCTGCTCGATACGTCTATCGCCGGGATTCATTTCCAAAGCCGTGCTATAAAACTCGATGGCTTTGGGCACGTCGCCTTGCAGAGCATAAGCCTCGCCCAAACTATCGTACACATTCCAAGAATCGGGATACGCTTCAATATTCAATTTGAACACGTCAACCGCGTCCTCCATTCGCTGCGATTGCAGAAGTTGATAGCCGAGAATGTTCATCGCGTTTTCTTCGAAGAGCACGACCTCGGGATCTTCCTTTTGCATTTTGCGATACAACTCGGCAATCTCTTCAAAGCCGCCGGCGGTAATGATGTTGGCGATTTCATTTTCCGTGGGCGGCGCCTTCTTACCGGCTTGTGCTTCGAGCGTGGCAAAGCCTGCGGGCAAACCGTTTTCTTCCGGGCGTTTTTGCAAAAAAGCTTTTGCGGTTTGATCGCGCTTCACATAGGCCTCAAAGAAGTGCAACGCATAGCGGCAAACGGTTTCATGCCCGAGCATGGTATTGCCTTCTTTCGGTCCGGCGAAGGAAGCATACTCCGGCGCAATGCTCGCGACCGCGCCAATTGTGGTGAAATCAAAATGTCGTTGGCCTTGCAAAGCGAGCCAGTATTTGTCCGCGAATTTTACGGCGCGATAGAAATTGCGGTCGGCAACCGGCGCATTCTGCGCATTCACCGCGGCGGGCATGGGCGTCATATGCATGAAAGCCGCGCGCACGGCTGTCGGTTTAAAAAACGGCGAGCGAAAGAGCAAAGCATAGCCGCCGGTATTGCCCAGGGCGCTGTCGAGACTAAGGCAGGCATCCACATCTGTGTTGCGCATCGCCAGCGTGGCCGCGGGCAAACCGCCGAAGCTGAAGCCCATCACGCCGAGTTTGTCTTTGTCTACATTTGGAAAATTGCGCAGGAAGCCGATAATGAACTCCATATCGCGCGCTTGCGTTTCCGCGCCCACGAGATCGAACGTCATTTGGTTCCCCGCGGCGCCACGTGACGGGCAACTCGCCACGATATAACCGTGGCTCGCAAGATACTCGCACATCGCCGCATGCGAATTGGCCGGAAGCCCGAAGCCCTGCGCCAGCACGAGCATGGGAAAGGCGCCGGTTTGCGGCGCGGCGTTCTTCACGACCGCGGTAGGCGTGTTTAAAATTTGATCAAACTTTTCTGGCGCAACGTTTTGCCCCATCGGTGAGTTTTTCAAGCCTTGCCGCGTTGCGCTCTTTTGCTGTTCGGAAACTTCGCCGGTCGGCGGGAAAAAATATTCTTCGAAGCGCATATAAACCGGCTTGCTCGGCTTTGCCGCCGGAAACCAAATGGTGATGGCCATGTCGCGCGCGCGTTGGCCTTTTTGAAATTCGCCGTCGTAGTTGTATTTGGGCGTGTTGAACGTGCGGGAGTAATCAAACGTGAGTTCGGTTTTAAAGCCCACAGCATGCGGCCCAGGCTTGAGCGTCCCCAAGAGTGGAAACTCCTGCGCCCACAGTGGCAGACACAACACGCATGTAATGCCGAAGATTATCTCTGCTCTTTTTTTGAATGCACCGCGAATAGGATTCATGTCACCGTTCTCCTTATTCACATTGAACAAAAAATTAGACTGCAATAAGGACAATGTGGGCGGGAGGATTGTTCAAATAAAAATTTTAGAAGCAGATCTTCGCAACCGCATCGCAGCAAAACGAGAAGGAAATAATACGTGGCGCACGCCATTTCACACCATTCGTAGAATTTCGCTCCAATCTTTTGCAACGTTTTTTTTGAGCATCATGTCCCTTCTCTCGCGCCGGCTTTTGGAATTTTCCTCAACGCCGATTTATCAACTCACTGCGCTCTGCTCTAATCTTTAAGGAGACAACCATGCTCGAATGCAAACGTTTGAGACGCAAAGCAGCGATCAGCCTGACTTTCGTCATGTTGATCTGCGCCTCTTCTTCCTTCGCACAAAAGAAGCTGACGCTGACCACCAACTCCGCCGTGGCAAAAGAAAGTTTCGTGCAAGCCATCAATGCGCTGGAGTCATTTCGCTTTAATGATTTCACCGCGGCCGCGCAGAAGACCTTTGCAGCGGATTCCAATTTTGCCATGGGGCACATGGCGATGGCAGCGACGCTGGGCCCGCCGCAACGCCAAAAACATCTCGACAAATTCGCAGCGCTCGCGCCGTTAGCCTCCAAAGGCGAGCAGCTTTATCTGCAAGGCATGACGCATTTCTACGGCAACAATGACGATAAAGCGCTTGAGGCTTTTCAAGAGTTGAGCAAGATGTTGCCGGACGATCGCATGGTGTACATGATGCTTGGCAACACACAGCGCCGCAAGGGCGATTTCAAGGCGGCTATTGCTGCGTTTGAAGCAGCGAATAAAATCGATCCCAGCCTGCTGCGCGCATGGAGCTTTATCGGCGATTGCTATTTGATGTTGGAGCAATACGACAAAGCGCGCACGCATTACAAGCAAGTGGTGGATAAAGTCGATCCCGATGCTTCACCGTTCGGCCCGTTCTTCGGACAAATTTGGGCGGACCTTTATGAAGGCAAGCCCGATCCCGCGCTCAAAACCTTGAGCGAGTATATGGAGCGCTACAATCGCAACGGCGCGGCCCAGGGTTTCCCGCCGGTGTGGATTTGGAATCACAAAGCGCGCATCAATTTGGAATTTGGCCGCACCGCGGAAGCGCTACGCTGCTACGAGATCGGCTACAAATCCGTGCCGCCCACGACGAGCACGCAGGTCGATAGCATTCAAAAAATCGTTTGGCTCGGCCGCATGCACCACGGTCGCGCGCGCACGCTTGCAAAGATGGGCAAACACGAAGAGGCGTGGAAGATTGCGGAAGACGTAAAGAAGATGATTGAAGAAGGCGGCAAAGAGGGCGAGCAATATTGGCCGGCTTATCATTATCTCGCGGGTTACATCAAGCTCGAAAGCGGCGATTACAAAACGGCTATCGAACATTTGGAGCAAAGCAATCTCGCGGATCCGTTTCACAAAGTGCTGCTCGCGCGCGCGAACATGAAGGGCGGCGATAAAAAATACGCGCGGCAATTGGCCGAGGAGATTGTGAAATTCAACACCAACAGCATCGAACGCGCGCTCGCTTATCCCGAAGCGAAAAAGATTCTGGCGCTGACCGCGTCAAATTAACCTCGCAGGAATTGCTTCATATGAAAAGGGCACAGCGCAATGGGCTGTGCCCTTTTTGTTCGTGCCGACTCCTTCCTCCAACCGCAATTAGCCTGGCGCAATTTTTCGTCTTTTTGCCGTGTCCCGTCCAAGCCCGCGCTTGCAACAGTGTCGCTCTTTGCTTAATTTAAAACCCGCAATCATGCATGGAGCGCGCTCATGCCCGCAGAAAACTTTCAGCCTGCACTCAACGCAATCGCCGTGATTAATCTCATCGGCGTGAGCCAGGCGTTGCTCGTGGCCGCGGCGCTATTTGGCACAAAGCAGGGGCAACGCGTTGCGAATTGTTGTTTCGCACTGCTGCTCGGCGCGCAAGCGGCATACATCATCATCGCTGTGCTCTTGGAAACGGGCTATATCATTCGCTTCCCATTTCTCATGACTTGCGAAAACGCCGCGGTCTTTAGCATGGGCCCGTTTTTTTATTTCTACATGCGCGCGACGCTCGGCGAAGCCCTTGCGTGGCGCGGCAAAACTCTTCTGCATTTTTTGCCCGCAACAATTTTGGCTTTGCTCTGGCTCGCCAATCTCTTCGTCAGTCCGGAACGGAAAATCGCCCTCTATTTGGAAACGCGAGCGCATCCTGCGCCTAAAAGCGCGTTGGATTTCACGTTGCTCGCCTTGCTCGATCTCAGCCTCTTCACCTATTTGTTTGTGAGCCTGCGCAAGCTCATGCGTCATGCGCAAACCAACGATGTGTGGCATTTTCCTTCGGCGTGGCGGTGGCTCCGAAACTTGGTCATCGCCTTTATTGCCGTACAAACTTTCTCTGCCATTCTCGATGTGCTCGCACTGGACCTCGTCAACAGTCGTTACACGCCGTTCCTCCTCACGCTCGTGCTCTGCAGCTTGAGTTATTATGGCCTGCGCCAATCGGGCATGATCATTCCCAGTGTGATTGTCCAAGCCGAAAAAAAGTACGCGAAGTCGGCTTTGACCGAAGCCGCTGCGGATGAGTTGTTTAACAAGCTACAAACAATCATGACCGCCGAAAAACTTTTTGCCGACAGCACCTTGAGCCTGCCCAAACTCGCCAAACGCCTCGGCGTATCCACGCATCATCTCTCGCAACTGCTCAACACGCGTTTGCAGCAAAGTTTCTTCAACTATATCGGCGCGCTGCGCATCGCAGAGGCCAAGCGCCTGCTGCTCGCACCCGAGGCCGTGCATACCAACATTTCGGAAATTGCTTACGCCGTCGGCTTCAATTCGATCTCCGCGTTCTCCACGCTTTTTAAAAAACTCACCGGTGTATCGCCCTCCCAGTTTCAAAAACTTCAGAGCCGATAAGCTCGCAATTCTCGCCGATCAAATCCGAAAACTTCGCCGCAACAAACGAGTAAATGCTCGCAGTCAAACGCTCCGGTGAACATAATTCAATCTTCGTTCATCGAGCGTATGACGCAGCAAAAAAAATTTCATTTACTCACCCAGGAGCATTTTATGCGAAAGAAGATCACGCGGTGCGCCACAGCATTGTTCGCCCTCGGCGCGATGCTCGTCCTCGGCTGCCGGAACGACAATCCCACCCAGCCCGACGACGCCAAACATGTGCAGCTTGCTCAGAAGCTGCAAGCGAGGTTGGATAGTATGGTCGTCAAGGATGACGCCATACACAACGCCGTCCTGCTCGTGGAATCGCCACAGGAGCGTTTCAAATTCAAAGGCGCGAGCGGCGAGGCCGATCCGAACACCGCGAGCAAGATGCAAGCAGATGATCTGTTTCGCCTCGCCAGCCTAGGGAAGATGACGTGCGCAGCGCTCACCATGAAACTCGTTGAAGCCGGCAAGTTCAGTTTGGATGACAAGATCACCTCCTATTTGCCGAACGAGATCATGCGCGGCTTGCACGAATATCAAGGCCAGTCTTTCGGCGCGCAGATCACGATTCGGCAATTGCTCGGGCACACCTCCGGCCTGCCCGACTATGTTCTCGACGGCGACGCGAACGGCAATCAGTTGCCGGATTTTATCGAAATGATGCTGATGCAGCCCGACAAATTTTGGCAGCCGGAAGAAACCATCGCCTATGCCAAAGCCGCGCTCACGCCGCTGTTTCCGCCGGGGCAGGGCTATCATTACAGCGACACGAATTATCAATTGCTCGGCTTGATCATTCAACGTGTGACCGGCAAGGCGCTGCATGAAGTGTATCGCGAGCAGTTGTTCGTTCCATTGGGCATGAACAACACGTACATGGAGCACTACGAAAACCCGCGGCCCGCACTGCCGAGCCGGGGCTTGTCGCACGTGTATTTTGGCCCGCTCGATTACACCGATTTGCGCGCCAGCTCCGCGGATTGGGCGGGCGGCGGCTTGGCTTCCACCACCGAAGATGTCAATCGCTTCCTGCGCGCTTTTGTTGATGGAAAAATTTTTCAAAGCGTAGCGAGCAAGAACGCAATGCTCGCATGGAACAGCACCGGCGCATACGGCCTCGGTGTGGCGCGCGTTGATCTTGCCGCATTGGGCTTGAGCGGCGTGGGCGTCATCATCGGCCATGACGGTTTTCCCGGCTCGTTCATGTTTTACTGGCCGGAACACGATCTCACGATCATTGGCACGATCAATCAATCCTCGCCGGAAACCAAGCCCATGCTGCAATGGGTTGGAGAAATTTTGCAAGAGGTGCAGCTTCAGCTCAAATCGTAGCGCGATGGCTTTCGGGCAAAAAAGTTTTTTCTATGAAGCTCCGAGAGAGCCTTCAGCTTTGTTTGAATGAAATTTAAAAAGGAGCAATTCCTCATGATCACAAAAAATCTTGCCGTGCTCGTTGCGGCGATACTGATGTTGCCCGTTGCTTTGCAAGCGGGCGAAAAAAACAAAACGCGCAAATATCATATTGGCGGGCATTCCGCGCTCATCCTCGGCGAGATGCCGCTCTCGAAAATCGCGCCGGGCTTCGATGATCTTTCCGCCGCGGGGCTGAAGGGCGCGCATCATTCCGGTTTGTATTTTCTGCAAGAGATCAAGCCGAACGTGCGTTTGGGGCTGGAAACATTGGTTGGAAATGCGGATGAGAAAGCGAAGACGACGATGAACTTCCAAGGCTTGGGCGCGACGGCAAATTTCGTTTACGGTCGGAAGCTTTTTCTCTCCGGCGGTTTGCACGCGGGCGGCATCATCGTCAACGCGCAGCAGCGCGAGGGCGCGGCCTCAGACAATCGCGCGCAGAGCGGAACGCATTTCAAAAGCTCGGGCTTCTTCCTCGCGCCGTTTGCGAGCGTGGGTCTGCGCGTGCAGAACAAAGAGATTAGCCTCTTTATCAAACACGTGAGCCTCTATGCGCGCAAAACTCAAGGTCCGCTTGAAGCGTTCAACGCGCTCTATGCGGGCCTCGGTTACGGCGTCGCGCTTTAAATCTGTGATGCCTCTCAGTTACGTGTAGAGTAGCGCAGGCATCTTGCCCAATGTCACTAACTTTTTGCGATCTGGGCTTTGAGTTGTTGGCGATATTTCTTCCGCGCTTTCTTGCGATCACCGACAAGATACGGATATGTTCGTGGGCGCGTGCGCACCGCGCGTGACTCCAATCGCGGAACTTTGCGCTGCGGCAGCTTGCATTGGCGTAATCGCACCAACAGGCGCTGAAAAATTGTTGCGATCTGCTCTGCATTGTCTGTTGCCCGAAGGTGAATCAGCTCGCGCCGCAGCAGCCGCCAACACTGTGTAAAGCTCAACGTGAGCGGCGAAATTTTTTCTTCCATGGCCGCGGCTTCCGCCATACTCGCACGAATCAAATTATACGTGAGCAGGCCGCTATAAAGCTCTTTACGAACACTGTCGGGAGATTTGC
>JAYRWE010000078.1:0-30881 GCA_041918175.1 bacterium
CAATGAACACCGAAGGTGTTCAACAAAAATGGCCTTGTAGACAGAAATGCGTGGCGACAATGAACGATTGGCCGGCGGCCGCGCCCTCTTTTGTTGAACTCTTTCAGAGTTCTTTTGAGCATGGTTGTTTCCCGAGGGTGCACTGCGCGACCCTCGGCTTTGCTGTTGAACGCCTTCGGCGTATTTCATGCTGCCCACACAGAACAACATAGAACCTAATTTACCCTCCCACGACTTTGATTTCATCTTCATGCAAGTCGCACAGTTCACACACGAGATGGTCGATCTACCGGTCGGTGGCTGCGATTTGGCGTTTGCGCGCGGTTTGCTCGTGCACCAGCACGGCAACACAAAGTTCAACGCCGGCTCACAACTCCCCTACCACTTCCTCTGCCCTCTTCACGACCTCTCCCGAAGAAATCAAATGCGCGGCCGCGGCAAGGTCTTCCGCGAGGACGCGGTCGTCGATGAGGATGGGGATCGACGCGCGCACGAGTTTGTGCACTGCGCCGGTGGCTGGGCCGGGTTCGAGCGGGGCGCGGAGATCGAGCGCTTGGCTGGCGCATAGTAGCTCAATCGCCAAAACTTGCGCGGCATTGTTAATCGCATTGCGCGCTTTCACGGCCGCGGCTGCGCCCATGCTCACGTAATCTTCTTTGTTCGCCGAGGTTGGAATCGAATCGACCGAGGCGGGGTGCGAGAGCGTTTTATTTTCGGAGAGCAACGCCGCGGCGGTCACTTGGGCAATCATGAAACCGGAATTGAGGCCGCTGCGCTTGATGAGAAATGCGGGCAAATCGCTGAGGTACGGATCCATCATGAACGCAATGCGGCGCTCGCTGATGTTTGCAAGCTGCGTCGCGAGAATGGCCATGAAATCGCACGCGGTGGCAACGGGATGCCCGTGAAAGTTGCCGCCGGAGAGCACCTCGCCGTCTTCGGCGAGCACCACGGGATTGTCACTCGACGCATTCAACTCCACGCGAAAAATTTCCTGTATGCCCGCGAGATGATCGCGCACCGCGCCATGCACTTGCGGCATGCAGCGCACGGAGTATGCATCCTGCACGCGATTGCAATTGAGATGCGAGGTGCGAATCGGACTGTTCGCCATGAGCCGCCGCAAATTCGCGGCAACGTGCTGCTGGCCAGCGTAGCCGCGCGCGACTTGAATGCGTTGATCGAACGCGACCGGTGTGCAGAGCAATGCTTCGGCGGACATTGCGCCGCAGATATCGGCGACCTTCACGAGCTTTTGCAAATGCGCGAGGCCAAGGCCGCCAACCGCGGCCATGAACTGCGTGCCGTTGATGAGCGTGATGCCTTCTTTGGCTTCAAGCTCAAGCGGCGACAAATCCACGGTGCGCAACGCTTCGCGGCCGGTGCAGCGTTTCCCTTTGACATACGCTTCGCCCAGGCCAAGCAGCACGAGCGCCATGTGCGCGAGCGGGGCGAGATCGCCCGAGGCGCCGACGGAACCTTTTTCCGGCACCACGGGCAACACGTCATTCTGCAAGAGATGCAACAGATATTGCGCGAGCACACGCCGGCAACCGGAATAGCCCGTGAGCAGCGCATTAATTTTGAGCGCGAGCAACGCGCGCACTTCCATCAACGAGAGGGGCGCGCCCACGCCGCACGCGTGACTGAGAATAAGATTGCGCTGCAAGGTATTGATGTCATCGGGCGCGATGCGCACGTCGGAGAGTTTGCCGAAGCCGGTATTGACGCCGTAAATGACGCGGCCGCTGGCGAGAATTTTTTCGACGAGGCCGCGCGCGGCTTGCATGCGCTCGAGGGCGTTGCTCGCGAGGTGCAATTCCACATTGCCGGAAGCGATGCGTTCCAACATTTCAAGCGAGAGGGAAGAGCCGTTGAGTTCGATCATCGTGCGCCTTGGGAGAGATTTTAAGCGAATTAGTTTTTTTTTCAAACGTAGATTAAAATTCGAAACGTTTTTGGGGCTACGCCCGGATCAAAAGCACACGCGGAAGAAGCTTCGGTGTGCGTTGTTGCTCCGTGGGTGCGATGCGATCGCGTTGGGGAAAAGCGCTCAGACAGAAAGAGGGAGGCAAAAAAATATAAGCGCCGGCTCTATTGATGTTCTCTGTCTGCGTTTTTTTAATGGGCGAGATGATACTTAACGAGGCCTAAAGAATCAATTGATTTCTCGGCAGGAAATTGAGGCGAGGGCTTTGCTTTTCCCAGTCCGCGAAGCGCTTTATGTCAGCTCGCTTGCAAAGGCCACCGCGGTAAACAAGCGGAGAAGAACCCTCGGTGAAGCAGCGACAAGACAAAAAAAGTTTTGGGCTTGGTGCTGCGTTATGCCGAGGGCGGT
The DNA here is from genome assembly GCA_041918175.1 of bacterium. GTDB lineage: Bacteria > Zhuqueibacterota > Zhuqueibacteria > Zhuqueibacterales > Zhuqueibacteraceae > JABWAN01. The sequence goes on from JAYRWE010000078.1 coordinate 2,339, forward strand.
GCGGCGATCACTGCGACACAGTTGCGGCCATTGGCTTTGGCTTGATACAATGCTTGGTCGGCAAGTTTGAGCAAGGTGTGATCTTCGCGCGCATCTTCCGGGAAGGAAGCGAGGCCGAACGAAGCGGTAAGGTGCCCGGTGGGCTGGCTTTCTTCTTTGGGAAAGTGCGTCAGCTCGATGGCGCGGCGCAATTTTTCGGCAACGGTGCGCGCGTGCTCTTTGTCGATTTCAGGCAAGACGAGGACAAACTCTTCGCCGCCGAAACGCGCGAGGATATCGGCTTTGCGAATGCTTTCTTCCAACACTTTGGCGGTGAGTTTCAAAACTTTGTCGCCGACGAGATGGCCGTGCTCGTCGTTAAATTTTTTGAAGTGGTCAATATCGATGAGCAGCACGGAAAGCGGACGCTGATAGCGCGCGGCGCGCATAAACTCCGCGGCATAACGCTCGTTGAAGTGGCGCCGATTGTACAGACCGGTTAGAGCATCGGTGATGGAGAGCGCGCGGGTTTGTTGATGCAATGCGATTTTGTCGAGCACTTTGCCAAGCTGGGCGGCGATCTTTTGGAGGAGTGCAATTTCAGTGGAGGAAAAGCTGTTGGGCTTTTTGCGATGGAGCAGCAGCACGCCGAGATGATGTTGCGGTCGCACATAAAGCGGAACGAGCAGCAACGCGCCTTGGGGTTGCGCGGGCAGCCACGCGGCGGCGAGCGCATTAAGCTCGGGAATATGCGTGGGTGATTTGCGGCGCAAGGCGGCACGCAAGAATTTCGTTTCACTGCAAAGCGCGGGGGCCAATTGCGCGCGTGCGGCGCCGGCGCAACTGGCGCGTTGAAACGTGCGCGTTTGCGCTTCCCAGAGGAGCAGCGCGTATTCTTGCGGATAAAAAAAATCGTGGATAATGTGTTTGACTTCGCGCATGGCGCGCGGCGCGGCCATTTTATCGGTCAAAGTTGCGGCAATGCGATAGAGAAAATAATATTCCAAAAAATCGCGGGCATTGGGTTGAAACGCGGGCGGCGAAATGGATTTTTTTTGAGTGGGAATGGAGCGTGGGATTTTTTTTTGCGTCATGCTGCGGCGCGCGGTCCTCGCCATGGTAATAAAACTCCGAGTTGAATGCGGTTTTACACCGCCAGTAATTCCGGCTCGGGCACGGTGGACCAATTTTTCAAGCAGGTGAGATACTTCAGCAGGCTGTCGTATTTCATTTCCAAGCTGTGATGTTCGGCCACACGCACCTGAAAGTGATACAATGAATCGCGTTTGGGATGTTGCAATGCCACCCTCAGCTTGGCGTCACTGACCAGACATAAACAGGTTGCAACGAGGTCAAAACGCTCGGTCAAATCCAGCACGAGATCGAAGTGCCGGGCGCGCACGGTTTCTTGCAGGGCTTTTCGCGGCAAACCGTAAAACGTAAGGTCTTCGGGCGTAAACGTGAGAATTTGCAAATTCTCCTGAGCCACGAGCCGCGACGCGGCATTTTTTTCGATGAGCACGGTGAGATGCGTTTCCGCAAAGGCGGCTTGAAAATCTGCCAACAAGCGCAGCGCCGTGGGTTGTTGCGCCGGCGGCAGCGTGGGCATGATAATCAAGGCCGTCACGGCTTGCGCGAGGCAATCGGAAATATCCAGCATCTCTCGGGGAGCGTGCGCCCGAGCATAAGAAAGATAAAGCCGCTCGGCGAACTGTTGAATCAGTCTTTTCATCACGTCAACTCAGGTGCGTCAGTCGAAAAAATTTCGCGCAATATACGTTTCGACCTAGAGCTTGTCAACTACATTTTCGCCACATGCAAAGGCGTTCATGCATGCGCACCATGTCACACGCGAGTGCCGTGCGGTTTTTGCACTGCCGAAGGCTTCGTGCTTATCGAGTTAGCGCAAAGCCCAATCGAATTGCACGCCCCATGCGAAGCGTTCGTGCGAAGCTGCCCGATCTGGGGCGGCAAAAGAGACTTTTCCGGCCAAGCTGAAGCGGGGTTGCAGCTTGAGATGCCCATAAATATACCTTCGGCTGCCGTGTTCGCGGAGAGCGGCAACCGTGAAGACGCCGGGAAGGTCGCGTTCGTAGTGGTAAATGGGAACCGGTGTGTCGAAAAAAGTTTGGCGAAAACTGAGGGTGAAGCTTTCGTTCGGCTGCCAAAGCACGTCGCAGGCAAGAGCGGTACCGCTGTTCTTGTTGGTCGCGCTGCTGAAGTTGAGGTGGCGAGCGTGTATCCAATCAAAGCGCGGTTTGAGGCGCAGGCGGTTGGAGAGCTTGTGCTCCAGTTCGCCGCGCAGGCGGGTGAACTGCTCATGCGTTTCGTGCGTTGCGAACGTTACGCGAACAAGTGCGCGAAGCTCTGGGCGAATTTGCCATTCGAGTTGCGTGCCGCTGCGTTGCGTTTGTGGCGGAAGCAATGAGGCACCGGTGCGCCAAAGCTTTTTTTCTTGTTGCTGGAAAAAATCGCTGCGCAAGCGCGAAGCGAGTCTCAGGCTCAACTCTACGACATAGCCGCTCGTGCCTTGCAACGGAGCGTCGTTTTCCGTGAAACTGCGCCCATGGGCGCTATGAAAATTGCGCTCGGCGTGGAAGGCGGTAACACTCAACGCAAGCGCGCGCTCGTGCCGCGCCAGCGTGAAAGCCGCAGCGTTGCCGCCGCTCTGGCTGCGCGCCAATTCGAAGGCGAAATGATGCGGCAGCGGTTGCCACAAACCTGTGAGGCTGAACACGTGATTGCGCGTTCCGGAGAAATCAAAAAAGCCGTCTTCGCGATTTGCACTTTGCCAAACACGATTGAACCGCTCGGCAAAGTATAACGCGCCCAATTGGGGGCCGGAAGCAAAATGATAACGCCACGCCGCGCCCAGCGTTTGCTCTCGCAGATTGTCGCGCTGCGCATTTTCACCCTCCGTGCGGTGCAGGCCGCTCGCGCGATAATTCACAACGAACTGTTCCTCGCGCAAAGTTGCATCGCGGGTATTCGAACTAAAAAAGAGCGCGCTCCGCAGTCTACCCGAATCGCGCATGAAGGCCGCCCCACGATAGGAAGAATTTTCCTGCGTGTGCAAAAAGTGCGTGAGCCCTCGTCCCCATCTACGCGAGAGCGCGTGCGGCGCCGAGGAAGCCGTAGCGGCATATGGCCCCCACTGTGCCAAGCCCAAGCCCCACTCATTTTGAAAATGTCCGAACCAAACATGGCTTCGCGCTCCGCGCCATTCCATTTGCCAAACGTGATGATCGCGCCATTTCGGCTCGCCCGGGTCGCGCTCGATAACCGAGCCAAAGCGCAGCGTTTCGAATTCAACATATGCGCGCTGATAGAGACGATAGCGAGGGCCAAGCCAATTCGGCTCCGTCTGCATGGGAGCGCCCATTCGTGCTCGACTGCTCGCTTGCCAATGTTTTTTCGAACGCAAAGCCGGCGGCACAACTTGGAACAGGTTGCGCCCGAGTTTCAAGGTATCGCCCTGAAGCAAGAGCGCGAGCAGTGCTTCTTCGAGATTGGTAAAGTAAACCGTCGTGCGGCGTTGCGTGAGAAAAGAGTTGATTTGTTGGGGAGAAAGAAACGGCAGGCGTTGCAAATCATCGCGTGCGACACGATTCAAATCCAACGGCTGCTCGATGAGTTCTTGCAGCCAGCTTTCCGTTGGTTCGTCGGCTTCTTGTTCTTGTTGCAGGAATTTTTCGAGCAGGTCTTCTTGTGCCAGGCAGGGCAAAGCAAGGCCAAGGGCGAGCGCAGAAAACAAGTTTGTCGTGCGAGCAAGGTACATCCCCACTCCCCGCGGTGATCGTGCAGCAACCGCAATGATACAGACGTTCTTTTATTTATAAAAACATGAACAACACATTACTTCCACACTGGCGGAGAATTCTTCGGCATTGCAAACTGCGTGTGACGATAAACCCACGCGCCGCAAATGAGCATCGCTAAAGACAACAACTGGCCCTGCGTTAAAATTTCTCCGAACCCCGAAGCAAGCTCCGCGGAAGTCTCTCGAAAACATTCGGTGCAGATACGCAAGAGCGCATAGCCAAGAATAAAAGCCGCGGTGTGAAAACCTTTTTTGAAACGCGCGCGCGGAACCACGAACCACAGAATGAGAAAGAGCAGCAAACCTTCGGTGAGCGCTTGATAGATTTGCACGGGATGGCGGGGCACATGGCCGGCTTCCGGATTGTTTGCAAAAATCACGGCCCAGGGCACGTCCGTCACTTTGCCCGGCATTTCGCCGTTGATAAAATTGCCGAAGCGGCCGAAGAACAGGCCGGGCGTCGCTGCAAGTGCGGCGCTATCGCACAAAGTTAGAAACGGAACGTTGTGTTTGCGGCTGAAAAGCAACAGCCCGAGCACCAAACCTAAAATGCCGCCGTGGCTCGCCATGCCGCCGCGCCACACCGCAAAAATTTCGAGAGGATTGGAGAAGTAGTAGGAAGGATTATAGAAGAGCACATGCCCCAAGCGTCCGCCCAACACCGCGCCAGCGATACAATACGTGAGCAAATCTTGCGTGAGCGTCGCATCTTTGAGCGGAAGGAATTGATGGCGGCGCAGGTATTCGAGCAGAAAGTAGCCGACGGTGAAGCCGAGCACATACATCAGCCCATACCACGAGAAACCGTGGAGCGGTCCAAGTTGAAATTGCACCGCGAACGGGCTCCAATTGTGAACGTAATATTGCTCCACACTCCCTCACAGCTTTGAAAATGAACCACGCGCGATCAAGCGAGCGCGAGACCTTGCTCAATCACCATAATCGGTATGCCGTCATCAACACGATACACGGTCTTGCGATCGCGCGTGATGAGCGCCTCGGTCAACGGCTTCTTCACGATCGCGCCATCAACTTGTTTGATCTTACCTTCGCCAATCGCGCGATTCAATTGCGCGAGCTCTTCCGCGGCCATCAATTCAACCGGCGCTTGGGTTTTAGGACAACGTAGAACTTTCAAAAACTCCTGATCCATTGCAAAGTCTCCTGACAGTGGAAGTTTAAAAGATGCTTCACGCGACGATTTAACACGGTGCGCAACCCGCCCGATGCGATTCGGCTCTAAAAGAATACGGTGCGGACGCATGAGCTGCGAACGCACCGTATGTTAAAAAATCGCATTGACTGTTTCGCTGGACCCGCGAACGCGTGGCAAAGGTTTAGGCCGCGTGCTCCGCTAACGCCGTGCGTGCCTTCTTGGCGGCAACGGCTGCGCTGTCTTTTTTCGGGCTGCCAAAATGCAGCTTTTCGCCGCGTTTGCGCATTTCACGCAATACGGCTGCGATGCCCAGCTTATCAATCACCTTCATGCCGTGCGTAGAAACCGTCAGCATCACAAAACGATTTTCGTCTGCGACCCAATATTTCTTCTTTTTGAGATTGGGCAAGAAACGTCTTTTGCTGACATTGTGCGCATGGCTAATTTTGCTGCCGTAGCCCGGCTTCTTGCCTGTTACTTGACAACGACGTGCCATTGTATAAAACCTTTCTAAAATGCGTTAGCGCGTGATCACTAAAGTCTCGGATCATTTAACTTTATCAATCTCATCCAAACTCGGAACGCGCACGATGCGCTCGTTAAATTTCCAGCCTGTGCCGTTGGCGTTCTTCTTGGATTCCACTAACTTAATCACAATGCCGGCTTCGGCGAGCTTGGCTTTTTGCTTCGCGACTTTTTCGCCGAATGATTGCTGCTTGGCCATTTCTGCTCCTCAACTTACTCTTTTACAGGTGCTTTTTGAATAAACGGGCAGCAATCTAAGCCACGAGCGGTAAAGATGCAAGGCAAATTTTGGGCATGCGCTACGCCCGCACTGCCCGCTCGAGCAGACAGAACGCATGCTAATAAATTTGACATTGCGCTGCTTTCGCTTATATTTCGCCACAATCGAATTCTTTGAAATAGAGCACACGCTATGAACACTACTATTAATCCTGTCCGAACGCTGCGTGGACGCCTCACGGTGCCTGGCGATAAATCCATCTCCCATCGCGCGCTCATGCTTGCTGCCATTGCCGAGGGCGAAAGCCGCATCACCGGCTTGGCAACCGGCGCGGATGTGCAGAGCACCAAAGCCTGCCTGCAACAACTCGGCGTGGAGATGCAATCCTTCGCCGACGCGCTCACTGTGAAAGGACGAGGTATCTCCGGCTTGGAGGCCCCAACGCAACCGCTCGATGCCGGCAATTCGGGCACAACCATGCGTTTACTTTCCGGCATTCTCGCGGCGCAACCATTTACGACGACACTCTTGGGCGATGCTTCGCTATCGCGGCGGCCTATGCGGCGCATCATCTCACCATTGGAATTGATGGGCGCGAGGATCGAAGCGAGCGCGACAGGGACTGCCCCGCTCACCATTCAGGGCGGCGCGCTGCACGGCATTACCTACGAAATGCCCGTGCCTTCCGCGCAAGTGAAAAGCTGCCTGCTTTTCGCCGGGCTTCATGCCGAAGGCGAAACCACTGTCATTGAACCGCGTGCGACGCGCGATCACAGCGAGCGCATGTTGCGAACGATGCGCGCGGAACTGCACTGCGCCGGCAATCGCATTCGTGTTGCGCGCAGCCGACTGCACGGCGCGTCGCTTGCCATTCCCGGAGATTTTTCTTCCGCAGCTTTTTTGATTGCCGCGGCTTTACTTTTACCGCAAAGCGAAGCGCTTTTGTTAAATGTCAGTTTCAATCCGACGCGCATCGCTCTATTAGACGTATTAAAACAAATGGGGGCGACGCTTACGCCCACGGCCTTGCGCGACGCCGCTTCCGAACCAAGCGCGGATCTGCAGGTGCGCGCGCAAAGCTTGCATGGCGTAAAAGTGGATGAAGCAATCGTACCGCAACTCATCGACGAGATTCCCATACTCGCAGTGCTTGCCACACAAGCCGAGGGCGAAACCGTCATTACGGGCGCGCATGAGTTGCGCGTAAAAGAAAGCGATCGCCTCGCGGCCCTGGCAACCAACCTGCGCGTCATGGGAGCACAATGCGAAGAGTTGCCCGACGGCTTGATCATTCACGGCCCAACACGTTTGCGCGGCGCGGTGCTGGATTCCTTTCATGACCATCGTATTGCCATGGCATTTGCAATTGCAGGCTTATGCGCCGAGGCTCCGACCACGATTCATCACTCCGAATGCGCGGATATTTCTTTCCCAGGGTTTTATGAACTGCTGCGAGAGCATTGTGTGTGAATAACTCAACGATAACACCCTCCTATCCCCTTCAAGGGGAGAACGTTAAAAGGAAGCTCGCGGTGATAGGCGATCCGATTTCGCACTCGCTCTCGCCCGTGTTGCAAGGCTTTCTTATCGAACATTTCAATCTGCCCTTCACGTATGAAGCAGTGCATGTGCGCGCGGAAGAGTTGCCGAGCCTCATCGCGCGTTTGCGCCGCGGCGAGTTAGCAGGTGTCAATGTGACCCTGCCGCACAAGCAAACGATCATTCCATTCTTAGATGATTTGGTTTATCCCGCGGATCGTATTGGCGCAGTGAATACCGTGCGCGTGCAAAACGGCAGACTCATTGGCCATAATACCGATGCCGCGGGATTTCAGCGCAGCTTGCACCGTGCGCAACTCAAAATGCGCAACGCAGAAGTTCTTGTGCTCGGCGCGGGCGGCGCGGCCAAAGCCGTGGTGTTCGCCTTGTTGGAGAATGAGGCCGGAACAATCTATCTCTCCAATCGCAGCGCCGCGCGTGCGCAGCAACTGCGTGCGAGCCTATTGCCTCCCGAGCAAGCGCGGGTGCGTTTGCTCGCTTGGGAGCAACGTGAACAGTTCTTGCAAGCGAATGCAATTGCGTTTGTGATCAACACGACGAGTTTGGGCATGCCCGCCACACGCGCGCTTTCGCCATGCACGAACTTTCGCAAAGTGAGGGCGGTGATCGACCTCATTTATAATCCCCCGGAAACGCTTTTGCTCCAACAAGCGCAAGAAGCCGGAGCCGCAACGCTGAACGGCTTGCCCATGCTCATCTATCAAGGCGTTGCGGCGATGGAGTGCTGGAGCGGGAAAACACTTGCGATCGCAGAAGTCTATTCTGCGTTAGCGCGCAAGATGCTCGCAGCTTACTTCCGGAATTCTGCACTCGTGATGCCGCCAACCTCCACCTGAGGCTGAGCGATAACAAGCCGCGCTGCGATTTTAAAACGCCGAGAGTTTTTTCTCATGCGCACGCGTGCCTTTTTTACACCCGACCCGCTCCTTGCTTTTCGAGAATTTTTTCTATATTATTGCCGAAAATTTTCCGGCGTTGCCGGCCTTTTCAGAAACGCGATCGGCGAATGCAGCGCAGGATTACCTTAAACCCAGTGAGCACCGCGTCCTCCCCCGCGCGACCACCGCACCCACGAAATTTTCCCATGAAGGAGTTGAGGGATGGCAGAAAAAGTTTTGGAAATTGCCGATGCCGCCGGCAAGAAATATCAATATCACCCCGGTTTAGAAAACGTCGTTGCTGCGCCAACGACGATTTGCTACATCGATGGCACGAACGGCATTCTTCTTTATCGCGGCATCAGCATTCAAGACCTAGCCGCGCACTCCACCTTCGAAGAGACCGCGTTCTTTCTGCTCTTCGGACATTTGCCCACCCCAAAAGAATTGGCCGCGTTCGCGGAACAACTCCAGTCGCATCGCGAACTTCCGCCTTCCGTCATTCGCTTGCTGCAATCCTTTCCGCCGTTGGCCAATCCGATGGACATGCTGCGCACGGCAGTTTCAGCGCTCGGCCTACTTGACGATGAACCAGACAACGACTCCGTAGAAAAAAATACGGCGCGCGCCGTGCAACTCATCGCGGCATTTCCCGCTATACTGGGTGTGATTCAACGTCAACGTAAAGGAATGCAACCCGTCAAGCCGCGCACGGACGGCACGCACGCCGAGCACATTCTGCATCAAATCTCCGGCGAGTCTGCGGATGAATATGCCGCCAAAGTGCTTGATGTGTGCTTGGTGTTGCACGCGGATCACAGCTTCAATGCTTCGACTTTCACCGCGCGCGTGTGCATCGCCTCGCTCACGGATATGTACTCCGCCGTCACCGCGGCCATCGGCAGTTTGAAAGGGCCGCTGCACGGCGGCGCAAATACCGAAGTCATGACCAATCTGCTGGAGATCGGCAGCATTGAAAACGTTGAGCCGTGGGTGATGGACCGTTTAAAGCACAAGGGCAAGGTGATGGGCTTTGGGCATCGCGTGTATAAAACGTATGATCCGCGTGCGCGCCTCTTGAGCCAATACTCCGAAAAGCTCGCGCAAAAAACCGGCAACTCGAAATGGTATCAAATGTCGCGCGAGATGGAGCGTGTGATGGAGCGCGAAGTCGCGAGCCGCGGCATTTATCCCAATGTCGATTTCTTCTCCGCTTCGGTATACTATTATCTCGGCATCGATCCGGAATTGTTCACGCCGATCTTCGCCGTGAGCCGTGTCGCCGGTTGGACCGCGCACGTGCTCGAACAATTGCGCGACAATCGTCTCTATCGCCCCGACGCGGTTTATAAAGGCGAAATGAATGTGCAATATACTCCGCTCGAAAATCGCTAACGCAAAACGTAAATACACGAAGGCGGCGAAATCCTCGTCGCCTTTTTTTTGATCACGCATCAAACCTAAACGCAGGGAGGCTGTATGGTGGATCAAATTTCCTATGAAGCCGGTCGCCCGCAATTGATTGCCTCTTCCAAAAGCAAGAGCACCGCGCTTATTCTTTCATGGCTGCTCGGCTGGCTCGGCGCCGATCGCTTCTATCTCGGCGATGTCGGCCTCGGCATTCTCAAACTGCTCACCTTTGGCGGCTGCGGCATCTGGTCTTTAATCGACGCGATTCTTTTGACCGTCGGCTCATGGGATAAAGATGCCAACGGTCATTATCTCATCGATCGCGAAACGCTACGCCTAATTCGCACTGCAAATTTGCGCGACCCGTTCGGCAACGCACTGTGAGGCGCGCGCTTCTGCACACAATGCGAAACGAGCGCAATGCCGGCGACTACGTTTTTCAGCCTCAACTCCACATTAAAAAATGCCTCGCGCTCCAGCAAAGGTTCATATTAACTCATGACTACTTGTTTTTGGTTTGAAAAAAAAGTCGCCGCGGTTTTGCGCCTGCGCAATTGGAGCATTGGCCTCTTTTTGCTGCCGCAACTTCTCTTTGGCCAAAACTTCGAGCGTGTCACGACCGGCATTGCCTTCACGCGCAACAATCAACTCCTCGAATTGCCCTTCACCGGCGGCTTGGATTCCTTTCTCCCACAGTTCGTGGATATTGACGCCGACGGCGATCTCGATTTGTTTATGGCGCAGCCCGAAGAGCGCGGCGCGCAGTTGTCCTTGTTCGAAAATCTCGGCTCGCCGCAAGCGCATCGCTTCCAACTCCGCAGCTCGGCATTCGACACCATGACCGTGAATACCTGGTATCACTTTGTCGATATCGACGCTGATCACGATTTCGATCTCTTTCATGCCGATAACCGGAATGGGTTGAGTTTTCGCCGCAATGTAGGTTCGCCCCAAGCCGCGCGCTGGCTATTCGAAGCAGATAGTGTGGTGGAGGTCAGCGGGCGCAAAGTCATTAGCGAATATACCAGCGTTCCCACTTTCGTTGATATTGACGGAGACGGCGATCAGGATTTTTTTTACGGCAACACGCTCGGCTTCATCGTGCTCTATCGCAATATCGGCTCGCCGCAAGCGCCGAGTTTTTTCTTTGAAACCGAAGAGTGGGAAGGATTAAAAATTATTTCGGGCGGGTTGCATGCGAATGCGGCAACAACGATACCCCCCTTCCCCCCTCAAGGGGGGAATAGTAAGAATCCCCCCTTGAGGGGGGCCAGGGGGGTGTCGCTTGCATCAAACAATTCCCTCCACGGCGCGAACGGCATCGCCTTCGCGGATATTGATGGCGACGGCGATCAAGATTTTTTTTATGGCGACCTCTTTCACAAAAGTATTTACCACTTTCATAACAATGGCACGGTGCAAACACCGGACGTCGCGCTGACGGATTCTCTCTTCCCACAACCGCAACCGGTTTCCACGCTCGGCCACAACATTCCTCGTTTCGCCGACATCGATGCCGACGGAGACAAAGATTTTTTTGTGGCTGGGCTGCGCCAATATCAGAACAATTTTCTTTTTTATCGCAACGTCGGTGAAGCCACACGACCGCAATTCAAAGCCACCGCAGTCAACTTTCTTCCGCTCTTGGATGCCGGCAGTTATTGCTCGCCCGCGTTCGGCGATCTCGACGGCGACGGCGATCTCGATCTCATGCTCGGCAATTTCGACGGCCAGTTTGTGTATTATGAAAACACCGGCACTGCGAACGCACCTGCATTTCAATGGCTGTCAGACAATTTTCAAAACCTGCGCCTCAACCTCTATGCGACTTCGGCGCCAACCTTTGTCGATATTGACCGCGACGGCGATCTCGATCTCTTCTCCGGAGATTTTTATGGGCGCATTGCCTTCTTTGAAAACCGGGGCACGGCGCGCGCGCCGAGTTTTGTGTTGAGCACCAGCAACTATCAAAGCATTGACGTGGGCAATTCCAGCGCGCCGGTATTTGCAGACGGAGATCGCGACGGCGATTTTGATTTGTATATCGGCGAAGGCAATGCCGCGGTCGTGAATATTTTTGAAAACACCGGCACGCCGCAACAGCCGGCGTTTGTCGCCAAACCGCGCAAAGAGTTTGCGCACACCGTGCCCGCAGACGACGGAACGCCGTTCCTGTTTGATTGGAATCGCGACGGCTGGCTCGATCTTTTCGTGGGCACGCGCACGGGAAAAATCCTATACTATCGCGGCACCGCGGTGCTCGATTCGTTTGCCTTGGTCCGCGAAGCGTTCGAGAATATTGATGTCGGGCTCAACAGCGTGCCGCATTTGCTCAATTGGGATAATGACAACAAGGTTGACTTAATCGTTGGGGAGCAAGCCGGCGGTTTGAATTACTATCGCGCCGTGGGCAACAGCGCGGTTGATGAGCGCGAGGAGGCGCCTTCTTCTTTTGCGCTGCAAGCATATCCCAACCCCTTTGCCAAACGTGTGACGGTTGTCGCGTCTTTCGCCGAGCACAACTTTGTGGCAAAGCCACGGCTTCAGGTTTATAATCTGCTCGGCGCAATTGTGGCCGAGCTTGAAATCAAAAATACGAGCGCCGGTGTTTGGCAAACACAATGGCAACCGCACGAGGCCAACTTGCCGCGCGGACTGTACTTCGTGCGCATGCAATTGGGGCAAGTGCAATTGACGCGCAAAGTTTTTTATCAGCCGTGATTATTCAACCTGAATTTTACACGCGTGATGCCGTCGACCTCCGCCTGATGCTGTAAGCATCAGGCTAAAAGGTGAAAGCGATCTAAAGATCGCTAGACACCCATTGAATGGCAGCCCCGTTCACGGGGCTTGCATCTCCTAGCCTGATGCTTGCAGCATCAGGCGATGGCGGGCGAAATTTTTAGTGCAAAATTCAGGTTCAACCCAGAAGTTTTCTCGGGATACCATTTCAAACGAGGAAAATTTGCCAAAATTATTTGCTCGCTCCGCACAGCCCCTTCTCCAAAAAATCTTCGCGCTCAGTTTGCTTCTCCTGCCTACGCTTGTTTATCCACAGCCCGCGAAACTCGCGCACAACCTCAACACACTCGCGCCGATGATTGACGGCAAGCTCGCATATGAGACCGTGGCCGTGCTGCAAAAGTATTGGCGGCATGCGGGCAATCAAGATTTCAATTTGAGCATGGACTATCTCGCGAGCAAGTTGGCCGCGGGCGGGTATGCGCGAGACGACACACGTTTTCGTTTGATCGTGAAAGATACTCTGTTGGAAAATGAAAAAGCCTGGCAGCCATTTGAAGCCGAGTTGCGCCTCGTTGCTCCGCTCGATACGTTGCTGCATACGCTGGCGCAAACGAAGATGACGCTGTGCATCAATTCCCATGCGACCTCGCCGCGCGGGGTGATGGGCGAAATCGTATTTGTGGATACGCTGAAGAGCATCGCGCCCGCGAGTTTGCGCGGCAAGATTGCATACACGCACAAGCCACCGCAGCGATATTACGAAGCGGCTGTGGTGCAAGGCGGCGCGCTCGGCGTGCTCTCTTCTTATTTGCCCGCGTACAATCGCGCGGCAGAGCATCCCGCTTCGATCAGCATGAGTTCGATTCCCTATCGCGAAAGCCCGACGGCGTTTGGATTCAAGCTTTCATATGGCACGCAAGTGTTGCTCGATTCACTGTTGCGCAAAGGCGCGGTGCGCGCGCAAGTGAAAGTGCTCGCGCAATTTCAACCCAAACTTGTGCGCGAAGTTGTCGCCGAAGTGGTTGGCAAAGCAAAGCCGCAGGAGAAAGTAATGTTGCTCGCGCATGTGGACGAACCCGGCGCGAACGATAATGCTTCCGGCTCCGGCGCGCTGGTTGAAATGGCGCTGGCGTTGCGTGAAGCGATTACCACAAACCAACTGCCGCAACCTGCGCGCACGTTGCGCATGATGTGGCTGGAAGAAGTGACCGCAGTGTTGCGCTGGCAAAAGAGTGCGCCGCGCGAGTTTGAGCAAGTCAAAGTCGCGTTCGCACTCGACATGGTGGGCGAGGACGTGAGTAAAACCGGCGGCTCGTTTTTGATTGAGAAATTTCCCGATCCCTCTGCAGTTTGGACGCGCCCGCCGGATGCGCATACGGAATGGGGCAAAGGCAACGTCGCGCTCGAACAAGTGCGCGGCAATTATCTCAACGATCTGTTGCTCGCTGTGTGCGAATTGCGCGCGCAACAAACGCCGTGGGTGGTAAAGACAAATCCGTTTGAGGGCGGCAGCGATCACGTGCCGTTCGTAAATGCCGGCGTGCCCGCGGTGCTCGCTTGGCATTTCACGGATGTGTATTATCACACGAGCGGCGACGCGCTTGATAAAGTATCGCCGCAAGAAATGGCGAACGTGGGCGTGAGCCTCGCGGCCACGGCGCTGTTGCTCGCGGATTGCGACGAAGCGGATGCGCGTGCGATTTTAGCCCTATTGGAAAAACGCGCCGCATGGCGTTTGGAAAATGAAGTGACGAATAGTCGGAACGCGCTCCGCGCAGCGCCGGATAAAAATGCCGCGCGTGGCGAGGAAGAAAAAATTCTGCGCGCGTGGGAGAAGTGGTATCATGAGGCCTTTGCGAGCGTGAACACGTTGCCGACGGCGCAAGTGACTCCGCAATTGTCGCTGATGATCAAACAGGCGCAGGCGCGCTGGCAGCAACTCGGCAAGAAGAGCGTGCAGCGGTTGCGCTAGTGCTTTGTTGCTTCGTTTTCGTAGTGCTGCTCTCGTGTCGGCGCTGTTTGCGTCACTAAATTCGCGGGGCGAAGCAACGCCCCACAAGGGGGCGGGGCTACGAATTTAAGCGCGTTGGATCGACTCATGCGTTTTGATTTTCAAATTTTGAGCGCGCGGAGGAGCACTTTGTGAGGCGGCGGGATGCCATCGCTTTGAAGCCACCTCGCTTGAAGAGGCCACCTCGGAAAACAAGCGGAGATGAACCCTCGGTGAAGCAGCGACAAAACCAAAAAAGAGATTTGGGTCACGACGGCTTCTTGCAACAGAGAAACTATGTCGGCTAAAAGTTCGGAGTATGTGGCGCGCGAGATGGCGCTGCCGGCACCGCTGCTGGGAGCGCAGCCCAGGTTCAAACGTGCGTTGGGTCGCGCGAGCTTGCTCTGCTTGGTTTATGTGACGGTGTGCTCGGGTCCGTTCGGCTTGGAAGAGTTGGTGGCGCTCTCCGGGCCGGGCATGACGTTCCTGTTGTTATGTCTCACGCCGATATTTTGGGGCTTGCCGCTGCTGTTCATGTCCGCGGAGCTATCGAGTGCGTTGCCGATTCAGGGCGGTTTGTATCAGTGGGTGAAAACTGCGTTCGGAGATTTTTGGGGATTTCAAGCAGGCTGGTGGTGGTGGCTCGGCTCGTTTTTGGATTGCGCCGTGTATGCGGTGCTTGTCGCAGATTATTTTAAAGTTTCTTTTCCAACGCTGAGCAAGCTCGAGCATTGGTTGGTGGCGTTGGCGGTGATTTGGATTTTTACTTATCTGAATATTCGCGGCATTCAGGTGATCGGCACGGGTTCGGTGTTGTTTGTGTTGCTCATGCTCGCGCCGTTTGTGGTGATGATCATTCTCGGCGCGCCGCATCTGACGCATAATCCGTTTGTGCCGCTGCTGCCGCCGGGCAAGAGTTGGCTCGCAGCATGGAGTCAAGGTTTGTTGTTGAGCATTTGGTTCATTAGCGGTTTCGAGGCGCTGGCCTCGGCTTCGGAAGAAATCAAAAATTCCGAACGTTTGCTTGCGCGCGCGCTGCTGTTGATTTTTCCAACAGTGTTGGCGAGTTATGGTTTGCCACTGTTGATCAGTATTGCGGTGGATGCGAATTGGGCGGAATGGGAAGCAGGGCATTTTGCAAAAATCGCGGAGCTGATTGGCGGGCAATGGCTCGGCGCTTGGGTCGCGCTCGCCGGTGTGATTTCCAACATGGCGCTGCTTGGTACGTGGTTGCTCTCGTATTCGCGCATTCCGTTTGCGATGGCGTATGACGGTTATTTGCCGCAGCGCTTGACGCGGCTTTCGCCGAAGTACGGCACGCCGGTGAATGCACTCGTTTGCAGCGGTATCGTCTACAGCATATTGGCGTGGAGTAATTTTGAGAAGCTCGTGCTCATCAATATTTGGGTGGTGCTCGGCACGATGTTTTTAGAATTTCTCGCATTGCTGCGCTTGCGCCACACACATCCGCATTTGCCGCGGCATTTTCGCGTGCCCGGCGGAAAGTTTGGGCTTTACTTCACGGTGTTTAGTCCGATCATGGTTGGACTCTTTGCCATGTTTGGGAGCGGCACGGAATATATTCTGCCCGGCGCGCTCGCAGTTGCGACCGGGCCGATTGCATTTTGGCTCTGCAAAAAATTTGTGAAAGAAAAAGTTTGAGTTTTATTCAGCGTTCAAAAGTCTCATTCGCTAAATGCGCACAACTTCTCCGCTGTGGCGTTTTCTCGCTTATGTGAAGCCATATCGCAGCCTCGTGGCAGGCGCGGCGTTTATGGGCATTTTGAAATTCAGCCTGCCGCTGTTGTTTCCGCTCGTGCTCAAGTATATTACAGACGACATTCTGGTTGGGCAAACGCAAGAAGGCTATCAACCCGATGCGACGAGCCGTTTCATTCATTGGTGGGTAGGGTTGGTAAATTCGTGGCTGCCGTTTTTCGGTGAGGGCCAATTGGGCACGCTCCACACCGTTGCGGTGTCGATGCTGTTCGTTTATGTCGTGCTTGCCGTTGCGACGTTTTATCGCAGTTGGCTCGCGGGCGTAGCCGGGCAACGTCTCGTGTTTGATTTGCGCTTTGATTTTTATCAGCACATTCAAAGCATGTCGCATAATTTTTTCACGGGGCAACGCTCGGGCAACATCGTCTCGCGCTTTATGAGCGACGTGACGCTGGCGCAAAATTTTGTGGGCAGCGCGCTGACGAATGTGTGGATGGACAGCGTCTCGCTGTTCTTGGTGGTTTTTATCCTTTTCTATCTCGAGCCGCGGCTCGCGTGGGTCTCGCTCGCAGTGATGCCGCTTTATATGCTGCTCATTCGTTTTATGAGCCCGCGCATCAAAAAGGCGAGCCGCAGCGCGCAAGAAAAACTCGAGGAGATGAGCGGCGATTTGCAGGAAAAGATCGGCGGCATGAGCGTGATCAAAGCGTTTCATCAAGAGAAGCGCGAAGCGCGGCGCTTCTTTCAGGTGAGCCACAAGCTTTTCGATTTTTTTAAGGACAATGTGTATCTCAATTCGTGGAATCAAGCGCTCAGCGGTTTTCTGACCACGGTCGCGCCTCTGCTCGTGGTGTGGATTGCGTCGATCTATGTTTTGGAGACGCGCATGAGCGTGGGCACGATGATCGCGTTTTATAGTTTTCTCGGCTCGCTCTATTTGCCGCTGCAACGTTTCAGCGAATTGGGATTGATCGTGAGCAACTCGCTCGCCGCAATCGAGCGTTTATTCGAATACTTTGATATGCAGCCGCAAATTCTCGAGTCCCCCACGGCGCGTGCTCTGCCCGTGGTGCGCGGCCATGTGCGCTTTGAAGCGGTGCATTTTGCTTATGACAATCAACTGTCGGCATTGAGTGCTATCGATTGTGAAATTCACGCAGGGGAGATGGTCGCGCTCGTGGGCGCGAGCGGTTCCGGCAAGTCCACGCTGGTGAGTTTGATTCCGCGTTTTTACGATGTCACCTCGGGCAGAATTTTGATTGACGGCCAGGACATTCGTGAAGTCACGTTCAAATCTTTGCGCCAACAAATCGGCATCGTGCTGCAAGATTCGATTTTGTTCAGTACGACGCTGCGGGAGAATCTGCTTTATGGCCGCTCCAAAGCGAGCGAATCCGAAATCATCGCCGCGGCCGAAGCCGCGAACGCGATGGAGTTCATAAAAAATTTGCCGGACGGATTGAATACCGTGATCGGCGAGCGCGGCGTGAAACTTTCCGGCGGGCAGCGGCAGCGCGTGGCGATCGCGCGCGCATTTTTGAAGAACCCGGCGATCCTCATTCTAGATGAAGCGACGTCTTCGCTCGACTCCGAATCGGAGCATTTGATTCAAGAAGCATTGGGGCGGCTGATGCGCGGCCGCACCACGATCGTCATCGCGCATCGCCTCTCGACCGTCGTGGAGGCCGATAAGATTATCGTTTTGCAAAATGGCCGCATCGTCGAGATCGGGCGGCACGAGGAATTGCTGCACAGCCGGGGGCATTATGCCTTCCTCGCACGCCGACAGTTTCGTGATACGATCAAGCCGCTGCGTGCGCTGGCAGCATAGCGCGCACCATGGGCGGGAGCATGAATCATGCAGCGTGCTCGAACACGCATAGAGTACGTTTCTGCGCTTCATGCCAGGGGAATTTTCGCTTGACAATCTAGCAATTTTTTGATACTATCGTTTCGCATTTTTTAGCTGTAGTAGCTTTCGATGAACATGATTCACGGCTCCGTCGCGGTTTGCAGCAATAAAAATAAGGCGGCGCGAGTTCAAGCAAATATCTTGGTTTCGAACTAACCATTAGGAGGCGAGAGGCCCATGGCAAAATCGCTGAAGTCAAGTCTAGCCAAGTTTATGGTGGCAGGCATGTTGACGACAATGGCTCTGTCGGCGTGCTCGAAGCATCCCAATGCGCAACAATTGAGCGCATTAGAGGCGTGCGAAAAAGCGGCTACCGATGCGCAAGCAACGTTGGCGCAAAAACAAAGTGAGCGTGACGCCTTGAAACGCCGCGTCGAACAAAAGCGCGCGGATTTGCAAAAAGCGCAAGCTGAAAAAGCCGCGGTCGCCAAACGCCTCGGTATGTAATCGCCGGGCGTGATCAATCCACCAAAATTTGAACTGAATCATGCATTCCCACATCTCAAATAGGAGGAGGGAAGTAATGAAAGCTTCCGGCAAAATTTTCCTAACTCTCATGCTCGGCATCTTCATGATGAGCTTGGCAAACCCGGTGTTTGCGCAAGAGAAGATGAGCATGGAGCAATACAACCAACGCCTCGCGGCATGCCAGGCCGCGGAAGCGAAAGCCAAAACTGACATGGCGACCGTGGATGCGGAGATTGCCGCCTTGAATCAAGAAGCGAGCAATATCGACGCGCAAGTCGCCGCGGAATGGGACGCGATCTACTCCATGATCGGCACAGACAAAGCCGGTGTGGATGCGTATCGCGCGCAACTGCAAGCGTTGGAAGCCGAAGTTGACGGCCTCATGGCGCTTTCGCCTGAAGAATTGTTCAAACGCCGCGCGGAAATTGAAGCCTTGCAAGCGCGTTTGGATGAAATGAAGAAGAGCAAAATCGCCGCGTTGACGGAAATGCAAGATCGCATCGCGGTGGTCGACGGCAAGCTGACCCAATTACGCAGCCGTATGCCGCAAGCCCTATATACGGAATACAATGTTGAAAAGGGCGACTACCTGTGGAAGATTTCCGGCAAAGAAGACATCTATAAAGATCCGATGCAATGGATGCGTATCTACTCCTACAATCGCGATCAAATCAAGAATGCCGACCTTATCTATCCCAATCAAGTCTTCAAGATTCATCGCGAAAACGGCCCGAACGAGTATCTCGTCGCCAAAGGCGATTTCTTGGCGAAGATTTCCGGCGCGGCTGGCGTGCTTGGCGATCCCGCAATGTGGCGCAAAATTTATGAAGCCAACAAAGACATCATTGGCGACGATCCCAGCAAAATTTATCCGTACACGGTTTTGCGCGTTCCGCGCTAACGCGAGTCTAGGTCTCCATCATAAGCAGGCTGAGAGCTATGTCTCCTAGCCTGCTTTTATTTTTTAATAACGTCCTTATGAGGTTCTGTTCGCTTGGATCAATCTGCACAAGAACAACGCATTAACCTGCGCGGCGTCGATACGCTGCAACTGCTGGGGCAAGGGGATCGCAATCTCAACGACATCTCCAAACACTTCAAAGCCCGCATTGTGGCGCGCGGCAGTGAGTTGATGCTCTTGGGTGAAGAACACGAAGTGAAACTCCTCGAACGTGTTTTCACTGAGTTGATTCTCATGCTCAACCGCAACGGCGAATTGCGTCCCAACGATATTGCGACCGTGATTGAAGTAGTTAAACGCGGGGAAGCCGCGGAGCAAGTGTTTAAGACAACCGCCGCTCATCAGAGCGCGATCATTTACACCAAGACTGCTGCGATTAAGCCCAAGGGCGTCGGACAGGTAGAATTCTATCAAGCCACACAAAAGAATGATATCGTCTTCGCCATCGGGCCCGCGGGAACTGGGAAAACATATTTGGCCGTGGCCATCGCCGTGGCGCATTTGCGTGATCGCCAGGCCGAGCGCATCGTGCTCACGCGGCCGGCAGTGGAAGCGGGCGAAAGCCTCGGCTTCTTGCCCGGTGATTTCAAAGAAAAGGTCGATCCCTATTTGCGGCCGCTTTTTGACGCGCTCAATGACATGATACCGCCCGACAAATTGCGTCGCTATTTCGAAACACAAATTATCGAAATCGTTCCTCTCGCCTACATGCGCGGCCGCACGTTGAACAACGCTTTTGTGATTTTAGACGAAGCGCAGAATACTTCGCCCTCGCAGATGAAAATGTTTCTCACGCGTCTCGGCCTCAATTCCAAAGCGATCATCACCGGCGACATCACGCAAGTTGATTTGCCGAGCAAACAAGAGTCGGGCTTGATTCAAATTCGCGAAATCCTCGCCGGCATCGAAGGCATTGCCTTTGTTTATTTGGACGACAAAGACGTGGTGCGGCACAAACTCGTGCGCGACATTATCAAAGCCTATGACTTGCATCAACGTTAAACCACGCGAGCGGCTGCGGTGAGCAAACTTCCGCCTAGATTATCCGCCGGCGTGCGCTCCATTATCAAACTGAATTTGCGCGAAGTGCGTTGGCAAGAGCATCGTTGGCAGTCGGTTATAGGTTTTGTTTTTGCCGCGCTCACGCTTCTTTTTTTTCCTCGCGGTCAATCCTTTCAATTCGCCGATCTCCAGGAAGGCGATATTTACCTCGGCGAGCAAATCATTGCGCCTTTCACCTTCGCCATCAACAAAACAACGGAAGAGTACGAACGCGATAAACAACTCGCGCGGGAAAGCGTTTATCCCGTGTTTGCGCGCAGTGATTCCGCGGCGACCCAGCAAACGCTTCGTCTGCAAAACTTTCTCGCCACGCTCGCAGGCGTGCTTGACTCCATTTCACCGGACTCTCTCAAAGCCCGACGGCTCTATGAAATTTTCTCCGAGCATCACACTACGCTGGCCAGCACCGGGGCCGCAGTTTTGTTGCAAGACTTAAAGCGCCATCAACTTTCGGCCCAAGATTTCTTCCAGCATTTGCTCCGTATCGCCCGCGATCTCCATTCACTCGGCATTCTGAATGTCGAGCGCACCGCGTTACCGGCGCACGTCACGAAAGTGTCGCTTCGTCATCGCGCCGACGAAATGGTTGAAGACTTGAGCACGTTGATCACAAGCGACGCGTTGAACCATGCAATTCTTCAAAAGCTTCGTGAAATTGCAAACATTAAAGACCCCGCGGTCACACTGGGCTATCAAATTCTCACCACTGTGCTCGGGCCAAATCTTTTTTATGAGCCACACGAAACCGAACTACGCCTGGCCGAAGCAGTCAAACGCGTGCCGCGCGGCCGAGGGACGGTGCTGCAGCATGAAAAAATTCTCGAGCGCCACGAAAAAATTACGCGCGAGCATTTACAAAAAGTCAAATCATTAAATGATGAAAAGCGTGAGCGCCAGCTTTCTGAAGGCCCGTGGCTCTGGCTTTTGCCGCTGCTCGGAAAGTTTTTGATTATCGCGCTCGCCGTGGCTGTTTTCGGTTTTTATCTCGCGCTGCGCCAAGACGACCTTTACACGAATCTTAACAAACTCGCCTTGATTGCGCTCACGCTCGAGCTCGTCCTCTTGCTCGCTTATTTGGTGCATCGTTTTGGCGCTTCAGAATTTCTCATTCCCATGGCGCTCGCCCCCATGTTGCTCACGATTTTTTTCGGCGCGCAGACCGGCTTTGTCGGCACCGTCACCCTCAGCCTCATGCTGGGCAGCCTGCGCGGCAACGACTTTGCAGTGGCGCTTACTTGTTTGGCGATCGGGGTGGCGAGTATTCTTGCCGTGCGCAAAGTTCGCTCGCGCTCGTGGCTGATTAAAGCAATGCTGCATCTTGGCGCAGCGCATCTTCTCATCGTGCTGACGCTGGCATTCTTGCTCTTGACGCCGTTTGAGCGTGTGCTGGATAATCTGTTATACAGCGCGCTCAATGCGCTCTTCTGCCCGATTCTAACATACGGCGTCATGGTGATTCTCGAATATTTGTTTGACGTCACCACAGATGCGACGCTGCTTGAACTTTCTGATTTGAACCGGCCGTTGCTGCACGAACTCGCGTTGCGCGCGCCCGGCACATATTATCACAGCATACTCGTAGGCACGCTTTCCGAAGCCGCGGCGGAGGCCATCGGCGCCAACTCGTTGCTCGCGCGCGTGGGTGCGTATTATCATGACATCGGCAAAATCGAAATGCCGGAATACTTTGTCGAAAACCAAAAAGGCGGAAAGAATCCCCACGAAAAACTCGCGCCTAGCATGAGTTGTCTCGTCATCATCAATCACGTCAAACGCGGCATTGAGATCGCCGAGAGCAACGGCATTCCCAAAGTGTTGCGCGATTTCATTCCGCAACATCATGGCACGAATCTCGTCGCTTACTTCTACAAGAAAGCACAAGAGTTGAGTGAAGATGAAGACATGCAAGAGGCTACCTTTCGCTATCCCGGGCCGAAGCCGCAGACCAAAGAGACCGGCATTCTCATGCTCGCGGACGCGGTCGAAGCGACCGTGCGCGCCTATCGCGAGCCTTCGGTGAGCCGCATTCGGCACATCGTCAGCGGCATCGTTGCCGAGCGGTTTACGAGCGGTGAACTGGATGAATGCCCGCTCACGCTGCGCGATCTCAACAAGATCAAAGCGAGTTTCGAGCGCACGCTCACCGGGATTTATCACGGCCGTATTCATTATGATGATTTGGACAAAGCCGAACTGATGAAAGACAAGCACGGTAAAGCCGAGCAAGAGGACAACGACTCAGACCTCGGTGAAGAAGCCAGTGCCCACGCCTAATGCGAACTCTCCTGCGACTAAAACTGCCCCGCACCAAAAGCGCGCAACGTCTGCTCGGCAAACAGGATCGCCTGGTCGCCGCATTGCGAGCGCTGTGGCACACTCACAGAGCAATGCCGGCGGAAATCGCAATCTCTTTTATTGCGGAAGCGGAAATGCAAAGATTGCATTACGACTTTTTGCAAGAGGCATCTTCCACGGACATCATCACCTTCGATCTCGGCGTTTCCCCCGAGGGCATGCGCTTGGGTGCGCTGTATATTTGCCCGGAAGTTGCCAAGCGTTACGCGGCGCGTTATAAAGCAACGCCGCGGCAAGAACTGCAACGTTTGATCGCACACGGCGTTTTGCACCTCCTCGGTTTTGATGATCATTCGCCCAAAGACAAACGCCGCATGCGCCGCGAAGAAAACAAAATTCTCGCGCAGCTTTAACCGCCGCTACGCCGTAATTCCGCCTTGACTTTCTCCGCTCGAATAGGTTATTTCAACAACAACTCACGCGCAACCAACAAGAGCAGAGCCGGCATTATGAGCAAGCCCTACCCTCCGATTTATTACTCCGAATATCTCCAACTTGAGCGCTTGCTACAAAGCCAAGCCCCCAAGAGCGCGGAATATGGCAAGCCCGCGCACGACGAAACGCTTTTTATCATCGTGCATCAGGTGTATGAATTGTGGTTCAAGCAAATCATACATGAGTTGAATTCCGTCGTACATATGTTCGCCCACGATTATATCGACGAAAAAAATCTGGGCGTCGCGGTCGCGCGGCTCGTGCGCATTACAGAGATCCAAAAGCTGCTCGTCGATCAACTGCGCGTGCTCGAAACCATGACGCCGCTTGACTTCCTCGAATTTCGCGAATACCTCTTGCCCGCTTCCGGTTTTCAAAGCGTGCAATTTCGTTTGATTGAAAACTTGCTCGGCATGCAGCCGGAACAGCGCCTACTCTATAACAAAGCCGCGTATTACGCGCAAGTCTCGCCGGACCATCAAGCCGTGTTGCGCGACTCCGAGCAGCGCGACTCGCTCTTTGGCCTTGTGCAACGTTGGCTCGAACGCACGCCGTTCTTGGATTTCGAAGGCTTTCAATTTTGGCCCACGTATCGTGCCACGGTTGAGACCATGCTGCGCAGCGACCGCGAAGTGATCGCCAATAACGCGCTTTCCACGGAAGAAGAAAAACAGAAGCAACTGCAAGAATTAGAGAAGAACGAAGAGAGCTTCGCCGCGGTGTTTGAAGAGAACAAGCACAATGAACTCATTGCCAAAGGCCGCCGGCGTCTTTCTTATCAAGCTACGCAAGCCGCGCTCTTGATTCATCTCTTTCGCGATGAACCGATTTTGCATCAGCCCTTTCGCTTGCTCACCGTGCTCGTGGACATGGACGAGTTGTTTACGACGTGGCGCTATCGCCATTCGCTCATGGTGCATCGCATGATCGGCAACAAGATCGGCACCGGCGGCTCGACCGGCTATCATTATCTGCGCGCCACGGTCGAACGCCACAAAGTTTTCGCGGACTTGTTCGATCTCTCCACGTTCCTCATTCCGCGCTCGGAACTGCCGGAGCTGCCGGCTGAGATCAAGAAGAGTTTGGGGTTTTATTATTCGCAGATGAAATGAAACCATGGAGATTAATTTATGCCTTTATCTGAGCTTATACAAAATCGCCGCGATGAAATTCTTCTGCTCGCGCAGCGAAGAGGCGCACACAATGTTCGCGTCTTTGGTTCGGTCGCGCGTAATCAAGCGGACGATAAAAGCGACATTGACTTCTTGGTGGATTTGGAGCCAGGCCGTAGTTTGCTTGATCTCGGCGGCCTGCTCATGGAACTGCAAGAATTGCTCGGCCACTCCGTTGACGTGGTAACGACCGCGGGCTTGCGGAAAAGAATACGCGATCAAGTATTGAAAGAAGCGCGCCCATTATGAGAGACGATCGACAACGTCTGCGCGATATTCTCGAAGCCATTGAACAAATCGAGAAATATGCTAACCGTGGCAAAGACGCCTTTGAGCAGGACGAACTTATTCAGAATTGGATCATTCGTCAGTTCGAATTGATTGGCGAAGCGTGTCGCGCGTTATCGGATGAACTTCGTAAACAACATACGAGTATTCCTTGGAAGGATTGGATCGGCCTGCGCAATGTCTTGATTCATCATTATTTTGAAATCGATCTAGGCGCGGTATGGTCGGGAGTAGAGCATGACCTGCCGCAACTCAAAGTGCAAATAGAAGCAGTGCTCTCTTCATTGCCTACTGAAGAGTGAACCGGTGTCTGGAAAGTTTCGAAAATGACCACCATCGCAAACTACCTCAACGGCGGACTCGTCGCGCCGCTCTCGCAGCAATATCTCGACAACTTCAATCCCGCGACAGGCGAGGTTTATTCCCACACACCTGGCTCCGATGAGCGCGACGTGACGCTCGCCGTCGAAGCCGCAGCGCGCGCGTTTCCCAAATGGTCGAACACGCCTGTGGAACAACGCTCCCGCGTTTTAATGCGTCTCGCGGATTTGCTCGAACACAATCTCGAGCGCCTCGCCGAAGCCGAGTCCATTGACACGGGCAAGCCGCTCACACTCGCGCGCACAGTTGATATTCCGCGCGCGGCGAGCAACTTTCGTTTCTTCGCTTCGGCCATTGTTCATTATGCGAGTGAAGCGCATCCGATGGAAGACACGGCGATCAACTACACGCTACGCCAACCACTCGGCGTCGTTGCCGGCATCTCGCCGTGGAATTTGCCGCTCTATTTGTTCACATGGAAAATTGCCCCTGCCATTGCCGCGGGCAATTGCGTGATCGGCAAACCTTCGGAGATTACGCCGATGACGGCATACTTGCTTGGCGAACTTTGCAACGAAGCGGGATTGCCACCGGGTGTGTTAAACATCGTGCATGGTCTCGGCCACAAAGTCGGCAACGCGATTTCAACGCATCCGCACATCAAAGCGATCTCGTTCACGGGCAGCACACGCACGGGCGCGGAGATCGCCCGGCTCGCTGCGCCCATGTTCAAAAAGCTTTCTTTGGAGATGGGAGGAAAAAATCCAAATCTCATCTTCGCGGATTGCAACTACGAGGAGATGCTCGCGACCACGCTGCGCTCGTCTTTTTCCAATCAAGGCCAAATCTGCTTGTGCGGCTCGCGTATTTTTATCGAGCGACCGCTTTATCAAAAATTCAAAACGGACTTTGTGGCCGCGACGCAAGCGTTGCGCGTAGGCGATCCGATGAACGAGAGCACACAACTCGGCGCGGTGGTTTCCGAAGCGCACATGCAGAAGATTCTTTCTTACATTGCACTCGCCCAAGCAGAGGGCGGCAAGATTTTGTGCGGCGGAAAAAGAGTCGAGGTCACGGGCCGCTGCCGCAACGGGTGGTTCGTCGCGCCGACGATCATCGAAAGCCTTTCACCCGAATGCCGCACCAATCAAGAAGAAATTTTCGGCCCGGTGGTTACGCTCATGCCGTTTGATGCTGAAGAAGAAGTTTTGCACGATGCGAATGGCACGAGCTACGGCCTGGCCGCAACGCTTTGGACGGAGAATTTAACGCGCGCGCATCGCATTGCGAATCGTATGCAAGCCGGTATTGTGTGGATCAATTGCTGGATGCTGCGCGATCTACGCACGCCGTTCGGCGGCATGAAAAATTCCGGCGTTGGCCGCGAAGGCGGTTGGGAAGCGCTGCGCTTCTTTACCGAGCCGAAAAATGTTTGTGTGAAAATTTAAAGCGCGCTAATAAAAGTGCTAAATTCATGAACGAGACTTCCAATCTCATCATTGCGTCGCAAGCCCCCGAGCCGGTCGGCCTCTATCCGCACGCGCGACGCGTGGGAAATTTGCTCTTTCTATCCGGCGTCGGGCCGCGCGAGCGCGGCAGCAAAAAAATTCCCGGCGTGGAGTTGGACGCGAGCGGCAAAGTCATTTCGTACGACATCGCGGCGCAATGCCATTCCGTGTTTCGCAACGTGCGCTATATTTTAGAAGAAGCCGGCTCAAGTTGGGACAAACTCATTGATTTGACCGTGTTTCTCACGAACATGAAAGAGGACTTCGCGATCTACAATCGGCTTTATGCGGAGTATTTCAAAGACAATCAACCATGCCGCACGACCGTGGAAGTGAATTGTTTGCCCACGCCGATTGCGATTGAGTTGAAGTGCATCGCGACGATTGATTAATGAGTGCTTGTTAAGAGCTGTTTTGCCGCACCACTTCTGTTTGTCATTCTGCAAGAAACCTCCCTAGCGCTTGCGACAGAGCATGTTTTGAGAGATGTGCCGGGCACGAGGGAAGATTCTTACAGAATGACATTTTAGAGAAGGCGGTTTTAGGGAGAACATTTTCAAGAAGAGCACAACAAACCAATTTGAAGCAGCGGTATCAACCCAAAGGAGAGCACCATGGAAACGCGCGAAGCCCCCAAAGCCTTGCAGCCCTTCAGCCTCATGGGCTGGGTCGAAAGCAACAAACATCGTCTCATGCCGCCGGTGGCGAATGAAACCATTTTCAAGGGCAACGATAATTTTATTGTGATGGTCTCCGGCGGGCCCAACTCGCGGAAGGATTATCATTACAACGAAAGCGAAGAGTTGTTTCTGCAACTCAAGGGCGACATCAGAATCAAACTCTATCAAGACGGAAAGCATTGGACCGTGGACGTGCGCGAAGGCGAGATGTTTTTGATTCCGCCGAAAGTGCCGCACTCGCCGCAGCGCTTTGCGAACACATATGGCTTGATCATCGAGAAGCATCGCGTGAAGGGCGAGAACGACGGCTTTCTCTATTTTTGCGAGCAATGCGGCAATCTGCTGTATGAAGAATATTTTTTCCTCGAAGATATCGTGAAGCAATTTCCGATGGTCATGCGCAACTTCTACTCTTCGCTCGAACGCCGCACGTGCAAGAAGTGCAACCACGTAATGGAGCTGCCGGCAAATTGGGAACAAAGCATTGCCGAGCGCAGCAAAGAAAACGAATACGCCGCGAACCCGTTCGCGCCGGTGCATGGCAAGTCGTGGTGAGGGAAACTCAAACTCCGCGCAAAACGGAGTGTCGCCGAGACCGAATCGAAAGGTAAGCTATGCCGATCAAAACCAAACGCACAGAAAAGCGCCCGTCCCAATTTGACGCGCTCGTCAAGCCAGCGCAAAAACTTTCTGGTTTGAAGAAGAAAACCGGCGCGCCTAACCCGATTTTGCAAAATACTGAGCCGCATTCCTTCTATGAAATGACGAAGTCTTTAGCCGGAAGTGTTCGCGGGCCATCTGACCTTGTACACAACGAAAAACACATGCAGGGATTCGGGCAATGACACTCATCTCCAAAGGCAAAAGCCCCTTTAACCCAGGTCAACCCGTGTCCGCGGAATTATTCGCTGGCCGACAGAAGCAGATTGACCATATCATGGTAAGAGGCGCGGGTCAAGTGGAAGCTGGCAAGCCGATCG
This sequence comes from bacterium, assembly GCA_041918175.1. Taxonomy (GTDB): domain Bacteria; phylum Zhuqueibacterota; class Zhuqueibacteria; order Zhuqueibacterales; family Zhuqueibacteraceae; genus JABWAN01. The sequence goes on from JAYRWE010000078.1 coordinate 30,483, forward strand.
CGATGTACATTCAAGGTGAGTATGGCATCGGCAAAAGCTCGATTGCCGGTTTCGCGCAAACGCTGGCGGAAGAGCGAAATCATTTGCATGCGATCTATGCGCCCATAGGCGGAGCTGAAAGTTTAGATGATGTCGGCGCTGCCATTTTGGAAGCGACCCTGCGCTCCGGTATCTTTAATCCCACACGAAAAGAAAGAATCCGACAGTGGCTTGCGAAATACATCGGCGAGCAATCTTTATTTGGCTTGACGATTCGAACGGTAGCTCTCCACTTAATCGTGGACTATGTTATTTGAAGCAGGGGAAAGGTTTTCAAGGGTTGCTCCGCGTGTTCTGGTTTTGACGTCAAGCGGCGACAGCGTAACAACTCTATGAGAGTCCATTGACGCGTCGTGAGGC
>JAYRWE010000079.1:0-55812 GCA_041918175.1 bacterium
GTGGATTGAGGAAATGTTTGGCGATCTCAAAGCACATGGATTTGATTTAGAAAGAACACACTTGCGTCACTTCATGCGGCTCTCGCGTTTGACGTTGGCCGCGGCATTGCTCTATGTTTGGTTGGTCGCCTTCGGTTCTCAAGTGATCAAAACCGGAATGCGTTATCTGGTGGATCGCGTGGATCGACGCGATTTGAGCCTTTTCCGTATTGGCTACCGTATGGTCGAACGCTGCCTTATGAATGGACATGCCTTTTCGATTAGCTTCGTTTTATCGGGCTGAATTTTAAAACTGTCAGGTAGCTAGCTCTAGATTCAAAGAAATACACAGGCTTGAAAAGTTAGTGACATTGAGCTGGAAGCCAGCGCTACAGCTCTACCCAAAATCACCTTGCCTTTCATACCCTCGCGGCTTATACTTTTTTAAAAGCATTGTTTGAAAAATAAATTGCGCGTGGTTTGTGATTCGCCGCGGCGCGAAGAAAATCGATATGAGAAAGGAGCAGCACATGGAGTATCGCATTGAAACCGACAGCATGGGCGAAATTCAAGTGCCCAATGATAAGTATTACGGCGCGCAGACGGCGCGTTCACTGCATCATTTTAAAATCGGCGGCGAGCGCATGCCGCGCGAATTGCTCTGGGCGTTCGGCATTTTGAAAAAAGCCGCGGCGCTCGTCAATCAAGAATTGGGCTTGCTCTCCGCGGAGAAATGTGATCTGATTGTGAAAGCCGCGGACGAGGTCATCGCCGGCAAATTGGACGAGCATTTCCCGCTCGTGATTTGGCAGACCGGTAGCGGCACGCAAACCAATATGAACGTGAACGAAGTCATTTCCAATCGCGCGATTGAAATGGCCGGCGGCAAAATGGGCAGCAAGAAACCGATTCATCCGAATGACGACGTGAACAAAGCGCAGTCTTCGAACGACACGTTTCCCACGGCGATGCACATTGCCGCAGTGCGGGAGCTGCATCGTCGACTCGTGCCGATGGTCGCGCAACTGCGCGACACGCTCGCACAAAAAGCAGAAGCGTTCAAAGATGTGATTAAGATCGGGCGCACGCATTTGATGGATGCGGTGCCGCTCACGTTGGGACAGGAATTTTCCGGCTATGTCACGCAGCTCAATCACGGGCTGCAGCGCGTGGAAATGATCTTGCCGCATCTCAATCAACTCGCGCTCGGCGGCACCGCGGTGGGCACGGGCTTGAATACGCATCCCGAGTTTGCCGAACGTGCAGCAAAGAAAATTGCTGAGTTGACGAGTTATGCTTTCGTGAGTGCGCCGAACAAATTTGAAGCGCTGGCGACGCACGACGCGCTGGTCATGGCGGGCGGCGCGCTCAAAACGCTCGCCGCTTCGTTGATGAAAATTGCCAACGATGTGCGCTGGCTCGCTTCCGGTCCGCGCAGCGGCATCGGCGAGTTGATCATTCCGGAAAATGAGCCAGGCAGTTCGATCATGCCGGGCAAGGTGAATCCCACGCAATCGGAAGCGATGACGATGGTGTGCGTGCAGGTAATGGCCAACGATGTGGCGATCAATTTCGGCGGGGCTTCGGGCAATTTTGAATTGAACGTGTTCAAGCCGCTGATCATTCACAATTTTCTGCAATCCGTGCGACTACTCGCGGATGCGTGTGAATGCTTCAACGAGCATTGCGCGGTGGGCATTGCGCCGAACATGCTCAATCTCAAAAAGCATTTGGACAATTCACTCATGCTTGTGACCGCGCTCAATCCGCATATCGGTTACGACAACGCGGCGAAGATCGCGAAACACGCGCACAAGGAAAATTCCACTCTCCGGGAAGCTGCGATCAAGTTGGGAATTTTAACGGGGGAGAAGTTTGATGAATTGATTAAGCCGGAAGAGATGATTAAGCCGGGGCTGTAGCGCCGCAGACGTGGCGTGAAGGAGTTGTGGCGTGTTGGATTTCTGGATTGATGAATTCTTGGATTGGTGGAGTGATGGATAGTTGGAGTCATGGAGCGGCGAAAAATACTTGGTGCTCCAACAATCCATCACTCCACAACTCCACCACTCCAACCTTAAATTGCGCTTATCTCCGTCCGGCTTCGAGCAGTTCGATGAGCCAATCGAGGAAGCGTTGCCACGTGGTGCGTCGGCGTTTGGGAGTCGCGGGCGCTTTTGAGGCGTAGCTGGGCTTGCCAATGGTGGTCGAGACAAATTCATCGACCTCTTCTTCATAAACCACTGGCTGCGCTTTTTTCACCGCAGGCTCAAGCGCCGGGCGAATCTCAACCACGCGATGTGGGCAGCGATTGCTTGAAGCGCCGCGAAAGAAGCCGAGCGTGGCGCGAATGGGATCGACCACCAGCGCGAGTTGCCATTCTTGATAGTAGTAGCGCTTTTGATTCAGCCGATCCGTGTTCGACATGAAAATGCCGTAGTTCGGATGCGAATGATACCAACCGATCTTGCGCACGTCGTCATTGGTTTGCTCGCGAATGCGATCCACCTCGTCATTGATACGCATGAACTCTTCGCGCGAAACCTCCACGGTGGTGATGTCGGCGTCCACTTGGCTGGCGGGAATGGCGTCTTGCAAATACATCCACGTGATGCCACTCGTGCTATCGAGAAACACGTTTCCCATCAACAAACCAAAACATTCTCGCTCCGTGTCTTGCCGCGCATGCGCCATGATGCGCTCAATGACGACGCTGTCGGCATAGACAATGTATTTGTTTGGCCCCGTCGGTTGCGGCCATTCCGCAGGAATGATGCGCCCTTCGGGCTGGAACACGCGAATTTCTCGAATGCGAAATTGGCCTTGATCGTGTAGAACTAGATTGCGATTTCTCTCCATGGCCGCCAAAGCTTCCTAGCATAGGGGTTAAAACCGCGCTTCCGAAGCAAAATCGGGAAGCGGCGTGTTATCGACCGGCAACTTGTCGCGGTTTTGTTCAAACCAGTGCAAGGCTTCTTTGTTGGCCGGACTTTTGGTGTTGATCAGGTAAGGCTGAAATTGAATGTACTTTGCGAGACGCAAACAAAACACGGCCAGGCCTTCGTCGGGCGAATAGCCGCCGACGCAGACAACGCCGTTACCGAAAACATGCGGATGATAGAGCAATGGCCGTGAAGTAAATTTTGCCAATGGGGGTCGGTCGGGATATTCCGGCAAAAGTTTAATGACCACGGTGTGCGTATCGCGAAACGTATTGGGGCCGATCATGCCGCGCAGGGTGAAGTCCACGGCATAAATTTCCGGCGGCACCCGGCGATCTGCTTCCCATTTGATGAGGTCGCTTTGCAACGCTTGCATGGCGCGAAAGTCATGCTCCAAACGCACAGTTCGAGCGGTTCTCACTTCCTACTCCACAAATAAACGCGAATTACAACAGCATTGTACCACCGCGCTGCACCACGGCGACGCGCACGCGGTCGCCGTCTTGCGCATTGATTTGAGCCAGCGTTTGTCCCTCGCCCAATTCACCGCGCCCTTTGACGGTGAGACCGTATTCTTCATTGTTGTTGAGCAGCGGCGGAATGAAGCCGGCCAGCACCAGATTATCGATAATCTGTTCCCGCGTCATATCTCGAGACATGTCGACATCCATCTCCGAATCGTCACTGACGTTGATGAAAGTCAGATTGATGATGTCTGCCATTCCGAAAAGTCCTTCCAGTTAGAGGTATTGGGATCACACCGGCACGCCGGCCGCGACCCGCAAGAGATGAAAATTATTCTGAAAATTCAAAGTAATGTTCCTGGCCTTGCGCGTCTTGCGCGAACAACACCGGCTCCAATGGAAAACCGAGTTGCTGCAGCGTCATCGCCAGCAGCCCTGCGCGGGCTTCTGTCAAAGTCTCGTCTTGCAAGTCCATACTATCACCGAGACGCATGAGTTGCAGACTGTCACGCGCGCCGATTTTCCGGCAGTGCGCGCATTGCACCTCGGCGTTCGTCAAACGATAAATCGGTTTCATGAGCACGGTGTTTTGGCCGCACTCGCCGCAAAAGAGAAACGGCACAAAACTGCTGGGAAATTTCAACACCGGCTCTTCCAACCCGCGCGCGCGCAAATGTTCGAGACATTGCCCGAGCGTGATCGTCGCGCTCTTGCCCGGCAGCGTTGCGACCTCTTGCAACGGCTGCGTTTCGCCGCATTCGCAGCCCGGCCGGCGTTGAATGGGCGTGAGATCGAAATAAGGCGAAGCGCCACCGCCGTCATATTGTAAACGAAAACCGCTTTGCGGCAAACGACCGTGCAACCACTTGAGCGCTTGCTCAACTTGCAGCGCTGCGATGAGGGCCGAAGTTACTTGCACGGTTGCCATTCGACCCTCGGAATAATTGCGCCGGATGATTTGAAAGCAGGAGTCGTAACGACCGCCCGCGGCTTGGCGCTCGCGCTTCGTCGTCGTGCAATTGAAGCAACACGCAAATGGCGGCGCGAATGCATAGACACTGCCCGCAAGGCCACGAATGCCGGCATCAATAAACGGTTTGTTTGCCAACATGCACGCGCGATTCACAGCCAACCGCGCTTCGACATTATCCAAACAACCCATAACCAAATCCATGCGGCGATAAAGCCCCAAGCCCACTTCCCACACGACGTCGCCGTCCAGCGCAGTGATTTTCGCATTCGGCTCAACGCAGAGTTCTTGCGCGCGTGCCGCAGCAACAGGCGCTTTGCGCTGGCCCAAATCGGTATGGCGAAAGAGAGTCGTGCGGCTCAGGTTGGAGAGTTCGATGGTATCGAAGTCCACGACCACAATCTGCCCCACGCCTAAAAGCGCAAGATTTTTGAGCACTTCATTGCCCAACGCGCCCGCGCCAATGACCAAAATTTTTGCCTGGCGCAATTTTTCCTGGCTCCACCACGTAACCCGCTCTTGCCGATCCGTAGCAGTTTCAGTATGCGGACGAAAATTCGTGACGTGGAAACTCATAGACAAAAGCCTGTCCGTTCTAATTTACGCGCCGCGCGGCGTGTGTGCGGCAACGTAAACAGCCTTTTGTTTTGTTGATTTGCTGCCAACAACTCGCGTGATATAATTGCCCACAATCCGGATTGGCGCAACGCACCCAACCGGGGAGCAAGAGGTGATCTTTCCAATACAACAACCGCGCTCTGAATTTTGGAAGAAAATAAAAAACTCCGGCAGCCCAATGTGTAAGCTCGAACAGCGCTTGGCGCAGTAGATAACTTTTATTTTGCAACACACGCTGCCAATACCCCTCGTACAGGAAATAAGGATCTTCCTCTATCGAGTGTTTACAATAGGAGCAAATCTTTTGTCCGCGCAAGCGTTCGATATGCTTGGGGAGTTGGGGATGGCGATTTGCGTGCTCTCTTTCTTCCGGCAGCGCCTCACGTGGTGGCACGGCCTCCTCCTGCAAGGTCTCGGCCCCGCGCGTATCGGTAAATAAATTCACGGTCGTAATGCGTGACATGATCCCAGCCTCACCGAAAGACGGACGGATTGTTTATGCCAACTTACAAATGGCGAAAGTATTTTAAAGCGCTAGTATTATTTACCCACTAGGCAGGCAAACGCGGGAGAGGAGAGGGGGATTGTTAAGAAAAAATATCGCTTCGGAAAAAATGAGGTGGCCTGAAAAACTTGGTTGCAAATCTGTTTTCAGTTTTTAGATTGGAGTTGCAAAACATCTACATTTTTTGCAACTCATGTCGCAAAAACTTCTGAGCCGGTGATAAATGAAAGAAATCTTTGAACTTCAGAACCCGTGGCGGCAGCCGGGATATCGTTTCCTTCCAGAGAAAATGATCCCTCGCCATCTACAAAAAGAGCTTTATGCTTCTTTATCCAAGCCGGAAATTTCGGTGTTGCTCGGGGCGCGGCAAGTCGGGAAAACGTTTCTCCTGCATCGGCTTATTCAAACGATGCTTGAAAATGACGGCTATGACCCGTGCCAAATTTTTTATTTCAACCTCGATGCCTTCTCGTTGCTGCCGTTGGTGCAGGATATTCCACAATTCCTGCGCTTCATCGAAGCCTTTGGCGTGGCCGGAAAACCCAGTTTCGTTTTTCTGGATGAATCCCAACGTCTGCCGAACTGCGGCCTCTTGCTGAAACAATATCACGACCTCGGGCGACCGATTAAATTTATTGTGTCGGGTTCTTCTGCGCTTGAAATCAAGAGCCAAGTGCGCGAATCCTTGATCGGACGCAAGCAGCTTTTTCACCTTGCATCGGTTAGCTTTGCGGAAGCGGCGGCTTATTGGGGTTTTAATTTTTCGGAAGCGCCTCTCGCGCAACTGCCGTTTGAGAACGGCCATGCTTTGCCGTTGCTGCAACGTTATTTAAAGCATGGCGGCTACCCCGCGGTTGTGGCTGCCGGCACGGAGGAAGAGCGAACGGCTACGCTGCGCGAACTCTATCAAAGTTACATTCAAAAAGACGTGAGCGATTTTCTCAAAGTAGAAGACGTGGCCGGGTTCAATCGCTTGGTCTCGCAACTCTCGCCGGCAACCGCACAGTTGCTCAATGTTCACGAGCTTTCCAAGCTCACAAGGCTCTCGCGCTACTTCGTGGACAAATACCTTCAAATGTTGCGCGACACCTATGTCGTCGAGTTGTTGTTCCCCTATTTCAGCAACGCGGCAAAAGCCGTCATTAAAACCCCAAAGCTTTTCTTTTATGATCTCGGCATGCGCAATGCGCTGCACTATCAGTTTCAAATTCCACAACAATTACCCGACGAAGGACATCTTGCCGAAAATCTGGCTTTCACCACTTTGCGCGATTTTTTGCCTGCCGGCAATTTATGGTTTTGGCGCACCACCCAAGCCACGGAGATTGATTTCATCTACGAAGCCGGCGGCAAGATTTATCCTCTTGAAGTAAAATTCAAAGACAACGAACCTGCCACGATTCCCAAAGCGATTCGCACTTTTGCCGAGGCACATGCGCTCCACCATGCTGTTGTGCTCACGAAAAACCTCTGGGAAGAAAAACGTGAAGACAAACTCACCGTGTCATTCGTGCCGGTTTGGGCGGCCTCGCGACTGCGCGAAATCCTACCTCTGTCTTAGAAATAATGCTTCTTGCACAATTTCACGCCGCAAATTTTCGCGAAGAAGTTGAGCGGCTCGCCGCAAACTTGGCAGCAGCCTTTCTTAAAACGCGGTGTGCGCGAAGACGAATCCGGCTCGCGTATCGGTTCTGCTGCAACTTCACGCGCGCGTGGAGCGGAGTTGCGCGCACCACTCGGCGGTGGTGCGAACGGCACCCGCGCCTCCGGGCGGCGATTGCCGACCGATAGATTCGGTTGCGTGTCCGGCTCCAACTCTTGCGCGAGTTGATTCAGTTGCTCACGGTGTGGAATATTGCCGTTGGAATGAGGTTGCGTGTCCATGGGCAGATCTAGCTCCGGCGCAAAAAGATCGACCGTTGTTTTATTTGTCGGTTCTCGCTTAGGACGCGGCGGTTCGTAAGGCACTTCGTTCACGCGCGGCGGCGTGCTGCGCGGCGGCGCGTTCACGCTCGGACGCGGGCCTGGTTCTTTGGCGGCGCGCGCTTCCGGGGGCCGCGTTGGCGCTGCGGGACGACGCGGTTCGTTCATGGGCGGCACCTTCGGTCGCGGCGGTGCACTGCGTGAAGGCGGAACATTTATGTTTGCTTGAACCGGCCCAGGTTTTCTGTCAAAGTTTGATGCTCGTGTATTGTTCGTCATCTCCGCCTCATAGCTCACAGGTTCATCCATTGGCGTCACGGGTGTTGCTGCGGTGCGACGCTGCATCGCGTCAAAGGCTTCGCGCGTCATCACCATGCGGCCCCAAAAACGCAAGCTGCCGGTTTCATCGCCCGTCACCAAAGCCGTGCCGTCGTGATTAAATGCACTGCACGTGAGATTGCCTGCGATCACGTGCAGCAACTTGCCATCTGCCACATTCCACAACTTCACGCTGCGATCTTGATAATCATTGCCCACGAGCAACGTGCTATCCGGGCTGAAACGCAGCGAAGTGATGCCCGGCGAGAACGGTTTGAGATTGTGCAGCAACTTCCCATTCGCCACATCCCAAATTTGCAGCGCAATGCCGTGATTGATCGTCGCGAGCAATTGGTTATCCGGACTGAGGGAGAGCCAGCTCGTTGTGCCCGTGCGCTCCGGCAACGCATACTCCAAGCGTCCCGTGCGCACGCTATAGAAGCGCACACCGCCGTCATTCGCGCCGGAAATCAACAAACGATCATCCGGGCTAAACGTGAGGCAATGCGCCAAGCCGGAGCAGCCGTGAAAAGTGAAAAGCGCTTTGCCCTGCACCAAATCCCACAACACCGCGGTATTGTCCGGGCTGCCCGTCGCGAGAAAATTGCCGTCATGACTAAAGGCTACAGTGTCCACGCTGCTCTTGTGCGCAGTGAGCGTTTGAATCAACGAGCCATCGCGCGTGTCCCACAGCGTTGCTTGGCGATTGTAGCTGCCGATCGCGAGAATGGTGTCATCGGGGCTAAAGGTGAGGCATTGCACGCCATTGCCCGGTTTCATGATTTCGCTCATCAAACGGCCGGTGTGCAAACTCCACAGTTTCACGCCGCCGCGCTTATCAACCGTCGTCAAGAGTTTGCCGTCATGGCTAAAAGCCAATTCGCTGATCGCGTCGTTGTGGCCTTTCAGGGTGAAGCGCAGTTGTGTTGTTTCCAAATTCCAAATGCGCACCGTGGCGTCGCTGCCGCCGCTCGCCAGCGTGGTGTGATCAGAGCTAAACGCGATGGCCGTCACGCGCCCGGTGTGCGCGGAGAGCGTGTGCATCGCAAACTTGTGCACGAGCAAGCCATGAAAGATTTGATTGGCCTGCTGCATCAACTCGATGGCTTCACGATGATCAAAGTACGTATTGCGCGCGACGCAGTTTTGCGCCTGCGAGAGCAGTTCTTTGATCGCAGCCGCGGAAGACTCGGCCTCGTCCGTCGCATAGACCCAGTCATTCAACAGCTTGTGCGCCTTGCGCATTTTTTCGCGCACATGACTGCCGCTCTCCTCGCGCAAACGATAGAATAGCTCGTTGACTTCGCGACGTACCATGCGAAAGTCGCGATCGGCATCGACTTTCAAGCAATAGTTTTCATCGAGCGCAATGGCTTTCTCCAAACTTTTTGCCGCCGTGGAGCCATCGCCCAACAATGCGGCAAACTTGGCGTGATGATAATGTCCTTCGGAAAGTTCGGGGTGGGTATCACGCGCTTGTTGCGCCAAATCCAACGAAGCTTGCAAGAGGCGCGTCGCTTCAGCTTTGTTGCCGTTGAGGCCGTGGTCATTGGCCTGCGCGTAGCTCGCAATTGCCGCGTGCAATAACGCTTCGCCCGCATATTTGCTCGCGGCCGGCAGCTTGGGCACTTCCGCTTTGGCAAAACGCGCCGCGGCGAGCAGATAGCGCTCCGCCTTCGGCAAATCGATCACGTTGCATTCTTCCGTCGCGCCGTAAAGATACAGTTTGCCGATCATGAGTTGCGTCATGAAATTCGCATCGTCGCGTTTCGCCGCTTCGAGAAACGCATCGAGCGCTTTATCCGGCAAGCCTTTTTGCAAACGATCACAGCCGATTTGATAAAACTCGCGCGCCTGCGTCAAAGTCGGACTCTGCAACGTCGCATGCACGGCCTCCATTTGGTGCAACATGCCCATCATGACCTGACTCTGCAACTGCATCTGTTCGAGCATCAAAGCGAGATTGTACTCGAACGTCGAGCGCAGCGAGTCGATGGCCGCGGTGGTGCCTTCGATCGCGTTGGTGAGATTGGAAAAACCGCGATCGATGGTATTGTTCAAAGTATCGAAGCCGGTGCCGAATTTTTTCACGAGCGCTTCACGGCTGGCAATGATCTCGCGCGTCTGCGTGTTAATTGCCACCTGCTCTTTCTGGCTGCTTCGTCGAATCTGGCCTTGAATATCTTTGACGAATGAAGACGCCTGCAGATATTGCTGCCAGCTCAACTTCGAACCTAAATAAAATGTTGCCATGCTTCAGTCCTTCGTGGGCTCAGTTCTTTCCTGACAATATATATCCAAGCCAGCGGAACCCTCCGAAGAGGGCTCCGTGCTGACTTGGTAGTGGAGGAGGAGGTTTCGTATAAATTTGCCGCAGGCTATTTGGGGAGTGATGGAGTCTTGGATTGATGGAGTTTTGGATTATTGGAGCAATGAAGCAGTAGTTCCATACGACGCAACAATCCATGAATCCATCAATCCAAATTCCATCACTCCATCACTCCAACCTCACCGACTCTTCTGCGAAGTCGGTTTCGGCTTGCGTTGCGGCACTTCATAGGAGCCGCCGCCATTCGGTTGCACGCGCTTGAACTCGCGCTTTTGTTCATCTATCGTATCTTGTACGTCGCGTCGGATCACGCGGCGGTTCGTGAGCTTCGGCATCAAGCGCGCGCCGATGAGAATGATCAACTCTTTCTTCGTGTGCGTCACCGACTCATAGCCGAAGAGATAACGTAAGCCGAAAAACCACGGCGGCAAATCTTTCAATCCCGGAATGCCGCGCCGTATGTTTTGCCGCTCATCGCTGATCAAGCCCGCCAACGCGGTTTGCTCGCCGTCAAGCAGGAGCACTTGCGTGCTGCCTTCAATGATGTTCTTCGTCGTATTCAAAGCCGCAAGTTGCACGTCGCTGCGCTCGGCAATGATGTTCAAGTGAATGAAAGTGGAATCGCGGCGGCCAATCACGGTCGGCGTCACGGTGAGAATCACGCCGGACTCGTATTCATTGAAGCGCAAGTTGCCGGAAAAATCCGTGGTGGTGAGAAAGAAATTTTTGCCGACTTTAATTTTGCCCTTCTTGCCGTCGGCCACGCGAATCTGCGGCCGCGCGAGCACTTCGCCTTTGCTCGCGCTTTCGTAGGCGCGCATCAACGCCGTCACATTGATGGTGCGATTGATGGTACCGCTGACCGTGCTGTTGAGAAAATTGTTCGTCACTTGGCTCGCGCCCTGCGCCTGAATTTGCGCGCGCACCGTGCCGTTATAAAACGTGGTCCAATCAATGCCCAACTCGCGAATCGTTTGATAGTCCGCTTGAAAGAACACGGCGTTGATCTCCACCTCCGGCGAGTTGAGCGAAAACTCGGCTTTCGGCGCTTCCGGCTCTTTGGTGTTGAGCAAGTCTTCGATTTGATAATAACGGTCAAACTGCGAATACCTCAGCATGTTCGAGCGCAGAATGTACTCCAGCGCGCGCTTCCAATACATGTTCTCCACGGCCACGCCAATGGGCTTCGTGCGCACTTTGTTGTCGACGATGATGCGATTCTCAAAACGTTGGCACATACCGTTTAAAATATCGAGCACCGTGTTGAACGGAATATTCGGATTGAACGACACCAATTCTTCGGCGCGATACGTCCGGGGCGGCACTTCTTCCTGTTGTTGGGCCTGCGCTGGCGTGATAAACACGGCCAGCACGGCAATGAATAAGATCCTCTTAAGCATGCCCGTCCATTGATTAGTTGTATTCGATTTTCATCGGCACAATGCGCGTGCTGCCGCCGACGTCCACAATAAACTCCACCTGATTCATGCGCGCATCCACGCGCGTGAGCTTGCCATTTTTCACCGGATACCCGATCGACATCATAACCACTTTGCCGCTACGCGCCCGCACATACGCTTTATCGCCCACAATCGCCAACAAGCTTGCACCTTCGATATCGAACAAATCGGGCGACACGACCGGATTTCTCGGCGCAGGCGCCGCTGCCACAACTGCGGGTTTGACTTCCACCACAGCCGGCACCATGCTCGAAAACGCATCGTATTCAAACTCCGCATACCAATCCAGCGGCGATGAAGCCATCGCCAACTCGCTCTTTACTTCCCAATCTTTGTTGATCGAATAGCCTTCAAATTGTATCACAAAGTTGAGCAGCTTGGCGTCGTTGTCGCTGCGGCGATACGTCACGCTCTTGATTTGATAGAGCAGCGGGCTGCGCGTCATATACCACACCAATGCGCAAATATTGCGATAGTCGCCTTCGCCGTTAACCGTGTATAAAAAAGCCGTGTACTCGGTTTGCGTTTTTTTCTCGTTGAGATAAAAATCAAAATCCAAATCGAGATTGTGTTGATTGATGAGCCAGTTGATATACGACAGCGAAAACGCCGGCTCTTCCGCGTTCAAAATTTTCTTGGGCGCGCCGCGCCATTGTCGCTGCAACGAGTCGCGCTCGACCGTAACGTAAACCAACGTTTCCGCCACTTCCAAGGCCCCGCGCAAGTTTTGCGTGAGATTCTGGTTTTGTGCTTTCACGCGCGTCAACTCTTGCGCCGCGCTGCGATACCACAAGTATCCCAGCCCGGAAAGCAACAGGAGCACGGCAAGAATAGTGAGACTATTGCGTCTAGCGTACATTGTCAGTAATCAGTAAACAGTTTTCAGTGATCAGTAAACAGTGATCAGTATCAAGCAACCAGCATCCAACTCAGTTGCTATTCAATTCCCACCACGCGCGCGCCGGGCATGAGCAATTTTCCCATCGTGCTCGCGGCTTGCTCTGCCGCCGCACGCGAGTTATAAAGCCCGAGCAACACACGATGCGTTTTTTGTCCCTGCTTCTCATCATAAAAAGTGCCGAGCGCGGCCTTGTAACCTTGACGTATGTAGGCATCGCGCAACTCCGTCATGTAATCCTGGCGCGGACTGGTCGCCGCTTCGATGGAATACCAACGATATTGCGGCGCACGGGTCAGCGCCGATTGGGTGGTGGCGCCATTGTTCTCGCCTTGTTGCGCAGTGACCATCGCAACGTTGGGACGCGGATTCAAATTCGCGTTTTCTTTTGTTGCTAATTGCGCGCTGGTATTTTGCGGCAAGGACTTTTGCTCAGAAGTTTTCACCACAGCCGTTTCGCGCGGAGGCGTTGGCGCCGTGCGTTGCGCTTCGGCTATGCGCGGCGTGCCGCTGTTATTTGCCGGCGGTTGTGCCGCAGGATTCGACTGTGGCCGTGTGGCCGAAGCCTCTTTGATTGCGCCCGGCTTCGTTGCCGGCTCGGTCTTGATCAAACTCTCTTCGCGTTGGCGTTGCGGCGTCTGCGTTTGCGGCTTCACTTCCGGACGCGGCGGCGGCGGGGTGTTGCGTCGCGGCTCGTTGCCTTTGCCCAAAATCAAATTGCCGTTGCCTTGATTCGAATCAATGATGCGAATGCCGCCCGCGGAAAACGCATATGTGCTCTGTTGATTCTGCCGCTCCAATTCAAACCGAAAAATTTTCTGTTTGCCGTTCTCCGCGCGCGTTACTTGACGCAAGCTGGCCTGCTCCAAACGTTCCGCCAACAACGGAATGTTCTCGCGTTGCAGCGCCCCGCCGCTGATGTTAAAGCCTTCGTTGTGCCGCGAAATTTCTTCCACCCACACATTGCCGGTGCGACGCACGCTGGTGTTGAGTTTTTGCGTGAAGCGCAAGAAATCGTCATAGCCTCGGCTCAAAGTATCGGCCAGCGCGAGATTTTTTTTGAGCCGATCACATTCGTTTTCCAATTGATGCACACTATCGACCGTGGCCTGATTGTTTTTAATCTGTTCTTCGATGCGCTGGTTCTGTGTGCGAATCACTGCCGCATCGTTTTTAAGACTGAGGATTTGCCAGGTAAAGAAAAACGTAATCGCGCCCGTGAGCGCAAGCAGAGCATAGCCGACGTAATCCAGCTTGAGCACTTCTTGTTGATCTTTGATTTCCGAAGGCAGAAGATCAATCGGAACGAAAGCGGGATTTTTCGGCTCCAACAATTGCCATGCGAGACCGATGGCCACGGCGAACTCGGAGAAGACCGCGCGCTGCGTCTCATTCGCCGGAAAGCTGCCCAGCTTGTCCGTGGCGAGATAGCTCACCTGCACGCCGGTGCAGTGTTTCGCAAAAAAATCCTTCGCGCGCACGCGCCCGCCCTTGCCGGTGATCAAGATATTGTTGATCTCCGGAATCTGCACTTCGTCTTGCTCGTAAATCAGGCGGCGATAAACAACCTCCAAAACCTCGGGCGAAGCTGCGCTCTCGTTGATGAGCGAGCTCACGTGCATCACCTCGCTGCCGCGCAAAAAGATCAAACGGCTGAAGTCTTCTTCAATATAGATGATGGCCGTGATTTGGCCCTCTTCCAGCGCCACGCTCGCGCGCGCTAAATTGAGCAGCGCCAGCTCGGTGGTTTGCATTTGCCCGAGATAGAGATTGCCTTTCGTGAAGCTTTTGATCTCGAGCAGCAACGACATGGTCGGCGGGTTCTTCTCATAAAACATATTCAGCTTCGAAGTCCCGTCCGCGGATTGCAGCAAGTATTGCGTAAGATTCAAGCCCGCGTCTTTTTCTGCGACGCCCAAACGTTCCACCACACTCATCGCCGGGTTGAAGCCCGTGTTCAAAGGCGTGTGCGCGTTGTAGCTCACCATAGACAGCGGAATATTGAACCCGATTTTGACGCGCTGTTTCGTGTATTTGTCCAACAAGCCATAGAGCACTTCGAGATTGCCGTTGTCCGGTTGAAAATCGTCTTGCGGTGTGTTCTTCGCCGCGCTGGTGTTTTTCAAGCCGAACATGTCCGCGGTTTCCGCATCTTGCACTTCGGCATTTTTCGGCGCGGCCTTTTGCGCTTCCAGCGAGCTGCGCAACTTCGCGCGCTCCAAACCTTCGATGCGCACGCGGCCGTTTTCCTGCACCAAATGCGCGAGGCGCACTTCCGTGCCGCTCACGGCCAAGCCCAAAGCTTCCTTTTTTTGGGGCGCAAGTTTGTTGAACAACATTTTCATGAACCGCAACTCCTGCCACTAAAACTAAATTGGTCCTGCACTTCTAGATTAATCGCCGATCATACTTCACCAAATCCTCAAAACGCTTTTTGTGATTGGCGTTATTCAAACAGTCTTCGTATGACGCGAGATGGTTGCGATAGAGCCGCGCCAAATCTTGCTCGAGCGTGACCATGCCTTCGTTGCCGCCTTGTTGGATGACTTGATAAATTTCATCCGTGTGGTTGTTGCGAATCGCGGCGCGCACCGTGGAGTTGGAAACCATGATCTCTTTTGCCAACACCAGTTTGCCCTCCAAGCTCGGCACCAGCTTTTGCGACATGACACACGTGAGCAAGCTTGCCAACCGTTCGCGGATGCGCGGCTGCTCCATCGGCGGCGACTCGCCGAGGATGCGATCAATACTTTCCACCGCGGAAGAAGTGTGCAACGTCGCGAAAACTTTGTGGCCGCTGTCCGCGGCTTCGAGCACGGTGGAGATCGTATCTGCGTCGCGCATTTCGCCGATCACGATGATGTCGGGGTCTTGCCGCAAGGCTTCGGTGGTGCCGTCTTTGAACGAGCGCACGTCGCGGCCCACTTCGCGATGGCGCACCATGCACTTTTGCGAGGCGTGGATGTATTCAATCGGATCGCTGATGATCACGATATGGCCGTTCGAGTGCCGATTGTTCGCGTCGATGACGGTATCGAGCGTGGAGCTTTTGCCCGAGCCGGTGATACCAGTAATCAAAATCAAGCCGCGCGTTTCATATTCCATGCTCATGAGCATGGCCACGTTGCGATGCAGGCCGAGGCTTTGAAACGGCCGCACGTTCGCGGAAATGTGGCGCATGTTGAGCGCAAGTTGATTCAGCTCGGAATAAACCGTGGCGCGAAAACGCTGCTGTCCGCCGGGCTGCAACAGTTGATATGAAAAGTCCACGTGCCGCTGTCGCCACAACTCTTCGCGTTGCACCGGCATTAAAAAATTCAGTAAGAGCACATTGGCTTCGAGCAAGCTAAAATTCGCCAACTCCGGATCGGGCTTTTTATTGCCATGCACGCGAAACCAAACCCACCCGTTGCTGCCCACGCCGCCGAAATCGATGTCCGAAGCTTCCTTGCTCTCCATCATCAATAGCAGACAATCGATCGCGGTGCGCAATTGCGCGCGAACTTCCTCGGGCAAACGGTTAAGCAGTTGACCAATATATTGCTGCTGCTCGAGGCCTTCCAAACTTACCGGTATTTGTGGAAGCAGCTTCGCGAGCACGAGCTTCGCGTTCTGCAAACGTTGATCTAACATGCGACCCGATCTTTAGCCTTCAATGCTCTCGCTTTGTGTTTAAAAATAATTTCGTCATTGCCAAGAGAGCACGCGCATCGGCGGATTGTTCGGCGCGAAATTGTTCTTGAAGCTGCTCATAAACGTTGGCTCATAGCGCACGCGCACCGGACGATTCTGCCCGTCAATATCCCCCCAAACGATGACGCCGCCGCGCACTTTGGCGTCCTCGCTGGGGTCGCCGCCGGAACCGATAATTGCGGAACTCGTGTTGGGCAAATACAAAATGCCGCGCACCAGGCCATTGCCTTGAATCGTCACGTCGCCTTCTACGACGAAGATGCCGTAGACCACGCGATTCTGCATGACGAGCATGTCGCCTTGCACATGCGTTACGTTCGGAGTGGAGCCGTAATTATAAAAGCTGTTGTTGGGATACTGATCGCTGGGAATCCAATTGGCTCCGGATTGCACCTGGCTTTGCGCCGAAGCTTGCGTGATAAGCGCACTTTGATCGATGTTGGGCATGAACGGCGCATTGAACATGAGATAAGACGAATCGGGATTATCGGAAGCGTCTCTTGCAACCACGTTTTCAACCGTGTCTTTCACCCAAATCGCGTATTGGTTGAAATTGCCGTCAAAGAGCAGCGCTTGGCTCATTTGCGAAGTGTTCTTGTTGTGCCCGATGGCGCGCACACGCACACGCTTCGCGGCGAGCGTCGAATCCGTGGATTGATCATCAATCACCACGGAAACCGAATCGCCGGCAATGACGAGGTTGTTGTAGCCCGTGCGCCAAGCATTTGAGATGTAGAGTTTATTGAGCGCCATATATGCGCCGCTCGTCGCCGCGTTTTTGGCGGAGTAACTGGTGAATTGCTCCACCACGCGATCCACGGAGTCGACAAAGCGGCGGCTCTTGCTCGCGGCAAGCAGCCCGAAGGAAACCGTGAATCCGACCAGCAAGATCATTAGTGTTTTACCCATACCAACCTCGAATGCTCAATACATGGTTAATGCCGAAGGCGTGATGCGGCTTTCCCACGACAACACCGGCGTTTGATTATCGTAAATGATTTCGTTTTCCATGGTAATGCGCACGCCAAAGCTGCGCATAGCGGCCAGATCCGCGGTCACTGCGCCGCTGTCGTCGTAATAGGTAATTCTAAAATCGGTCAAGCCGCTGGAAATTTTCCCGGGCGCGCCGCCATTGTCCACGCGATACAGGATACGGTCGCGCGGATTGAGCGTGTACGAAGCCGCGCTCGTGTCGCTCAAATAATAGCGTATCGTTTCAAACACGCCGTCGTTGTTCGCATCCAGTTTGAACGTGATATCCGTCGAGTCGGCATTGAGCACGGCCACGTCGAGCGGATCGTTGACGCCCATGCCGATGCGGGCAAAATCAAATTCGAGGACGTCGGTCACGTCTTCCAAATTGTTATAAGAAAGATCTTCCATCAGGTTCAGATACGAGTCTTGCTGCACGTCATTGCGGAAGCCGTTGAACCACAACAGCACCATGCCGCCGATAACCGTGCTCGCGAGCAATGCCAACCAGGAATTCATGAAGGGGTATCCTTTATCCGTGTAACGTGTCAAGTGTAAGGTGTACAGCACCAACGGCACACTTTCAACTTTACACGTTACACTTTACACATTGACACTTCAATTCACGCCGAAATAGCTAAACACTTGCTTCACGGCGATGGTATCCATCTGCGTGTTCGCCAAATAACTGCTCGTTACCTTCACCGTCACGCGTTTGAAAAAAGTCTCGTTATTGAATGGTGTGTCCGGCGCCGTATCTTGCACGTAGTGCACTTGAATGATAACGTTGTAATCCACGCCGTTCACGGTTTGCGTGCGCGTGAGTCCGTTATAATCATCCACATCGTTATAATTCGGATACGTCTCCCACCAGCCATGCCCGAGGCTATTATAAGGCGAAAAGCCGCTAGGCATGCTCGCCAAAGGCAGAATGTCTGAAAGCGCATCAAACTTCTTCGATTTGATCTCTTCCAAATATTGCTGCGCCACGGAAGCCGCGGTGTGCGCAATCTCCAACTCTTGCAAGGTCTCGCGGCTTTCGTTGGTGCTGGCATTGATCTGCACCATGAGCGTCGTCAGCAACACGACACTCAACAACACGAGGAATAATTCGCGATAGCCCATAAACGGTTTGGGTTAAATGGTCATCTGGCTCTTGGATTGATGAAGTTCCGGATTGCTGGATTGCTGGATTGTTGGATTTTGCAAACCAGTTCGCTGCGGGCCGGTTTGTATCTCTTTCTCAAACTGTCATTCTGGAAGAACCTTCCCTAGCGCTCGGCACACCGTTCAAAGCAGGCTGTGTCTCGAGCACGAGGGAAGGTTCTTCCAGAATGACAGTTCATTGAGGAACATCGCCTCAGCGATTCATCACTCCATCAATCCACCACTCCACCACTCCACCACTCCATCACTCCATCACTCCATCACTCCATCAATCCATCAATCCATCAATCCATCAATCCACCACTCCCTCGCTCCGCATCTCACTCCACCGTCGCGGCCATGACTTCGTCGATGGTGGTCGTGCCTTCTTTCACACGTTCGCGGCCCGAGGCGCGCAGGGTAAGCATCCCGTTGCGCAACGCTTCCTGTCGAATCACGTCTTCATCAATATTGTCGGCGCTCTTGAGAATCAGTCGTCGAATCTCCGGCGTGAACAGCAAGGCTTCGGTGATACATTGCCGACCGCGGAAGCCGCCAAAGCATTTGTCGCAGCCGGACGGTTCATAAAACTTGGTTTTGGCAATATCCTCTTCGGTAAAGCCGATGAAGCGCGCCATTTCGAGATCCAAGTTGCGCGTCGTTTTTTTGCAATGCTCGCACAGCTTGCGCACCAGGCGCTGCGCCATGATGAGGTTGATCGCATTTGCGATGAGAAACGGCTCCACCCCGAGCATGTACAAGCGCGAAACTGCGCTCGGCGCATCGTTGGTGTGCAGCGTGGAGAAAGTCGTGTGGCCCGTGTTTGCCATGCTCACCGCGATTTCCGCGGATTTGAGATCGCGCATTTCGCCGACCATCACAATATCGGGATCGTGCCGCAGCACCGCGCGCAGCGCTTGATCGAAATTCATTTTCGGATTCAGCTTCAATTGGCGCGCGCCGCGAATCATGTATTCCACCGGCTCTTCCACGGTGAGCACATTGCGCGTGGGGTCCATGATGCGATGGAGCGCAGCCACGAGCGTCGTGCTCTTGCCGCTGCCCGTCGGCCCGGTGACGATAATCAAGCCCTGGGGCCGCCGAATCGCGGCTTCAAAATCATCCGCGGCCTGCTTTTGCAAACCGAGCAACTTGAGATCGGTGACGACTTTGCGATCGTCGAGAATACGAATGACGATACTTTCCAGCTTGCGCGTCGACTCGGCGATCACAATGGGCAACACCGACACGCGAAAGCGAATGCTGTAGTTGTCGATCTTGCGTTGAATAAAGCCGTCCTGCGCGAGATTGCGATTAAAGCGGTCGATATTCACCGAGCGATCTTTGATAACCGCGGCCACGGATTCCGGCTTCACCGAAGAAAGCGCGTGCCACAGTTGCAGCTTGCCATCCACGCGAAAGAGAAAATCCGTAAGATTGCCTTCGCGCGGAATCACGTGCACGTCACTGGCCCCGCGGCGCACGGCCTCGACCAGCATGCCCTCGATCAAATTCGTGAGCATGCTCTTGTTGATTTCCGCGTCGAGCGCGGCTTCGTCTACCGTGGACTCGTCTTCGCTCAAGTCTTCGCTCTCTTGCAGCGAAGTGGAAATCTCTTGCAGAAAGTCGTTGCGAAACGAGGCGACTTTATCCGCCAGCTCTTTGATCTGCTCCAGCGGGCAATAGGCAATCTCGATTTGCGTGTACGAGAGATCGTTCAGCAACGGCGCAATTTCACGATCCAAGGGATCGGCGGCGAGCACCATGAGCACGCTTTTGTTGTTCGGGCTGGGGCGAAACGGGAGCGCGTGTTTGTTGTGCAGCATCGTGCGCTTCTCTTCGGCGCAAGCTTCCAGCGTTTTGCGAATGAAATCCAACCGCGTTTCTTCAACCTTCTCTTCTTTGAGATTGATCTCTTTGAAGGCGTAAAGCTGCGCGATGGTGCGATACACCAAGTGCCGGTCGACGTGAAAGTCTTCCACCAATATTTGATGAAAGCGCCTCTGCTTGCTCGCGGGTTCCTGCTTTTGCGCCTGCAAAGCTTTTTCAAAGAGCGTGCGATTGATAATCTGCTTTTGTAACAACATCTGCCCGATACGGGCGCTCATGGGTTCCATGCTGGTTGCTGGTTGCTCGTTGCTGGTTGCTGATCACTAGCCACTGTTCACTGCTCACTGCTCCCGAACTCACTTCCCCATTGGCGTGGGCGGCGAGACGAAGCCGACTTCGGAAGAGAGCAGGGTGATGCCGACGATCAAGACCGAGATGAAGATCGAGATGATCAAATTGATCAAGTCGATCACACGCGCCATTTTGTGCGTGGTTTCTTTTTCATAAAAATTTGCCAGCCGGAGCATGGCCTCGCGCAAGGTGCCGGACTCTTCGCCGGTGCGCAGCGTGTAAATCGCGTTTTGCGGAAACACGCCGGTTTGTTCGAGCACGTCGTTGAAGCTCTTGCCTTCACGCAGCATGGTGGGCACAACGCGCTCTTTGATGATCTTCTCGACATAGGCGTTGCCGCTCGCTTCCGAGGCGATACGAATCACTTCGATGTTCTCGCCGGAGCCGCTATAGAGCGCATGAAAGACGCGGCAGAAAACTTCGATGCTCGTTTTGTAAATCAAATTGCCGATGACGGGAATGGTGATGATGAAGCGATGCCAAGCCACGCGCCCTTTTTCCGAGCGGATGAAGGCAACGAAGCCGCCAATCACGAGCACGATCGCCGCAAGAAACCACCCATAGGTCGATTGAAAAAAATTACTGATCTCCAGCGTGGCCGCGGTCATCGGCGGCACCTCGACCTTGTACTTGATGAGCATGCCGGCGACTTTGGGGAAAATATAGGAGACGTAGAACACCAGCGCGCCGAAGGAAGCGAGCATGACAATGGCGGGCATAAACAGCGTGCTGCGGATGTTCTTTTTGAACTCCTCGCTGCGCTCGAGAAACTTGGCCGTGTTCAAATAGATCTCGGCCATGTTGCCGCTGGTGGAGGCGATGCTCAACATGTGCACGGTGAATTTACCGAGCACGTCCGCATGTTTGAGAAAAACCTGATGGCCCTCTTTTCCCATTTTGAGATCTTTGTGAATCTCTTGGACGGTCTCTTTGAGCCGGCGATTTTCCATATCATTCACCAGCATCGAGAGAATCTCGTCAAACGGGAATTGCTCTTTCAGCAAATCGGCGCAGAGCCGAATGAAGACCACGACCTCTTTGACGGGCACGGGCATTTGCAGGCGAAAGAGCTGGCGCCGCACCTGCAAAATTTGATAGCCCATGCGCATCAGCGATTCGCGCACTTCCTCGCGCGAGAAGGCGAGCACTTCGCCTTTTTGAATGCCTTTGTCCGCTTTGCGAACTTTATAGGAGAACGCCGTTTTCTTTTGCAGCTCATGCACGCGCAAACCGCGTGTGGCTGCCAGGGCTTTGATTTTTTGCTTCGCGTCAAATTGATTGGACGCGACTAACGTGCCCTGCGCGGGTTTCCCCGCAACGGTGACCCCTTTGTAACGAAACTCAGCCATGCGATTTTGACCTCAGCTCCGAAAGCTCGGAGCTTCTCCTCGTTCCACTACGATCTCAAACATGTAGCCCCCGCCCCTTGTGGGCGGCTGTTCATACGAAGAATGCGATTGCGACAATGCCCCACAAGGGGGCAGGGCTACAGAGGTGGGTTGATCTAAACATGGGACAGGCTTCCCGAAAGAAGCCTGTCCCATTCCGAAATTTTTGCCTGCGACTACGGTTCGGGATAAGTCATCGTGCCGACGCTGTCGGGAAACACTGGTACGGAAACTTGCAGTGCTTGACCGTCGCTGTCGCCATCTTCCGTGCCCGTCCCAGAGATCGTGATTTGTTGAGGCGATGTAACTGTCACGGTGTATACTCCGTTGTCATTCGTGCCAGCGAAGTTGATATCGCCCAAATCCAAACCGGTAAAGGTGCGTCCGCCGCCGCCCATTTGCGCGGGACGACGATACCAGCCTTGCGCGCGCGATGCGATGGTGAGCACGTCTTGCGTGACCGCGTCTTGATTCGCCTGTATAGCATTTTCGCCGAACATGTTGATGCCCATGACGATGGCGATACCGACGATGATGGCTGCCAAAATGAGCAGCAGTAATTGTTGTTGACCCATGATGTTCTCCTGTGAACGATTGAGGGTTAAATAAAGCGTCCTGTTTTATTGCAGAAACGCGACGAATTTTTCTAAGAGCTTCTGCAGGCACCCGATCACCGCCAGCGGCTGATCTTCGACGAAGCTTGTGTAAAAGGAGGTGTCAGCATCGCGCGAGCCTTGAGCCAAACCGTGCCTAGCTCGGCCCAAAGCCGTTGGTTGCGCGAGTCTGCACAACTCATCAACTCCGCGCCGTGCGCCATGCATCCTCGCCTGTGCGCCGGGCGTCTTCCACTTCCCTGTACCTTCCATGGTGCGCTTCTCATCCTGATTGCGCTCTTCGCGGCCGTGCGAAGAAAGAGTTGCGAATTCGTCCTGCATTCGCGCCGCATTGCCGGCCTTCCTGGCTGGCATGCGTAGAGGTTCATCCTAAACGGCTCATGGTGCTGCGGCAATCGAATCCGCATAAACCACGAGCGAAAAACTCCACGAAGGATCTTCCTTGCTCACTCCGGTGATGCGAAAGCTTCCCTGCTGTTTATTCGTCATCGTAAATTCTCCCGAGGTTGTTGACGAATCAAAATGGATCTTCGTCCATGAAATCTGAGCAAAAGAACGCGCTCCCCCGCCCAATGATGCGGGCCGCCGATACCAGCCTTGTGCTCGCGCGGCGACGGTCATGAGTGCATCCCGCAAATCATCTTGGTTTGCCGCCAATGCATTTTCTTGATACATCGTCAGGCCCAACACGATCGCAATCCCTATGATCATGGCCGCCATGAGCACAAGCAGCATTTGCTGTTGACCCATACAGCATTCTCCTTCGCAAGCGGGACAGATAGTGCAAGCTTCCTACTCACAGCACCTGTCCGATTTGCATACTTTTTAAAATCCATTGCGCGAAGAAAAACGCCCGTCGTGAAAGTGAAACCCCTTTGCGCGAGGGCTGCTGCAATTCCCTTGACGGTTTTTCTTTTTGCAATGCCTATACCAAAAAACTCCCGGTCACTTGCGCCCGCTGCACGCCACGTTACGACTGTATTCCGTCTTGGATTTGAACTCTCGGCCTGCCATGAGCCGAGTGAAGGAAG
Source organism: bacterium (assembly GCA_041918175.1). Taxonomy (GTDB): domain Bacteria; phylum Zhuqueibacterota; class Zhuqueibacteria; order Zhuqueibacterales; family Zhuqueibacteraceae; genus JABWAN01. The sequence goes on from JAYRWE010000079.1 coordinate 23,432, forward strand.
GTGTTCGGTGCAAAAACTTTTCGCACCGAAGCAAAAAATTTTCGCAGCCTAGTAGTTTTCCGTCGCCGCCACCGAATCCGGATAGATCTCCAACACCAAGCTCCAGTTCGGCACCTCGTGCAGTCTTGCCGTCAAACGAAAGGTGTTTTGTTGCCGATTGGAAACAGAGAGCAAGCCGGCGATTTTGCTCGAATCATAATTAATGCTGGTAAGCGAAAAATTGGCGAATGAGCGCGCGCCGCCGCCATATGGTGTCGGCCGGCGAAACCAAGCTTGCGCATGTTTCGCCACGCGCGAGGCTTCGTTGCGCATGAGATCTTGTGAAGCGCCTTGCGCGCCCACGGCAAATTGATCGATACCAGCCACCAACGCCAAGCCCACGATCAAAGCTGCCACGACCAAAAGAAACAGTTGTTGTGCGCCCATATTGCATCTCCTTGCGTCGGTTTCAACGGTTGCCCTGCTCAGTGTTTGTGCTACAAGAAGTCAGCTAAAACGATACACGCTGTAACAAAACATTTCGTTTAAAAAAACGCTCATCAAGAGAGCTGCATCATTCTCCTGATGAGCGTCGGATCGAAAAGGCAACTTGCCGAGGTTCGCCTTCTTCCTTTTGCGAACCAAGCACACTTCCTATGCGCCCGCGCGCGTTACCTTCGCTACCGAGTTCCATCATCAAAGCAACTTTGATCTCATGAACAACATTGCAACTCGGTGTTCGTTGTTATTCTTGACAAAGCGCATGCCAACGTTGGGCATAAAGCGGAGCGAGGAGAGAACGCATGAGAGGCTAAAAATTTTGCAGAGTGTTAATCAAATAGTTATTACAAAAAACGTGGGCGTAATTTTAAATGCGGCCGCGGGAAAACTCAAAAATGGGAGAGCGCGAACGGAGCACAAATCTTCTTTTTTCACGCAGTGATTACAGATAGGAGAGTTGTAATTACGGATTGGTGAGATTCACGCGCTGATACAGTGTGTCGCCATTACTGATTTGAATGTCGAAACGTTGGCGTTGCGCGCGAGCCGAGCGAATTTCAAGTGCATGCGTGCCCGCGGGTAATGTCAGTGGCGCAACGAACGGCATTACGCCAATGGAATCGCCGTTGATATAAACCGCGGCGCCCGGCGGACCTTGCAAATCCAAATAGCCGTTGCCCGTCGCAAACATGGGCGCACTCAGCACGGCGTTCGCGCGGCGCACCGGCGTGTCTTCATACATGTACTCTTTGAGCACTTTAATGAACAACACGCCCGCGAAAAACATCGTGGCGCTGAGGATCGCCATCATGCCGAGGTTGTGCATGGAAAAATGCGCCATGCGTGCCGCGGGCAACGCCGCCGGTGCGCTCGCCGGCGTGGTTGTGAGTTGCAAGTTGACGCGCGGATAAGTTTCCGGCGCTTCCAAAAACGCGGCGAGTTTCTGCGCCGTCGTATTTAAGCCGCACCGTCGTTCGAGCTGCGTGAGATCATGAATTGCCTCGTTTGCGTTTTGATAACGCGTGGAAGGATTTTTAGAGAGCAGCTTTTGGCAAATCTGCACCAGTGCTTCGGGCGTTTCCGTACGCAATTTCGTGATCGGCGTGGGGTCCCAATTCGCGACGTGCAACAGCGTGGCGGCAAGCGTACGATTGACAAACGCAACTTCCCCGGTGATCATTTCATACAACACGGCGCCGAAAGAAAACAAATCGCTCGCTTCATTGATCTCCTGCCCCAAAATAAATTCGGGCGACATATACGCAGGCGTGCCGGCCAGGAGCGGATTCGCCTCGGTCAGCTCGCGCGCCAAGCCCAAATCGCCGAGCTTCACCGCGCCGTTGTTGGATAAAAAAATATTTTGCGGCTTCACGTCATGATGCAAAACCTTATGGCTATGCACGCTCGCCAGCGCCGCGGCGATTTCTTTGGCAATGAAGAGACAAAGATCAAGCGGCAGCTTGCCCTGCTTTTTGATCAGTTCAATTAACGTCGGGCCTTCGATGTATTCCAACACGATATACGGCCGCTCGCCGTGCATGCCCGCGCTGATGGTGCGGCGCAAATTGGCATGCGCCAGCCGCATGCTGATTTTGCCTTCATGCACAAACTGATTGCGCCACTGCTCGGAGTCTGCGGCTTCGAGATGCAAAAGTTTGATCAGCACGATTTGATGATGGCGTAGGTCGAGCGCTTTATAAATCGTATTGACCGGGCCGTCTTTCAATTCGGCGAAAACTTGATAGCCGTCAATATTTTCCATCTTGCCATTGCTTCTGCTTGTACTGAATCCAGCGCCGCGAAACGCCGAGACGCGTGGCCGCGTGCGTCACGTTGCCGCTGGTTTCGCGCAAAGTTTGTTCGACCAAGCGTCGCACCACCTCTTCCAAAGATTGATTGCCGAGTGCTTGCGCCGCGCCGTTGCTCGGCTCGGGCAAACGCAAATCTTCTTTCGCCACCAACGCGCCCTTGGCCAACACCACGGCGCGCTCAATCGTGTTCTTCAACTCGCGAATGTTGCCGGGCCAGTGATGACGCATGAGGCGCTCCATCGCGTCGCCCGCGAAGCCGTGCAGCGTCTTTTTATATTTGCTCGCAAAGAGCATGAGAAAGCTTTGTGCGAGCACGGGCACATCCTCCGCGCGTTCGCGCAATGGCGGCATATAAATGTTCATCACGTTGAGACGATAAAACAAATCTTCGCGAAACGAGCCGTCCTTGATTTTCTCTTCGAGATTTTTGTTCGTCGCTGCGATGATGCGCACATCCACCTTGCGCACGTGGTTTTCGCCGACGCGCTTGATCTCGCCTTCTTGCAAGACGCGCAAAAGCTGCGTTTGAATCGCCAGGCTGATGTCGCCGATCTCATCGAGAAAGAAAGTGCCGCTGTCTGCGGCTTCGAACAGCCCTTTCTTATCGCTCGTCGCGCCGGTGAATGCGCCTTTCTTATGGCCGAATAACTCGCTTTCGAGCAGTGTTTCCGGCAGCGAGCCGCAAAACAACGCGACAAACGGACGCTCGCGCCGCATGCCGTGATAGTGCAGCGCGCGCGCCACCAATTCTTTGCCGGTGCCGCTCTCCCCTTGAATCAACACCGTGGCTTCGGAGTCGAGCACGCTGTTGATCATGTCAAACACTTGCCGCATCCTCGGGCTTTCGCCGATGATGCCGGCAAAGCCGCTGGCGCGCTGCACCTCTTTGCGGAGTTGGCGGTTCTCTTCCTGCAATTGTTGATAGAGCTGGGAGTTTTCAATCGCGATCGCGGCTTGGTTGGCAAAAGTGGTGAGAAAAGGAATGCTGGTGTGCGTGAAGCCGCTGCGTTGGTTGATGCTGTCGAGGTAAATTGCGCCGATCGGCCGCTCTTTGATCTTGAGCGGCACGCACGCAATGGAGCGAATATGATACATGATGATGCTGTGCATGTTCTCAAATTCGCCTTCGCTCTGCGTGTCGTAGACGAGCACGGTTTCGCCGGTTTGCAAAACTTTGCGCACCACGCTGTTGGAGATTTGCGAAACGTCTTGCAGGCGATCTTCGGCGATGTTGCGCGCAATGCGAATGCGTGGCGTGCCGGTATCATCGTTGAGCAAAATGAAGCCGCGCTCGGCGCCCACGGTCTCCACGGCAATCGCCAAAATTTTGGCGAGCAAAACGTCGAGTTCCTGCAGCGTGTTGATCATCGAACTGATGAGCGACAACGCTTCAAGGATCGAATCATGTTTTGGTACGATGGTGGTGAGCATAGGAAGGCGTCGGCAGCGCGCTCAAGTAAAGTTCAAATCGAAATCAAAGACACGTCATTATGCAAATAATGCAATCCCTGCTGCTCGCCCTCGGCGCACAGGTGTTATGCGCGAATGCCAATACGATCAACGGTAAACTATACCGCCATATCGCGGATTTCGCCGAGCGCGGCTTAGTGAAAAAGAAAATTCCTGCACCGAGGCCGGGGATGACGTGCACGGGAAAAGTGGTTCTATGTTGTTTGGTGTGGGCAGCATGAATACGCCGATGGCGTTCAACAGCAAAGCCGAGGGTCGCGCAGCGCACCCTCGGGAAATAACCATGCTCAGAAGAACTCTGAAAGAGTTCAACAAAAGAGGGCGCAGCCGCCGGCCAATCGTTCATTGTCGCCACGCATTTCTGTCTACAAGGCCATTTTTGTTGAACACCTTCGGTGTTCATTGGGTTGGGCGTTGTTAGACCCAGGGTGCCCAGAAACTGGGCACCCTGGGCTGAGGTCTGTAACGCCTTCGGCGTATGGTTGCCACACAGTGTCATTGTCTTGCAATGACCCACACCAAACAACATAGAACCGGAAAAGTTGCTTTAAGCGCCGACGCTCATGAAGAACCGATACCACGCGCACTGCTTTCCGCAATCGAAGTGTGTTGCCGTTATCTTTTACTGTTATATGAGTTTCAATGCATGTAAGATTTTATCGCCTACCTCCTAGCATCAGCCTCTCGACATCATCAAACCGCACGGCAGCAGCCGTTTGACTTAGGACAAAATCGTTTTTTTGCGGAGCGCGCAATGTTACATCGCCGAACGCACCTCTATCCATACACTTTGCTTCATCTCCTTTTCGTGTTTCTCGCAACCACTTGGGCGCAGCCTTCTTCTCAAGTCACGGGCTTGTCCGCTTTGCATCGCAGCGGCCAAACGTTTTTAACGTGGAATGAAATCTCCGGCGCGGACGTCGTTTATAAAGTTTATCGTCATTCCTCCTCGATCACCAACATCGCCTCGGCAACCTATCTTGGCCAGGTCGATCAAAACTCCAGCCTCAATCAACGCGCGCAAGACGCGGGGCTTTCTTCGTATTATCGCATTAACGATTTGGGCACGCCGCTGAGCGCAAGCACGGGATTGTTCGTCAATACTTCCACTTCGAGCGGAAATTTTTATTATGCCGTCGTCGCCGCCAATGGCGGCGGCACGAACGCGAACGTGACACTCGGCAGCAACTCGCTCAACTCTGCGGTGAGCGAAACCGTGGGATTGCCGGAGCCGGTGTTGCAGAGCACGAGTGACGGCTCGCATTATGTGCATTGGACGAATTTTCAAAACACCCCGCTCCTGCCCGCGATGGCGAATCGGCCCGGCGTGACGTACAACTTCATCTGCAATAACATTGAAACCGGCAGCACGCAACATCTCAACGTCGGTTTGTACGGCGGCAGCAACGACTTCACGACCGAGGTGGATAAGATCGACGGCAACGGTTTCGAGTTGCAGCTTGATGATCCGCGCCCCGATCTTTTTGCGCCCGCAAACAGCGGCCAAGATGACGCGGTCAATCCCATCAACATTTGCTGGTACGGCTACGGCGAAAATTTCTCCGCGGGCCAAGTTTTAACGAGCGGCAATGTGCCGAATTATTTGCAGCGCCACGCGGTGTACATCATCAATTGGGTGTTGCGCAAATGGTCGCATGTCGATGAGCAGCGCGTGTATCTCACCGGCAGCTCGTTTGGCGGCATCGGCGCGATTGCGCTGGGCATGGCTTATCCGCAGCTCTTTGCCGCGATTTGGGCCAACGTGCCGCGCATGGACATGGGCGAGCCGGAGTGGGATTTGGAATATGAGTCGCCCATCACTTCGCGCTATCAAACCATTTGGGGCACGCCTGCGCAAAATTTGCCGACGCCGAATATCAAAGCCTCTTATCCCGATTATGCCGCGATCGGCGAAGGCTATAACGTGTACGATCGTTTGGATCAAGTTTATGTCGCACAGCAAAATCCCCAGACGGATTTTCCCGTGATCATCACCGGCGTGGGCAAACAGGATTCGCACGTGGGATGGCATGAGAAGCCGCGCTATATCGACGCGATGAATGCTTCCAAACATCAACTCTATTTGTATTGGGAAAACACCGGGCATAAATTCGAGACCACGACATTCGACTCCGTTTACAAACGCACGCAGCTTTTGCAGTATCGCCGCGATTTGAGCTATCCTGCGATCAGCAATTTGAGCATCAACAACAATCCCGGCGCGGGCAATGATTTGATTCCCGGCGGCTCGGTCACCGGACAATCGCAAGGCACCATCAACGGTTATGTCGGCTGGCAAGGTTCGAGCGTCATCGATACGCCTTCACAATATCGCATCAAAGTTTTTCTGCGCGCCGGATTGCTCGATGCGTTTAGCGCAACCTCGGGTTTGCAAACCGCGACGGCCACGATCACGCCGCGCCGCTTGCAAAACTTTCCGCGCACGCCGAACGCGACGTACAGCTTTGAGAATCGCCGCGCGAGTGATAATGTGTTGCTGGCGAGCGGCTCCGTCACCGCCGATGCGAACGGCCTCGTGCATGTGAGCAACTTTCAAGTTTCGCGTACGGGCAATTATTTTATTTTGAACAACAGCACTCCGGTCAATCAAGCGCCGAATGCGATTGCGAGCGCAACGCCGACGAGCGGCACAGCTCCGCTCAATGTGCAATTCACCGGCTCGACCTCGAACGATCCCGACGGCTCGATTGCAAGCTATGCGTGGAGCTTCGGCGACGGCGGCACGGCAACGACGGCGAATCCTGCTCGCACGTATTCCACCGCGGGCAATTACTCCGCGCGATTGATCGTCACGGATGATGACGGCGCGAAAGACACGGCCTTCGTTGCGATTCAAGTGAGCGCGCCGAACCAAGCGCCGAACGCAATCGCGAGCGCAACGCCGACGAGCGGCATTGCTCCGCTTAATGTGCAATTCACCGGCTCGACTTCAAATGATCCTGACGGCTCCATTGCAAGCTATGCGTGGAGCTTCGGCGATGGCGGCACCGCGACCACGGTGAATCCGGCGCGCACGTATTCCACCGCGGGTAATTACGCCGCGCGGTTAATTGTAACGGACAATCTCGGCGCGAAAGACACGGCTTTTGTTGCGATTCAAGTCACTGCGCCGGGCGCGAATCAACCGCCGAATGCGATCGCGAGCGCAACGCCGACGAGCGGCACGGCTCCGCTCAATGTGCAATTCACCGGCTCCGCTTCAAATGATCCCGACGGTTCGATTGCAAGCTATGCTTGGAGCTTCGGCGACGGCGGCACCGCGACCACGGCGAATCCGGCTTATGCTTATAATACTGCAGGCAATTACGCCGCGCGGTTGATTGTGACCGACAATCTCGGCGCGAAAGACACGGCGTTCGTTGCGATTCAGGCCACTAGTTCCTCGCCGGGAAATTTACCCACGCTGCGTGTGAATGTGGGCGGGCCGCAATATGTCACCGGCTCGGGCAAAACTTTTCTCGCAGATCAGGTTTATAGCGCAGGGAGCTTTGGTTATCTCGCTTTCACGGATTTGCGCACGACCGTGAATCCGATTGCGAACACGGAAGAGGACGCGTTGTATCAAGACGCGCGCGGCAATGATCCTTTTAACTATCGTTTTGATGTGCCGAACGGCACGTATGACGTGCTCCTGCACTTCGCCGAAATTCAAGACGACGGCGCGACCAAACGCGTGATGGATGTGAATGTCGAAGGCGTTTTGAAGCTCGACGAATTGGACGTGTGGGTAGCAGCAGGTGGGCGCGACATTGCTTACACCAGTTTGTTGAGCAATATCGCAGTGACGGACGGGCAATTGAATATCGATTTCTTTCGCACGCCCGCTTCCACGAAACGCAAGCCCGTGGTTTCTGCGATTGAAATCGGCGCGGTGGGCGCGCTTACGGGCGTGGCGAACCAAGCGCCGAATGCCATTGCGAGCGCGACGCCGACGAGCGGCACGGCGCCTTTGAATGTGCAATTCACCGGCTCCACTTCGAACGATCCCGACGGCTCTATTGCAAGCTATGCGTGGAGCTTCGGCGATGGCGGCACGGCAACCACGGCGAATCCTGCGCGCACATATTCCACCGCGGGCAATTACTCTGCACGTTTGATTGTCACTGACAACCTCGGCGCGAAAGATACGGCCTTCGTTGCGATTCAAGTGAATGCGCCGAACCAAGCGCCGAATGCGATTGCGAGCGCAACGCCCACGAGCGGTATTGCTCCGCTCAATGTGCAATTCACCGGCTCGACCTCGAACGATCCCGACGGCTCAATTGCAAGCTATGCATGGAACTTCGGCGATGGCGGCACGGCAACGAGTGCGAATCCTGCTCGCACGTATTCCACCGCAGGCAATTACTCCTCGCGTTTGATTGTCACCGACAACCTCGGCGCGAAAGATACGGCCTTCGTTGCGATTCAAGTGAGCGCGCCGAATCAAGCGCCGAATGCCATTGCGAGCGCAACGCCGACGAGCGGCACGACTCCGCTCAATGTGCAATTTACCGGCTCATCTTCAAATGATGCCGACGGTTCAATTGCAAGCTATGCGTGGAGTTTTGGCGATGGCGGCACAGCGACGACTGCGAATCCTGCGCGCACATATTCCACCGCGGGCAATTACTCTGCACGTTTGATTGTCACTGACAATCTCGGCGCGAAAGATACCGCATTCGTTGCGATTCAAGTGAGCGCGCCGAATCAAGCTCCGAATGCGATTGCGAGTGCGACTCCGACGAGCGGTACAGCGCCTCTCAATGTGCAATTCACCGGCTCATCATCAACTGATGTCGACGGTTCAATTGCAAGCTACGCGTGGAGCTTTGGCGATGGCGGCAGCGCGACGACTGCGAATCCTTCGCGCACGTATTCCACCGCGGGCAATTACTCTGCGCGTTTGATTGTCACGGACAATCTCGGCGCGAAAGATACGGCTTTCGTTGCGATTCAAGTGAGCGCCCCGAATCAAGCGCCGAATGCCATTGTGAGCGCGACGCCAACAAGCGGCATTGCTCCTTTGAATGTGCAATTTACCGGCTCATCTTCAAATGATGCCGACGGCTCCATTGCAAGCTATGCGTGGAGCTTCGGTGATGGCGGCACGGCAACGACCGCGAATCCTGCGCGCACATATTCCACCGCGGGCAATTACTCTGCACGTTTGATTGTCACTGACAACCTCGGTGCGAAAGACACAGCATTCGTTGCGATTCAAGCGAGCGCCGCGAACTGTGCCTCGCTGCCTGACACCGCAGCCTATGGCAAAATTACCGGCGGCGATCAAGCGCACGTCGATAAAATGACCTATTGCTTCAACGGCATGACGGGCAATGTGCAATTGAAGTATCAAGCGTATGACATCGATACCGCGGTCGAGGGCGAGATTCAACTGAACGGCAAAAAGATTCTCGGACTCCCAACCACAGGCGACGGTTTGTGGAGCGGCGATCTTTTCGCCACGCTGCCGGACTCGCTCGTGAATAATACGGGCACAAATACGCTCGTGTTCGAAAATCTCAAAAATCCGCCTTCCAGCCAACTTTGGGGCGTGCGCCGCGTGAGCGTGTCCGCGACCACGAATCAAATACCCGAAGCCGTGGCGAGCGCGAATATCACTTCCGGCCCGGCGCCGCTCACCGTGCAATTTACCGGCAGCAATTCCACGGATAGTGACGGCACGATTACGAGCTATCGCTGGGCGTTTCGCGACGGCAATCTTTCGCAAGTGATGAACCCGCTCAAGACGTTCAACGCTGCGGGCAGCTTCAACGTGCGTTTGATTGTGATCGACAATCAAGGCGGCCGCGACACCACGTATGTGATGATCACGGTGACAAACAATATCCCGCCCAATGCTGTGGCGAGCGCAACGCCCACGAGCGGAATTGCGCCGCTCAATGTGCAATTCACCGGCTCGACTTCGAATGATCCCGACGGCACGGTTGCAAGCTATGCGTGGAGCTTCGGCGAAGGCGGCAGCGCGAGCACGCCGAATCCGCAATATGTTTATCACACGCCGGGCAACTATAACGCGCGCTTGATTGTAACCGACAACGCCGGCGCAAAAGACACTGCGTTCGTCGCCGTGCAAGCAAACGCGAATCAACCGCCGAACGCCGTTGCGAGCGCAACGCCCACGAGCGGCAACAAACCGCTGCTCGTGCAATTCACCGGCGCAAGCTCGTCGGACAGCGACGGCAGCATTGCGTCGTTCAAATGGAGCTTCGGCGACGGCGATAGCGCTGCGCTCGCGAATCCTTCGCACACTTATAACAACGCGGGCAATTATCTTGCGCGTTTGATCGTCACCGACAATCTCGGCGCAAAAGACACCGCGGAAGTCGCGATCACTGTCACGACTCCTGCCGCAAGCACCATCATTCGCGTGAATGCCGGCGGTGCGCAACATACCGCCACGAACGGCAACGTGTTCGGCGCGGATAAACTTTATGCACCGGGCAGTTGGGGTTATGTGGAGCTCGGTTATATCAAAACCACCACCACCGGCATCAGCAACACCACCGAGTCGCCGATGTATCAAGACCTGCATGAGAAAGCGGAGTTGTCATATCGCTTCGACGTGCCCAACGGCACGTATGATCTCATTCTGCATTTTGTGGAAATCGCGGACAACGAGGCGAATCGGCGTTTGATCGATGCGAGCGCGGAGGGCAGTGTGGTTGTGGATAATTTGGATGTGTGGGTGGCCGCGGGCGGGAAGTATGTTGCGCACCGGCGCTTGATCACCGGCGTGGTGGTGAGCGACGGCCAGCTCAATCTCGATTTCGTACGCGCCGTGAGCACGGTGAAGCGCCCGCCGGCCGTGGCTGCGATTGAAGTGGGGACCGCAGGAAGTTTGTCATTGCCCAAAGAGAGCGCGAGCGCGATTGCCGAAGCCTTCGTGCCCGAAGCCTACGCGCTCGAACAAAATTATCCGAACCCGTTTAATCCTTCGACCGTCGTATCCTTTAGCCTGCCGCAAGCGGGCCAGGTGCGTCTCGCGTTTTACAACGCGCTCGGCCAGCCCGCGCGCAAACCCATTGTGCGCTACTTCACCGCCGGCCGCTACAAAATCACCATCGACGCAAGCGACTGGCCCGCGGGCATGTACTTCTATGAGCTGAAAGTAAACGACTATCGCGCATTGAAGAAAATGATTTTGGCGAAGTGAGTGTTCGATCTCTCCAGCCAGCGCGTGGCCGTGCTGTTGAACGAGCGTAAGCCCGCGGGCTTTCATGCAGTGGAGTTCAACGCGAGTAATTTATCGAGCGGAACGTATTTCTATCGTTTGGCTGCGGGAAGCTTTGGGGAAATCAAGAAACTTTTATTGGTGAAATAAGAAGTGCAGATGGAGGATTCCTTATGAACAACGTACTATTCCCCAAAAGCTTCCGCCAAACACTGCTCTCGACAATCTTTATCTTGAGCTCAATATGTCAGTTTGCTTGGGCGCAGGGCAACGGTTACTGGGAAAACCGCGTCGCGCCGTACATCCTGGATCCTGAAGACGGTGGATTCATTGACGGCATTGCCATTACCGACGGCGGTGAAATCTATGTGACCGGCGCTTTCAGAGACGGAACCTTGATGAAATGGAACGGCTCGGCGTGGGAATTGTTTGGGCGCCAGATCAATGGTCATGTGGATGAAATCCTAACAGTTGGAGATTATCTCTATGTCGGGGGAGGATTCTCCAGAGTTGATAGCTCCGTCTTCGCGAACTGTATCGCAAGATACAACCTGATTACAAAAAAATGGTCCGCTTTGGGAGAAGGCGTGAACAACGGCGTGAATGGCTCGGTTAAGACGTTGGCCTACTCCGGAGAGGACTTGTACCTCGGCGGCTTATTCACAATGGCAGGCGGACAGTCGGCGAATCACATTGCTAAGTGGAATACCGAGACAGGCCTTTGGTCGCAACTAGGCGATGGAATTGAAGGATCTTTAAGCAGCGTTGTGGGGGCTATTGCCGTTAACGGTAAGGAGGTCTATGTCGGAGGGGCTTTTAAATCAGCCGGAGGCATGCCTGTTAATTATATTGCCAAGTGGGATGGCGAAAAGTGGTCGGCGCTTGATGAAGGTGTGAATGAAGGTATAGCAGCCCTAGCGTTTGTCGGAGAAGATTTGTATGTCGGTGGTGGTTTTACAAAAGCCGGTGGCGTTACCGTTGATGGCATCGCGCGCTGGAACACAAGCAGTCAGAAATGGTTTGCATTAGACTATATTACGGGCTGTGGGGGGAGCAATGTATATGCTTTGGCTGCCAAAAATGATATGCTGTTTGTCGGAGGAACTCTTTGTACGAGAGGCACTCCTACAATAGAAAGAGGGGGAAGCATTGGAAGGTGGAGTCTTACCCATAACAAATGGTCGAGGTTAGGAAGTGATCCCAATGACGTTAGCTATTGCATTCAAGTTCGCGGCGAGGAGGTTTATGTCGGCGGGCGGTTTTCAAGAGCCGGTAACATGCCTTCCAATCTCTTTGCCGTGTGGCACGAGCCGGTCAAGCACGCACCGCTATGGTTTTATCCTCCGAACAACCTCTTGTTCCACCAACTCACCTTTCGCGAGGATGGCCGCAATCGTTGGGAACTACTGAAGCATGTCTCGGATGCAGACGACAGCCTCGCTGCGTTGAGCTTTAAAGCCGAGGTGCTCGGCAAACAAATCTCCGGCAACAAATGGCAAAAAACTTCGGCGCTGCAAGTCAACATCAATCCCGCCACGAAAATTGCCAACTTCAAAGCCAGCCCGGATTCTTTTGGTGTGTTCAAAGTGGCGCTCATGGCTACAGACCCCGGCGGGCTTGCGGATACGACTCTCATGCAAGTGCGCGTGAAGCCCGTGAACGACGCGCCGCGCATTGCCAATCTTCCTGAAACCGTCACGTTTCGCAACACCGCCACCAAACGCCTCGCCATGTGGGATTTCGTTTCGGACGCCGACCACGCAGACTCTTCGCTGCACTTCAGCTTCACTGCGAGCAATGACTCGCTTAAAAGAAATTTTAACGCGCAAACCGGCGTGCTCACTTTGACCGCGCCCGGCTTCATCGGTAAGGCCAATCTCTTCCTCACCGTGCAAGACGACAGCAACGCGGTGGCGCGCGATACGATTGCCGTGCAAGTGGATCGCACCGTGAGCGTGGCCGAGTCGAGCAGCGAAATTCCAACCGAGTTCGTGCTGCTGCAAAATTATCCCAATCCCTTTAACCCAACAACGCTCATTCGCTTCGGCTTGCCGCAAGCGGCGGAAGTGCAGCTCGAAATCTTCGATCTCTCCGGCCAGCGCGTGGCCGTGCTGTTGCACGAGCGCAAGCCCGCGGGCTTTCATGCAGTGGAATTCAACGCGAGTAACTTATCGAGCGGAACGTATTTCTATAAATTGACCGCGGGTAGTTTTGGGGAGAGGAAAAAGCTTTTGTTGGTGAAATAGGGCAAGGAGCCAAGAGAGATAAAGAGCCAAGGGGCCAAAGACCTTTACTAAACTTTTCAAGTTTAGTATCTGAATTTTGCACCGTGCTCGCGCCAACCATCACCCAATGTGTGGTTAGTCCCGTTCACGGGACTTTCATCTCCTAGCCTACGGTTTCAACCGTAGGCGGTGGTTGGCGGCATTATCAGTGCAAAATTCAGATAGTAAAGGTGATGAACTAAAAACAAAAAAGGAGCAGCCCTGCCTGCTCCTTTTTACTTTCCACTTTCAAAACCGCTCATAAAGCTGCAACCCCTTCTTCATTCTCTGCAAACCCCAATACGCATAAATCTCCAACGGATAATCGAAGCGATGCTGCTTCAGCCGCAGTTGCGCGCTCGGCCTTAGCATGCTCAACAGCACGCGATGCTTCCACGAATGCTGCTGCTCGCCGACTTTTACTTGATGATAGCCGAAGCGCAGATATTGCCGAATCGCTTGCAAACGCTCGTGCTGCTTGCCTTGCAGCCATGGCAACACTTGCAAGCGCGGATAAAATTCCGCCCAGTCTTCAAATGTCTTCGGCGGCACGAGGCCCTTGGCAATCGCCTCTTGCCACGCCGGCGAGCCGGGATACGGCGTGAAAATATTCGTGTAGCAATCCGCGCGGTCATAGCGCTCATAAATTTGCCGAATCAAATCCACGGACTTGAGCAAATCCTCTTCCTGCTCCGCGGGCAAGCCGAAGATGAAGCCAAAGCTCGCGCGAATATCCGCCTCTTTGCAGCGCGTCACCGCATTGAGCACCGCCTCGGTGTCGGACTTCTTTTTAATCGCGTGCAGGACTTCATCGGAGCCGGACTCTGCGCCGAAGTGAATACGCACCAAGCCGGAGCGCCGAAAAATTTTCGCCTGCTCGCTCGTCATGCGTTCCCACGAGTCCGCGCGATCTTGAATGTACCATTCGAACTTCAAGCCGCTGCGCAGGAAGCCCTCCGCCATCGCAATCGAACGCGGACGAAACGCGAAAAAGATGTCGTCTATGATGCCCACAAGTTGAATGCGATACTTGCGCACGAGATACGTGACTTCCTCGACCACTTGCTCCACCGGCAATTCATCGAGATTGCGGCCATACACCGCGGCGTTCGAGCAATACGAGCAATTGTATGGGCAGCCGTGGCTCGTCGTATACATGAGCCAACGCAAACTCGTGTTGCGAAAATAGCGCTCGTAATCGATCAACTCATAACCCGGCATGCGACTCGGCAACTGCGCCACGGGCGTGTGCGGTCGCAACGGATTCCACGTGATCGCGCCGCGTTCTTTCGTGAGCGTGCCCGGCGTGCCCGTGAGCGACGAACCGCTCGCGAGGCGATTTACGATGTCGAGCAACGCCAGCTCACCTTGCTTGAGCACGACCGCATCGACGTATTTGCACTCCAGCGTTTGCTGCGGCAAAATCGAAGGATGCCACCCGCCGAGAATGATCGGCACGTGCGGAAATTTTTCTTTCACACTGCGACTCACCGCAATCGTGCCTTTGATCATCGGCCCGGTCACCAGCGAGATGCCCAAACACAGCGCATCTTCCACTTCACGCAACACGCGCGCGTGATAATCCGGCTCCAGCGCGGAATCGATGATTACGACTTCATAACCCGCGCTCACCAGCGGCCCGGCAACGGCAATCAACGCCAGCGGCGGGCACGCTTCGTTGCTCGTATAAGAGGGAAAAAAGAGAACGACTTTTTGGTTGGGCATGGCTTTTATCACGAACTAATTTTTTATGTTCCGTCGCTGCTCCCCCGAGGTGTCATCTTTGCTTGTTTACCTGACTTTTATCTTTTCAAGCAAGGTGACTTCAAAGCGATGGCATCGCGCCACCTAGTTGATATTTGCAAGCGACTCGCGTTGCAAAATTTCTTGCATCATCGGTAGCCCTGCCCCCTTGTGGGGCATTGAAGCATGCACGAACAGCGGCCCACAAGGGGCCGGCACTACAAATTAAGCTACGACACCTGCAAACTCGGTCGCAGCGTTTCCACCAACCACTTCTCGAACGGGAACGCATACACGTCATTCGTGCAGCGCCAATTCGCGAGGCGTTGCAACGGTGCGCGCCACAATCCTCTCTGTGCATCCCACGCGTGCTTCGAATAAAATTTGAACCGCTGCACAAGCTGCCATTTCTCGCGCTTCACCCACGGGCCATATGCGCCCACGAAATCGAAGTCCGCCCACTCGTCGAGCGACTTCGGCATGGGATAGCCTTTGTCGCGCACCATATCGGCAATGGGTGAGCCCGGATAGGGTTGATAAAAGAAAATCTGCGTTTTGAATTTCGGACTCATGGCGCGCAGCTTCTTCGCAATGCGCAGCGTGGCGAGCATGCTCTCCTCGGTTTCATCGGGAAAGCCGACGATCATCGGAAAATCCACCGCAATATCATGGTGCTTGCACTTCTCCGCGGCGAGAAAAATTTGTTCGAGCGTGATGTCCTTCTTCATCCAATCGAGCATGGCTTGCGAGCCGGATTCCACGCCAATGAGCACGCGCCGCAACCCCGAGCGGCGGCACAACGCGAAATCATCTTCCGACATGCGCGTGCCTTGATCCGCGCGCATCGTTGCGGTCCATGAAAATTTCAAACCGCGCCCTAAAAACTCCTCGGCCACTTCCACGACGCGATCGCGATACGTGAAATAGGTTTCATCTTGCAAATGCAAATCATCGAACGCATACCTGCGCCACAACGTTTCCAACTCTTCGCCCATGCGCTCGGGCGAGAGCGCGCTCCATTTACGCTTAAACACGAACGGATCCGCGCAGAACGTGCAGCGAAAGAAACAGCCCGTGGAAGAGATGTAATCAAGTTGTTTCTGCTTTTTGATCGCGAAATATTTCTGCACGGGAAGCAAATCGTAATTCACCGGCGCGAAGGCGTTCATATCTTGCATCGGCCGCGGCGCGTTTTGAATAACGACGCCGTTGTTGCGGAATGTGCAACCCGCGATGCCTTCCAAGCTTTTCCTTTCGGATAAACACGCGACGATCTCGCGAAACGTTTCTTCGCCTTGCGCTTGCACGGTGACGTCGAGGCACGGCTCTTCTAAACACTCTTTTGGAAATAACGACGGATGCCAACCGCCCCAAATAATGGGCAAGTCCGGACGCTGTGCTTTGAGCGCGCGAGAGATTTGCAGCGCATCGTGAATGGGGCGGCCCGTGAGCACGGAGACGCCGAGGCACAGTGCTCCCTCGAGGTGCGCTTGCAACACACGCAATGGCTCCGCCTCAATGCGGCCATCGACAATGATGACTTCGAAACGCGCGGGGTCGAGGTGCGAAGCAAGGGCAAGCAAGCCGAGCGGCATGGTATAAAACACCGCGCGCGGATTGTAGAGTAGAATTTTTTGCTTGATTGTTTTCACGATATATTTGGTTCGATGCGAAAAAGCTTGTGATCTTGCATTAGTGCAATGGGTTTGTTAGTTTAAATCATTCCGCGACACTATTCCCTGGTTGGAACATACTTTTAGGAGTAGCCATGACCACCGAAATCGTAATCGAAAATGTCCGCCAACAACTCGGCCCGCTCACCGAGCAAGCGGAGCGCGCCGTGTTAGCGACGCTCCAATTCGTTCAAAAGAATGCTCGCGTCGATATGCCGATTCACTCACGTGAGGTGGAGTTTATCGGCCGGAACATTACCTTAGAAGAGTACGTTGCGTTGCCGCGCGAAGAAAAACGCCGGTATCAAGACGAAACGGAAAGGCTTAACCAACACTGGGTTGAAATACAACTCGAAAAGCTCGGCGCAAAGTGGCTCATGGTGGTTGAAGGGCAGGTCGTTTTGTATGGCGCAACGATGGACAATTTTCCGGATCACGATGAACTCGTGGCGCTATGTCACCGTACCGGCAAATATCCGTTTGCATTTTTCAGTCCGAGAATCTTTGAAATAGAAGAGTTGACGCCGCATTGGCATCCAACCAAAGAATTTGACGATGCCTATCCCACTTTGAGCATAGCCTTTTCAAATACCCAAAGTAACCTTTCCACCGTCGCCGATTTGGACACGGGCGCAGTTGATTGCTTTGCTTCTCTTGATCTGCTCGTCCAAAGCGGCGTTGTGAAAATTCAACCCGAAGACCTTGAATGGACGTCAAGGCATTTGAGCCGTTCGTTTATATATTTTTCTCGTCCCCTTTGGATCGAATTGGTCGACGCTAGCGGCGCAATACGCAAGCACCGAACAGCGATACTGTGCGTTCAGGATTGGAATCAAAGTCCATTTACTGTTATCAACCCTGATCGGACAGTTTTAATGGGCCGAAAAATTCTGTTGAAACTGCGACCTCGCCTCACCCTCGATTTTGCCGCCAGACGCACGGAAGTTAGATTTGTCGAGGCGACAAGCTAACAAAGAACGCTGATCGTGACAAGCCGGTTGCATGACGCGATGCAGAATTCGCTAATTGAATAACGCGAACAAAGCTCTCCCCGATACACTTGCATCACCATCTCCGCATAATCAACACCACATGATCGCCCGCGCTGCGCAAGAGCGGCAGCGCACCGAGCTTTTCATCCCACCAACGCGTGCTTTTAAAAAGCCAATGATGATGCGCAAGATACGGCGGCGGCGCGAGCACGCCGAGCGCGAATTGTTCGAGCAGTTCGAAGCGCTCGGCGAAAGTCGCATGCAAGCTTGCGATCGAGTGATAATACGTCTGCACCAAACGCTCGCCTACTTGCACGGCGATGCCGCCATTCTCGGTCAATCCTCGCCATCGCCGCGTGGCCTCGTGTGGCTTTAGTTTTAAAAAGTAGTAAACGACTTCCCACGGACACAGCGGCGGCATAACATTGACCAATAACTTTCCGCCGGGGCGAAGCAATTGCAAGCTGCACTTCGCAAAGCCGAGCACGTCGCGCGTGCAATTGAGCGCGCCAAAATTGGAGAAGAGCGCGTCGAAACTCGCGCGGCCGTGCGTATCAATTAATGCTTTCATTTGCTCCACGCCCGCTTGCGTGAAAGTCACTTGCTGCGCATAGCCGGCGCGAGAGATTTTTTCTCGCGCAATGTTGAGCATCTCCGGCGAAGGCTCTGCGGCCACGACATGATAGTCCTGTTGTGCAAAGAAGAGCGCGTCCGTTCCCGTGCCGCTGCCGATTTCGAGCACGCGCGCTTGCGGCGCAAAATGCGCAAGCGCAGCGCGATGCACACGTTGTCGCATCCATTGCAGAATGGGGCTGCGCGCTTCGAGAGCGTCATATTGCGCCGCGATGGAATCAAAAGAGGCGGGAGCGATTTGCGGGGCGTGGCTTGGACTTGGCATGCGCGGCTGGAAGTTGTGTGGAGGAACGAATCCTGGTCAAGACTCTGATCAACCAAAAAACTTTTGAAACCACATGCGGATCAAAAACGCACGCAAAAAGATTTTGGGCTTTTCCGTGTGCGCTCTTGATCCGCGTGCTGCCCACAAAGCGTTGCTTCCAGTCGGGCCGACTGGGTTACTTCAAAGTCGCGAGATAATCCGCCATGGCTTCCAACTCCTCTTTCGGCAGCGCGCCGAACTTGGGCATCATGGAATCTTTGACGAAGGCTTGCGGATCGACGAAGTGAT
Organism: bacterium; assembly: GCA_041918175.1. Classification (GTDB taxonomy): domain Bacteria; phylum Zhuqueibacterota; class Zhuqueibacteria; order Zhuqueibacterales; family Zhuqueibacteraceae; genus JABWAN01. The sequence goes on from JAYRWE010000079.1 coordinate 42,249, forward strand.
CGACGAGCCATTTCTTGTCGTGCTTCGCGCCCACGCCTTTGAGATCGGGCGCCATGTCGCCTTTGCCCACGCCGTTAATGAGGTGGCAATTGCGGCACGTTTCGCGCACCATCACAAAACCCGCGGTGACGAAATTTGCAGGAGCGGCATCGGCTTTCTCGCGTTGCTTCAAGTAGGCCACCATTGCGAGGGTTTCTTCGGCCGCGGTGCGCTTTTGTTTGCGCGCCGTTTCGCCTTGTCGCAACACGTTCGCGGATTTCAACGCTTCGACGTGCGCCGCCAGCTTCGCCGAATCGGGCGCGGCTTTGATGGCAGTAAATTCTTTTGCGCCTTGATTGTGGCAATCGCCGCATTTTTTGAGCGCGTAGATTTGTTTGCCGGCGAGCACGGAAATATCGAGCGGCGCCGCGGTTTGTGCCGTGGCCGTGAACGCACCCGCGAGCAACAACACACCAACAACTCCTGCAACGAAGCTCAAGCTTTTGCTCCGCATCATAGCTTGTGACCTTTCTGGTTAAATGTAAAATGATTTTGCACGACTTTTCGTTTGTGAACACTCCTCCTCGCCTTGTCATCCTGTAAGGACCTTCCCTCGCACTGGAACTGCTTCTCAAAACTAGCTTTGCTCCGAGCACGAGGGAAGGTTCTTACAGAATGACATCCCGGGAGGCGATCATCAAGAAAATACCTTGCATCAATTATTCTGTGCGCCGTTGTTGATCCACGTTTGAATGGCGCTGACTTCCGCGGCGCTTAATGGCGGGCGACCGAGCGGCATGATTTGGCCCAACGTAGTGCCTGCAACTTTCAAATACAGCGCGCTGTTGTTGGCGTTGCCGGGTTGCACGCGCGGCCGATTGTACGCTGAGTTTTGATTCACCAACGTACCGAACGATTGCCCGTTCGCCAATGACATCGGCGCGCCGCCGCCGGGATGACAACCCGAATTGACGCACTTGGGCGTGAAGATATTCGCTTGAATACTCGACAACGTGGGCTGCACGCCTTGCGACGGTTGCATCGGCGCAGGCGTTTCATGTTGGCAGGCGATAAAAGCGAAAGCAATCAGCAACAACAATCCCCCAGCCATGGGTTTGAACTTCATCATGCTTGATCTCCTAAAGTGAAAAATTAAAACGAGGGATAATTCAACAAGCGATAGATATTGAAACCGAGGCGCATATCGCCGTCGCCGAAATCCAAATCGCCGCCGCTCATGTATTGGTTCGTGGTGTTGCCCGCGGAGTTGGAGACGAAGATATGAAACACGTGGCCGCCGGCTTTCATCTCAAACCCCGCGACGAACGCATCATTGAACACGAGATTCGTGCCCTCCGTGCGCGTGCCATTTACGGTCGCTGCGGTTTTGTCGCCGGACAAGATGGGCACGACCTCCGCAAAGAAAGCATATTTCGAATTGAACGCGACCTTGCCGCCGAGGCCGAGCGTGACGAGCGGGTCTTCACCATCAACCGCGACATTGCCATTCAACAAAATGCCGGGCACTGCGGCCACGGAAAGATGATTGCCCAACGCTTTCGTGATCGGCGCTTGCGCAAAGAACGCGAAACGCTCGCCCGCGGTGCGCCCCAAGGTTGCGTTCGCATTCGTGGGATCAGGCAAGCCTTTCACTGTGGCCCAATCGACGCCGGCGTAAAGCGCCGCGGCAATCGGCATGGAGCCATCGGTCTTCTCGCGCAGCAAGCGCAACTTCGCGCCGACTTCGAAAGTCGCATTCAAGCCTTGACGCGCGAACGAGAGATTGAGGTTGTTCGTCACCGGAAACGCAAGCTGCGTCATCATAAACGCGCCGCCGTCGAGGCCGAAGAGATTATCAAAACCCGTGTCGACATTGCTGCGGAAACGATGCGCGATGCGATAGAGAAACGCGCCTTTGTCCATCGTCTCCGCGGTGGGGATGTTGGCGAGCGACCAACCATAAAACGCCTGCTTATATTCACGGCGCACGTCCTCCACCTTCACATCTTTCGGCATCGCGTTGATCCATTTCTCCAACGCTGCAACCTCTGCGCTCGAAAGCGGTTGGCCTCCGCGCGGCATACGATCGCCTTTGATGCCTACGCCTTTTACTTTTTTGATGAGATAACTGTTCGCGGCATCGCCCGGCTTCACGCGCAAAAATTGCGGCGCGTTCGCGCTTTTCACTTTCACGAGATTGGCTTTAAAAGCTTCCTCGGTGAGATCAAGACCCTGCGGCGCATTGGCGCCCGTGTGGCAACCGGCAAACGCGCATTTGGTTTCGAAAATATCGAGCACCGCGTTTTCAACTTCATCGGGTGCGGCGGGCGGGCGCACGAACTCGTAGGTTGGGTTGCCGCGTTTGCCTTCTCCCGCAAATGCCGGCGCGGAAAACGCGAGCACGGCGAGGAGCAGCAACAAACTAAAACTCTGGCCGCGTAGTGGAAACTGCATGAGGACTCCTCCTGGTGAAATGAGTTGTTTGAAGCTCATGATTATCGAGGCGAAAGCTTGCAATCGATTAAGAGCGAAGCCTTTGCTTGGTTCGGTAAAAAAAAATTGGAGGCTGCGCACTGCGCGTGCGCATGAAGGCGCAACGACGAACCTTTTCATTGCACCACAATCGTGCCCAGCTTGCTGCGATGCTGCGTGCAAAAATACGGAAATCTGCCGCGCTTCGAAAAAGCTGCGGCGTGCGTCTCGCCTTGATTCAGCGTCAACGGCGAGCTGGTGAAATCGGTTGAGACATTGCCGGGCGCGCCGCTCGTTACGGTGTGGCCGGTGGCGTCTTTATTGGTCCACGTTACGGTCGTGCCCACGGTCACGGTTAACTCGCTCGGATCATAGCCTGAGCTTTGAATCCAGACTTCGTTATCACCGCGTGTGGGTTGAAACGGATTCTCGGTGCCGCAGCGAATCACGAGCAAAGCCGTGAGCGCTAACGCTGCGAGCAAAAGCATTGATTTAAAACGTCGCATAATTCTGCGGCTCCTCCTTTTGCTGTAATAGCATACCGTGCTGCAATTGCTCCAAACGTTGTTCTAGACGGCGTTCAATACGAAAGCGATGGTTGTTGGTGAAAAGTTTGATCGCGCCCGCTTCGGCAACGATGGATTGCGTTCCGAGATGGCGCGTGCGCTGCTTGATGCGGCGGCGATAGAGCGCCCCAAGTATTTTTTCAACGAAATTAAAGCCGCGCCAGCGCAGAAAAGTTTCAACTGCGTTGCGCGCAGCGCTGTGCTCGTGCTGCGCCGCTTCGGTTTGCGCCTCGGCGAGAGCTTCCACCGCATGCGTCATTTGCGGCAAAAAATACCTGCTCCACGCATTGACTTGCCAAAAATCTTGCAGCGCTTTCATGCCGCGCACGGGCCGCAAGAACGCGATTTGATGCGCCACAAAAAAATTGCGCTCTTTAATTGCGAGGTGCTCCGTGTCGAGCAAACAATTGAGACAAACCGTGCGCCGTTTGCCAAGCACTTTGCAAAGCAACACCAGGCTGCTGTAAACTGTCCAGAGCCGGCCTTGCTCTACAATTAAAAAAAGATCGAGGTCGTCTTCGCCTTTGGCGTTTTCAAAAGCCAACGTGCCCGAAAGCGCAACGCCGCGAATAAACGGAAAATTTTTTATCAAACGCAAGACGCCGCCATAACTCTGCAAAAGCCTCGCACTATGCGCGCGGCGACGTTCGCGCAACTCCACGCAATGCTCGCGAGCGGGCAGGCAATAATGCCGGTCGCGTTTGGCCAACTCGCCGTGCGCGCAGAGCATTTCAAGCTCGTGCAACACTTCAAGCTCTGTGGCCGCGTGCTCGTGCAAGCCGTGATAAACTTCCTTTGCCGTGAGCGGATATTCAAAGAGATCGGAATACGCCAGCGTTTTTTTGATCGCATCAGCGAGTGATATTTGTTGTCGCGCACTCGCTTCAACAATTCCCCCCTTGAGGGGGGTGTTGGTCGTGTCATCACTTGTTTGCTCGAGCTTGGCAGACACCCCCCAGGCCCCCCTCAAAGGGGGTATTAAATAGTGCTTCAAATAGCCGTTTGCCGTTGCACCCACAACACCGTTGCGCGCGCCGTGCTTTCTTCCCGCGTTCGCGCGCTCATACACCTCGCGCAAAATTTCGGCGCTGCGTTTCCAGCAGAATTGCCGCGCGTGTTTACGACCGTGGTGCGCCAACTCGTGCCGCGCTTGTTTGTCAAAAAGCAGCGCTTCAATCTTCTTTGCCCACGCGGAAGCATCTTCTTCACAAAGCATGTGGGGATGCGCGGCAAGCTCGCGCAATGAAGAATTATTCGCTGCGAGCGCAACGGTGCCGCCGGCCATGGCCTCGAGCAAAGGAAAGCCGAAGCCTTCATATAAAGAAGGCATCACAAACAAATCTGCTGCTTGATATAAAGCAGGCAAGTCTTCTTCGGCAACGTAGCCCAAGACGCGCACGCGTTCTTGCAATCCGAGCCGCGCGATTGTGGCTTTCACCTCCGCGCTGCCGTTGCTCTCTTGTCCCGCAAGCGCGAGCACGTGTGTGCTGTGCGTGCGTTGACAAAATTCATGGAAGGCATTGAGCAAGAGCACGATATTCTTGCGCTTCTCAAAAGTGCCGACAAACAAAATGAAAGGCGCAGCGAGACGATAGCTGGTGCGCACGCGCGTCTTGTCTTCCGCCGGCACTTGCCGAAAGAATTTTTCTTCCACGCCGGAGAAGATCGTGGTCACGCGCGGCTTATGGCCGGTCGTTGTTGCGGGCGAGAGTAGCTTCTGCAAATCCTGCGTGGTCGCCGCGGAAACGGAGACGAGTTGCTGCGCGCGCCGCGCGGCTTGTTGCATCACGCGGCGAAAGTACACACGTTTGTCGAGCGGATAAAGCTGCGGATGATGAAACACGCCGAGATCATGAAACGTGGCGACGCAAGCGAGATCATGCGTAAAGTGCGGCAGCGTGTAGTGCGTGCCGTGCCACACGTCGAGACCGAGCTTTTGCGCTTGTGCCCCGGCGCGGGTGTGTTGCCAAAAAAGTCGCAGCGCGCGCGAGTGCATGGGCAAGTGCATCAAGTGCATGTTGCCGGGCAGATGATTGAAATGCGCCGCGTCGTGCGCTTTGATGAAAATGAAATACTCGTTGTCGTGATCTATCGCAGCAAGACCGCGCACGATGCCGTGAATATATCTCCCCGCGCCGGCCAAGGCCGAAGGCAAACACGTTGCGTCAATTCCTAGGCGCACTCGGATTCTCCATTTAACAAAGCCAGAGCTTGGTTTTCGGTTTGAATGCGAACGGCAAGCAGGAGCGCATTGAGCGCCGAGGCCCAAAACAGCGTCCACCATGCCTGCACGAGCAACGGATACAGCAACAACTCCGCGATCACCACGCCATAATTGGGATGTTTGAACCAACGATACGGTCCGCGCCGAATCAACTTCGCGCCGGGCACCACGAGAATTTTCGTGTTCCAATATTTGCCCAACGCGCTGAGGCACCAATAACGAAACGCGAACGCCGCGAGCAACAGCACCGCAAGCGCGCGCCATTGCGGATGAAACTGCGGCCCGCGCAGCCACGCTTCGAGGCCGAGGCTGAACAAAAAGCCGGTGTGCAACAGCACAATCGCCGGATAATGATTTGCGCCAAATTCTTGCGCACCGTTTTCACGCAGCCAGCGCTCGTTGCGTTTCGCCCACGCCAATTCCGTGAGACGCTGCACCACGAGTACGCCCAAAACTCCAAAAAGGATTGCGCGCGCCGGCGTCATCGGCACTTTCCCAAAATCATTTCGGAGGAAAAGCCGGGACCGAGCGTGGTGGAGAGCACGAGGTCGCCGCGATGGTAATCGGGAGAGCGCAGATATTCTTCCAACACAAAGAGCACGGTCGCGCTCGACATGTTGCCATAGTTGCGCAGCACGCTCCACATGAATTTCGTTTTCTCCTCCGGAATGCCGAGCGCTTCGCCATAGGCCGCAATCACTTTTGCGCCGCCGGGGTGCGAGAGAAACATGGCGAGGTCATGGAGCGCAACCTTTTGTTCGTGCAGAAAATTTAAAATACTCGGCCGCGCAGATTCCAAAACAATGGTTGGAATATCGCGCGAGAAGAGCACTCGCAAGCCAGGCGCTGCGACTTCCCAGCCCATCACGTCGAGCGAGTCAGGCCAAGTGATGGCATCGGAAGCGAGCACGTCAATGCCGTGTTCACGTGCGGGCTTGCACGCATCGCCTAAAAGCAACGCCGCGGCCGCGCCGTCCGCGAATAACGAAGTCGCGACGAAATTGCCTTTGCTCAGATCATTGCGAATGAACGTGAGGCTGCACAGTTCGAGGGCAATCACCGCGGCCTTTTTTGTGGGATAAGCTTTAAGCCAATCCGCGGCGCGCGCCAAACCCGAAACGCCGCCCGCGCAACCGAGTCCCCAAATCGGTGTACGCCGCAGCGCGGGCTTCATGCGCAAACGGTTGAACAAGTGCGCGTCAATACTCGGCGTGGCAAGGCCGGTGGTGGAAATAAAAAAAAGATGATCGATCTCCTGCGGCGCGCACTGTTGCTCTGCGCACAACGCAGCCAGAACTTGCTCTGCGAGCGCGAGGGCGTGCTCGACATAGAGCTGATTTTTTTCATGGAAAGAATGATTCGTGCGATACCACTCGGCGGGCATGCAAAAATGGCGCTGCGCAATGGCGGTGTTTAAAAAAATGGGCAAGAGCCGGTCGACGTTGAGGCTCGATTCGCTGAACAGCGCACGCGCAAAATCGCGCGCTTGGGTTTGACCATAACAATACTGCGGGACGGCGGTGGCGATACCGGCGATACAAGGCATGCAGGCAAAACTCCGATGCTAGGCTGCGCTCCGGCGCGTTTTTCATTCCATTCCATGAATTCTGACCTCACCTCACCGTAGCCTTCGCGGCATTCATTGGGAGACATATAACGAGGCAAACTGACGAAGCCGAATCGAATGGCTGCGAATATGTTTATGTGCCCGCAAAAATGCAAGCCTATTTTCCTTGCGCGAAGGAGATATTGCGAAGCCTATGCCAACGCGCGCACGCGGCCAGGCGCGGTTTGATGCCGCTGTTTTTGTGAGAGCGCGCGTGTGACAGGCGCAGCATTGCAATTGCAGTTTTGATAGTCAAAGATGAAAAGGAAATTGCACATTGTGTTTAGAAAATGATCACCGCGCTTTTGCTTTTCGCAATCCGCGAAGCGCTTTAAGTCCGCCCGCTTGCAAAGGCCACCTCGGTAAACAAACGGAGACGGCCCGCAATAACGCGCAGCGACAAACCAACAAACGCGATTGCATGCGTTTTAATTTTTAAATCGCGCGCCGCAGTTGCAGCGTGACGAACCCGGCCGGCCTGCGCCAAAGCGCTTGACAGCTCGGCACTGCATGGCTATATTGCGCGCGGTAAAAAAAATCTCCGCCACTCATTTTCAAAAGGAAAGACGAACATGAATCGAGCAAAGCCTGCCTGTGTATTCGTCGCGCTCTTGTTTTGCAGTTTAGATCTATTCGCGCAAACGCCCGCCGAGTGGCAAGCGCATCGCGCGGAGTTCATGCGCCGGCTCGGCGAGAGGAGCATCGCGATCTTCAAAGCCAATCCCGAATATGTGCGCAACGGCGACGTGGAGTATGATTATCGTCAAGGCAGCAATTTTTACTATCTCACCGGCGTGCCGGAGAAAGAGGCGATGCTCATTCTTGCGCCGGGCGGATTGAACGTGCGCGAAGCGGGCGGGCGCGTGAAAGAAATTCTTTTCGTCATGTCGCGCAATCCGCTCGCGGAAACGTGGGAAGGCATTCGCCTGGGGCCGCAAGGCGCGAAAGAGCAGCTTGGCTTCGACGTCGCGTTTGCGAATGATCGCTTCGAAGAATTTGCGGAGCGGGTGTTCGCCAATGCCGACACGGTTTATATGGAAACCGAACGCGCGAGTTTGAATGCGCCGTTGAACGAGTCGCTCGACTTCATTAAACGCGCGCGCGAACGCTTTCCCAATTTGATCATTGCCGATCCGCGCAAAATTCTCCACCCCATGCGCGAAGTCAAATCCGCCGCGGAGATCGCGCTCTTGCGCAAAGCCATTGACATCACGTGCGCTGGCCATCGCGAAGTGATGCGCTCCACCAAAGCCGGCATGCGCGAATATGAGCTGCAAGCCATGCTGGAATATGTTTTCACGCAAAGCGGCAGCGAGCGCTTGGGTTTTCCCACCATCGTCGGCTCCGGCCCGAACTCGTGCATTCTTCATTATCGCGCAGGCAATCGTGTCATCAACAACGGCGAGGTGATTGTTATCGACATCGGCGCGGAATACGGCATGTATACCGCAGACGTGACGCGCACGATTCCGGTGAGCGGCAAGTTTACGAAAGAGCAGGCTGCGATTTATCAAATTGTGTATGACGCACAAGAAGCCGCGTTTCAAAAAATCAAGCCGGGCGCTTCGATGCGCGAGCCGCACGAAGCCTCCGCGCGCGTCGTGACCGAGGGTTTACTCAAACTCGGCATACTCAAAGGCACGGTCGAAGAAAATTTGCGCAGCCGCGCGTACGCGGATTTTTTTCTGCACGGCTCGAATCATTATATCGGCCTCGACGTGCATGACGTGGGCACATATGGCACGATGAAGCCGGGCGTGATGTTTACGGTGGAACCGGGCATTTATATTTCCGAGGCCACGGCGCAGAAATACGGCTTGGATAAAAAGTATGTGAACATCGGCGTGCGCATTGAAGACGACGCGCTCGTCACGGCCACGGGCTATGAACTGCTCTCCGGCTCTGCGCCGCGCGCGATCGCGGAGATCGAAGCGTTGATGGCGCAAACCGGCAAGTTCGAGAATTGATCGGCGATTAGCTTTTCAATTTCAGAACAAAATTCTGGAAGTTTGGGGGACTACACACGGATCAAGAACACACACGGAAAAAGCTTCAGGCGATTCAGCGTGCGTTTTTTATCCGTGTGCTGCCAAAAGGGCTACGGTTTTCAGCGTATCTGAAAATCCGAGGTAGCTTTTTACGATAACGGAATCACGCCATGCCTTTTCAAAAGAACACCAACTCTCGCACAGCCGCAGCGACGCAAAGCTTCTGCAAAGAGCTTTTCTTTGCGCCCCTTCGCGTCTTTGCGCCTTTGCGTAAACGCTTTTGCTTGTGGAATAAACCCCGCATCCTCGCTTTGAGCATTTGCTCTTTCATGTTAACCTTCCCGCCCTCCTCCTCCGCACAGCTTGTTTTATCCGCCATCGAAAAAACCGTGAGCAGCCAATTCCAAGTGCCCAATGTCGCGTGGCAAGAATTGCAAACGCGCTTGAGCACGAGCGATTCGAGCCGCTACGTTCTTTTCGATACGCGACCGCAAGAGGAGTATAGCGTCAGCCACTTGCCGCACGCGATTCAAGTCGATCCGCAATTGCCTGTCGAAAAATTTGTCGCGCAGTTTGGCGACTCGCTCAAAAATAAAAACGTCGTGTTTTATTGCTCCGTGGGCTATCGCAGCTCGCAATTCTTGCAGCGCGTGCAAAAGACTTTGGGGCAAAAAGGCGCTACGGCTGCGTTCAATTTGCAAGGCGGCATCTTTCGCTGGTATAACGAAGGCAATGTCGTGGTCGATGCCAACGGCCCGACAAACAAGGTTCACCCGTACGATAAAATTTGGGGCGCGTTGGTGAAGGAGAGAAAGAAAGAGCAGTAGCAGGTTGGCACAACGTCGCGCACCACGAGCAGAAGAAATTGCCGCAGACTCTAACATCCAAATCGTAAAGCTCACGCGCGCATTTCTTCTTGTAAGGAATGTCTTATCCCCTCGACCAACTGAAAAGCCTTTGGAGAGTGCATGGCAAACTGGAATCCTATAAAACGTGTCGCACAATTGCGCGAGGCCAAGCCGCTGCGCCCGCCGGATCATGATCTGCAGCAGCGTATTCCGCCGGGGCAATATCGGACAACCAAATTCCCGGTGCTTACTTACGGCGAAACGCCTCAGGTGAATTTGGCCGAGTGGCAATTGAAAATTTGGGGATTGGTCGAAAAGCCGATCACGCTTACGTGGGAACAATTGCAGGCATTGCCGCGCAAAGAAATCATTTGTGATTTACATTGCGTGACCCGCTGGAGCCAGTTGGATATGAAATGGGAAGGCGTCTCTTTTGCCGAAATCGCAAAGCTCGCGCGGCCGCACCCCCAAGCGCGCTTCGTCATGCAACATTGTTATGGCGGCTACACCACCAATCTTCCGCTCGCAGAGCTTTATGCCGAGGACGTGCTTCTGGCATATGGCTATGACGGCAAGCCGCTCGCGCCGGAACATGGCGGCCCGCTGCGTATGCTGGTGCCTAAGCTTTACCTTTGGAAGAGCGCAAAGTGGCTCAATGGTTTGGAGTTTATGGCAAAAGACCAAGCAGGTTTTTGGGAACGCTATGGCTATCATAACCACGGCGACCCATGGACGGAAGAGCGCTTTGGTTGAGCCGAAATTCTCGGTCGTAGGTTGATTTGAATCGCAGAACAATTGGGAATGAAAAATGAGAGCGCAGGTATATCAAAAATTGCGTCGCCGCTTGCTCAATGCAATCGTGCAACGCTTATCCACATGTGAAGATGCAACGTCCGCAATTTCTATGGCATTGGACCGGCCATTGTCCGTGCGGCGACGGCTATCATTAAAGCTCCATCTGTGGACGTGTAGCCTCTGTCGGCGTTATGAGCAGCAACTGCACCTTTTGCGAAATGCCGCGGAGCGCTTTGAGCAAGAACCGTCACAGCTCGCCTCGCGCACGACCCAGGCATTATCCGTGGAGGCGCGTGCGCGCATGCGACGATCATTGCAAATGCCGGCCACGGAAGAATAAGCAAAGCATTTTTAGCCAAACAGCCTTGCTCATTGCATAGCTTGTCGCGTACAAGTTGCATTGAGCAAGGCTTTTTTTTATTCCGCCAACCGCGTTTGCGCGCGATCAACTCAGGGCCAACTCCAAAGGCGCGGGCATATCCGGCGTAAAATGCACCTTGCCGTTTTGCGCCGGCGTCTTGATCAGCGTCAAATCCGATTTGAGATACGCATTTGGATCGTGCTCCAGCGCGCCTGGGGGCAGCCAATCCCACAACGGACCGAGGTCGTTTTTAATGCGATTGAGATAGAACTGTGGAATCTCCGTGGTCTCTTGCTCAAAGAAGCGGCGCAGCGGCTTGTCCGTTTCGAGGCGCTCGCGCATAGCCGTGTGATATTTGATGCGGCCAAAGCCTTCGGACGAGACGGCGCGCACGACGTTCATCCATTTCGGAATCGGCTCGCGCATCGCGGCGAAACGTTTGGCAATGGCGCGCCACGAAAATGTGTAGCGCGTAAGATCGATGATGTGATCATAAAATTCCGGCCACGAATAATTGCGCGGCTTCACGTTCATCGCGTGATGGTTATTCAAAAAGTGAAACGGAAACGGAAGCACGCGATTTTCGCGTTGATACTCGAGGTTGAGATGCGCGGCTTGGCCAAAGGCCGAAAGCAGCGAATAGCCGGGAAACGCACCGGGCGAACGATCCACAAACTGTTTGGTCAGCTCAAAAGGCTCTGCGCCTTCATCGCAATCCAAGCCGAGCACGAAGTTGGCCTGCAAATAGGGAATGTATCGCATGATGAGATTGATGTGCTCGGAGACTTGCAGCACTTTGTTCATGCCATGGGCCGCGCCGGTTTTGGATTTATTGCCGAGATCATACCATGATTCAATGCCGGGCAAGATCGCTTTGAAGCCGTTGCGCTGCAGTCGCTTGAGATGCGGCTCCGCCAGCAAGGACAGGCTGCTCTCCGCAATGAAGTCGATGCGATTGGGCGGCACCGCTTCTTCAATGGCATCCATGTAGTCGTTGAAACGCACACCGAAATTGGGATCGTGCCAGCCTACGGCCGGGCGTTTCATTTTTTCCAAAAGAAAGCGCAAGTCGGTTTTCAAAAGTTCAAAGTCGAGCGGTTGATAGGGCACCGCGGCGTCAATGCAAAAGCTGCAAGTATAGGGACAGCCCAAACTGCCGAGCATGGGCACGAGCTTGATCATCGGCGACTTGCGCAAAGTCGGTTCGATGAACTTCCAACGTTCACGCACACCGGGCAACGCGGTCGGTTGCTGCGGCGCTTCCATGCGCACGCCGAGCGGACGATGTTGCGCACAATCGCGCAACACATTGTGCACAATGTTTTTGTCGGTGAAGCCGAGCACATAGTCAAAATATTTTTGCGCATCTTGCGGATAGCAGCGCGCATGCGGGCCGCCCAACACCGTGATCGCGCCTTTGTGCCGAAATTGATTGCTCAACGCATAGGCGAGTTGCGCGGCCTGCGTGAACGCGCCGATGAAAACCAAATCGACCTTGTCGGGCAATTCCGCGAGCAAATCTTCAAAGCCGGTATAGCACACGAAGTTGACGTCGTGGCCCTCCTCTTCACACCACAACGCAATGATTTGCGGCATGATGCTCGCGAGATTGGCATTCATGACCCGAGCGAACAATGCGCGCGTCGGCGCTTTGGTCACAAGGTCGATGACTCCGATACGGAGTTTGCGCATCGTGACTCCCTTTAGCTGGAATGAGGAACAGTGAAGAGAGAAAATTGCGTCCTAACAATTCCCGCGCAGTCTGGAAAATGGCGCGGCATGTCTCTCTCTGGCGGATTTAAGCCGATTTAAATTTTTAAGCGGATAAAAATGCAACGACAAATTCGCGTGGTGTTGTTTACTTCACAACACGAGCTTGACGAACCCCGAAAATTAAATGTCGCTTGGAGCGGGTAGGTTCTTTGGCGAAACGCGACGCGCGTGAGCAACGTGATCAGAAAGATTATAACAGCAGGCGGAAAAGCCAGGTTCCCAAAACTATGGCAATTGCTGTGGCGAGAACGATACTAAACACAAACGGGGAGAGTTGCAAGCGATAATCCCGCTGCCATGCAAGTCGCGAGAACAACCGTGCGCCTTGCACAAGTAACAATAGCGCTACCGGCAACGCGAGCGGATTGAGGGCAGTGGCTTTCGCAATTTGCCCATGACCGAGAAACAAAAACGCGCGCGTCATGCCGCAGCTTGGGCACGGCACGCCGACGGCATTTTTAAAGAGGCAAATGGTGAAGCGCTCTTGCTCAAAAGGCGCCACAACGAGGCTAATCAAAAAGATCAGCGCGATTATAAGCAAGCCCGCATAGTTTTCGAGGCGATGTGCCTCGGTGTGGGAGAGTTGGCGTTGGATGAATTTCATGAGGCGAAGACCAAAACGATTAGGGATGATATGTTTCTAGCATGGTGGCGTGCTTTATTTTTCAAACGCCGGAGGCGTGGCATGTGGGTTTCTCTTTGCGCAACTTCGTGCCGACGGACGTGTCACGCCGATGGCGTTGGCGGCGCTGGGTGCAATGCTCTCTATCAACATTTCATCCCTACGGGATTTGAGCGGCACGAGAAAGTTTATGGTTCTATGTTGTTTGGTGTGGGTCATTGCAAGACAATGACACTGTGTGGCAACCATACGCCGAAGGCGTTACAGACCTCAGCCCAGGGTGCCCAGCTTCTGGGCACCCTGGGTCTAACAACGCCCAACCCAATGAAC
>JAYRWE010000080.1:0-138008 GCA_041918175.1 bacterium
GAATCATCAGGCTAGGAGATGCAAGCCAACTAAAGTTGGCTACCACCCTACGGGTGATCAGCGATCTTTAGATCGCTTCCACCTTTTAGCCTGATGCTTCAGCATCAGGCGGAGGTTGGCGATTTCACCAATGCAAAATTCAGGTAGTAAAGTTGCGATTCAATCATAACGCACGGTTGAGAGGAACACGCCGACAACGACCGCAACCGAAGCGAGCGCCGCGGCGTTGAGCGCGAGGCCGGGCTTCGAACTAAATTTGTAGCCGAGATAAACCGCAAGCTCGTCCTCTGCGGGAGAATAGTTGCGATAGCGCCGGCCTTCATAGTTTGCGTCAAAGGTATAATCATAGCCCTTCGTTTTCATCTGCGTCACGGTCATGTTGATGCTTTCCCAATCGCTGAAGTTTAAGCTCGCGCCTCCCACAAAGCCGGGATAAGCATACTCCCCTTCTGCTCCCCACAGCAGCGGCCCGCCGGAAAGATCGAGACTCATTTTGTCATTGAACCATTTGCGCACGCGCAGCTTGAAACCGCCGTGAAAGTTGTGGCCGACATCCCATGCTAAAAAATGCGAGGCGCCCACGGCAAAATTTGCGTTGAGGTTGCGCATGAGGCCCAATTCGGAATGAAGCAAATGGCGACCGGAGATTGCGTCGCTGTAGGAGAATGAAATCGTGTCATTGATGGAAGAATAACTCTTTCGAATCAACGGCGAGGTGGCTTTGTAGCTATAGCCCAACTCTGTAATGAAAAAGGTGCGGCAATGCGGCAGCGGCTTGTTGCTCAAACACGGTTGCGCCATGGTCGCCGTGCCGGAGAACGCAATGAGCATGAGTGTAAGGTTGCGGAGCAGGATTTTCATATTGACCTCGGTTAAAAAAATTGCGCTGTTTTCTCTTAGCGTAAGGCAAGCCGCAGGCCACGGCGCTTGCGCATTGCTGCGCGATGATTGCACGGCATTTAAGTGTTTTTGCGCTCATCCTTCTTGTATGTAAAATGTAAAAGCTCTGTACACGAGCGCGCACTTGGCGTACAGCTTGTGCTTTTGCTTTTCCCAGTCTGCGAAGCGCTTTAAGTCAGCTCGGTCAGCAAGCCACCTCGGTAAACAAACGGAGAAGAAAAGCAACAACGCGCAGCGACAAGACAAAAAAAGCCTTGCGTCCGAAGACCAAGGCTTTGCATAGAGTGCTTTCGAAAAGATAGGATCGCGGTGAGATTTAATCGCCGCCGCCATCATCATTGTCGTCATCATCGTCGTCGTCGTTGTCATCATCATCGTCATCGCCGTCGCGGTCGTCATCTTCGTAAACTTTGAACGAGGCCTTGATGTTGTTGGCGATTTGATTTTGATTGTTTGGATCGGTGGGATCGAGCAAAACTCCGGCGGAATTTTTAAACCACATCGTGGCGTCCACGTTAATGGTAAGATTGGCCGTGGGATTGTCCGCGGAAACTACGAGCGGCGGCGTGAGATCATATTCTTGCTCGACGTTGAGGCCGCTGCGATAACTAAAGTTTTGCGCAGCGCCATTGCTGTAAACGAGGCCTTCGGCGATGATGCTGGCGCGCGAGGGTTGCAAAAAATCTTGCGCATTGGGCAGCGCGGCGAGATCGGTGCTGTCAACGCGATGAATTTTAAATTCGACTTCATTGTAAGTGCCGAAGGGGACGCCGGTGACGCCGAGGGTTTGGAGTGCGCCGGTGAGGTTCAACTCCAGAATCATGGGCGCGCTGCGAAACTCTGCGCTGTCGTTGAACGCTTCAAGCTCGATTTTGCTGAGCACGACACGCACGCGCGTGAGGCGAATGGAATCCACCGCGGCGGCGAGAGTCGAAACTTTAGGAAGAGCGGTCGCGGCGGTGTTGGCGGCAAAGCGCAGCGAGAGCGAGAGTGAGCCGTTGCTGGATTGCATCGGCGTGTCGTTGCAGCCCACGAGCAGTATCGCGAGCAAAGCCGGGGTTACGCTCCACCGCAGCATGCGTGCAAAAATTTGAGACATGAGTTTTCTCCTGATGAAATTTGGAAGTCGGCCTTGACGGTCCTTCTGAGAAGAGCAAGGCCATGAGTCGCTTGGGGTTCTTTTTCGCAAAGCGTATACCGTCTCATGGCGCGCGGGGGAATGTTGAAGCGGGTTGATTTTGCGATTGGAGGAGGACGTAAAAACTCATTCGCATGTACGAAGCTTACACTTTCGCAATGCGCCGAAGCGAGAATGTATTTGAGGAGGCGGACTAGGCGTGAAGTTGGTCAATCACTTTTTGAATCATGTGCGACTCATGTTTGAAAATGCCTTGCCGTCTTTGCAATGCCAGGTGAATCATGGCGCGGGCAACAGTATGCGCCGCAATCGGACGATATTTGCGTAGCGGCCCGATCCACATTGGCGCGGTGGCGTTGAACACGGCCTCGCCGATGCGTTCGCCGCGCCGCGTTTCTTTCCGCTCGCCGAGGAGCAAGGAGGGCTGCATAATATGCACGGCACGAAACGGCAACGCGGCAATGGCGGCTTCCACCTCGCCTTTCACGCGATTATAAAAAATCGAGGAGCGGGCATTTGCGCCGAGCGCGCTCACGAGTAAGAATTGTTCTGCGCCGTTGGCCGCGGCGAGTTGCGCGAGGCGATAGGGATATTCGAAATCAACTTTGCGGAAAGCTGCTTGCGAGCCGGCTTGTTTGATAGTCGTGCCCAAACAGCAGAAGACATCGTGCGTACGCGTTTGCATGGCGTGGCGTTCTAAGTTTTCAAAATCGACGACAACGCATTCGAGCTTGGCATGCGAAAGAGCAAGCGGTTTGCGCACCAAAGCGATGACTTGATTATAAGCATTGCTTTGCAAAAGTTGCTGCAAACAATGGCCGCCAACCAAACCGGTGGCGCCGGCCACAAGCGCGGAACGAGGCATGGGGTTCTCTTTTATGAAAGAAAAGGAACGGACGTGAATTGCAGCGCCAATATAAACGTGTCGAATTTGAAAGCAAGGCTTCGCTGACGAAGGGCAACAACGAATTATAGATTGGCGCGCGTGGGAGCAAAGAGCGACCAGCTTGCGCGCGGCGCGGTAAGCGCCGATTTCGAAGCACGCGCTATTCGCGGCAGCGTTTGAGTAAAGGAGAGCAAAAGCCAGGCGCGTGGCGAGTGATAAAATCGAAAAGCGCCTTCGTAGGAATTTTCCACCAGGAAGAGATCAGACTCACCCACGAGCATGCCAGCAAAGGCGCGCTCATAGCTTTCACACAGCATACATTCACATGTAATCTTTTTTGATTTGAGCGTCGTGGCTAATAACGTTGCGGCCAAGTCGGCGCTGCGTGTGCCCGCGGGGCCGAGCGTCGCGAGGCGTAATGTAGCCAGCCGATGCGCGGTCAAATCGTTAATATATGCGATAAACGCGGCGTGGCTTTCGGGCCAAGCTTGCTCAAGATTGAAGGACGGCAAAGTGGGCGTGGCAAACATAAGACGGCTTCCGATAAAAGGGTTTGCCTCTACGTAAGTCCAAAGCATTGCAATTGCGTAAATCTCGAGAAGATGTTTCCGTTGCTCGGGCTTGACTTTTCGCGGCGAGTTCGGCACTTTTGCGTGCAACAGTATCGCGCAAACAACAAGATGTCCCTTAGAACTTTTAGTCAAAGGATTTTCGATGAAGCAGATGAGCGTAAAGGCGTTGCATGAAAAACGCGAGGCCGGAGAAACGATTGTGCTTTTGGATGTGCGCGAGCAAAACGAAGTGGATTATTGCAGAATCGCCGGTGCGATTCACATTCCTATGAATCAAGTGCCGGCGCGGCTCAACGAATTGAATCCCCAAGATACGATTGTCGTGCATTGCCACAAAGGCGGGCGCAGCATGCAGGTGTGCCGGTTTTTGGAAAGCAGAGGTTTTAAAGATGTCAGCAATCTCGACGGCGGCATTACGGCATGGTCGCTACAAATTGACCCCACAGTGCCGATGTACTAAATCGCATGAACTGTATGCGGCTCAATCGAGCCATTCAAACTCATGTACGAGTTTCAACTCTTGCAGCGTCGTGTAAACATTTTGATGAATGTTGTCAATGCGCAGCGTTTGACCACGGCGCTGCAATAGATGCGCGAGCTGCACGAGTTGGCGCAGACCGTTGTTGCTAATGACGTGCAACGCCTGCAATTGCAGACGCCACTGCGTCGCGCGAAAACAGGCAACGTCGCGCAGAAAGGCTTGAAGTTCTTTCACGCTCTCGCCGAGAATCACACCTTCGAGCGCGATCGTCACGGTTCCACGATCTTTTTGCACCGCGATTTCAGCTATGGCAAAGGGTCGAAACTCGGGTTGGATGTTTGCCGCGGCCTGAGCAGAGGTTAGCAAAGATTTTCTGACGCGCAACATGTGACCACCTCCGTGTCTATCTATGGGTTCGGTAGATTGCACGCGGATCGGTGAGTTAGGCGTTGCAATCTCAATTTACCAGATTAGACGAC
The DNA here is from genome assembly GCA_041918175.1 of bacterium. Taxonomy (GTDB): domain Bacteria; phylum Zhuqueibacterota; class Zhuqueibacteria; order Zhuqueibacterales; family Zhuqueibacteraceae; genus JABWAN01. The sequence goes on from JAYRWE010000080.1 coordinate 4,457, forward strand.
AGAGGCAAGCACGAGTTGTCGTTGCGGCGTAATGTTCGTGTAAAGTATTTGTATGCGGATTGTCGAGTTTTTTCTTTTCGTTCGTCTTTGGGTTGCGGAGTTGAACCGCGATCGACAAACACGCAACACCAGAAATGCCTCTCACCTTCATGTCAAGGAGCTTTTATGTCGCAATTCATGCTTTTGCTGCGCGGTGGAGAATTTAGCCACTATTCGCCGGAAGAGATGCAGAAGATCGTCGAGCAATATCTCAATTGGGCGATTCAACTGCGCGAGGAAGGCCGCTTTCTCGCCGGCGATGAATTGAAAAACGGCGGCCGTATGCTGCGCGCGCAAAACGGCCGCATCGTCGACGGACCATTCACCGAAACCAAAGAGATGATTGGCGGGTACTATGTCATCGCGGCGCGCGACTTTGATGAAGTCGCCGCAATCGCTCATGCTTGTCCGCATCTCAAGTTCGGCGGCGAGGTGGAAATTCGCGAGATTGTTCCCACGAAAATGTAGCTCGCGCACGCGCTCCAAAACAAAAGCGCACGCGGAAAAGCAAAGAACTTTTCCGCGTGCGCTTCTTATTTTGCGCCTTCTGCCGAACGCTTAAATCGCCTCGCTCCAGCATATCAACGCGGTCTCATGCGCCAGCGTAAACGCCGGATGCTTGGGCATGATGCGCACACGCGCTTGCTTCTTTCCCACCAAATGGCGCGGCACACGGGCGCGAAATTCATACACGCCGCCTTCGCGGAGTGCGCTCAACTTCATCGGCGTGGCGATCATTACTTGCTCCGATTCAAAATAAAATTCCGCTTGCACCAATTCCGGCGTCAGCGCTCCGAGATAGAGGCGCGCCACTACCTCAATTTGGCCCGCGATTTTCGCGGGTAGCATTTCAATACCGGCGAAGTGCAGCGGCGACCAATTGGCGCGATACATTTCTTTCGCGCGCGCCAATTCCGCGGCGACTGCAAAACTCTCGCGTGTGAATAGATCGTGGCGCTCGCTCGCGGGCACGTAAAACTGTTCCGCGTAATTTTGTACCATCGTGCTCGTATTGAATTGCGGAATGAGCGTGATCATGGATTGCTTCACGCGCTGCACCCATTCCAGCGGCCAGCCAAAGCGGTCGTGCGCGTAATAAAGCGGAATGATTTCTTTTTCCAACACGCGATAGAGATCGTTAGCGTCCGCGCGATCTTGCTCCGCTTCGTTAGCATATGTCTTCGCCTCGCCGAATTTCCAGCCGTTCTCGCCGTTATAGCCTTCCTCCCACCAGCCATCAAGAATGCTGCAATTGATGCCGGCATTGAGCGGCACTTTCTGCCCGCTCGTGCCGCTCGCTTCCATTGGGCGCCGCGGATTGTTGAGCCACAGATCAACGCCTTGCACGAGCATGCGGCCCACGTTCATGTCATAATCTTCGAGCAAGATTACTTTGCCGAACAGCGCGCGCTTTTGCGTCATTTGAAACACGCGTTGCAAAATCTTCTGCCCGCCGAAATCGCGCGGATGCGCCTTGCCCGCAAAAATGATTTGCACTGGGCGCTTCGCGTTATTAACCAGCTTCTCCAATCGCTTCAAATCATAAAAAATGAGGTCCGCGCGTTTATACGTCGCAAAGCGGCGCGCGAAACCAATGGTGAGCGCCGCAGGATCGAGCACGCTCTGCGCGGCTTTCAGCTTCGCGGAAGAAACGTTGCCGCGGCGATATTGCTCCGCCAAACGTTCACGCACGAAGTCGATCAAATCATACTTCATCTCCTGCTTTACTTGCCATATCACTTCGTACGGAATCTTTTCCACCTTGCGCCAAAATTTCGTATCGCTCAACCGGCTGCGCCAATGCTCGCCGAGAAATTCGTCGAACAACTCCGACATGATGAGCGCAAGCCACGTGTCCGCATGCACGCCGTTCGTAATCGCAGTGATCGGCACCTCATGCTGCGGCGTCGTCGGCCACAAGTGTTGCCACATGTCGCGCGAAACCTCGCCGTGCAATTGGCTCACGCCGTTGTTCGCGCGCGCGAGTTTCAACGCCATCACCGTCATGCTAAAATATTTCCAGCCGCTCGGCTCGTTTTGCAATCCCAAATCGAGCACTTGCGTGAGATCAAGCTGCAGCGCTTTGCAATAGCCGCGAAAATATTTGTGCATGAGCGGCAACTCGAACGTCTCGTTGCCCGCAGGCACCGGCGTATGCGTCGTGAACACCGTGCTCGCCGCCACGACTTCGCATGCAACTTCAAACGCGAGCTTCTTGCCTTGCATCAACTCGCGGATTCTTTCTAAACACAAAAACGCCACGTGGCCTTCATTCAAATGCCAAACTTTCGGCGCGAGACCGAGCGCGCGCAGCGCACGCACGCCGCCCATGCCGAGCACGATCTCTTGCTGAATGCGCATCTCGCGGTCGCCGCCATAAAGCTGCGACGTAATCGCACGATCTTCTTTCGTATTCTGCGCCACATCGGTATCGAGCAGAATCAAATACACCGAACCGACGCGCACGAGCCAGCATTGCACCGCAACCGTGCGTTCAGCCAACTCCACACTCACCATCACGCGGTTGCCTTTACGATCAAGGAGCGGCAATAGCGGCAGTTCAGCAAAATTTAAATTCGGATAAACCGCTTGCTGCTGCCCGCTCTTGTCGAGGCGCTGCGTGAAGTAACCATTCTTATAAAACAAACCCACGCCGACAAACGGCAACCCCAAATCACTCGCAGTTTTCACATGATCGCCCGCGAGCACGCCGAGGCCGCCGGAATAAATCGGCAAGCACTCGTGCAGCGCAAATTCGGGAGAGAAGTATGCAATGAGGCCGTCTTGCTGCGGAAATTTTTGCGCGAACCAACTTTCCTCCTGCTGCATCTCATCATCAAAGCGCTGCAGCACGCCGCGATAAAACTCCACATAGTCGCGATCATTCGCGAGCGCTGCCAACGCACGACCGTGCTCGCGCAGCAGCTTCACCGGATTGCGATGCGCCATCCAATGCTCCGGCGCAATATCATGAAACAACGCCTGCGCTTCGTGCCGCCAACTCCACCAGAGATTATACGCCAACTCCGGCAAGCGTTGAAACGGGGCTTCACATTGAATCGGAAAATTTTTGACCTGGTGCGCTGCGAAAAATTTGTTCATGCGAAAAGGTGCTCCTCAGGGAATCGCGAAGTCGGACTTGCGCGCGAAAAATTTTAGTGGCGCATTAGATCTTGTTGCGCAAGTCCAACTTCGCTCGTCATCGTTCGTGGTGATTTTTTAAACAAACGGAGCGCACGATAGCATGCGCCCTCTAAAAATGCAAGTTGTCTTTTTTGTTGTGTCGCTGCTCCACCTGCGTTTCATCTTTGCTTGTTTACCTGACTTTTATCTTTTCAAGCTAGTTGACTTCAAAGCGACGGCATCCCGTCCCCTGAATTGTATTTTCAAGCGAGGTTCCGTTCGTGCGCGATCAACCTTCCCAATCCTTGCTTGCATTGTTTCAATGCGCGCGTTATTATCAATCGTTCGTAGTAACTCCGTTCGTAGTAACGCCTTCAGGCGTCCGCTCCTCCTAAACAAAAATGCCTAAAGGCATCACTACGAACGTTATCTTCAAAAACCGAAAGAGCACTCATGCCTCCTCCCTTCCGCGCCGTGTATCGCTGCATCAATGCTTGCCCCAATGAGTATCCGCTCGATGCACTTATTTACCAATGCCCGCGCTGCAACGACCTGCTCGAAGTCGTGCATGATCTCGATGTGCTCAAAGAAATTTCAGCGGCGAGTTGGAAGCAAACTTTCACGCAACGCTATGCGCAGCTCACGAGCGCATACGGCTCCGGCGTGTGGGGCAAAAAAGAATGGATCGCGCCGCACGTGCGCGAAGAGAACATCGTCTCCTTTCGCGAAGGAGCAACGCCGCTCGCGCCGACTCCGCGTTTGGCGCAAACGCTCAAACTCAAACATGTGTGGGTGAAGCAGTGTGGCAACAGTCACACAGGTTCATTCAAAGACCTCGGCATGACGGTGCTCGTTTCGCAAGTCAAACAAATGATGCGCGACGGCAAACAAATCAAAGCCGTGCTCTGCGCCTCGACCGGCGACACCTCTGCGGCGCTCGCGGCGTATTGTGCTGCGGCGCAGATTCCCGCTGTGGTGCTCTTGCCCGCAAACAAAATCAGCCCCGCGCAATTGATTCAACCAATCGCAAATGGAGCGCTCACCCTCGCACTCGATACCGATTTCGACGGCTGCATGCACATCGTGCAACAACTCGCGCAGCAACCGGATGTCTATCTCGCCAACTCGATGAACTCGCTCCGTCTCGAAGGCCAGAAAACCGTTGCGATTGAAATCATGCAGCAACTTGATTGGCGCGTGCCCGATTGGGTGATTCTGCCCGGCGGCAATCTCGGCAATGTTTCCGCGGTGGGCAAAGGCTTTCTTATGCTGCGCGAGTTGGGTTTGATTGAGCGCGTGCCGCGCTTGGTGTGCGCACAAGCGGAGCAGGCGAATCCGCTTTATGAAAGTTTCCAAAACGGCTTTCGTGAGTTTCATGCGAAGCCGGCGCAGCCCACGCTCGCGAGCGCGATTCAAATTGGTCGGCCCGTGAGTTATAAAAAAGCGATCAACATTCTGCGCGAAACGAATGGCCTCGTCGAACAAGCGAGCGAAAATGAATTGGCCGAAGCCGCGGCGCTTGCCGATCGCGACGGACTCTTCTGTTGCCCGCAAACCGGCGTCGCGCTCGCGGCGTTGCTCAAGCTCGCGCAACGCGGCGTGATTCTGCCCGAAGAGCGCGTCGTCGTGATTTCAACCGCGAGCGGCTTGAAGTTCGCGGAGTTTAAAATCGGCTATCATCAAAACACGCTGAAAGACATTGCCGCGCGTTATGCGAATCGCGTGCAAGTGCTGCCGCCTAAATTGGAAAACGTGAATGACGCCATCGCGCAATTCAATGCGACGCGCAATAGTTAGTGCGGAGCGATCAGCGCTGCGAGAAATTATGCGTGTGGCGAGTTGACAATCTGCATCCGTGCGATTACATTGCAAACCCGAGGCGGCAATGTTCGCCGCAGTTTGGCCGCGGCTGGCCTTTGGTTCCAAATGAATGGCTCAAAGCACGGCGCAACTGCGACTGCACGAACTTGTTTGTCGTTTTGAAAATTAAGCGCGATTAGAATTCAACTCAAAGGCTGTGAGATGAAAGTCGGTCGTAACGATCTGTGCCATTGTGGTAGCGGCAAGAAATATAAAAAATGTTGTTTGCCGCTGGATGAGAAAAACGAGCTCGCGAGTGCCATCCTTGCCAAGCAGCGCCTCGCGGAGCAGGAAGAAGTAAACAAGGAGAAGGCGCGTTTGGAGCGCGAATCGCATAAAATGGAAATGCGCAGCGCCATGGATGCGTTTCTAGTTAGCGGCAGTGCTGACGAAGACGACGACTGGGATGACGGTCGCGGAGACAAGGACGAGCAGGATGACGACGACTTTGATTGGGAAAAGAATGACGAAGAAGATGAGGAGGACGACGATGAAGAAGGGGAGGAAGATGATGCGTTTGATGAAGATGACGAAGATGAAGGAGAAACCGAGCCTCTTTCTCCCGAAGAAGAAAAGGAAAACGAAGCAATCCGCGCGCAAGCGAAAATTTTCTGGGATAATTTTCATACGCAAAACCTCCTCGGCAAAATTACCCTGTTCGAAAACAAACTCGCAGAGCCTGAGCCTTTGCACCATGAGTTTGCTTTTGACATGCTCACGGAGATTTATGAGGACGCGCTCACGGAAGGCGCACGCGCGCTTTTCCCGCCGCTGATTGAGAAACTGCGTCAAGCCGCGCCCAAGGCGTACCGCCATGACGCGCATTATTATCTTGAAAATCTCATCAACGAAGCGTTTGCCGCAAACCGCGCCGAAGCTTTGCCGGAATTGGTGCATGAGCTCGCGCCCAGCGCCGGCCGCCATCCGGATACTTTCGGCAAGGTGCTCGCGCAATTGGCGTATCATGGGCAGTTGCATTTGATAAACGAAGCCATGCAACTGGCTTGGCCTCGCATCAAAAAATCATCCGATATTGTCTTTTGGGCGATTGACGATTACGCGGCGGAAGGATTGCGCGGCCTGCTCTTTCGTCACCTCGAACAACACGGCTCGCCGTTGGCGGGCGATGAAGCATTGTTTGCAGCGATGAATTTTTTCGTTGAGCCGAACCGAGATCTGCTCAATCGTTATATCGCATTGCTGTGCGGCCATGAATCACGGCCATGGCGCGCGGAAGATTTTGACTTCACCAAGCAATCCGCGAAACGCCGCAAGAAAGAAGCGAAAGCGCATCCGGATTTGAAGCCCGTCTCTCCGCGCGATAATCTCAGTGATTTGAGCATGGCTTTTGTCGGCTATGCGCATCGCAGGCATAACGTCTCTTACATTAAAGGCGAGATCGCGCGTGAGTGCATAGTGAAATACATTTTCATGCGCTTGGATGGCGAGTTAAAGCCGCGACAAAGCATGCTGGATGCCGTGTTGCGCCCGAAGTCGATGCGCGAATTAAAAGATCCGCCCTATCATCCCGAGTGGCCCTCGCATGTGCGCGCACTCTGTCCGCACCCGCCCACGTTCGATCGTTATTTCAGCGTGCTGCTCCACATGCTCAATCCCCAATATCACAAACTCGCCGCGCTGTTTGAACTGACGCCAGTGTGGCTAGAGTTTCTAGTCGCACAACAATTAATCGAGCCGAGCCATCAAGAGGCGACCATGGCAGAAATGCAGCGCTTGCATAAAGACGTGCTCACGATCTTTGAAAAATTTCAAGAGGACCCGGCTTTATATCAAGCGCTTAAGCGTTGGCCGGAGTTGGCGACATCTCCCTCATCCCCGGCCGCGCCCATCCTGATCGAAACCGAAAGGCGGTGAGCATGAAACTCGGACGCAACGATCCCTGTCATTGCGGGAGCGGAAAAAAATACAAACACTGCTGCCTCGACAAAGAGGAAGAGGCCGGACGAATCATTCATCAAATCCGGCAGGAGCAGGGGATAAACATTTTCGAGCATAATCTCGCGGAAATGCTATTTGACGATTGGCACTATGAGTCGGAAGAAAAGCTCGACGATTGGGAGGACGAAGAAGATGATGATTGGGATGAAAAAGAGTCTGACGACGAATGGAAACGCGAGGCCCTTCTCGCCGACGATGACCTCGAGCCGGATGACTTGGAGGAGTCGGAGGCGGGTGATAATCAAATCGTGTCGGCGGAAGAAGAAGCCGAGTGGCAGAAATTTCGTGCGGCTGATCTGAACGGGAAAATCGCGCACTTCGAAAGCGTTATGGCAGCGACCGAAGCATTGGACCCGGACGAGGCGCTCAATTATCTCGAAGAAATATTCGAAGCCGCGTATCTAGAAAACGCGCGCGCGCGTTACGACGCTTTGATCGAAGACTTTCATCGGCGTCATCCTCAGGCGTACCATGACAGCGCCTTTGCCTATCTCAACAATCGCATCAGCAACGCGCTCGTGCTCGGCAATGACGCGGCGTTGGGGCCGTTGGTCAATGCGCTTGCCGCAGCCGATGTTTATGGTTTCAACGAAGCACTATGCCCTTTGGCTTACTATGGCAAATTAGAGGAGATCAATGCGGCCATGTCTCTGCTGAACTCAAAGCCGGAGGATCCGGAGTCGGAGTATTTGTGGGGTCCTCATGAAGCTTCGCAGGCCGTGCGTCATCTCGCGTTTGCGCTGCTTGAACGTGAGGGCGCGCCCGGCTTGGATGATCTTTCGTGGTATGAGCCATTCACCCGCTTCAGCAAAATTCCCGCGGCGCGGCTCGCGCAGTTTATGGCATTGCTTTCGGGCAAAGAGCAACGGCATTGGACGCCGGAAAATTTTCAAGTGCCCAAGAAAATGCGCCGACCCGGCACGCGCACCGTTGCGCAAAACTTGTTCGATCTCGTGCTGCAGTTTCAGGGGCACGTGCGCCGGACGCGCGCTGTTCCTTTTTGCAAATCGGACTTGGCCTGCGAGCAACTCCTAAACTATTTCTTGCGGCGCGCGTGCGGCGAGCTTTTTCCCATTCTTCAAATGCAAAAGGACCCGGCGAAGTTTTCACAATTGCGCCCACAGATGCACCTCGAATGGCCGGCGCATGTGCGCCTGCTCTGCCCCGATCCCGTAACGTTGTCGCGTTACCTGGGAAGGATACTGAATTTAAATTTTTCGGATGCCTACTTGCGCGCGGCGTTGCTCGAGTTGCTGCCCGAGTGGCTGGATTTTCTCGTGGCGCAGCAACTGCTCGAACCCGCACAGCGCGAGCAAACTCGCCGCGAATTGCTGGAACTGTATGAAGCCGAGTTGGGCGCTCTGCATGAATTTAAGAGTGATCCCAATCTTTATAAAAATTTGTCCAACGCCTCGTGGCGCAAGGCACATGCGGAGCACGCATGAGCTTGCATGAAACCGCGCCCGCAACTGCGCCTGCGCATGGAGAAACGACGCAACGCAATTTCGCGCTTTCGCACGTCGCCGTGCTCGCGCTCATTCTTTCAATGGTCATCGTCGGCGTGAGCTTTGGCGCGGTCGCACCGCTGGTTTCCGCGATCCTTGAAAATCGCGGTTTCAGTGAGTATTTTACCGGCAGCGTCACAGCAACATTGTCGCTCGCGATTGCATTAAGCAGCCCCTGGGTTGGCAAACTCGTCGAACGCTTGGGCACGCGACGCATCAACGTTCTTGGCGTAAGCGGACAAGCGCTCGGGTTCGCAGGCTTGGGCCTCGCGCTCTTTTTCAATGAAGCTTTGCTCTTTCCCGTGCGTTTCGGATTGGGCCTCGCAGCCACAATGACTTTTATGGCAACCGAGGTTGCTTTGATGCGCGGCGTTGCCGAAAACGTGCGCGGGCGCGTGATGGCAGCATATGGCAGCGGCTTCGCGATCGGCTTCATGCTCGGCGTGTTCGCGAGCGACTTCACGTATGAATGGTTTGGGCTGTGGTGTTTCGGCATCGTCGCCGTGATCGCCGCGTGCTTCGTGCCGCTCGCGTGGCTCGGCATGCGCGGCGCAATCGGCGAGCCGATTGCGACTCTGCATGAGCACACCACAACACCAAACTCGCATACGCAATATAACTGGAGCCTGTTGTGGATGGGCTTGTTCGCTGCAGTTGTCTTCGGCGGGCTTGACACTGCAATCTCCGGCACATATCCGGTCGAAAGCCAGCGCCTCGGCATGACGCGCAGCGAAACATTGCGCATTATCGGCGTGATGGCATTTGGCATGGTTGGCGGCCAACCGCTCGCCGGCTGGCTTGCAGATAAATTTGGCGCGCGCCGTCCGCTCGTCGCGCTCGCAGCGTTGGGTATTTTGTGCAGCGTTGCTGCTGGACACCTCGCGCACTTTATGACGGAGACCAGCACGATCGGCATCGCTGCAGCATTTTGCGGTCTCGGCGTGGCGATTGGCGGCGTTTATCCCATCGGCTTAAAAGTGCTCGCCGATCGCACTGCGCCGGAAAATTTGCCGCGCGTGAACGCGCGCTTTTCAATGCTCTATGGCCTCGCCGCGCTCGTCGGCCCATTGCTCGCAGCTTTCGGCATCGATGTGATGGAGCGTTTCGGCTATCTCGGCTTTGCCCTGCCGAGCGTGTGTGTGTTGACGTTTTTTGTGATGTTGGCGCTGGTGTGGAGAGATAGAAAAATTTCGACGAAGTAGAAAGACAGGAGCGATAACCATGAACAGGAATTCGACGCCCAAAGAACTTTTTGACGCTCCCGATTTAACCTTGCTTCAAAGCGCACAAATGGAGCGGCAATATTTTGAGCGCAAAGAAGCGCCGACGCGCGCGCAGGCAATGAAGGAAGGCGCAAACGTCGACGCCATTCTAAAAAAGAAACTCGGCGAGCTACAGGATAAGATCAAAGCCACGCTCGCCAGTTTTGCGACGAGCAACAAAGAGCCGAACGGCGGGCTATTTGTTTTGGGTGTCGATGACGAAGGGCAAATTCGCGGTTTGAGCCATTTGTCTTCGAGTGAATTAGAGCGCCTGCTCGATATCAGCCGCTTGTTGGAAAACATTCAGTTTGAATTGAAGCGCGTTGACTGCGAGGATACCGCAGGCGCTTCGAATTTCATTTACTTGATATATGCCGCCTACGCCGAGAAAACCTTAGTCTGCTCCGCCGATTCGCAGAAGCGCGCGTGGAAACGCATGGACTCACGCACCGTCGAGCTTACCCGCGATACAATTGAGCAGTTCAAAAGAGATCGCGGGCTTTTAGAATTTGAGAGCCAACTTCTGTTTGAATTCACCAACGACGAATTAGACGCCGAGTTAGCCGAGCACTTCAGACTAGCCGTCATCGAAGATCAACAACTTCCTCTTACAACTTCGCTCGCCGAGGTGTTGTTCAACAAAGGCGTGATCGACCACAAAGAGGGAAAATACTTTTGGACAAGAGGCGGCTATCTTTTTTTGTCGATCAATCCTCGCCGGCGAATTGCCGGCGCGTATATTCGCCTCACGAAAATCGAAGGCCGGCAAACTGCGGCGCGCGAACGTTTCGTTGCTTCGTTAGATAGAGACTTTGACGGCCCTCTGCCTCGTCAAATTACGAGGACGCGCATCTTTCTGCGCCAAGCCGCGGTGTTTAAAACCTATGAGTATCGCAACCAAGCGGGCAGCCTCGTCAAAGAGCCGGAATTGCCGCCGGCGGCATGGGAAGAAGCCATCGTCAACGCCGTCGTGCATCGCAACTACGCTTTAGAAACACAGCCCATTATGGTCATCAAATACCACGACTGCCTCACCGTGGAAAGCCCCGGCAGTTTTGCGCAACCCATGCCCAAGCAGAGTTTCGCATATCCGAAGTGCCGTTTGGCAGAAGTCAGCCGCGCAATCCGAAAATCATTGAATGGCTGCGCCTGATGAAAGACGAGCGCGACGAGCAATATGTGAAGCAATGGCGCGAAGGCACGAAAACGATTGCGCGCGTCATGCGCGAGGCCGGAAAGCCGGAGCCGCTTTATCACACGAACAGCTACGTCACGCTGATGCTGGAGAATGATATTGACTCGGTTGAAGCGCGCATTGTCGCGGCGTAGAGATTGAAAATTTTCCAAGTTTAAAGCCTCGTTTGCGCGCCGCTTGGGTCGCTTCATGTTCAACGTGCGGCCTCCTGCGGTTTTGGTTCGGCACTATCTGTTGGGGTATGACGCAACTGCACGCTTGTTCGAAAAGTTTTACTCAGCTATCTCATCGCCGCAATCCGAGGTTTTATCCGAACGAGTAAAGAGCGCATTGCGTGTCGATGTCCGCGAGCGGTTCTATCACTTGCAATTGCCCGTCTTGTGGCTCTATGCTTCAAACGATAAGCTGTTGAAGAATCCTCATCCCGAAAAGGAGCTGCGTCAAAACTCAAACTGCCTTGTCGATTCGATGGATGCACCACATTTGTTGCTTCAAACAAAATCCGAGCAGGCGTGTGCCGCTATCCAAAAATTTCTAAACGACGTTATCGCAAAAACCAATCAGTGAGAGGAGTCACCATGAAAGCCGATCGCAACGATCCCTGCCCCTGCGGCAGCGGCAAGAAGTATAAGAAGTGCCACATGGCGCAAGACGAGGCCGAACATCTCGCCAATCTCGCGACGTTGAAAGCCGAGCAAGAAGCAAAGGCCGCGGCCAATGCCGAGACCGAGCAAGAAGGCGAAACCAAAACCGAGAAGGCAGCAGCTCCGCGCATGCGCAATGCACCGCCCGCGCAAAGAGGTTTCGGCGGCGGAGGTCACGGAAATACCAAAGGCTCGTCCTCCCCGTTCTTTTCGCAGCGGCGTCCCGGCGGCAATAAAGTCGGGTGAGTGATTGGGTGATTCGGGTGTTGGGAGACTCATGCTAATATTCTTGTTCCCAAACTCCGTTGGGGAGCACCCCGGCTCTTGAAACTCTGTTTCGAAAACTCGCACGAATTTCGAGACAGAGTTTCGCCTTTGAAGAGGAGCTCGCCGAGGAATTTGAAGCGTGAACCTTCGCACACAAAGGGCGGACACCTTCCATGAAAACCGATTCTTTCATCCATCGTTTCTTTCGCGAATTCAAAGAAGCGTTCTTCGAATTACTCGGCGAAGATGCGAGCCAAGCCGAGAGCTACGAGTTTATCTCCGTCGAAGTGAAAGAGCAGGCCTTCCGTTTCGACGGCGTCTTTCGACCAGATCGCACAAGCGCTCCGCTGTTCTTCTTCGAGTCGCAGTTCAAACTTGAAGACGATTTCTATCTGCGCTTCTTCGCCGAAATCGCGATCTATCTCCGGCAGAAAAAGCCGGTTAATCCCTGGCGCGCCGTGGTTTTGTTTCCAACGCGCGAACACGATGCCGGAGTCGAACCGCATTATCATGAATTTTTCACCAGCGGCCGTTTGCGGCAACTCTATCTCAACGAATTGCCCGAAGAAGCGCTGGCAAAATTCCCGTTGAATTTATTCCGAATCATTTTAGATTCGGAGCAGAAGGCCTTGACCACGGCGCAAACCATCGTCCAGCAATTACCGGAGCAAAGTTTGAGCGCGCAATCACAAGAAGCCTTCATTGCCATGCTCATCAACCTACTCTTGAGCAAGCTGCCTCAGATGTCACGAAAGGAGATTGAGAAAATGTTGACGCCCATGCTTTCTGACGTTCGCCAATCACGCTTCTATCAAGAAGTGGCGGAAGAGCTTACGCAAGAGTTGACGCCCAAACTCACGCAAGAACTGACGCCGAAATTCACGCAGCAAGGCAAACTCGCAGAAAAGCGCGAGATTGCCGCAACCCTTCTGCGCAAAAAGATGAGCCTCAAATTTATTGCCGAAGTAACCGGGCTTTCGCCGGAAGAGGTGCGCATAATTAAAAAGGTAAAAGCGTCTCCGGCCTAAACACTCTTCTTGTCTCCAAACTCCATTGCTCTTGAAACTCTGTTTCGACCGCAAACACGGTCTTCGCAACAGAGTTTCTTTTTATCCACCCATCCTTCTCACCACAAAGGCGCTCGCCATGATTCTTGCTCGGCTCATGGGTTTTGTTTTCCTCTTTAATCTTCCCCTTGTCTCGTTTGCACAACTTCCCTCTCCTGCCTCGCACCTCGGCTTTGAAATCGGCGCGGATCGCAAGCTTGCTGATTGGAAAGAGATCACGCAATACTTCGAGCGGCTCGATCAAAAGAGCGAGCGCGTGCAGGTTGTCGAATTAGGCAAGAGCACGGAAGGTCGGCCCTTGCTCATGACGATCATCACTGCGCCGAATAATTTTGCGCGCATGAAAGATATTCTGCGCATGCAAAGCCTGCTCGCCGATCCGCGTCGCATGCGGCCCGACTCGCTCGCGAGCTTTATTCAACGCGGAAAAACCGTGGTGATGATTACGTGCAGCATTCACAGTACGGAGATCGCGGCCTCGCAAATGGCGATGCAACTCGCATATCAACTCGCGAGTGCGAACGAGGCACGCACGCGCGAGATTCTCGACAATGTCGTGCTCTTGCTCGTGCCTTCGCCGAATCCCGACGGCGTGCAGATGGTGGTGGAGTGGTATGAAAAAAATCTCGACACGCCGTTTGAAGGCAGCAGCCCGCCGTGGCTCTATCATCCTTATGCAGGTCATGACAACAATCGCGATTGGTTCATGCTCAACTTGGTCGAGACGCAACTGCTCACGCAGGCGCTTTATCAAAAATGGTTTCCACAGATAGTTTATGACGTGCATCAAATGGGGCGACGCGGGCCGCGCTTTGTTATTCCTCCCTTCTATGAAGTTTCCAATCCCAACATCGATCCGATCATTCTGCGCAGCCTCATGCAAATCGGCGGGCACATGGCAACCGATCTCGCGGCCGCGGGTTTCACCGGCGTTGCAACGGAGACCACGTTTGACATGTGGTGGCACGGCGGCTTGCGCTCCGCGCCGTATTATCACAACAGCATTGGCATCTTGAGCGAAGCCGCGAGCGCGAAGCTTGCCACGCCCGTTGAAATCAAGTTCGAGGAGTTGAGCGGCGAGGGGCGCGGCTTGAAAAACGCGCGCGAGGCGCAAACGAATTTTCCCGAGCCGTGGCGCGGCGGCACGTGGCGCATGCGCGATATTGTTAATCTCGAACTCGAAGCGTGTTACTCGCTGCTCAAACTCGCGGCGCGTTATCGCGAGGAATGGTTGCGCAATTTTTATCAACTCGGCGAACGCGCGCTCGCGAAAGGACGCAATGAAAAGCCGTTCGCGTATGTGATCCCGCTCGCGCAAAAAGATCCCGCAGCCGCGCAGAAGTTGCTCGACCTCATGCTGCAACAAGGCACGGAAGTTTTACGCGCGCGCGAAAACTTCATAGCGGAAGGCGCGGAGTTTCCGCGCGGCACGTTTGTGATCGACCTGGCGCAGCCTTATCGCACGAACGTGAAGGCTTTGTTTGAACGACAGAGTTATCCCAAACGCGCGGCTTATCCCGGCGGGCCATTGGAGCGGCCGTATGATGTCACGGGTTGGACGCTGCCCTTGCAGATGGGCGTGGAAGTGATTACCGCGGAAACGAAGCTCGCGTTCTCAGCCGACACTTTGCGCGCGATGAAGTTGCCGGCCGCGGCGTTTGCTTCGGCTTCATCTGTTGAGGTGCGCGCGCCGTATTTTGTCTGCTCCTCCGCGAGCCTTGATGCCTATCGTTTGCTCAATCGCTTGTTTAAAAAAGATAAAGCGGTTTATTGGAATGATACTGAACTGCAAGCGCACACGCCCGGCCAATTTCTTTTTTCTTCATCAAACACAAAACCCGAGTTGTTGCGCGCGCTTGCAAAGGATTTGAACGTGACGCTCACGCCATTGGAAGCGAACGGAGAAATTGCTGCGCAGAGCTTGCGTGCGCCGCGCGTCGCGCTCTATCGCAGCTATGTGGCGCATGCGGATGAAGGCTGGACGCGCTATGTGTTGGAGCAATTCGAGTTCGATTATCAAACCGTGTGGGATCGCGATCTGCGTCGCGGCGGGTTGGAGAAAAATTTCGATGCGCTGATTTTTCCGGCGCAAAACGATAGCGCGATTTTGCTCGGCAATAGTTCGAACGCGCCAGGCGAGCGCGAAGCTTTTCCACCGGAGTATTGCGGCGGCATCGGTCAAACCGGTTTGCAACACGTGCGCGCGTTTGTTGAAAATGGCGGCACACTGCTCGCGTTCGACCGCGCGGCAAAGTTGTTCATCAAAGCGTGGGCTTTGCCGATTGTCGATGAATTAGAAGGCATAAAAGCGAGCGAGTTCTCCGCGCCCGGTTCGTTGCTCATGGGAATTGCTGATAACTCCCATCCGCTCGGTTATGGTTTGCCGCGCGAGCTTGCGCTCTTCTTTGCGGATTCACCGGTGTTCAGCGTGCGCGAGCGCTCGGGCAAAACGCCGTTGCTTTATCCCCAACAAAACGCTTTGCTCAGTGGCTGGCTGCACGGCGAAGAGAAGCTGCGCGGCAAAGCGGCGCTCGTCGAATATCCTTTGGGCAAAGGCCGCGTGCTGCTCTTCGGCTTCCGTCCCCAACATCGCGGGCAAACATATTCGACGTTCAAGTTGGTGTTCAATGGGTTGCTGTATTCCGCAGCAGAGCCGGCGCGATTGGGGAAAAATACGCAGGTGGTGGAGTAAAACCTTTGGCCCACGAAACACGCGAATAGCGCGAAAAAAGCTTTTTGCGTGGTTCGCGTGTTTCGTGGGCGAAAAAGAAGTCTGTTGCCGTAAAGGTTAAAATGTTTTGAGAATTTTCTTCCCGGTGAAGCGTCTTTGGGTTATAACCAAAACCCAAAGGAGTCGTGTATGTTGAAAAAAGCTCTACTCGTCGGCATCAATGATTACCGCGAGGCGCCGTTGCGCGGCTGTGTGAACGATGTGAAAGACCTGCAAGCCACGTTGCGCGATTTGTATCAATTCCAAAGCGAAAACTTGCGCGCGCTGCTCGATAAAGACGCGACGCGCCAAGGCATTATCGACGGGCTGCAATGGCTCGCGGAAGGCGGTGGCGAAGAGGCCGTGCGCGTGTTTCACTATGCGGGTCACGGCCATTACGTGCCCGATGAAAAGGGCGGCGACGAGCCGGATGGCGCGGACGAAGCGCTCGTGCCGTATGATTCCGCGCGCAAAGGTTTTCTCATCGACGATCATTTGAAGGAGCTTTATGGTCGTTTCCCCAAGAACGGCAATCTCACCATCATCATGGATTGCTGCCACTCCGGCACGAACCAACGCGGCGAAGATGAGGAGCGCGACATTACGTTTCGCTTCATGCCGATGACATATGAAGAGCGCAAAGCGATCATGGCGGCGAAGCGGCAGTTTCAAGCGGATCAGCGCGCGTTCATCATGAAAGAGTTGGAGGGTTTGAGGAGCACCATGCGCGGCCCGGATGCCGAGTTCGACGCGCGTATCGCGGGCGCGATTAAAAAATTCGAGAAGCAGCGCTTCGGCGATGTGAGCGTGCGCGAAGGCAACGTGCTGCTCGCCGCATGTCAAAGCGATCAAAAAGCCGCGGACGCGAAATTTGGCAAAACCTATCACGGCGCGTTCACGCACACGCTCGTGCGTTTACTGCGCGAGAGTGAAGGGCAAATTGCGTATCTCGATCTCATCGAGCAGGCCGGCGAGGAGTTGCAAGGTCTCAAATTCACGCAGATTCCGCAGCTCGAATGTGAAGACGAGAAGAAAGGCGCGGCTGTGTTCTCGCTGTTTTGATTTAGGTATGCACCTATGACTTCGTCCGATCGTCATTCTGAGCGACACCCCCCTTCCCTTCAAGGGGGGAATCGTATGGCCCCTGAAGCTTGGGGGCAATACGTTGCCGCGTGCGTGCATGCGCAATGCGGCAACGATCTCCAAAAAATTCTTTCACACTGGCAATGGTGTTTAGTTATCGCCGAGGAAGACGATCCAAACTTTCCTCTTCCGCGCTTTGCGGTTTGGGAGGGCGATACGAAAACCATTCGCCTTTTTCGCGCTCCGCTCGCGCGCGCTTTTCCGAATCAACCACATGCTCGCGCGCTCGCGTGCGCGCACGAGATGTTTCATGGCCTCGTTGCGCATGCCTATAAAAACCTGCTTCCGCCCCACCAGCTTGTCCCGCCGCTTTCCCCAGCCGATGAAGAAATTGCCGCACATGCGTTTGCGCATGCGCTCGTAGAGAATTTCCGTTTGACTTTCGAAGCCTCGCTGCCTAATTTGATCGCGTGAATGTTGCGCATTCATGCGCCGAGAAACGATGCGCGCAGGCTCGGCGCGACCTCAAACTGGGAGGCTTTGTCATGCTTGTTTCGCTCATGCTGTTGCTGATCTTCTTGGCGTTCGTGGTTTTGCTTTATCTCAAACGCGTTTCTGCAATGTTGGCGTTGCCGCTCATGGCTTTACTCTTCGCCGTGGTCGCCCAAATTCCGCGCGCGGATATTTTAGAAAAAATTTTGGAGCACGGGCCGCTCAACTTTGGGCCGGCGATCATGGCTGCGATCTTCGGCGGCATGCTCGCGCTCTTCATCAAAAATCAGGGCATCGCCGAAGCGATGGTGCGCTATGCCGCGGAGTTGGGCGGCGAGCGTCCGCTGCTGCTGTCGTTTCTTCTCATGATGGTCACGGCCGTGCTCTTCATGTTGCTCGGCGGTTTGGGAACCGTCATCATGGTTGGCTCCATCGTTATTCCGATCATGTTGAGCGTCGGCGTTCCGCCGCTCACCGCCGCGTGTCTCATGTTGTTCGGCCTCGCCATGGGCGGCGTGCTGAACCTCGGCAATTGGCAGCTTTACGTGAGCCTCTTGGCTCTGCCGCAAAAAGTTGTGCAGAACTTCATGATCATTTTGTTTGCGCTCTTCTTTGTGACGGGAACGTTGTTTTGCTTTTTTTCATTGCGGCGTTCGCAGCTTCATCGCTTTTGGCCCGCCCCAGCGCAACCTGCGCCCCCGGTGCTGGCATTGCATCGGCTGGCACTGCTCGCCCCGATCACGCCGCTGGCCTGTGCGCTCCTGCTGCATTGGCCGATTGTGCCTTCGTTTATCGTCGGCTTATTTTTTACTTTGCTCGTTTCCTCGCAAGCGGGACAGGCCGCAGTGCTATCGCTGCTGGTGTTGCTGGCCAATCTAATCGCGATCGCAGAATTTTATCCCGCGCTGCAGAGCGCCCACATTGACAATCTTGCCGGCGGATGGTCTGCGGTTTTAAACGGAAGTTTGTTGTTGTCACCCTTCCTGCTTTGGTTAGCCCTCATTCTTTGGGTCGCGCATAAACGGCAATCGCGTTGGCGCGCGCGCATCGCCTTGCTTTCTCCGCTGGTCGCGCTCGCCTCGCTTCATTTCGTGCAGATGGATATGATCAGCGCGTTTATTCTTAGCATGCTGCTCGCGATTTTACTCACGGTGCGCCGCGACACCATGCAGGTCTTCACGAAATCCGTGCTCGAAGGTTTTGAAAGTGCAGGCCCGGCCGTGATTCTGATTATCGGCATCGGCATGCTCTATGAAACCGTCACGCACGACAATATCAAGCTGGCACTGGAACCGCTATTCAAAGGGCTTGTGCCGGCCTCTCCCATTTTGTTCGTTGTCATATTCGGTACGCTGGCGCCGCTGGCATTGTATCGCGGGCCGCTGAATATTTGGGGCATGGGCGCCGGCTTCGCGACCATCATGCTTGCAACATCAAACTTACCGCCGCAAGCCATCATGGCCGTGCTCGCTTCGTTGGGTGCGATTCAAGGCCTGAGCGATCCCACCAACACGCACAATGTTTGGATCGCTTCCTACGCTAAAGTCGAGACCTTGGACATCATGAAACGTACGCTCGTCTTTGTTTGGCCAATGTCGGTCGTTGCCCTGGCCCTCGCCGCTATGATGTATTTCAAATAGCGCGCATGATCTTGCCGCCGCCCAATTGCTGCACAACCGCGCAGTATTAAGCGGGAGATCGTGAACGCGCGCTTTAATTACTCGGCTAGGGCTTCTGCGACGAGTTTCATTTTGACGCAACGCGCTCAATTTTCTTTTGCTCTGTCGCTGCTCCACCTGCGGTTCTTCTCCGCTTGTTTACCGAGGTGGTCTCTTCGAGCGGGCTGACTTAAAGCGCTTCGCAGACTGGGAAAAACAAAAGCCTCATTTGAAAACGCAAGCTCGGCAACGGGATGCCCTCGCTTTGAAGTCACCTCGCTCGAAGAGATAAAAGTTAGGTAAACAAGCAACGAAGACACCTCGGTGGAGCAGCGACAAAACAAAAAAAGCCTCTGCTCATTTAGCAGTGTCAGCTTCCGGTTAAAAACTGTGCGATTGACCGCCACCAGGCTGCGTCTGCTTCATACAGCGAAACTCACACGAGCCTTTTAATTCTTGCATATCCCTTGTCAGCCGAACTCGAAAACAAACTCGACCATCTTCCCGCCAAGCCCGGCGTGTATCAATTCAAAGATCGCACGGGTAAGATCATTTACGTGGGCAAGGCCAAAGTCTTGCGCAACCGCGTGCGTTCGTATTTTCAAGAGAGCCGCCCGCTCGACGCGAAGACCGCGCGCCTGGTTTCGCGCATCGCGGATTTCGAGATCATCGTGACCGATTCCGAAATGGAAGCGCTCATTCTCGAGATGAACCTCATCAAAGAATACCGGCCGCGTTACAACGTCAACCTCCGCGACGATAAAAGCTTCCCTTACATTCGCGTTACCAACGAGATGTTCCCGCGCATCTTTCCCACGCGCAAAATCATCAACGACGGCTCGCAATACTTCGGCCCATACACCGACGTGGGCCAAATGCGCGCGTTGCTCAAAACCGTGAAGCGCATCTTCCCCATTCGCAGTTGCAATTTTCACTTCACGCCTGAGGTCATTGCGAAGAAGAAGTACAAGCTCTGTTTGGATTATTATATTAAAAAATGCGACGGGCCTTGCGAAGGATTGGTCTCGCAAGAAGAGTATGGCAAAGTGGTGAAGCAGGTCGTGAATTTCATCAATGGCCGCGAGCGCCTAGTCGTGACGGAGATGAAAGAGCGCATGGCCACGCTCGCGGAGCACAAGTTCTTCGAGCAGGCCGCGAAGATGCGCGATCGCATTCGCTTCATCGAAGAGTTTCAATACAAGCAAAAGATCGTGGCCGATGACATGAAAGACCGCGACATTGTTGCCGTAGCCATGGAAGATGAAGACGCCGCGGGCGCGGTGTTCAAAGTGCGCGACGGCAAAATTGTTGGGCGGCAACATTACTATCTCAACGGTGTGTTTCAAGAAACCTATGAAAGTGTGGTCGCCGCTTTCACCAAACAATTTTATTTGAAGGCTGATTTTGTCCCCGAGGAGGTCGTGCTCCCCTGCGATATTCCGGAGATGGAGGAAGTGCAAGCGTGGCTGGAGTCAAAGCGCGGCGGCGCGATCAAACTCGTCACGCCGAAGCAGGGGGAGAAAGCCAAGCTCGTGGAAATGTGCGGCAAGAACGCGCGGCTGCTGCTGCAAGAATTGCAATTGCAGAAATTGAAATCAAAATTGAAAGTGCCGCACAGCGTTACGGCCTTGCAACGCGACCTTCGTTTGAAAAATCCCCCGCGGCGCATTGAGTGTTTCGACATTTCGAACATTCAAGGCACCGATCCCGTGGCCGCGATGGTCACGTTTGAAGACGGTCGCGCGAAGAAGTCCGACTATCGCAAATTTAAGATTCGCGGCAAAGACACGCCGGATGATTTCGCAATGATGGCCGAAGCCATCGAGCGCCGCTATTCCGGCTCGCTCGCGGAGAAGTTGCCGCTGCCGGACTTGATTTTAGTCGATGGCGGCAAGGGCCAGCTCAACACCGCGCTCGGGGTTTTGCAAAAGTTGCAGATTGAAATTCCGCTCGCGGCATTGGCCAAGCGCTTGGATGAAGTTTTCGTGCCCGGCGCAAGTGATGCGCAAAACATTCCGCGCTCTTCCTCGGGCTTGAAACTCCTGCAGCAGCTTCGCGATGAAGCGCATCGTTTCGGCATCACGTTTCATCGCTCGTTGCGCGCGAAGCGCACGACGACTTCGGAATTGAACAGCATTCCCGGAATTGGCCCGGCCAAGCGCAATGCATTGATCAAATTCTACGGCTCGCTCGAAGCCGTGCGCAATGCTTCCGTGGATGAGCTCGTGCTGGTGAGCGGCATTACTTCTGAACTGGCGCAAAGAGTGTGGGATTATTTTCATACGGCGAAAGAGGAACAGACGGGCGAGTTAAAAGTGGGCGATAAAATAGAAACGCTAGAAATAAACAACGACGGCAATGAACAACCCTCATGACCAACTCCTGCAACGCGCGTGGCAAAACTGTCGCGCGGCGATGGCGCTCTGCCGACGCGATGAGCGTGCGCGGCAAAAGGCTTTGGCGTTTTCGCAGCGCGCGCTTGCCGTTGCTCCGTCTACGCTCACGGTGTGAGCCTCACAACGTTCCAAGCGCCGAGCAACTGGCTGGAGCGCGCCGGCAAACGAGTGGAGCCGGTGAGCAAAATTGAAATCACGGTCCCGCATCCTCACGATCTCATTCTCTCCAAGCTCGTTGCGGGACGGCCAAAGGATTTTGAGTTCGCGACCCGCACGCATCAGCTCTTCCCTATGAGTGCGCCAACGTTGGCAAGGCTGCTCATTGAGTTTGAGCAAGCGCATCCCAACGCGCTTCCCGTTCTGCGGCAGCATGTTCAGGTTTGGCAAAGCATGGAGCTTTCTTCCCCCAAATAAAAACTCCTCGAGAGCGTTTTCGCCGTCGAGGAGTTCATTCTTTTCGTATGAGATTTCGATCACGTTTTGATCGCCTGCATTCGAATCGTTTGCGTCACTTCAAGCAAAAAGCTGGGCAACCGCAACGCTAAATCCCGGCAACACTTCTCCTCCTGCAAGCTGTCCTTTACTCATCAGGACAACGACACTCTCCAGACCATGATAAACGTGAATGGTTTTGGTTTTGGGATTGAGCACCCAAACGAGCCGAGTCCCCGCCCGCAAATAATCCTGCACCTTTTCTTCAATCTTCGTCCAACGATCATGCGGCGAGACAACCTCGACTGCAAGATCAGGCGCAATCGGAACGAACTCATCGAAATCGCCGATCAGCGAAAGCCTTTCTGCAGCGATGAAAGCAAAATCCGGCGCGCGCACGGTATCGGGGTTGTGTGAGAGAATGAATCCCGTTTCCGCGCCGAACGTTTCGCCCAACGCATGTTTCTCGACAAAATCACCGACGATGCGGTTGATGCGGCTCGCCAGCCGGCCATGCGCTCCACCTGCGGGACTGCTTGCGACAAATTCTCCTGCAATAAGTTCACAGGGCCAACATTCGCCGAGCTTAAGCAATTCTTCCGCAGTCATCAATGAGGACCTCATTCTAACTTTCATGAAGAGCTTGCGCGCTATGCGCTCACTCTGCTCTTCTCAAAAAACGCTTTGAGCTTCTCTTCCTCCAACCTCGCCTCCGTGCGCACACCGCTGCAAATATCGAGGCCGAACGGTGCGACTTGCGCAACGGCTTCGGCAACGTTTTCCGGCTTTAATCCTCCCGCTAAAAACATCGGCACATTGATGCGCTCGCGAATCGCACGGCTCACGGCCCAATCGTGCGTGCGGCCCGTGCCGCCTAATTCTTTCACCGCGAGCGCTTGATTGCCAGAGTCGAGCAAGATGGCGTCGACGTGCGGTGCAACTTGCTCGGCCTCAATGATCGATTCTTCTCCTATGACATGCACCACTTGCACTATCTTAATTCCCGGCAAAGCCTGGCGCAAATCCGCGTGCGTGCCGTCGAGCAAGTGATCGCACAGTTGAATCGTGTTCGTAGCGCAGCGCCGTTGCTGCGCGATGATCGAACTCACGTCTTGCTTGCTTGTGAGCAAAAACGTCGCAACGCCCGGCGGCACTTGCGCGGCAATCTCGATGATCAACTCTTCGGAGATCACGCCCGGGCCACTCGGCATATGCGAGACCAAGCCCAATGCGGAGGCGCCGTGCTTTATTGCGAGCCAAGCTTCTTCCATACTGCTGATGCAGCAGATTTTTACACGAGGGTGGAAAGTTGGGAGCATGGTTGGTTTCAAGTGTGTTGGTTAAATTAAAAGTCCGCGCCTGAAGGCGCTACTACGAGCGCTTCTGCGACGCTGCTGTAGCAGACTTTTATGCGCGGGGAGGAAACGGGTTTCATGCCTTTGAGAACTCCGTGCATAAAGCAACGGCGTTCGCACTTCAAGCCTTTGGGGAAGGCAGCATTCGCTTCACCCACTTCACGCCGAAATAAACCACCGGCCCGGAGATTAAGGCGAGCGCGGCGATCAGGGCTTGTTTGGGAACGAACGCTCCTTCTGACCACAACGTGCTGGCCATGGCCACGAGCGCGATGACGCATGTCGGAATCAGCGCGAGAAACATGCCGGGTTTGCCGAAGGGAATTTTGAACGGTCGCGGCATCTCCGCGTGCGTGCGGCGCATCGCCCACACATTGGCATAAAGCAACAGATTGCTCGACATTTGAAACCACGAATAGATGATGAGCAGTTGCGTGAAGTCAAACAGCGCGAGCAAGCTATACGTGATACTGCCGAACAAAAGCGCGAGCGTGGGCGTGCCGAATTGTTGATGAATGCGCGTGAGGCGTTTGGGCAGAAAGCCGTCTTGCGCAAGCGTGAAAGGATAGCGCGAGGCCGCGAGCATGGTCACGTTCAACAACAACGCATTGCTGCACAGCGCGCCAAATGTCATCGCATGTCCGAGCCACGGCCCGCCGATTTGTGTGGCCGCGGTGGAAAAGTATGCGCCCGCCCATTCTTCCCAATTGCCCAGCGCCGCGAGACCCGCAAGCGTGGGCAACACGTAGCTCAACATCGCGAGCGTTACGGCGAACAACAACGCGGGCGGAAACACGCGCTGCGGATTCTCGACTTCTTCCGCCGCGGCGGAAAGTTTATCATATCCGGAGTAGAGCCAAATCGCCAGCACGAGCGCGCTGCCAAAACCGGTGAGCAAATTTTTATCCGGCGCGACCATCGGCGCGAAGGGATTGTGCTGCCACTGCGCAATGCCGAGTGCGAGCATGATCACAAACGGAGCCAGCAAAACCACACTGAGCAAGATCGCAGACTTGCCGACGACGTCGATGCCGCGCACGTTGAGATAATGCAGCGCCCAGATCAACGCGAGGCACGAGAGCCAATGCGGAAAGCCGCTTGCCACTTGCGGAATCCAATTCTTCAAATAATCCGTGAAGAGCACGGCGAACAAACTGTTGGTGACCACGCCGCTCATCCACGACCACCAGCCTGCTTGAAAGCCCCAAAAATCGCCGAACGCCAAACGCGACCAACGATATTGCCCGCCTTCGAGCGGCAACATCGTCGTAAGCTCGGCCACGGCAAACGAAACCGGCACGCTGAAGATGAAGGGCATGATCATGAGCGTGATGAGCGCAACGCCCGGACCCGCGGTGGAGATCATATCTTCCAAACCAAACGCGCCCGCGCACGCCGCGCCGTAAATCATAAACGCGAGTTGGAGGAAGGTTGCCTTCTTGATGGAGTGAGGGAGAGGTGGAGTTGTGGAGTGCTGGAGTGTTGGAGTCATGGAGTTTGGGAGTTTAGTTCCTGTGTTTTCTAGCATGTTGTCTCACCTGTTGCTTTTTTCATTCATCGGCAACATGATCTATCCAAGTGCCGGTTGCTCTTTTCGCTTCGAGGCTTTCGATTAGACGCAGCAGCTTGTTTTCAACTTCGTAGTGCAAAGTGTCGACTTTTTCAAACTGTTGCTCTGAAATCTGCGCAGTCACTTGAAGCCCAATCGCACGCGTCAAAGTCTCTGCTAACGAGCCCGAAGCGATATACAAAAATTGTATGTACTCATGAATCGAACGCCGGCCGTACCCCTCCGCGATATTAGATGAGATCGATTGCGCCGCATCTGCAATTTGCGCACGCAACTTGAAATCGAGTTTTATTTCCACATAAACGATTTTCCATACCAACTTGTGCAACTCCATTGCCTTTTGCCACACCTCGAGTTTCATATATCCCCGATTCTTATTCCGCCGCTTCGTGTATTCAGCCATGTTTTACCTCCTTCTCATTGTCTTCTATTTCATCTCTCCACTATTCCCAAACTCCCAAACTCCAAAACTCCACCACTCCCAAACTCCACTACTCCACTCCTTCCACCTCGCCTGCCGCGCGATGCCCCGACTCCACCGCGCCGTTCATGTAACCTTGCCAGCCCGCAGTATGCTCACCCGCGAAGTGAATGCGGCCCTCGGGTTGCGCGATCATCGTGCGCACACTCGTAATTTCGCCGGGGCGGAAATAAGCATACGTGCCGCCGGCCCACGGGTCTTCTTGCCACCATTTCACATAACCTGCTTCAAAATATTTCGGCGCCTCGGGATGAAGCTCTGCGACCTTTGCGAGAATTTTTTCCACGCGCTGCTCTGGCGCAATGCTCGCCATCTCCATGCCGCTTTTGTCGGGAACATACGCGAGCAAAATGCCGCGCGGGCCAGGCTGGCCGCCGGTGGATTCATACACCGAGCCGATCATGCCTTGCAAACTTTTCCGCGCCTCTTGCTGATAGCTCACCCAAAAGCGCTCGCGAAATTGCAGCGGCGCTTTGAGAATTTGGCCATACGCGAGCGTGTTGATCGCCTTCATCTTCGCCGCGGACAGCGCGGGCGAAATCTCCATCTTGCGCACGCACGTGAAGGGCGCGGCCATAATCACATGTTCGCCGTGCATCGTTTGCGTTTTGCCATTCTCTAAAAAAGTGACGGTCGCGCCATTCGCCTCGTGCGCGATCTTCACCACGGGCCGAGCATAATGAATGCGCTCGCGCAAACGCTGCGCGAGCGCTTTGGGCACTTGGTCATTGCCGCCGGCCACGCGAAAACTCGCCGGCGCTTCGGGCAGCGCAAATTCGTTGAACATGTGCAGCGCCGAAATGCTCTCGATGTTGATCGCCATCAAGCCGGAGATTTGGCGCTGCATCTGTTCGATCATCTCTGCTGGCGCGTCCATTTGTTGGAGAAACTCACAAAACGAAAGCTTGTCCAACTCCGGCAGCGTGGGATTGCGATGCTCGAATGGCCGCACTTGTTTCGTGGTCTCCTCCAAGCGCTCGTGGGTTTTGCGCGCGCGCGGCGAATATTGCAAGCCCTCGTTTTCGTTGTCACGGAAACTGCCGCGATAGAGCGGCAAGCCAAACTCGTCGATATAACGCAGCAGATATTCGTGATTGCTCTCCACCCACTCCGCGCCGCATTCGGCATAAAGGCCGTCGCTAAAAGCCTCGCGCTCCGTGAACACTCTGCCGCCCGGCCGCGTGCGCGCTTCGAGAATCGTCACCTCATGCCCGGCGTGCATCAACTCATAGCCCGCGGTGAGCCCGGCCAGGCCTGCGCCGACGATGACGACCTTTTTCGGGCGCGTAGTTTTCTGCCGCGAGAAAAATTTGCTCGCGCCCGTTTGCGCCAAACGCATTGCCGGACGCAGCGGCACCGTTGCGAGCGCGAGTGAAATGGTTTTGAGAAAATCACGGCGAGAATAGGAAGCGTTTTGTTGCAGGGAGGAAGAAAGCGGAGCGGGCATGGCGGAACTCTCGTGCGCGTGAGCAGCTTGAGCGGAAGAACGCGATTTTAAAGGCGCATTATAAAACAGGCCAAGCACTTTCGCAAGGCCGGAAATGCGCACGTCATTCCTGCTCCGCCACGGTTTGACCGTGGCGTGCTTTGCCATGGCATTCAACAGCAAACGACGGCCGAGCCGTGGTTGAGCGCGAGGGTCAAATTTCAAATTGTATCTCATGCCGACGCGTTTTACATTAGCGGCATCGATTAATAATTCTGCCGCATCATCATTCTGCCACCAAGCGAAAAAATCATTTCGCGCACCTGAGGGAAACATGCCGCACCAACAATTCCTCTTCATCAGCTATGCCCGCGAAGACGGCGCGTTTGCGCTGCGTCTCGCCCACAGCTTGCGCGAGGCCGGCATTGCCATTTGGCTCGATAAACTCGACATCCCCTCCGGCGCGCGGTGGGACACGGCGATTCAGCAAGCGCTGAATGATTGCGCGAGCCTGCTCGTGGTGCTCTCGCCCGCTTCCGTGGCTTCCGAAAACGTGCTCGATGAAATCGGCTTTGCCTTGCACAAGAAGAAGCACATCGTGCCCGTGCTCTTTCGCCCGTGCGACATGCCGTTTCGTCTGCACCGCTTTCAATATGTGGACTTCACGGAAAACTATGAACACGGCTTGCGCGAGTTGTTGGAAGATTTACTGAAAGTGGGATTGTTTGCGCCGCGCGTTACACCCGCGGTCAAACCACCAACGCCACCGCAGCCCAAACCCAAGCCGGAGATCGTTCCCCCACCAGAAAAGAAAACCGAGCCGCGCCCGGCTCCGCGGCCTTCGCCTCCCTCTCCCCAAACCGTGCAGCCAGCTTTCGCATGGCGGCGTTATGCCATACCGTTCGCGCTTGTTGCCGCGCTCGCGTTGATACTGTGGAAAGGAGTCGATTGGTCTGGGTCTTCCAAGCAAGAGCCGCAGGTGACGAAGAAGTTGGATGATATTTCGACTGAAACGAAGCGCGAGAATAAAACAGAGCAACCCACCACCACGCCCGGGCAACGCGAGCAGCCTCGTCTCCGCCCCAAGCCGGAAGGCATGGTGTTCATCAAAGGCGGCACGTTCCTCATGGGCAGCGAAGAGAGCGACGATGAAAAGCCCGTGCATACCGTTATCGTGAACGACTTCTATCTCGACGAACATGAAGTCACAGTCGCGGCGTATCAAAGTTTTATTTCGGCAACGCGCCATGCGCCGCCGCCGCAATGGGCAGAGCAGTTGCGCAATCGCGAACATCCCGTCGTGTATGTGAGTTGGAACGACGCGAAAGCTTATGCAAAATGGGCGGGCAAACGTTTGCCCTATGAAGCCGAATGGGAATATGCGGCGCGCGGCGGCAACACGGGCTTGAACGGCACGCCGCATTACAAATATCCGTGGGGCGATGAATTAAGCCACGAACGCGCGAATTATGATGGTACCGAAGGGCGAGATCGTTGGGAACGCACTTCACCGGTAAAAAGTTTTCCTGCCACCGGCTTTGGGCTTTACGACATGGCGGGTAATGTGTGGGAATGGTGCGAGGACTGGTACGATGCAAATTACTACACGGGGCGTCCAAGTCCTGATCGCAATCCCAAGGGGCCCAGCACGGGACAATACCGTGTGTTGCGTGGCGGTTCGTGGCTCAACAGTCCGCGGAGCCTCCGTTGTGCGTTCGCGACTGGCTCACTGCCTCGTATCGGCTCAGCGATGTCGGTATTCGTTGCGCGCAGGACGCTCTTTTTTAAGCTTTTGCTCTTTTACGCTTTTACACTCTTACGCTTTGGCTTTTGATTTTGCTTTGGCTTTTAACAGAACGAGCGCTAGCGAGTGCCTCGAAAATTTTTTTAAAAATTCTTCTAGGAGCCCTTTGCATGAAAGAGCCCACGACCATCCTCACCATGATGTATGATTTCCTGCTCTACCTCGTCCCACAATTATCCAAATTTCCACGCGACCACAAATTTTTGTTGGGCGACCGCACGCAAACTTTGGCGCACGATATTTTGGACGATTTGATTTCGGCATATTACACCCGGCTCTCGAACGAGAAGATCGACGCCTTGCGGAAAGCGAATTTAAAATTAGAACGGCTACGTTACTGCATTCGCATGAGCCACGATTTGAAACTGTTCAGCGATGAGAAGTATGGCAGCATTTCATTGCGCATACAAAACCTCGGCGGCAAGCTCGGCGGATGGATTAAAGAACTTGACGTGCGCAGCGGCCAGGCAACGCCGCAGAACAATTCCCCCCTTGAGGGGGGCCAGGGGGGTGTCGCCCGGAATGTTTATAAAGAAAAAAGCCGATGAAAACCTACACGCAGCTTTACGAGCAGATCTGCTCGTTCAAAAATCTTCTGCTTGCCGCGCGCAAGGCGCGCAAGGGCAAACGTTATCAAGAAAACGTCGGCCGCTTTCACGCCGACTTGGAAAAAGAGTTGGTGCTCTTGCAGCAAGAGTTGCGGACGCAAACGTATATGCCGGGCGCGTATCGCACCTTTTACATTTTCGAGCCGAAGCCGCGTATGATTTCCGCGGCACCGTATCGCGACCGGGTGGTGCATCATGCCTTGTGCAACGTCATCGCGCCGTTGTTTGAGCGCACGTTTATCGAGGACAGCTACGCCAATCGGCTGGGCAAAGGCACGCACGCGGCGATTCTGCGTTATCAAGATTTCTGCCGCAAGAACGCCTATGCGCTCCAGTGTGACATTCGAAAACATTTTCCTTCCATCGACCACAAAATTCTCAAAGCCGAGATACATCGCGTTATCGCTTGTTCGAAAACGTTGTGGCTGGTCGAGCGCATCCTCGACGCGAGCAACGCGCAAGAGCCGGTGCTGGATTATTTTCCGGGCGACGATCTGCTCACGCCCGGCATGCGGCGCAAGGGCCTGCCCATCGGCAATCTCACCAGCCAGTTTTTCGCCAACGTGTATTTAAATCGCTTCGATCATTTCATGAAAGAGACTTTGTTCTGCCGTTATTACGTGCGCTATGTTGACGACTTCCTCGTGTTGGCAAACGACAAAGCTTGGTTATGGGAAGTAAAGCAGCGCCTCGCGGAATATTTGCTCGGACTGCGCGTGCGTTTGCACGAGCACAAGTGCCAAATTCGCCGCGTCGAACAGGGCGTCACGTTTTTAGGTTTTCGCGTATTTCCCGACCATCGCTTGTTGCGAAGTGCAAACGTGGTGCGCGCGTCGCGCCGATTGCGCCGTTTGCAAGCGGGCTATGCCACGCGGGAATTAGCTTGGGACGAAGTGAAACAAGCTTTGAGCGGCTGGCAGGGGCATGCGGGCTTTGGCGATACCCATCGCTTGCGCGTGAAATTATTTGAGGCGCATGCGTTTCGACGTTCGTAGTTGCTCCTTTAGGAGCCGATGATAAAAACAGGCAAGGGCGCCTGAAGGCGCAACTACAAACCGTTGCGTCGGTGCGGACTCGAGCGTGTGTTGCGTGGCGGTTCGTGGAACAACAATCCACAGAACCTCCGTTGTGCGAATCGCAACAGGAACACTGCAACGAATCAGAACAACAATGTCGGTATTCGTTGCGCGCAAGACGACGAAAAGCGAAAGGCCGGAATGCCCGCGTTCACGGACTCGGTCGCATCCAGGATGCGGGCAGTGCGCCGTCTCGCCGTCCAGAGTCCGTTCCGGTCTTGTTCCGTGTTGCGGAAGGAGACAAATACACAACCCGTTCGCGGACGGCAAGTAGCGCGTCGAAAGCTGCCCGCGAACATTTTTTTCGGTATCGCCGGCTTTGACGCGATTCAGCAGGAGCAGATGGTGCTGCAATATCTCAAAACGCGCGGCAGAATCACGCGCAACGAAGCGGTGAAACTTTGTCGCATGAGCGCGGATCAAGCAAGCCGTCTGCTGCGTAAGTTGCACGCGGCGGGCAAGTTAAAGCAACAAGGCAAGGGCCGGGGCGCGTTTTATGTCTCTGCCTAAACACGCAAAAAACGCGCGGCGCGTGTTTGGGGAATCACGCGCGCGATTCATCACAACTCAAACACAAAATGACGCTCTCCCAACTCAATCAACTCGCTCCCGAGCAACGCACGAGCGCGCTGGAACGCTGCTGCGGGTCCACGCGGTGGAACATGTTCATGGCGCAGCGGTTTCCTTTTCAAAATAAAGAAGAGCTGTTTGTTGCGGCGGAGGAAATTTGGTTCAAACTTTTGCCGAACGATTGGCTCGAAGCATTCGCGCATCATCCCAAAATCGGCGACATGAACTCGCTGCGCGCGAAGTTTGCGAGCACACAGCAATGGGCCGCGGGCGAGCAAGCAGGCGTGCGCGCAGCTTCGGATGCAGTGCTCCAAGCTTTGGCCGAGGGCAATGCGCAATATGAGAGCAAGTTCGGCTATATCTTCATCGTCTGCGCCACGGGCAAAAGCGCGGAAGAAATGCTCGCGATCTTGCAAACGCGTCTGCCGAACGAGCACGCGACGGAACTGTCTCTCGCCGCAGTGGAGCAAAGCAAGATCACGAGAATACGTTTGGAAAAATTGTTGAATTGAGCTATGCAAAACGATTGCTGGCAAAACCATTAAAAGAATAGTTTTGCCATTAATCGTTTTGCCTCGATGTTTTAATGATAAAATCAAAGGATCGTCACTTCATGAAAACTTCTGTGCCATCTGAATCGCTGCAATCCGTTTTCACTTCCCTCCACGAAGCGAACCGCGCGTTCGCGGAAAATTATCCGGGCGAGTCCGCGGCGCGGCAGCCGGTGCATGCGGTGTATGGCGGCGGGCATTTGTTCAAAGCCGATTCCGCGCAAAAGCTCGGCGCGATTGCGTTGCGCGCATTGCAGGAGTATGCGCCGAACTTTGTCGTATTCGCGCGCGCGCTCAAATGGCGCGGCGCGGAGCACTTGCCGCATGACGCAGCCGACATCGCGACCTTGCAAGCGCGCCTCGAAGCAAACGATGCCGCAGCACGCGAGGAGCGTCCGCATGCGTGGCTCGCGCACGCGATCTACGCGCGTGTAATGGAGAAACTGCAACGCGAGCCAGTCGAAGATTTTCGCCTCGATTTCGAGGACGGCTATGGCAATCGTCCTGATGCCGAAGAAGACGGTCACGCCGAGGCCGCGGCCATTGAAGTCGCGAACGGCATGCAAGCCGGAACCTTGCCGCCGTTCATCGGCATTCGCATCAAACCATTCACGGAAGAATTGAAAGCGCGCAGCATCCGCACGATGGATATTTTTCTTTCCACTTTGCTCGAACGCACGGCAAACAAGCTGCCGAGCAATTTTGTGGTCACGCTGCCGAAGGTTACGATTCCCGAGCACGTTGCCGCGCTCGTGCAACTCTTTGAAGTGATGGAGCGCAAACTCGGATTGCCGAAACACACGCTCAAGCTCGAAATCATGGTCGAAACGCCGCAATCGATTATCAACGCGCGCGGCGAATGTGCGATGCCGGGTTTTATTCAAGCCGCGCAAGGCCGCTGCGTGGCCGCGCATTTCGGCGTGTATGATTACACCGCCTCGAGCAACGTGGCAGCGCCGCATCAAAGTCTCGATCATCCTTCATGCGATTTTGCGCGGCACATGATGACCGTCGCGCTCATGGGCACGGGCGTGTGGCTCGCGGACGGCGCGACCAATGTGATGCCGGTCGGTCCGCATCGCGGCGCGAATTTAAGCGAGACGCAAAAGCAGGAGAACGCGCGCGTGGTGCATGAGGTGTGGAAGTTGTGTTATGATCATGTGCAGCACTCGCTCAAACACGGCTTCTATCAAGGGTGGGATTTGCATCCGGCGCAATTGCCGATTCGTTATGCCGCGGTGTATCAATTCTTTTTGGAAGGTTTGGAAGCGTCCTCGGCGCGGTTGAAAAATTTTATCGACAAAGCGGCCCAGGCCACGCTTGTGGGCGCGGTGTTCGATGACGCGGCGACGGGACAAGGCTTGCTCAACTTTTTCCTGCGCGGCATCAATTGCGGCGCGATCAAAGAAGAGGAAGCATTGGTCACGGGCTTGACGCTCGCGGAGATTCGCGGCAAATCGTTTGTGAAAATTTTGAATGCGCGGAGAGCGACCGAATAATTCAGGAAGGGCATTGCAGAAAGTCGGCTCAAGCGCGAAACTTCAAATTGACTTTCCGCTCTTCGCTTCGTATCATCGCGCAATCTTAAAGCTCATTGCAAGGTGCGAAAATGTCTCTTTTGCTTGAACCCACACCGCCTCATCTTATCAACACAACGAGTTCCTACCTCAGAGAATCGGATGGGAAACCTATGGCCGAAACCGACGTCCATCGCAAGCAGATGATTTACGTGCTCGACGCGCTGGAAGAGCATTTCGAGCCGGAGCCGAACGTATATGTCACCGGCAATATTTTTCTTTACTATCGCGACGAGTTTGGCGATCTGCAAAAAGTCGCGCCGGATATCTTCGTGGTGCGTGGCCTCGACAAACACGAACGCCGCATCTATCATTTGCCGGAAGAAGGCAAAGCGCCGGACTTCGTGCTCGAACTCATTTCGCGCGAGACCAAGCTGGAAGACCTCGGCAACAAGCGTGTGCTCTATGCGAGCCTCGGGGTAAAGGAGTATTTCATCTTCGATCCGCTCAACGAGGCTTTGAGCCAACAACTGCGCGGCTTTCGTTTGCGCGGCGAGGATTATCATACGCTCACGGGCGAGCGCATGCACAGCGAGGTTTTGGATTTGGAATTGTTCGTGGAGAATGAACGCTTGCGTTTGTTTGATCACAAAACCGGCGAGCGTTTGCGCACGTATGTCGAAGCCGAGCGTGCTCGTCGTGATGCTGAACGTGCTCGTCGCGCTGCGGAAGCGAAAGCCAAGGCAACTGAGTCTAAAATGAAAGCGGAAACGGAGGCTCGTCGCGCTGCGGAAACGAAAGCCAATGCAGCGGAGTCTCAAGCGAAGGCGGAAGCCGAAGCGCGACACGAGGCCGAAGCAGAAGTCGTGCGCTTGCGGGAAGAACTGAAAAAGCTTCAAAGTCAGCCTTCGTAAGAAAACTGCCGGTTATTATATTTCGTTCGAGATCGTCTCGTTGCCTTTGTATTGTGCATATTTAGCCGATCCCGAACCAAAATTTTTCTTCCCCCCAAAATAGAACTGCCACGAAAGAGTTTTCTTTCGTGGCAGTTCTATTTTCATGGGAGAAAATTCTATTGTTCTTGTTGAACCAACGAACCTACTGCTGCGCCGACTTTTTTTTCGTAGCGATAATCAATGCGAGTTCCTCCTCCGGCGCTTGCGCGACGAGGCGTTTGGAACTATAGAGCCAGAAGTACAACAGTGCAATGAGCACAAACACGGCAACGCCGAGCACGCCGGGGCGATAATCAGGTACGGCAAAAGTTGCGGCGAGAGAGAGCAGCGCGAGCGCGGCGCCGACATATGCACCGGTCGCGCCGAGCGGACTGCGATACGGACGCGGCAAGTCGGGACGTTTGCGCCGGAGTTGCAAATACGCGAACATCACAAACGCATACGAGATCACGGCGCCGAACACAGCCATGTTCAAAAGCGCCGCACCGACCACACCTTCGCTGAAGCGATCAATCACCATCGCGCAACAAAGGCCGATCAATGCGCCGAGAATGAGCGCGCGATGCGGGGTGTTGGTTTTATAACCCGTAACCGACAATGCGCGCGGAAAATAACCGGCGCGGGAGAGTGCGAAGAGCACGCGGCCATAGGCATAGATGATCGTATGAAAACTCGCAATGAGGCCCGCGAGCGCGACCAACGTCAGCACCGTAGCCGTTGCGCCCGCGCCAAACACCGCGCGAAAGCCTTCTGCCAGCGGCGCATCGGAGACTGCGATGAGCGCCGCGCCGCCATTCACGCCGGAGTTGAGCACGAGCGTGAGCAATGAGATTCCGAGCAACGTCATGATGCCGAAAATGAGCGCACGCGGCATGTCGCGCACGACATCGACAGTCTCCTCTGCAGCGAGCGGAAGCTGCTCAATCGCAAGATAGAACCAAATGGCAAACGGCAGCGCGGCAAACACGCCATACCAACCTTTGGGCAGAAAAGTGGAATTGCCAGCATCGGGCGTGATATTGAACACGGCTTCCCACGAGAACGCGCCTTGCACAAGCGCGCCAACAAAAAACACGAGCAGCACGGCCACCGCCAAAATCGTGACGATCAATCCCACTTTAAACGTAATCTCCACGCCGCGAATATTCACACCGACAAAGAGCGCATAGGCCGCGAGCCACCACAGCGCAACGGGCACACTCGGAAAAAGTTTTTGCATGTAGCCGCCGATGCCGATCACGATCACCGCGGGCGTGATGACATATTCAATCGTGTCGGTCACGCCCACGAAGTATCCGGCGAGCGGACCAAACGCATTGCGCGTGAAAGAATAGAATCCGCCCGCATGCGGCAGCGCCGCGGAAAGCTCTGCAATGCAAAAGACCATGCACACATACATAATCGAGATGATGAGCGTGGCGAGCAGCAATCCGCCGAACCCTCCCGCAGCGAGTCCAAAATTCCAACCAAAGTAATCGCCACTGATCACCGCGCCCACGCCCATGGCCCAGAGCATCACCCACCCTGCGCTCTTGCGCAGTTTGCGTTGCGCGAGGTAATTGTAATCAACGGATTCATAGCGTACGGTATTGAGCGCGTTTTCGTTTTGAGAGTGCGGCATGAGAAGTTCCTTCGCAGAGGGGAGAGGAGAAAGAATTTTGTCAACTCTGTGGGGGCGCAATATATCATCTCGCCCAACAATAGCAAGGCCGAAATTAGCGTCGCGCACTGCGCGTCACGCACACGCGAGGCGCTTCGCCCGCGAAATACAGAGAAAAGTCATTGCTAAAAAAGCCGCGGTTCAGTATGCTTGGTCGCAACAATCTTCCCCAACAGTGCTCAATTTTTTCAAAGGAGAAGGAATTATGCGTAGAAAAATGATTTTAGGTTTGCTCCTGATGTTTGCCGTTGCGTGCACGCAAAAAAAGAATGACGCCGAAAAATACGGCGCCGCGCTTTCACTGCACGAGCCCAGCAAAGTCTCGGCGATTTTGGCTGCGCCGGAAGAATATCTCGGCAAGAAAGTTTTGGTCGAAGGCCAAGTGCTCGAAGTGTGCGCGAAAGCCGGTTGTTGGATGGAAATTGCAAGCGATCAATCCGGCCAGAAGATTAAAGTGAAAGTCAATGACGGCGAGATCGTGTTCCCGATGACGGCGAAAGGCAAGACCGCGAAAGTCGAAGGCGAAGTTTATAAGATCGAACTGAGCGCGGAGGAGGCTCTCGGCTATCAACAGCATTTGGCCGAAGAACAAGGCGTCGCGTTCGATTCGAGCAGCGTGACCGGACCGATGACGCTTTATCAACTCAAAGGCCTCGGCGCGGAGATTGGGAAATAAGCAAGGATTCGCAATCGTTGTACAGTCTACTCGTAATCAGACTCATTACGAGTAGACTCTTTTTCATTGATAGCCCCCCAAAAGGAAATCTTTCCTCATGCCTCTCCTTTCACCGCCAAGGCGCCTCTACTCAAAAATTTTTGGAAGCGTTCTGGGCTGCATATTGCTGATAGCGGCAATTTCATTTCGCCCCGTTGATGACTCGCCCTATTTCGAAACCGATTACTACCGCACAACTCGCGAGCGTTTGGAGCAGCCTATCCCACGCGCGCATGGTGCATTGCTGGCTGGTTTTGGTCGTGCCTCATTGACCCCGCAATTGCAAAGCAACGTGAGCACGCTCGGCCATTTCCAACAACTACCCATGGCCGGCTATGGCAAACGACAAGGCCGCGCCGCGGAGGGCGTGCATGACAGCTTGTTTGCAAGCGCGATGGCGTTGCGTGTGGGCGCGCAAGAAATCGTGCTCGTGAGTATTGACGCGCTCATTGTCTCGCGCGCAATGTCCGAAGGCGTGGCCGCGTATATTGACAGCGCGCTTGGGCTTAAGCGTGAGCAAATTTTCTTTGGCGCAACGCACACGCACTCCGGCGTCGGCGCGTGGGGTGAAGGTCTGCTCGCCGAACTTTTCGCGGGCGAATATAATCCTCGCGCCTTGCAATGGCTCATCGCACAGATCGCTAGCGCCATTCAACGCGCGCATGCGGACCTAGCTCCGGCAAGTTTTGCTTATGGCAATTTCGCTGCGCCGCGTTACGTTGTCAATCGGCTTGTCGGAGATAAAGGCGGCGTGGACGATCAATTTGCTTTTTTCGTTTTTCGGCAAGAGGACGGCGATCAAACCATTGTTGGCGCATATGCCGCACACGCGACTGTGCTCACTTATAACAACATGCAACTTTCCTCGGATTATTGCGGCTATTGGCGGCGCGCGCTCGAACAGCAGCAACGCACGCATGCCGTTTTCTTTGCCGGCGGCGTGGGCAGCCACGGCCCGCGCGGTGAAGGCGAAGCGTTCGAGGCCGCGCGCTTTATCGGCGAAGGCTTGGCGGATAGCGTGCGTGCGCGTTTGCCCAATTTACTTTTTCAATCCGAAGCGACATTGAGCTACCTCGGTTTGCAAGTTGACTTGCCGGAGTTGCACATGCGCGTGACGGATGATTGGCGCTTCGCACCGTGGATTGCAAAGCAACTCGTTTATGAAAATGATTCCTACTTGCACGCGCTCAGGTTGAATGATACGCTCTGGCTTGGCGCGCCGTGCGATCTCAGCGGCGAAATTTCCGCACGGCTGAAAGACTTTGCGCTGCGCCACGGCAAACAAGCGATCTGCACGAGTTTCAACGGCAGCTATATCGGCTATGTGCTTCCCGGCCGTTATTATCATCTCGACTCCTACGAGTCGCGACGCATGTCGTTCTTTGGGCCGTACATGGGAGATTATTTCGAAGAATTACTGCAGCGTATGTCTCTGGTGATGCTGGAGCCGCAATGACTTCGCCCTCCCTCCCGTTCGCGCTTGATCCTTCTCATCATCACGCAGCCGTGCGGCAATTTCTACATGCTTATCAACTCCTGCCGCAGCCGCCCTCTTCGCGGTACTTACAGCAAATCATCGCCGCGTTCGCGCACCTGCCTTATGAAAATCTCAGCAAGATCATCAAGTTTAACCAACACGGCGCTTCGGAACACGCACGTTTGCGTTTGCCCGAAGAAGTGCTTGAAGATCATTTGCGCTATCGCACGGGCGGCACATGTTTCTCGCTCTCGTTTTTTTTGCACGCTATTTTGCTGCAGCAAGGTTTCAGCAACTATATCGTTATGGGTGATATGCGCGCCGGGGAGAACATGCACTGCGCGCTTCTCGTTCTGCTTGATGGGTTTAAATGCTTACTTGATCCCGGCTACCTTTTGCAACGGCCGATGCCGCTTGATCCCACCCAGCCGAGGCTTTGTCACAACGAATTTAACGGCGTGGAATTGCGCTACGATCTTTTGACGCAATGCTATGATCTTTTCACGTTTGATCGCG
This sequence comes from bacterium, assembly GCA_041918175.1. Classification (GTDB taxonomy): domain Bacteria; phylum Zhuqueibacterota; class Zhuqueibacteria; order Zhuqueibacterales; family Zhuqueibacteraceae; genus JABWAN01. The sequence continues at coordinate 42,431 of JAYRWE010000080.1, forward strand.
CGGAGACGAAATGGCGCTATCGCTTCGCCGATCGGCCAACGCCGCTCGAGGAATATCTACAACACTGGCAAGCGTCGTTTCACCGCAACAGCATGCACGGCCTTTGCCTTACGCGCGTGCATGCGGACGAGTTGATTTTCGTGCGGAAAGATTTCATGCGCATCACTTCGCTGCACGGCAAACGCAATGTGAATCTCAAAAAAAATTATCACGCCGCGGTTGCCGAAGCCTTTGGGCTTGCGCCGGAATATATTGCGCAAGCAGAGGCGGCCTTGCGCGAGAATTTGCAGCGCCACAAACGTGGGAGCGCAAAGTGACAATCCCGCAACGCAGCGAAATTTCTGTTTGAAATGAGCCGTCTGCGTGCTTATTCTTCGCGCCGGTTTGCACTCCGCGCGCGTCCTCCAAAGGTATTTTCAAACCACGAAAGGGACTTCCATGTCGGGACCGATCAAATTTTTCGAGCAAGTCAATCGTAATTTCGACAAGGCTGCGGCCTATACCGAGCATCCGCCGGGCTTGCTGCAGCACATCAAAGCTTGCAACAGTGTTTATCACATCACGTTTCCACTCAAGCGCGACGACGGCTCGATTGCAACGATCGACGCGTGGCGCGCGGAGCACAGCCATCACAAGCTGCCCGTCAAAGGCGGCATTCGCTACAGTCCCAATGCCGACGAAGATGAAGTAATGGCCCTCGCCGCGTTGATGACTTATAAATGCGCCATCGTCGACGTGCCGTTTGGCGGCGCAAAAGGCGCGATCAAAATCGAAAAACGCGACTACTCCGACGCCGAACTGGAGCGTTTGACGCGACGCTATACGTTCGAATTGATTCAGAAAAATTTTATAGGGCCGGGCGTCGATGTACCCGCGCCGGATTACGGCACCGGGCCGCGTGAAATGTCGTGGGTTGTGGACACCTACAGCGCGATGACGCGCAACGAACTCAACTCGCACGCTTGCGTCACCGGCAAACCCATCACGCAAGGCGGCGTGCGCGGCCGCACGGAAGCCACGGGCCGCGGTGTGTATTTCGGTATTCGCGAAGCTTGCAACTTTGCCGAGGATATGAAACCGCTCGGCTTGTCAACTGGTTTGGCAGGCAAAACCGTCGTCGTGCAGGGCTTGGGCAATGTCGGCTATTACGCTGCGAAATTTTTGCAGGAAGGCGGTGCGCGCATCGTGGGCCTTGCGGAATATGAAGGCGCGATTTACAATCCGAAAGGTTTGGACCTCGACAAAGTGATGCAGCATCGCAAAGAGACAAAATCGATTTTGAATTTTCCTGGGGCATCGAATCTCACGCGCACTACGGACGCGCTCGAGTTGGCTTGCGACATTCTCGTGCCTGCCGCGCTGGAAAATCAAATCACCGCAGAGAATGTGGCGCGCGTGAAAGCGAAGATCATCGCCGAAGCTGCCAACGGTCCGCTCACCGCGGATGCAAACGAAACGCTGCTCCAGCGCGGCGCGCTCATCATTCCCGATATGTATCTCAACGCCGGGGGCGTCACGGTTTCTTATTTTGAATGGGTGAAAAATCTTTCGCATGTGCGCTTCGGCCGCATGGGCAAACGCTTCGAAGAAAACGCTTTCAAGAAGCTGCTGCACACGGTTGAAGACTTAACCGGCAAAAGGCTCGCGCAAGAAATCTTGGCGGAAGTGGCGCACGGCGCGAACGAGGAAGACCTCGTCAATTCCGGCTTGGAAGAGACCATGATCTCCTCGTACAATCAATTCCGCGAGGTTCAAAAGCAACACGGCAACAAGATCGATCTCCGCACCGCGGCGTTCATCAGCGCCATCAACAAAGTCGCGGTGAGCTATTTGGAGTTGGGCATCTTCCCGTAAGCCACGAGCGTTCGTCGTGTCGCTTTGTGAAAGTTGACGATCAGATTCGATAACGAGCCCTCGTGTCGTGTCATTCAGGATGAATCTTTTTGAGCACTGGAGTTTATGCCAGTGCTTAAAAAGATTCTTTCTGCCTGAATTTTGCACTCGTGATACCGCCAACCTCCGCCTGATGCTGTAAGCATCAGGCTAAAAGGTGAAAACCCCGCAAGCGGGGTTAGTAGCAATTGGGTGGCAGCCCCGTTCACGGGGCTTGCATCTCCTAGCCTGATGCTTCAGCATCAGGCGCAAGGCTTGATGACCAAAACTCATTCGGTGCGCGAAATCACAAGCTAAAATGCCCGAAGGCATCGCTGCGAATGTTCCTCACAATTCTCTTCGTATGACGCTCGCTAGTTTCACTGCTCTCCTTGCACCACACGGCCAAGCGACTTTGGCGGCCGTGGCAGAGCTTGCTCCCACCGAGGCGACTTTCCTTTCTTGCTTCACGCGTTTGCAAAAGCATAGCAATCCGGAGTTGGTCAAAGCCGCGCTCGAAACGCTTCTGTTGCGGGAAAAGGCGCGCGCCAAATTTACGCGCGCGGCGCAGATGTATTTCACGCGCGAAGCTTTGGAGCAGGCTTCGGGTGAAATCATCGCGCGTTATCGCGCAACACGTTTGGCGGAGTTTGCGCGAATCGGCGATTGGGGTTGCGGCATTGGAGGCGATAGCATTGCGCTCGCGGCAAATCATGAAGTCGTTGCCGTGGAGCGTGAGCCGTTGCGGCTGGCAATGGCCGAGGAAAATTTTGCCGCGTATCAAGTCAGGGCGCGTGTTCGCAGTCTGCACGCCGATATCACGCAGTTGCCTTTGCCTGCGCTCGATGCGCTGTTCTTTGATCCGGCGCGGCGCGTGGAAGGCCGGCGCAAATTTTCCGTGGAAGATTATGAGCCGCGCTTATCGCTTATCAAACAGTGGTTGCCGCAAGTCAAAGCGCTTGCCGTCAAAATTTCTCCGGCCGCGGACTTGCATGAGCTTGCGACATACGATTGTGAGGTGGAATTTATCTCTGTGGCGGGCGAGTTGAAAGAATGCGTGCTGTGGTTCGGCGAGAGCAAGAGTACGACACGGCGCGCGACGCTCTTGCCTCGCGGTTTTACGCTCACGCCGGAGCGGGCAGAAACGCGGCTGTCATTGCCGCGCGCGTTTCTCTACGAGCCCGATCCCGCGATTCTGCGCGCCGGTTTGGTGAAGACTTTGGCCACACAAATCGACGCGTATCAAATGGACGCAGACATTGCGTATCTCACAAGTGATCATTTGACGGCAACGCCGTTTGCGCGCGCGTTTGCGATCACGGAGTTTTTTCCGTTTCATCTTAAAAAATTACGCGAGCGCTTGCGCGCTTTGCAGGTGGGAAGTGTGACGGTGAAAAAGCGCGGCTCGCCGTTGGAGCCGGAGGCATTGGTGCGGCAACTCAAACTTTCGGGCACGGAGCATTGCGTGGTGTTGCTCACGCACGTGCAGGGCAAGCCGTTTGTATTGTTGGGGAATGAAGTGTCCGCGGGTTAGATGGCAAGGGCTTTCGTCCGTTCTCTTTCTTGTTTGGCGCGTGGAGCGAACGGCTGTTTGATCTCTACTGCGTTGCGGCTTTTTCTTTCATACCCATAATCGCGCTGCGGCCCGAGAACGGTTTCTTCGAAAAAGTTTTTCGCGTGGCAAGCAGCTTGTTGGGCATAACATGAGAGATTGGCCCAACTCTGCGCGTTCGTTCCCCATAATGAATCCGCCAAAATATTTTCTCCGCGCACCCAATTGAGCGCAAGACTTCCGGCAATGATCAGCAGCGCCACTGCGCCCGAGGGACGATTGGACAGACCTTTTTGCAACATGGCAAACTCCGCAGTCAAAATATTTTTGGGGGATTCTGTTCTTTAGACTACGGCATCGGGGAAAAGGTTGCTCTACGAAACAACACTGAGAGCAAGTTTTTTTGCGGTCATTGCGGCAAAAAAAGTCAGCGCCATTGCTGAACCACGTAATGAGGAATGCCGATTAAATTGCCTCCCCGTTTTTTGAACCGCGAATCAACGCGAATGTGCGCTAATTCTTTTTAATTCGCGTTCATCCGCGTCTATTCGCGGTTTAGAAATGGGTAAGTTAATTTATCGGCAATCCTTAGCTTGACGCGTATGCCGTTGTGCTGGCGCGTCATTGCACGTGCTTGCGAATGATTTCCGGCAGCATGTCGGGATCGAACGGTTTGGAGATGTAATCATTCATGCCCGCCTCGCGGAAACGCGCTTCGTCATCTTTTAGCGAGTACGCCGTCATGGCGATGACGGGAATCGCGTGGTTGCGCACGGTGGAGTTCGGATCGCGGATGATTTTCGTCGCGGTCACGCCGTCCATGTCCGGCATGGAAACATCCATCAGCACGAGGTCATAGGAACGATTTTCCAATTTCAATAACGCCTCTTTGCCGTTCTTGGCGACTTCGACCTCGTAGCCCATCCTTTCCAAAAACAAAACACCGACCGCTTGATTGACGACGTCGTCTTCAACCAGTAAAATGCACACATGCGGCGCGGCAGGCGTTGGGGACGCGGCAGCGGCTTTTTCCAAAATGTTGGCTTGCGGCCGCTCGACCAACTCGCACAAACAATCATAAAGCGCCTGCAAGCGCACCGGTTTAATGAGCACGTTTCTGCTTTCGGCGGACGCAACATCAGCCAAAGCTTTGGCGGAAGCCAGCGTCACGATTCGCCCGGCGGAATCTTTTATGCCGTCTTTTCGTTTTTCATCCACCAGCGCAATATCAAACACCGGCGGCGCTTCGCCATTGGCCTCGCTAACGAGGCAGCCGAACGTTGCCAATAGCTCGCGCAACACCGCACGCGTCTTGGCGTGATCATCCACAATCAGCACGCGCAATTTTTCCAGCTTGCCGTCCGCCGGGCGTTGCGCGGCAGCCATCTTCTCAAAATTCAGCGCAAACCAAAAGCGCGAGCCTTTGCCCGTTTCGCTTTCGAGGCCGAGTTGGCCGCCGAGCAGTTCCACGATCTGCTTCACAATGCTCAAACCCAAACCGGTGCCGCCGTAGCGCCGCGTGATGGAACTGTCGGCCTGCACGAACGGATCGAAAATCGTGGCGCGGCGATCCGGTGCGATGCCGATGCCGGTATCGATGACTTCAAATAAAACGCGGGCGTGCGTTGTCGTTTCGCTTTGCAGCGCGGCTTGCATAAAAATCTCGCCGGCCTCGGTAAACTTCACGGCGTTGCCGAGGAGGTTCATAAGAATTTGCTGCAAGCGCACGGGATCACCTTTGAGCGCCGTGGGAATCGCGGGGTCGATGCGGCAAACGATTTCCAAACCTTTATCATGCGCGCGCAGCGCCAGCAAGTCGGCGATGTCCTCCATTTTCACGCGCAAATTAAAATCGATGGTCTCGATTTCCAATTTGCCCGCTTCGAGTTTCGAGAAATCGAGAATGTCGTTGATGATGCGCAGCAGCGTATCGGCGCTGGAGCGAATGGTGCGGGCGAACTGGCGCTGTTGTGCGCCCAACTCGGTGCCGAGCAACAGGCCGCTCATGCCGAGCACGCCGTTCATCGGCGTGCGAATTTCGTGGCTCATGTGCGCGAGAAAGCGGCTCTTCACTTCGCTCGCGGCTTCGGCCGCAGCGCGCGCCTTTTCCGCGGCGTCGCGGGCTTCGCGCAATTTGTCTTCCGTGCGTTGATGTTCGTTGATCTCATGTTCGAGGCGCTGCGTTCTTTCCTGTACCAGCGTTTCCAGCTCCCGTGCATGCGCATGAACCCGCCGCATGCGCCAACGAAACGCGCCGATGCCTCCGGCGATCAACCCCATCGCGCAGAGAAAATAAAACCACGTGGTCTGATAAAAATATGGGTGCACCGTAAACGCGAGCGTCGCGCCGGTTTCATTCCACACGCCGTCGTTGTTGCAGGCCTGCACGTGAAATTTATAATTCTTCGGCGGCAGGTTGGTGTAAAACGCCATGCGCCGCGCGCCCGGATCAATCCAGTGGTCGTCGTAGCCTTCCAGCTTGTATTTAAACCGAACCTTGGATGGCGCGACAAAACTCAGCGCGGTGTAATGAATTTCCAAATCCTTGCTGCCCGGCGCGAGTTCCAGCGGCGTTTGCAACGACACGTTTTGCTCATTGATCGTAAGCTCCTCGATCACCACCGGCGGCGCCACCGGATTGGATTTAAAATTTTTCGGATCGACCATCACCAAGCCGTCAACCGTGGGAAACCACAAGCGACCGTCGCGGGTTTTCCAGCCGGCCGGTTGGAGGCCGCCGTTGCACTCTTTGCTCTTCATGCCGTCGACTTCGCCGTAGACCGTCGAGGTGATGGCGTTGATTTTCTCTTCGGCAAAATCGTCAAGCTGCCCCTTGCGCACGCTGAAAATGCCGTTGTTGCAGCTCATCCACAAGCTGCCAAAATCATCTTCAAGAATTTGATACACCATGTCGTCAAACAAGCCGTCGCGCGAGGTATAGACGGTGAAGCGGCCGTTTTTAAAACGGCTGAGGCCGTAGCCATACGTGCCGATCCACAACGTTCCTTCCGTATCGAGATGCAGCGCGGAAACCAGATTTCCCGCGAGGCCGTCTTTGTTCGTATACACCGTGAAGCGACCGTCCTTGAAATGGTTAAGGCCGGCCTGCGTGCCGATCCAAAGATCATCGTCTCGGCCCGCGAGCAGCACGATGATAACTTCTCCCGACAGGCCTTCCGGTTTGAAATAATTGGTGAAGCGCCCGTTGTCATAACAGCTCAAGCCCGCGGCGGTGCCGAGCCATACCCGCCCGCGTTTGTCGGCGCATATCGCATTCACCCAATTATTCGGCAAGCCTTCTTGCGTCGTATATTGCCGATAAGAACGGCCTTGCTGACGGAACACGCCTCGGACACTGGTGCCCACCCATAAATTTCCTTCTTGGTCCTCGCCTAACCCATAAACCTTTTGGCTGCCCGCGGGCGCGAAACGCTGCGGAAAAAAATCGCCCGCGCGAAATTGGTGCAACCCTTCCTCCGTGCCCACCCAAAGATTGCCGGCGCGATCTTCGTAAATCGCCGTCAAACTCGGATGCGACAAACCTTGTTGCATCGAATAGGTGATTACTTTGGTGTCTTGCAAACGATGCAGACCGCCGCCAAACGTGCCGAACCAGAGGCTCCCCTCACGGTCTTCATAAATGGCTTCAACGTTGTCATCTCCCACTTTTAGGGAAGGCAGTGTGGCGAATCGGCCGTCGCGAAAACGGCACAATCCGCTTTCGGTTCCCAGCCATAACGTGCCGGCGCGGTCTTCGTAAATCGCGCGGATGACGTTGTTCGGCAGGCCGTTCGCCATGGTATAAATCGAAATCACCCGGCCCTCCTTCCAGCAATACAGACCGTTCGCGGCGCCAATCCAGAGGCGGCCCTGCCGGTCGGCATAGAGCGCATTAATCACCTCCCACTTGCGTCCCTCGCGATTGGAATAGAGTGTAAAAGCTTCGTGCTCCCAACGATACAGGTTTCCTTCATTGGCGACGATCCATAATTCTTTTTGTGGCGTCGCGACGATGACGCTAACGTGATCAAAATATAACGCGTGCGGCTGGGCAAACTTCACCGGCACCCCGTCTTGAAACCGGAACAGGCCGTTGCCGTTGGTGCCAATCCAAATCTGCTGCGCAAAATCGCGCGCCAGCGCCATGACGAAGTAATCGCCGATTTTGTCATGAATCGGGAACGGTTGAAAGTTTCCATTCTGATAGCGCACGAGATCGCCGCTTTCCGTGCCGATCCACAGCGTGCCGTCCGCCGGATCGACGAATAAAGTTAGAATCGTATGATGCGTAAACGCCGGCATATTCTTCTTGTTGAAGATTTTGAATTGCACGCCGTCAAAGCGCGCCAGCCCTTCTTGCGTGCCGAACCAGAGATACCCATCCGGCGTTTGCGCAATGGCATGCACGACGCTGTTGGGCAAGCCGTTTTCCTCGGCCTTCCACATGTCGTGGCGATATTGGGTGAGAGCTTTGGCGGGATCGAGCGAAGGCCCGAACGTTTCTTGCGCCGAGGCGGCGCCGAGCCAAAACAGAAACAAAAGAAAATTTTTTTTGGGGAAAGACTGCATGAGGGAAGACCCCTTAAATGAACGGTATGACCTGAATTTTGCACGGTGCTCGCGCCGGCTTTCGCCTGATGCTGAAGCATCAGGCTAGGAGATGCAAGCCCCGTGAACGGGGCTGCCACGCAATTGCTGCTAACCCCGCTTGCGGGGTTTTCACCTTTTAGCCTGATGCTTACAGGCATCAGGCGGAGGTTGGCGGTATCACGAGTGCAAAATTCAGGTATTAACCTCAAGACACGCTCAATCAAACGCCGTGGCGCGGCTATGATCACTCAGATGCGCGCGCACTTCCGCGAGATGTCGTAAGTTTGTGCGATGCGCGGATAACTCCGGCAACGCGTCGAAATCGAAAAACTGCGCGGCCAACGTTTCATTGCTGCCGCGTCCCTCGCCGCTCAACCATTCACACCAGAAAACGATTTTGAACGCATGAAAAAAATTCATGGGCCGGCCCTCGCGGTTGGCGTCAAACACGCCGATAACTTTGCGCGCGATCACTTCGCAGCCGCTCTCTTCGCGCACCTCGCGCACGACCATGGCCGAGGGCAAATCCCCGACATCGGCCCAACCGCCGGGCATGCACCATTTGTAATCCGAACGCTCTTGTACCAGCAAGATCTTCCCTTCGCGCACGACCGCGCCGCGCACGTCGATTTTCGGCGTCGCATAGCCGCGTTGTTGCCCGAAAAATTCTAGCCAAGTTTCCGTGTTCATCGCGCTGTGCTGCGCCATGATCTCCGCGGCAATCTCGCTCAAGCGGCGATAGCGTAAAATTTCAAATTCATTCGTCGAAAAGGTCAAACCGTTTTGCGCGAGCGCTTGAATTTCACGCGCCCACGCGAGCCATTGCGGCACCGGGGTTTCATTCAAGAAAAAGCTCCGTCACAAAAAGTGCTTGTGCAAGTAAGATCTGTGCTTTAGTTTTGCGCTCAACACTGGCCTCGTTTTAATTAAATCGCTCACGAAATGCAACTGCTTTCTCGGAGGAAGGAAAATTGTCGCCCAAAATCTGTCGTGCGCTTTGGCGCGCTCACTTCAGCTTATTGCTCCTCGCGTCCGCAACGTTCGCCGTTGACGACGCTCCCACCACGCCGCCTTTAGCAACCGCATCCGCAACCACCAAACCGCCCGTGCTCGACGGCGAGGTTTTGAACGATGCCATCTGGCAACTCGCGCAACCGATCACCGGTTTTTGGCAAACCACGCCGGACGAAGGCCAACCCGCAACGCAGCACACCGAAGTGCGCATTCTTTATACTGCGGACACGCTTTACTTCGGCGTTGTGTGTTTTGATAAAGAACCGGGACGCATCATCGTTTCCGACAGCCGTCGCGACTCGCCGCTCGCTGAAACCGATTGCTTTCAAATCATTCTCGACACGTATCACGACAAACAAAACGGTTTCGTGTTCAGCACCAATCCCGCCGGCATTGAGTATGACGCGCAAGTGACCAACGAAGGCCAGGGCGAAGGCGGCACCTTGGGACAACAAAGCGGCGCGATCGGCGGTTTCAATATCAATTGGGACGGCGCGTGGGAAGTGCGCGCGAAAACTTCCGCGGAAGGTTGGAGCGCGGAGTTTGCAATTCCGTTTCGCACCTTGCGCTATAAAAAAGGCGAGGCGCAAACCTGGGGCTTGAACTTTCAACGCAACATTCGCCGGCGCAATGAAACCGCATTTTGGTCGCCCGTGGCGCGGCAATTCAACCTCTTTCGGCTTTCGCAGGCCGGCACGTTGCAAGGCTTGAAGCTCGCCGCGCCGCGCAATTTTAAATTCATGCCCTATGTGCTCAGTGAAGCCAAGTTTCAAGAACTGCGTCAAGTCAATCGCAAGCAATGGCACGGCGACTTTGGCGCGGACGTGAAATATAGTTTGACCCCAGCGCTGACGCTCGATGCAACGTACAACACCGACTTCGCGCAAGTGGAAGTCGATGAGCAGCAGATCAATCTTGATCGCTTCAATCTTTTCTTCCCCGAAAAGCGGCCGTTCTTTTTGGAAAACGCCGGTTTGTTTACGGTGGGCAGTCCGGGCGAAGTGGAAATATTTTTCAGCCGGCGCATTGGCTTAGATGAAGGCGGCCGCGCGGTTCCCATTATCGGCGGCGCGCGTGTTTCCGGCAAATTGGGAACAAGCGACGTCGGTGTTCTCAACATGCAAACCGAAGCGTTGGGCACACTGCACGCCAACAACTTCACGGTTGCGCGTTTCAAGCAAGAGCTGCCCAATCGCTCCAACATTGGTGCGATCTTCGTCAATCGTCAAGGCACGGGCGACCTCGCGCCGGAAAATGATTACAATCGCACCTTCGCGCTTGATGGCAAACTCGGCTATGGCAAGTCCGGGCAAGTTGCCGGTTTCTTCGCGCACTCGTTCACGCCGGGCATTAATGCCAAACGCCATGCTTTTAAAATCGGCACGACCTACGACATTCCCTCCCTTTCCGTCTCCGCGAATTATACCGAGTCCGCGGAGGGCTTCAATCCGCAAGTGGGATTTTTGCAGCGCAGCGCGTTTCGCAAACCTGATGGCCTCGTGCTCTTTCGTCTCCGTCCGCAAAATTTTATCGGCACGCAAGAGTTGCGGCCGCATGTTTCTTATCGCGGCTTTTGGAACTTCAACGATTTCCAAGTGAGCGGCTTTCTGCATATTGATAATCATTGGGAATGGAAGAGTGGCCATGAAATTCACACCGGCGTCAACTTCACGCGCGAGGGCGTGCTCAATGAGTTTGAAATTTTTCCCGGTATTAAAGTTCCGCAAGGAACCTATGACAATCGCGAGTTGATGTTGGTGTTCATCACGAATCCCGGCGCATGGTGGAGCGTGGAATCGCGCTGGACCATCGGCGGCTATTTCAGCGGCGACCGCGTGACCGTGCAGAACACTGCGAAGGCGCGGCTAGGCGAAGCGCTCAATACCGAAGTCGGTTGGACACGCAACGACATCCGTTTGCGCGAGGGCGATTTCATCACCAATCTCATTCGCTGGCGCTTGTCGTATTCATTCACGCCGCGGCTCTTTTTGCAATCGCTTTTGCAATTCAACGACCGCGCGAATTTGCGCTCGACCAACGTGCGTTTGGGCTGGCTGCAAAGCGCGAACACCGGCTTGTTTGTGGTTTATACGGAAACCAACGGTTGGGACGATGCTGATCCGCTTCTGCCTTCGAATCGACAATTCACTTTGAAGTACAGCCGTTTGTTTGATGTGTTGCAATAAGCCTTTGGAAGCCACGTCCCCCCATTCAGCCACGGCTTGGCCGTGGCGTGCAATTTACACACGGTGAAAGCGATAGCTCGAACCTTCTGAGCACAAAATAAAAAAGCCGGATCTGCAAGCAGGTCCGGCTTTTTTATTCTATCGGTGCTTTATTGCAAAATCATCCGATCTCTTCCACCCATCCGAAAACATCCTCGCGCATTTGCAGTTGTATGCCGACGAGCATGTCCCACAATTTGCGCACAGTGGTCATTTTATCCGTATCGAAAGTGCGCGTCGCGCCGTTGTAATGAATCGTGACCACGGGCGTAACCACGGCAGCGTTGCCCGTGCAAAAGGCCGCGGCGATTTGTTTGGGATCCATCACTTCGGCGATGCTCAACGGCCGCTCTTCCACTTTCACGCCGAGCGCTTGCGCGAGTTGCATTACGGAATCGCGCGTGATGCCGGGAAGAATACTTGCCGATTGCGGACAAACAAGCGTGCCTTCGGTGTTGATGGCCAAAAATGTCGCGCCGGAAAACTCTTCGACATACTTATTATGCACGGCATCGAGATAGAGCACGTCGTTGAATGGCTCGTCGCTCACGCGCACGGGTTTGCCGTTGCTCCAATCATAGCCGCGCCGCGCAAGTTGCGTGGGCAGCAAACCCGAAACATAATTCGCCGAGGCCTTCGCGGCGCCGATGCCGCCGGGCGCAGCGCGATGAAAATCGCGCGTCACGAGCACCCGCATGCCGCTGGCAGGATAGAACGTGCGTACGGGCGAGCAATAAACGACGAAGAGATGATCTTTCGCCGGTCGCACACCGAGCATTGGGCCGTAGGCAAAAAGCAACGGACGCACATACAAACACATCGCATTGCGCGTTTCCCATGACCAATTGGCCGCGCGAAATGGCGGAATAAATTCGCGATTGGCCAGCACGGTTTTCGTGATCGCATCGAGAAACATGTCAATCGGAACTTTGGGCATGAGCGTGCGCGCCGCAGATTTTTGCAACCGTTGTGCATTTGCTTTCGGGCGAAAGAGCACGACGCGATTCTTCGCCGAGAGATAAGCTTTCGTGCCTTCAAACACAGCCGGGCCATAATGCAGAGCGCACGTGGTCGGATGCAGCGCGAGGTTGCGCAACGGCACAATGGGATTGCTTGCGACGCTGCGCCAATGCCGATCTTCATATGCGTCGCTGTAATAATGTTCATAGCCCAACTCAAAACACGGCTCCGGCCAATGCTTGCGCTCATCCGCATTCTTGCTCGTCTCGTGACAAGCGAGGTACATATATTTCGTGTTATAAGCTTCGAAGGTGAGTTTGTCAAAATCTGGAGAGACCAGTTTGCGTAGTGGAAGGTTCATTGCGCCGTTGTTCTCTTCGGCGGCGACCGTGGTGGGTAGGTATGCAATCATGATTACACCTCAGGGCAATGCGCTCGCGCGAACCTCACATGCGACAGGAACATAATGAACTCTCCTCGCGCGGAGCATGTATAGAAAGCGTATTCGTCCAAGTGAATTGGGAGTCCTCATGGCGCAACTAAACTCGTGAACTGTGCTTCCATCCGCGCTGTTTCCACGCGGAACTCGATATTGCACCATTGCCGGCCGGCGCAGAAAAACTTTGGGTGCGTGTTTCGCGCTCAAACACTGCGGCCAGCGCGGCCACGGCTTGCAGCTTTTTCCAGTCATGATGCCCGTCTTGTTGCAGCGCGGCTTCGTTGCCCGTGAAATAGTTGGGCACGAAGTGTGTGTCGAAATCGCCCGCGCAAAATTTTTCGTGCTGCAGCACCCAGAGGCAAAACGGAATCGTGGTTTTCACGCCCGCGATTTCATATTCGCGCAACGCGCGGCGCATGCGTCGAATCGCATCCGCGCGATCTGCGCCCCACGCAACGAGTTTCGAAATCATCGGGTCGTAATACAACGAAATTTCGCCGCCTTCATACACGCCACTGTCTTCGCGCACGCCGAAGCCGTCGGGTTTATGTAGATGGGTGATGCGGCCAATCGACGGAATGAAATTATTCTCCGGGTCTTCGGCATAGATGCGGCATTCCACTGCATGCCCATTGAGGCGCACTTGGCTTTGCTCAAACGGCAGCTTCGCGCCCGCGGCGATCTCGAGTTGCAGCTTCACCAAATCGAGGCCCGTGACCATCTCCGTGACCGGATGCTCGACTTGCAAGCGGGTGTTCATTTCCAAAAAATAAAAATGCCGATGCTTATCTACGATGAACTCAATCGTGCCCGCATTCACATAGCCGCAACTTTTCACTGCCGCCACCGCGGCCTCGCCCATTTGCCGCCGCATCTTTTCATCCAACAAAGAAGACGGCGCTTCTTCAATCACTTTTTGATGACGGCGTTGAATCGAACACTCGCGCTCGCCGAGATGAATCGCATTGCCGTGGCTATCCGCGAAAACTTGAAACTCGATGTGGCGCGGCTGCTCGACGTATTTTTCGAGATAAACGCGACCGTCGCCAAACGCGGAGCGCGCTTCCGAAGAGGCGGTGCGAAAGAGCGGCACGAGGTCTTCGGGTTTATGCACGAGGCGCATGCCTTTGCCGCCGCCGCCGGCCGCAGCTTTGAGCAGAACGGGATAGCCAATCTCTTGCGCGATGCCTTGCGCGGCATCAATGTTCTCAATCGGCTCCAGAATGCCGGGCACGATGGGCACATTCGCGGCTTTCATGAGTTTGCGCGCCGCGGTTTTATCGCCCATCTGCCGCATCGCCGCAGCCGGCGGGCCGATGAACACGAGACCCGCGTGTGCGACGGCTTCCGCGAACTCGGGATTCTCCGAAAGAAAACCATAGCCGGGATGAATTGCCTCCGCGCCGCTTTGCTGGGCAACGGATAAAATTTTTTCCTGCACGAGATACGATTCGCGTGCGGGCGAGGGACCAATGTGATAGGCTTCATCCGCCAAACGCACATGCAGCGCGAGTCGGTCGGCGTCGGAAAATACGGCAACGGTGCGAATGCCAAGCTCGCGACACGTGCGCATCACGCGCACGGCAATCTCGCCGCGATTGGCGATGAGAATTTTTTTGAACATGTTATTTCTCTACGTTGCTCTGCGGCAAGCGCGCGTTGATTTTTTCTAAAATGATCGCGCGTAAATTTTCCATTTCATGCAAAGCGCGCGACACGTTCTCGTGTGTCAGTTCCAATTCATGCGTCTCTGCCGGATATCTTTCTTCGAGATAGTATTGCTCAATGCGTTGGCTCAATGCAATAAACGGCGCGAGCCGGGCTTCATGTTTAACAGCCTCGCGCAGCAGTTTGGTGGTTTCATGCGTCTTCTGGAGTTCCCAACCGTGGGTTAATAGAAACGCCTTGAGATATTTTTCCAAAGCTTGTTGCAGGTGGAACGCTGCGTCTTCCTCATCACCTTCGACCAATCGTTGCAATACGCGTTTCCAATCTTTCTCCGCTACGCGCAGCCAATCGAGTGGATAGAATGAATGCTTTCTTTGTTTTGCCGATGCCAGCCACTCTTTGTCACTTTGATAATTATCCTCACGATACAGTTCAACGCCGCGTTCCAAAATTTGCTGAATGAATTGATCGCCGCGTTCGAGTCGCTCGCGCACACGGTCTGGCGTAAAAACAAATGACTGCACAGCTTGATAATCGTTTGCTTTTTCACGAGCCAGCCGCTGCAAGCGTGACTTATCAGAGGAGCGGTTGACAATAAAAAGATCAATATCGCTATCCGCATGCGCCTCGCCCGTGGCTTGCGAGCCGTACAAAATAATCTGCTCCACGCCCGGCTCTTGCGCCAAACGCGCGGCGATTTGTTCGATAAGCGGCTTGAGTGGATTGCGCGCGAATGTTTCGGTATGGTTTGCACGCGCCGCGTTTTCGATTAGCACATTATTCATAAATGAAGTTTCGCGGTTGCACATGCGTTCGTAGTAACGCCTTCAGGCGTTTGCCGTCAATTAACACTTGACGCCTTAAGGCGTTACTTCGAACTTTTATTCCTCGTTGAAGCTTGCGAGCGCTTCTTCTTCGTTGTCAAAGCTATCGATCACGCTGTCGAGCTTGGCAATCTTAATGAGCGAGAGCACGCGCGGCTGCAAATTGCAAAGCTTGAGGCTGCCTTCGTTGTTGCGCAGTTGCCGAATGCCGAACAAGATCGCGCCGAGGCCGGAGCTGTCGGAGTATTCCACGTTGCTCATGTCGAGCAGCACTTTGCTCTGCGGAATATTCGCGAGCACGAGCAAATCCGCCTTCAACTCCGAGGAGAAATGTACATCAAGCCGCTCTTCCTGCACGCGGATGATGGTGACGTCGTTCTTGGTTTCGGTGACGAATTTCATGGAGGCTCCACGTTTTTTAAGCAAAACGATTAGTAGAAGTTTGATCGTTGCAAAAAAAAGCAAAAACTTTTCCGCCGAGCGACACTGAAGCCACCGAGTTTCACCGAAAAAGCTTTTCTTCGGCGACACTCGGTGGCTTCGGTGAATTTCGGCGGATGAGCTTTTCTTGTTTAGCTCCGACTTGTTCGGGTTATGCAAGAGCAGAATGAAACAACATGCGGCTCATCGTTTTGCCGGTAATCGTTTTGCTTAATGTTTACAGCGGAATGTTTCCGTGCTTCTTTGCCGGATTTTTATCGGCTTTGTTTTCGAGCATCTGCAGCGCGGCGATGAGTTTGGGCCGGGTTTGCG
This sequence comes from bacterium, assembly GCA_041918175.1. Taxonomy (GTDB): domain Bacteria; phylum Zhuqueibacterota; class Zhuqueibacteria; order Zhuqueibacterales; family Zhuqueibacteraceae; genus JABWAN01. The sequence goes on from JAYRWE010000080.1 coordinate 58,328, forward strand.
CCGGCTCGATCACCTCGTCGATGTAGCCGCGCTCCGCGGCGATGTACGGGTTCGCAAACTTCTCGCGATACTCCTGCTCCTTTTGCGCCATCGTCGCTTCGGGATTTTCTGAGGCCTCGATCTCTTTCTTAAAAATAATTTCCACTGCGCCCTTCGGGCCCATCACCGCGATCTCGGCACTCGGCCATGCGTAGTTCACGTCACCGCGAATGTGCTTCGAGCTCATCACGTCGTACGCGCCGCCGTAAGCTTTGCGCGTGATCACCGTCACTTTCGGCACCGTGGCTTCGCAATAGGCATAGAGCAGCTTCGCGCCATGTTTGATGATGCCGCGCCACTCTTGCTCCGTACCCGGCAAAAAGCCCGGCACGTCTTCAAACGTGACGAGCGGAATATTGAACGCATCGCAAAAGCGCACGAAGCGCGCGGCTTTGAGCGAAGAGTCGATATCGAGCACGCCCGCGAGCACCGCGGGTTGATTCGCCACGAAGCCCACGGACTTGCCCGCAAGCCTGCCGAAACCGACGACGATGTTCGCCGCATATTGCTCGTGAACTTCCATAAAATCGCCATCATCCACCACGCGCGTGATCACGTCTTTGATGTCATACGGCTTGTTCGGATTTTCCGGCACGAGTGTGTTGAGCGTTTCGTCTTGGCGATTGGGATCGTCTTGACTTGAACGCGCGGGCGTCTCTTCGCAATTGTTTTGTGGAATAAAGCTCAACAAGCGCCGAATGTTTTGCAGGCACGCGACTTCATTCTCCGCGAGAAAATGCGCGACGCCGCTCTTCGTCGCATGCGTGTTCGCGCCGCCGAGTTCTTCGAATGAAACATCTTCATGCGTCACGGTCTTCACCACGTTCGGGCCGGTGACGAACATATAACTCACGTTCGGCACCATGAAAATGAAATCGCTGATCGCGGGCGAATACACTGCGCCGCCCGCGCACGGCCCGAGGATCGCGGAGATTTGCGGCACGACGCCGCTCGCGAGCGTATTGCGCAGAAAGATGTCGGCATATGCGCCGAGGCTTACCACGCCTTCTTGAATGCGCGCGCCGCCGGAGTCGTTGAGGCCGATGATGGGCGCGCCGTTGCGCATCGCATGATCCATGATCTTGCAGATCTTCGCGCCGTGCGCTTCCGAAAGCGAGCCGCCGAGCACGGTGAAATCTTGCGAGAAAACGTACACGAGCCGGCCCTCGATGCGGCCATAGCCGGTCACGACGCCATCGCCTAAAAACTTTTGTTTATCCAAACCAAAATCGCGCGAGCGATGTTGCACCAGCGCATCCAACTCTTGAAAGCTGCCTTCATCAAGCAAAATATCGAGTCGCTCCCGCGCGGTGAGTTTGCCGCGGTCATGCTGCTGCGCGAGGCGCTTCTCGCCGCCACCCAACAGCGTTTTCTTTTTCAAAGAACGTAGGTGTGAAATCTTTTCGGAATTGGTCATAGGCGAAAGTCGCTTTATCGAGTTAAAAAAAGATAGGTGATTCTATTAGCAATGAATTGCTTCCTGTTGAGTTTACATAGATTCATTCTTAAACATCTACTCATTTCACAAGATGCCGTTCATCAGAAGGAAGTTTTGGAGATGATGCTAAATGACGACAAAACTTTGTGCGTTCTCCGTTATGTTTTACATAAACCTCAAAAGGAGGTGGTGTGCAATCAACACGGACTATTCGATGAATTTTGTGTACTATTTCGACCTTTGCATCGATATATCTTTTAAACAGCGGAGCTGGGTCTTCGATTTTTTCTCTAAGAATAGCATCTAAAACTTCGAGTATATGTTGGCTTTCTACCTTTTCTGGGAAATCTTTATCAAGGCTCCTGGGTTTGCCTTTATCTGTTACTCCAATTAGTAATGTTCCACCTTTTGTGTTTAAAAAAGACGCAATAGCTTTTGCCAAATTGAACTTGATCTCATTCTGTTCGACCTTAGATGCTTCTTTATTCTGAATTCGAGGCTTAAATTCGACGGTGGTACTTTCTCCTTTTTTCATTAAGACTTCTGACTCTGTTTGGATGCTTGATCTCAGATAGGATGTCACTTTACAAGCCAGTGCCCGAAATAGTGTGAAAGCCATACTTGTATCCAGCTTACCTTTATCAAAGAGATCTTCACCAGTAACGCACAATAGTACTGATGGGCTATTTGCCGTTACTGATCCTGTTCGCGTGGCATTATCGATAATTGCGATTTCACCAAAAATATCTTTTGCTTTCAATGTTTTGTGCTGTTGCCAGAGAATTTTTAGATCAAGCTCTCCTTTTTCAACAATGAAAAGTATTTTTTCCTTATTGTTTTCATTGAAAACTGTTTCACCACTCTCATATAGCTTTTTAGAAAGCAATTTTGTGAAAAGCCCAATTTCATATTCCGTGAATTGATCAAAAGGTGAAATGTTTTGCAGAAAAGAGATCAAGTCTGCATCATTGGGGTTTAGGGGCAGTTGCTTTGGCATAAACTTCCTCCAGGTGGAATTAAATCGGTAATAATGGCATTTGAATTCTCGTGAGCAGTATAGCCACGCATGCCAATAAAAGCAAACCGTTTTTCCTTTACACGCAGTGCAACGCGTTCAATTCTTCGCTTCCAGCAAATCTGAATACGAGCCGTGCATCAAATCTTCTGCGCGCACGCCGAATTGCTCCAATAAAGTTTGCGCTTCGCGCTGCGCTAACGTCGCCGTGATCCCCTCTCCCACTACCGCCTCGACCTCGACAAAACTACCCAAGGTCTCCACTTGATCGAGGTGCACACGAATGTGTGGCAAATGCGGCGCGTGCGTCGTGTTATGATAGCCGAGCAGATAAAGCTCGCGTCGTTTCTTCACAACAATACGTACGCCCAATGTTGCCGCGAGCACTTCGGTCATTCTTTGCGGCTCCAGCACGGGAGCGATCAGATAATCGCTGCGCTTCACGGTCGCCTCGTCCACGCGTTGATAAAAGATCAACTCTGCGCGCGCGGGCGAAGCCGGTGTCGTGGCGCTCGCTTCGAATGCGATTTCACGCAGCTTGAGGCGACCTTGCGGCGCATGAAAATAGGTATCGATTTGTCGCATCACGTTGATCACTTCCGCGCCACGCTGTTGCATCACACCGCGCACTTGCTCCGCTTCATGCAAACATGCTTTAAATTCGAAATTGGTCATGGCGTCGCCTCCCCGGCTTGTTCTTTCATGCGCGCGCGTTCGGCTTTGGCCCATTCCACCACGACGCGAACATCGTCATCCGAAAGCTTGGCATGCGCATGGAGCGGCAAATAAGAAGGCAGCGGCATCTCGCGCTGCTCGACCATTTCAATCACTTCCTCCAATTTATGATCAGCGCGCTTCGCATCATACTTCGCCCAATCGGAAAAATTCAAATGCCGGCGCCCGTCAATCACATGCTCGGCCACAAACCACGAAACCGGAGAAATGTTGCTATACCACGGCCAACTCGTGTTGTGCGAATGGCAATCTTGACACGCGCGTTGGAGAATGGCATCGACATTCGCCGGCACTTGCATGTGGGCTTGCAGTGTGCGCGCCGCGTCAATCGGCGGGTTATCTCTTTCCGGACGGAAAAATTGTGCGACGATTAAAGCTCCGAGCAAACCAAAGCCGATGAACCTGAGCGCCTTTTTCATGAGTGATCCTTTTTAAAGTGGGTGGAAAAGAATGACAATCACGACAAATGAGTATAGTTTTTCTCCGCCTCGATTGCAAGCCCCAAGGTTAGAGGGTAATTATTCAAACAACGGCAATCTTTCTCACAAAGATTTTACACAGCGTCACTTGCACAGTTCGCCAGCGCTTTCTTATAATCCGCTTCCCGATGCTGAACAACTCGGGTTACAACACCATGCACGCACAACTTTCGGGAGTCAAACTATGTGGACCAAACTAGGCGCAACATTGAGCGTGGCTGCATTCTTGGCCATGCTGCCCAATGCTTTTGTCGCCTCCAGCAATTCGAAGTCCGTCAGAATTTTTCCCAAACTCGCCACCGATTCCGTTCGTGTGGATGCCGATGATCCGGCGATTTGGATTAATCCCACAAACCCTGCGCTCTCAGTGATTATCGGCACAGACAAAGACTCTGCGCATGGCGGTTTGTATGTCTGGAATCTCAAAGGCGAGCAATTGCAATTTGTGCCGATAGAGCGCCCGAACAACGTCGATGTGCGCCATGGCATGAAGCTCGGCATGCGCACAATCGATATCGCAGTCACGCAGGAATGCCGCAAGCGCACGCTGCGCGTGTTTGAAATCAATGCGAGCGACGGCACGTTGCTTGACATCACGACTCCCGCAGGCATTGCCACGCCGGAGTTGGAGGCGCCGTATGGCCTGTGCCTCTATCGCCGCCCGGAGGACGGCGCGATGTTCGTCATTGCCAGTAGTCGCGCCGGCGAATCTGCAAAGCATTTGTTTCAGTATCAATTGCTCGAAGACAAGAAGGGCAAAGTGCGCGGCAAACACGTGCGCACATTCGGGCGTGAATCCATCGCGGACAAAGTTGAGGGACTTGTGACGGATGATGAACTCGGTTACGTTTATGCCGCGGATGAGGAAGCCGCCGTGCGGAAATATCATGCGGATCCGGCGCGCAAGAACGACGAGCAACTCGCGGCATTCGCGTTGGAAGACGGCATTGCGGGGGATCGCGAAGGGTTGGCGATTTATCGCTGCGATGAAAAGACGGGCTACCTTCTCCTTTCCAGCCAAAAAGGAACGCGCTACTCTTCGCTCAAAGTTTACCGCCGCGAAGGTGAGCCGGACAATCCGCATGAGCATAAACTCGTCACGACGCTCGATACTGTTGGCTCGCATGAAACCGACGGCTTGGAAGTCACGCATCACGGCGTGCAGGAGCAGTTTCCGCACGGCCTTATTGTGAAGCACGACTCACCGGGCCGGCAGTTCAAAATTTATTCGTGGAAAGACTTCATGCTCGGCATGCCGCAAATTTGCGCCGCGCGCTGACCCGGCTTGCCGAAAAAGCGCTTGCATCTCAAAGGGTTTCTTTTATATTCGACCGGCTTGAAAAAACGCTCTTGCTGCTTTGCTCGTCTGCTCACGCTTCAAGCCGGTCGTTGTTTGCAATATTATGGTCTCAGTTGGAGTCGTGTTCCTTTGAGAAAACGGTTTACTTCTATCTTCGTGATTGGCCTCGCCCTTGTTTTTCCCGCCTCGATCAATACGCAGTGGCATACCAATGGTTTTTTAAATTTTCCCGGCGCCGTGCGCCTTGATACGCAACCGGCTGCCATACAATTGTGGCCGGAGTATCTCGCTTTGCAAACCGACGATTACTTCACTTTTGATTTTGCCGCGCGTGCGGAAGATTGCGACTCGCCCGCGGGTTATACATTTGAAACGCGGTTCTTTTTAAATGATGCCGAAGCGCCAGCCACATTGCTCGCATTGGGCGATGGTTCGTCGCTCGCTTTTCAATTGCGCAAAGAACACGGCAAAAATTGGGTGGCAGAATTTTGGGCGGACAACACACTCGTGCTCAAATTGGGCGCGACGCACAAACTTGCGGCAAATGCCTGGCTGGAAGTTGCAGCAGTGTATGAAGCGCCTGCAACGGAAGTGCAGCGCGCGCGTCTTTATTTCAACGGTGAATTGGTTGCGACCACTGAGGCTGCAACAACATGGCACTGGCCCAAACAAGCCACGCTCTATCTTGGCAATGTGCCGGGAGGAACCGCTTTCTCCGGCAAATTAGATGATGTGCGCGTCTCGAGCACAGCGCGGTATCATGGTTCAGCTTATCCGCTAGCGCAAACGCGTGCAAACGATGCCCACACACTCGCGCTCTGGAACTTTGAGCAACCCGTCGCCGCAAGGCAATTCCATGATGTAAGCAAGGAAGCAACCGGCGCGCGTCTCGCTGCGCTCGCGGCAAAGCGTGAAGCCGTAAACAAAATTACTTTGGAATGGCGCACGCTTATCGAGCGCAGCTTGGAGGGCTTCATCATTGAACGCCGCTCCGGCAGCGCGGACGGTGAGTTTGCGCGCTGCGGCTTTATGCCCGCGCTCGGCAATTCAACTGAGCCGCAGGAATATCATTTTGTCGATACGCCGCCGACCTCCGGCGCATATTATTATCGCCTGCGCGCACTCGCGCAAAACGGCGATTCCGGTTTTTCCCGTGAGGTCGCGGCAACAGAGTGAAGCTCTTCGCCTTTGGGAGATCGAGCAGCGCCACACCACCTCGCGCTGGACGGTCGTAACTTTTTTCTTCAGCATCAGCTTTAAGGAACTTGCAGTGCGCCCACTCTTTCTTCTCCTCGTAGGCTTGCTCGTCGTGGGCTGCGGCGACAAAGGCCAAAACCTCGTCCTCTATTCTCCGCATGGCAAAGAGTTGCTCGCCGATTTTGCCGCGCAGTTTGAAAAAGATCATCCCGGCGTAAAAGTGCAATGGCTCGATATGGGCGCGCAGGAAGCGTTGGATCGCGTGCGTGCGGAGCGCGCCAATCCGCAAGCGGATATTTGGTGGGGTGGGCCTTCGTGGTCGTTTATCAGTGCGACGCGCGAGAACTTGCTGCAGACGTATCATCCCACTTGGGCCGCCGCGGTTGATTCGAATTATTTCGATCCGAACGGCCATTGGTATGCAACGTGGATCACGCCCGAAGTGATCATGTATAATTCGCAATTGCTCACGCGCGAAACCGCGCCGCAGGATTGGGATGAAGTCTTGGAAGAAAAATGGCGCGACAAAATCGCTTTGCGCGATCCGCTCGCTTCGGGCACGATGCGCGCCATCTTTTTTGCGCTCGTCTATCGGCAATATCAACAAACCGGTTCGACCACCGCGGGCTTTGATTGGCTGCGACAACTGGATGCCAACACGAAAACATATGCAGCCAATCCCGCATTGCTTTACCTCGCGCTCACGCGCGGCGAAGCGCAATTCACGTTGTGGAATCATCCCGATGTGTTGTTGCAAAAGAATCAATACAATCATCCATTCGAATACGTCGTTCCCAAGAGCGGCGTGCCGCTTGTGCCCGAAGGTATCGCGATCGTTGCCGGCGCTAAAAATCTCGCGCTTGCCAAAACCTTTTATGAGTATGTCACCACGCCTGAAGCTTATCTTTATTCCGCAAAAAAATATTGGCGCATTCCCAGCCGCAGAGATTTAAACTTCGCTGAATTTTCTCCAGAGACCGATCCCAATAATTTTCCGCCGCTGCCGATGAGCCGCCAACTGCTCGTGGATAGTTCCGAAACGTGGATGAAGTATTGGGACGCGCATATTCGCAATCAGGGCAAGGCGGCAGGCAAATAGGGTTGTGAGCGCGTTTGTAATTTTGCTGAGAAAATTTTTCGCCTAGCACACGGATCAACAACACACGCTGTAAAGCAAGGCTTTTTCCGTGTGCGGCTCAAAGCCTTATAAGTTTTGACTTCCAAATTCGGTAATGAGTTTCTGCTCCGCCACGGCTTGGCCGTGGCATGCCCCTCAATCGCAATCAAGTGCAAACCACGACCAAGCCGTGGTTGAGCATTACCGAATTTGATCGGCAAATTTCATTAGAAGTTTCTTCCACCTTTGATTTTCCTATCCGCATAATCCCCATGGCGCGTGTTCGCTTAGAAAACATTCAAAAAAAATTCGGCAAGATGATCGCGGTGCATGATCTCGCGCTCGACATTGCCGAAGGCGAATTTTTCAGCCTGCTCGGTCCCAGCGGCTGCGGCAAAACCACCACGCTGCGCATGATCGCCGGTTTCGAAACGCCGGAGCAAGGCCGCATCTATTTCGACGAAACCGACGTCACCGCGAGCCAGCCGAGCCGGCGCAACACCGGCATGGTGTTTCAAAACTATGCGCTCTTTCCGCATCTCACCGTTTTCGAAAACGTTGCATTCGGCCTGCGTGCGCGTAAAATGCCGCTTGCTGAAATCAAAACGCAAGTGCATGAAGCATTGCAACTCGTCGAGATGTCGAGTTATGCCGAGCGCCCGGTGACGCAGCTTTCGGGCGGACAACAACAACGCGTTGCGCTCGCGCGCGCGTTGGCAATCAAGCCCGCGATTTTGTTGCTCGATGAGCCGCTCTCCAATCTCGATGCGCAATTGCGTCGCTCCACGCGCGCGGAGTTGAAGCGATTGCAGCGCCAACTCGGCATCACCACGATTTACGTGACGCACGATCAAGAAGAGGCGCTGGCGCTTTCGGATCGCATCGCCGTGCTCAATGCCGGCACGTTGCAGCAAATCGGCTCGCCGCTGGAAATTTATACTGCTTCGAAAAATTTTTTCGTGATGAACTTCATCGGCGCGAGCAACGCATTGCCGGGCAAAGTGCTCGCGCGTGAAAACGAAGCGATGATAATCGCAATTGCCAATGAGCGCGCCCGAATCCCCACCTCGCTGGCAAAGCGCTTTGCCGAAGGCGCGAACGTGCAGATCGCCTTTCGCCCCGAATATGCGCGCGTGATGAGAGCACAAAATCGTGCGACAGCAACACCCCCCTTAATCCCCCATCAAGGAGGGAATGTCCAGATCATGCAAGCAGCAGATTCCCCCCTTGAGGGGGGTGTCACCGATACGATCACACTCTCCGGCTCGTGGCGCACCGCGGAATTTTCCGGCACGCATTGGCTGCTGCACTTCACCGTTGCCGATTGCAAATGCTCCGCGCGTATGTCGCTGGAGCAAACCGCGCAACATCTCGGCGCGGATTTCAACGCGATGCCGCCCGGCGCGCCGATCCAAGTTGAAATCGCGGCGCATGCCATTGCCGTGTTTGAAAGTTGAGTTGGCCCATGAAAGCACGCGATCAATTCCAGCGTTATTGGGCTTCATGGCTTGCGCTCGCCGCGCTGTTCGTGCTGCTCGCGCTGATCATCTATCTTCCTCTTTTAGAACTTCTGCAAGAAAGCCTTCTGCTGAACGGCGAATGGTCGCTCGCCAATTTCAAACGCTTCTTCGATTTCGATAATCCCACGTACTTGCGCGCGCTCTGGGGCAGCGTTGCGATCTCACTGCTCACGGTGCTCGGCAGCGCGTTGGTCGGCGTGCCGCTCGCGATTTTCTTCTCGCGCTTTCAATTTCCCGGACGCAAACTGTTCGGCGTGCTCATGACCTTGCCGCTATTGTTGCCGCCGTTGGTCGGCGTGATTGCGTTTTATTTTCTCATGAGCGAGACCGGCATTATTCCGCGGCTGCTGCAAAAGGCGTTGCGTTTGGAAACCGCGCCGCTCGTCATGCGCGATATGCCCGCGATTCTGCTCGTACACGTTTATAGTTTCTATGTTTTCTTTTATCTCTTCAGCCGCAACGCGCTCGCGGGTTTGGATCGCTCGCTCGAAGAAGCAGCGAGCGGTTTGGGCGCGAGTCGTTTCATGCTCTGGCGGCGTGTGATCATGCCGCAGTTGCAGCCGGCATTGCTCGGCGCGAGTATGCTCGTGTTCATGAACTCCATGGCGAGTTTCACTGCGCCCTACCTGTTTGGCGGCAACAGTACGTGGCGTTTTCTTTCGTTGGAAATTTATAAAGCCAAGCTCAACGGTGACCTCGCATTGTCGATCACACAGGCGGTGATTCTCGCCGGCATTTCGCTGCTCTTTTTATTTTTGATGCGCTGGTATGGCCGCGATCATCCCGAGGGACGCGGGAGCAAAGGCGTGGCAATGCCGCCGCGACACGTGACCAAGCCGTGGCAAAAATTTTTGCTCGCGCTCGGCGGCGGCTTGGCGATTTTCTTTTTAATGTTGCCGCAACTCACGCTCGTGCTCATTGCGTTTGTCAAAAACGATACGTGGACGTCGCAAATTCTTCCTGATACGTTCACGCTCGCCAATTTTGCGAATCTATTTACGACGCGTGATATGTCGGAGCCGTGGCTGAATAGTTTGTGGATGGCTGGAGTGGCGACCGCGGCGGGCGTTTTCGTGGCTGTGGCCGCGGCTTTTATGAGCACGCGCTCCCGCCGCGCGCGCGCGCTCAATCATGTGATCGACGCGAGCGTGATGTTGCCGTGGGCCGTGCCCGGAACCGTGATTGCGATTGCATTGATCATTGTGTTTGATCAACCGTTTTGGTTCACGGGCGGAAATATTCTCATCGGCAGCGCGGCGATTTTGCCGCTCGCTTATTTTATCCGCCATTTGCCGATTCAGTTTCGCGCGGTGGTGGCTTCGTTGGTGCAACTCGATCCGGCGTTGGATGAGGCAGCGCAGAATCTCGGCGCGCAGTGGGCGATGCGCTTTCGTCGCATCACTTTGCCTTTGATTCTGCCCGGTATTGTGACCGGTAGTATGATGGCTTTCGTCATTGCGCTCGGCGAGTTTGTCTCTTCGATTTTGCTTTATACGTATTCGAACCGACCGCTGTCGATTGCGATTTTTTCCGAGCTGCGCTTGTTCAATCTCGGCAGTGCGGCGGCGTACTCGGTGCTGTTGACGGTGCTCATTGGGCTGGTGATGTGGCTCGGGCAAAAGTGGAGCGGCACGCGCAACGAGAATTTGCCGGGGTGAGGCGTTTGGCTCTTTCGCTTTGTCTCGCTGTCATTCCTTGCTTAGAATTTGGAAACGGAGTTTCTCATGCACGTGTGTTCCCAAACGGAGTTTGGGAACAAGAGGGCGAAAGGTCCGAGCACGATCTAATTCCCCCCTTGTGGGGGGTTTGGGGGGTGTTCTCTAGCAAAAGTGAACGCCTCAATATTCATAAATGCGCCATTGCAGAGTAATCAAATTGCAAATCTGTGTTGTGCTGGTTGCCAATGACGCGATGACACCCCCCGAACCCCCCTCAAGGGGGGACTTTTCAAATGCGCTCTTCGAGATCCCATTGTTTAAAATTTGGAAACGGAGTTTCTCATGCACGTGTGTTCCCAAACGGAGTTTGGGAACAAGAGGGCGAAAGAGGGCGAACGCAGTTTGGGAACAAGACAAAGAGGGCAAGGTGATGACCGCCGGTTGTTTGAAAATATATTTCAGGTGGCGGAATGCCATCGCTTTGAAGTCAGCTCGCTTGCAAAGGCCACCTCGGTAAACAAGCGGAGAGGACACGCAAGAACGCGCAGCGACAAGCCATAAAAGAAAACTTCTGTGTCGTGCATGATGAGGATATGCGATGTATCTTCCCACTTTGAATCGCGTGACGGATGAAAAGACGATTGCGGATTTTATTCGCAGCAACAGTTTCGGCATTTTGATTAGCAGCGAGGCGGGCGTGCCGTTCGCGACGCATTTGCCGTTGGAGTTTGTGGCGCATGAAGGCGGGGCGAAATTTCTTTATGGGCACGTGGCGCGCGCGAATCGGCATTGGCGTTTGTTGGAAACAGATATTGAAACGTTGGCGATTTTTTCCGGGCCGCATGCGTATGTTTCGGCGCAATGGTATGATCATGTGAATGTGCCGACGTGGAATTATATGACGGCGCATGTTTATGGCAAGGCGCGCATCATTGCAGACGAAGCGGAAACGCGCGCGGTGCTGAAACGTTTGGTGGATACGAATGAAGCGGCGACGAATCCGAGTGCGCCATATCGCATGGAGGCTTTGCCGGACGAGTACGTGGCGCGCGAGATGAAAGCGTTGGTGGCGTTTGAGATTGCGGTGACGCGCATCGAGGCGAAGTTTAAACTCAGCCAAAATCGCGATGAGAAAAATTTTCGCGCGGTGATCGCGAAGTTGCGCGCGAGCGGCGAGCATGAGGCGCAAGCAGTGGCGGAAGAAATGGCGCGCATGCAGAGCGATCTCTACAAATAGCGCAGAAAGGATATTCATGCCCAGCTATCCGTTCATGCAAGTGGATGCGTTCAGCGAGCGCGCGCTGGAAGGCAATCCGTGCGCGATTGTATTCGAGGCCGATGCGCTCAGTGCGGCAACGATGCAGGCAATTGCGCGCGAGATGAATCTTTCGGAAACGGCGTTTGTGCGACGTTCGCAGGTCGCAGATTTCGGCGTGCGCTATTTCACGCCCGCGGAGGAGATTCCACTCGCGGGACATCCGACGATTGCAACGACGTTTGCGTTGGTTGAAACCGGGCGGCTGCCATTGCGCGGCGATTACACGGCGATCACGTTGGAGTTGCAAGTCGGTCCGATTGCGGTGGAGATTTTCGCGCAAGCGGGGAAAGTGCAGCGCGTCGTGATGAGTCAAAAGCAGCCGCGTTTTATGGCGAAATATACAGCAGCGGAAGTGTTGCCCGCGTTTGGTTTGCGCGCGGAGGAGGCGCTGCCCAATGCGCCAATTCAAACCGTGAGCACGGGCACGCCGCAGTTGATGATTCCGCTGCGTGGTTTGGAGGCTTTGCAACGCGCGCAGTTGCAGATCGCGGCGTATGAACAGCTCCGCGCGCGCGGCGATTTTTTTAGCCCGCATCTGTTCTGCATGCAAGGCTTCACAAGCGCGGGCCAAACCGCGGCGCGACATTTTGGAACGCCGCCCGACACGCTGGAGGATCCTTTCACCGGTTCGGCCACGGGCGGTATGGCGGCGTATTTGTGGCATTATGGTTTGCTCGCGCAGCCGGCATTTATCGCGGAGCAAGGTCACGGCATGCAGCGTCCGGGACGCGCGTTTGTGGAAGTGGTTGGCCCGCGCGATAATATTGCGACGGTCAAAGTCGGCGGAAGCGCGGTGACGGTGTTGCGCGGCGAGTTGGTTTTATAACGGTTCATTTTAGTGAGGAAACGGCATGTCGTCAAAGCAAGGGTTTCGTATTATTTTTGTTTGTGGGTTGATGCTTGTTGCCAATGTTTCGGCGCAGCGCAAGTCTCAAACAACATATGGCAACGTCGAAGAGATTACGGCGGCGCAACTCAAAGCATATCTTTCTTTCATCGCGTCCGATGAACTCGAAGGCCGCAATACACCGTCGCGCGGCTTGAACACCGCGGCGCAATTTCTCGCGACGCAGCTCATGCGTTTTGGCGCGAAGCCCGCGGGAGAAGATGGCAGCTATTTTCAAACGCTCAAGCTGTCGCAGGTCACGATTGATCCGAGCATGACGATGGCCGAAGTCAGCGGGCGGACGTGGAAATATGGCGAAGACTTTTTGGCGAATGAAACCGCGGCGCAAGTGAATGGGGCGATGGTTTACATCGGCCAGGGTTGGACGAGCAAGTCGGATAGTTTGTTTGCGGATGAGAGCCTTGAGGTGCGCGGGAAAATCATCATCACGCATGCGGGCTTTCCATCGGGCATGCGCTTTAATCGCGCGGATTGGGAAAGCCCTTCCGGCTATGCGCGGCGGCGCGGTGCGAGTGCGATCATTTATGTGCCCACATTTCAATCGCTCGCCAATTGGCCGCGCACACGGCAGAACGCGGTGGAGGCGGGCGAGGTCTTTGTGAACAAGTTTCAGGAAGAAGAAGAGCCCGCGGTACCGAATATCACGGCTTCGGCACAGTTGCTCACGGAAATCTTTCGCAACGAAAGCGAAAGTGCGCAGACGATTTTCAAACGCAGTTTGAGCGGCGAAAAGGGCAAAGCCTTCGCGTTGAATGCTTCTAAAATTTTGCGTCTCACGGTGGCGGTGAAAACCAAAGCAGAGACAACGCGCAACGTCATTGCGGTGCTCGAAGGCAGCGACAACAAACTCAAGCAGGAATACGTTGCGCTCGGTGCGCATTATGATCATGTCGGCATTGGGCGAGCCGTGGCGGGCGATTCGATCTACAACGGCGCAGATGACGACGGCTCCGGCACGACCGCTTTGCTCGCGATCGCCGAAGCTTTTGCGCACGGCGTGCGTCCTAAGCGCTCGCTGCTGTTTGTATGGCACACGGGTGAAGAGCAAGGCTTGTGGGGCGCAAAATATTTCACGAATAATCCGACCGTGCCGTTAACGCAAATCGTGGCGCAGTTGAACATGGACATGATCGGCCGCAGCAAGAAGCCGGGCGATACGAACGCTGCGAATGACGCGCTTTCAGGCCCGCACGAGGTGTATGTGATCGGCGCGCAGATGATGAGCACGCAGCTCGGCGAGTTAAGCGAGCGGGTGAATAAAAACTTTCTGAATCTCGCCTTTAATCCGCGCTATGACGACCCCAAAGATCCGAATCAGTTTTTCTTTCGCAGCGATCATTTTCATTATGCGCAAAAAGGTATTCCCATCATTTTCTATTTCGACGGCATTCATGAAGACTATCACAAGCCTTCGGATTCCGTGGATAAAATTGATTTCGTAAAATTGGAAAAAGTCGCGCGCACGATTGGCGCGACGGCGTGGGAGATTGCAAATTTACCAAGCCGGCCAGTGGTTGATAAAAAACTGCCCGAGGAGTTGACGCGAGAGAGGTAAAGTAGAGGGAGTGGCTACGGGGTATCGCGTGGTGCGACTCAGGCGGCCGCCAGCAAAAACGCTTGGAGGTATCTTCCTTCGGGATGATAAATGTTAATCGGGTGGTCGGGCGCATGGTCGCTATGGCCGAGAATACGCACAGCGCGCTTGGCGTCCACGGCTGCGCCGAACAATATCTTTTGAAAAAGATCGGGCGAGAGCGGCTGCGAGCAGGAGCAGGTCAACAATAAGCCGCCGGGGTTGAGCAGCTTGAGTGCTTGCAGATTGATGTCTTTGTATGCGCGTGCAGCGCGCTCTATATCCTTTTGCCGATGTGCAAATGCCGGCGGATCGAGAATGATGAGATCGAACTTCTGCGTGGTGCTGCGGAGAAAGTAAAACAAATCTGCCGCGACAAAATCTTCCGGCGCGACGGGCAAGTTGTTGAGCACGAAATTCTCTTTCGCCAGTTGCATGGCGGCATTGGAAGAATCCACGGACACAACGCGAGCCGCGCCCGCGGCTTTTGCATAAACCGAGAAGGCGCCGGTATAACAAAACCCATTGAGCACAGCCCGCCCCTGTGCATGCTGCGCCACCCATCGCCGATTTTCTCTTTGATCTAAAAAGAATCCCGTCTTCTGCCCTTCCCGCACGTTCACGTTGAAACGCAAGTTGTTCTCTGCAATGACAATATGCTGTGGCGGCTCTTCGCCGGCGAGCAAGCGCAGCGTGGGTTGCAATCCTTCTTCTTGCAAAGCCGCGCCAGTGCTGCGCTCAAAAATGCCTCGCGGCTGAAGCAGGTCTTGCAGACATGCGATGATTGTCGCGCTCTCCCGCACCATACCGAGCGTGCTCATTTGCACAACGAGATAATCGCCGTACTTGTCCACGATCAAACCCGGCAAGCCATCGCCTTCGGCGTTGATGAGACGAAACGCATTCGCATGAGGCGCGACGAGGCGCTGCCGCAATTGATACGCTTGCGCGATTTTGCGTGCGAAGAAGTTATGATCGACCGGCTCCTCCTCCCACGTGAGCATGCGACAAACGATTTGTGACGCGGAATTATAAAAACCGCGACCGATGAACGTATTGTCCGCAGCATGAACGGCGATGACTTCGCCTGCTTGGGCATTGCCTTCGATGCGCGCGACCGCGCCGGAAAAGATCCACGGATGAAAGCGACGCACGGAGCGCTCGCGCTCGGGCTTGAGAAAAAGTTTGATCATTGCTTGCCTGGAAATTTTATGCAGTTCACGCGATCTTGAGCTTGCTCCACTCCGCGGGCGCGGCGGGAAATTTCATGTTCAAATTCTCCAACGCTTCGATCATGGTTGTGGCGAGCACGAGGTTGCGGTACCATTTGCGATTCGCCGGAACGATATACCACGGCGCCCACTCTGTGCTCGTTTTGCTCAGTGCCTCTTCGTAGGCCGCCATGTAATCGTCCCACCGTTTGCGCTCTTCCAAATCACCGGGGTTGAACTTCCAGCGTTTTTGCGGATCATCCAAACGCGCCTGCAAGCGCTGCGCTTGCTCTTCTTTGTCAATGTTCAGATAAAACTTTAGAATGGTCGTGCCCTCTGCCGCAAGCATGCGTTCGAAATGGTTGATCTGTTCATAGCGTTGGCTCCAAACTTCTTGCGGCGCGAGATTGTGCACACGCACCACGAGCACGTCTTCATAATGGCTGCGATTGAACACAACAATTTCGCCTTTGCCCGGCACGCGTTGATGCACGCGCCACAAGTAATCGCGATCCAACTCGTCCGGCGTGGGCTTCTTAAACGAAACGATGTGCACGCCCTGCGGATTCACGCCTTCAAACACGTCTCGAATTGCGCCGTCTTTGCCGCCGGTATCCATGGCTTGCAGTACGATGAGCACTTTGTGTTTGTGCTCGGCATAGAGCACTTCTTGCAATTCATCAATGCGCTGATTCAATTTGAGCAAAAGCGCTTTGCCTTCTTCTTTGTTCTCTTGGAACTCCGCTTTGTCGTTGGGATCCCATTCTTTGAGCTGCACTGTGCTGCCGGGTTTGACACGATAGGTTTTCATGTGGCTCCTCGGTTATGATAAACAAAAGATGCTTTCGCACACCGACAATGTGCTCAACTCAATTCTGAATGTCAAGCCGCGTGCGCCTGCGGCTCCTGCAAAGTTTGCGCTTGAAGATCGCCAGGCTTTGGCTTACCTTTGTGCATGGAAATGGAACGACTCAAAAATATCGTGCAGCGCCATGCGCAAATCAACGCGGCGTACCTCTTCGGCACGGCTGCGAGAAACAAGCTGCGGCCCAATAGTGATATTGACGTCGCGCTTTTATTGGCCGAGCCGTTTACGCACGAAGAAATGGAAACGGTGCACACGAAGGTGCTCAATGAGATCGAAGCCGCGTTTCATCGCGAAGCGGATGTGAAGATTCTCAACACGCTGGAGCACTTGCCGCTGATTCAGGAAATCATCTCAAAGGGCGTTTTGCTCTGTGATCGCGATCCGGCGACGCGCAAAGCCTTCGTGGTGAAAAAAAATCTTGAGTACATAGATTTCTTGCCGCACTATGAGCGGATGTTGAATGTTTATCGAGAAAGGCTGAGGCAACGTGGTCGCACAGAATCTCGTCTTGAATAAAATCATTTTAATTCGGCAAGCAGTGACGCGCATTCGCTCGCGCAGGCATTTAAGCGAAGCGCAGTTCCTGCAAGATGCCGATGCGCAGGACGTAGTGCTCTTCAACTTTCAGATCGCAATCCAAGGTTGCCTAGATCTTGCGGATCATCTCATTTCCGACGAAGAATGGGGTATACCGGGAAGCTTTGGCGAGGCCATGGACAAGCTTGCGGAGCATGGTTTGTTTTCAATGGAGGCGGCGGAACTCTACAAAAAGATGGGGCGCTTTCGCAATCTCATTGTGCATGGCTACGCGCGCGTCGATATGCGGGAGGTTTATAAAATCATGAGCACCGGCCCTGAAAGCATCGAAAAATACGCAGAGGCATTTGCGGCGTATTGCAAACTTTAAAGCTGCTCCAACCTTCGTTACAACTTCCTCTCGCTTTGCTCCTCCTCAAATTCCTCGCAGCGCATTGTCGTTCCCAACCTTCTCCCACACTTTCTTTTCTTCAAAAAGAAAAAGCCCCGCGGATTGCTCCACGGGGCTTCAGCCAAATCTAAACTAAAACTTCAAATCAGAACGTGTAATTCAACCGCGCAAGCGCGAGGCGACCGAGCAATGGCGCGCCGATGAATTCGCGGTGTTCATTATCCAGCAAGTTTTGCACGGTCACGTCGAGGCTCATGCCCGGTGCGAACTTGCCGAGGTCATAGCCGGCGCCGACATCGAGCAGGAAGTAGCTGCGCACGTCGCCGATATACGGACCGGAACGCACGGGGAAGCCATCGGAATAGCGGCCCGAAGCGTTGAAGTTAATGCCTCGTGGCACGGTGTAGCTAAAGCCGGTCTTGAATTTGAATTTTGGTGCATTGAGCGCAACGGCCAAACTGGTGTTGGTTTCATCGAGTTCTTCGTTGTCAAAGAAATCGTCGCTCACATAAGACATGTTGCCGAAGAAATTCAAACGGCTGGAGGCGATGATTTGCACGGAAGCATCGACGCCGTAGAAGTCGACTTTACCAAAATTACGATAGGTGAGCAAAAGCTCGGGAGCTTTGCCCGCGCCGAGATCGTTTTCGGTTGGAACCACCAGCGCAACCGGCGTGGAGGCGCTGGGTAAATTACGCGCGGCCAAACCGGCAATCACCGTAGCAGCGGCTTGCGGCGTGATACCACCTTGAGCCAAAGCTCCTTTCAACACGGCGTTGGCATCAATACCTGCAGCCATTGCAGCGGTGAGATCGGAAAGCAACGTGGGTACGAGCACAAACGGCGTTTCGACGAGCAGCGGACCAACGAAGTTTTCACGCGTGGTGTAATAGCCGTCAACTGCGAACAGCACACGATTGCCGAACAAACCTTTGTAACCGGCTTCGAGCGTGGAAGAAATCGTGGCTTCGAGCGGATCGATGTTCGCGACATCGGAAATGCGATTGATTTGGCGTGTGGAGAGATCCAACATGCCTAACACGCCTTTGGAAAATCCTTGCACGTTGGTGCTTGCCGGTGAGAGCAAAGCAACGAGCGCGGCAATGTTGGCGTCGGGGAATTGATTCAACGGCGCAGGCAACAGGGTTTTGAGCACAGGAACCGGAATCGCCGCGATGCCGGCATACACGGAGCCGTACACCGAGTTAAGCGGCAAACCGACCGGTTGTTTCGCGCCGAGGGTCGCCGGATTCAAGCTCGTGGCAACCAAGTCGGTGCCAGCCAGTGCGGAATAAGCGGCATTGCGTTCGAAATTATAGCCAAACGCTGCGCCGCGACCGCGCACAAAGAGCGGCAAGGCCGCGCTCGGCGCCGCCGCAATGATATCCAGAAACTGCGAGTTGTTGCCGGGAGAAGAAAACGCGCGGTTATACGTCGCGCGGAAGGTGTGCGAGGGACTGGCTTTGAACACTGCCGCCACGCGGGGGGAGAGGCGAAACTCTTCTTGAATGTTGTTGTAATCGCCGCGCAACGCAACGGTCAAATCAAATTTGGCCGCGAGGCCGAGCGTGGTTTGCAAATATCCGCCATACTCTTTGATTTGGTCATTCTCTTCGTTGCGGCCGTAAATCGTACCTTTCGTATCGGGCGTGATGATGTCCATATCCGCGCCGACAATGACTTTGTGGCGATTGTTCGAAAGGCTGAAATCATACTGCGCTTGCGCGTTGATCAACTGCGAATTGTCAACCACCTTTGCGCCGGTGCCATACACAAACGAATCACCCGCGTCGTTGCGGTTGATATACGTTTGCGCAAAGAAGTTGCCTGATTGCAAACGAAGCTGGCCGTAGGAATAGCCGAAGTCAATGGCCTGCAACGTTCCGATACCGGAGAGCACCGTTGCATCCAGCGCGGAAATGCCACCGTTCGCGGTCAACGAGGTGCGATCGCTCAAACGATATTGCAACATACCGTTGAAGTTGTACTTTTCATAGCCATAGTCGCGTTCTTTCACATCGCTGAGCAACTGCGTTTGATCGAGCGGATTGTAGGGGTTCAATTCCCAATCATCCGCTTTCGCGTATTGGCCGGTGATTTTATAGCCGAGTTTGCTGCTCATTGTACCGGCTTGGCGGAAGGAGGCATACATCGAAGAACGTTCGCCGCCGCCAATGGAGACGGAAGTACCGGGACTGGTGAAAGGGTTTTTGGTGATGTAGTGAATGACGCCGGCATCAACGCCTGCGCCGTAAAGCGCGGAACCCGGGCCGCGCACGACTTCCACGCGTTCGAGATCAATGCTCGCGTTCGGCATGATCGAATGCAGATTCACGCCGAGCGAAGCAACCGCGGCTTGGCGATAATCGGTGAGCACATAGGTCGCGCCCGAGAAGGCATTGTTGAAGCCGCGCAGCACGATCTCTTCGCGATCGATACCGGTCTTCGCCATATCCACGCCGGTAATGTTCGTCAGCACAGCCTGCGCCGAGGGCGAAACCACATGCCGCATTTCCGCAGCCTCGAGCACGGAAATCGCCGCCGGAGCATTGAGAATTTTTTCTTCCTGACGCGAAGCCGAAACCACAACCGCGTCCAAATCAATTCCCGCAGGAGCCAACGCCAGATCAATAGTCTTCGATTCGCCTGCGGCCAAGCTTACATTCGGCATCACCTTCTTTTCATAGCCGATGTAGGACACCGAAACCAAATACGTTCCGGCGGACAAACCTTTCACTTCGAAACCTCCGGTGCTATTCGCCGCGGCACCCGTAGAAGCGCCTCCGGCAGAAGTCACCAGCACATTCGCTCCGGGCAGCGCCTCTCCCGTCTGCGCATCCGTGACTTTGCCTTTGATGCTCGCGGTTTGCGCGAAGGCGGAGCCACAGGCCAGCAAGAGTGCAAGCCCGAAGATTGACAACTGCGATAGCCTGGAACGAGCTACCATGTGTTTCCTCCCTAAAGCTTAGGGTGAGTAACGGACAACGATGCCGGAGCGTTCGTACCTCACAAACGTTCCGGCTCTTGATTAAGTTAGACCGAAACAACACACGACACGAAAAAAATTATGACCTCTGAGCATAAGTTTTAAGGGGAGGGGCACCAATCGACGCAAGAAAAATAGCAAGCCGGATTTACAAGCGCAAGGAGAAAGATGCCGAAGCCCTCGTGTCCTTGCCCTCCGCGCGCAGCCACCGGCACTGCAAAACGGCGGCGGCATAACGCAATAACCTTCACCCATTGGCTTTTTCTTTTGCTCTGTCGCTGCGCGTTCTTGCGTGTCATCTCCGCTTGTTTACCGAGGTGGCCTTTGCAAGCGAGCTGACTTCAAAGCGATGGCCTCCTGCCGCCGCACTGATATTTTCCAACGCAGCGTCTAGCGTTTCCGCGTATTCGTCAATCTGTGGAAACAACAAACTTGAGCCTAGTGCGGGAACATACTCTTATCCACGCCCTTCAAAATCCGCAGCGCGTTCTTATAATAAACCTTCTTCAAAACTTCGTCGGGCAGATCAAGCCCGTACATCTTCCAGAACGCATGGCGCTTGCGATAGTAGTCGAAATACTCATCGGACGTTTCAAACACACGAAAGTAAACGTGATACTCCGCGGGCGCCCAAATGTCTTTGCCCATCATGACGCGATCTTGATATTTGATGAACCACTCGCGCGCAAAGCGCGGCTGCCGGCCGATCTCCGCGAGCACTGCGCCCAACTCGGTATACATGTTCGGCAGCTTATCCATCAGCGCGCCGAGCCGCGCCAAATCGCCTCCCATCCAGCCGAGATGCGCATTGATGAAAATCGTTTTCGGATGCTTCGCGAACACGTTGTGCTGCTCACTCATCACTTTTTCCCACGAAGGAAAGTGCTCCGGCGGGCGCGCGCGATCGGGAAATTGTTTGAGTTCGAGCCAACGCTCGTTATGCGCATCAATCGGCTCAAAGAATTGATGCGGCTCGCCCGTGTGAATCAAAACCGGAATACCAAGCTCGCCGCACTTCGCCCACACCGGATCGAAGCGCACATCGTCCGTCGCAATACGATTGCCCAAACTGTCTTTGAGCGTGAGCCCGTGGTTCTTGTAAATCTTCAGACCCTCCGCGCCGTTCTTCACATCTTGCTCCAGCCGCGTCGCGGCGCGTTTGCCATAGTCAGGATGATTCACGTCGCCATAGTCCAGATTGGCGAAGATCACGAAGCGCTTGGGATAGCGCTGCTTCATGTTCGCGACGACTTTATTCAGCGTCTCGCCCGTGCCGCCGCTGAGGTTGACCATTACTGCCAGGTTGAGTTTGTCCATCTCCATGACGAGCGTATCCACCGCGCCCGCGCGCATGTTCGGCCATTGATGATTGTGCACGTCGATAAACGGAAACTTCGCGCGCGTGACAAGATGCTGCGGCACCACGAGCGTAGACTTCGGCTCGTATTCTTCCACCGTCATGGTTTGCGCGTGGAGGCAAAGAGGAAGGATGAAAAAGAAAAGAGCGGAACGAACGCTGCACAAGTTTGGTGGGGCTAGTTGAAAATGCATTGGACCTCCGTTTAGAAAATTCGAAACAGAGTTTCTAAAACAATGGCGTTCCCAAACGGAGTTGGGGAACGAGAGTAAATGAGAAAAACAATGCAAAGACTTAATTGCGCTAGTTTAAACGCATACGGCCTCCGTTGATAAAAACCACCCCAAAAACTATGAATGAAATCTTGCAAATCATGGCGTGCCTTTGTATGTTTGCGACGAATCAAAGCAGCGAGGGGTTCATTTTCAAACTGTAAAAAGCGAGGCGACACAATGCAGGTTGAAGCATTAAAGCTCGAAAACGGTTTTTTGATCCCGCGCATCGGCATTTTCGAAAAGCTGACGCAAGATAAGATCTGGCTGAAGGTTGAGCTCATCTCGCCGCCGCAAGCGGAGAGCGAGTATGCCGCGCTGGACCAAATCATCGGTCTTTGCAACACGGGAAGAATCGATGCCTCCGTCAATCACGATCAAATCCTGTATGGCAAAGGCAGAAAACCATGATTTTTGTTGATACCGGCGCCTGGATCGCGCTCTCGGAAGAAGCCGATGAATATCATGATGAAGCAATCGCCATCTATGCCGGCTTGAAACGTCGCAAAGCGCGTTTCGTGACCACGGATTATGTGATCGACGAAACCGCAACGCGGTTGCGTTATGACGCCGGGCATTCAGTTGCCGTGCAACTCCTCAACCTCATTGCGCAATCGCGACGCGACAACGTTTTGCAGTGCATGGCAATCAATGAAAATTTATTTCAGGAAGCGGTTGCGATTTTTTGCCAATACGATACCGTCATGTTTTCCTTTACGGACTGCACCAGCTTCGCCGTATGTCGTCATTTAGGAGTTCGAGAAGCCTTTGCTTTTGATCAGCATTTTGCAATGATGGGCATTACGTTATCTAAAGCATAATTTCCTCTCGTCCCGTTGTCATACACGTCTTCGCCTTCACACTCTCTCCTCATTCCCCAAGCGCCAGCGCAACCACGCCCAGAAAGATGAGCATCGCGCCGAGCACGCGTATCCCGCCAAATGCCTCGCCTTGCCATTTCCATCCCGCCAACGCACCGAACACCACACTGATTTCGCGCAACGCGCCCGCGTAGCTCACGCGGCTCGTCGCGTACACTTCCAGTACGAGAAGATAAGCCAGCGTATGCAAAATTCCTACGGCGAGTATCGTGCGCCAGTGCATGCGCCATTCGCTGCGCAGCGCGAGCGCGCCGTGCTTGCGCAATACCACGGGCGTGAAGAATAGGCCGATCAATCCAATGATTAGTACGCTATAAGGCGCGGCGGACATCATGCGCACCGCAGCCGCGTCGATCACGGAATAGATCGAGATGCACAGCGCAATCGCCAACGCGGGAAGCACGCCTTGAATATTCGCGCGCGCAAAACGCAATTTGCCTTGCCCAACAATGAAAACGCCGAGCAAGATCAGCGCAATGCCGCATGCGCCTGCGGCTTCAATTTTTTCATTTAAAAAAAAGACGGCCCACAGCGCGAGCAACACCGGCGCAGCGCCGCGTGAGATGGGATAGACGAGCGAGAAATCGTAGCGTTCATACGCGCGCGTGAGAATCCAAAAGTAGACGACTTCAATGAGCGCGCTGACGAGGGCATACGGCCACACCCGCGACGGAATCGGGAAGCCAATTATGAGCACTGGCGTATAGAGCAACGTCCCCACCAATAATGCCCACCACATAAAGACTTCTTTGTTCGAAGCGCGCTTCACAAGAAGATTCCAACCCGCGTGCATGCAGGCAGAGAGTAAAATCGTAGCGAGAGCAAATAGCGGCATCGGCGGCGAGGTGAATAAGAATCCTGTTCGTGCATGTGAAGAATTTGCGCACGCATGATAACAAACTGCGCGGCGAGAAGCAATCGCGCCCACGGCAATAATTTTTGGCAGCATCATGCTAGCGCAGCACAAGTTGCTTGTCATGCGTGTTAATGAATTTGCCACAAATGTTCGTAGTAACGCCTTTAGGCGTATTATGCTCATTGAACCAGCACGCCTGAAGGCGTTACTACGAACATTCAAACTGCCTGGCACATGCGTTGCGAAAAGCGTGGGCAAATCCGTCACGCAATTTTTTAAGCCACCAGCAAGGAAAGGTAAATCATGCCAAGGAAGTTGAAGCATATCGCGCTCTTGTTTGCCGCGTTTGTGTTGAGCAGCAATGCGACGGCACAGCCAGGCTATCAGTTCGGCCAAAATAAAGTGCAGTACAAAAAATTTGATTGGGCGGTTTTGCGCACGGAGCATTTCGACGTGCATTATTACACCGAGGCTGCGGAAACTGCGCTGGACGCGGCGCGCATGGCCGAGCGCGGCTATGTGTATTTGAGCGAAGCGCTCGATCACAAAATCAAAGGCCGCATTCCGCTCGTGCTCTATGCCTCGCTCAACGATTTTCAACAAACGAATGTCGTGAGTGACTTGCTCGACGACGGCACGCGCGGCGTGACCGAAGGCCTGCGCAAACGCGTCGTGCTGCCCATCACCGGCTCGTATCGCGAATTCAATCACGTGCTCGTGCATGAGTTGGTGCATGCGTTTCAATTCGACATTATGAGCACGCGCTCAAATCTCAATCGATTCGATCCGCCGTTGTGGTTTGTGGAAGGCATGGCGGAGTATCTTTCGGTTGGGATGGACAACATCACGCGCATGTGGGTGCGCGACGGTTTGCTGCACGATGATCTCGTCTCCGTGCAGGAGTTGAACGGCACGTATGACATTCGCGTGTATCGCCTCGGTGAATCCGTGTGGTATTATGTCGGCGAGAAACACGGCAAAAAGAAAGTCGGCGAGATTTTTAAAACCGCGGTGAGTTACGGCGACATCGAGCGCTCGTTTAAAGAGCATCTCGGTTTCGATTTCAAAGGCCTCACCAAAGCCTGGCATGCGTTCGCGCAAGCGGATGCGATGCCCGCGGACTCTTCGTTGCAGCGCGTTGAAACCATTGCGCAGCGCGTGAGCAAGCAGGCCGGCTATTTTCATCGCATGAATCTCGTGCCCGCGCTCAGTCCCGACGGCAAGCATGTCGCGTATGTCGCGAATAAAAATCTCACGGAAGAGATTTACTTGCTCTCCATGAAAGAGAACGGCAAGTATGACGAGCGTTTGTTGATCAAAGGCGGGCAGAGCCGCGATTTCGAATCGTTGCGCTTTTTTGATACGACCATCAATTGGTCGCGCGACGGGGAGCGCCTCGCTTTCATTTCGAAATCCGGCAAGGACGATGCGATTTATGTGATGGAGCCTTTCGAAGATCGCATCACGCATCGCCTCGTGTTCGCGGAGTTGAATGGCCTCACCTCCCCGAGCTTCTCGCCCGATGGCGAGCAACTTGTTTTCACCGGCATTCGCGGCGGTCGCTCCGATCTTTATACGGTGAGCCTGCGCGACAACAAGCTTGTGCGTTTGACCGAAGATCGCTTTGCCGAATTGCAGCCGCAGTGGTCGCCCGATGGCAAGTCAATCGCGTTCGTTACCGATCGCGGTCACGGCACCAACGAGGAGCAGTTGCTCTTCGGCGATTTGGATTTGGCTTTGTATTCGTTCGCGACGAAAGAAATCGAAGTGTTGATGGATTTCGAAGGCAACGCGCTCAATCCACAATGGTCGCATGACGGCAGCGAGCTGGCGTTCGTGTCCGATCATCAAGGCATTCCGAATATCTATCGCCTCACTCTCGCGAGCCGCACGGTGACGCCGATCACTGCGCTGCAAAGCGGCGTCGTGGGCCTCACGGAAACCACGCCTGCGATGAGTTGGTCTGCCGATGGCCGCACGCTCGTCTTTACGAGTTTCGTGAAGCAACGTTGGCATCTCTATCGCATGGAGTTGCAAGAAGCGACGCCGCTCGTCACTTATAACGCCGCGCACGCGAATAGCGCGCACGCGAACCATGAAATTGCAACCATTGTCGTATCCGATTCCGCATGGCTGCCTGCAACGCCGGAGATGAACAACTTCTACACGAGCTATGCGTTGACCGATGAAGATTCCATCGAAGCGCGCAAGTATAGCAACAAGCCCAGCTTTTCCGCGGCGAGCATTGGCGCGAGTTTCGGCGGCTTTTTCGGCACAACCGGCGGCGCGCAGTTTTTGTTTAGTGACGTGCTTAATCATCACAACATTGTGCTCTCCACGAATCTGCGGCGCAATCTTTCGAACACAGACGTGGGCTTGGCCTATTTGAATCAAAGTCGGCGCATCAATTGGGGCTTCGAAACTTTTCAACTCAACAATGCCTATGGTGCATTCATCTCTCAAACCGCTGCGGGTTTTGTGAAGCAAACGTATCGCGGCGTGAATGCGTTTGCGTATCTGCCCTTCAGCCGTTATTCGCGTCTCGAAGTGAGCGCGGGCGCAACGTTTGTCGATGCGGATTTCGTGGTTGAGCAACTCAATTTTGAAACTGGTCGCGTGGATAAAATCTCGCAGGATGTGGGCGGCGCAACGTTCGGGCAATATGGCGCTGCGTTGGTTTATGATAACACGGTCTATGGCCCGCTCGGCCCAATCTCCGGTCGTCGCAGCCGCTTGGACGTGCAACGCGCGACGAACGATTTTCAATTCACCACCGCGGTGCTCGATTATCGTCGTTATCGCAACGTCTTGCATCGCTCCGTGCTCGCCATGCGCGTGTTGAGCGGAGGCAGCTTCGGCCGTGATGCGCAAGTGTTCCAACTCGGTGGGCCGTACACGTTTCGCGGCGCGGATTATGGCGAGTTGATTGGCACGCGTTTTTTGATCACGAATCTCGAATATCGTTATCCGTTGTTGCCATTCTTGCCCGCCTCGGCGGATTTTCTCAGCGGCGTCGCGTTCGCAGATGCGGCCGCGGCATGGGGCATCGACGTGCCAGGCTTGGTGAAAGAAACGTTTCAACCGTTTTCAACTAAGGGCGGGTTTCATTTGCAGGATTTGCGCGGCGCGCTCGGTGTTGGTGCGCGCCTCAATTTGGGTTACTTCGTGTTGAAGTATGACATGGCGTGGCCCACGGATTTGAAGGATTTCAAATCGCCCGTAAAACAATTTTCTGTAGGTGTGGATTTCTGATTTTCCCCTCCTCCTATGGCGCAGCAGACGGTTCGAGGAAAGAGCCGTCTGCTTTTTTTGTTTAGAAGGGTGCCTGTAGCTGTTCACGAATCTTTTCCTTCAACCAGCTCTCAATCAAGCGCCGAGATGAAAGCCCTTCTCTTTGCGCGATACGGCGAATTTGATGGCTCATTTGCTTTTTTAGAGAGAGCGTTTCAATTGGCTGATCGTTGGCATCCACAATGATGACTTTGAGATTTGGAGAAACAGAGAACTTCACGGACTTAGCATACAAATCCGCTGTCGAGTGAGTATCTAGCCACTCACTAGCTTCCTCGAAGCTTTGAAAGTCGGGTAAACTTTTACGCCTTGGCATACCTTTTCCGTTCTTTTAAATCCATATCTCTTGCACTGATGACGAAGGCCGCTTGATCAAGTTTGTGGATGAAGAAGACGCTTAAATATCTCCCACTTTCTATTTGACCGTATCCGCCGTACAGATCTTCGCCAGCAACATGCCCTTTTTCCAGCCTTTTGAAATGAGTTTCACGTAAGCCTAACACCTCATTGACTTCATCCTCGTCAACGCCATGCTTACGCCAGATCTTTTCGACGATCTGCTCACGAATCACGACTCGTTTGATTATCATGGATAACCCCGTCTTTGCCTTTCAACTTAAGAATACTGCCGATGAAAGCAAAACGTTTTTTAGTGCTGCGCACGTGCTTCGTCACTATTCAGCACCACCACTCCACCCAATCATCATTCCAAACTTCTCCTCATCGTCCCCTCAATCCTCCCAAACGGCTCCTCGGTCGGAACAAAAATCTCGTTGTGATTCTCCATGCCGAAGCGTTCGAGATCGAACGGAATGTAATGTTTGTTCGGCATCACGAGGTTGATCTCCGTTACTTCCGCGCATTTTTCCAAAACGGCTTTGCCGAGTAAGTAAATCGTCTGCTGCACGGAATAGCTGTAGTGCTGCGCAAAGGTATCGAGCACGGCTTGCCGAATGGTTTGCCGGCAGCGATTGAAATCAATATTCGCGCTCGCATAACTCCAGCGCAGGTTCACATCGCTCGCCAAGATGCGGTCGTTCGTCTCTTTCAAAGTCGTGTATTGATCTTTGATATAATTCTCAAAACCGGAGTCGGTGGTTTTGAGGATGAGCAAGTTTTCAATGCCAGCTTCGACGGTGAGTTGGTCGCGACGCAGCGTAATTGTGCTCGTCCACTTCTCATTGCCTGCGCTGATGAACGTGTGCGGGTGCGGCGCAGCCTCTTTGCCCAATTCCGCGACGATCATTTGTCGCCATTGCTGCAAACTTGCGCGAGAGATTTGGGGATTGTTCTCTAAAAATTTTTCGGTCAGTGTATGCCCGCCCAATTCGGAAACGATCACTCGCTGCCAAAGCTTTTCGCTCAACTCGATGCGCACGCACGACACCTGAGGATTGTGCCGCAAGAAATGCTGCGCGAGCGCTTGCCCAAATTCCTCGATGCTGTTCAGCGAATGCTCTTTTGCGAGCGCATAAACCGTGTTCTTCATTGTGTCCGTCGGCAGCACTTTGCGATTGTCGCCCTCGGTATAAACCGTCTCGAAATCACCTTCGAGTTGAATGCCTACATTCACCTCTTTGAAGTCATGATAGTTCGGTCGGCGAATGATCTTCGCGAAACGCACGGAAGACTTGCCATAGCAATTTTGGGAGAGCACGGCTTGCATGTTTCCTCGCTTTCTTTTTAGTTTCAAAACGCGCATTGAAACAAAAATCTATCTCGGCTCGAACAAGCTTTGACTTCAGGTACCAACAAAACCCAAAGGAGACCTCATGACGGCACGCCTCAAACTCGCGACAAACTTCCACTGGCTATTCTTCTTCGCCCTGGCTACAACAATATGTGTAATTGAAGCGCAGATTATCTCTTCCAAGTTCTTCGCGCAAAATCCCGACATGCTCGCATTGGCGATTACGTTCGACATTGCTCTCGGCATCCCAATCTTATACTACTTTCTCGCCGTGCGTCGCAAACACGCGCCGCTAGTGACGCTCATTCCGATCTTTATTCTCTCTTTGGTGCTGACCGGCTTGATTCTACCGGTTGAGCAACACGCCTATCTCGATCTTCTCAAACTCGTCATTCCTTTCATCGAACTTCTCGTGCTGAGTTACATCGCTATTAAGATTCGAGCGCTCATAAAAACCTTTCGTTCGATCCAAACAGACGAGCTTTATTTTAGCGATGCGTTAGCAGAGAGTTGTCACCGCGTACTCGGCAAGGTGCCAGGCTTGGGCTTCATACGCACGGAGTTTTCATTGCTCTATTTGGCAATGTGCGGCTGGTTTAAAAAATACGAACCGATCAATCTCAAGCATGCGGTGTTTTCCTATCATCGCAAGAGCGGCTATGGCGCGATTCTCGGCGTGATGATGATGGCGCTCGTCACTGAAACGCTGGCGCTTCACATACTCTTGCAACAATGGCGCAGCCTCGCCGCATGGATTTTCACGGGCCTGAGCGCTTATAGCATGTTGTGGCTCCTCGGCGATTATCACGCGCTGCGGCTGCATCCGATTATTTTGAGCGCCGATACTCTATTCCTTCGCACCGGCCTGCGTTGGCGCGTTAATCTTCCGCTCAACAATATCGCGGCAATTGAAAAATTCCACGCGAGAGAGAAACGGGGCAAAGAGTATTTGAGTTTGGCGATCTTCGGTGCGCCGCGTTTGGTGCTTCATTGCAAGCAACCAACGCTGGTGCAGGGCTTGTTTGGCATCAAACGCATGGTCTCGCAAATCGGTTTGTATATTGATGAAGAGAAACTCTTCTTGGAGAGAGTACAATCGCGCTGCAACGAGGGCGCGCAGTGAAGCCAAAGTATTCAACCACGCCCCAACCGTGGTTGCACTTGATCGGCTTCAACTCCCGCGGTAGGTGGAATAGCCAAACGGGCTCAACAGCAGCGGCACGTGATAATGTTGCTCGGGGTGCGTGATCTCAAAAGTAATGCTCACGAAAGGATAAAAACTTTCCACTTCCTGTCGGCGAAAATAACTGCCGGTGTCAAACGTCATTTGATACAACCCAATCGCAAGTTGAAAATCCGGCGGGAGCAAATTCATAATGCGACCGTCGTCGTTCGTTTGTCCGATGGCAAGCTCTTGCCACGCGCTATTCGCATCGCGCTGCGCAAGCTTGACTGCAATGCCGCTCGCAGGCCGGCCTTGCGCCGTATCTAAAACATGCGTTGTAATTGGGCTCTTCATCTTTTCGTTCTCTGTTTACTGGTGGCTGATCACTTCTTCGCAGGCAGCGAGCTAACGAACTTCAATCCTCGCTCCACCCACGCGCGCAATGCCGCGTCGTTCGCCACGCCTTTCGCATCAATATAAACCATCCCCTTCATCGGCTTGCCGGTAAAATCCATCGGGCGCGCATGCGGTTGCGCCAATGCCTCCGCGTGTTGCTCCGGTCCGACGCGCACCATGAGTTCGTTGCCGACAATGCCGCAGCACATATGGCCGTTGACCATGAAAGCCAAACCACCGAACATTTTCTTTTCTTGCACGTCGGCGCGTTTGTGCAGTTGCTTGCGCACGCGTTCGGCAAGCGTGTTGTCAAATGCCATACTCATTTCCTCTCATGAAGTTTGCAAAGAAGCGGTGTGGGTTCAAGCATGAGCGACATTTTCGCACCTCAGGAGAAATTGCCTTCTGCTGTTCCTTCAAAGCCGGATGCGCTGGATGACTAACGGTAGGGAAATGCGTTCAACCGAAATAATGATAACCAACCCACGCGCTCGAAGCAAGCGCAAAGACGCCGAACGTTTATCGAGAATCGCTTCGCGCCCTTTCGGTGAGAGCCACGCAATTTTCACGTGACCCGATTTTGGAAAGTAGATGTTCTTCCCACAATTATTTCCCCAAGCCCGCGCGAGGCCTGTAAGCAGTTCTCGTTTCCTGCGACAAAAGAAAAAATGGTTTGCTCTAACTTTTATGAATGGAGAGAACAATGTACTATCGTATCCTTTTTTCTTGCGTCATTATTGTAGCGGCGTTGAGCCTGGCAAAAGTTGCCGCTCTCGCACAAACTTCCGCGGACACGCCCAAGGGCGCGCCCGAGGCGACCATCAATCTTGCCACACAAGAAGGCGCGCAACTCGTCAAAGGCGAATGGCGCTACAGCGACACGAAAATTATTGAAGTCGATTTCAAAGGCCCCGGCGCCGACAATCAACCAACGGGCGCGGCGGTGAAGACGTATGATTACACGCCGCATGCGGGCGGCGCTGATTTTGACGACGCGCAATGGCAAGTGATTGCGCCGAACACGCTCAATGCGCGCCGCGGCAACGGCAAGTTGAGTTTCAATTGGTATCGCATCAAACTCACTATTCCCAAGCGCATCGAAAATTTTGAGACGCGCGGCGCAACGGCCGTGTTCGAAACCGCGCTTGATGATTATGCCGAAGTGTGGGTTGACGGCGAGCTTTCGCGCGCGCTCGGGCAGGAAGGCGGCTCGGTGATCAATGGTTGGAATGCAGCGAATCGCCTTGTGCTTGCTCGCAACGTGCAGCCCGGCCAGCAGATTCAACTCGCAGTGTTTGGCGCGAATGGGCCACTGTCGAATCCGCCCACGAATTTTATTTGGATGCGCTACGCGAAGTTGGAGTTTTATAAAAATGCAGCAGCAGTGCCGCTTGCGCTCACGCCCGCGGAAGTGAATGTCAATATCGTGCGCCTCGATCCCGCGATGGATGCCATCGTCGGCCCGAATCCGAAAATTTTTAAATTGGCGGAGGGCTTCCAATTCACCGAAGGCCCGGCGTGGGTGCGCGAGGGAAAATATTTGCTCTTCAGCGATCCGAACAGCAACATCATTTACAAGTATGCGCCGAACGGCAATAGCGCAGGCACGCTCGAAATTTTCCGCACGCCGAGCGGATACTCCGGCGCTGACATTGCCGAGTATCATCAACCCGGCTCGAACGGTTTGGCGCTTGATGCGCAAGGTCGATTGACGATCAACGAACACGGCAATCATCGCGTGTCGCGTTTGGAAAAAGACGGCAAGCTCACGGTGCTCGCGGATAACTACAAAGGCAAGCGCCTCAATAGCCCGAATGATTTGGTGTATCGCTCCGATGGCGCGTTGTTTTTCACTGATCCGCCGTTTGGTTTTCCCAAGCTCTATCAAGATGCACGCAAGGAGTTGAAGTTCAGCGGCGTCTATTCGCTTTATCAAGGCAAGCTGCAATTGCTCAACACAGAGTTGAGCGGGCCGAACGGCATTGCGCTTTCTGCGGATGAAAAATATTTGTACGTGGGCAATTGGTACGACGCGAGCCTTTATACGAACGGAAAGCAAGACGAGAAGAAGGTTGTGGTGCTGCGCTTTGCAGTGAATGCCGACGCAACGCTTTCAAACGGCAAAGTCTTTTTTGATATGACGAGCGCGCAGGGCGAGGATGCGATTGACGGCATTAAAGTGGATCAACAAGGCAATCTGTATGTGTCCGGCCCCGGCGGCTTGTGGGTGATTTCGGCGGAGGGCAAACACCTCGGCACGATCAACGCGCCGAAACACATTCACAACATGGCGTGGGGCGAGGACGACAACCAAACGCTCTATCTTTGCGCGCGCAGCGGTTTGTATCGCATGCGCTTGAATGTCGCCGGCGCGGGTGCGTTCAGCAATGCGGCGTCCATGTCGTTGAAATAAGTCATTTGCAACAGCGTTCAGCCGTGGTTGCGCCTTCGCGGAGCAAGAATGAAAAAAGCGCATTAGCACAAACTAATGCGCTTTTCAATTTTCAACTCCCCTCACCTCATCTTCAAACCCAATATCAAGCCTCAAACACGCACGCTCGGTTGGGCTTGCCGCAAGCGTTTGCTGATTCGCAGTGCGCGTTAGATTTCTGCGCGGGAAAGTTCTCTGCGACTGTCTGAATTGCCATCGGCCTCATCTCTTCGTCACTCCCAAACGCCCTCTGCCTTCATCGCATCACATTGCCGCCATCGACGACGAGCGTCTGGCCCGTGATGTAACCGCTCAACTCTGAAGCAAGAAACAAAATCGCGCCGGCGACTTCTTCGGGATTGCCCCAACGCCGGAGCGGCGCTTCGCGCGCGAGTTCGCGACGTTGTGCTTCGGATAGGTTCTCATACCAGCCGCTCGCAATGTTTCCTAACGCGACGGCGTTCACACGAATGTTGTGCGGACCATATTCGCGTGCGAGGTCGTGCGTCAATCCCAACAGCGCGGCTTTCGCTTCAGTATAAGGCGTGCCGCGATAGCCGGAAAGCGCGGGCGTGGAGCTGATGAACACGATATTGCCACGACGTTGCGGCAGCATCAACCGCAACGCATGCCGCGCGCAATCACGCGCGCCTTCCAAATCCACGGCGCGCACGGTTTCAAACCATGTCTTTGCTTCATCGTTTTTCATTTCGTGCAACGGGGTGTGCCACACCTCCTGCACCAGCGGGTAACCCGCGTTGCAAACGAGAACGTCGAGGCGTTGCGCGCTCCATTCTGCGAGCTGCGCGAACATTGCTGCAACCTGC
This sequence comes from bacterium, assembly GCA_041918175.1. Lineage (GTDB taxonomy): Bacteria > Zhuqueibacterota > Zhuqueibacteria > Zhuqueibacterales > Zhuqueibacteraceae > JABWAN01. Next base: position 91,783 of record JAYRWE010000080.1, read on the forward strand.
GCGCTGTCGGCAACATCACCGGGCAATGCTAAGATTGGAACCTGATATTGTGCGTGCAATTCCGCTGCGAGGTGTTGGGTCGTCTCGTGCGCGCGTCCGTTGATCGCCACGCAAGCGCCGCATTGCGCAAACAAGTGCGCCATCATGAGGCCGCTGCCGCGTGTGCTGCCAGTGATGAATACCACAGCATCGCGTAAGCCGGGGAGCGCGAGGTCGCGGAAGAAGGGCGGGGTGATAGACATGAGAGTTCGGGATAGAGGTCACGCAGCAAACGCGCGCACGCGTTACACCTTTGGCGCAGAATTTTTAATATGCTCGTTTCGGGTTAGAATTTCACTCCACTCAGTCATTCCCGTGAATGCGCATGCGCGTCAACCGAAGCGAATGATTCCCCCCTTGAGGGGGGCCAGGGGGGTGTTGGTCGATTGAAAAATGCCTTTTAAAATTGTTCACGTGACCAACATCCCCCTAAATCCCCCTTCAAAGAGGGACTTCTCTCGCGCTGCGCGCGTTCGGTTGACGCCTATGCGCGAATGCGGGAATCATTTTTTTTCAAATGCTTGTAGATGCCGGCTTTCGCGGGCATGACTTACCAAACGAACCGCAACGAGTATAGCAAAAAGAAACGGGCACGAACGTCTCCGTGCCCGAGGGATTTCTGTCTACGCCGCGGCAGCCTTGATCGCAGCGAGCGCTTGTTCGTAATTCGGATGTTGTCCGATCTCCGGCACATATTCCACGTAGCTCACTTTGCCGCTTTTATCGACGACAAAGATCGTGCGCGAAAGAACACGCAGTTCCTTCACGAGCGTGCCATAGGCCAAGCCGAAGTTGGTATCGAGGTGATCGGCAAAAGTCTTCACGTTTTTCACGCCGGTGTTGCCGCACCAAATGCTTTGCGAGCACGGCAAATCTGTGCTGATGGTGAAGAACTGCGCGCGCTCGCCCAATGCACTCGCGGCGTCATTAAAGCGCTTGATCTCTGCGTCGCAAATGCCGGTGTTGACCGAAAGAATTGTAGAGATCAACGTCGGTTTGCCGCCGAAGTTATCGAAGCGCACGAGCTTCCAATCATTTGCCATCACGGTGAAGCCTGGAGCGTGATCGCCGACTTTGAGAGCGTTGCCGACAAGCGTGAGCGGGTTGCCGCCTAATGTCACTGCTGCTGCTCGTTCAACTGCCATATGTGCTCCTTGTAGTTCACGATTGACCATTCAACTTGTTTGGGTTGCGATCTGCGGCCGCGCGAGGTAATCTTGCGCGTCCAAAATGCTTTCTCACTTCAGAAGCAATTTAAGATTTCGATAGTGTGAAGCAAGATTTTGTTTGAAGAGGAAAAATCACTCCGGCGCTTCGGGGAGATTGCGCCAATCGATGAACTGGTTGCGCTGGAGCGGCTGGCACGTCGGGCAAAAAAACGCATCATAGCCGAGCACGCCGGCGCGCCGAATTTTCGCACCGCATTTTGAACACGGCTGGTCTTTGCGATTGCGTACTTTCACGTGCTCGCGCACTTTCACTTCGATGGGCTTGGCGGCGCGCTCGACTTCCGCGATGCCCCATTGCATGACTTCGATAATCGCGCGATAGAGTTTTTCGATTTCAGCTTCGTGCAGTTGATAGCAAAACGTTTTGGGATGAATGCCCGCGGCGAAGAGAATTTCATCCGCGTACGCGTTGCCGATACAACTCACCACGCTTTGGTCCATGATGAGCACGCGCACTTGCTTGCGCGATTTTTTGAGTTGTGCTTTGAAATAGGCAAGCGTGAAATCCGCGGAGAGCAAGTCCGGGCCTTGCTCATGGAAACGAGGAATCTTTTTGTAATCGCTCTGCGCCGTGAGATACACTTTGCCCATCTTTTTGTCGTCGCTATAGTGCAATGCGTGTTTGCTCGCTTCGCAGTGCAAGGAGAGCGCGCACGCGGCCGGCGGCTTAGCCGGCGCTTCGGTCCAGTGAAAACGCCCGGCGAGCATGGGATGAATAACGAGCTCTTTGGCGCTCGAAAGGGCGAACGTTAAAAACGGGCCGTGGCGTTTGACGGCGTGAAATTCTGCGCCGCGCAGAGCTTCGGCGAAATCACCGGGCAACAGCATGCGCAACACGATTGGCTCTTGAATTTCGACCGCTGAAATTTTCTCGCCGGGCAAATATTCATTGAGCTTTTTTTCGAGATGGATCAAATCGGGAAGCTCGGGCATGATGGGCCTCGTTCGTGCAGAAAAGAAATTCACTTGGCGGAGGGATTTCTCGCAATGAAGATAATACGAATCGGGCTTCAAGCGCAAGCGTTCCGAGCGCGCAAGACGAAAGTCTTGCCTGTATGCTCGTGGTCTCCTACCTTTCTGCACTTTTCAATTTGCGACACGCAGCACGAAAACGATCTCAGTTGAACCTGAATTTTGCATTGGTGAAATCGCCAACCTCCGCCTGATGCTGAAGCATCAGGCTAAAAGGTGGAAGCGATCTAAAGATCGCTGATCACCCGTAGGGTGGTAGCCAACTTTAGTTGGCTTGCATCTCCTAGCTTGATGATTCATCATCAGGCGAAGGGCGGCGCGAATGAAGTGCAAAATTCAGGTTGAATGTATCGACGCAAGCGCTGCTTATTGTTTCGGAAGCTATGGCGGAGCAGTTCGAGTGGCGGCGGGATGCCATCGCTTTGAAGTCACTCTGCTTTGAAAAGATCACCTAGAGAAACAAGCGGAGACGACCCCTCGGTGAAGCAGCGACAAAACCAAAAAAGCAGTTTGAAGCTGTGACGAAGAAATTGCTCGGCCAAAAGACGTTTCGCAGGGAAGCACACTTCAACCCGCGCGAGAATAAATTTCGCGCGGAGCAAAAGCCCTTCATCTCTATCAGTCAAGGCATATGCACTCTCAACCTACTTTCTCGCTATGGCTCGTCGTCGCGCTGTTTTGTCTTCCCGCAAAAGTTTTTGCGCAAGACTTCACCATTTCCTCGCAAGAAAATTTTGTCGCGCGCTCGTCGTGGCAATTAAAAGTCAATACGGCCGTGCTGGAAGTGTTTTCGAATTTGCAAGAAGCTGAGCGGACGCGACCAACAACACGGGCGCATGCGGCTTGGGCAACATCGTGGGTGCAAGTTGATGCGACCGGGCGAATGCGTTTGGCGCTGCGCGTGCGCGAAGTTTTGCCGCAACTGTTGGCGCAGTTGCAAGCGCTAGCATTTGAGATTGAAGCCTCGACGCAACACTTGCAAGTTTCATCGCGGCATCATGTGGTTACGGGGTGGTTGCCTTTTGCGCAGCTTGCAAAGCTTGCTGCGCTGCCGGAAGTTTTTCATATTCGCCCGGTGGAGCGCCCGCTGACGCAAGTGGGCGAAGTGCTTACCGCGGGTGATACGATTCTTTCGGCGCATCACGCGCGTGCGAATTTCAACACGACAGGCGCGGGGCAAAAGGTAGGTGTGCTCTCCGACGGCGTGACGCATTTGAGCACGGCGCAGGCGAGTCAAGATTTGCCGGCTAGCGTGCAAGTGCTCAACAATCGCACGGGCGGCGACGAGGGCACGGCCTTGCTTGAAATTGTGCACGACCTCGCGCCGGGCGCGGATTTGGCGTTCGCAGACAATGGAGTGAGCGCCGCGGATTTCGCGCATAATATTCTCTTGCTGCGCGATGCGGGCGCGAAAATTATTTGCGACGACGTGCTCTATTTGCTCGAACCGGCGTTTGAAGACGGCCTGATTGCGCAAACGGTGACGCAAGTTTCAACGAACGATGACATGATTTATGTTTCTGCCGCGGGGAATCACGAGCTTGATCATTATGAGGCCGAGTTCGTTTCCAACGACGGCGACGCGGTGCATGATTTCAACAACGCGCCGTTGGATGAAAGCATGAACGTCACGATTAACGCGGGGAGCACGCTGTTGCTCGTGTTGCAATGGAACAATGCGTTCGGGCAGGCAGTGGACAACTACGATTTGTTCGTCTATGACACGGGCACGAACATTCTCGCGCGCAGCACGGATGTGCAAAACGGCGATGATGATCCGCTCGAGTTTCTCGAGTATCGCAACAATTTCTTTTTGCCGCGCACCGTGCAAATCGTGGTGACGAAAGTCAGCGGCGCGCATCGCCGCTTCAAACTTTATACTTTTGGCAATGGCGTCACGCCTGCGCAATATGCGGGCGCGATGCCGGGAACGATTTATGGCCACGCCGCATCGACGTACGCGCTTGCGGTCGGCGCAATTGCTGCGAATGACGCGGGCCACGACACGATTGAGCCGTTCAGCGCGCGCGGTCCGGCGCGGATTTATTCATATGATAATTCCGGTAATCCAATCGGCTTTGAAGAACGCGCGAAGCCGGACGTCATTGCGATTGACGGCGTGCAAACGAAAGTGGGGCAAGCCGGATTTTTCGCGAATCCATTTTTCGGCACCTCCGCGGCAGCGCCGCATGTTGCGGCGATTGCAGCGCTCATGCGCGCGCTCGCGCCGAATAAAGCGGCGAGTGAAATGAGCGCCGCGTTGCGCAACACGGCAGTGGATCTCGGCGAGATTGGTTTCGATTTCACTTATGGCTACGGTCGGGTTCATGCTCTCGCAGCGCTCGAAACGATGGCATGCGCGAGCGATGGCGACCTCAATCGCGATCAAACGCTCACCCCGGGCGATGCGCTGTGCGCATTCAATCTGTATTTGACCGGCGGCACCGGGCCGAGCAATTGTGCGACGCATGCTCCCGCTTGCGCGCGTGCAATTGCGGATGTGAATTGCGATGGCGCCATCACGCCGGGCGATGCGTTGGCAATTTTTCAGCGCTATTTGCAAGGGCAAGCACCGGCCGCGTGTTTTGCGCGTAGCATTGTTGCGGCAAATGGTGGTTCCATCCTCCCCCAAACCAAATGATGCGTTTGCGAACAAGCGGCCTGATCCTTGCAAAAATTCACAGCGGCATCACGATTGGCTGCGTGCGCCGCTTCAAATTTTAATCGACTTGCTCTCCTCGTTGCATCCCTCCCCTCCTACTTCGGGGTCGTTGCTTGCTTCAGGTTGAAACATGACGTTTCACTCTCGATCATTTTTGAACGCATCAATTTGGCGCAGCCGAAAAAAGAGCCAGGCAGGAAGCTGAAAATCTACTAGGCCGGTGCATGCAGTGCAGAGTTCATTTGGAGGCAGGCATGAATGCTTTGCGATCTTCCTTCCCCAGCTTCACTCGGACGTATCACTTGTTTGCTCTGAGTTGTGCGCTCGGTCTTTTGAGTTTGCCGGCAACACGCGTGCAGGCGCAGAGCAGTCCGTGCAATCCGCAAGCGTGCGGCACACGCGCCGTTTTCCCGGTGGCGCAAGGCGGGCAAAAAGGCGCGCCGATCGTTGTGCGCGACGGCAATGTGATTTGCGTTGACATTCGCATGGAAAATAATCCGCTGCCCATCGAAGCCTATGGCTACACCGTGAAGTACAATCCCAGTCGTTTGACATTGCAGAGTATTCAACAAGGCAGCTTGGTTTCCGATTTTTTAGCGGCGGACTGCAATCAACCGAGCGCGGGAACGATTGTGTGCTCGGGCTTTGATGACGATGCAATTTTTTCGAATGCTTCCGGCGTGCTCGCGACGCTGTGTTTCATTGCAACTTGTCCGCCGGGCGTGACGAGCGACACGAGCAGCATCGAAGTCATCAATTTGCGCGACGGCTTGCAAAGCATGTCCGCTTGCTGCAATCGCGTCATTTGCTCGAACCCGCCGCAAGGCCCGTGTGAAGGCGCAGCTTTGTACTTGACGCAAACCGGTGTTGCGCTCGGCACGCCGGCCGCGGCGAAAAGCGGCGACACGTTTTCGCTCACGGTCGGCATCAAAGATATTCCCGCGGCGATTGATTCGTTCGGCTTCGCGATTAGTTTTGACTCGACCGCGTTGCAGTTTGTGAACGCCACACCGGGAAATTTGCTGGCGAATTTTTCCCGCAAAGAAGTGCGCGAAGTACGCAAAGGCGTGCTCAATTTGAATGGCGCAAACAACGTGGCGTTGCCGGCACTCAGCTCCGGCGCGCTGTTTCAAATTATTTTTCGGGCGCAATGCGTGATTGGCGATACGAGCGCATTGACACTGAGCGGATTGCAGCAAGACTTGCGCAATGTGAAAGTTTGCAATACCGCGTTTGTTTGCAAAAGTTGTGAGCCGGCGAGCTGCCCCGGGGCGGCGCTTTTTATTGCGCAAACCGGAAAAAAACTTGGCGAAAAATTGCGTGAGCAAGACGGCGACTCGCTTCGTTTTGAAGTGCGACTCAAAAGCAACCCGCAGAGCGTTGCGGCTTATGGCTTTCGATTGCATTATGATCCCAACGTACTCACGTTTGGCCGCGTACAACGCGGCGCGCTCACCAATAATTTCATTGCTTCCACCGCGCGACAACTCGCTCCCGGCACATTAATGTGCGCCGGCTTCGGCACCACCGCGCTTCCGGTTAATAGTGAGGGCGCGTTGCTGCAATTCGTCTTCGGCGTGAAGTGCAACGTGGGTGATTCCACGGAACTGCGCTTGAGCGATTTATCCGACGACATTGCGAGTCTCACCCCGTGCTGCAATTTCTTTGCGTGCGCGCCGTGCGATCACGACGGCGATCTCAATACGGACAAAGCGCTCACGCCGGGAGATGCGTTATGTGCATTTGAAATTTATTTGAACGGCGGCGCTTTGCCCGCGAGTTGCGACCACGCTTCATTCAAGTGCGAACTCGTGGCCGCGGATGTGAACTGCGACAATGCCGTGACTTCACGCGACGCGCTCGCGATTTTTTCCCGCGCTTTGCAAAACCTGCCGCCGCTGGAGTGCTTTGCGAAACCAACAACCAACTCCGCCGGCAAATTTAACGCGCCGCCGCAGTTGCTTTTGAGCAGAAGCAACCTCGTCACGGCCCCGGAAACCTTGCGCGTGCACTTGCAGGTGTTGCGTCCGCAAGCCTTGAGCGCGTTCGGCATGCTGTTGCAATACCCCGCGCACGGTTTGAAATTCGTCCGCGTGCAACGCGCGGCAGCCACGCAGAGTTGGTTTGCGCTCGAGGGCCACGAATATTTGCCGGGCATGGCCCTCATCGGCGGCTTTCATCAAACCGAACTCTCCAAGGAAACGCCGACTACGATATTTGAAGCCGTGTTCATCAACACCGGCGCGCCGATTGACGACAACACGTTTACGGTTGCGCATTTGACCGACGATTTTACCAATGCCACTTTTGCTTCGGCGTTTGGCTCATTCTCTGCCGGAGCCGCACCGCGCAAATTTGAATTGCATCAAAATTATCCCAACCCGCTGCAACTGCGCTTTGCTTCGCACGGCACGGTGATTCGCTACGATCTGCCCGCGGATTTAGAACACAGTGCGGCGCACGTTGAAGTTGTGCTTTACAACATTCAAGGCCAAGTCGTGAAGCGTTTATTCTCCGGCCGGCAAACGCCCGGAACATACGCACTCACTTGGGATGGCCGTGACGATGCGGGCAAGTATGTTCCAACCGGCACGTATCAATATCGCTTGCGCGCCGGCAACTATGTTGAAAAACGCAAGCTTGTCATTGTGAAATAAAGCAGCCGCGCTCAACCTTGCGAGGGTGCAAAGCCTTCGCAAGGTTGGGAGGCGCACGGCACGATCATTCCATTTATAGGAAGCACGATGCTCAATCTCCGCGTCATCAAACTCGGCTTAGAAGAACGCGACGCCATTCTCATGCTTGTGCAAAAACTGCTGCGCGAATTGGAAGGTGAGAGCGATGAGTTTGCGGGCATTGCTCCCGCCAAATTGCTCCGCGAACTGGAGCAAAACGAAGCGCGCTTCAATGCCTTTGCCGCAGTAAACGCACGCGGCGAATATGTGGGCATTCTCACGTTGGTCGAAACGTTCGCAATTTACGCGGGTGGGAATTATGGCGTGATAGATGAAATGTACGTCGCGCCGGAATATCGCGGGCTGGGTGTGGGCAAAAAATTGCTTGCGGCGGCGAAGGATTATGGCCGCGCAAAACAGTGGCTGCGCATTGACGTGACTGCGCCGCCCGAGGAAGAATGGCGACGCACCGTGAAGTTTTATGAGCGTGAAGGCTTCGTTTTCACCGGGCCGAAGCTGAGATGCAAACTATGAAAGCGTTTTTATACTCGTTATGCGTGAGCAAGGCACTCTCGATGTCAATCCACGAACGTGCATGACCTGAGTTTAAGACGACTCTGCAAACGAAGTGAGACACGATCCAAGCACCTAATGAGTTTTGACTTTCAAATTCGGCAATCCCCTCACAGGGCGTGTCATTCAGAAGGAATCTTTTTACTCGCTGGCGATACTGCCCAATGCTTAAAAAGATTCCTACTGCATGAAAGGGTATTGGGGGCGCGAACTTGATTATTGAAATCGATCGTCAAGCTTCCGAAGGCGCTACGACGAACTTAATGCTGCGGACTGAAATAGATCGTCACTTGCACTGTTGCCGCGAGCGGCTCGCCCTGTTTGCGCCCGCATTTCCATTGCGAGCGCGAGACCGCTAGCATGGCCGCGGCATCAATGCTTTTATAGCCCGAACTCTTCGCAATCTTGGTCCCACTCACCCTGCCATTGATATCGATTCTCGCCTCCACCACGGCGGTCGCGGATTTATTTTGCTTCACCACCTCGTCGGGCATTTCCACCAACGCTTGCAAGGCCGCCATGCCGCCAATCGGCTCCGGCGCTTTGTCCAACTTCGGCGCAACGACTGTGACCTTCGCGTCCTCCGGCTCATACGTATCGTTCGTGTTGGTTGACGGCGCTTGTGTGCCAGCGCACCCCATGAACAACAACACTACTGCGGCAAACTTCCTTGTTGCGTGCATGTGCTCCTTTCCAAATTTTGAAATGAACCTGTTTGCGGCGCGGCTCAATCTATAACAAGCGAGTGCGCGAACCAACAGGTTTTTGCGAGAGAGAAAATTCCTTGCGCTGCGCGGGAGCGGATGATATATTGAAATGTGGATACCTCAAATGTTTAACTCATATACCTCGACTAATCTTGGCTTCATCATCTATTCGGCTTTTGAAGTTGTGAAAAGTAATCATTCTACCCGTCATGAATTACCTCGACTTTGAACTCGAAATCAGCGCGGGCGCGGGGCGCGAGTATCCCGTGCGCGTGGTGCATTCGCCCGCGGGCGAGGCGCGCGAGACGATGAACTTTCCGTTCGACACGCTCGCGCTGGAAAACCGTTTGAAGGATTTGCAGATCGCCTTGCTCCGCTCCGGCGGGAAGACGCGCAAAATGCCTTTGCCCGAAGAACAGGCCGTGCAGGATTTTGGCCGCGCGCTGTTCGATGCGCTCTTCATTGGCGAAGTGCGCACGCGCTATGACATGAGCTGGCGCGAAGCCACGCAAAAAGATCTCGGACTCCGTCTCAAACTCCGCATTCAATCGCCCTCGCTCGCCGCGCTGCCGTGGGAATTTTTGTATGACCCGCGCCAAGCCGAATACGTGTGCCTCTCGCGCAACACGCCCATTGTGCGCTATCCTGAAATCCCGCAGCCCATTCAACCTTTGACTGTTGCAGCGCCGCTGCGCATTCTCGGCATGGCCGTGAGCCCGCACGATCCGCGATTGGGCCAGCTTGATGTGCAACGTGAAAAGCAGCGCGTGGAAAATGCCACGAAAGATTTGGACGCGCGCGGCCTGCTCGAACTCAAGTGGCTCAACGGCGAAACGTGGCGCGATTTGCAAAAAGCCATGCGCAGCGGGCCGTGGCATATTTTCCATTTCATCGGCCACGGCGGTTTTGATCAACGCACCGACGAAGGTTTGATCTATTTGGCAAATGAACAGGGCGAGAGCGAGAGTTTCACCGCCACCAAGTTGGGCCGCCTGTTGTCCGATCATCGTTCGCTGCGCCTCGTGCTCTTGAATGCGTGTGAAGGCGCACGCGGCAGCGACCGCGATCTCTTTTCCAGCACCGCGGCGATTTTGGTGCGCCGCGGTTTGCCCGCGGTGTTGGCCATGCAATATTCCATTACCGACCACGCGGCGATTGAGTTCAGCCGCGCGTTTTACGAAGTGCTCGCCGAAGGCCTGGCCGTGGACACCGCGGTGGTCGAAGCGCGCAAAGCCGTGAGCTTCGCGGTTTCCAACACCATTGAATGGGGCACGCCCGTGCTGTACATGCGCGCGCCCGATGGACAGCTTTTTAATTTTACCAAAGCGCAAACCGCACCGCGGCCCGAGCCTCCCAAAATTGATTTCGCCGAACAACGGCGTCTCGAACTTATCAACTTGCAGCGCGAAGCCGAAGAATCCCTGGCGCGCGAAGAGTGGCGCGCGGCGAGCGAAACGTATCTACGCATTTTAGATTTGGAGCCGAATCATCAACCGGCGCAAGCAGGACTCGCGCGGGCGCAACAGGAATTGCAACTCGCCGCGCTTTATGCCGAAGCCCAACAACACGCGGCCGCGAAACGTTGGACCCAAGCATTAGCTTGTTTGCAAAAAGTGCGTGCGCTCTCGACGAGCTACAAAGACGTTGCGCAGTTGATTTCGCGCATTGAACAAAACCTGGCAGAAGAGAATGTGCGCGAGAAAGTGGCGGGACTTTTACGCGAAGCCGAAGCTGCTTCAGCGCGCGAGGACTGGCCCAATGCCATTCGAAAAATTCAGGAGATTCTAGCGCTCGAACCAAACCATCCTGCGGCCAAGAACATTTTACGGCTGGCGCAACAAGAGCAGGAATTAGCCGCGCAGTATGCCGAGGCGCAAAAACATCTGCGCGACCGGCGTTGGCAACAAGCGCTCGACAGTTTGCTGCGTTTGCAAAACGTGCGCAGCCATTATAAAGACGTCGAAGAACAGATAACGAGAGCGCGGCAAGAATTACAAAAGGAGCAGCACGCGGCGCAACGGCAAACAGAGCAACCGCCGATTGTGACTCGGCCTTCATCCCCTGCACCTGGCGAGGTTGTGCAAGGCCCGGTGCAACACAAGCGCGGTCTCGTGCTCGGTTTGGGCATTGCCGTTCTGCTCATCATCATATATATTGCTTCGCAAAATCGTGAGCAACAGCCTGAACGCTCGCCTGCGAATACCGAGCCTAGCGTGCAAAACCTGTCAGAAACCCCTGATGTGCCTGCCGGCATGATGCTCATCCCCGCCGGCACTTTTACGATGGGCAGCAATGACTATGATTCTGAAAAACCTCCCCACCAAGTTTCCGTTGCGGCGTTTTTTATGGACAAGTATGAAGTGACCGTGGCGCAATATCAAAAATTTCTCGCGGCGAATCCTGCGCAAGACAAGCCGGACAATTGGAACGAACAATTGCAGAACTCGAATCGCCCGGTGGTTTATGTGAGTTGGAATGACGCTGTGGCTTATTGCGCATGGTTGAGCAAACAAAGGGGCAAGCGCGTGCGGCTACCAACCGAGGCGGAATGGGAATATGCGGCGCGCGGCGGATTGAACGGCAAAAAATATCCGTGGGGCGATGAGATCAGCGCGGCGAACGCGAACTACGACGCAGAGTCGAATCGGGGATACTCATGGGACGATGCCAAACTTTATCTCCGCGAGGTCGGAAGCTACAGGCCGAACAGCTACGGTCTTTACGACATGGCTGGCAACGTTTGGGAATGGTGTGCTGATTGGTACGCCAGCGATTATTACCAATCGAGTCCTGCGCAAAACCCGAAAGGCCCAGCGAGTGGCACATATCGGATTTTGCGGGGCGGGTCGTGGGACGACGATCCTGACTACCTGCGCTGTGCCGACCGCGGCAGCCTCGAGCCCTCGGACCGTGGCGTCACTTTCGGGTTTCGTTGTTCCCAGGACGTTCGTTAAACTTTTTCGCTCTTTACGCTTTTAACGCTTTTGCGCTTTTAAAGCTTTTACCCTTATAGAGCGAGCGTAGCGAGCGCCTCGAAATTTTTTTTTAAAAAGCGTGTTTAATAATTCCCCCCTTGAGGGGGGCTAGGGGGGTGTTGCTCGACACAGTGAAAAAGTAAAACGCGAATTGAAATCGTTTTTTGTCCTCAAGAACACCCCCCTGGCCCCCCTCAAGGGGGGAATTGTCGGGTGCTGCATTTTTCAAATACGCTTTTAGGAAAATGACCATGCCGCAAACCGAAGACGTGCTCACACTGTCGTATGACTTCTTAAAGTATCTCGTTCCAATTTTATCGAAATTTCCTCGCGACCAAAAGTTTTTGCTGGCGGATCGCATCCCACTCCGCTAGGAGTGGAATGTCTATAGCAAGCGAGCGCACACTCTCTCTCAAAACTCCGATAGGAGTGACATGTTTGGTTTTCACTAGAACGGCTCAATCATTCAACAGAATTTACATGCCACTCCTAACGGAGTTCCGAGCATTATGCGGCGGCCTGGCTATAAACATTGCACTCATAGCGGAGTGCCGCGAAAACGCGCAATTGCTTTCGATGCCACGGCTTGGCCGTGGTTTGTTTTTGAATGATTGCAATGTATGCTACGGCCAAGCCGTGGCAGAGCGTTCGTTTTTTTCTCTCTTCATCCACAACCACATTCGCTGTGCGCACACATTTCGAAAACTATCTCGCCGCCACGCCGATTAAAAGCGACACCCCCCTGGCCCCCCTCAAGGGGGGAATTGTCAAACACGCGCTTGCCATTGCATTTCTCGCGTGTCTCTTTCTCACCACACTCACACCCTTTGCCGCGGAGAAGAACACGCTGCGCGATCCGCAATTGCGGCGGTTGTATCAATCGCTGAAGCAGCCGGTCGTTGCGGATTCGAGTTTCATCATCACGGACACGCTGCGGCTCAATTATCCGGATTTCGCACTCACGCTGCGGCGCGGGGAATTGGTGCCGCTACGCGATAGCACGGAGACGTTGACCGGTTTCTTTTTCGAGGGCGCGGCGCAGATTGCGTTTCGGCCGCGGCATGTGCTCGAACGGCAACAACTTCAGCGCTTCACGGGCGATTCCGTGGCTGTGCTTCAAGCTGCGCGCTTGCTCATTCGCGTTTCCAAGCCAAACGTTTTGCCCGCGCGCATTCTCGCGAACGAGGCTTTTCATCAAACCAAAACCAAAAAAGCCGAGGACGCGCGCGAGCTGCAACGCGCGGTGCATGAAGCTTTGCTCGACCGACGCGGTTATAATCTCGCGGCGCATATGCTGACGCGGCGCATTGGCGGCGAGGCGGACTCGTTGATTGTGTGCGCGTTCTATCCCGAGGGTGATCGCAATCTGTTTCCGCCGTTGTGCTTGTATGTTTATGACGCGCTCAGCCTCGAACAGGTGAGCTACTTACAATACTCGCACAAGAAACTGGGGCGCCCGATGCTCACGGTGTGCAGCTATCCGCTCGTCATGGAACGGTTGCGGCAAATCAATCGCACGTTACGCATCACGAAGTACAACGGCTGGGTGCAAATCGAAGACGACGGCAAAATTCACGCGGACTTGGGCTTTGATTTCTTCACGGCGCACCATCGGCCCGAGGCTTTGTTCTTCTCGCTGTCTTCCGATCTCAAAGTGCTGCGCATTTCGGGCGAGGCGGGCGATACGCTCGCGTTTGCGCAGGAGCCGAAAGAACAGGGCGTGACCGTGTTTCTCACACCGCGCATTTGGCTCAGCGATACGCTGCGTTTGTTTTTGCAATATGAGGGCGAGGCGCTGCGCCGGCACGACAACGGCACGATGTTCTTGAAAGATGCGATCAATTGGGTGCCGCGTTTCGGTTATTTGGCGCGCGCGCACTATCATCTCGTGTTCAAATCTTCGCCGCGCTGGCGTGTGCTCTCCGTGGGCGAGCGCGTGCGCGATTGGGATGAGCCGAGTTTTCATTTGAGCTTTTACAAAACGCGCGTGCCGGCCAAGGCTTCGACGTTTTGTTTGGGCCGATTCGTGGCGGATACACTCGCGCGGCAGCACGCGAGCTTGCCGCGCATTGAGATCCATTCAACGCCGCGACGTTCGGCACGCGAACGACGCCGCGTGGCGGGCGATATTGCGAACAGTTTGCATTTTTATGAACGCCTGCTCGGGCCGTATCCCTTGCCGAGCATTCGCGTGGTGGAATCGCCAAACACGCATAGCCAAGGCTTCCCCGGCTTTGTAACGCTCTCGTGGGTGGGTTTTGCGAGCCAGTTGTCGGGGGCGATTGAAGCGCTGCGCAGTCACGAGGTGGCGCATCAATGGTTCGGCAACCTGATCGGGTGGGCAACGTATCACGACCAATGGTTGAGCGAAGCGTTCGCGGAATATCTCGGCGCGATGTATGTGGAATGGATTGCGCGCGAGCCAGGGGCGTTTGATCAACTCTTAGCGGCGTGGCGTGATGACATTATCGAGGGCGGCCATATTGGTGTGAGCCTCGGTATGCAGCGTTTCGGTTTGGGCAAAGAGGCGCTGCGCAAGGCCGAGGGCATGAAGGCTGGTCCGTTGTGGCTCGGTTATCGTTTGGGGCAAAATGAGGCGGTGGATTATTATTCGCATGTGTATGAGAAAGGCGCGTATGTGTTGCACATGCTGCGCTGGCTCATGCGCGATCTCGCAACGGGCAGCGACGAAAAATTTTGGCAGATGCTTGCAGATTTTTTACGGCACCATGCCGCGCTAGAACCTGCGACAGAAGATTTTCAAAGAGTGGCGGAGGCGCATTATGGCGCGCCGCTGGACTGGTTTTTCCAACAATGGATATATCGCAGTGAAGTGCCGACGTACCGCTGGAGTTATAACCTCGCGCAAGAATCGGAGCCGCCGCAAGTCGGAATGCCGGTGGCGCAAGGCGCGCAGGCCGTAGTCACCACGCAGGTTTTGCGTTTGAAAATAACGCAGGAGAACGTGTCGCGCGATTTTAAAATGCCCGTGCCCATCAAGATCGAGTACTTTGATGGAACAAGCGCGATGCAACGCGTGTGGGTCACGCACGAGGGCGGCGAATTGAACTTGTCGTTACGACCGGAGAGGGTGAAGAGCGTGCATTTTAATTTCGGCGAGGCGGTGTTGGCGCGGGTGAAAAACGAGTTAAAAATTGAGAAATAGATTTAAACATTCGCCGCCGCTCTCTCGTCTATATGCAAGCATTGTGTCCTTCCTTTAAAGACCGTTAAAGAAAGAGCAGCAACCATGCACACGACCTTTTCAGACTATACGCCGAGTTCTTTCGCTCCTGAAGTCGCACCCTTGCACTATGGCAATTACCTCGAACATTTTGCGATTCCGCGCATGGGCAAGCTCGTGCCACTGCCGGTGTCCCGCGTGGTGTGGATCGGCACGCAGTATCGTATGGTTTATGCGTTCACGGATTTGCAGAGGCACCTCTTAGATTTCGGCCTCGATGAGTTGGCCGAACGTCTCAATCCCGTGGAGTTTTTTCGCATTCATCGCTCGACAATTGTCAACCTGCGCAAGATTGCGAAGGTGAGCAATTTGAGCGACGGTCGTTGCAAGCTCATCATGCAAGACAAAGCCGGCAGCGAAATCATGGTGAGCCGCTATCGCGCGCTGGATTTCAAAAAAGCTTTCAACCACTGTGCGCGGCTGCGTGAAGAAAACTCTTTCACTTGCTAGCGTGCGCCGCCGCAATCTCGCACGGTTCGTCTCCCACCTTCCGATATATTCCCCAAAACAGATCAAACGCCGGATATGGTAAGGCCGCGTGCTCGGGCAATATTTCAAGCATACCCGAGAGTACACGGCCAATCGGTCCGTTGCCCAGTTTGTGTTGCAGCAATGTTTTTGCATGCACCACGGCAATGCGCTTTGCGGGCCTGCCGATGGCGACTTCGTGCATTCCGTATTGCGCCAAAAGTCGGCGCAAACTTGCCGGTGAAAACCAATGCAGCACACTCGGCGGGCTGAACTCATGCCAATTTCTTCCGAAGAGTCGCGCCATCCAGCTCGCGCGATTCCACGTTTCCACGAGCCAATAGCCGCCGGGCTTGGTTAAACGCACAGCATTGCGCAACGCCGCCGCAAGATCCGTGAAATGCGCAAGCACTTGGACCATGTTGATCAAATCAAAACATTCCGAGGTGCGATACTCCTCGAGCGTGGTCGAAGCAACCGCAAGCCCGAGTTGCTCGCGCGCAAATTTTGCCATGCGCGGGTTTGGCTCCAATCCTTTTCCTTGCCAACCCTGCTCCTGCAATCCTTGCAAGACAAAGCCGGCCGCGGCTCCGACGTCTAGAACTTCTCCCGGCATCATGTAGCGAGCCAACAGCTTGCCATAGCGTCGGCCATGCGCGCGCAAGATTTTTTCTTCTCGGAAATAATTTGGATAACCCGCGCCGCCGCCAAAGAAATATTTTTCACCGTAAACACGGCCGACGTGATCGCGCGGCGGAAGATAGTCCGCGAATACATGATCGCAATGCGCGCATCTACAAATGTCGTAGCCGTCTTTATCAAACAAGCTTCGCGCCTCGCCGCCGCAAAGCAGGCAATGTTTCTTCTCGCTGCGTACTCGGCTGGGAGAAAAGGTCGAAATTATATCGGCCTGGGGATAAAGCACAACTTCGTACGGCAGTGACATGATCGCTCCTACTTTCACAGTATTGTTTCAGGGTTCCGGCTTCGCATCGTTCTGCGGCAGCTACAACGAATCTTATCAAACGCAATGCCGGAGGCACGGCCATCGCACTCAGTGTGTTTTAATTTGCATAAAAGGTGCATCGTCATGCTTGTGGCGTCCATTAGCTGGTAAAACTGTTTAGATCAACCGACAATGCCTCGCAATAAGCTTTCTTGTTTATACTTTTCATCGGGCGCAGCAACAAAGAGACGAAGCACTTTATTGTCACGAAGCAATCCACGCTGAGTACAACGAAATATTTCGTTACACTATTATGAGCAGAGGGCCGCCGCGAACAAAACCTCTTTCGGCTTCGTTGTTTTTTGCCGGTTCGCTTTCTATATTCACCGCGCTGCGTTTTAAAATTCAACGACGACTTATCAAACTAATCCAACTTGCTTCCTTCTCAGAGCAGGGGTTAGTTGAACGAGTTGTTTTGTGTTTACAAATAAAGCCGAAGCAAATGAGAAAGTTGTTATTCCGGCCTGCTCGCGGCTCAACCGTATCTTGAGTGGAAAATGATTCATATTCAAAATTTGAAAAAGCAATTTGGCTCGCGCCTCATCTTTGAGGAGGCTTCCGCACATATTCCGCCGAAGACGCGCGTGGGTTTGGTGGGGCCAAACGGCTCGGGCAAGACCACATTGTTGCGCATGCTCACCAAGCAAGAAGAACCTGACGCGGGCAGCATTGTCATCACCAAAGGAGCAAGGCTCGGTTATTTGAAGCAGGAAGTGTGGGAAAATCCCGAGCGCAGCATTCTTGCCGAAACCCTCTCCGGTTTTCCAGAGGTGCAAGCGCTCGAACAAAAACTCGTGCAAATGGAAAAGCAATTGGAAGCGGAGCATGACGAAAGTCTGCTGGAAAAATACGGCGAGCACCGGCAAAAATTCGAAGCTCTCGGCGGATATCGCATTGAGCACGAGGCACGCGCGATTCTTACCGGCATGGGCTTCAAACCGGAGCAGCATTTTTCGCCGCTGCGCACGCTCTCCGGCGGATGGATGATGCGCGTGGCCTTGGCAAAGCTGCTCTTGAGCCAGCCCGAGGTGTTGTTGCTCGATGAACCGACCAATCATCTCGATCTTGATTCGATTGTTTGGCTTGAAGGCTTCTTGCTCGAATATCCCGGCACGGTGCTGCTCACCACGCACGATCAAGTGTTCATGCAAAGCGTGGCGCAGCGCATCATCGAAGTGAGTATGCTCAAGCTGCACACGTACATCGGCGATTTCGAATCATACGCCGAGCAAAAAGCCGCGCGACAGGAATTATTGGAGGCGCAATACAAAACGCAGCAAAAGAAGATCGCGCAGACGGAGCGTTTTATCGAACGTTTTCGCTATAAAGCGACGAAAGCGCGGCAGGTGCAAAGCCGCATCAAGATGCTCGAAAAAATCGAGCGCGTGCAAGTGGAGAACGATGCAATGCGTGCGATGAAATTTCGCTTGCCGCAACCGCCCCGTTCCGGATTAGAAGTCGCGTATCTGCGCAGAGTCGAAAAACGCTACGGCCCAAACGTGGTTTACAAAGACCTCGATTTCACGGTCACGCGCGGGGAGAAGATCGCGCTCGTAGGCCCCAATGGCGCGGGCAAATCGACATTGCTTAAAATGCTTGCCGGTGTATTAAACTACGAAAGCGGTGTGATTCATTACGGCCACGAAGTCACGCTGGAATATTATGCACAGCACCAGTTGGAGAATTTGAATGCCGAGGCTACTGTGCTCGAAGAGATTACTTCCGTGACAGGGCATCTCTTGCCACAACAACGCCGCTCTTTGTTGGGAGCATTTCTTTTCAGCGGGGACGAGGTTTTCAAGCCGATCGCCGTGCTCTCCGGCGGCGAGAAAGCGCGTGTGGCGTTGGCCAAGCTACTCGGTCGTCCGGTAAATTTTTTGGTGATGGACGAGCCGACCAATCATCTCGACATTCTTGCACGGCAAATTCTGGAAGACGCGCTCGCGGATTATGAAGGCACGTTGCTATTCATTTCACACGACCGCGCCTTTATCAATGCCATTGCCAACAAAGTTGTGGAAGTGAAAGACGGCCGGCTGCGCAGCTATTCTGGAAATTATGACGAGTATCTTTGGCAGAAAGAGCAGGAGCGGGAATCGCTCGAAACGCCGACGGTCATGCCGACTGCTCCGCTCATCACTACGCCCGTCGCAAATCGTAAAGAAGAGCGTCGCACGCGTGCAGAGCGCAATCAAAAGAAATCACAGGAACTGCGTCCGCTCAAACAGCGCGTCACCGCGTTGGAAAAAGATATCGCAGCGCTCGAAGCCGAGAAGGCGGGTTTATTCGAAGAACTTTGCAATCCGACAATCATCAGCGACGTTGCGCTTTATCCACAAAAACTCAAACGGCAACGCGAAGTAGAAACTTGGCTGGAAAAAAAATTAGAGGAATGGACGCAAGCCAATGAAATGATCGAACAAATTGCGGCAGAATACTCAGGTTAAGTGCGCCGCATCGCAATGCGTGAAAAGATTCTGAATTTGTGCTTGACATTCTAAGGTCGTTTTCTATATTGCCGCGGCTTTAAAAAAAAGCAGGGCGGTGGAAAAAATGTGGATAACTTTTCAAAAGCATACTGTCACAAAATTCGGACACTCTTTTGCTCTGATCATCCATTCACTTCGCCCAGAGATTATTCTTCTAACACGAGAATACTTCGAGCATTAACAAATTCTTGCGTCCCGATGCTCGTCCTTTGTTTTATTGATCCAATACAAAAGGAATTTTATTGAGATCGAACTTAGACAAGACTAACACCTGTGGATAACATGTGAATATCTCAACGAAAGTCTGCTTATGCTACAGCCTGCCGAGCTAACCTGGTCAAAATGCCTATCCGTAATCAAAGACAATGTTACGGAGAAGACCTACCAAACGTGGTTTACGAATACTCAAGGACACAACCTTGAGGATCATACGTTGACCGTTAGAATTCCAAACGACTTCGCCTATCAATGGCTAGAAGGTCATTATCGTGATTTAATCAACAAGGCGGTGCTGCAAGTCTTAGGGGACGATTATCGTGTGATCTATTCCGTAAACCCCCAACCGATGGATGAGGCGGAACGTACGCCATTAACTCCGCGCTACAAACAAGACCCAACCAGCCTACTTAATCCCCATTATTCTTTTGAGAATTTTATCGAAGGCGGTTCGAACCAATTCGCCAAAGCCGCTTCGCAAGCCGCGGCTGACGCGCCGGGCAAAACGTCTTTCAATCCGTTAGTGATTTATGGCGGCGTCGGTTTGGGCAAAACGCATTTAGCGCAGGCTATTGGAAATTTTTCTCTAGGCCGCCAATCCGTGCGGCGCGCTTTGTATGTCTCGAGCGAGCGCTTCACCAATGAATTTATCGCCTCGATTCAAAACAATCGCACCACGGAGTTTAGCTCGAACTATCGCAACGTCGACCTACTCCTGGTTGACGATATTCAATTTTTCACAAATAAAGAGCGCACCCAGGAAGAATTTTTCCACACCTTCAATACCCTGTACCAAAAAGGCAAGCAAATCGTTTTAACTTCAGATCGTCCGCCGAAAGAGATTAATGGCATTGAGGAGCGCTTGCTGTCGCGTTTTCAATGGGGGCTGGTGGTGGATATTCAGCCGCCGGATCTCGAAACGCGCATTGCTATTCTGCAAAAGAAAGCGGAAGAAAACAGCATTCAACTCAGCAGCGAGGTGATTCAACTCATTGCACACAACATCACGAGCAATATTCGCGAGTTGGAAGGCTGTCTCATTCGTTTGCTTGCGCACTCTTCGATGGAAAAGATGGACATCACCCTAACTGTGGCGCGCCATGTTTTAAAAGATATGTTCATTCAAAAAAATCGCAATCTCACGATTGAAGACATTCAAAAGTGTGTCTGCGACTTTTATGGTTTTCCCGAAGACATGATCCGCGCGAAGACGCGCAAAAAAGAAATCGCGCTCGCACGGCAAATTGCGATGTACGTGTCCAAACGCATGACGAAGCACTCGCTCAAAACCATCGGGCTGCATTTTGGCGGTAGAGATCACACCACTGTCATTCACGCGATTGAAACGGTCGAGCAACTCCTCATTATCGACGGTCAACTGAAGAGCGAGCTAGAGGTAATTAAGCAAAAATTAGAGTTAATCTGATCGTGGATAACGTGTGAATTGCTGTGAATGACTTGTGGGTAACTTTGAATTTCAACCTCTGATTTACGCGTGCACGAAGTCATCAACACTTTATTCACAGTGTATTCACATGAGACAAGCGCTCTCAATCTTGTAACTCACACTTGAACTTCAAAGATTACAAGAAAAGTGTCGTCTCGAAAAAAGACAATCCACATATCCACACCCCCTACTACGAAAATCTTCTTGAAAGACATATAAAAAAACATTACTTTTAAAATAAGAACCTGATCACATCAAAGAGTCTTCTATGAAATTTACGGTCAACAAACACGCGCTGTACAATAGTCTGCAACGCATGATTCCGGTCGTGCCCACCAAAACCACCATTCCGATTCTGACCAATATTCTGTTCGAGCTTAGTAAGAACTCGTTGCGCTTAACCGGCACTGATCTCGAAGTGTCGATCTTAACTGCTCTGGAAGTGATCGGGCAGGAGAATGGCAAAGCCGCTTTGCCGGCGAAGAAACTTTTTGATCTCATTCGTGAATTGCCGGACATACCGTTATCGATTGAATGTGATCAAGCGCATCGCCTGACCATTAAAACAGAAAAAGGTCAATACAAAATCAGCGGCGAGAGCAGCGAAGAGTATCCCCACATTGCCACGGAAGAACAGGAACGTAAATTTTCCTATTCCGCCGCAGGGTTTATAAAACTCATTGAAAAGACCATGTTTGCCGTGAGCACAGATGAGTTGCGCACGACTCTGATGGGTGTGTTGTTGGATTTGCGTGCGAACGAATTGCGGATCGTGGCAACTGACGGCCATCGCTTGGCAAAAGTCGTAGACTCAAGTTTTTCTTATAGCAGCGAGCCGGGGCAAGTCATCATGCCGGTGAAAGCATTGCAACTCCTGGGGCGTAACATTGATCAAGCAGAAAAAATGGATATTGCAATCAGTCGCGATCACATCACGTTTATGCTGGGCACAACAACGATTTATTCGAAAGTGATCAATGGGCATTATCCGGCGTACGAGCGCGTCATTCCATCCGATAATAATCTGACCCTGCAGGTAGAGCGCGATCTTTTGAGCGCTACGGTGCGACGGTCGAGCATCTTCGCGAATCAACATACGCATCAAGTCCGTTGGCAAATTGCACCGAATAGTTTGACCCTCAGCGCGGAAGACATGGAAAGCGGCGGCAATTCGCGCGAGACGATAGCCGTGGATTATAACGGCGATGAGTTTGAGATTGGGTATAACGCGAACTATGTGCTCGAAATTTTGCGCCACATCGACACGGAGCAAGCGCTGTTTCGGTTGCGCGATGCCGGCAGTGCCGCGATTATCGAACCGCTTCCTCAGCCGGAAGGCTTGAATTTCATGATGCTGCTCATGCCGATTCGTCTAAATGAATAGCTGCGGGAATGATACTGCGAAAGATCAACCTTCGAAACTTTCGCAACTACGTCAGCTTGGAGTTGCGGTTTTCTGAAGAGTGCAATTTTTTTGTGGGGAACAATGCGCAAGGCAAGAGTAATTTGTTGGAAGCGATTCACGTGTTGGGATTGACGCGCGGGTTTCGCACCAATCAAGATCGCGATCTTGTTCGCCTCGGCAGCCCAAGCTATGAAGTATCCGGCGAGTTTGTTGATGAGTTGCAAGTTCGGCATGCGACTGTGGTTTGTTACGAAGTGGAGCGCGGGAAAGAAGCCAGTTTGAATCGCAAGCATATGGCAGCAACCGCGTGGGTCGGAAAATTTCCCATTGTGCTCTTCTCGCCGGAATGCCATAAAATTACCGGCGGCCCTCCGGCTGAACGCAGACGTTTTGTTGATATGTTGCTGTGTCAAAGTTCGCCTGCATATTTAGCGGACTTATTGGAATACAATCGCGTGTTGCGGCAGCGCAACACGTTGTTGGCGCAGCACGCACCTAGTAGCGCAAACAATCTGTTGGCATGGAGCCAGGCACTCGCGGTCTTGGGATGCCGCCTAAGCTTGGCACGTTTGAAGTTCGTTAAGGAGTACGAACATATTTTAGCACAATCCTATCAACATATCTCCGGCTCCTCCCTGCCTTTTGTTTTGACCTATCGCACGCAGTTCCAAACGGAAGAGATCACGCCCGAAAGGCTTTTACACCTCTTGCAGCAATCGCGTGCTCAGGAAGAGCGGCGCAAGCGCACGCAAGTCGGTCCGCACTTTGACGAGTTTGTATTTGAAATCGACGGACGGGACTTGCGCAAATTCGGCTCACGAGGCGAGCAGAAAACCGCGCTCGTGGCGTTGAAATTGGCGGAAGCGTACTATCTGAAAACAAGAACCGGCACGGCGCCGCTCATCTTGTTGGATGATTTGACTTCGGAATTGGATAGCAATCGGATGCACAGCGCGCGCGATTATTTTCATGGTTGCGGACAGCTTTTTATAACTTCGACTGCGCCCATCACAGAAGGATTTGCGCACGCGCACCAGAGTTACCGGATTCAAAACGGCACGTTAGAACTATTGCTGGATTAGTATGGCGCGCACGATTGGAAATCTTTTAAACGACATTTTACAGCAATACGGGCTTACGCAGCGGCTCAAAGAGTTTCAAGCCGTAGAAGCTTGGCCCGAAGTAGTGGGCGAAGCAATTGCTAAAATTACGCAGGCCCGGGAAGTGCGCGACGGCCGGCTGTATGTTGAAATCGCAAGCATCGAGCGCGCGAGCAGTGCTTGGCGGAACGAGTTATACTTTATGAAAGCGGACATCATTCACAAACTGAACAGGAAGATCGGTCAAAATATCGTGCACGATATCATGTTTGTGTGAGGTGTGGCAATGGCCAAAAAAACTGCAAAAAAAACGGCGAAGCCTGTAAGCAAAACGCCGGCAGCTTCAAATAAAGCAAGCGCGCCTCCCAAGAGCAAAGAGCGCGAATTGAAAAAAACGCAATCACCAGCGACTGCTGATTTTAAGAAAGACATCAAAGTTATGGCGAAGGAAAAGGAAAACCTCTCCGAGGTTGAAAAGATAAAACCCCAGGACGGCAAAGAAGCCGAGAAACCTGCGAGTGACGAATACACTTCCGATGCAATCACGGTGCTCAAGGGCCTCGAGGCCGTGCAGAAGCGGCCCGCGATGTATATCGGCGATACGTCGGTAAAGGGCTTTCATCACCTCGCGTATGAAGTCATCGACAACGCAATTGATGAAGCGCTCGCCGGACATTGCGATACGATCGATATTCGTATCAACGCCGAGGGCAGTTGCACTGTGGAAGACAATGGCCGCGGCATTCCGGTGGATATGCACAAAGAAATGCAACGCCCCGCGCTCGAAGTGGTTATGACCGTGCTCCACGCGGGCGGCAAGTTTGACAAAAAATCTTATAAAGTTTCCGGCGGTTTGCACGGCGTCGGCGTATCGGTAGTGAATGCGCTTTCTGAATGGCTCGAAGTGCATGTTGCACGCGACGGCAATCTCTATTCGCAAAAATATGAACGCGGCACACCGGTCACGGACGTCAAGATTATCGGTAAGCGCAAAGGCACAGGCACGAAAGTCACGTTCTTTCCCGACGCAGAAATTTTCGGCAAGACCAAATTCAACTTCGACATTCTGACCGAGCGCGTGCGCGAGTTAGCGTTCTTAAACAAGAATCTCAAACTCTCCATCAGCGACGAGCGCAGTGGCAAAGAGCACAAATTTCAATACAAAGGCGGCATCGCGCAGTTTGTGCAATACATTGACGAAACGCGTGAAGCCATTATGAATAAGCCGATTTATCTCGACGGCGAGCGTGAAGGCGTGCCCATTGAAATCGCGCTGCAATACAACGACGGCTATAACGAGAACATTTTTACATACGTCAACAACATCCACACGGTCGAGGGCGGTTCGCACATGGTCGGCTTCAAAGCGGCATTGACGAAGACGATCAACACCTACGCGACGAAGAACAATCTCATCAAAGAAAAGGACAATATTCAGCTCTCGGGCGAAGACGTGCGCGAAGGCTTGACCGCGGTGGTGAGCGTGAAGGTCGCAGAGCCGCAGTTTGAAGGGCAAACAAAGACTAAGCTCGGCAACAGCGAAATTCGCGGCATAGTCGAATCGTTTTGTAATGAAGGTTTTGCCTCATTCTTTGAAAACAATCCTCCGGTTGCGCGCAAGATTGTTGAAAAATGTTTGCTCGCTGCGCGCTCGCGTGAAGCCGCGCGCAAGGCCCGCGAGCTGACGCGCAAGAAGGGCGGCCTCGATAGCAGCGGTCTTCCCGGCAAACTTGCGGACTGCTCCATCACAGATCCGGAGCATTGCGAAATATACATCGTCGAGGGCGACTCCGCTGGCGGCTCCGCCAAGCAGGGCCGCGATCGCACCTTTCAAGCGATTCTGCCGATCAAAGGCAAAATTTTAAACGTGGAAAAGGCGCGGCTCGATAAGATTCTTTCGAATGAAGAAATTCGCACGCTCGTGACCGCGCTGGGCACGGGCATTGGCAGCGATGATTTCGATCTCTCACGTTTGCGTTATGGCCGCGTGATCATCATGACTGATGCGGACGTGGACGGCTCGCACATTCGCACGTTGCTGCTCACGTTTTTCTTTCGCTATATGAAAGAGTTGATTGAGCAGAGCAAAATTTATATCGCGCAGCCGCCGCTCTATCGCGTGTGGAAGAGCAAAGAAGAATTCTATTGCTACGACGACGACGAGAAGGACGCCGTGCTCAAGCGTTTCGACAACAAAGACAATGTGAATGTGCAGCGCTACAAAGGTCTCGGCGAAATGAATCCCGAGCAATTGTGGAAGACCACGATGGATCCGGAGCAACGCACCATGAAGCTCGTCACCATTGAAGAAGGCTTTGAAGCGGACATACTCTTCTCCACCCTCATGGGCGACAAAGTCGAGCCGCGCCGCAAGTTCATAGAAGAGAACGCGAAGTATGTGAGAAATTTGGATGTGTGAGCGATCAAGTCATCGCTCATGCGTTCTTCCGGCGCCTGTCAGTCTGAAAGAATCTTTTTAGGCACATGGTTCAAAAAGACGAAACCACATACTTGCTGAAAGCGGTAGAAAATATTGAGCAAGGCCGCAATCTGGTAACGATAAACATCGATGAATTGCCAAGAGAAGTGAGTACACAGGCGGATAAAGTTGAACCTCGGGATTCTTCAACAAAAGCCAGGAGCGCTTTTCGCGCTTTAGGTAAAAACGCCAAAGCAGGAAAACTCCTCAATGCGGCCGTTGAGCATGATCGTTATCTTTATGGGACGTAGAAAGGAAGTTATATGAAAGCTAAAATTGAAACTCCGTTTGACGATGAATTACGTCCCGAGTACGACGAAACCGTATTGAAAGATGGTGTTCGCGGAAAATATGTCGCGCGTTACCGCAGCGGCACCAATATCGTTTTGCTGGCGCCGGATGTAGCCGCCGCGTTTCCAACTGCTGAAGCTGTGAATGAGGCGCTGCGATTGTTGCTGAAAGTGGCGCAACAATCTACGGCAACAGCGGGTGCGCATTGACGAACTCGACCAACCGCGTCGGCATTTCGAAATTGCCGGGCGCAACGGAGAAAAGAGGGGAAGCATTTACTCTGCAGAAGCAATGACATGTCGACGAAACCGACTCCAATTTGCGGCCAGCACAACCTCCCCAAAGAGTGGCGGTCAACTTCGTTCGAATATAACGATGCGGGCGTTTCCGTCCGTGTGCCCAATGTTTACGCATGAGTCTGTCTAATCGATGGCGCGGCCTCATACACGCCTGAAACGACGGACGAACTTGTGCTCACAGTGCGAAAGTTGATTGAAACAGCGAAACGCGGTGATTGACGGTTGTCGATGATATGTTGAAGGAGTTGCTCGGATGAAAACAGCAAGTGTAAACTCAAACAAGCGCAAAGCTTCCACAAAAAAACTGGCGCAGGAAATTTACGGCGGAGAAAAATACGAATACTATCCGCTCGGCAAATACGTCGTCGCCGCACCAGGCGTTTGCGGCGGCCGACCGACATTCAAATACACGAGATTGGAAGTAAGCTTCATTCTTGCTCTTCTTTCGACGGGCAAAACGATTGAGCAAGTTGTTCAAGCCTATTCTCTCAGCCGAATAACGCCCGAGGCTATACAAGAAGCCATTACTCTTGCGAACCAAGCGTTACTGCGGTCGGCTAAAAGGCGCAGGCTTGCGACGGCATGATCGTGCTTGATGAACATCTCTATGACCCGTTGATCATAGCCGATATTTCAAGTTGGTTCTCAGGTCAAGTAGCTCCATTGATCAAATTGCGCCCAGGGTCGTTAATAAAAGACGATGTAATTCCGACATTGCTGCGCAAAGGGTCTGAGCCGACCTTCGTTACCATCAACGTCACTGATTTTTGGAAAAGAACCATCCCGCACAACGGTTTCTGCATTATCACGGTAGCGTTGACTCAAACGCAAGTAAACGAAGTTCCGAATCTTCTGCGTCGCCTCATGCACTTGCCGGAATTTAAAACGAAAGCATTACGAATGGGGAAAGTGATTCACGTGACTCAAAAACACATTGAATATTACGAAGCTGATCGCAGCATTCAGCGATTGCAGTGGTGAGTTAATTCGTAAGTCAAAATCAAAACGCAATAAAGGAATCATGGACACCAAACGCGATAGAATCATTCCCGTATATCTCGAAGAAGAGATCAAGGACTCGTACCTCGACTATTCGATGTCCGTTATTGTTGCGCGCGCGTTGCCGGACGTGCGAGACGGCATGAAGCCCGTGCATCGCCGCGTGCTGTATGGCATGCACGAGTTGAGCCTGCGTCCGAACTCGGCGTACAAAAAGTCCGCGCGCCTCGTGGGCGAAGTGCTTGGTAAATACCATCCGCATGGCGATCTCGCGGTGTACGAAACCATCGTGCGCATGGCGCAGGATTTCTCGCTGCGTTATCCGCTCGTGGACGGACAGGGCAACTTCGGCTCGGTGGACGGCGACTCGCCCGCAGCCATGCGTTACACTGAAGTGCGCATGACGCACATCGCCGAAGAAGCGCTGCGCGATTTGGAAAAAGAGACGGTCGATTGGAATTCCAACTTCGACGACACGCTCAAAGAGCCTGCGGTGCTTCCGACAGTGTTGCCGAATTTGCTCGTCAACGGCAGTTCGGGTATCGCGGTCGGCATGGCCACGAACATCCCTCCGCACAATTTGGGTGAAGTCATCGATGCGCTCATTGCACTGATCAATGATCCGGAAATAAAAATCGAAAAGTTGATGAAGCACGTGAAGGGGCCGGACTTTCCGACAGCGGGCATTATTTACGGTCGCGAGGGTATCGACGAGGCGTATCGCACGGGCCGCGGCAAGATCATTGTGCGTGCGCGCACGGTGCTTGAAGAGTTGCGCGGCGGCAGACAGAATATCATCGTCACCGAGTTGCCGTATCAAGTCAATAAAGCGAATTTGCACGAGAAGATCGATGAGCTTGTGCGCGATAAGAAGGTTGAAGGCATTCGCGCCACGCGCGACGAGAGCGACCGCGACGGTATGCGCCTCGTGCTCGAGCTGAAAGGCGACGCGAACCCCGAGATCATTCTCAATAATCTCTACAAACACACATCGATGCAAATCACCTTCGGCACAATCATGCTCGCGCTGGTGAAGGGCGAGCCGAAGGTGCTCAACCTCAAAGAGATTCTGCAAGCGTTCGTGGACTTCCGCCACGAAGTCGTGGTGCGCCGCACGAAGTTCGAGCTTGATAAAGCCGAGAAGCGCGCGCACATTCTCGAAGGCTTGCGCATCTGCATAAACAACATCGACGAGATCGTTGCGCTCATCAAAAAGGCGAAAGACCCCGGAACGGCGAAGGACGCCTTGATGAAACGCTTCAAGCTCAGCGAGGTGCAAGCGCAAGCCATTCTCGATATGCGTTTGCAACGCTTGACCGGCCTCGAGCGCGACAAGATTGAAGCCGAGTATAAAGAAGTGCTGAAGCTTATTAAAGAGCTGAAAGAGTTGCTCGCGAACAAAGCGAAGCGTATGGATATGATCGCCCAAGAACTCAAAGAGCTAAAGGAAAATTACGGCGACGAGCGCCGTACAGAGATTGTATCCGAGACCACTGAGTTCAAAATGGAGGACATGATCGCCGAAGAGGAGGTCGTGATCACGATTTCGCACACAGGTTTTATCAAGCGCATTCCGGTGTCGCGTTATCGCCGGCAAAGCCGCGGCGGACGCGGCGTCACCGGCGCGAAGACGAGCGAGCAGGATTGGGTCGAGCATTTGTTCATCGCTTCGACGCATCACTATGTCATGTTCTTTACGGACAAGGGACATTGCTATTGGCTGAAGGTTTACGACATACCCGAAGCTTCAAAAGACTCCAAAGGCCGTGCGATCGTAAACCTGCTCTCGATATCGAAAGAAGAGAAGATCGCCGCGTTTGTGGCGGTGAAAGAGTTCAGCGAAAATCAATTTATTGCGTTCGCCACCAAGAAGGGCGTGGTGAAGAAAACCTCGCTCGACGCGTTTTCGAATCCGCGCAAGGCCGGCATAAGCGCTATTAGTATCGACTCGGGCGACGAAGTGATCAGCGCGATGATTACGGACGGTTCGATGGATCTCATGCTCGGCACGCACAACGGCATGGCGATTCGCTTCCATGAAAACGAAGTGCGTGAAATGGGCCGCGCCGCCGGCGGCGTTAAAGGCATCTCGCTCGATGATAAAGATTTTGCCGTGGGCATGATCGAACTGAAACGCGAAGGTACGATTCTCGTCGTGAGCGAAAACGGCTATGGCAAACGCAGCGAGTCGAAAGATTATAAAGTGCAGCATCGCGGCGGCTCAGGCTTGATCACCCTGAAAGTGACCGATAAAGTCGGCAACATGGTTTCAATCAAAGAGGTGGTCGATGAAGACGATCTCATGATCATCACCGCCAAAGGCGTGGTCATTCGCCAAAAGGTGAAAGACATCAACGTGATCAGCCGCAACACCCAAGGCGTGCGCTTGATTCGCTTGGATAGCGGCGATCGCATCGCGTCGATTGCGCGCGTTGTGGCGGAAGATGAAGCAGGTGGCGAAGAGTAATTGCTTGTTCTAAGCTGATCTAGTTGTACAAACGGCAAAGACTTGCTCCCACGAAAATGGAACTAGCGCGAAGAAAGCTTGTGTCTTCGTGTGTGTTCCCGCGTCGTGGGAAAAATGGGTTCCGGCTCGTCAACTTTATGATGAGACGGTTGTTTTACGGGCTGATTCAATCAAGAATGGTTAGGAATACAATGCGAGCGGATGCGCCCAACCACATTTCAACGAGCGGTACGCAGCGCCGAGCCAAGCGCGATTATTGGGATATGGAGCGGGAAAAACTCGTTGCAGGTTTGATGACGAGGATTGCAAAACAAGGGGAAATGATCGCGCTGCACGACTTGCTCGCTATGGATTTGCCGGAAGTGTTGAAGGTGGTTTTGCGCAATCATGCGCGCAACGTGGTGCGCAGTGAGAAGCCGCTCTCATTGCAAACCCATCGCCGGTTCGAATTGGAAGATGCGGACATTCGAAGACAGTTTCGCGAGCTGCGCGATGGACTGGCCGAGCGTATTGTGTTCGAAGCCGTAGAACTGAAGCCGATATTGAATTTCGGCGTGCGTTTACAGTTTGATTTGATCGTGCGGCCGCGCGCCTTTTTAGAGAATCTGCTTTTTCAACATGCAACCGACCGCGAGCGTGACGATGTGCTCGTCATTCTCATGGGCTTTCATGATGCGCGCGAATTTGTTGCGACGTGCATTGATCGCGTGAACGGCTATGCTTTTCCGACGATCACGAAAGAAAATTTTTTTGATTTGTGCCGGCAAGTCGAGCGCGAAGTTTACGGCAAGAATACCGTCGTAGCATTTATGGCCGATGTGCGCGCCTATCAAGCATATTGTCAAAACCTCCTCGGACTTGGCGCGCCGAGCGAGATTTTGGACAATCAAGTCATTCTTGCGATGTTGAATGAACGCCGATTGACGGAGCTGTCGGAAGGTTTGCTGCCCGAGTTTGCAAAAAAAGAAAATTGGCTCATTGGCGAAGTTGAAAGCTTGTTGCAAGAATGCGTGGCAAAGTCAGGAGGGGAAGCCGCGCAACCCGCCGGGGTGTCTGCAATAGACATGAGCAATTTTTTGGAAGAAGCCGCGAGTGAAATTGAGAATCAATTGGTGCAAACCTCTTTGCGCGAATTGCGCTCGACGCAAGCAGAGGCGGCGCCTTTGCCGGTTAATGCGGACAGGCAGGCGGCGCTGCCGTTAGAAGAAAAACTCGATGCTGCACCACCTGCGCCGATTAAGAAGCTTCCGCTAATTCGTTTCGAGGAAGAAGAGCCGGTCATGATTTCACGCGCGAAGCTGGAGCAACAGCCCAATGGCCCATTTCCGGCGTTGGTGAAATTGATTGATGATAAAAACCGCAAGCTCTTCATCAAAAGCATTTTTGCGCGAGATGAAGAAGCTTTCGCCGATTTTGTCCAGCGCTTGGAAGTGATTCAGACTTGGAAGGAAGCAAAGGCGCTTTTCGATGGTGAGCTGAATCGCCGCAAGCTAAATCCCTATACAAAAGAGGCGATTCGTTTTAGTGATGTGATCTTTAGCAGGTATTTCGCTAAGCGGTAAACGCGAGGCGAAGATTTTCCGAATGGGGCAAAGTTTAGAATAGAGATGTTCTCACCCTTCAATCTCCACGATCAATTGAATTTCCCGCAACACGCCCATTACCTGAAAGCAATCTTCAAACTCGCCGGCATAGGCAATGGCTTTGCCGCGCGTGTGCGCTTCATACGCAATGTTCTGCGCGCGTTGCTCGCTGCAGCGCAACGCTTTTTGTAGCTGCGTAATCACTTCATCGAACGTGTGAATGTCGTCATTGTAAAGCACGACCTTCCATGGCGCGCCGAGGCGCGAGCCAATGTCGTCATCGACCACGACCTCTTCATCTTCCCAGGGCGTTGTCACGGCAGAGAACACCCCCGGTAAGGTAGGAATTGCGGAATGCGCTGCTATTTTTTGAATCTGTATTCTGCTCATCGTATTCAATCAAGTAGCCTCAGTGCGGAAATTATTTTGCGATATGCCGAGGAAAACGCAAACTGTTCGAATTCCTCCGGCGTGGCCCAGCACCAGTTTTGACAACCTCGTGCGCGCGGTCTGCCGCGGCGATAGCGGCAATGATAGACGTGCAATGTGACGCTGAAATGCGTGAAGCCGTGATTGATATGCGTGAAAAATTCCTCAACTTCGATTTCAACGGCTAACACTTCGCGCAAGTTGCGACACAACGCGGCTTCGGCGGTTTCGTGCCGAAAAATCTCCCCGCCGGGAAATTCCCATAAGCCGCCGAGCAAACCCTTTTCGTTGCGCTGGTCGATCAGAAGTTTTGCGCCTTTCCAGATCAAGCCCACGGCGAAGTGATAATGTGGCCGCGGCGCTTTGGGCAAACGCACCGGTAACTGCTCCGGTTTTTCCAGTTCATTATAGCCGCGACAGTATCGTTGTGCGGGACAGCTTGCACAATTTGGTTTTTGTGGAGCGCAAACCGTTGCGCCCAATTCCATCAATGCTTGGTTCCAATCCTTGGCTTGCCCTCTGAGCAAAAAGCTGTTGGCGATTTGCTGAAAAACACTTTTGGCAGAGCCGCTTTTCGGAGGAAGCGATATTAAGAAAACTCGGCTCAACACGCGCTCGACGTTGCCGTCCAACACGGCGTAGTCTTGATTGAATGCGATGCTTGCTACGGCCGCGGCAGTGTAGGGCCCGATGCCAGTGATCGCTAAAAGTTTTTCATACTCATGTGGCAGT
The DNA here is from genome assembly GCA_041918175.1 of bacterium. Taxonomy (GTDB): domain Bacteria; phylum Zhuqueibacterota; class Zhuqueibacteria; order Zhuqueibacterales; family Zhuqueibacteraceae; genus JABWAN01. The sequence goes on from JAYRWE010000080.1 coordinate 124,269, forward strand.
GCGCCATTGTGCTCTCGCATGATTTGTTGCGCGCCGCGCTGCAGGTTGCGCGCGCGAGAGTAATAGCCCAAACCTTCCCATGCTTTGAGCACCTCGTCTTGCTCTGCCTGCGCTAACACGGCAACGTTCGGAAAACGCCGGAGAAAGTCGTCATAATACTCTAGTACCTTCACGGTCTGCGTTTGCTGCAGCATTACTTCCGAAACCCAGATGGCATAGGGATCGTTCGTTGCCCGCCAGGGTAGTTGCCGGCGGTGCAACAAGTACCACGACAGTATACTTTTTTGCAGAGCGCGGCGCCTGTGCGCCGGAAGCGCAGAAAAAATGTCTTCAAAGCTGTTTTTGATTTGGGATTGGGTCTGCATGAAAGTGCGGGCAATTTAAACGGGATGAGCGAATTTCGCAACGGGAAATTCGCTAGAAAATCGTTTGAAACGCGAAATCTGTTTTTGTATATTGCTCGCCAAGCAAACAACGACTCTGCGGCATCACCTTCTGATTTTGAGATTACCCCACACATTGCCTCTCGCTCGTCTTTTTCTTATCCTGCCGTCAGGTGAGAACGGGATTGCTTTGCGCGGCAAATCACATTGAAGTGTAAGGAGTTTTCGATGAAGCAATACTATTTCACCGAAGCCGGTTACGAAAAATTGCGCAAAGAGATTGAAGACCTCGAGCGCTTTCTGAAAAACGACATCGCCAAAGAAATCGCCACAGCGCGCGAGCACGGTGATTTGCGCGAAAACGCCGAATATGAATCCGCCAAAAACAAGCAGGCGAATTACATGGCCAAGCTCGGGGTTTTGCAGGAGCGCTTTCAGCACGCGCGCATCATCCGCAAAAGCGATTTGCCCGAAGGAATCGTTACGTTGGGAAAGATTGTGACGCTGGTGGATAAGGCTTCAGGTGAGAAAGAAAAATACACCATTCTCGGCGACGGCGAGACCAATATCGAGAACGGCATCATCAGCTATCAATCACCCATCGCGCAGGGGTTGATGCGGCACCGCGTCGGCGACGTCGTGGAAGTCAAGCTGCCGCGCAGCACGCGCAAATTAGAGATCGTTGATATTGGATTCTATGAAGAGTTTTGAGTAAACGCTCAGGCACGTGGCGAATAACACTTCGCCGCGTGCTTCCTTCTGGCATTTTCCTAACTTTCTTGTTGAATTTTCTCCGTCCACTCGCGTAGTGCTTCTAATAGTTGTAGATAAAATTTATCTGTGATGGCATTGGCGTCTGTATCGCGCTTTGCATACTTAAAAACCTCTAATGCTTCACGGCCGGCACAGGCGCGAACCAATACCCACCCTTCCGGCAATTCGAATTTCACGCCGTCGCTCACTTCACTCCTTACTTCTGAAAAAGTCTCAATGAGTCTGCGCATCGCTTGCGCTTTGGCTTCGTCGACGCAGGGAATGAGCGCATAATGATTTGCAAGACTCCGCGCCGTGCGCATGCTCGAAGCATAGCTTTCCGCGGTCAAATGCGGCGCGAGCGTGACAAACGCCATGAGCGCATCGTGATACGGCATCCATTCGGAAATCGTGATGCCGCCGTTGCCATCGAAGCCATACCAAAGATCATAGCCCTGTTCGCGTGCGAGCGCAGCCATGCTGGAGTTCATACCCGAAATCTGCGTAGCCGAAGCCTTCTGGCCGAGTGTGCGCTTGGGAGAAATTTCCGGCATGAGCCAGCCCTCCAATAGTTGTCGAATCGGTTCTTTATGGCGGGCCAAGAGGCGTGCGAGCGCGAGATCGCCGGCGCCGAATTGCGGCAACGGCTCCTCGGGAATGAGCAAGCGCATTCTCTCGCCCGCGGAGCCGATCCAAAAAAGAAAGCGGGAATCGCTGCAATGCTCTTGCAGCAATTGCATTTGCATGGCGTGTGCGCGTTCGCGAAAATCTGTTTCTAGTTCAATGGGCAAGGTTGTGATTTCTGCGCCCAAATTCAGCCGCTTAAATAAACGTCGAACCATTTTCTCCGTCGCCGCGCCGACGATGCCAAGCGTGAGAGGCTGTGTGGGGAGCGCCGCAGCGCGGAGATCTAACTTTTGCAACAAAGCTTCGAGATATGCTTCGCAGATTGGCTCTTCGTCTATGTGTATAATCGCACCGTCGCGTTTTTCTTCGAAGGAATCGATACGCTCCAATGCGCACGCTTCCGCGGTGGAAAAATTTTCGCCGTTGCCGTGCAAGAGCACGAGGCGCATCAAGCCCGAATGGTCATCGACACTCAAAAAAATGCCTCCGGCATAGTCTTGCTCGCGGAGAGTGTGCCTGATGACCGGCAAGGTCACGTCGTTGAGCGTATGCACCACGCTTCCGGTTGCACTCAAACCTTGTGCGAGCGCATCGCGCCAAAACTCCAACGCTTCCGCGCTTGCTGTCGCCAAGAGAAATTTTTGTGGTGATAAAACATTCTTCTTGTTCTCTGTTGGGAGCGCGAGCAAGTATTGCCCAAATGCTCTGCTCGCCCAACGCATGAAATCGCAGGAAAAATTTTTTGTGCCTGAGCCGAGCAGGCTGCCGCCATCTACAAAACGGCGCAAATAACCCGTGGGCAAAGCCTTGAGCGCGAGTATCTTTTTGCGCGGCGCTATTTTACGATACTGACGAACAGTAGCATTCTTTTGTACGATCACGCCTTCGTTTAACTTTGCGCCCGCGCCAATCAAACTGTCTTCTTCCAAAACGACGCGCTCGCCGATATGCACGTCGTTCATCACGATTGCACCGTTAACCTGCGCGCCGCTTTTGATACGCACATTGTCACCGATGACGCTGTTTAAAATTTTGACACCGGCTTTGATGCGACAATTTTTTCCGAGCACAGAGTTTTGAATGAGCGCCTCACTTGCAATCGAGCTTGCCGGGCCCGCTAGAAATGATTTCCCAAAACTTGCCTGCTCTTCTTGGGTGAGCATGATTTGCGGCAAGCGCCCGTGCAGCAAATCTAAATTCGCATAGCGCAAATCTTCGGGCGTGCCCACATCGCGCCAATAGCCGGAGAGTGGAAAGCCGTAAATCGCCTCGCCTTTTTTTGCGAGCGGAGGAAAAACTTCTTTTTCAAAAAAAGAAGATGCGCCATGATTGGGAATATGATTGACCAGCTCGGGCTCGATGATATAAACCGCGGCGTTGATCCAGTCGCTATAAACTTGCGGCCATGTCGGCTTTTCAAGAAAGCGTTTGATGCGACCGTCGGGTTGGCGCAGCACAATGCCAAACGGCAGCGGCGCGGGCATAGGATGCAACGCAATGGTCACCAGCGCTTTGCGCGCTTCATGAAACGCGAGCATGTCGGCAATCGGCACCTCGGCAAGAATATCCGCGGAGAAAATCAAACTCGTCTCGGAGATTTTGTCGGCGATGAATTTCACACTGCCGGCAGTGCTCAAATCTTTTTCGAGGCATTCATAATGAAATACCGCGTCGAAGGCTTTGCCATCGCCTAGGGCCTGCATGAATTGCTCGGGCATGTAATGCAGGAGAAAGATAAACTCGCGGATGTTTTGCCGGCGCAGAGCGAGAATGATGCGCGAAACAATAGGAAGGTTGCCGAGGGGAAGCAGTGGTTTGGGGCAGGTCGAAGTGAGTGGGCGCAAGCGCGTGCCCAAGCCTCCGGCTAGGATAATTGCTTTCACGGTCGTGGTGTTGTGCGTTAGATGAAGTTGAGCCGGACCGCAGGATGTGTGACGAAACGCAGAGTTGTTTTATGAAGAGTGCAATGCGAAGGAACTGGCGGCGAATAAATTCACTTGATTGCCGCCCGCGAAACACACGAAAAAAATTCTGTGTGTTTCGTGGGCGAGTGTATTCCTGATTTACTTCAACTCAATCGTTTGGCCATCCGACACATCCTTGCCGGCATAGCATGATTCGGTGACTTTGGGATGAATGATACAATTGCAGCCGACGGACATATTCTCCGGCACGCGCGCGAGTTTGCCGATCACGGTTAAGCCTTCTTTGAGATGATCGGGATTTTTGCGATTGGGTTTGGTGCGGTCGCCGTGGCCGACTTTGCAGCCGCGCCCCAAATGCGAAAGCTTGTCCGCGATCACATATGACAACTGCGCTCCCTCTTTGATCACACAATCGTGCAAGAGCACGGAGTTTTCGACGCGCGCACCTTTTTCAACCACCACGCCGGGCGAGAGCACGCTGTTCGTCACCGCGCCGTCGATCATGCAGCCTTGCGCGATGACGCTGTTCTCCACGACCGCGCCCGTGCTCACGCGCGTCGGCGGCCGATCGCCTGAGCGGCCTTCTTCTTCGAGATTCGTATATGTTTGCCATGCCGCGAGATCGAGGCCGGAGTCGGGGCGAAGAATGTCCATGTTCGCGTCCCAATATGCGTGCAGCGTGCCCACGTCGCGCCAATAGCCGCTGAACGGATACGCAAACACGCGGTGGTTCGCAATCGCATGCGGAATGATGTTCTTGCCGAAGTCGTGCTCCGGAATCGCGTTGAGGCAGTAATAAAGAAAATCGGTTTCGAAAACATACACGCCCATCGAAGCCAAATCGCTCTTCGCCTTCTTGGGCTTCTCTTCCCAATCCACGATCTGCGCATTGTCGTTGGTGATGCCCATGCCGAAATGGTGTGCTTGCTCAATCGGAATGCGCATCATCGCAATGGTGAGATCAGCGTTGCGGCTTTTATGAAACTCCACCATCGCGCTGTAATCCATGTGGTAAATGTGATCGCCGGAGAGAATGAGCACGCGCTCGGAATTGAAGTTTTGAATGTAGTCGAGATTTTGGCGAATCGCGTCCGCGGTGCCCTTGTACCAATCGGAATCTTTCGCGCCGGTGCGCGGAGGCAGAATCTTCGCGCCGCGCATACGGCCCATGAGGTCCCACGCTTCGCCGTTGCCGATGTGGTCCATGAGCGAAAGCGGCTTGTACTGCGTGAGAATGCCGAGATTGAGCATGCCGGAATTTTTTGCGTTGCTCAACGTGAAATCAATAATGCGATACAAACCGCCGAACGGCACCGCGGGCTTTGCGCGATACGCGGCGAGAATATTGAGGCGGCTACCAACACCGCCCGCGAGGAGCATGCCGAGGGTTTTTCTCATGGTTCAAAGCTGTTTTGAGACTTCGATAGTTTCGTCAAAACGACTCTATGGCGATTACGCTTAATTTGTCATTCAGAAAGAATCTTTTTCAACACTGGAGAAGAATTTCAACCTTGATCTATGTTATCAACATTCGCACTTTGCGCCTCACTTCTTCCGCAGGAATTGGTTTGACCGTACCCGCGTCCAGTTCTCTTGCGCGACGCTGCGCTTCTGTTGACCAGATTTCTCTCAAATCGTCTCTATTATAAACTGGTCCGTCTTCATCTTCCATTCCACGCAGAGCTTGGCAAGTGAGAATTACGACCAGAGCAGTTCTTTTTCACGCTTGTCGAGTTTTTGAAAAAGCTCATCCGCGAGCGAGGCAAGCTCCTCATGGGAGCGAAGGAGATTTTGAACTGCGGGTGTCATATTTCAAAAGATCTAATCTGCGTCGTATTTGATTTGGCGGAGGTTCATCTACGAATCTTTGATCTCAAAAGTCAAAGTCTTTCCGTCCAAGATGGTGATGAAGCGATTCAAAACATTTCGCCCGATCAGAACATTGGCGCGGTTGGTAGCGACGCAACGCACGGAAGCAAGATCAAAACCCTCGATGAGCAGCTTGACGTAATAAACCGGACGCAATGAGTAGGTGCCGTCATAGCCCTTGGTCCACGTATGGCTTTTCGGGGTTATTCCCAATTGTGTAGCCATGCTTTCAGGAATGACTGTAATATCCGCTCCGCAGTCCAACTTGCCGCGAATCGCACTGCTCACACCGCTTGTCATATTTAGCAATGACCACGTCGGCAATGGGTGCGGGCGGATTCAAGCTGAAGTCATACGCGGGCATGATTAGCTGATTACCTCAGGCGATGGCAACTCGTAGACCGTAGGCTCTTTTTCAACTTTAGCGATGTAAAAAGGAGCGTCGCCAAATTTGTTGAACATGCGCAGCGCCAATTCTTCATCGTTTGTTCCATGACCGGCCACACGCCCGTGATATAGCGCCACGAACTGGCCCTCGAAGCGCTGCAACAGTTGCGCGCGTTTACGGAGAAAGGCTTGTTGCTCTTGCGTCGTATCGCCGTTTGATGCCGGCTTCTTGCTTGTCTTTATCTTTATGGTTGCCATTGGTTTCCTCTACTCTGCATTTCAGTGATTGGGAGCTCGATCTTGCCCTAACACCTTCTCTTTGCTTCCGCAAATGGGATTTTCGGCTCTTTCGCTCTCGCGTCTAAAAAGGCGATGAAGTTTTCATTATGGCGCACGCTTTCGACTTCTGCCTCGAAATCATCAAGCGAGGTCAACAGGAATTCTTCGCCGTTTTGGCCTTTGAGAAGGGCATTCTCGTTTTGGGCGAACTGCAAAATCTCACTGAGGGCGGGAACGGTATTGTGAGTTCTATGGTTTTCATGCGATCACTTCAATGGCGATAGTCATCCGCGGCAACGGCCTCTCTTATGCGCGCCAGGTCGGCAAAGATTTCGTCTACCGATTGCGCGAACTTGTTTTCGGCAGCCAACCGGCGCTGAATTTTTTCGGAAAGCTCCTTTAAGCCGCGACGATAATTCAAGTCAGCGAGCGTTTCATGAGATGTTCCTGTGCGCCAATCTCCCAGCCGGCGATTTCTTGCGCGACTTCATTGACACGTGAGCTAAGCGTTTCCATATTTATCTCAAACTGCTGTGTTGAATTCAAATTTTTGCTGTGGGGAAATTTAGCACAATGCTTGAGCAATGCAAGGAGGTTTTTATCAAGCCGAGCCCGCACTTGTTTTTTACACGAAACAGTCTAGATTAGCGCTGAAATCACTCTTCTCTTCCCGTGAGATTTTGAAAAGCAAAGGTGTCGTCATGGCAAACTTGGCAACGGTCAAAGTCAAAATTGAGCCTCAATTAAAAGATGAGGTCGAAACGATTTTTCAAGGAATGGGGTTGACTCCGATGGAAGCCATCAAGTTGTTTTATCGCGCGGTGAAGCTTGAGCGAAAGCTGCCGTTCGATTTTAAAATACCAAACGATGAAACCTTGCAAGCGATTCAAGATGCCGAAGCGAGAAAGGATTTGACGGAGTGCGAAGACGTCGACGACTTGTTTAGAAAGCTTCGCGCATGAGCAAGAAACCCGTCTTTACCTCGCGCTTCAAAAAGGATTACAAAAGAATTTTGAAGCAGGGAAAGGATGAAAGCAAATTCGAGGTTTTGATTGTCAAGTTGGTTGCGCAAGAAGCCTTGGAAAGCAAATACCAAGATCATAAGCTCGCCGGACAATTCAAAGATTGCAGAGAATGCCACATCGAGCCGGATTGGCTATTGATTTACCAAAGCACGGAGAGCGAGATCATTTTGATTCGCACTGGCTCGCACTCCGAGTTATTTCGATAAAACTACTTCTCTTTGCCACAAATATGCCTTTCTCGCCCAACACGTATTGTCCTCCTCGCATCCACTTTATTCAAATTTAAGGCCGGTAATTTCGCATTCCACTTTGCCTGCTTGATCATGCACTGATCCGACATTAATATTTCTGAAAACCTTTTTGCTTTCGGGTTCGACGAAGTCATAGATTGTTTTATGTTTCGTTTGCAGTTCAGTGCCACTGCGAGCAGAAACGATCAAGCGAATTCCAAAATCTTTGATTCTATATTGGCTTTCGTTTTTAACCGTAAACGAGATAATTAAAACTTCTTCCCTGCTCTCAAGTAGAGACTCTGGTGATTTTTGCCAAGACAGGTTGCGAATCGAAACAGAATTGAGAACGGATGCTTCTAAGGCTGCTTGGTCCTTTATATCGCTCCACCAAATTTGCACTTTGTCTATAGCTTTGTCGGCCACAAAGATGACACCAAAGAGTAACGCAGCGTAGAAGGCATATTTGAAAACGTCGGAAACAATATCGACGATGTTTCCGACGATCTCATATATTCTCTCAGATCTTTTTCCCATAGTAATTTTTCCGTGGGATAGATAATTCGCCTTGAAAAAGTTTACGTCGGATTTTCAGCCACGCAGAAAGCCGCAGATTTTTCAGCGAAATACAGATATTAAATGCATGCTGCAAAGTTTTTCAGAAGTTTAGTTCCAGTTCATAGTACATATTGTTTTTCACAAAATCGACACCCCCGACTCATACTCCATCTGCCGGAACTGCTCTTCCACCAACTCCGGATGCACGATGCAATTGGTGCCGATCTTTCTACGCGCAGGAATCTTTGCGCCGTGGCCGATGAGGGTGATGCCGGTGCGGAGGAGGTGAGGATATTCTTCATTTGGCTGCGCGGCATCGCCTTCCCCGAGCGCGCAATCACTGCCAATGCGCACGCGCGCATCGGTAATCACTTTGTGCAGTATGCTCCCGCTTTGCACTTTGCTATCGAACATCAAAATCGAATCTTCTACCACGCAACCTTCGCTCACTTCCGCGCCAGGGAAGAGTATGCTGTTCTTCACACGACCATTGATGCGGCAACCGCTATAGATGAGCGAGTTTTCGATCTGCGCTTGCGGGCCGATCCATGCCGGCGCTTTGTCGCGCGTGGCGTTATGTTCGAGGTTGGTGCGCACTTTCCATTTGCCGGGATCGATGAGCGGGGCCTCGCCGAGCAAGTGCATGCTCGTGTTCCAATATTCGTCAATCGTGCGCGTGTAGCCCCAATAGCCTTCGTACTTGTAGCCGAACACGCGATGTTTTTCCATCATCATGGGAATGATGTCTTTGCCGAACTCGTATGATTTCGGGCCGCGACTCGCGTGCTCCGCCAGCACTTTGAACAACGCTTCGGGCTTGAAAAGATAAATCGTAATCGAAGCCCATGCGGAATCTTCGGGCCAGGCTTCGGGTTTCTCGCTGTACTTCAATAATCTGCCGCCTTGCGGGTCGCCTTCTTCAATCGCGCCGACGCCGAAGCGCTGCGCTTGCGCATGCTGCACTTTGGTGAAGGCCATGGTCAAATCCGCGTCGTGCTTGCGATGAAATTCGATGAGCGGATTGTAGTTCATCGAATAAATGTGATCGCCGGAAAGCACGAGCACAAGATCGGAGCGTTGCATCCGAATGAACTCTTGATTCTGATACACGGCATCCGCGCTGCCGCGATACCAATGCGAGAGCGTGTGCGCGGTGTAGGGCGGCAGAATCGACACACCGCGATCGCGACCGACCATCTCCCATGCGGAGCCGTTGCCGATGTGATTGATGAGCGAGAAGGAGCGATATTGCGAGAGGATGCCGACATTCTCGATGCCGGAGTGCATGAGGTTGCTGAGGGGAAAGTCGATGACGCGATAGAGGCCGCCGAAGGGCACCGCGGACTTGGGACGGAATTGGGTGAGCACGGACAGTTCGTCAACGCGCCCGCCCGCGAGAATCATGGCAAGAGTTTTTTGCATGCTAGTCGGCCAACTTTTTTTCGATCAACCAACCCACGCCGAAGACGAGGACACCGATAATCGCGGAGCGTGTTTCCGCGCGAAACTCGGCGTCGCCGAGGGGGTTGCTCAATCCCGTGAGAATGCCAACCAGAACGATTAACAGTCCGAGGACTTGTAGTGCTTTAGCTATGTACCAAAACGCTCGATTCAGAAGTTGCTCGCTTGTTTGTAGTAGCGCCTTCAGGCGCTTTTGTTGTCTACGTTTCGGCCCCTGAAGGGGCTACTACGAACTTTATTATCACGACACGCCGTAATTCAAGAACGCATCGGAATTTTTCCATTGGCCCAATTCTTCGCGGAAGCGGATGCTGGTGTCGATGAGCAATTGGCCGTCTTCGGAGAGCGCGATCTTCGCATGCTCGAGCGGCCGCGGGGCCGGGCCTTCGAAGTTCACGCCGTCCATGGTGAAGCCGCTGCCGTGACACGGGCATTTGAATTTGCCTTCAGCCTCGAGCCAGCGCGGGGTGCAGCCGAGATGCGTGCATTGCGCGAAGATGGCGAAGAAGCCTTTGTCGTTGCGCACAATCCACGTGCGATAATCTTTCACCCATTTCGTGCTCACCGCGCCAACCGGATAATCGCCGGGAAAGCCGGCTTTGAAAACCGTGGAAGGCTCGAACAACACGCGCGGAAACATATAACGGAGCGAACCGATTAACATCGTTCCCAAAAAGCTGAAGAACGCGACCCAGCCGGCGCGCGAAAGAAAATTGCGGCGGCTCATCCAAATGGAGCCGGGTTCGAGAGGTTTAGTCAAAGTTGAGCGCGAGCCGGGTTTCGCGGTGGTCGGCGCTGCGGGCGCGGCAGCTTCGGGGGTTTTCTTTTCTTCGGACAAGTTCGGTCTCCTTGTTTATAAACCTGCAATTCTTTTTCTCAACAGAAACGTGTTTAAAAGATTTCTAAGACAGAAAAATGGAGGACAGAAAGATATTTGTGTCGTGCTTCGCTTCTACAATTGCCGGAAGAATTATGACGAGCTTTATCTTTCTGTCTTACATTTTTCTGTCTGCGCTTTTGGGTTGTTTTGTGTTACTGTCCCAAACTTATGAGATAGTTGCGCAAAGCCGTGATCTGTTTTTCCGCGTCGCCGTCGAGAATGTGCGGCGGATAGGAATCGGGATAGAACGAGGGCATGCGCGTGTTCGGCATGAGCGCTTGCGGATCACGAATCCACGCGGCAATCCAATTGGGATCGAGGCGCTCTTTTGACATTGCCAGATCGGGCGCCCAACCATCGGGCGGGCCTTCGGGCTTTTTGCTGCCTTGTTGATGACACGAGAAGCACGCGAGATTGTCCGGCGCGACGAGCTGCAATGCTCCAGCTCTTTGCTCCGCGCTCAATTGATAGTTCGGCAAAAACGTGAAGCCGGGCAACTCGTTGTCGAGCGATTTGAAATAGCTGATGAGCGTGTTGGCTTCAACATCGGTCAAATCAAACGTCGGCATGCGCGTGCGCAGCCACGGGCGAATCTGTCCGGTCTTCGGCTCCTTCAAAAAGTGGAAGAGCCATTCGCTTTGCACTTTCTGGCCTTCGCCTAAAAGATTCGGCGGCGCATAGGCCGAGGCCGCGGTTTCGTCGAGGCCTTCTTTCATTAAAGCAGAAGTGAGCGAGGGCACGATGTCGCCGCCTTCGCCTTCGATAACGTGACAGCCGGTGCAATTGAGTTGGCGCGCGAGCAAGCGGCCTCTGAGAATATTTTCATCTTTGCCATGAAACGGCTTCACGTAACGCTCGCCGATCACGCGGCCATCCCACGAGCGCAGGAGTACGGCCATCGTGGTGGCGTCTTCGTCGGACATTTCATAATTCGGCATGCGCTGCACCACCGCCTCGGTCGCATAGAGACGTGAGTTCTTGAGCTTGCCCGTGGTCCAATCGGCCCATGTTTTTTTCACGGTGCCGTTGGCGAGTGCGTCGCCGTAAAAAAGTTCTTCAACGGTTTTCGCGCCGAACTCATTCAATGAAACCGAAACGCGGCCTTCGTTTTCCATGCCGGGAATGACGTGGCAGCCGTGGCAACCGAAGTTGCGCACCACGGCGCGGCCTTCTTTGATCAAGTTTTCATCGGCGAGATCGGGCAACGCAGCTTTATAATTTTCCGGCACAGTCGCATTGCGCGAAATCTGCACGAGATACGCGACGATGTCCGCGGCTTCTTGATCGGTGAGGCGCAAGTTCGGCATGCGCGTTTCGGGCGCGAAGTGCTTCGGATTTTTGATCCAATCGTAAAGCCACTCGGGCTTCGCTTTTGTTGCGGCCACGCCGAGATCCGGCGCAACGTCGTAGCTCAAGCCGTCGGCGCGTGCGGCGCGATCCTCTTCGGTCACAACGTGACAGGCTTTGCATCCCACCGTGGAAATCAACTCCTCGCCGTTCGCGGCATTGCCCGACGTCGCCATTCTTGCCGGTGTCCACGAATCTTTTTCCGAGACGCTATAAAGATATGCCGTGGCCGCGGCCGCCTCTTCGTGCGTGTACATCGGGTTCGGCATGCGCGAATGCGCGCGGAACTCGCGATTGTTGCGCATCCAGCCATAGACCCAACTTGGTTCGAGCTTTTGCGAAATGCGCGCGAGGCTCGGCCCGATGCGCTCCGCGGTTTCATAGCCGCGAATTTCATGGCAGCCATAACAGCCGAGGTCCGCAAGCATGCGTTTGGATTTGTTCAAACTCGGGGCGTGATCGGTGCGCAGTTCGTTCGCGTGGCACTTGTTGCAGCCGGCGTAAACATACGGCCCGCGCAACAACGGATGCTCCCAAAATTTCACGTCGCCGTGCGCGAATTTCACGCTTTGCAAAGCCGAGCCTTGACCGTCATGACACGGCGTGCAGCCGAAGCGTTCCACCGGATGAATTTTGAGCAACGTATCGAGCGAAGGATGTGTGGCAAAAGGATGCTCCGCGCTTTCAAAGCCTTTGCGCGAGGCCGCAACGTGACAGGTGTGGCAACGATCGACATTGCTGATGAAATTGGTGAAATTTCCTTTCACAAACTCCGGCATCACGACTTGCTGAATCTTGATCGTGCGCTCGTCGAGGCGATCAATGCGGAAGCTCAGGTCGTCGATGTCTTTGGTCATGGCCGCAAGCTCCGCGCGGGTGTCGGTGATTTTTTGGCGCGCCGCGGCTAAGGTTTGCAGCACGCCTGTTTTGCGCGCTTCGGCTTCATCCCACTTGGCTTTCCATTCCACGGCTTTCGTGCTGTCTGCGCGATATTTTTTGCCGTGCGCTTCATAGGCGCCTTTGTCGTTGTGATACTGCGCCTCTTTGAAGAGATAATACTCCGCGTCCGATTCGCTTTTGGCGAAACGATAAGCCTGCACCGCGTCGGCAATCTCTCTCGCGACTTTCGCGGAGTCGGCGAGCGCCTGGCGATACGTGTCGCTGTTCAATTCGGCGCGCGCGTCGGCTAGCGTCTTTTCCAGCGCCGCGTACGCGTCTTTGTCCATTTGCGTGCGCAGCTCTTCGCGCAGGCCAACGAGTTGTTCGCGCTCGGTCTGGTTGAACTGTACCTGTGTGCGTTGCCACGGCGAACGCACCCAAATCATATCGAGCACGGCCCAAAACGTGGTCACCGCAAGCAGCGCGCTGCACACGAAGTATATACCGCTATAATCACGTTCTTCAATCGGAGTTTCGGATCGTTTGGCCAATGGTGCTCCTTTCCTGCCTCGCGTTTGGATGATGAGGTTTTTTCAAATATTGCCAGCGGATAGTTGAAGACCAAGGATGGTTGCGTTACAATAAAAAGCGAACAGCACAGTAAGCGGATTTTTTCAATTAAGCGGATCGCGCATAAACCACTTAGAAAAAGCTTCTCCGCCGAATTTCACCGAAGCCATCGAGCCTCGCTGAACAAAAGCTTTTTTCGGCGGAAACGTTTTTGCTTTATCCGCATGATGCGTTTAATTCGCTTGCAGAAAGCTTTTGCCGAGGTGCGGGTTTCTCTTCTGCTTCGGCATGAAGAATGTCGTCAAGATCAAACTCCACAACTTCTCCGCGTTTTATTTCATCGAGGCCGATGCTGACTTCGCGGCGAAGCCTTTCAAGTTTGAGTTGGTCAAAATCGTAGCGGCGTTCCAACGGCAGACTGGAAGTCCAATGTCACTAACTTTTCCCAAAAGCATAGGCAGAAAAATGAAGGGCAGAAATATAAAGCTCTACGTTATCTAAAAACGTTCAAACGAAACGTCATCAGCTAAAATTTTTCTGCCCTACATTTTTCTGTCTTTGCTTTTA
>JAYRWE010000081.1:0-13345 GCA_041918175.1 bacterium
GCCTCACGACGCGTCAATGGACTCTCATAGAGTTGTTACGCTGTCGCCGCTTGACGTCAAAACCAGAACACGCGGAGCAACCCTTGAAAACCTTTCCCCTGCTTCAAATAACATAGTCCACGATTAAGTGGAGAGCTACCGGGTGTTGCTCGGCGCATTAGAAATCTTAAAGCACACCCCCCTGGCTCCCTTCAAGGGGGGAATACTTGTGATGCGGCGACTTTTCTCTCGCATGCGATCTTCCTCACTCAGCCAATGTTCGAATCAATTGTTGATGCCGAAGGCGCGCAGCCGCTCTTTTGCCCATAGAAACCAGCGTTCGGGCAGCGGCACTTCCGGCGGGCGGGCGTAATCAATCGCCAAGTCATAATTGAGTGTGTCGTAGATCTCATGCAATGCGCTTTGCAGATTCAGCTTCACGTCCGGGTCGTTATCGCGCAGTGGAATGGGAACGGTAGGCAACGGCATATCAAGTTGAATCGGCCACATTTCGGTGATCGGCCTTCTCTCCGCGCGGCTCACAAAGACAAAATATGAAGCCGCGGGCAAAGGCTTTTGCATGGGCACGCGGCGGCCCGTGCGCAGCAAATCGATTTCAACCAGATGCGTCATGCTGCACAGAATGCGGCTGCGCTTGTCCAAATATTCGCGTTGGCCTTCGCCGCGCTTGTTCGTGGGAGAAAGAACTTCAATCGCAGTGACCAACTCGCGTTGCGCCACGTCGCGAATCTCGATAGTGAGATGAGGAACGCGCGCAGGCATCACCGTCGCCATCTGCACCGGTGCAGATAGAATTGCTGTCGAAGATTCCGCCAAGTCATCAAAGTGTGCGCTCGCGGTGAGGGCGACATCGGGATAAAACTCTCCCACCACAATGCCGAGGTCTTCCGGCATCTCGGTGATAAAACGTCGTGAGAGTCGCACGATATATTTCGGGCGCAGTTGCGGCGCAAGTTGCCGCGTAATTTCCGAGCACAACTCCGCATGCAAGCTCGTCCATTCCGAGCCTTCGAGATAAGGATCCATTCCGGGAAAAGGTGAGGGCATAGCAAACTCCTCGTTTTAATCCGCGCATAAACTAGCAGACTTGCGCAGAAAGTCAAGCCGCATCTCTCCGCAATCGATTGCGCCTCGCGTATATTTTCATATTCGTGCGCTACGCAGGGAAGCCCACCGCGCACTTTCTCCACTGAAGAGATTCGATCGTCAAAAAAATCAGAATTCTATTCCGAGTTCGATTCGCTAATCCGCATTATCAACACTGCCAATGTGAGCTTGCTTGTGAGAATCCGCACTGTCATTTCATTTGCCGCACGCGGCGTGCTCGCGCTTTTGCTTTGTGCTCAGGCCGCGCTCGCGCAAAGCCTTCTCTTCAAAGACGTGACCACGTTCGCGCGCGTGGCTATGCCCACGGATCCGAACGGCTATGGCCACGGCGTTGCGATTGCCGATTTCACCGGCGACGGCCGCCCGGATATTTATCTCGTTTCCTACGACACGGGCAACTCGCTCTTTCGCAATAACGGCAACGGCCGCTTTACGGATATTGCCGCAAGCGCGGGTGTGCGCGAAGACAGCCAATATGATCGCGGCGTGGCCGCGGCAGATTATGACAACGACGGCGACGTGGATTTTTATATTGCTGCGGCCACAGGCTCGCCGCACTTGCTTTATCAAAACAATGGCAACAGCGCTTTTGCCGAAGTGAGCGCAGAAGCCGGATTGTATCTGCCCAGCTTTCAAGGGCAAGGGGTGACATGGGGCGATTATGACAACGACGGCGATCTCGATTTGTTTTTGGCAAGCTATGAGCATGCCTCGCGTTTGTATCGGCAAAACCGCGAGCACAAATTTGAAGACGTGACCGCAGCCACGGGCGTGGGCAATACCACAGAGAGCATTCAGGGCGTTTTCTTTGATGTGGATTTGGATAATGATCTCGATCTCTTTGTGAGTCGCGGCAGCGGCTTTGCGAATCGGATGTTCATCAACAAAGGCAAAGGCGTTTTTGTGGATGAAGCAACCGCGCGACGGCTTGCCGATCCTACGCCGCACGGGCAAGGCGTGACGATTGCCGATTATGACAACGACGGCGACTCCGATATGTACATGTGCAACTCGCAAGGCGCAAATCGGCTCTATCGCAACGATACAAACGCTGCGGGCAAGCTCGGTTACTTTCGCGAAGTGGCGAGCGCGGCCGGTGTCGCCGATCAAAGCCGCAGCCTCGGTTGCACTTTTGGCGATTTCAACAATGACGGCTGGCAAGATTTGTACGTCGGCAACTTCGGCGCGAACCGTATGTCTCGCAACAATGGCGACGGCACCTTCACCGACGTCTCTGCCTCTTCGGCAACGGCTCACAGCGGGCGCGCGTATGGCACGAGCGTGAGCGACTATGACAACGACGGCGGGCTTGATATTTTCTTCGGCAATTCCGAGGGCACGAGCGTGCTCTTGCACAATGAGAGCGCGAAGCAACATTGGCTCAAACTCAATTTGATCGGCAAAGAGAGCAATCGTAACGGCATCGGCGCGGTGGTGCGCATCGAGGACGGAACGCGCAAACAAACGCAGCAATTGCTCGCGGGCTATTCGATGGTTTCCGGCGGCGGCGATTTGACGTTGCACTTCGGCCTCGGCGCGAGCACAGAGGCGCAACGCGTCGAAGTGCAATGGCCTTCGGGCAAAAAAGATGTTTTGTTAAATGTCGAAGCCAATCGCACGCTTGCGATTATCGAAGGCAGCATCGGCGAGGTCCCAATTGATACCACGGCGCCGCACATTTCAAACGTCGCCGCGATCGTGAAGAGCGACACGAGCGCGCTCCTCACATGGAGCACCAACGAGCGTGCAACGGCGCAAGTCGAATTTGGCGCGACCGCTGCGTATGGCGATACGACGCCAACTTCGCGCGAACGCGCCACACAACATGCGCTCATGCTCAAAGGCCTGCACGCAAACGCAACGTATCATTATCGCGTGCTCGCGCAAGACAGCGCGGGCAACAAAGCCGCCTCGCGCGATTACGCTTTTACACTCACGCGCGCTTCTGTGCCGCAGCCCGGCCTCAAAGCGCGCACGCAAAATATCACGAGCACGAGCGCGGAGATCATTTGGCAAACCAACGCTCTCGCCCGCGCCTGGCTGGAGTTTGGCGCGGATACGAGTTTGGGCGACCGCATGGAGGCCAACACGAGCAACGGTCGCGCGCACACGGCGCGCCTCACTTCGCTCAAACCAAGCACGAAGTATTATGCCCGCGCGTTCGCGCGCGTCAATTCGTATGAATTGCTCGCCTCGCCAATGTTCACTTTCACCACAGCGAATGACTCCGCGCCCGCGCCGATTATTTCAAATATTGAGATCGATCAAATCACGGCCACGAGCGCGCGCATCACGTGGCAAACGAACATTGCGAGCGATAGCCAAATCGAATACGGCCTCGATGAGGCTTACGACAAACTTTCCGCGCGCAACTCGCAACTCGTGACGTTGCATCGCATCACGCTGCGGAACTTAGCCGTCAACCGTCTGCATCGTTTGCGCGTGCGCTCCGCCGCGCCGCAGAACAAACTTGCGAAGAGTGCGCCGCACCAATTCATCACGTTGCCCAACAACGGCGACCTCGCAAATAATGTCGAGCGGCTCGGCTTTCTTCCGCTCAAAGGTTATCCCACGGTTGGCAACGTTTTCGGCTACGCGAACGCGCGCAGTGAATTTGCGCTGGTTTGCCTGCGCACCAACGGGCTTGCCATTGTGGACGTAACCGACCCGCGCCAACCGTTGCGCGTGGCGAGCGTGCCGAGCTTGGGCTATGATCTGCACACCGTTGCAACCTATCGCCACTATGCGCTCGCGATCAACGAATATGGGCCGCTGCAAATCATCAATATCGCGCAGCCTGACAATCCCGAAGTGGTGGCGCTATACGACAGCAGCTTTGCGGGCGGCCACAATATTTTTGTCGATAAACAGTATGCCTATGTCGTGGGCACGCACCCCATCGATCAACCCGACGACGACGCGCACAGCGGCATGCACATTATTGATCTCACGAACCCCGAGCAGCCCAAGCTCGCGGGCAAGTATGAAGCCGGGTTTTATATTCACGATCTCTACGTTGCGAACGACACCGCGTATGTCGGCGGCTTGCGCTCGCATCAAGTGGTGACGCTCGACGTGAAGAACAAGGCGAACATTCGCGAGCTGTCCGGCTTTCGCGTGCGCTATCCGCATACCGTTCGGCGCGGCGGCAATCCGAACATTCTCATTGTGAACGACGAGGGCAAAGGGCAGGATGTGCAGTTCTTCGATATTCGTGATCCGCACAACGTGCGCAAAGTCGGAAGCTATATTACCGATCCGGAAATTTCCCCGCACAATGTCGAACCCATCGGCAATCTCGCATACATGGCTTACTTCGAAGACATGCTGCGTGTGGTTGATTATAGCGATCCCACGAATCCGATTGAAGTCGGCTTCTATGATACCTATCCCGAAAATCCGAGCCACGGCCAGCCTGAGGGCGCGCATCAAACTGCGGCGTGGGGCGTGTATCCGCACACGCCCTCGGGAAATATTTATATCAGCGACATGACGAAAGGCTTGTACATTTTTCGTTATGCCGCGCCGGGGGCCGTGCCGAGTGCGACCCAGACTGCGCGAGAAGTTGTTGCGCCCGCGACGATTGCAGAGCCGCAGCACGCGCCGCGAGAATTTTCCTTATCAAACTACCCCAACCCTTTTCATGCCTCCACGAGCATTCGCTTCGACCTGCCCCACGAGGCCGAAGTTGATTTGACCATCCTCGATCTTCAAGGTCGAACGGTGAAGCAGCTTGCCGCTTCGCGTTATCACGCCGGTGCGCATCACCTGCATTGGCGCGGCGAAACGGAGTCCGGCGCTCGCGCCGCGGCAGGCATTTACTTCATGCGTCTGCACTATCGTTCGCAGCTTGCGCAAACTTCCAACAGCCTCGTGCGCCGCCTCGTGCTCCTGCCTGAATGAAATCGAGCGCGGCAAATCGTGTCATTCGTTCGATGAGTCGAAGTCAGAACTTTACTACCTGAATTTTGCACTGATAATGCCGTCAACCACCGCCTACGGTTGAAACCGTAGGCTAGGAGATGAAAGTCCCGTTCACGGGACTAAACACCAATTGGTTGGCAGCCCCGTTCACGGGGCTTGCATCTCCTAGCCTGATGCTTGCAGCATCAGGCGGAGGCTTGACTTTCGAAGCGAAACTCTGTATCATCGCCGCGCATTGATAAGGACAATGACGAGCCATAATGCGCGCGCAGTCGTCGTTGCCTATTCCCCCTCGACCGTGCTCTTCTATTTTACCAAGCAGCGTTCATGCAAACCGCGATCAAAAATCTGTGGCGACAAACCAAGCTTCGTCTCTGGCCGGAGCAGTATTGGCTCATCAGTCTCGCGCCCGCGCAACTGTCGCTCGCAGCGCAAACGCTCGCGCATGCTTCCGATTCGTTTGCCGCGCTTGTGTTGGAGCGCGATGAAGTCTCGCTCACTTTGCCCGAGCGCGCGTGGCAAACATGCTCCGCGCAATTTGCAAACGCGACGGTCGCCGGACCGTATCGCGTGCTTACATTTGATTTGAATATCGAACTCTCCGTCTCCGGCTATCTCTTGCCCGCGGCCGCGCGTTTAGCCGAGGCTGGAGTTTCCATTGTGCCGCAATGCGCTTTTCAAAAAGATCATTTGTTGCTCAAAGCCGAAGACACGGATCGCGCGGTGGTTGTGTTGCAGCAACTCATCGAAGCTTGCAAGAAAGATTGCTCCGTGTAGGCGAATTACAGAATCAAACGTAGAATAAAACTCTGAGAGTTTTGCGTTCGCACACGGATCAAAAGCTCACACCGAAAAGCCCAAAGCTTTTTCCGCGTGTGTTTTTGATTCGTGTGTACTCACAACATTTTTTACATATCGCTAAACTGCTTCTAAAAATTGGATCCCGATGAACCTCACCACCTCCACGCGCTGCCAATGGGCGCGCGCCGAATCCATGCATGTCTATCACGATCGCGAATGGGGCGTGCCCGTGCATGACGATCGCGTGTTTTTCGAATTTCTCACGCTCGAAGGCGCGCAAGCCGGGCTTAGTTGGGAAACGATTTTAAAGAAGCGCGAAAACTATCGCGCCGCGTTTGACAACTTCGATCCCGCACTCGTCGCAAAGTATACCCAACGCAAGTTTGATAAGCTCATGAACGACGCGGGCATTGTGCGCAATCGTTTGAAGATCGCCGCGACCATCGCAAATGCAAAGGCTTTTCTCGCCGTGCAAAAAGAGTTTGGCAGCTTCGACGCGTACATTTGGCAATTCGTTGGCGGCAAGCCGAAAGTCAATGCGTGGCGCAGCCTCAAAGAAATTCCGCCGCGCACCGCGGAGTCCGATGCGATGAGCAAAGACCTCAAACAACGCGGCTTCAAATTCGTCGGCTCCACGATATGTTATGCGTTCATGCAAGCCGTCGGCTTGGTGAATGATCACACCGTCGATTGCTTTCGCTATCGTGAAGTTTAATTCCGCCCTTGTCCTGGGCGTTTTTTTTATGTCTTGTCGCTGCTCCACCCAGGGTTCATCTCCGCTTGTTTACCGAGGTTTATCTCTTCGACCAAGGTGGCTTCAAAGCGACAGCCTCCCGCCACCACACCAATATTTGCAAACGAACATTTGTCCATTACCATTCAAGATTGACCATCCCCCATTGACCATCCACCATCCACTATTCACTATTCACGATCCACTCTTCGTCAGACGACTTTTTATTGTTGTGCCTGCCAAGAAATCTTTTCCTCTCGCCTCGCTCTTGCACGAGACTCAAGAAATCCGTAGAATGCGCCGCGGAATAAAAAGGCGTGCGCGTGAGTTTTTTTCATAACGACCCTTTCAAGTTGCTCTTATTCGGAGAATACATTATGGCCACTTCCTATTCTGAAACAAACGGCAGTCTCAGCTTGCCCAACAGCGGCGAGCCGGCGAAGATGTCGTTGATTCAATTTCCGTTTAAAAGTTATCTCAGCCTCAAGCCGCTCATCGAAACGTGGAAACGCGCGGAAACCGACGAGCCCGCCAAAGCCGCGCTCGCGCCCAAAATTCGCGAAGCCTTGCGGCATGCGCCGGAGTTGAGCGGAACGATCACCGACCTCGGCATGCTCGACCAACATCGTGCGTTGGTCGCGCTGCTC
This sequence comes from bacterium, assembly GCA_041918175.1. Taxonomy (GTDB): domain Bacteria; phylum Zhuqueibacterota; class Zhuqueibacteria; order Zhuqueibacterales; family Zhuqueibacteraceae; genus JABWAN01. Next base: position 7,213 of record JAYRWE010000081.1, read on the forward strand.
ATGAGCACGATTTTCGCGCCGGCGTATCGCGATGAAGTGGCGGCCGCGGCATTGGTGCCGTTCAAGCTGCAACCATTTTATGCCACGCCGACTTTCGAGCGTTTGCAACTCGTGCAAGAGGGCAATTTTTCGCAGGGCGTTGGCTTGAGTTCGAGCCTGCAAATTTGGGCGCGCACCATGAATGCCTACAAACACATTCTCACGAAATTTTACGGCGTCAATCTCGATTTTGACTATCCGCTCATCTTCACGCGCAAAGACGAGCGCACGGGATTGGAACGCCACTATAAAATTCTCATCGACCTGCGCTTTGTCGACGTGCTCAAAGTCGGCGAAACCAAACCGCTCGGCGAAGCGGAAATCAAAACGCTGCTCGGGCATTCGCATGATATGAGCGTGTGGTTCGAACTGCTGCCGCCCGAGTGTTTCGAGTTTCACGGCTTCGCGGTCTTTCATGCCATCGACGTGACCGATCAGCAAGTGCTCTCCGCAGTGAAGAACGACTTGCTCGAAAAAGACGCGCTCACTTCCGCGGAAAAATTTCAAGGCCTGCAACACAAGCTGCGCGTGTTGCTCAAACGGCCCGCGCTGCAAATGGGGCTGGCGGGCATTCCGGGCGCGCAGAATTTGATGCAAGAGCACGGCCGCAAGCTCGGCCAGAGTTTCATTCTCAGCGATCGTTGCCGCAAGAAATGCTCGTCGGTGGAAGGCTCGATTTACAATCAAGTGTTCCAAACCAATGACAGCGTGGTGGTGGAAGATCTCGCGCAGCGTGCGGCGCTCACGCCCCTGGAGCAAGAAATTATGCAGCAAGGCATTCGCAATCTGTTCATCGCGCCGCTTTATTATGAAGAGCAACTCATGGGCTTGCTTGAACTCGGCTCGCCCAATCCCGGCGATCTCAACGCGCTCAACGCGTTCAAGCTCAAAGAAGTGCTCGCGCTCTTTTCGATTGCAGTGAAGCGCAGCCTCGATGAAATGACCGACCGCGTCGAGGCCGTGATCAAAGAGCAATGCACCGCGATTCATCCCGCGGTGGAGTGGCGCTTCCGGCAAGCCGCGCTGAATTATTTGCAGCATCGCCGCACGGGCGTGATGGCGGAGATGGAAGCGATCATTTTCAAAGACGTGTTCCCGCTCTTCGGCGTGTCGGATATTCGCGGCTCTTCCACGCGGCGCAACGATGCGATTCGCGGCGACCTTTCGGAGCAATTGCAGCTCGCGCGCAATATTGCGCAAGCCGCGCACGAACACAAGGCCATGCCGCTCTTGCGCAAGTTGGATTATGCGATCAAACAGCAGCTTGCCAAGTTGGAGAAAGGCCTCAGCTCCGACGACGGCGTGAGCATTTTGGAATTTCTCCGCCGTGAAGTGGAAACGCACTTCGAACAATTGCAAGCCTTCGGGCCGGAGGTGAGCGAGAGCATTGCAGCGTATCGCGCGGCTATTGATCCGCAACTCGGCGCGATCTATCGCCGCCGCAAGGATTTCGATATGAGCGTGATGCAGCTCAATGAAACCATCTCGAAGTATATCGAAGACGAGCAAGCCCACGCGCAGAGCGTGTTCCCGCATTATTTTGAAAAATACAAAAGCGACGGCGTGGAGCACGGCATGTACATCGGCGCCTCGCTCGTGGAGAGCGGCAAGTATGATCAGCTTTATCTCAAAAACCTGCGGCTATGGCAGCTTCAGCTTATGTGTGAAGTCGCGCGCTTGGTGGAGCAAGAAAAGAGCAAGCTCAAAGTGCCGCTCGAAATGGCGCATCTCATTCTCGTGCAAAACCTGCCGCTCGCGATTCGTTTTCGCTATGATGAAAAAAAGTTCGACGTGGACGGCGCATACAACGTGCGCTATGAAATTTTAAAAAAGCGCATCGACAAAGCCGTGATCAAATCCACGCGCGAGCGGCTCACGCAGCCCGGCAAAGTCGCCGTCGTCTATTCGCACACGCGCGAGGCGCAGGAGTACAAAGAGTATATCGAATACTTGCAGGCCGCAGGCTATTTGCACGGCCTCGTTGAAGACGTCGAGTTGGAAGATTTGCAGGGCGTGCATGGCTTGAAAGCGCTGCGCGTCACAGTGGCCATGACGAGCGCGACCATCGCTCTGTCCGCAACTGCGCATGAAGAAAACGGCAAGGCAAGTTTCGCCGCGTTGGAATTGGCGTGAAATAAGGCCTCATCACCCGATGCTTCAGCATCGGCCGATGCTGAAGCATCGGGCTAGGAGAGGTAAGCACCGTGAACGGCGCTCTCACTCAATGGGTGGTTAGGATTCAGAATTAAATAGCTTACCCATTTAGAACTCATCCCCCCGGCCCCCTTCTCTTAAAAAGAGAAGGGGGAGAACCACGGCAAAACGCGCTGGGCTTCTCCCCTTCTCTTCCCAAGAGAAGGGGCCGGGGGATGAGTTGTTTTTGAAGATGAGGCAAATGAGAAAGTTATTTAATCGCCGATCCTTCGTCCCGTTCACGGGACTTTCATCTCCCAACCTACGGTTTCAACCGTAGGCGATGGTTGGCGACTTGCTTGAAAATATCGGGATTCGAAATCGCTTCCTAGCGTAAGCGGAAATTCACATGAAAGCTGCCTCGTATTTGCTTTGTCTTGTGCTCGCATTGTTCCCGGCATTTGTCGGCACTACGCAAGCCTTTGCTGACTCTGTTCGCAACGCTCTTGCAACGAATCCTCCCGTGAGAGGAGTGTCGGTCGTGACTACTTCACACACGAGCTGCAATCACAAAGTATTAGTGCGTGAAGAGCGGACTTGGCAATTATTCGCTGCCACCCCCTTCGCGGACGAAATGTTCGCGGCGGTGGATTCTACTTCTCTCCCAACACCAACCCGCGCTGCGAGCGACAGCGCGAAACAAACACCCGCTACGACCTCCACTGCTCGCGATTCCACTCAAGCTTTTTCTTTCACCAAAATTTTAAAATGGATTGAAGCGCACGCGGTCCTTGCCGGTGCGATACTCGCGCTCGTTGCTTTGATTTGGAAACTAACCACAGGCGAGAGTCATTTGCCGCGTTTGCGGGCATGGCTCACGCGGCGCAAGTGGCGGCGGCATTACCTCCAACAACTAAAAGCGGAACACGAACGCATTCACCTGCTTGGCTTTCAGGCGGAAACAAATATTCCCGCGCGCACGCTGGAGGTATTCGTCTCGCTGCGTTTGGCGGAGGCGAACTACGCGAACATGCGCGAAGCACACTTTGCGCATGAAAGCAACCGCGTGCTCTCGCCCGAGCAAACTTTGCAGCGTGCGTTTTTCGGCGCGAGCACAACGCGCCTGCTGCTCATTCTCGGCGATCCCGGCTCCGGCAAAACCACGTTACTGAAGTATTATGCCATGTGTTGCCTCGATCAATCCGGCCGCAAGCAGCTTGGCTTGCCCCAGCCGCTCTTGCCGATCTTCGTGCCGTTGCGCAAAATCGATCCCCAAAAAACTTTTTGCGAAGCTTTGAGCGAGGCCGTGAGCAATCGCAATCATCCGATTCCGCCCGAGGCTTTCAAACCGTGGCTGGAACGCGGCAGCTTGGTGCTGCTCGACGGTCTCGATGAATTGAGCACCGTGGCGCAGCGCCAACAAGCCTGCAAATGGATTGATGAAGCCGTGGCTGCATATCGCGCGTCCCGCTTCATTGTCACCTCGCGTTTCACCGGCTATCGCGCGAGTGACGACGTCGAACTGCGCACGCCGCACAAACGCGGCGAAGTGCTCGATCTCGACAGCGCGCAACAAGAAGCTTTTTTGAAAAAATGGTTTGCCGCGGCGTATCGCGAAAGCGAGGAGACCGCGAGCGCGAACAAAGCCGAGCAGGCCCGGCAAGTCGCCAACGCCGTGCGCGATTATCTGCAACAGCCGGAGAACGAAAGCCTGCGCAAGCTCGCGGGCACGCCCGTGCTCTTGCAGATCATGGCGATTTTGTGGAAGGAATACGGCACATTGGTTTCGGGCCGCGCCGGCCTTTATGAAAAATGCACGGACTATTTGCTCGACCGCCGCGACCGTGTGCGCGACTTGCCTCCGCCATTGCCCGCGGAACAAGCCAAAATCGTGCTCCGTCCGCTTGCGCTCTTCATGCAAGAAACGCTCAAAACGCACGATATTGGCGCCGAGGAATTGGCGGCGCGCATCGAACGCACGCTGGAAGAGGTGAAACCCGGGCTCAAACCGGAAACGTTTATCGAACACTTGCGCGATCGCGCCGCCTTGCTCAAAGCGTTTGGCGACAACCGCTATGTGTTCAGCCACAACTCGTTTCGCGAGTTTTTGGCCGCGGGCGAATTGGCCGAGCAGATCAAACGCAACCCGGAGCGCAGCCGCGTGCTCGTGGATAATTTTACCGAAGGCTGGTGGCGCGAGACGATTCTTTTTTGTCTCAGCCTGCCCAAACCTGTGATCTTTGCCGAGTTCTTTGAGCGTTTCTTGCCGCATCCCAACAACGCTCCCGGCTTTCCGGAATTGCTGCGACACGGTATTCGCGAGGCGCTGCACAAACCCATTGCGCCATTCGAAGCTTTTCTGCTCGAGCGCGCGCAAGAGGAAGCCAAACGTTATAGCGCCTTGCTCTGTCTGCGCGCCATTGCTTCGGAGCCGGCCAAAGCGCTCGTGCAAAAAGTGTGGGAGCAAGAAGAGCCGAACCAAATCAAACAAAAGGCGGAAGAACTTTTGTTGGAATGGAAATTTACGCGTCAAGCCGCGGAAGCTTTGCCCGCAAGCACAACATCCGACAGAAAGAATTTTCATAATCCCATTGAACTGAACGCCGAATACATTCTCCTCCCCGGCGGCAAATACAAATACTCCGTAACGGAAAAAGAAGTGGAAGTGCCGCCGATATATTTTGCGAAGTATCCGGTGACCAACAAGCTCTATCGCCGGTTTGTGGCGGGCATGGAGCAAGGCGCGTGGGGCAGAGGGCTTGGAGCAAAGGGCATGGAGCAGAGGGCATGGGCCAAAGGGCATGGCGCAGGGGACATGGCGCAAGGGATTGGGGGTGAGTTGACACTTGCGCAGTTTGCGGAGAGCCTGTTGCGCGAGGCGAAAAAGATCACGGGCTTTGTGGAATACTTGGGCAAAGACCACGCGCAATGGGCCGATAAACTGCGTTCGAAACATGACGACGACAAGCGTTTCAACGATGACGAACAGCCTGTAGTTGGCGTCACGTGGTTCGACGCGGTATCGTATTGCCATTGGCTTAATGAAATGCAGCGCGCAATGGGCAAGGAGCAAGGGGCAAACAACATGTTTAGACTGCCTACGGAGGAAGAGTGGGAATGGGCCGCGAGCGGCGACGAACGCAAATTTCCGTGGGGCAATGAACCGCCGGATGAGAAACGTGCGAACTATGGCCAGAAAGTTGGGCAAACCACACCCGTCGGTTCGTACCCGGATGGCGCAACGCCGGAAGGCTTGCTAGACATGGCGGGAAATGTGTGGGAGTGGAATGAAAATCTCTTTGGGCATAAAGAATACCCGGAGGCGCGCGCTCTGCGTGGCGGTTCGTGGGACCTTACCTCAGTCCTTCTGCGCTGTGCCGCTCGTGACTTCCTCCATCCCGACCTTCGATGGTTCCGCTATGGTTTTCGCTTGGTTGCCGGCCAGTCCCATTTTTTGAGACTCTGAAACTCTGACCATCTGTTATTCTGAAAAGGCGGGGCGCTTAAGCGCCCCGCCTCGAAATTTTTTTTAGAAAAAGAGGAGATCTAGCATGGCAACAGCACAAGAGTTCCTGGTCATCAAACGCGGATATGACGGTTCTATGTTGTTTGGTGTGGGTCATTGCAAGACAATGACACTGTGTGGCAACCATACGCCGAAGGCGTTACAAACCTCAGCCCTGGGTGCCCAGCTTCTGGGCTCCCTGGGTCTAACAACGCCCAACCAATTGAACACCGAAGGTGTTCAACAAAAATGGCTTTGTAGACAGAAATGCGTGGCGACAATGAACGATTGACCGGCGGCCGCGCCCTCTTTTGTTGAACTCTTTCAGAGTTCTTCTGAGCATGGTTGTTTCCCGATGGTGCGCTGCGCGACCCTCGGCTTTGCTGTTGAACGCCTTCGGCGTATTCATGCTGCCCACACAGAACAACATAGAACCTAAAAAAATCCGTGCAATCC
>JAYRWE010000082.1:0-19229 GCA_041918175.1 bacterium
AAGCGCTCGACTCTTTCAAACATCTCGTGCGCATGCGCCTGTTCGCGATGACGTTGTTCCATCCGGTTCTCCTTTTGCTTGACCGCAACGTAAAAATTCCAAGCCCAAGAAGAAAGATGGGTTCACCGAGGGGATACGAACAACGAGGTGGTGTCCGATGAAAAAGCTAAAGCTTAAAAGCCCAGAAGCCCCCTGTCTTCCTGCGGAAGACGGAAAGACTTTTTATCCCTGCTTGGGTAACATTTTATTTTGAGGCAACGCGCAATCTCGGCTATGGAAAAAAAGTTTGACTTTCCCAGTCTGAATCCCCAGATTCTTCTCAGCGCTTTTCCTCTCACGACAACACGAATACCATCCCTCAAGTTTCATTTCAACTTCTTTCCAAAAATGTAGGAGGCCTTATGCCGCGACTCCTGTTGATCCTTTTGGCCCTGTCGGTGAAGCTTTTGTTCGCCGGAACTGTGGGCAAAATCTCCGGCAAAGTGATTGATCGCGATACGAAAGAGCCGCTCGTCGGCGCGACAGTAATGCTCGAAGGCACGACGATGGGTGCGGCCACGGATCGCAACGGCACGTTTTATATTTTGAATGTGCCTGCCGGCACCTATGTTATTTTCGCACGCATGCTGGGCTATGGCGAACAAAAAGTGCAGAACCTCCGCGTGAGTGCAGACTTGACCACTGAGGTTGATTTTAAATTGAGCACAACTGATCTCGTGGGCGAAGAAATCGTGGTTGTGGCCGAACGGCCGTTGCTGCAAAAGGATGTGACCGCCACGCAAAATCTCGTGCGCGGAGAAGAGATTCAGGCGAGTGCGGTTAACTCTTTCACCAGCGCGATGGTGCAGACCGCGGGCTTTGTCGTGCAAGGCGTGGGCGAAGGCGGCGCAGTGAATGATGATGAAGGCGGCGGCATTCATGTGCGCGGCGGGCGCGGCGGCCAGCTTGGTTATATGATCGACGGCTTCTATGTGGAAGACGCGCTCTATGGCGGCCTCGGCTCCGACGTGACACGCAACGGGATCGAAGAACTCTCCGTGCTCACGGGCACGTTCAACGCGGAATATGGCGAAGCGCTTTCGGGCGTGGTGAATCTCGTCACCAAAGAGGGCGGGCAGAAATATGAAGGCACATTTCGTTTTGCCACGGATGAATTGTACCTCGGCGATCTCGGCGACGTGCGCGAAAATAATTGGCACACGCGCCGCTTCGAATACTCCATTGGCGGGCCGGTGCCCGGCTTGAGCAACAAGTTTCGTTTTTATGCCTCGCTCGATCGTCATCTCACCAACACGTATTTGAATCTGACGCAACACGTGCTCAGCAAGAACGCCACGGTCTTTGGTCGGCCCGATTCCATTGCCACGCTGTTTCTTGATGAAAACGGTGTGGTGCAAGCATTCGCCGGGCCGAACACGACGCCGCAATTGCAAAAGGCCGGCGCGGTGCATTATCACAACAACAATACGTTCAACTTTCAATATCGCGGCAACACCAAGCTGACGTTTACGCCGAGCGCGAAGATGAAGCTGATTCTCGGCGGCACCTTCACGCAGCAGGAATTCAAAAACTACAGCCAGTATTTCAAATTCCTGCCGGAGCATGCGAATTACAATCGCACCCAAAGCGCGTTGGGGAACATGACGTGGAACCATACGCTCTCCCCAAGCACATTCTATACGCTCAAATTTGCGGACTTTCGTTTGTGGGATAAAGAAGGCATCGACAAGCGGCACGATGAAATCGTTCCGCCGCGTGCGGTGCAAGATGCTTTTGGCGGACAATCGAATTACGAGTTTGCCGGTGCGTATGAAGATCTCACCGCGACGGGCGATACCGTGCTCGTGCTCTCCGACGATAACACGAATCAGAATTATCGCTCCTGGTCGCAAACCGCGAACCTCGACATGACTTCGCAAGTCTCGCCGCAGCATCAACTCAAATTCGGCGCGGAGTACAAACGCCTCGATCTGCGCAACCATCTCCTCGATCTCGTGAACACCGATAATGAGTTGACGCTCTATCGCTTCAAACCCGTGCAAGCCGCGCTTTATCTGCAAGACAAGATGGAATTCAAAGACATGGTGGTGAATATCGGCTTGCGCTGGGATTATCTCGACCCCAAAAGCGATTATGTGGAATCAAAACGCGATCTCACGGAAACGCGTGTGATCGAAAAAGCGGAGAAGAAGATTCACTTTAGTCCGCGCATTGGATTCGGCTATCCGGTGACGGATCGCGCCGTGTTTCATTTTGCGTATGGGCAATTTACGCAGAACCCGGATTACAGCTATTTTTATCGCGGCCTGAATTTCACCCGCTCGACTTCCGTGCCGAATATCGCGGATCATTTCATTGTCGGCAATCCCAATCTCAAGCCCGAGCGCTCAACCGTGTATGAACTCGGCGGCAAACTGAAAATCGCAGAAGACTTTGCCGGCGACGTGACGCTGTATTACAAAGACATTTATGATTACGTCGCGACGATCTATTTCGCGAATGCCACGCCACAAGACTATTTCACGTTCATCAATGAAGATTATGCCAACGCACGTGGCATCGAAATCACTTTGGAGAAGCGCTTCAGCAATTACTTCTCCGGCCGCTTGGCTTATACTTACTCACGCGCCGAGGGCAATTCCTCCAGTGAGTTCACGCACTATGATGAGTACATCAATCAATCCGTGCTGCAAGAGATTCCGCCGAAGAAGACGATCACGATGGAATGGGATCAACCGCACACGCTCAACTTTGTGCTCGATGTGCGCAAACCGAAAAATTGGGGCATTAACTTTTATGGCCGCTTCGGCAGCGGCTTGCCCTATTCGCCGAGTGACGCACGCGGTCGCTTGCTCGACGAGCGCAATAGCGGCAGAAAACCCTGGACTGGCACACTCGACGTGCGCGTGAGCAAAGAATTCGCATGGCAAAATTTGCATTTCGAGCTTTTCTCTGACATCACCAACGTGTTCGACAAGCGCAATGTGATCACAGTCTTCACTACCACGGGCAGTCCGTATTCCAGCGCGTTGCCCGGCATCAGCCAAGAGTATCAAGATCGGCCGTACTTCTTCGGCCCGCCGCGGCATGTGGAATTGGGGTTTCAGGTGGAGTTTTAGCGGCAGGGAAGGGGCGTGCTGTCATGTTCTACTTCTTTCTTGATGAATCAGGCGACCTCGGGCATCACATTCTAAGCCCCGGTTCGTCACGGCATTTTGTGATCACAATCATGGAATTGTCGAGCGACCATGATAGAAAGGCTATGGCGAAAGCCGTCGAGCGAACATTGAAAAATAAAATCAATCGAGGCCATTCGCCTCAAATGAAAACCGTCAACGAACTCAAGCCACAAACACCACGCTTGCAATCAAGCAATACTTCTATCGCCAAGTCGAAAAAATTCCCTTTCGCCTCTATACGGTGATTCTCGATAAAGCCCGTTTTGAAAACCATCTACAATTCAGCCAGCATCGGCTTTATCGCTTTATTACGCATTTAGTTTTGAAAGAACTGCCGCTTGAAATTCTTGGCACAACGGTGAATTTGGTTTTGGATCGACGAACAGGCGGAGCTTCCGTGCAGGAATTTAATAAGTCGTTGCGTTTGCAACTAGAAGAACGGATCCCGCCGCACGTGCCTCTCTACCTCGATCACAGGGATTCGAGTGCGACGCGCCCCTTACAAGCCGTCGATCTCTTTGCGTGGGGAATTTTTCGAAAGTATGAAGTGGGAGATACTGCGTGGTATGAATTCTTTCGGGAGAAGATCCAATTCGAACGAGTGTACCAGATAAATAAAAAAGAGAGTGATCCCTGTAGAGCGCGGCCGTGTGACTATTTACCTACCGATGGAAGGGAACGCCACAAGAGCTCCGCAGGACTTATTCACTCTCTTGTCGAAGAATACAGCCTGAAAATCTAAAAGTCAAGCGTTCGAATAAAAGTTTTCGTTCAAGCTTGAAAGGAGGTTGGCAATGAAGCTCAAAACGCTTTATGTTTTCACGTTCTGCCTGCTCGCGTTGAGCGCGACGACGCTCGCCCAATCCGGCAAGAGCAAGTTCGATTTCTACAACCATCTCGCGCGGCAGCGCGGCTTGCCCGAGCTTTCGCCTTTGCAAAAAGGCGCCGGCTTTCTTGATCGCAAGCGCAGCATCTTCGACGTGGGCAAACTCGTGGTGCGCATTTCCAACGCCGCGGTGCTCGGCTATGATCGTTGGGGTTTGAATCATCAATGGCCCGCGGGCAGCGATCTCACATATTATTGGACACTCGCGCCCATGATCGGCGCGCGCACGAAGAACGGCGTGAGCGTCGCGATCGGCACGGTCGGCGCGGCGCGCGATCATGAAGACGAATTCCAGCCTTTGCGCGGCTACGATGCAGGCGCCGTGATCGAAGCGGAGAACGTCGGTATCGCGATGAGCGACATTTCGAAAAGCTGGCCGACGCAATGGCCGAGCGGACCGTATACCGATGCGTTTACCAAGCTGACGTTCGAAAATCTCGAACAGCCTTTGGATAAAAACCATCCCGAGGGCCGCGGCTTGAATTTTCCCGGCTCGTTTGCGGGCAAAGTGGTGGCCGATCGCGAAAGCTATTTCGTGGTGACGGACAATGATCCGGTGGATGGCAACATTGCAAGCGCAAACGACGGCGTGGGCCCGCTCAACATTCGCGTCGATCTATGGGGCTTGCAATGGGGCGATGCGCTGAATGAAGACTTCATCATTTGGAAGCAAGTCGTCACCAACATCGGGCCGGATACTTTGAAGGACGTGTATATCGGCATGCATGGCGATCCCGACACGCCGGAGCAGGGCGCGAACGAATGGACCGACGATTATGCGTTTTTCATTCCACCCAACTCGCCGCAGCATAATGAACTGCTCTGGAATACTGTGTTCGTGTGGGATGGCAATGACAAAGCCGAGGGCTTCATCGAGAAGAACGTGCCGTGGATTGGAATGAAAGTTTTGGAAACGCCGGTCGATCCCGCGACCGGCAGGCAGCGCGGCCTCAGCACGATGCACTTGTTTGAATACAGCGCCGCAGCGCAAAGCGACGCCGCGGCCTATGCGGAGTTGAGCGCAGGCATCGATCCGGTTGACAACGTTGCGCCGCATCCGAATGATTTCACGCAAACGCCGAACTCATACGGCCCGGACATCACATTCGTGTTCGCCTCCGGCCCGTTTGATTTGCCGCCGGGCAAGAGTTTGAACTTCGTGCTCGCGGACATCATGGGCGCAAATCGCATCGACGTGCTCAACAATGCCGTGCTCGCGCAGGTGCTCTATAACAACGATTACAAAGCCGCGGAAGCGCCGCCTGAGCCTGCTTTGCGCGCAGTGCCCGGCAACGGCAGAGTGACACTTTATTGGGATGCGAAGCCCACGGAGAGCGGCGTGGATCGTTTGACCAAGAACAATCGCTTTCAAGGGTATCGCATATTTCGCAGTGATGATCGCGGCCGCAGTTGGGGCCGCACGATTACCGACGTAAACGGGACGGTCGTGGGCTATGTGCCGCTCGCGCAATATGATTTGAATGACGACATCACCGGCACGGATCCGCTCTCGCCTTTTCTCGATCTCGGCTCGAACACCGGCCTCGCGCACAAGTACGTCGACAACAACGTCATCAATGGCTATGAGTATTGGTATGCCGTCACGGCTTATGATTCGCGCGACGAGTTCAAAGCGAATCCCAATGATCCTGCCGGCATTCCCGTGCCGCCGCTGGAAAACTCACGGAAGAACAATCCGAATTTTGCAAATGACAATACGGTTGCAGTGGTGCCGCTGCCGCGCGTTGCAGGCTTTCAAGCCGGACAACTTTCAGCGCCGCAGCGCGTGAGCGGGCACGGCACGGGTGATTTTGAAATGGAATTGTTTGATGACGGCGCGGTCCAATCCGAAGAGTACACGTTGCAATTCAACGAGGCCAACGGCAAGCTGACGTTTACTTTAAAAAATAAAAACGGAGCAACGGTGTTGAGCGAGATTGCTTCGGTGCGCGGAGAAGATGATATTCCGGTGTTCAATAGCATTCGTTTGAAAGTCATGAACGACCCGGACAATGTGCTCGATGAGGACGAAGCGGGTTTCTTTATCGGCGCAACGGCGCAAAAGGCGGAGACGAATTATCTTCTCAGCGTGCTGCCGCAGCAGCCGATTAACGAAGCGGATTATGAAATTCGTTTCACAGCCGCGGGCGACACGTCGATTCGGCTGGGCAACAATCCTGCGATAGCGGTGCCGTTTGAAATTTGGAATGTGTATGAGCGCGGCGCGCCCGTGAAAGTGGATTTCTTCATGGCGCAATCAAGCACGGATTCCACGGCAGAGCAACGCGCGAAATGGACCAGCGGCGACGTGCTCACCGTGCGAGAAAAATATCAAGGCCGCGATCGTTTCACTTGGCGCCTCATCATGGCCGCGCCCGAAGGTGCAGCCGGTATCCCACCGAAGACCGGCGACGTTGCGCACGCGTATTTGACGCATCCGTTCACGAGCGCTGACGTTCTCAAAATTTCAACCGTGGCCGCAAGTGCGAACCCCACGCGCGCCGATCTGGCGAGCGTAAAAGTTGTGCCCAATCCCTATCGCGTCAGCTCCGTGTTCGAAACTTCGCTCATCAATCGCGAGATTCAGTTTCGCCATCTGCCGCCGCAATGCACCATTCGCCTCTACAATATCGCGGGCGATTTGATGCGCACCATCGAGCACACCAACGGCACCTCGCTCGAAACTTGGAATCTGCGCACGTACAACGATCAAGAAGTCGCATTCGGCATTTATTTTTATCATATCACTTTGCCCAGCGGCGAATCTGCCATGGGCAAGCTCGCGATTGTGAAGTGAGGTTCGCATTCCACAAACCCGAGATTGTCATTCAGAAGGAATCTTTTTCAAACCTGGCGACAAACCCGGTGCTTAAAAAGATTCCTTCTGAATGACATTGAAGAAAGAAGGAGAATCGCACATGAAAATAACATCTTCCCTCCTCATCGTGTTGATATGCGCGCTGCCCGCTCTCGCGCAGTTCGACAACGCCGGCACTTCCGCCGCGAACTTTTTGAAGATCGGTGTCGGCAGCCGCGCCGAAGCCATGGCGGGCGCCTATGTTGCGCAAGCCAACGACGTCTCTTCGATTTTTTGGAACGTCGGCAGTCTCGCGCATTTGCGCAATCGCGAAGTCATGATCTCGCGCACGGATTGGATTCTCGACGTGAATCTTGTTTCCGTTGCCGCAAATTTGCCGCTCGGTGAAACCGGCGCGCTCGGCGCGAGCGTGCACGTGTTAAGCATGGAGCGCATCGAAGAAACCACGCCCTCCGCGCCCGAAGGCACAGGCATCACGTTTCCCGCGGGCAATCTTGCGCTCGGTTTGGCATATTCGCAAAGGTTGACCGACCGTTTCTCCATCGGCGTGCTGGGCAAGTATGTGAATGAAACCGTGGCCAACTCGCGCGCGAACGGCTTTGCGCTGGATTTCGGCACGCTCTATCAAACCGATTTTCGCGGGATGAAAATCGGCATGTCCATCACGCACTTCGGCACGAAAATGAAGCTCGAAGGCCGCGAGCAATTGCTCCGTGTGGATATCGATCCCGGCCTCGGCTCCAATCCCGATGACACGCCCGCGCGCCTCGAAACCGAAGCGTGGCCCATGCCGCTCGTGTTTCGTTTCGGGGTGGCCATGGACGTGTTTCGCGCGGAGCAACAAGCGCTCGTCGCAAATGTCGATTACTTTGACTATCGCGATTTCGCGCCCGGCTTTTGTGTCGGCGGCGAATATGCTTTCAACAAGCTCTTCTTTTTGCGCGGCGGTTTTCGCGCCATTACGAACGCCGACAACCTCGATGACAACGACGCCAAAGATTTCTTTCCCACCTTCGGCGCTGGTTTGGATTTAAAATACTCCAAGCTTGCCTATCGCTTGCGCCTCGATTATGCCTATTCCGATTTGGGCCGCTTGAGCGAGGTGCATCGCTTCACGTTCGGGTTTGTGTTTTGATCGAAGCGTCTCTTCGGATTTGCCATTCGGGATGAATCTTTTTAGGCGCTTGCGCTATCTCCAGCGAGTAAAAAGATTCCTCCTGAATGACACCAACTGAGAGGCGCGCTTGTTACCGATTTATCTCTCAACCTGCATTAAGCCTTCGCGATACAGAAACCACGCAAACAAAGCTTTCGTGTGTTTCGCGAGCTTTCTCCTTCCGAATTGCTCCTTGCGAATTTTCCCCTCGTTTTACATATTGCTTGCATGAAATCTCACGCCCTCGGCGATTTCATTCGCCGCCTCGAAGCCATTGGTGAATTGCACCGCGTCAAAGTTGAAGTCGATCCCGTGCTCGAAGTCACGGAGATTGCCGTGCGCGCGCTATTGGAAGGAAAGCCGGCGCTCCTTTTTGAAAACGTCAAAGGCGCGAAGTATCCGCTTGCCATCAATCTCCTCGCGAGCGCACGCCGCATTGAGCTTGCGCTCGGCAAAAATCCGGAGCAGCTTGGCGAAGAGTTGATTCATTTTGTTGAGCAAGCAATGCCGCCCAAGCCGCGACTTGTGTATGACCATTGGCCCATGGTCAAACGTTTTCTCAATGCGCGCCCGAAAAAGACGCGCACAGCGCTTTCACAAGAAGTCGTTGAAAAGCCCAATCTTGACGAGCTGCCCATTCAAACGTGCTGGCCCGATGACGGTGGCCGGTTCCTCACGCTCGGGCAAGTGTTCACGTATGATCCGCGCGACGGCAAACGCAATGTGGGCTTGTATCGCATGCAGGTGTATGATCAGAGCACGACCGGCATGCACTGGCAAATTCAAAAAGGCGGCGGCTTTCATTTTTATCAAGCGCAAAAGCTGGGGCGGGAATTTCAAATCGCGGTCGCGCTCGGCACCGACCCCGCGATGTTGCTCGCCGCGATTGCCGCATTGCCCGAAGGCATCGATGAGGTGATGTTCGCGGGCTTTTTGCGCAACGCGCCGCTCCCCATGACGCGCGGCAAGTCGATCAACATTCCCGTGCCCGCGCAAGCCGAATTTATTTTAGAGGGAACAGTTCCACTCCATGAAACGCGCCTCGAAGGCCCATTCGGCGATCACTTCGGCCATTACTCGCACGCTGCCGACTTTCCACTCTTTCGCATTAAAACCATCACACATCGCCGCAATCCGATTTATCCCGCAACCGTGGTCGGCATTCCGCCGATGGAAGACAAATTCCTCGGCGACGCCACGCAGCAGATTCTCGGTCCGCTCGCGCGTCTCATTCACAAAGAGATTAAAAACGTGTGGGCATATTATGAAGCCGGTTTTCACAACCTGCTCGTCGTCAGCGTGGAGCAGCGTTATCAAAAAGAAGCCATGAAGTCCGCGCTGGGTTTGATGGGCACGGATCAACTCTCGCTCACCAAGTGCATCGTGCTCGTTTCCGAAAACGTGAACGTGCGCGATTGGCCCAGCGTGCTCCGCGCGATTCGCGACCACTTCGATCCGCACTTCGACTTCGTGATGATTCCCAAAGTGCCGCTCGATACATTGGATTTCACTTCGTTCAAAATGAATCTCGGCAGCAAAATGATTTTGGATGCAACGGTGAAGGGGCGGAGGGCCGAGGGGGGCGAACAGAGGGCGAAGAGCGAAGAGCGCGAGGTGATCGACCGCGTGCTGGCGCATTTGCCGCGCGAGTTTTCGGCGATCATGGAAACCCGCTTGGTGGAAGAGGCCCTGCTCGTCGTGAAAGTGCGCGAGGCCGGCCGCGGCATTGTCGAGCAACTCGTGCGCATGCCGGAACTGCATAGTTTGAAAATCATCGCCACGGTCAGTGCGGATGTTGATTTGCGCCGCGAAGAGAGCTACCTCTGGGGCATCTTCACGCGCTTCGATTGCGAGCGCGATGCGACTTTTAGCGAGCAAACGCTGCTCGGCATCAGCCCCATCTATCGCGGCGTGCTCGGTCTCGATGCCACATGGAAGCCCGGCTATCCCGCGCCGTTGGTGATGAACGATGAGGTGCGTGAAAAAGTGAAACGGAGATGGGAAGAGTATTGGAGCTAGTGTGCTTTAAGAGTTGTCGTCAGAATCTCGCCGTATTGTTTCTCAAGGTTCGCCCTTTTTCAAGGATGCGCCATGAACAAAACCTTGCAAACGCTTTTGCTGTTGGTAATCGCGGTCGTGATTGCAATCGTGCTTTTTCGCTGGGTCTTTCCTGCAAGCGAGGAAGTGGAGAAGTTGAAAAAGCAAATTGCCGTCACGCAAGCTTTAGTCGATTCTCTGCAACACGTCAATCAAACCCTGTTGGACGCGAACGCTGCTCTGCGCCAAGCCGAGCAATTGATTCGCGCCCGGAACGATTCTCTGCATGAGGTGAGCAATGAGCAAAAAGCACGTTTGGCACAATTGGGACGACGCGCGCGTTTCTTTCCCGGCACGCCGGATAGCCTTTATCGCGAGCTTAATCGTATTGTCGGCATGCCCGTGCCTGTTTGCCCAGAATAGCGCGCCGAGCGATAGCATTCAAATTCTGCGTGATGCGCAACGCAATCCGCAATTTGTTTTTCCCTATGAGGCGGCGGTGGAATATCGCAACCTCAAATCCGAGTTGTATCCGCTCGCGTGCGAACGCATCGGCACGCTCACGCAACTAGTCGCGAGCAAAGATGCGCTCGTGCAAAATCTCGAGCAGCAGAAGCAAAATTTGAATCTAGTTGTTGCCAATCAGCAAACGGCGATTGACGCGCTGAACCAAACCTTGGGAAGCTGCAAAACGCAAGTCGAGCGGCTCGATCGCAAAGCGCGATTCTATAAAACCCTATCATTGGTTTCGCTGCCCTTGCTCGCAGTAGCGGCCGGTGTCGCGGTTCTAAAATGAAACTGCGCCGTCATAAAGGCGCAGTTCTATTTGCGCCATCGAATACCTAGCGCACGAGCGTCAGCTTCTGCCGCAATATATTTCCGCCCGCGCGGAGCTGCACGAAATAAACGCCCGCGCTCACTCTTTGCCCGCGCTCGTCCTCGCCATTCCACACCGCCACATGCTTGCCCGCGCTTTCATTGCGCGCCGTAAGCCGCTTCACCGTTTGCCCGAGCGTGTTGGTAATCATTACTTCCGTATACGCGGCGCGCGGCAACGCGTACGCGATATTCAACGCCGCCGCATGCGCGCTCAACGCAAACGGATTCGGATAACTCGGCAGCAACTCAAAATCATCCGGCGTGAGGCTCGGGTCATCTTGCACCACGGTCGGCTTCGCGCGCAGCTTGAAATGATACTGCGTGCCGCTTGCGGCAATGTTCACGCTCGCCGTGTCGGCAATATAACCTGCGGCTTCTGCGGCCACGCGGACCACTCCATCTTTGAACCACGGGATTTCGTATGCGCCCGCGGTCGTGCTGCGCGTGGTTGGATATTCATCAACGAAATAAACATACGCGCCCGCAATCGCCGCATTGCTCGCGGCATCCGTGACCGTGCCGGTAAAGTTCGCCGCGGGGTGTTGATCAAAATTAAAAACGTACAAACCGCGCCGCATATCGCTCGCATAAATGTAGCGCGAAAACGGATACATGCCCCACACCGAATCATACCCATTGCAATTGCCCGCGCCTGCAATATTATAAAACGCGACTTCCTTCGGCTTGGTCGGGTCGATAATATCGACAATGCGAATGCCGTCGCAATAATAGCTCATGTAAACATAGCGGCCGCGCACGTAAATATTGTGAATCGTGCCGCCCGTACGCGCGTCGTATTCCGCCACGAGCGTGAGCTGTCCCGCGGGCTGCGTATCCCAAATTTTCAAATTGTGCGGCGTGCCGCCGATTTCATCCGCGGTTAAAATGTAGCGCTCATCTTCCGTCGGAAACGCATAGTGCGTGCCCGCGCCGGGATATTGAATGCGCGCCAACTCCTTCGGCGCGAACGGATTCGTCACATCAAAATAACCCAAGCCCGCAGGCGAAAAAATAAACGCGCCATACCACTTGCCGCGAATGATCGTATTGTCGTGTGATGTACCGAAACCGCCGGTGAACGTAAGCTTGCGCACAAACTCGCGCTTGTCCGTGATGTCATACATCGCCACGCTCGTGAAATTATCCGTGACATACAACACGTTGCCCGCCACGCAAAACGTGTGCGGACTGATCGCATTCGAACTCGGCTGAAAATGATTCACCAACACCGGCTTGCGCGGATCGAGAATATCCCACACGTCGATATAGTTTTGGTTTTGCACCGCGAGAAAAAGATACTTGCCGTGAATCTGCACGTCATACACCGAGCCGGTCGTGTTGATCGTCGAGAGCGCCACCGGCGTTTGCGGATTGCTCACGTCATACAAATAAACGTTGCGTCCGCTCTCGCCAAAACTCCAACCCGCGATTGCCGCAATATCCCCGCAGCCCGTCACCTCGCTGTAACGAAACGAGGAAGCATTCCCCGGCGCGGGATCAATAACTTTCAACAATTGCAAATTCGCAGAACCTTGCGCGCAAAGACTCACGGCACTGCACAGCAAACCTACGGCAGCCAAACGCTTCACACGTAACATGCACTCTCCTTGTGTTGGTTGAAAATGAAAACGGCGAGACGGCGGCGAGATTACCTCAAGAATTCGAATCGCGGTGTGGCTTCCTTCTCAACAAAGCTTTTTTTGTTTTGTCGCTGCTTCACCCAGGGTTCATCTCCGCTTGTTTACCGAGGTGGCCTTTTCAAAGCAGAGTGGCTTCAAAGCGACTGCATCCCACCGCCGCTCGCTCTGCTCCAACTCACTTTCAAAATCAGCAATCATCTCTGACAAGAGCATTTGAAAAATCATCTCTAAAAAGAATTTGCGGCAACGGCCCCTGGCGCGAAGTGTTGCCCAGAAACATTCGAACGCTTTCCAAAAGCGGCGCGAGCACAATGTCATGACACGGCGAAGGCAACGGCGCCAACTTCGCGAGGCCCTTTTGCAATTGGCTCTGCATGCCGGCAAGATTGTTCATGCGCAAATGATAAAAACCCGTAGCGAGATTGACCAGCCCGTGGCATAACGCGCGGCTCATCGGGTCGCGCGCTTCCATCCACAACTCCTCGAACGCATCGTGCGCTTCAAAAAAGTATTCCCGATTAAAATATGCGACGCCCTCGGCTAAACGTTCCGCGAGATTTTCAATCGGCTCGGCCATAAAATTGACTCGACATCTTTCAACAAAAATCCGACTTGGTAACCGCCTCTTTCTCGAAATCCGCGGCCAACGTTTTCAGAACCGCGAAGCGAGCAATTGCACATCCGCATGTTGCCACGCTTGCTCAAAACGTTGCTGCACGGCCTGCGCTTCCGTTTTTTTATTTTGCAAAGCCAGGCTTTGCTGCAAGCCATAAAGCGACCAACCATTCTCCGGGTACTTCTGCAAATCTTCGCGATAAACCGCCTCGGCTTCCTGCGCGCGTTTGGCTTCCAACAACACCGCACCGAGATTGTGCCGCGCCGGTGTGTACCACGGCGGCGGCTCATCATACGTGAGATTGTCTTCGATGCGCACCGCGTTTTGTAAATGCGCAACGGCTTCACTATAACGCTGATGCTGCGCCGAAAGTTCGCCGGCCAACATTTCACGCGCGATTTGCAAAAGGTCGAACGTCGTGTTGATGTCCCAAATCGTCACCGTGCGCAGCGAGGAGTCCGCCGCGATAGCCGAAAGTTTTTCCAGCTCCTGCGCCGCGGCATCGAGTTGCCGGGTGCGCGTGAATGCCATGCCGCGCGCAAAATACCACACGCCGTTGGGATAACGCAAATCACTCGCGGGCGCAGGCGTATTCAAAATCTCTTCCCACTTGCCAAACTTCACCATCGCATAAAGCGGAATCGTGGTGTAATGTTGCAGCGTGCCGTAACCCGGCTGGCGCATGAGGGCAGAATCTTGTTGCATCGCCATGTGGTGCGCGGCCATTAACGCCTGCGCGCTTTTGCCGCCAAACGTAGCGGCCGCGGAAAGAAAATGATGATTGTGCGGCACGTACGCCACGGGATACATGCCCTGCGCATGGCATTGCGTGATATAATTGCTGTCCGCCGCAATCGCGCGCTCATTGGCGAGCACCGCGTCGTGATAGCGGCCCGTGCGCAGAAAAATATGCGCGGGCATATGCACGAGATGGCCCGCGTTCGGCACCAGCGTTTGCAAGCGCTCCGCATGCGGCAACGCGCGCGCGGGATTCGGCGAAGCCTCGACCGCGTGAATATAAAAATGATTCAAGCCCGCATGCTCGGGCCAACGCGCGAGTTGCGTTTCGAGCGTTTGCAAAATCTCCGGCGTCCACGGTTTCGGCGCGCCGTCGCGCTCCCAATATTTCCACGGATGCAAATCCATCAGAGCTTCGGCAAAGAGCGCCGCAGCATCGGCATCTTCGGGATACTTTTGCGCGACCGTGCGCATCGCGTCGGCATAAGCTTGATCATGCGCGGCGCGATCGCTCGTCGCTTCCGCGACATAGCGTTGCGCCAATGCCGCAATGAAATCGCGCTCCTTCTCGCTTGCATTCGCCGCGAGCGCTTGCGCTTTTTGAATTGCAGCAAACGCGTTCGGCACTTCCGCAGGATCCATTGCGGCGTTAATGTTCGGGCCGAGCACGAGCGCCGCGCCCCAATATGCCATCGCGCAATTCGGATCGAGCCGCGCCGCCTCGCGAAACGCGCGCTCCGCTTCTTTATGATTGAACGCATACGACAGCGTCAGGCCTTGGTTGAAATAACGCTGGGCCAATTCGTTCTTTGTGCTGATCGCATGATGCAATGTGCCCATGCCCTCGAGCAGCGGCGCGAGACGAGCTTGGCTCTCAGCGGCGCGGTCGGTGCATGATGCCAGCGCAATGCCGATACATGCAGAAAGATAGATGAGCCGACGGTTATACGATTTCATTGCTCCTCCTTTCCAACGACTTACAACACCTTCGTGATTTGCAGCCAATCTTTGCGCTCGGCATTCACCGCTTCGAGGTTATTCGCCGGCCCCATCACCACGACAAGGCCGTGTTGATTGACTTGTTCGAGCACATCGGCGAACGCGCGAAAGTCTTTTGCGTTCGTGCCGAGCACTTCGTCGCGCATGCGTTGGCGCTCCGCCTCGTCGTCGCCCACGAGATGACGCACCATAGACGTGTAACCTTTCGCATCGGGTAATTGATAGGAATCCAAATCGCCGATCACGCCGATGATGTTTTTCGTCAACTCGTCCTCGCTCAATTCCACTTCGCGGAGGTATTCCGCGGCCGCATCATAGTTCGCGAGAGTCTTCAACAAATTGGGATCCCGATACGAAAGAAAATTGAACACGCCGGAGCGGCGATCAAAACTGCAAAAGCCGCCATACGCACCGCCCTGCATGCGCACGCGTTCCCACAGCCAAGTCGTGTGGAGAAAATTGCTGATCACCAGCGCGGAGCCGTGAAATTTATAACCGAGTTTATAGATGTTCGCGCCTTTGCCGACATAATTCACCTGCGCCGGAATCGTGAGCCCTTCAAAAGTTTTATTGAACTGCGGCCGCCACGCACTGCGCGCGACTTGCGATTGCGGCACCGTTTCGAGAAACTCTTCGAGTTGCGGTTTGAATTGTTTATAACTCGCTTCCTCCAACGTGACATTACAAAACATATTCGCGCGATTCACGAGCAGGCTGCGAATCTTTTCGAGCGCGGCCACAACGCTCGGCCAATCGGAATTGACGCGCTCCGCCAACTCACGCACGAAGAAAAGATAACTGACGCCGCCCATTTGTTCGCCGAGCCAGCCGGCTTCATCAAAACGCGAACGCAAACGCGCGCCGACAAAGCCGTGGCCGCGCGGCACGAGCGCGGCTTCGCGACTCGCTTTTTCATCCAACACCATTTGCCGAAAACGCTCTTGATCATCAAAGCGCGCCGTGAGCAAGATGTCGCGCAGAATGGTGAGCAGTTCCGGCGCTTGCGCGAGCATGGCTTTGCCGCGTAGAATGAGCCACGTAGCCGTGCCTTCGCTGTTGTTCATGCGCGAAATCAACGTTGCGGGGTGAATGCCGCCGGTCTTTCTGCCGATGCGTTGCAACAGTTGCACAAAATTTTCTTGCGTGGTGCCCATCTCCAACAGCGCGCGACTGAACAGCGGCAAATACGGGAGCAGCTCTTGCGGCAGTGTATGCAGATCGAACCCCACTTCTAAATACACAATGCCGTTGGTGAAAAGATCATGATAGAGCAAAGGCACGCCGTGATGATCTTGCACCGTGATCGGAATTTGTTTGTTGCGCCGCTCCAAATCCGCAAGCTTGAGCATAGGCAGCGTAGCGAGCGCCTCGGGCGCGTCCGGCGTTTCTTGCCATTGTTGCAACGCATGCGTGTTCGCGATGACGGCTTGCACCTCGGCAGAATCCATCTTTGCGCGCGCCGCGGCGAGGCGTTGCTGCTCGGCTTCTTCTAAGGCTTTTGCGTAATTGGCATCGGGCGCAAGCGTGACGGTGACACGATGTTGATTGGACAAAATATTTTGCGCGATCATGTTTTCAAAATAACGCGGCGTGCGGTTGAGCCGTTCTTTTACTGTGGCCAAAGTTTTTTCATACGACAAGGTTTCGAACGGATCGCCGTCATGCAGCCACGTGCTCAATGCGCCGAACATGAGCACCAAGCCGCGCGGATACGAGCCGGTGTTGTTTTCGCGCAAACGAAATTCGACCGTGTTCATCGAAGCTTCGATGGCTTCCGATTCGAGACCTTGCTCCGCCAATGTTTGCAGCGCTTGCAAAATGAACGGCTCGATCTTTTCCGTGTTCTCCACCGCAACGCCTTTCAATCCTACGCCGAAATACATTTGCCGCAAATCAGTTTCGAGGCCCGCGCCGGTCACGTCTTCGCCGAGGCCGGAATCAATGAGCGCTTTGTGTAATGGCGCTGCGGGCGTGCCGAGCAAGATGTGCGTGAGCAAACTCAATTCTAAAGTTGTGACCGGATCTTTGGCTTCATCGAGCAGCCAATTTACCGTGACCATTGCTTTCGCGTCTTCGGCTTCATGGCCTGCGTCATACTTGCGCACAAAACGCTCGGGCTGATTGCGCCGCGCATGCAATGGAACGGTAGACGCGACTTGCTTGCGCGAGAAATCTTTCAGATAATTTTGCGCCATACGCAAGCGTGTTTCGGGATCGTCGTCGCCATAAAAGAAGAGCCGCGCGTTGGAGGGATGATAAAAGTCTTCGTGAAATTTTTTGAACTGCTCCCACGTCAAATCCGGAATGTGCGCCGGATCACCGCCGGAGTCCACGCCATAGGTGTGCCCGGGAAAGAGCAATTGCTGCGAGTATTCGCCGAGCAAACGATCGGGCGAAGAGTATGAGCCTTTCATTTCATTAAACACGATGCCCTTGAACGCAAGCGGCGCCTCGGCATTTTCCAAATCAAAACGCCACCCTTCCTGCTGCAACTTTTGCGGCGTGAGCAAAGGATAAAACACCGCGTCGAGATAAACCTCGATGAGGTTATAAAAATCCTGCAAGTTCGTGCTCGCGACGGGATAGCAGGTTTTATCCGCAAACGTGAGCGCATTGAGAAAAGTATTGAGCGAGCCTTTGACCATTTGCACGAACGGATCTTTGAGCGGAAACTTGCGCGAGCCGCAGAGCACGGAATGCTCCATAATGTGCGCCACGCCGGTCGCGTCGCTCGGCGGCGTGCGAAACGTGATGCCGAAAACTTTATTCTCATCGTCGTTCGTGAGCGAAAGCAACTCCGCGCCAGTTTGTTTATGGCGATAAAGCCTCGCGTGTGTTTTCAATTCGGGAATGTCCTGCTCTTTGAGCAATTCGAAACCATGAAGGTTGGTCATGTCGTCCTCTGGGGAAAGCGGGTGTTGGATTATTGGGCTATTGGATTTTGGGATCGTTGGATTCTTGGATTGAAGCACGGACTTCAATTCAAAGGCTAATGTAAGAAATTCGGCGCAAAGTTCAAGCTTGACAAACGGAAAGCCATCGCCTAGATTGCAGCAGCATTCACGCACGAGAAATTTCAAACCGCAACAACTAATCTGAGAGGCCGATCATGCAAGCAGTCGGAAGAAACGCCCCTTGCCCGTGCGGTTCCGGCAAGAAATACAAAAACTGTTGCTACCGCACAAACTACAGCGAAGCCGCGGCGCCGAGGAAAACGATACACTTCACCGAGCCTCGCGCCTCCATTCCAATCACCACGTTTGACGCGATCCCCACGCACAACAAGAACGGCTTGCGGCCCGAGATTACGCCGGAGCAAATGATGGATTTGTGCCTCGATGAAATCCACAAGACGCTCACGCACGAGCGCGTGGGCGCGACCAAAGACTTGGTCGATGCCGTGCTGCGCGAAATGGATGTCGTTCCCACTTTCACCTATCGTCAGATTGCGGAACGCATGGAGCAGGACGACCGGTTCAGCGTATTCAATGGACAACTCTGTAGCCTCACAGGCACGGACCCGGTGGCGTTGATGGCGGAGAAGCTTCAACCTTGATTTCCGAAACACTTTTCCACAAATACCTGCCGTCAAAATCCATTTCTAACTTCGGAGGAAAATAACATGGCAAAGATGAATGTGAAGGGTCGGGAGATAGCTGTCTTCCGCCAAAAGGAAGACGACTATATTTGCATCACGGATATTGCGAGATACAAAAACTCAGACCGAACCGATGATTTGATTAGAAACTGGCTACGGAATCGGAACACTATTGAGTTTTTAGGGATCTGGGAACAGTTGAACAATCCTGATTTTAAACCCGTCGAATTCGACGGGTTTAAAAAACAAGCAGGGCTTAACAGTTTTACATTAACCCCTGGCCAGTGGATTGAAAAAACAAATGCCATTGGTATCATCTCCAAGCCAGGCCGCTACGGCGGCACTTACGCGCACAAAGATATCGCCTTCGAGTTTGCCTCGTGGATTTCAGTGGAATTCAAACTGTATTTGATCAAAGAATTTCAACGCCTCAAAGAAGAGGAGTTAAAACTCCTCGTTCGCTTATTTTTTGCGCCTTCTTGGAATTAACCATCGGGTTTGGGCGCGGGCACATGATAGAGGGTTTCGGGAACGTGCATCAAGTTTAAAAGTTGTTTCTGTAAATCCGACAACGGGGTGAGCGCATGAACTTCTCGTCCGTCTTGTTGCCAGCAATACAGCGTGATATTGCTAAACGCTTTCAACATGCGCTCAGTGGTCGGGGTTTTCGTTTTGCGTTTGGG
>JAYRWE010000083.1:0-119923 GCA_041918175.1 bacterium
CTCACACTCCACGCTGGAAAAAAAACGAATGAGCGATTGTTTGTCGGCCGGCAAAGCAATCGCCATTGCGCGCGTGTAGCTAGCATCTTGCTGCAATAACTCCTCAAAGGTGCCTTTGATGCGAGCATGAAGATTGATCCAGTTTTCGTTTTCTATCTCTGGATCAACATCATAGCTGAAAGCGAAGCGGTCAATTTTCTTAAAGCATTCCTTCGCCAAGCGCACCGCGGTTTCCAAGTGCGCAATCAAATCGTTCTTCACCGCAAAGCGCCAGACTTCATTCGGAGCAGAAATGCCGGCGATGCGGCGAGGCATGGCAGATTTATATCCGCGCGCCGGAGCATAGACGGCAAGCGACTCCGCGACTTTATTCGCACGTTTGGCCAGTTGCTCTTCCGTGATCGCGTAAACTTTAACCTTTCCTTTTTTTGAAGAAGAGGATTGCTTCATAACAACCTCCGCCCATGTTCATGAACAACCATGTTATTTGATGACATCATCAAGCGCGGAAAACGGCAAGCCAAACGCCTCCGCCACACCTTTGTACGTCACCTTGCCGCGTGCGATGTTTACGCCCTTCGCAAGCGCGGGAGAGCTTTTCACACACGCGGGATAGCCGAGGTCCGCGATCTTCAATGCATACGGCAACGTCGCGTTCGTGAGCGCATAAGTCGACGTCATTGGCACCGCGCCCGGCATGTTCGCCACGCCGTAATGCACCACGCCTTCGATTTCATACGTGGGGTTCTCATGCGTGGTCGCGTGAATCGTTTCCACGCAGCCGCCTTGATCAACCGCAACATCCACAATGACTGAGCCTTTTTTCATCAGCTTCAGCATCTCGCGCGTCACGAGGCGCGGCGCCTTCGCGCCCGGGATGAGCACGGCGCCGACGACAAGATCAGCTTGCGCAATCGCCTTGCGAATATTCACGGGGTTCGACATCAGCGTTTGCACGTTCTTCGGCATGATGTCATCGAGGTAGCGCAAACGATCGAGATTCAAATCAAGAATTGTGACGCGCGCGCCCATGCCCGCGGCCATTTTCGCTGCATTCAATCCCACCACGCCGCCGCCGATGATGGCGACATTGCCCGGCTCCACGCCCGGCACGCCGCCGAGCAACACGCCGCGACCGCCGCATAATTTTTCCAAACAACGCGCACCTTCTTGAATCGCCAAACGGCCCGCGACTTCACTCATCGGAATCAACAAAGGCAACGCGCCGTCATCAGTCTGCACGGTTTCATAAGCAATTGCAATGCACTTTGATTTGATCACGGTCTCGGTCAACTCGCGCGAGGCCGCAAAGTGAAAGTATGTGAACACGAGCTGGCCTTCGCGCAACAGCGCATACTCGGAGGGCAGCGGCTCTTTCACTTTCATGATCATATCGACCTTGCCGTAAATCTCCGCGGGACTCGCAACGATCTTTGCGCCGGCTTGGCGATAATCTTCATCGCTCGATCCGCTGCCGGCACCGGCATTGGTCTCGACCCAAACTTCGTGACCATGTGACTTCAACAATTCCGCGCCGACGGGCAGCAATGCAACGCGATTCTCATTCGTCTTGATTTCTTTGGGAACGCCGATCAGCATGACTCCCTCCTCTTGCTTGAGGTGAACCGCTCGAAACCGTGGATTAGAAAGCTGAAAGCATTTTAAATTGAGAATTGCAAATCTACAATTGCAAATTTTTGAAGCAGAGCTTTGTTCATTTGATGAACGTCGCCCCTCGAACTGTCATTATGTAAGAACCTACCCTCGCACTCGGCATCAATTTCAAAACGAATACCGTCTCTCGCACTAGAGAAGATTCTGCAGAATGCATAGTTAGAGGAAGGCACTAGTAACATTCGCATTCAATTGCGCGTTGCTGAATAACGTCAGTATGACTGGCGCCAGCGTTCGATTGACACATTGCTCGCGGCTAAACCACGGCTGAAATCTCGTGTCAAAACCAAGCAACAGTCAAGGTTCAATATCATATTTTTGAATAACCAAAGTGAGTCCTAAATCAGCAGCCTCCTTCTGCACTTCATTTAATTTTTCATTCTGAATTCGAACAAGCTCCTTGAGTGAATTGATTGTCACTTCATAATTGTTTGGATCTTGTCGTAAATCGAATTCAGCCATAAACTGTCGTGAGAAAGATTGACATTTAGAGGCCAAAGCCTTTAAAGCTGCGCCATTCTTTTCAAATTTAAAAAATCCCTCTAAGCCCGCGGCTATTGCGATTAAAACTCCAAACGCCGTAAATGCCATTTTAACCCAAGCTTTTATATTTTGAACTAGACCAAGATCCTTCACAACATCGTCTGGGATGCCATTCGTCGCCACGAATGCACCGAGAATAATAATCACTACTCTTAATACTGCGGCAGTCCGTGAAAGCGAACGAGCATGGCGATCAATTTGATTGCACGAAGAAGTTATATCACTCTGACGAATCTTGGCCAACTCAGCAAGTCGTTTATACGTCTTGTCTTCGTATAAACTTTTAATAGAAGCGTCCATTGTTATTCCATTCTTGAATAGTTTCTCGTTGTGGCTGTGAACTTCTATTCTTCCTCCTCAGCCTGTTCCTCCGCCGAAGGTCGAATGACCGTTAACGTTTGCTGCTCTTCTTCAAACAAATTTTGCGCGAGCGTTTGCATTTCTTCCGCGCTGACCTGCTCGATGCCTTCGACCACTTCATCCAGCGAGTAATAGCGACCAAGATAAATTTCCATATTCGCCAAACGATTCATGCGGCTGCTCGTGCTTTCGAGGCCGAGCAAGAGGCTGCCCTTCAATTGATTCTTCGTGCGCTCAAGCTCATCAGCCGCGACTTTTTCCTCGCGCAAAAGAGACAGCTCTTGCTTCAACAACTTCACCGCTTGCTCTTCGCGCTCCGGATCCGTGCCGATGTACGTTCCGAACACGCCGGTGTCGTACATGAAATCATGAAAGGAATAGATTGAATAAGCGAGGCCGTGCTTCTCGCGAATGTTTTGAAACAGGCGCGAACTCATACCGCCGCCGAGCAGCGTGTTCATCACAAGGAAGTTAAACTTGCGCGTGTCATCAAAGCGCAGCGCGCGCGTGCCGAGACAGATATGCGTTTGCGCGCCCACGTCTTCTTTCACCGTGCCCGTGCTGCGCGCCGCGGTGGGCGTGATCATTTTGCGCGGTCCGTTGCTCGGCAAAATATCCAAACGGCCGGCGAGCAATTTGAGCAAAGCTTCGTGCTCGATGTTGCCCGCCGCGGAAACCACAATGCGATTGCGCGTGTAATGCCGTTGCGTAAACGAGAGGAGTTGCTCGCGCGTGAAGCTCGTCACCGTTTCGCGCGTGCCGAGCGTCGAGGTGCCCAGCGCATGATCGGGATAAAGATCATTGAAGAAGAGCTCGTGAATCAAATCCTCGGGCGTGTCATCCACCGCATTGATCTCTTCGATAATCACGCCGCGCTCTTTGTTCATTTCTTCGGGATCAAAAATCGAAGCGGTGAGCACGTCGCTCAACACGTCAATGGCTATGGGGAGGTGTTCATCCAACAGGTGGGCGTAATAGCAGGTGACTTCTTTGCCGGTGAAGGCATTGAGATGGCCGCCGACCGCTTCGAGGCTTTCGGCGATCTCTTTCGAACTGCGGCGGGCCGTGCCTTTGAACATCATGTGCTCGATGAAGTGCGAAATGCCGTTTTCCTCCGGCAATTCATCGCGCGTGCCTACTTCAATCCAAAGGCCCAATGAAATCGAACGGACGTGCGGAATCCGCTCCGTCACCACGCGCACGCCGTTCGGCAAAATTGTTTTCTGATGTTGGGTTTGATCGATCACGGTTTGATTTAAGCAAAACTATTTCCGACAAAACGATTTTTTATGATGAAGCATAAAGCAAAACCATTTCCGGTAAAACGATTTTGAAAAGCATTTTCATCTCATTCCCACGCTTCGCGTGGGAATGCAGCCCAGGACGCTCTGCGTCCATGAACATGCGAGGCAACGACTCGATATAATTCCACTGAACGCAAAGCGTGGGAAAAGAGATATTCTTAAAACAATCGATGAATAATACCCAAATACATATACACGATAAGAGAAAAAAGAACCGTTACAGGCCAGAATGCACCGAACAATAATCTTTGTTGGTCGCTCCAATTTTGAATGGTTGCTTTATATGCCCAAGATCGTACTCCTTCACAGAGTTTTATTGCAAAGGCTCCCAGGACGGGATAGAGCAACGACGTAGCAATCCCGAGCACAACAAGGATTATCATATCCCCATTTGAAAAGTAGTCATCATAGCCGCTGTTCTGATCATAGAAAATCCACATAGCGCCAATAGCGGCGATAAGCGAGACAACTATCATGAGGGCTTTCGCCTCTTTCTGACCTGTCAAATTCAACATGCTTCCTCCATCACTTCATTTTTCTACGCACACTTATTCAACAATACATTCTGAGCAGGGAGGTTGATAAGCCACCTCAAGACTCGAGATGGCTTGTTCCTATCAGAAGGCGTAACCTCCGGATCCGCTATTTCGGCAGCAACGTCTTCCGGCTCAAGCGCATCTTGCCGCCGTCGTCGATTTCGAGCAATTCGACCTCAACTTGATCGCCCATCTTCAGCACGTCTTCGACGCGCGCGATGCGCTTGTGGTCGATTTGCGAAATGTGCAGCAAGCCCTCGCGGCCCGGCAAAATTTCGATGAACGCACCGAACTCTTTGATGCCTTTCACCGTGCCTTTATAAACCTTGCCGACTTCCGGCCCGCGCACCATGCCTTCGATAATGCCCGCGGCTTTCTCGCACGCTGCGGCATCCACCGAGGCAATCGTCACCACGCCGTCGTCGTTGATGTCGATCGTCGTGCCTGTGCGCTCCGTGAGTTCGCGAATCGTCTTGCCGCCCGGCCCGATAATCAAGCCGATGCAATCCGTCGGCACCTTCACCGTGATGATGCGCGGCGCATATTGCGAAAGCTCCGGACGCGAAGCGCTCAACGTTTGATTCATGATGCCGAGAATGTGCAAGCGAGCGACGCGCGCGCGCTCCAATGCTTCGGCCATGATCGCTGCGGACATGCCTTTGATCTTGATGTCCATTTGAAAACCGGTAATGCCCGCCTTCGTTCCCGCGACTTTGAAATCCATGTCGCCGAGATGATCTTCATCGCCGAGAATGTCGGTCAACACCACGGTCGTGTTGCCTTCTTTGATCAAGCCCATCGCGATGCCCGCAACGGCTTCTTTGATCGGCACACCCGCATCCATCAACGCGAGCGAGCCGGAGCACACCGTTGCCATCGAGGACGAGCCGTTCGATTCGAACACTTCAGCGACCACGCGCACCGTGTATGGAAACGTGCCTTCATTCGGCATCACAGGCTTGAGCGAACGCTCCGCCAAATTTCCGTGACCAATCTCGCGACGGCCTGGGCCGCGCGCGGGACGAATCTCGCCGACGCTGTACGGCGGGAAATTATAATGCAGCATGTAGCTCTTATAATACTCGCCTTCGAGATTATCCATCTTTTGCTCATCGACCTTCGTGCCCAACGTGATCGCCGCGAGCACTTGCGTTTGTCCGCGTGTGAAAATGCTGGTGCCATGCACGCGCGGCAGCACGCCGACTTCGCACGTGATTTGACGAATGTCTTGCGGCCCGCGACCATCGAGACGACGGCCTTTTTCGACAATCATCTTGCGCACGAGTTGCTTTTCAATTTTATGAATGACCTCACCCGCAAGCGCTTCGCTCTCGGGAAATTCAGCTTGCACTGCCGCGGTCGTATTCTTATAAAGCTCTTTCATGTTATTGCGGCGCGTTTGCTTGTCCGCTTCATAAAGCAACTCGCCGAGTTTGGGCGCGATCATATTTTTGATGCGCGCTTCCAAATCATCGGGCAGCGTGACCGAGGCAATCGTGCGTCGCGGCTTCGCAGCCTCTGCGGCCACGGCCTTTTGCACTTGAATCAATTGCGCCGCAACCTTCTGTCCGAACGCCAACGCTTCCACCATTTCCGCTTCGCTGATTTCTTGCGCCTCGCCTTCGACCATGAGAATCGAATCTTCGGTCGCCGCGATCACGAGATCAATATCGCTCTGCGTCAAATCATCGTGCGTCGGATTCGCCACGAGCTTGCCCTCGATACGCGCAACGCGCACGCCTGCAATCGGACCTTCCCACGGCAAACCCGAAAGCAAAATCGCCATCGAAGCCGCGGAGATGCCGAGCACATCGGGATCGTTTTCTTTATCGGCAGAGAGCACGGACACCATCACTTGCACTTCGCACTTGTAATCTTCCGCGAAGAGCGGCCGAATGCCGCGATCAATCAAACGCGCGGAAAGAATTTCGCTTTCCGAAGGTTTGCCTTCGCGCTTGAAAAATCCGCCCGGAATTTTCCCCGCGGCGAACGCCTTCTCCCGATAATCAACGGACAATGGAAAAAAGTCCTGGCCCTCGACGGCTTCATCCGCACCGACCACAGTAGCCATGACAATGGTATCGCCGAGTTGCACCCAGCACGCGCCATCCGCTTGCCGCGCCACGCGATTCGTTTCGATGCTGAACTTCTTGCCGTTCAGCTCGGTTTCTTTCCTACAGGTCATTACAACGACTCCTTATTCTTTCAATTCGCTCACGGCCACAATCAGGCGATCGGCTTCTTCTTTGTTCACGAGCACAACCATCGGACTGTCCGCTGATTTCACATAGACCCGGTCGCCCTTCGCTTTGCCAATCAGCACGTGAGCCAGTTCAGCGCCCTTTTCTTTTACAAGAATCGCAGCGCGGGGTTTATCAAGTCCATAGAGCGTTAGCTCTGTTTTATTCTCATCGATGAACGCCACCGTTTGCAAATCCGCCAACGCGCCGATGACATTCGACACTTTCCAACTCTTCGCCTTCGCAGCGTCCGGTGCAGTCATGCGCCATTGCGAGGCCGAATCTTTTTCGCACACGATCAACGTGTCGGGATATTGCAGGCTGACATAATCCGCGCGATAGCTTTCAAATTTTGTGACGCGCTTGTTGCGCAACGCCATCGCATCGACTCGCAACTCATTCACAACCGTGCTATCCACGAGGAACACTTGCGCGCGCGAGGGATCGTGCGCATAATATCCCACGCTCGTGCGGCGGCCGAATTGCATCGTCTTCTGCGCGCCATTTGCGTCGAGCGTAATAGTAAAAATATAACTCGGTTTATCCAAGCCATAATATTTGGCATCATCCAAACTCTCTGCCGCGAACTCAGTCACGCGGCTGAGGCTGATCTTGCTCAATATTGCAGCGACTTTGTTCGCATCCGCCTCAGCCTGTAGCGAAGCATCGAGTTGCCATTGCTCGCCTTCTTTGTGTAGATCAAAGCGTCCGCTCGGCGTGGTGAGTGAAAGCTGCGTGGCCTCGCTCGTTTCGAATTTCATCAAACTCTTATCGCGCCAATCGCGCAGCGACTTTTGCGCATTCGTAAGCACTGCCGCTTCGGTGAGCACCACGTGCGGGGCGCTGCCGCGTCGCGCATAGACCATTGCATTCGTCGCGCTCTTATCGCCCAAGAAGAGTGTGTCTTTCTTGTTTTGATATTCGAGCACGATGGTTTCGCTTGGCGGGAGCAGGCCGTAATTGCGATACTCCGCCACACTGCTCGTAATCTCCCGCTCGCTCTTCGCCGACTCGATGCGATTGAGCAACGCACTCACCGCGCCCTCATCCGCGAGATACTGTATCGGTGCAACGAGATGCCAAGCACTGCCGCGCTTCTCGAACGCAAATCCGGATTCTTGCAAGCTGATCGCCCTCACCGAATCCGCCGCAAGCGCAAAAATCTTTTTGCCCTCTTCCTCCGTTTTGCTTCTTTCCTCTCCGCCTTTGATCTCATAAAAATAAACAAAGGCCCCGAGCGTGAGGACTGTGAGGGCGAGGATGAGGGTGGTGGTGGGTTTCATTGATGAGTTACCTCACAATCAAAAAATTCTCATTGAAAGCGATAAAAAGCGTTCTTTGCAGCGACGAATAATTCATATTTGACTCTACTAATACAAAAGCAGGAGAGTAATGACCAATCTTCAGCACAGTGTCACGAACATCAACTCAACCTCCTCATTCCTTAACACCCCTTCAACTCGATTATTGGTATCGCGTATTTCTGAATCCGATAATCATGCATCAAGCTTTCCTGCAATCTTCTGGCCTCAGCAAGGTTGGAAGAGCTGCGGTATTGGCAAAAAACTTTAAATTCACAATCCAAACATAACTATAACTACAACTCCAAGGATCATTATAGATGCACCCAACAGCCTCTGCCTCAAGTTTTTTTCGTTAAAAAAAAAGTGCCCAGACCACACAGTTATAATCGCACTTGTTCGTTTAATAGATATCACATAGGCAACTTGAGCCAAACTTATTGCAGTCATCTGAAAAATGGCTACTAACGCACTAAAGAGCCCAATAGGAATTAAAACTTTCCAGGTTGACAGAATTTGCTGGCCTATTTTTTGTTTTTTACCAACACTAACATAGATCAGACATATAGAAAGTAGAACTGCTTCAAACGCACTTGCAGCAACTGGCCAAAAAAGTGAAGATGACTTCTGAATGCCGATTTTATCAAGATTGGATGTAACACTCCAAATGATCGCAACAGCCAACATATACCATGATTCTTTTTTCTGAAGCAGTAACCGGAAAGGAGCCCAAAAGCTTACCGGATTCCCTTTAGCTTCCTCGAGATGCAATACATAAGAGCCAAAAACAATTAGAAAAATGCCGACAACACCCCAAACTGTCGGAAATTCATTCACCAAATATGGAGAAGTCATTAATAGAAAGACGGGAGTGAAAGCAGTCATTGGGACCATGAGAGATAAATCGGCGCTCTTTATCGCTGTCATATATAGAACAATGCTAACTACATGAAAAACTCCCCTAAAGAACAAAGCAAAGAAAAAGCAATCTCCCAAATTTGGAACTTTGATAAAGAATAATATCAGAATCAAAAAGGGAAAAGCAAAAAATTCCCATGCCCATGCAACAACCAATCTATTTGACTCTGTGATGATTTTTTTGCTTAAAACGTCCTTCGTCGATTCACAAATAGCCGTTAGAACCGAAAGAATAATCCAAGTCATCGCTAAATGCTGCCCTATCTTAAATTTTGTCGGACACTACTCATCAACTCGACTTTGCTCCAGTCGTTGTATCTTGCGGCTTCTGCAGATGTTTCTCTTCACGGAGGTAGCCAGGCCTATGCACTATCGGGTATTCAAGTTCGTAGTCCTTACTGTAATGAGGATATGTATCAATCAAACGGCCAATTTCGGCTCTGGTCTTCGGGTCGATAATTGGAACATTACCGAACGGGAAAACACTAACTTCTCCCAAAAGTTGCCCCATCATCGCATCAGCAAGATCGCGAATACATCGTGCAACTTCACACACTGCTTTGTCAGGCCTTTGGGGATCTTGCATAATATTTTCGACCCTATTACAACTGTGATGCACAGTTTGGAGTTGCCAATGAAAGACCTTACGTAACTCATCAAGGCTTCTCCTTTCTGCGGCCAGATCCTTGGCACCTAGTTTCTCACGATAATAGAATACAATGGAGGCTATTACTCCAAATACGCCGACGACCCCAAAGAGCAAATCTAGAATATCGCGAACTTCCATGACATTGCACCTCTTCTTTTTTAATCTCCACGAATTTCCATCATTCCGATTTCACACAACGACGTAACATCATAATATCATCAAACCAAAATCGTTCCTCTCAAATAGAAAACGCCGCGGGCGTGGCATGTGGCTGCTCGCTAGCGCGCGTCGGCTCTCCGTTCCCAACACGCCACCGCAGCAACAGGGAAGTCGGACTTTGCAAACGTGCATGACACAAGACTCTTATTCGCGACTAAAGCTTTCGTTGAAATCCACCGCTGCAAAGTCCGACTTCACTCGCCTTTTTTGAGAAACCCGCGCCTCTGCTATCAGTCCCGCGAGGGATGACATGTTTATAGCAAAGCCGCTCCTCCCAAATCTCAAACGCCGTGGGCGTGGCATGTGGCTGCTCGCAAGCGCGCGTTCATCTTTCCATTCTCACACGCCACTCCGCAGCAACAGGGAAGTCGGACTTTGCAAACGTGAATGACACAAGACTCTTATTTGCGACGAAAGCTTTCATTGAAATCCACCGCTGCAAAGTCCGACTTCGCTCGCCTTTTTGAGAGACCCGCGCCTCGGCTTTTAATCCCGAAAGGGATGACATGTTTCTAGTAAAGCCGTTCCTTCCAACTCTCAAACGCCGTAGGCGTGGCATGTGGCTGCTCGCCATCGCGCGTCTGCTCTCCGTTCCCAACACGCCACCGCAGCAACAGGGAAGTCGGACTTTGCAAACGTGAATGCCACAAGACGTTTATTAGCGACGAAAGCTTTCGCTGAAATCCACCGCTGCAAAGTCCGACTTCGCGCGCCTATTTTGAGAAACCCGCGCCTCCGCTTTTAATCCCGCGAGGGATGACATGTTTATAGCAAAGCCGTTCCTCCCAAATCTCAAACGCCGTAGGCGTGGCATGTGGCTGCTCGCAAGCGCGCGTCTGCTCTCCGTTCCCAACACGCCACTGCAGCAACAGGGAAGTCGGACTTTGCAAACGTGCATGACACAAGACTCTTATGCGCGACTAAAGCTTTCGTTGAAATCCACCGCTGCAAAGTCCGACTTCGCTCGCCTTTTTGAGAGGCCCGCGCCTCTGCTTTTAATCCCGCGAGGGATGACATGTTTCTAGTAAAGCCGTTCCTCCCAAATCTCAAACGCCGTAGGCGTGGCACGTGGCTGCTCGCAAGCGCGCGTTCATCTTTCCATTCTCACACGCCACGCCGCAGCAACAGGGAAGTCGGACTTTGCAAACGCGAATGACACAAGACTCTTATGCGTGACGAAAACTTTCGTTGAAATCCACCGCTGCAAAGTCCGACTTCGCTCGCCTTTTTGAGAAACCCGCGCCTCTGCTTTTAATCCCGCGAGGGATGACATGTTTATAGCAAAACCGTTCCGCCCAAATCTCAAACGCCGTGGGCGTGGCCTGTGGCTGCTCGCAAGTGCGCGTTGTTCTTTCCATTCTCACATGCCGCCCCGCAGCAACAGGGAAGTCGGACTTTGCAAACGCGAATGCCACAAGACTCTTATTCGCGACTAAAGCTTTCGTTGAAATCCACGACTGCAAAGTCCGACTTCGCTCGCCTTTTTGAGAAACCCGCGTCTCGACTTTTAATCCCGCGAGGGATGACATGTTTCTAGCAAAGCCGTTCCTCCCAAATCTCAAACGTCATAGGCGTGGCATGTGGCTGCTCGCAAGCGCGCGTCTGCTCTCCGTTCCCAACATGCCACCGCAGCAACAGGGAAGTCGGACTTTGCAAACGTGAATGACGCAAGACGCTTATGCGCGACTAAAGCTTTCGTTGAAATCCACTGCTGCAAAGTCCGACTTCGCTCGCCTTGTTGCGGCGTTCAACTTCTCGCGCTACGCCGCCTTTTCCAGCGACTTTTTGTTCGCTGCGCGCCGGTGTGCGAACGCCGGTGAATAACTTTCGATCTTGCGCATGGCGTCGCGGTCGTAGACGTGCTCGCCGCAGGAGGGGCATTCATAATACGCAACTGCGGGCACGGTATACTCCTGGCCGCGATAGTTGCGCGTCAACTTTTTGCGAACTCTTTTAATCCTCGTGCTTCCGCACGTCGGGCAGCTTGTGATTTGAAGAGTCGTTTTCATGATAACCTCATAAACGCTTTTTTTGATGAAATCAAAAA
Organism: bacterium; assembly: GCA_041918175.1. Taxonomy (GTDB): domain Bacteria; phylum Zhuqueibacterota; class Zhuqueibacteria; order Zhuqueibacterales; family Zhuqueibacteraceae; genus JABWAN01. The sequence goes on from JAYRWE010000083.1 coordinate 11,792, forward strand.
ATAAAAAGAGTCTGCGCCAGCAACGCGCTTCAATTTGCCTTTGGTGTAAATCATCACGCCTTCCAAATTGGTGCTCAAGATTACGTGCAGGTATTCCTTTTCGAGGCCGCGCTTGTCGCTTCGCGAACGAATCGTTTTGTAAATGGCCACGGCGTTCAATATCGCTTCGATAACGTCAAGTTCGGTAAGGTCGTCTGCTTCCATTTCAACCGACGCCTTTTCGGTAAAGGAGTAGCGCCCCGCAAGCACCGCGCGTTTGATGCGAACCAGAACTTCATCCATCACGCCCTCCTATTGCTCGATTGACAACACGATGAGTTTAAACAAAGCTCGTTAAGCTTTTCAACGGAATGGCAATAAACAACCGGCGGGAAGAGCATGTGCTTTTCTAAAAACTGAAAACGGCGGGAGCGGCTGGTAGCGGACTGCCCAATGTTTGTAAAACGCTTTTTTGCTGCTGTCATCCAAATTGAAGCCATGATTCAAACAAGCGCCAACGTTTCCACTTCTTCGAGGTCGAGAAATTTCTTCGCCTGCCACAGATCGTATTTGTTCTGCATGATCAACCAACTCTCCGGCGAACGGCCGAGCGTCTTCGCCAGGCGCAGCGCCATTTCCGAAGTGATATTGCTCTGCCCTTTCACGAGTCGATTGAAAGTTGACGGAGTGACCTTGAGCTTTGCTGCTACCGTGCGATAGCTGATTCTAAGCGGCTCAAGATAAACCTCTCGTATAAACTCGCCTGGGTGAGGAGGATTGTGCATGCTCATTAGTGATTTGATCATGCAAACAATTTTATGATATTTTGTTCAACCGTGCAACTGAATTTTAACCCAGTGCTCTGCCACAATACCTCTACTTCCTCTTCACATAAATCGCAATCGCGGCAATGAACGAAGCGAGCGGCAGCAACACGACGCTGAAGAGCAGCACGACGCGCGAGCCGGCGCCGGTGAGGCTGAGGCGGCGGTCTTCGGGGTCGCGCGCGCGAATCGAAATTAAATCTTCCTCTTCCGCGAGCCAGCTCAAGGCGTTCATGAACAGGTCGCCGTTCTTTTGAAATTCGAAGAGATAATTCGTGGCGAAATCAGCGTCTCCGAAAACAACGAGACGGCTATCGCGTGCGCCTTCGCCGCTCTGATCGTTGCCGAGGTTGCTCGAGGCGCTGCGCTTTGCGGCAATGGCGAGCGCAATCGGACCGCGCGTGTCTTGGCCCGCGTCAAATTTCAACTTCTCGTCGTTGCTCAATCCAGAATTTGTTTCGGCCCAACTGTTCGGGCTGGTTTGCGCGAAGGCCGTGGCTTCGATGCCTTGCGGCAGCGGCTTCGCGAGCGTGAGCGAACGCGCGTCGGGATAGGCGGTCATGTATTCGACGAAATCGCGCGTGATCGCATGATCTTCGTAATTCATCACGACCGGCATGTTCGCGCCCGCGCCGAAAAGTTGGCCCATGCCGGAAGCATCGATCACAATGTCATCGCCGGCAATGATGCCATGCTCCGACAAGATTTCGCTGAACGCGGGACTTTTAGTATCGAGCAGCAAATAAAGCGCGCCGCCGAGCTTCAAATATTTCTTCACCATCTCTATCTCGTGCGGCAGGAATGGCGTTTCAGGGCCGGCGATGACGAGCACGGCGCAATCAACCGGCACGCGGCCGCTATCGAGCAGCGCGATTTTGGCGACGTCATAATTCTTTTCGAGAATGATGAGGCGCGCGGCGTTCATGCCGGTGCGCTCGGAGCTGACAATATCTTTCTCGCCGTGATGCGTGGTGAAATAAATCTTCTTCTTCTCGCCGCGCGTGACTTTGATGATCGCGTTGGTGAGATCGCCCTCGCTCGTGCCGCTGATTTTTTCTTTCACGCCGCGATAGGAGATGACCGTGGTATTGTAACTCGTCACATTATGCTCGCGCGCGAGATCGGGCTTACGGTCGAGGTCGATCAACTCGTGTTTAAATTTCGGCGTGAGCGCGGCGTACTCTTTCAGCAAGTCGGTGTAGCGCTGTTCCTGCTCTTGCGGGTTATAAAAATACGTGACGTGCAAATCTTCCTGCAAGCCTTGCAGCACTTGCGTGGTTTGATCCGCGAGGCTGTATTGCCGCGCGGCAGTGGTGTCAAAACGCTTGCTGTGTTTATCCGATAAAAAAACGAGAAAGCCGAGCAGCACGAAAACCAGCGCGGTCATGAGCACGGCATTCGCGGTTTGCAATGCGCCGCGTTGCGTGAGCGCAGCATAAATTTCTTTGGCATTGAGCGCGAGATAGAGCAACGCCAACGCAGCGCCGAGACCGAGCGTGGCATATTCAAACCACGACCACGCGGCGCGCAGATAATAAGCGCCGCCGCCGATCAAGAGCAGGAGCAAGCCGAATGCGCCGAGCGTTGTGCTAAACTTTTTCATGTGTTCTTCACCTCCGCATCATAACCGAATTGCAGCGCCACTTCGGATACGACATTTTTCTCCGCAAGCTGTTGCTCCGGCGCAGTGAGGCCAAACGCGCGGCTTCTTTCTAAAACAACTTCCACCTTGCGACCAAGCGCTTGGGCAAGCTCGGCAACGGTGAGGGGCAATGCGACATTGATGCGCTTGCCATGAAAGCCGCGCCAACGCGAGGACTCCAGCACAACATAGGTGAGAAAGAGCATGCCGAAAACAAAGCACGCGTAGAAAACGACATGCTTGGAATCCAACACGCCTTTGGCAAAATCATCGAAGTGTTCGAACGGGGATAGGGCCGTAAAAAATTTGCCGACGAAGGACTCGCCGGAGCTGCCGAACCAGGCGGCGAAATAGATCACCAAATTGGTGGCGAAGGTGCTCACGAATGCGAGAATTTGATTCTCCGTGAGCGCGCTGAAAAAAAGCCCGATGCTGATGAAACACGCGCCCAACAAGGCCAAACCGAGATAGCCGGTGAGCGCGGGGTTGAGTTCGGGATTGCCGTAAAGGAAGAGTAGGCCGACGAGCAGCGCGGTGGCGGCAAGCATGGTGAGATAAAAAAGCAGAGCGGAGGAAAATTTCGCCAGCACGAGTTGCCAATTGGTGATCGGCGCGGTAAGCAGAAACTCGATGGTGCCCTGGCGCTTTTCTTCGGCAAAGAGGCGCATGGTGAGGCTGGGCAAGAGCAACATGGCAATCGTGGCGATGTTGCCGAGCAACGGACGAATGGCTTGCTCGTTCACGTTCATCTTCGCGGCTTGGCCGTATTGCTGCGCTTGCACCGCTGCCATCATGCTCATGCGATCAAACCATGAGACGATGATATAATAAAACACGCCGGTGGCCAATAAAAAGAATCCGAGGATCACATAGGCCAGCGGCGAAACGAAATAAGACTTGAGTTCGCGTTCAACGAGGGCTAGAAAATTTCGCATCGGTCCTCTTTTCTTGCGAGGTGATGCCCCTCCGCAATTCCCCCCTTGAGGGGGGCCAGGAGGGTGTCGTTCATTTTGCGTTCGTGCATGTAGAATAGCTTCAATCGAACTCCGCTAAAAAGCACATCCCCCTCAATCCCCCTTCGAAGGGGGACTTCAATTCGTCTCCTGCGTCAATTTTAGGAACGCGTCTTCCAGGCTCGAATCTTTCGCGCGCAACTCGAGCAGGCCCCAGCCGTTTTGCACCACGGCTTGCGCAAGCTCGCGGCGAATGTCTTGGCCGGAATCGGCCTCGATCTCGAAGCGATTGACGTTGCCGTTCATCACGTTTTGATACGCGACGCTTTTGACTCCGGCGACAGTCGCGAGTTTGCCTTGCACTTGTTCTGCCGGGCCTTCGATCTGCAAATAAAGCTGACGCGCGCCGCGCAGGTGCACTGTGAGATTCGCAATCGTGTCTTGCGCAACGACGGTGCCCGCGAGATAAGCGCGTCGCGGCTCGGCTTCAGTGTAAAATGGCCGCGGCCCGATGATGACTGCTTTCTCACAGGTCGCACTCACCTCGGAAAGAATGTGCGTGCTCAAAATGACGGTGTGCTCGCCGCCGAGGCTTTTGATCAACTCGCGCACTTCGATGATCTGCTCGGGGTCCAATCCCACGGTCGGTTCGTCGAGAATCAACACCTCGGGATTGTGCACGAGCGCTTGCGCGAGACCGACGCGCTGCTTGTAACCCTTCGAGAGTTTGCGAATGATGGTGTCGCGATATTTGGCCGTTGCGGTTTGTTCCATTGCGCGCGCGATGCTCTTATCGCGCTCACGCGCGGCAACGCCCCGCACCTTCGCGACAAACGCCAAGTACGATGCGACCGTCATCTCTGGATACAGCGGCGGCTGCTCGGGCAAATAACCAATGCGCCGGCGCGCTTCGAGCGATTGCGTGAACACGTCGAAGCCGGCCACGCGCGCGAGACCGCGCGTCATGGGCATGTAGCCGGTGAGAATACGCATGGTCGTGGTTTTGCCGGAACCGTTCGGTCCGAGAAAGCCCGTGATTTCGCCTTTCTTCACTTCGAAAGAAACGCGTTCGATCACCGGATCACGGCCGTAGGATCGCATCAAGTTTTGCACTTCGATCAAGGGAAAAACACCTCGCTATCTCGATTCGCTCTTTTCTTTTTCCATGCCTCAAACAATATCCGAAAAGGCTCAAACGGAAACAATTGCAATACCACTGAATGCAATCGGTTGTGCGAGTCTGAGCGTATTTTGAATCTCAGCGACGCGATCGGTTTGCATCATCAAATCTCGAATCTCGGGTTCACGCGCTTGCGCCGTAACGGTGGCGCGATAAGAAAGATTTTTCGCGGGTTCACCTTCGGCGCCGAACTCGCCTTCTACTTCAACTTCCACTCGTTCGACTTGAATCGCGCGTTTGGCCGCTTCGCGATACACGTCATTGCAATAGCAAGTCGCCAAAGCGAGAAACAATAGTTCTCCTCCGTTCGCGCTCGACCCGAAGCCGGTTGATTTGGGGGCAATAGCAATGCTATGAACATTATCGTTTGTGCGCAACGTGACCTGATGCTGTCCTTCACTGTTTTGCACTCTTGCGCTAATCTTCATTTCATGTCCTTTGTTCTATTTGCAATGAACGCGCGGTTACAGCTCTGCGATATGCCCGCATGTCACCGACTCCGCGAAGCCTAGCAACTAGCGACGCAAGCCAAGTTCCGCGATGATGGCACGATAGCGCGCAATGTTGTTGTTCGCGAGATAGTTCAGCAAGCGGCGGCGTTGGCCGACCATTTTGAGCAGGCCCATGCGCGAATGATGATCCTTTTTGTGCATATCAAAATGACTCGTGAGGCCATTGATGCGCTCGGTCAACAATGCAATTTGTGCTTCGGCGCTGCCGGTGTTCGTCGCGCTACCGCCGAACTTGGTAATCACTTCCGCTTTTTTTGCACTCGTCAAAGCCATGTTGCTCTCCTTAGGAGTTTGGTTTGAGTTTGCCTTTGTGAGGCAAGAGGGGATGATGATTTTTTATTTGTCATTCAGAAGGAATCCTTTTCAGCGCTGGGTAGCCGTTCAAGTTAGAGTGTGTCTCCAGTGCTTAAAAAGATTCCTACGGAATGACATTTTAAGAACAGCAATTCTATGCTTCCGCCAGCTTCTTCAAACTTTCTATGCGATCAATCTGCAATTGCGCTTTTAAATCTTCAATCGAATCAAATTTCTTCTCGGCGCGGAGGCGGGCGATGAAATGAATCTCGATCAGCTCATGATAAATATCCGCGGCGAAATCGAAGAGATGCACTTCGAGCGAGCGCGTTTGGCCGTTGAAAGTCGGGCGCGTGCCGAGGTTCATCATGCCGTTATAAATTTTTTCATTACGCTTCACACGCACGGCATACACGCCATTCGCGGGAATGAGTTTGTGCGCATGCACGGGTTCGAGATTCGCGGTGGGCACGCCAATCGTTTTGCCTCTGCCTGCGCCGCGAACAACTTCGCCGGTGAAGCGATACGTGCTGCCGAGCCAGGCATTGGCCTTTTCTATTTCACCCGTCAACAAAGCTTGTCGAATGCGTGTGCTGCTCACCACCGTACCGTCGCATTCAAACGGCGGCAAATCACTCACGTCGAAATTCAATTCTTTGCCCAAACTCGTCAGCGTGGCGACATCGCCTTCGCGGTTTTTGCCGAAGCTGTGATCATGACCGATGATGATGGCTTGCATGCCGAGGGTCGCGTGCAAAATTTCGCGCACGAACTTTTCCGAGGGCGTTTGCGAAAACTCTTTCGTGAACGGAATCGCAACGATGCGGTCAATGCTGCATTCTTCCAAAAGCTCGAGCTTCTCTGCCAGCGTGCTCAGAATTTGAATCTGCATTTGCGGATTGCGCTGCACGACAAGTTGCGGATGCGGCTCAAAGGTCACAACCGTGGTGCTCGCTCCGCGTTTTTGCGCCGCATGTTGAAGCTCATCTAAAATGATGCGATGGCCGCAATGCAGACCGTCGAAAGAGCCGACTGTAATCACGCTCGCGGGATCGCGCACTACTTCAGCGAGGCTGAGAAAAACTTGCGCCATGCTCAGTCCGTCAAGCTTGCGATAAACTGCGGCACACTTAAACTGTTTTCGATGCGATGGGAGCCGATGCGCGTGCGCCGCAATGTTTTCAGAAACGCGCCGCAGCCGAAATCATTGCCAAGATCGCGCGCGAGGGCGCGGATATAAGTGCCACGCGAGCACGCAACACGCAACGCTATTTCCGGCAGATTCACATTCAGCAATTCAATTTCATAAATCTTCACCGGTCGCGGTTCGACTTCGATGCTTTCTCCGGCGCGGGCCAGGTCATAAAGCCGGCGGCCTTCTTTTTTAAGCGCGGAAAACATGGGCGGCGTTTGCATAATGTCGCCGCGATATTTTTGCAGCGCGGCTTCAATTTGCTCGCGACTCAAGCTTGGCACTTCGCGTTGCTCGATAATCTTGCCCGTGACATCGTGCGAGTCGGTATCCACGCCGAGCACGAATGTGCCTTCGTATTCTTTTTCGAGCGTCATCAAGCTTTCGACTTGTTTCGTTGCGCTCGCGAAACAGATGAGCAACACACCGGTGGCGAAAGGATCAAGTGTGCCCGCGTGTCCGACTTTTTTGATGCGACTCACGCCGCGCAGCTTGTTGACAACGTCAAAGGAAGTCCAACCTTCGGGTTTGTCGAGATTATAGATCGCGCCCTGTGATAAAGCGGCACGAGAGATTTTAGAAGCGCTGCTGTCTATTCCCCCCTTGAGGGGGGTTAGGGGGGTGTTATTCAATGCGGCATTCACTTGCTGATTCACCATGGCGCTTCAACACAAATTCAAAAAGTCGAAGACAAACCACGGCCAAGCCGTGGTTGAGCAGTTATTGCTTCTCTTCATCATCAACACCCCCCTGGCCCCCCTCAAGGGGGGAATTTTCGGAAGACTCCGCCGAAGAATTTTCTCGTGAGTCCGGCGGCAGCACTTGCTTTAAGAGTTGATTGATGCGGTCCGCATAATCAACCGTGTCATCATAAAAAAAATCCAAGCTGGGCGCGAAGCGTAGCTCAATGCGCTTGCCCATCTCCGCGCGGATAAAGCCTGTGGCGCGACGCAAGCCCGCAAGCACTTTCTCGCGGTCGCCGGCATTGCCGAGCAGGCTAAAGTAGACTTTTGCATGTCTGATATCGTCGGTGACAACAACGCGGGAGATCGTAACTCGCCCCACGGCAGGGTCTTTGAGTTGCGTGGCAAGAATTTCACTGAGGACTTCACGCAGCAACGAGGCGACTCGTGTTGCGCGTTTGACGGACATGGCATCCCTTGGGCCGCGAAGATGAAAACATTCGGCCGGTTAGTAGATTTCAATTTGATGTTTGATAACTTCGAGTCGATCTTCTTGATACAAAAACTCTAAAATGCGGTTATAGGTTTGATCGATCAGCTTTTGCTCGTTGGTCACGGTCGCAAGGCCGAGCAGTGCGCGTTGCCATAGTTCATTGTGACCGACTTCGGCAATCGACACGTTGAATTTGTTTTGAATCTTGGTTTTCACGCTGCTCAACACGAAGCGCTTGTCTTTGAGCGAAGCGCTGTCGTGCAGGAGCAATTCGATTTGGCAAACGCCGACAAACATTTTTTTCAACAAAGAAAAAAGGGAAAACAAAGACAAAACGATTCGCCGACAAAAGCATTCGGCCCAATCGTTTGCTTATGCCGCAACCGCGGCGAGCGTGCGCTTGGTTTTGATCACTTGGAACGATTCGATCACATCGCCGACGTGGACATCATCATAACCCGCAAGCCCGACGCCGCATTCGAAACCGGAAGCCACTTCGCGCGCATCGTCTTTGAAGCGTTTGAGCGAAGTAATTTTGCCTTCGTGAATGAGCTTGTCGTTGCGATACAATCGAATGTTGTCATTGCGATTGATCTTGCCGGATTGCACATAACAACCCGCAATCGTTCCAACCTTTGGAATCTTGAACGTTTCGCGCACGGTTACAGAGCTAGTGACTTGCTCGGAAAGTTCGGGCTCAAGCATGCCTTCGAGCGCGGCTTTGACGTCATTGACCGCATCGTAAATAATTTTGTAGATGCGAATGTCCACGCTTTCATGTTCGGCAATTTCGCGGGCTTGTTGCGTGGCGCGCACGTGAAAGCCAAACACGACGGCGTCGGAAGCAGCAGCCAGCAACACGTCGGATTCGGAAATGCCGCCCACGCCTTTGTGAATGACTTTCACGGCAACTTCATTCGTTGAGAGTTTAAGCAACGAATCGCTCAACGCTTCCACGGATCCGTCCACATCGCCCTTCACGATCATGCGCAATTCTTTAATCGCGCCTTCTTTCACTTGCTTAGAAAGTTGATCGAGCGTCATGTGCTTGACCTTGCGGAAGTCTTGCGCGCGTTTGAGTTGTTGGCGCTTCAAGCCGATTTCTTTGGCTTCCTGCTCCGAGGTCATAACGGTCAAGAGATCGCCCGCGCTGGGCACGCCGGAAAAACCAATGACACGCACCGGGCGAGAAGGCGGGGCGTCATGCACGCGGCGGCCGTTTTCATCATACATCGCGCGCACTTTGCCGTGCATATGGCCGGCGACAAACGGATCGCCGATGTGCAACGTGCCGGTTTGCACGAGCACTGTTGCGACCGGGCCTTTGCCTTTGTCCAATTCCGCTTCGACGATGATGCCGCGGCCACGACGTTCGGGATTGGCTTTCAAATCGAGCAAATCAGCTTCAAGCAAAACCAACTCAAGCAAATGCTCAATGCCGGTGCCCTTCTTAGCAGAAATTTCCGCGGATTGAACTCTGCCGCCCCAACTTTCCACGAGCACGCCGTGTTGCGCGAGTTGTTGTCTGATCGTATCTGGGCTTGCGTTGGACTTGTCAACTTTATTGATTGCGACCACCATGGGCACGCTCGCCGCACGCGCATGACTGATAGCTTCGAGCGTTTGTTGTTGCACGCCGTCATCCGCCGCAACCACGAGAATGACGATGTCGGTTGCCTTCGCGCCGCGCGCACGCATGGCCGTGAAGGCTTCGTGACCGGGCGTATCCAGAAACGTGATCGCACGACCGTTAAACCCGACTTCATATGCGCCGATGTGTTGCGTGATGCCGCCGGATTCGCCTGCGGTGATGTTGCTCTTGCGCAAATAATCAAGCAGCGAGGTTTTGCCGTGATCAACGTGGCCCATGATCGTCACCACCGGCGGCCGCGAGCGCAGTCGCGACTTGTCTTCCGTCGTGTCATCTTCCGCCGCTTCTTCCGCACCGTATTCATGCACGATCTCTGCATCATAACCAAATTCATCAGCCAACGTGATGATGGTCTCGCCGTCCAAACGTTGGTTGATCGAGATGATCATGCCGAGGCTCAAACACTTGCGAATGACTTCGCTCGGATCGACGTGCAAATATTTCGAAAGGTCAGAGGCGGAAATAAATTCCGGCACGCTGATACGGCTTTCATCTTCCGCCTCAACTTCGCCTTGCTCGCCACGCTCGCGGCGGCGTTTCGGTCGGGCTTTGCCGCCGGTTTCCATGGCCGCCAAAGTCTGGCGAATGGATTCTTCAATTTCCTCTTCGCTAATCTTTTTCTTACGCTTCTTAGCTTTCTTTACGCCGCTCGTCGTGCGCTTGCTCTCATCTGTGGCGTCAAGATGGCGAATTTTCTCTTTGGGAAATTCCTCTTCTTGCTGATCTTCCGGCGTGATGCCCAAGTCGGCCAACAAAGTCGGATCGGATTTCACCGGCTTCTTTTTTCTGCGACGACGCTTCTTCTTTTTCTTATCCGCGGAGTCTTCGGCTTTATCTTCCGTTTTGGGTTTGTCAACCGCTACTACTTTAACGTCGTGCTCCGTTGTGGTCAGCGGTGAAGTCGGTTTCGCATGCAAATCTTCCGGCGTAATAAGCGAAACGACGCGCTCGTGCAAAGTCGGAACGTGTTTCACTTCGGGCGCGGTTTCCCCGGCGGTGCGTGCGGCAGGCTCCGTTCCTTTGGCAAGAATCGGTTCGCCTTTCGTATCGTGGGCCTTCGCCGATTCGCTTGTTTGCGACGGTCTGACCAGATCATCCGCTATGGATTTTGCGGCTCGGCCAATGCGCGGAGCGGCGCCATCGGACTTTCGCCCCACTCCCGGAGTGCGCGCTTCCATAATATTGGCGGCGACACGAACGCGTTCGTCGTATTGTTGCCGCACGCGCGCTTTCTCTTTTTCTTCTTCGAGCTTCTTGTCGCGTATCTGTCGGCGAAACTCTTGATCCGGGCTGCGCGCGATGACGGGCTCTTTGGAAAACTTCTTCGCAGTCAGTTCATACATCTCATCCGTCAAGGCGGTCATTGGGCTATGTACTTCAAACGAATGCTCGGCCAAGAAACCGGTAAGCGTTTCCGTTGAAATATTGAACTCTTTCGCGACTTGATGAACTCTTTTTTTGCTGGTTGTGGTCAAACCCTTACCCTATATGTTGTAAAACACTCAAAGCAAACTTAATACGGCAGCAGCCTTGCGCTTAGGCTTCTGCTTCGTCCGTGTTTTTCACCGAGGTTGTATCTGCAAGCTCCTCGACTTCTTCGGATTCTTCCTCTGCGCGAACAGTTTCAACCTCTTCGTCTTCCTCCAAATTTGGAGCGACATAATTTTCCCCATCATGCTCGTCGCGTGCCTGCACCAGCGCCCAAATTTTCTCCGCGGTTTTTTCGCCGATGCCCTTCACCTCCATCAAGCCTTGCTCGCCAATTTTCATGAGATCGCGCACCGAATGAATGTTCGCATCGCGCAATTTGCCGATCATGGATTGGCTCAAGCCTTCCACGGTTTCCAACGGAATTTCTTTGCCGCGCTCCTCCTCAATGGTTTTACGATATTCCGACTCTTTCATGATTTCAATTTCACAGCCCGTCAAGCGGCTGGTCAACCGGCGATTTTGACCGCCGCGACCGATTGCCAAGGAAACTTGATCATCGGGCAAAACCGCAATGGCGCGGTTATCGTCTTCCAACAACACTCGCACCGGTTTCGAGGGGCTTAAAGCGCGAGTGATAAAAACTTCTTTGTCCGAACTCCACGGAATCACATCAACTTTTTCGTTATTCAATTCCTTGCTGACGGATTGAATGCGAATACCCTTCATGCCGACGCACGCGCCCACGGCATCGATGCGCTTGTCATTCGAATAGACCGCGATCTTCGAACGCTCCCCCGGCTGGCGCACCACACCTTTAATTTCGATAATGCCGTCATAGATTTCCGGCACTTCCAACTCGAACAGGCGCACGAGAAATTGCGGGTCGCTGCGCGAGATAACGATCTCCGGCCCGCGGCTGGTGCGCCGCACTTCTTTAATAATGCCGCGCACGTGATCGCCACGACGATAGCGCTCGGAATCGATCTGCTCTTTCTTGGGTAATAAAACTTCGGTGCGATCCACTGTCATGAACAAATCGCCGCGACTAATTTGGCGCACATCGCCCATCACAATCTCGCCAATGCGCGTTTCGAATTCGTCGGAGATAACGCGCTTCTCTTCATCTTTAATACGTTGATTCAGATTCTGCTTCGCGGAGACAATCAAGCGGCGACCAAACATCGTGGGGTCGAGAATTTCCAAAAACTCGTCGCCGACTTCCAAATCGGGTTCGGTTTTCTTGGCCGACTCCACATCAATTTCGCGCACCGGATCGGCCACCTGCTCAACGATGAGGCGGGTTTGATGAATTTCAATTTCGCCTTTATCCAAATGCACGAAGACGTCAAAATTGTCTGCCGTCCCGTATTTTTTCTTAATCATGCCGATCACGGTGGATTGCACGATCTCGCTCAATTGCGATTTGTCGATGTTCTTCTCTTTGACGATTTGCGAGAAGGCTTCAGCGATTTCGCTTTTCATAATTTCCCAAGTTCCTTTTGGCTACCACTTTAGTTTGAGTTTGCCGAATTCGAGGTTGGCGAAAGGAATCGTCTGGCGATGGTCTCCCTCGGCTAACTCGATTTCAGTTTCGGACACGGCATGAATCGTTCCTTCGAGCTCAATGACCGCATCGGCTTGTCGATATCGAATGCGAACAGCACGTCCGAGATTGCGTTGAAAATCGCGCATAGTGCGCAGCGGGCGATCCACACCGGGGGACGAGACTTCGAGGCGATAGCGAGACGAGATGACATCTTTGGTATCCAGCTCATCCGCGAGCGCGCGGCTGAGAGCGGCGCACGTGTCGATCAACACGCCGCCCATGACATCCACAATCACACGTACCAGCAAATGCGATTTGCCGCCCTTCAACTCCAAATCAATCAGTTCAACGCCAAAGCGTTCCATGAGCGGCGCAACAATCGCGAGCAAATCTTCCCTTAGTTTTTCCATTGAGCCTCAGTTTCGGTTCGGAACACCCCTACAACAAAAAAGTGGGTCTTTTGAACCCACTTTCTTGCAAGCAAGATAAGGCACGTTGCCAAAAATAGCAAGCTATTTTTCCGGCCTAAGACTTCAACTCGGCCTGCATGAGTTTCGCTTCTTCGGCAAACTTCGACTTGGGATACTTCTCCACCAATTGGGCGAGTACTTTGAGCGCAGCTTCGCCTTTTTGTGCGAGTCGATAACAGCGCGCGGCATCCATGAGCATTTGCGGCGCACGATAACTTTCGGAATATTTCTTTGCCGCCTGTTCATAAAGCTCCGCAGCCTTCGCGAAATCGCCGCGCTCGTCAAATGTGCCGGCAATACCCGCAGCCGCAGCCACGCTGAGAATCGGATCATCGCCGTAGTCGTCGAGGTACTCGCGATAATAACGTTCGGCCACAGGGTAATCTTTTTTAAACATAAAGGCATTCGCCAAATAGACCGTGCCCACCCCCGCGCTGACCGTACCGCGATATTCATTCGTCAAGCGCACCAACGTGTCCACTGTGGCATTATAATTCTGCTCGTCGTACAATTTTTTGGCGTTGGCAAATTGCACTGCCGCATGCTGCTCTTGTCCAGCCTTATAATTGTTATAAAAAAATACGCCGGCGATGATCAGCACGATTGCGGCCAATCCACCCAAAACATATTGCTGATACTGGTCGATCCACTCAATTGTCTTAAACCAGTAGGTGACCAGTTTATCTTCTTTCATGTGTTGCTTCTCAGCACGTGAGAGTCGCTTTTGAGGCTTTAGCATTGCAACCAACTTCCTTTTAATAGGTTATAAAATTTCCCGCTCACAACTGGGGAGGTGTTCGGAATTATGCGTGCCCCTAGCAGGAATCGAACCTGCGGCCAAAGGTTTAGGAAACCTCTGCTCTATCCATCTGAGCTATAGGGGCGCTCGAATAATTTAACAACAATCGCGCGCGGATGCAAGGTTCTTTTCGGCTTATTCCGCGGCAACGTGAATCAACGAGAGCACATCATAGCGCTTGAGATTGCGCTTGCCATTTAGGAAGCCTAACTCAATCAAGAATCCCAAGCCCGCCACCTTGCCGCCGAGTTTTTCCACCAAGCGCACCGCAGCAGCCGCAGTCCCGCCCGTCGCAAGCAAATCATCAATCACCAAAACGTTCTCGCCCGCTTGAATGGCATCAACGTGCATTTCGAGCGCATCGGTGCCGTATTCCAATTGATACTCCTCGCGTACCGTGGCCGCAGGCAGTTTCTTCGGCTTGCGTGCGGGAACGAAACCCACACCGAGCTTGAGTGCGAGCGGCGCGCCGAAAATAAATCCGCGTGACTCGATGCCCACGACCTTCTGCACGTTCTTCGGCGCGAAGTGCGCCGCAAATTGCTCAATCACCTCGCGAAACGGCTCCGGCTCTTTCAACAAAGTGGTGATGTCTTTGAAGCCAATGCCGGGCTTGGGAAAATCTTGAATCGTGCGAATGTACTGGTCGAGTGCTTTGCTCATATTCCGTCTTTGGTTTGATGAACAGACAGTGTTGAGGTCTTTGGCAAAGAGCCTAAAAGAAGCGACGACAGAAAGATGTGAGACAGAAAAATTTTTTCTGTTTCTCTTTACACCATCTTTCGGTCCTCAATCTTTCTGTCATTATGCTTTTGAATCGTTTTGCCAACAATCGTTTTGCTATCCGAATCTACGTCGTGATTTCAAAATTCCGAAAGCGGTTGCTGAACGATTCCCACTCCACTTTCACATTTTGCACTGTGGAAAAGCGCGAGCCTTTTTCCATGTCTTTGATAAAAAGCCGCAGCTCTTCTTCATCACCTTCCGCCACGACTTCCACCGTGCCGTCTTCCAAATTTTTCACCCAGCCCGTGAGCAAATGCCGTCTGGCCGAGCGATGGACATAGTAACGAAAGCCTACGCCTTGCACCATGCCGCTAATGAGAAGATGAACGCCTTTTTTCATATCATCTGCCCGAAGTTATTTTGAATTCAATCGACGCCTTACACTTTACACGTGCACAGAGTAACGTGTAAAGCTGTCTAAACCGCTTATGGATACATCCGATGCATCAATCTCGCGAACGGAATCGTTTCCCGCACGTGGTGCAGGCCGCAAATCCACGACACCGTGCGCTCCACGCCGAGACCGAAGCCCGCGTGCGGCACCGAACCGAAGCGGCGCACGTCGAGATACCATTGAAAAGCTTCCATCGGCAAATTATGCTCGCGAATTTTTGCTTCGAGCACTTCGACGTTGTCTTCGCGCTGGCCGCCGCCGATGATTTCGCCGTAGCCTTCGGGCGCGAGCACATCAACGCCAAGCGCGCGCTCGGGATTATCGGGATCGGCTTTCATATAAAACGCTTTCACCGCCGCGGGATAGCGATGCACCATCACCGGCTTGTCGAATTTCGAAGTGAGATACGTTTCATCCGCGCCGCCGAGGTCATTGCCGGGCACAAAGGGTGGCGCCTCTTTCTCTTTCGCGAACGCAACCGCCTCGGGCGTCGTGAGCAGCACTGCGGCTTCATCATAACTCAAACGCGGAAACGGCCGCGTGATGTTTTCGAGCTTGCTAATATCGCGTTCCAAAATCTTCAACTCTTCGCGGCGCGTGGCGAGAACGTTTTGCACGATAAATTCGAGAAATTCTTCGGCGAGCTGCATGTCGCCTTCGAGATCCATGAACGCCACTTCCGGCTCCACCATCCAAAACTCGGTGAGATGCCGGCGCGTCTTAGATTTCTCCGCGCGGAAAGTAGGGCCGAAGCAATACACTTTGCCGAACGCGAGCGCTGCCGGCTCCATATAGAGCTGGCCGCTTTGCGTTAAATAAGCCTTCTCGCCGAAGTAATCGGTCTCGAACAAAGTGCTCGTGCCTTCGCACGCCGCGGGCGTGAAGATCGGCGCGTCGATGAGCGTGAAGCCGCGCGAGTCAAAAAAATCGCGAATGCTTTTGATGATCGCATGCCGCACGCGCAGAATCGCATGCTGCCGCGAAGAGCGCAACCACAAATGGCGATGATCCATCAAAAACGTTTCGCCATGCTCCTTCGGCGTGATAGGATAATCTTTCGCGACGTGTACGATTTCGATGTTGCTCACGGTTAATTCATAACCGCCGGGCGCGCGCTTGTCTTCGCGCACCATGCCGGTCGCGACAAACGAAGACTCTTGCGTAAGCTGTCCGCAGCGCGCGAAAATTTCTTCGCCCACGTCTTTCAATGAAACCACGCATTGCATAATGCCCGTGCCGTCGCGCATGAGCAAGAACCACAGCTTGCCGCTGCTGCGCGCGTTATAAAGCCAACCGTACAATTTCGCTTCCTTGCCCACGTGCTGGCCGATCGTGGCAATGTATGTTTTCTCGCGATTGATCAAAGCAGGTATCATGTGAACTCCGTTGTGTATGAAGATCGTCCGTGATCAGAAATTTTAACTTCGTATAGCTGTCAAATGGCTGCGTGAACTCCTCCTCGTTGCTGTCATTCAGAAGGAATCTTTTTTAGCACTGGCGTTGCTCTCCAGAACTGAAAAAGATTCCTTCTGAATGACACATTAGGAGGCGGTTGCAGAGTTTGAAAATCAAACTTCATTGGCCGTAGCAACAGTTTCTAAATACTCTTCAATCGCAATGCGGATGTTTTGAATCGCCTCTTCTTCCGATTCTCCCTGCGACCAACAGCCAGGCAGCGTCGGGCACGAGACGCTGTAACCTTCTTCCGAGTGTTGCAAAACAATTTTGTACTTCATCGTGGTCTCTCCAAATTCTTTCCATCCGCAACGCGAAAAGTAATCGCATACTCAACCATTGAGTTTGCCCAAGCGGCGCAGCCGTTTCTTCACCGCGCTTAAGCTTTCTCTTGGCTCGTTCGCGCGTTGCTTGGCGATCAAGCCGTCAAAGCTTTTCTTTGCGAAACCTTTGCGTCTCTGCGCCTTTGCGTGAGCCTTTGCCATTGCTCTGAGCCTTTATCCAAACTTCTCCATCTTCGCTTCGCGTGCCATCAAATCATTCACCGCTTGTTTGGGATTTTTGTGCTCAAATAACATGCGATGCACTTCTTGCGTGATCGGCATGTCGAGGCCGAGCCTTTGCGCCATCGCATAAACCGCTTGCGTGGTGCGGACGCCTTCAGCGACCATGTGCATGCCCGCGAGCACCTCTTCCAACTTTTTGCCGCGACCGATTTGCTCGCCGACCGTGCGATTGCGGCTCTTCTTGCTCATGCAGGTGAGCACCAAATCGCCCATGCCCGAAAGTCCCGCGAAAGTAATCGCCTCCGCACCGAGTCGCACGCCGAGTCGCGTCATCTCCACCAAGCCGCGATTGATCAACGCGGCAATCGTGTTATCGCCGAAGCCCGCGCCGTCACATATGCCCGCAGCGAGCGCCATAATATTTTTGAGCGCGCCGCCGAGTTCGACTCCGGCAATGTCGCGATGCGAGTAAACGCGAAAGTAGTTGTTCATGAACAAAGCCTGCACGCGCTGCGCAGCGCTCAAATCTTGACAAGCAGCGACCACTGCCGTCGGCGTTTGCTGTGCGACTTCCATTGCCAAACTCGGCCCCGAGAGCGCGACGATGCTGTGCTCGGTTTTCAATGTATCTGCAATGACCTCGCTCATGCGCAGATCAGTGCTAGGCTCAATGCCTTTCACAGAACTGATAAGCACGCAATTCTTATCGAGCGATTGCAGAGTGCTCAAAACCGTGCGCAAACTATGCGAGGGCGCTGCGATCAAAACAAACTCGGCACGAGCCGCGGTTTCATTCACCTCGCTTGTGAACGACATGCTTGCCGGAAGCGAAATGCCGGGTAAGTATTCATCATTGCAACGGCGCGCGGCAAGTTGCTGCGTGAGTTCGGCACGACGGCACCAGAGTGTTACTTCATGCCCGTTCTCGCAGAGCACTTTGGCCAATGCTGTGCCCCAACTGCCCGCACCGATAACGCCGACTCGGGACACGTTCGCTCTCCGGATTACTTTTCTTCATAACGCTGCGGCTGTGCGGCGTGTGCATTCTTGCACGATACTTTGCAACACTTCTTGACTTTGATACCAGCTACAATCGCTGAATTCATTCGCTTCTGCGCGCGTCCACCGCCGATCCGCTGTTACAATGCTCCTCGGATTAGTTTGTCTATATAAGAATGACCAATATACTCCTAGTCATATTTTCATGGCTAAACTCATCCCATCTCCAAGTGGTAGCATACTCAGAAAAACTCTTTCATCCATGCTTAGCTTGGAGTTAAGTTCCCGAATAGCTTGGGTTATTTCTTCTTTATTAGAAGAATCCAGAATACGTCCGTACCATAACACATTATCAATTGCCACTATGCCTCCATGCCGTAGCAGTTTTAAAGCGAGTTCATAATATGTAGAGTAGTTACGTTTATCGCCATCAATAAATACAAAATCAAAAGTTCCCGCAAAACCTTGAGTAAGAAGCTCGTTCATTGTATCTAAGCCAGGAGCGATTCGAAGGTCAATCTTATCATCGACTCCGGCTTCTATCCAATACTTTTTTGCCGTATTCGCGTATTCCTCATTTATTTCACAAGCCACTAGCTTTCCGTCTGGCGGTAGGCCAAATGCAATCGCTAAACTACTATAACCCATATAAACACCGAGCTCTAGAGCTTGCTTTGCTTTCATTAATCTCAATAGCATTGTTATGAATTGACCTTGTTCTTGGGCTATCTGCATATGTGCTTCAGGGTGCTTAGCATTATCTTGACGTAATCTTTGCATAATCTTAGGTTCTCGTAATGACTTTTCAAGTATATACTCACGAAGCTCAATAGATAATCCAACGGCATGCATTGACATTTTTTGACCTTTCTCAAGTTGTTGCCTAATGAATCTTTGAAGTTGCTACTTTTCATGTTCTTCTAAAACATATGTATATTTCTTCAACAACATGTGTTCTGTTGAATCTACAGGTACTGCAATAAAATGATTCAACTCTTTACTAAGAATCCTCAACCTACCGGCTACCTTCTTTGAGAATGGTGTATCGTAGGCAGACAAACTTTCGCCCAAAACAATAATTACGCTATTACGATGAAGTTGAATACCATCAGAAAAGTTAAGATAATATCTGAACCCTTCAATTGAACTAATTTGACCAAAAGGAAGAAACCCACTAAGATCTTCATTGCCAACTAGCATCAACCGAAGCCCTTCTTTTATTTCCTTTAGGTTCTCGTATCCGAGAGATATATGGGATATTTCTCCCAAATACCTTTCATTACTTTCGAGTATATCTTTGACCGATACTATGGCGAGTTTTCTCCCTCCCACTTCAAATGAGTTTTGTTTATTAAGCGTTTCACTTAGAATAAAAAATTTGTCTCCGATCAAAACATTTTTTTTAGATGAATAGAATTCCACTGACCTTCCAGTAATTCTCAAGATTTGGGAAGAAAGTCGAGTTGAATTAATATAGGCCTTGCCTACAAATAGTAAAGATATAAGTGAAAGCAAACAAAGTGCGACAAGCATAGTTTTTGAACTGCTCAGGAGTTTATTTACACGATCCTTTTTTATTAATAATGTATAAGTCGATGCAATTACACCCAAAGCACCCCAATAAATAGTCAGCATGCTATTATCAGTAATATAAAGGTAAAGCCCAATCAACGAAGTGATTAGGATAATTCCTGAATAATTTAGAATCAGTTGCCATTGATATACTCTGTTCTTCTTAAGATGACGACGTTGAAATTCTACTCCATAAACCATGTCCGCGAGGAGGTTTTTCAACAATAGTGATACATAATCAGATGAATGAATCGTTACATCTTCAAATGCTTCAGGCTTTTTGTTGTTATCTTTGTTTATGTTCTTCGAAAAATCATCAAGCCGTAACTTCACATCCACAGGTAGTTCAGAATATTGTACTATGCTTTGAAGACTCTCTGAGAGCTTTTGCATTTCCTTACTGAAGATAGAAGGGTCAAGCTCTTCTCTTTTCAGTTTACATTTGGCAATTCCCATCTCCAGCGATAGAAGGGATAAAGTTTCTAGCTGAGAAAATTTTTTATTCCGACTATTGTCTAATAGATTACTCTTTTGCCTCTCAAGGTCATCTATATTTTCTCTTAGGTATGAAACAATCGACTCAAAATAGATCTTATAAGGTTTTAGTCTTCCATGAAGCCTATCATCTAATTCTAATTCAAGTAAGTCATCAATTGATTTGAGTAATTGTTCAATTCTTATTTCATTAAAATTTCCTGGGACGGCAGCCTGACAGAGATAATGTTCTACGAGGAGAGTCTTTGAAAGCAGCACATTTCTTAGTTCTTTCATAGCATACGATGCTGCTTCGTAATATTTAGAAGCAGCATTAGTGTACTTTCCTTCCTGCCATAATTTTTCTGCTCTGGCTTTAGTTGACAAAAAGGTATTAATTGTTTTCATCTCTTGCTACTTCTCTCAGCTTGAGTAAATTAGTGTTTGCAATTTTAGTCTTATCGTTTGGAAATTCAATTCCATGATACGCGATCCAATTCATGATTTCGATATCTATGTTATCATTAAGATTAGAACTATTAGAGAACAATATATCTCGCCCAAAAAATTCGACCCTAGTTGATATGTATTCAAAATCTATGTCATTTCTAGTTAGAAGGCTTAATACATCTTGCCTGTCTTTATTGATAAATTTCCTGAGCTTAAACAACAACATTTCTTCTAAACTCGACACTGGAATATTTACTCGCTCTAATCCGCTAATACTGTCAATAGCTTTCCATTCCACATCATGAAAAAACTTGTAATCTACTTTGCAAGCGTATTTACCGTAAAACACAGAACCTCCGACATGAAAGTCAACGATAAAAAAACTTTCATGCCGATAAACTATATCAATGGGGAATCTTGTCCTTAAAAAACCACCTTTAGGGTTCTCGCCTTCGACGATGACTAAGTCTTCATATTTTCCATTAGGTAGATGCTTAAGAACGAAATCTCTAAGCTCAAAGATGTCGGTATTATCGTGAAAAATCAAGTCAAGGTCACCGATATCCCTCTTGTATGGTGTGTGCGCTCGTACAGCAGTCGAATCTCCTGAAACGAAAATATATTTGGTGCCTTCGAACTTTTGAAGCACCATACTCATTACGGGAAATATATGCTTCTCAACAGCTTCAAGCTCTTTGTACATTTCGAAACCCTCGTAAATTAATTAAACAAAGTATGGTCAAATATTACACCGATATTGAAATCTCAATACGGTGTAATTTGGATTAGACGATGTTCGAATAGATTTCTTGGGCCGCCTTACTTTTAGCGAACTTACAAACGAACGATTCTTCCAATACACCAACTCTCTTCATTCATCTCGTGCAACCTCGCCTGCACACTCTCAAACGCATGCGGCTTCACCATCACAACCAAGCCAATGCCGAGATTGAAAACGTTGCGCATCTCCTCTTCGGTAACCTTGCCGTAGCTCTGCAAGAGTTTGAAGAGCGGGGGCCATTCCCACGCTTGCCAATTCACTGCGAGAGAGAGGCCATCGCGGAGCAAGCGTTTCGTGTTGCCGACAATGCCGCCGCCGGTGATGTGCGCGAAGCCGGAAACGCCGGGCAAATCACGCAACGCGCGAATGACTTCATAATAACTGCGATGCGGCCGCAACAACGCCGCGCCAATCGTTTCGCCCAATTCCGCGTGATACTTTTGCGGTGCGCAGTCGGCATGGCTCGCAATGATTTTGCGCGCGAGCGAATAGCCGTTGGTGTGCAAGCCAGTCGAAGCGAGACCGAGCAACACATCGCCCGCGGAAATCGCACTGCCGTCGATGATCTTGCTCTTTTCCACTGCACCGACGATTGTGCCCGCGAGGTCGAAATCATTGCCGTGATAGAGATCGGGCATCTCCGCGGTTTCGCCGCCAATAAGGGCGCAGTTCGCAGCGTGGCAAGCTTCCGTCATGCCGCTGATCAATTCGGCAACAATGTTTTGATCAAGTTTGCCGAACGCGAGATAATCGAGAAAGAACAAAGGATCGGCGCCGCCGACCATGATATCATTCACGCAATGATTGACGATGTCCACGCCCAAGCCACGATATTGCCCAAGTTGGCTTGCGAGTTTGATCTTCGTGCCGATGCCGTCCGTGCTCGCCACGAGCACCGGCTCGCGATAATTCTGCACGGGAAATTCATAGAAGCCGCCGAAGAGACCGATGCCTTTGAGCACATTCGGCCCGTGCGTGGAACGCGCAAGTGCGGCGATATTTTTTTTGGCGCGATCCCCCGCTTCGATATTCACGCCGGCAGTTTTGTAATCCACTTGCTCACTTCAATTAAGGCCGAGTTGCTCTTTAACTTTTGCCAAAGGTATTCTCTTTGAACTTCGTCGGCGTTTGTCCAAAAATTTAAACAGTTCTTTGTTTTGCCCCGTGCGTTTGACTTCTTGCGAAAAATTATCGCTGTCGCCGACTTCGAACCCTTCCCAACTTTCGATAGAGGTCAATATAAAACGCCGACCATCTGAGGACTGCAAAATCATGCCGGAGCGGCGCACTTTTTTCAAAAGCGCGTTGAGTGATTTGGCGCGCGAAGAAACGTTCACGGTTTTCATAAGAATCTCTGCTTTCCACGAATGAATAACGCGTTACCCACTTTGAAACCCACGGCTTCGATGCTCACGTTGTGCCGCTTAATGTCAACGTTGTAGAACACGCGAAACTTCCCGATGCGAAGCTCCCAATTCGCCACGTTGTTCGGTCGCAATTTTTTTCGATTGCGCGCGGCGGCTTCCGGCTGATATTGAAGCTGCGTTTCAATTTCATCTATGATCGTTTGCTGCTCGAACTTTCTGAGCGCGGTCAAATCTTGCAAAGCCGTCGAGGTGAATTCAATCTCGTACATTGCCCCAACCTCTCTCTTGGATTAATGGATTGTTGGATTTTTGGATTGGTGGAGCTTTTCTTTTCCAACAATCCCTCAATCCACAAATCCATCACTCCAAACTTTCTTTCGTGCGAATCTTTTCGAAATACTTGCTACGCGCGTGCTCGAAGAAGCGCAGGTGCTCGGGCAATTTATAATCCGGATACGTCCATGAATTCGTTTGAAATTTGCCGGCGCGCACGTAGAGTTGCACATCGGCATAGACGCCGCGACCGAGATAGATGCGATGCGCGAAATTTTTCGCGGTGGCGAGCACGAACTTGGGCGCTTCGAGATAGCCGGGATCGAGATTCATGGTGCGCTTGCCGTTGCATGCGTGTTGCTCTTCGAGCGCCATCGCGCGGAGTTTCCATTCGGGCAATTCCGCGGGGTCGATCAATTTATCTAAAACAAAAAAAGCTTTGCGCAAGCTCGGCCCCATTTCATCGGCATAGTACGCGCTGAACGTGAAATCGAACACCGGGCCGGGCACGAGCGCGTTGCCGAAATGCTCTGCGATCAACTCACTCGCGGCTGCGTCGGAAAAATTCGGCGCGTACAATGCGGCGACAAAGAGCGCGACGGGCGCGGGCGGTTTGATGGTGCTCATGAGATGCAAGCAAAACGATTACGGGCAAAACGATTCAAAAGCGAATGACAGAAAAATGGGTGGGCAGAAAAATACAGCTCGTTTGTCATCAAAAACTGCCTATGGCCTCACGAGAGGCTTTAAAAATTTTTCTGTTCTTCATCTTTCTGTCAGGGCTTCTTTTGAAAAAGTAATGCTAGGCAAAGGCCATGACCAGGAACAAAATCAAAACCAAAACGAAGTGCATGGCATACGCGGGATAAACCGAATCGGATTTGCGCACCAGCCAGCCCGCGCTGAGGCCCCAAACGAAAGCGAGGCCAGCGCCCGCGGCTTGCGTAGGAAATCCCATGCGATAGTGCATCGCGGCGAAGACCGCGGCTTGCGCGACGATTGCGGCGTTCATGCTCATGTGTTGCCGCGCGAACGCGAGCATGACGCTGCGAAAGATCGTCTCTTCCATCAACGCGCTGAAAATCGCGTAGCCGATTGCCATGACGATGATGACATCCGCGGGCCACTCTTTGGGCGTGGGGTTCGCGCCGAGCAAATCGGGTTGCGCGAAAAACACGGCGAGGATCAACGCGGCAACTGCGAGCGCGAGCAACATGGCCGTGCGCGAATATCGCTTCGTCTCTCCGGCGTTGAAGAAGAGCGCTTTCCATTCCATGCCGGTCATGGCAAACACGCCGAGCAAGCCGGTGAGCACGAGGATGTTCGTATAAGGATACGCGATGCCGAAGTTGTTGATCAAATATGTGAACAGGCCAAACAGGAGCACAGTGCGGCTAAAGCCCAAGGCAGCGCGCAAGCTCGGCACCAAGTTGCCCAACAAAGTAAACACGCCTAGGCCGACAAGCGCCCACAGAGGTTGTCCATAAAAAAAATATACCGCCATCGCAACCAGCGGCAGCACGAAGGCCAATCCATTTACAACTTGATTGGAAGATTTGCCGCCGTGCGGAGGCGCGGTTTTGAGGAGTTGTTCATGGCGCGCGCGATAATCAACCGCATGACCATTCATGGCGTCGGTGAGAGATTGTTCCGGCTCTGGCATATGAGGTATTCGTGAAGTTAGTTGGCTCATTGCTTAAAAAAGCGAGCGCAATAATACCGAATGAGCCACAGATTTGCAAGCGGAAAAATGGCTTGATTCAACGGTTTGGTGAGGTTTTGATGGCTTTTGCGCGACGAGGCGCGTGCGCGCGCAAACTTTTTCGCGTGCGCGTTGTCCAAGCGAACGCCGAGCAACCTTCGTGCGCGTTTCGCCGTAACATGCAGCCAAATTTCCGTGCGAAAATTTTAACGGCAAAGCATTTCCGCCGAAATTCACCGAAGGCACCGAAGGCACCGAGTGTCGCCGAGAAAGACTTTCAGAATTTTATCCCGTGTTTGATTCTCTCATTCGCTAATCAAAGGAGGAAGACCACATGTTTCAATCAAACTCATGGCGCAAAGCGTCTCAGTATATGTTGCTCATGCTTGCATTGTTCGTTCCGTTGGCGAGCATCGCGCAAGAGGAGCGTTCGGAAAAATTCTTCACGGTCAAATCCGGAGGCTGGCTCGAGCTGCGCGCAGATTTTGGCGCGGTGCAAGTGCGTTCGACTCCGAAAGAGGAAGTGCGCATCGAAGTCATCAAATCGATCGAGGGCCGCTCGCGTCGCAGCGCGAAAGAGTTGTTTGAAGATTATGAGATCAGCTACAGCCAAACGGCGCGCGGAGTTTCGGTCATCGCCAAGATGCGCAGCATGAGCAGTTGGCGACGCGGCAACGATGGTCTGCAAGTGGAGTTTCGCATCTCTGTGCCGCAGCGCTATAATCTCGATCTCAACACCGCGGGCGGAAGTATCGACGTGGATGATTTGATCGGTGAGGCGCATGTGAAAACCAGCGGCGGCTCGCTTACGCTCGGTCGCATCGAGGGGCCGGTGGAAGCGAAGACCAGTGGTGGCAGTATTGATTTGCGGCAATGCAAAGGCAATTTGCTCGCACGCACGAGCGGCGGCGGAATCACTGTTGGTGCAGTTGACGGCGAAGTCGATGTCGAAACTTCCGGCGGCTCGATTGAGGTTGACGGCGCGAGCGGCAATTTGCGCGCACACACTTCCGGCGGCGGCATCACATTGAGCAACTTGCGCGGCAATGTGGACGCGAGCACCTCCGGCGGTTCGATTGAGGCGGAATTACTCGCGTCGATTTCTGCGGCATGCGAGCTTTCCACCTCCGGCGGCGGCATTTCCATTTATGTTTCGAAAGATTTCAAAGCGGATCTTGATGCGCGCTCTTCCGGCGGCGACGTGCATTGCGATCTGCCGGTCACCACACAGGGATCTTTTCGCGAAGGCAAGCTCGTCGGGAAAATCAATGGCGGCGGG
This sequence comes from bacterium, assembly GCA_041918175.1. GTDB lineage: Bacteria > Zhuqueibacterota > Zhuqueibacteria > Zhuqueibacterales > Zhuqueibacteraceae > JABWAN01. Next base: position 37,479 of record JAYRWE010000083.1, read on the forward strand.
CCGTTGCTCACTTTGAACACGAGCGGCGGTGGGATAGAAATTAGACAGCGTTGAGTTTGGGTTTTGATCAAAAAATAAAACGCCGTTTGTTCTGACAATGAACAAGCGGCGTTTCTTGTTTAGAACAAGAACATGGCAAATTCACATGCCCCAAATCGTCGCGCGCAAATTTTGATACGGCGCGGGCAACACCACTTCGTCGCGGCGATAGATTTTTTCCTCCCAACTCTTCTCCACTCGGCGGTCGAAGATCAACAGATGGCCGGAGGGCAAACCCAAGCGGCTCAAGTATCCGCCCAATTGTTGCAAGCCTTCAGCTTCGGTCTCTCCATCATAATACAACTTCACTTCCAAAACTTCGCGTTGCAGCATCACATTCGGAGCAATGGGCCAATGGCGCAACGTGAAATTGGTTGTCACTGGCCATTCGAGCAATAGGTCGGCGCGACCGTTTCCAATCGCGCTCTCGCGTTGCACATGCCCCCCGCTGTTGATGATGCGTTGCAGCCAGGCATACAAGAGCAAATGCGGTCCGGCTTCTTTATACTCTTGTCCGCGCAACCACGCTTCGCTATTTCTGCGAAAGAACTGCTGAAACTCCGTGAGCAATTTGAGTATGTCCAAACGACCGTCGGGGAGAATGTACCATTGCGACTGCACGGCCAAGCCGCTTTGCATCACGAACGAGAGCGCGCGCGGAATCACTTCGGCATAAATGGGATTGGCAATCATGATCTGCGCGGGCGGCGGCGTGACCAAGCCGAGGTCGGCGACATACAGCAAATCGTCGTTATAAACATCCGCGCCGAAGAAGCTGCCCGTCAACACCGGCTCGATCACGCGGCGCACACGCGGCTCATGCAAACGTTCCGCGAGCGAATCGAGATGTGTGTCGCGGCGGAGAATGAGCGCTTCTTTCGCGGCGTCGACATGGGCCGCAGCAATCGCCGTCGCACTCTCCGCGGCCTCATGTTCAACAATTTGCCGCGCCAGCGCATTGACTAGCCACGGCTGCCCGCGCGTCAATTCATATGCGCGCGCCACGGCTTCCTCTTGCCAAGCTTGTCCGGTTTCTGCTGTGTGCTGCTCGTAAAGTTCGCGCACTTGTTCCGGAGTAAAATTTTTCAGCGTAAGTGATTCGGCTTTGACGTTGAACGGTGAAGAGGTGCCCATGGACTCGCGCTCCGGCCGAATGCGCGTGCGATACTCGCGCACGTCGCGCATGCCGAACAGAACGAGGCTTTGCGGAAAAGAATTAGGCCGCAGAAAGAAACCGTCGCGCAGTTGGTGCAAGATCGAGATTAAAGCCTCATCTTCCAGCGTATCGATCTCGTCGATGAAAATCACCAAAGGCCGCGACGAGCGTTGCGCCCATTTATTGAGAACGTCAAACAGCGCGCTCGCAGGCTCAAAAAGATCCCGCTCGAACAATTCCGCGGGAGGCCGCAAAACTTCCGGCAAAACGGAGTTGGCCGTGCTTTGCAGGGCGTCAACCACTGCGCGGTTGGCCGCGGCAACATCTGTTTTAAACGGGCGACTTCTTTCAATGCTAAAGCGCAGCGCGGTGTAACGCCCTTCATGCGTGAGTTTGCGCGCCAGCGCGTCGAGAGTCGTAGTCTTGCCGGTTTGTCGCGGCGCGTGCAAAACGAAATATTCCTGATTCTCGATCAAGCCGCGCACCATGGGCAAACGGGCTTCGGGATTGAGCGTGTAATGCAGGTCGAGCCGGTTCGGCCCGGCAGTATTGAATCGGCGTGCCATAATAAAGCCTCGTGAAAATTGCGATGCGATTGCTGCTTCATAATAGCAATCGCGCCAGCTAAAAGCAACGCCGCGCTTTTCATCAACCTTTAAAAACCTTTTTGAAGTTGCGCCGAGGTTTTGTAGACTCGCGCAAGTGACCTCGATTTGCATTCCCCACAACAGAGATTGCCCAATGAAATTTCTTCACGTTTGGATTTTTGCAGCAATCGCCTTCTGCTTCTCTTGCCAGCGCGCGACGATAAAGCCCAACTTCAACTTGCCGGCGAATTGGCAACTCGCGAGCGCAGCCTTGCCGCAAGCCCATGCGCACAATGATTATGAGCATGCGAATCCACTCTTCGACGCACTCGGTTACGGCTTTGCGAGCGTCGAAGTGGATATCTACCTCGCGGGCAACGAGCTCTATGTCGGACATGAGCCGAAAGAACTTCAGAAGGAGCGAACACTCACGCACCTCTATTTGGATCCGCTGCGCGCGCTCATTCAACAAAACGGCGGGAAAGTTTATGGCAACCTCACGCCTTTTACTGTGTTGATCGATATCAAAACCGATGCGGATAATACTTATAAAGCACTGCGCCGTGTGCTCAAAAAATACGAAGACATGTTGACGACGTTTGAAAACGACATAGCGCAAAGCGGCGCGGTGTTGGTGATCGTGTCGGGCCGCAGACCGCGCGTGTTTATGCAAGCCGAGCGCGTACGCTATGCGGCTTACGATGGCCGGCTCGAAGATTTGCGGCTGCCGGCAACGAACGCATTCATGCCGCTCATCAGCGATGATTGGTCGAAAAATTTTTCCTGGCAAGGCGAGGGCGAGATGCCGCAAGCAGAGCGCGATAAATTGCGGGAGCTCGTTTCGAGCGCGCATGCACGCGGGCAGCGTATTCGTTTTTGGAACACGCCCGACGCGGCCACGAGCGCACGCGAAGCAGTGTGGCGCGAACTTTTGGCGAGTAAGATCGACCTCATCGGCACGGATGATTTGGAGGGCTTGCGCGCGTTTCTTTTGCAATGAAATGCGGAAGGGCTTTATTGGAAACGGAGAACACAACGCAGGTTGTGATTCGACAAACATGTTCGCCAGCGTGCAGCCGTTGTTATGCAACCGGATAGCGAAATTTCATCCCGGCACGACAAGCAGCTAAAAAACAATTTTGGCAAAGTTATTGAACTATGCAAAGCAGGCACTGCGGCTTAATCATTATGAAAGGCAAAGCATGATCGACCTCAAAGGCATTTTTAAATTCTATCCCTCCGGCTTCGGCAAAACCTACGTGTTGAGCGACGTCGACGTCGAAATCAAAGAAGGCGAGTTTACTTCGATCATGGGGCCCTCCGGCTCCGGCAAATCGACGTTGCTGCACATCATCGGCATGCTTGACGAACCCTCCACGGGTGAATATCGCTTCCTCGATCATCCGGTGCATCGTTTGACCGAGAAGCAGCGTTCGGAGTTGCACAAAAACTATATCGGCTTCGTGTTTCAAAGCTATCACCTCATCGACGAGCTGACGGTGTATGAGAACATCGAGATGCCGCTGCTTTATAAGAGCGTCAAAGGCGCGGAACGCAAGAGCATGGTGTGCGACATTCTCGACCGTTTTCAAATCGTCGGCAAGAAGGATTTGTTTCCGAGCCAACTTTCGGGCGGGCAGCAACAGCTCGTGGGCATCGCGCGCGCGGTGATTTGCAATCCCAAGCTCATTCTCGCGGACGAGCCGACCGGGAATCTCAATTCGAAGCAGGGCGAAGAGATCATGTCGTTGTTTACGAAGCTGAATCAAGAAGGCACAACAATCATTCAGGTGACGCACTCGGAAAAGAACGCTTCGTATGGCCGCCGCGTGATCAATCTCCTCGATGGTCGCGTTGCGTCGTAAAAAGCACCACCAAGCAAAACGATTTTTGGCAAAACCTCTATCTCTTTTTAAAAGTGAAACCCAAGCCTAAAAGCCAACTGGCAGAATGGTTCTGCCGAAAAATTATTTTGCTCGTTTGGTTTTGGCTCGTCAGCTTGGGAGCTAAGGAATAGTTTTGTGCTAAATCGTTTTTATTTGCTGAGACGCTCCGCCGGCCTCATGTGCCACTTGATTTTTCACTCTCCGAAACCTTCCCCATGAACTTGCGTACTATGCCGAGCTTTTTCCTCCAAGAATAAAAAAAGTTCACGCGGTTTGTAACTTCATTCTGCCTTCGCCGGTCATAATAAAAAAGCGAAAGGAGCAACAACATGTCTAAAAAATTCTTTGCAACGTTTTGTCTCGCTCTGCTTGTGGCGAGCATCGGCCATGCGCAAGAAACCGTTCTCGTCGCCCTCGAAAAGCTCTCCCCGCGCACATTGGAAGTGCAGGCCTTCGCAATTGATCGCACGCAAGAGGTGCAAATACAAGCCACGGGCTTGAACACCAGCCGACGCCATCCCTTCACGGCCAATGCGTGGATTCTCAACGCGCAAACGCGTGAAGTCGTTTGGGAAATGAAAGAGGCAAACACGACACGCCGCGATCGCATGCTGCGCGATTTCACAGGCACGGTCACGTTGCCCGCGGGCACCTATGAAGTCTATTACTCCTCTTTTTCTTATTGGAATGAAGGCTTCCGCGTGAATGATATTGGCAACGCCATTTCATATCTCTATGATCAAATTTTCGAACGCAGTGATCGTCGCCACCAAGACGAGTGGTCCGACGGCAATTGGAACGAAAGCGAGTATCGTCGCGAATATGAAGAATTGGGCATCACCGTCAAAGGCATCGGCCGCAAGCTAGATGAACACGAGTTGCAAAATTTTGTCGAGAGCACGAAGACGGACGCCGTGATCAATATGTCCGGCTTATGGGATGATGATTACAAGCGTCAAGGCTTCATCCTTGCGCAACCCACGGAGTTGCAGATTTATGCCCTCGGCGAAGCGACTTATCAAAACGATTTCGATTACGGTTGGATCATCGACACCAAAACGCGCGAGAAGGTTTGGAAGTTTACGTATGATAATTCCAGCCCCGCGGGCGGCGCGGAGAAGAATCGCATGTATGAAGGCGCGGTCAAACTTCCCGCGGGTTCCTATGCGGCAATTTTCGTCACGGATGATTCGCACTCGCATCGTCGTTGGAATTCGCCGCCGCCTTACGATCCCGAATATTGGGGCTTGACCATTCGCGTGAGCAACGCGGCAGAGCGCGCCAACGTGCGTTTATATGAGTACGAAGATTTCCCCAAGAAGAACGTCATTCTCGAACTCACGCGCGTGCGCGATGACGAATATCTTTCAAAAGGCTTCTCATTGAAGCAACCGCTGGGCGTGCGTGTTTATGCAATGGGTGAAGGTCGCGACGGCGATATGTTTGATTATGGTTGGATCGTTAATGCAAAGACGCGCAAAAAAGTATGGACAATGGATTATCGCGATACGGAGCATGCGGGCGGGGCCGACAAAAATCGTTTGGCGGATGAGGTGGTGCAATTGGAAAAAGGCGATTACTTGGTTTATTATGTGACCGACGGCACGCATTCCTATCGCGATTGGAACTCCTCCGCGCCGTTTGAGCAAGAGCGCTGGGGCATCACGCTGCTGGCCGCGAATGATAACTTCAACGCCTCGAGCGTGAGCGACTATTCGCCGGAGGCCGATGCCAGTGTGCTTGCGCAAATCGTAAACGTGCGCGACGATCAACACCGGCGTGTCACTTTCAGTTTAGATAAAAACGCGGAGGTGCGTGTTTATGCGCTCGGCGAAGGCAGCGAAGGCGATATGCATGATTATGGCTGGATTGAAGACGCGAGAACGGGCAAAGTCGTGTGGGAGATGAGTTATCGCACGACCGAGCACGCCGGCGGCGCGCGCAAGAATCGCGTGTTTGATGATACCGTGAACTTGAAAGCCGGCGAATATGAATTGCACTATCAAACCGACGGCTCCCACTCCCCCCGCGATTGGAACGACGATCCACCGCACGATCCCATGCAATGGGGCGTGACGGTGTATAAGCCGGAGTAAGCCCGCGGGCAGGCATCTGTTTGTAAAAATTCCTATCCAATCATAATTTTAAAAAAGCGCAGAGACGTTCACTTTGCGCTTTTTGTTTTTTGCCCCAGAGCAGGATCCAAATTTTTTAAAAGCCCTGCTTGACAAAGTAGAGAGCCTACTGTATATTGTTGTCGCAAAACAGTTATACACATTTTGAATCTCTTCTCTCCCGTTTCTTCCCCCGAATCATAGCACTTGGTTCTCTGTGTCGTCATGTAGGATCGCATAGCTTCACCGGTTAAACCTATAACTCCGGAGGCTAGCAAACAACGCAGACTATGGACACGCGAATCTCACCAAGCGTCGCTGGGCGGACCCTTGCCTACCACACGTACATCATTCCCGCACGCTGAAGCATTCTGTTCTACAAACAGTCATTCCGATTTACTTTAAAACTATTCACTTTCCAATCGAAAAATGAAAACAGGGTTTCATATTTTCGTTGCGCTGGCGCTTTTGTGCATGCTGCTCGATGACGAATCTCTTTCGCAGGCACAAACAACAAACGGTATGAACACGCTAACTCACTATTCGGGTTCATGCATAGAAATCAAGCCCAAAGAAATTAATCTCGGCGCCATTCCCCTCGATAGCAGCCGCACGGCAAGTTTCTCCATCATTAATTGCGGCGATTCATTGCTGGTTTTGCGCCAAATCGGTTTCTTTTTGACGTGCAACGACAGCTCGACAAACACAACACGCGATGCTGGACTGGTTATCAATCCAAGAGACACGCTCGAGATTTTTGCGATAGCACCCATTATTCCTCACGACACGATAAGCTATTGTAGCAAAGTAATCGTTCGAAGCAATGCCCGTGCGGGCGACAGCGTTTTCACCTACCGCTATCGCGGCGTCACGGCGGTTCCGATGTTTTCCGCGCTCTTGCACGACTTCGGCGAAGTATTTGTCGGCGATACTGCGCAGTGGAGCTTCACGATCAAAAACATCGGCCGCGATCCGCTCCGCATCGATAGTTTTAGTTTTCAAATGGAACAGGATTTTGCTGTTACTCCAACGAATGCGCTTATCGATTCTTTTTCCACGCAGAGGTTTACGCTCTCGTTTTTTCCTTCGCGGCCGGGCGATTCTTTCAATGTCATGCGAATGAAGAAAAACTCGCGTTATGGAGATTCAACACTCGTTTTACACGGCCGAGGCGTGAGCGGTGCCGGGCTTCGAATCAGTCCGAATCCCGTTCTTTTTGACGTTTGCCTGGGTGATACTCAAATTGCAACGGTTCATTTGCGCAACCCCGGAAATGAAACGCTGGAAATCACAGAGATCATTAGTCCGGACATGCGTTTGTTGCCTTCGCCGCTCGCTGGCAAAATCATTTTAGCCTCCAAAGGCGACACCACGCTCAACATTATTTGCAAACCCGACACGGTGATGAACTTAGAGCTGCACTTTATGATACGCAGCAACAGCAAACTTGGCGACAGCACACTCGCAGTGCGCGTCATTGCCCAGACCGGCAGCTTGAAAATTGCGCCCACGCCGGCTTTGCGCGACACGCTCTTTGCCGTGGTTGGGGATAGCACAGAGGCTCCTTTCTATGTTGACAACATCGGCGATTGTCCGCTGTTTATCGAGAACATTGAGGTTGTCCCCGACACGGCTCCGTTCACGGTTTTATGGGTGAGGGGGGATACTCTCGCCGACGCCAAGCAAGGAGCGATTTACGTGAAGCAAGGGGCGGTTTACGTAAAATATAAACCACGAGAGACCAAGATAGACAGCGCGCGGATCGTGGTGCATGCCAAGTACTTCGATTCGACGCAAGAATTTACGGTTCGTGGCAGAGGGCTACTCGACGCGTTCGCTTCGATCATACCGAACACGCTGGATTTCGGCGAAGTCTGCGTGGGCAAAGATTCTTCGCTGGAAGTGAGGATGCGAAACGAAGGCTATAAAGCTTTTGCGATCGATGCCATTATTGCGAAGGGCAGTTCTGCTTTCAGCATAACCCCGCGTCCTCAAGCCAATGACCCTATTCCAATCAGCGCGCGCGGCGAGCATCGCTTTACCGTGACCTACGCGCCCAAGGCAGATGCGGCGGATTCCGCGACTTTAACTTTCTCCGCACCAACTGCGAGTGGCGAGAAAATTTTGTCCGTCAAAGGCAAAGGATTACCAGTAAAACTGAGAGCAGACTCGTTGAACATTTCATTTGGCAACACCGCTGTCTCCGAAGATTCGTGCCAAATCATTTATTGGCAGAATCGCAGCAGCCAGCCAATCACGATTATAGATATAGCGATCATGCCACCGGAAGGATTCACGGCCTCGTTTGAAGGCGAGACAACCATTGCGCCCGACTCTTCCTTTGTACTCACAGTTTGTTTTCAGCCGGACACGACAAAGGAATATTCAGCCAAACTCACGCTCCGGCATAACACCGACTGCGCCGAAGACGTCATTGCCCTCTCCGGAGTGGGCTGCGCGCCTATGCTTGAGAGTTCCTTTACGGAAATTATTTTCGACACGATTGCTTATTGTCAAATGGATACCGTGAATCTCAGCGTCGGCATCGCAGGATGTGCAATTTGGAAATTACAATCAGCGGTTTTTAACAAAGGCGAGGCCTTCAAGGTTTGCGCATTTGACTCCCAAGCCACTTCCGGACAGAGATTGCGAATGAAAATCTGCTTTGATCCAAACGGGCAAAGAGGGGCTTACGTCGATACTCTCTTCATACGCAGCAATTTTTATCCGGATAGCCTGTGGAAACTTGCCGTGCGCGGCATTGCCGAGGACATCATATCGCCGGAGATTCAAAACAACACCGTGTGCAAAACGCTTAGACCCGGCGAAGCAGTGCTCGTTTCCGCCCTAGCCACGGATAACTGTGATCCCGCGCCCCTGCTGAAGTTGTTTTTTCGCCCTTCCGGCGCTATTTCAAAAGAGGACTCGATCATTATCGTGAGCGGAATCCCAACAACAATCCCGGGAAATCTTGTAACGAAACGCGGGCTTGAGTATCGCTTCAAAGCCATTGACGCTTCCGGTAAAGAAGCCTTCGATCCGCCTTGGGGCTATCACTCCATGCCCGTGCGCGTCGAAGCCCCAACAGATTTGATTTGGCTCGACAGCCTTGCAGCACAACAACGATTCTTTCCCCTCGGCGCCACGATCAACAGCTATCGCATGATTTCCGTGCCGCTGAATTTGGACAATAAGAAAGCGGAGAACGTGATCGTTGACGATTTGCCGAATTATGATGAAGGCAAGACCTGGCTCCTGTATGATTACTTCAACGGCAACTATTGCGAATACACTCCGACCTCGCAAGAAAAAATTCGCGACTTTATTCCTGGCCGCGCGTTTTGGTTGATCACAACAAAGTTTTCCGAAACACCGGAGGTCGGGCTGGGACAATCCGTAACCACCTCAGCCAAAAGCGCAGAACGTTGCGGCATTGCGGATTACGCACGTTATACTTTGGAACCCGGTTGGAACTTGATCGGCAATCCATATCCGTTCGAGATTTTACGTGCAGAGTGTGCGCTTGCAAACGGCGACTCTCTATATGACATTTGGAGCTACGAGGTTCAACCCAACGAATCCTCGGCGCGCTGGAAGCACAAACCGACTATCCTGGAACCGTGGAAAGGCTATGCCATTCGCGCTTTGAAGCCTACCGAATTGATCTTCGCAACTCGCGAGGCCGCTGGGAAAGCGGCGCCAACCTACTCTCAGTCCAAGCTTGCGACAGAGAATGATTTTCAGAGTTGGCGGATCAACATTGAAGCCCGAGCGGGAGCACACGCTGATCTTGATAACTACGCCGGTATCCGCGAGCATGCGCTCGTGGGCTGGGATGCTGCGGATATTTTCGAGCCACCCGCAATTGGCGAATACGTCGCCGTGTACTTCCCCCATCGTGATTGGCCGGAATATCCCAGCGACTATGCCGGCGACTTCCGTTCGCCTTTTGCCGAGGGCGAGGTGTGGGAGTTCGAAGTCAAATCCAATTTGAAGGAAAAACAAATTTCGCTGACCATAAAAAACGCTGTGAGTTTCCCTAGCCATATGAGCGTCTATCTCTATGATAAAAATCGTCAAGCTCTCCAGGATTTGCGCGAGAACGCCAACTACACGTTCAATAATTTGGGCGAGCTGTTGCCCGGACGCTTTGAGTTGCTCATCGGAACTACGGATTTCGTGCAGCACCGCACGACCGCCATCACGAACAATCTCCCCGACGAAATCCAGCTTTATCAAAATTTCCCCAACCCGTTTAAGCAGGAAACGATTTTCTCATTCTACTTGCCGCAGGCCGCGCCGGTAACGTTGAAAGTGTTCGATGTTTTAGGAAGAGAAGTGCGCGTGTTGAGCGAGGGCAGAGTTTGGGAAAAGGGGCGGCAGTTTGTGAGGTGGGGTGGCAACAATAATGCTAATACACGGGTCACTAGTGGCATTTACATACTATCGTTACAAATCAAGGGATTCAAGATACAACAACGAACCTTATTAATCCGGTAGGCCATTATGAATGGCCCCCCGGTTTAATCTCATTCGATAATCTCATACCTCGAGGCATCATGATCACTACAATTACAGTAGCAAAAAGCATTCTATTGTGTATTTTTTTAAATGTTTCTGTGGAGCAGAATCTAACATTCGCACAGACACTAACTGAAGAACCCATACGTGTTGTAGTGTTTCAATTTCGTTCGGCTGCGACTCTTGCAAATCAAATAGAAAGTGTTTATCGAGATGTTTGCTCGATTTTGGCAAGCAAAAAGCGATTCATAGTTTTGCATCCAGATAGCCTAAGAGAAGCGGATAAGGAAATTGCATTCACGTTGGAACCATCTTCAGTTGTTAAAGAAGTTGCAGTAAACTTTAACGCAGATATTATTGTTTTTGGCCAAGGTGGATTTTTTTCTGATAAAAAATATCATTTTGACATAGAGATAATTCCTGTAAATCAAGCGAGATTCGGCCTAATTGAAAAGAAAATTCCTATCGTTACAAAATCTATTCAGATGGCGACAAAGGAAATCCCAGATAAAATAGAGAAAAGTTTGAATGAGTGGCCTAAAAATTCTGCTGAAAAACCTCCTTTCGCTGTTATTATCGGCGGGGTGGTGTTGGTTTCGTATTTCCACTTTTTGCTACATACAGACAACCACGTTGAGGTCAAAAGATTAAAAAGACTCCCTCTTCCGCCTCCATTTCCATAAAGCAAAGAGCCAACTACACTTTACTGATGTTAGTACTTCCCCAATAACCGCTCCCAATTAAACAACAGGAAACAAAATCTATGAAAAAATTAAGTTCGAGTTCACATCCGCTAATCTTTTCATTGGTTTTCATTTTCTTGGAAACATCCTGCCTTTACGCTCAAACATCACGTGAGCTATTAGAAAGAGTTGATGCGGATAATTCAAACCCTACCGTGTGGTATCAGTTAGGACTTGCCTATATTAGAGAAAATAATCATAGTTTAGCTATAGAGGCCTTTGATAAAGCAACGCATCTTGATCGTAGATTCGCCGAAGCTTATTTCGAGCTCGGGAAATTAGGGGTATCTGATCCATTAAGTCGATATCAAGGTATCCGCAATTTGTTGCAAGTTGTCAGGCTAAAACCAGAACACAAAGAGGCCCATACGCTACTTGGTGAAACTTTTTATAAGCAGAACGATTATCGGGCTGCAAAATCACATCTGCTGATCGCAAAGTCTTTATGGCCTGAAAATGGAGATGTTCTTTATTACTTGGCGAGAATTTATTATTCGGCTAATCAAATCGATTCCTCTGTTCAACACTTATCAAAAGCCATCAATCTTGGAACGAGTTTACTATTCGATGCTTATGCAATGTTAGGTGATATTTCGGTTGAAAAGGATGACTTTTCAGAAGCATTAACCAATTACCAGCTAGCTCAAGATTTAAAAGCAGGTAATGAATTATCACGAAAGATTGAATTGGCCAGAGAAATGAACCAACTAAAAAACGATTTCGAGAGTTACATTACAAAAAATGATTTTGATAACGCTCAAGCAACTATCGAAAACATGAAAAGAAAAACTGGTAGAAAGCTGTTTAATCTCCAAAAACGAATCTACTATGAACGATACAAAAACAATGGTGACTTTGCATTGAAACAAAATGATCTTATGGCCGCAGCATATGCTTATACTAGTGCCATTAGTTTTGCTGACACTACTCAACGGAACGCAATGGTAAACCAAATCAATGATATTATTAAATCCGCCTTATCAAATAAGTATAGAGGTAGCAATCCCATTTATACATTAGACTGTAGTGCGTATACAGATAGCCTTGCATACTATAAAGCCCTTCTGAATACCCTTGAAAAGCAAAAGGCTACAACGGAAGCAGAGAATCAAATTCCCGTTAGCACTCCTAATGACTCTGACAAACTTAGGGGCACAATTAATAATGATGGTCCTGATTATAGGATAGCTCTCTTCATCATGATCTTGCTATCGATCATAATTGCTATCTTTCAAGCGTTTTGGCCGATCAGAAAAGCGCAAGACAATTGATTGCACTATAACCGCCTCAGCGGTAAATGCTAATATCCGAACTCTCGCTTCAAACCGATAGGAGGATTGCTGTGAAAAACCTTATTAACGATTATTGGGGTTATCATTCTTTAAAAAATCTTTGGTGTCTTTTACTTCTCTCCATATTGCTAATCGAGTGCAAACCTAGAATTGACGCTAGAATCGTACCACTTTTCGCAACAAGAACATTTTCTGTTCCTGCGTTGGAAGAAGTAGAAATTCGACTGCGTGAAGAATTTAGCAGATTCGGGATTCGTTTAATTACATCTGATTCTGTCAATTATGAAGTAATACTCAGAGATATAGATCTGTATGACACTGAGAATTTAACCCAGTTGGGAAAAACTCTTAAGGCAGGATGGGTCATGAAATCTTCTGTTAGTAGATTCCCAAAGGAAGGAGAGCTAAAATATACTTATGTTATAACAACAGTTATAATCGATGTCTCTTCAGGCATAGAGATGCCCGCAATCAAACTTGAGGCCGAGTCTTATGATAAGTTTAGAAAAAAATCGCTTAAGGAACTTGTACAGCATCTGATTCGGCAGGTGCAAACTTCAAGGCCGAATGTTACGTTCGGAAAAAAACCTTAACTTTAAACTCAACTAAACGCTAGGTGCCTGCAGTATGTTTGAACCATTCAATTCTGGCATTGGCCAAGAAATCATCGGCGCTTTCGTAGGATTTACTCTGAGCATCATTCCAATACTGTGGCTACGAAAGTTGGACCAATCTCGCAAAGAATTATCCTGTTTTGAAATTTCGCGTGCGCCAATGTATTTTGCAGAGAGCGACATTAGAGGCTTTAAAATCAATATAAAAATTATTAACTCTGGGAAGGAAGAAATCACAGCCGATGATTTTACAAAACCATTAGAGGTTAAGTTTGGAGAGGAATCTTCCAAGATAATTACCGCAAAGATTACTCGAACTAGCTCGAGCGATCTCGGTGCTGAAATTAAAAAAAAATCGGATAGCTTTTCTCTTCAACCTTTACTCTTAAACGTAGGTGACTTTATAGAAATTGAGGCGATAGTCGAAGAACCTGTCGGAAAACATCGGCCTTCGGCACGTATTAAAGGAGTAAGGCGAATTAACTCAACCAAATACGGGCGGCCAGCAATCTATAAGTCGGCATTATTGATTGGCATTGTCTCTACTTTAATGGGCACTATTTTCTTTCATTATGAGTGGATAGGAGAATGGGGAGGCATCAGCATTATGGTTTTCGGATTTATCCTTATGTTTGGTGCAAGCTTTAGTTTTCGCAGATTCTCGGAAAGATAGTGAGAAGTGACAATGCGCTGTAAAGCATGACAAGATCGGGTCGTTGCAAGTAATTATAACAGCATCAAATTTTCGTTTCGGTTATGAATCGAACCTTTGGCATTCATTTTAAGGTGATCAGATCACTGTAGTCTCACCTCCCCCACCTCGCTCTCCCTCCCTGCCACCACCGACACGCCCGCGCGCATAAACGCCCTCCCGCTCGTGTCCGACACAACCACCGTATAGCTTTGCGGCGGCAAAAATGCTAAGCGAAAGAAGCCAGTGGTAGCATCAACAGATGACGACGTCACGGTATCGTTGTTTGCAATCGCATAAGCTGTGGGTAGAGCATTCGGATTGAGCACAGTGCCGGAAATCGAGCCGGTGAGCGCGATTGCGGCGGCGCGAATGGTTGGTTTCAAAATAAAACCGTTGGGTTTGTTGCGCGGCCCGGTGGCGACGACCGAACGCTCCGCGTCGAAATCGAGCACGAGGTCGTAAGTGGAGCCGGCAGCAATGTCGAATTTTGTAAGCAGCTTGAGGCCCGATTGTGCGCCGCTGGGGACGTTCATGGGAAAAGCTTGGCCGTTCCACACCACGCTCGCGCTCTGAATCTTCAAACGAATCTGTGTGTATGTGCCCGCTTCCACTTCCGCTTCGCCGAGCAACAGCGTTTTGCCGTTGTTCCAATCCAACAAGTTTACGGTTTGCGTTTGATTGTTGAGCACGAGCCACGCGCTGTCAATGTGCGCGCTCACTTCCGTGAAGGTGATATTCACCGCGTCGTATTGCGCCACGGCATCGGTCAAATAAATGCGCAACGTGGCCTTGCCGGTTGTGGGGTCTGTGGCGCTCTCTTTACACCCAAACAGCGCAAGCGCGCTGAGTGCTATTGCTGCCATCCAATTTTTCATAATCATCCTCGGAAAGTTTATTATCCTTGCTCTGCTTGAAAACAAAAGCATCTTGTAAGCGGGTTTTGCGAATAGAGCGGATAAAACCTGAAGGCTATATTCGCTCTCTTCGTGGAAACCGCTTACTGTTCGCTTTTACAAAACCCGCTCCATCGCGCGCGATGTGACAAAAATAAAAAGGCAAAACCATTCAACCGCTTTGCGATGGTTTTGCCAGTCATCATTTTGCCTCTTTAGCTTTGCAGCACGCCTTTCAATTTGGCAATGCCGTCACTGCATCCATTCTTTGCGCGAAATTTTTTCCATCTACAAAACCCACGACGCGCTGCGCGACGACTTCCTTGCCTGCGGCATCAAGAAAGATCACTGTGGGCATGCCTTTAATGTCATAACGTTTGATCATCTCCTGCACGGGCGCGGAGCCGATGTGCGTGAGATCGGCGCGCACGAACACGAAGCGCTCCGCACGCTGCAGCACTTCTTCGTGCGGAAAAGTAAACTTCTCCAACTCTTTGCAGGCGATGCACCACTCCGCGGTGAAGTCGATGATCACGGGCTTGGCTTCGCGTTGCGCATTTTGCAAAATGGCTTCGTCATAATTTTTCCAAAACGAGGCATGCGCTTGCTCTTCCGGCCATGCGAGCCACACGGCGACGCCGGCAAAGGCGGCGAAGACGAAGCGTTTGACCCACGAAAAATTCTTCGCGCGCACTTGCGAGGCTTCGATGAAGCCGATATAAATTCCACCCAAAAGCAGAAAGCCGGCAAGCAGATATTTTTTCAACAATGCCGGCAAGATCGGCTGCACAAAATAAATCGCCATGGCGAGCATGATCACGCCGAAAACTTTTTTTACCCACACCATCCACGTGCCGGAGCGCGGCAGCTTGTTGAGCAAGCCGGAGAACGTGCCGAGAATGAGATAAGGCACGCCAAGACCGAGCGCGAGCACGAAGAACATCCAAAAGCCGAGCACGGGGTCCGCGATCTTTGCGACATATGTGAGCAATCCGAGCACAACCGGGCCGATGCACGGCGCGGCGACGATGCCCATGGTAAGCCCCATGAACAGTGCGCCGAAATAACCTGAACGCGAACCGCCGGCGAAGTTGCTCAACGCCATGGGCACGCGAATTTCATACACGCCAAACATTGAAAGCGCAAGGGCGATCATCACGAGCGCGACAAAGATGAGCACCACCGGGCTTTGCAAGGTCGCGCCGAACAATGCGCCGCTCGTGGCCGCGAGCATGCCGAGCACGGAATACATGAGCGCCATGCCGAGCACATAAACGAGCGCGAGGCTAAAAACTTTTGTCGTGCTGTCTGTGCTCTGTCCCGCGAAATAGCTTGTGGTAATGGGAATGAGCGGGTAAACGCATGGCGTCAAATTTAACGCGAGGCCCCAAAGGAAAATAAAGAGTAATGAAGTCGCGAGGCCGCGCTCGGCGATGAACGTTTCGAGTTCGCTGCTCGGCTCCACGCTCGGCTTTGCTGCGCGCACTGCGCTGAAATCGAGCTTCGCAAAAACTTCCGTGTGTTGCAAGTTCGCCGGTTGCTCCACTCCGACCAGCGGAATTTCCGCGGTGAGGGTTATGCTTTCCGGCGCAGCGCACGCGGCATCCGTGCAGGCTTGATAGTGTAGCGCGCCGTTGAGTTGCAAAGCTTCGCCCTCATACTCCTTTGCAATTTTGAGCACGGCACCGATCACAAACTCGCCTTCAAACACGGCGAGCGGCGTTTCGGAAAAAGCAAACGTGCGTTCGAGCGCCGGGGGAAAAACGATTTGCTCAAGCGTGACGCCGTTGGTTGAATCAAATGTGAGTTCGGTGGGAATGAGATATTCTTCCAGCGGGCGATTGGAATTGATGTGCCAACCTTCTTTGATCTGCGCAACAAGGGCAACGCGCAGCGTTCCGCCGCGATAGGCTTTATCCAAAGAAGAGAGAAGCTGTGCTTGCACCACCGGCTCGTCAGTGTCTGCAATTGGATTGTCGAACGTAAAAGTTTGTGCGGAGGCAAGTGTGGCGAGCAAACAAAGTGAAACGAGGATTACTAGCGCGATACGAGCAACACCCCTCTGGCCCCCCTCAAGGGGGGAATTGTTTTGGAGCTTGCACGAAATAATTTCCCCCTTGAGGGGGGTTAGGGGGGTGTTGCCGAGATCACTAAGATCAAACTTTTCGCTCGACATCGTTGACACCCCCCTGGCCCCCCTCAAAGGGGGAATATTCGAAAACGTTTCGCGCCACATTCGTTGATACCAAACCGACATGAACCTCTCCACTTAGTTTTGCAGAACTTTGAAATTGGTCACTTGAATATAACCCGCACGGCGAAAGAGATAGCCTTCGGTTTGCACCGCAGAGACCGGCATGCTCAAGTCGCGCAACAGTTCGCGGCCTTGGGGCGATTGCACGATATTCCACAGCTTGCCGTCTTTGCTTTGCAAAACGAGGCGATGCGCGAGCGCGTCATGCGCGCAAGGCGTATGCGTTGCCAACATGAGTTGGCAATCGGCGCAAATGATGGTGCCTTCTAAACGCGCGCCGCTTTCATATGCAATCGGATCGGTGAAATTTGCCAACACATTTTCGCCGAGGAAGGTGAGCGCGCCCGCGAGCAACACCACCGCGGCCAAGGCGGCGAATGCCGGGCGCGGATGCAACGTCCACAACTCACGCAGGAGTTGCCCAAAACTCGGTTGCGCTTGCGCAAGCGTGCGGCGAATGCGCGCGCGCAATTGCGGCGGCGCATCGAGTCGAGACGCACGATCATGCACCAAAGTTTTGATGCCCTGCTCAGCATGCGCCGCTTCCGCGCACGGCGGGCATTGCTCCAAATGCGCGGCTAGCGCGCGCGCTTGGGTCGCATCGATTTCGCGATCGACATAGGCGGAAAGTTGTTCTTTGATTTTGTCGCAAGGTGTCATGCGGTCGTTCTCCATGAGCTTGGAAATTTTATGATCGTTGCTACTTTGCAAATCCATCAAATTGTCACTAACGGAATTTTAAGATCAAACTCGGGAATGCTCCGCCACGGCTTAGCCGTGGCGTACCTTTCAATTGTAATCGAATATAAGTCGCGGCTCAGGCGACGGTCAGCCCAGAGCGGGAATTTTTGATCGTAACCATAAGCATGCCACGGCCCAGTCGTGGCAGAGCAAAAATTCATTATTGCGATTGGTCCACCCAACGCACGATGCGCCATTTGCGGTCACGCGGGTTTTGGCGGAAAGTAAAGATCGCGAAGCCGGCAGCGCTGAAACCAAAGTCCGCGCTGGATAAATCGAGGCGAAAGCTCTTGGCTAAAATTTCGTTCTCGCCCTCGCGTAGCGAATAAATCGTGTCGAGCCATTCGAGATTGATAATGTCGAACGAGCGCAGCAACCGGCCTGTGGTGAGCAAATCCACTTCGCGCGTCCACGAAACGAACAAGCCCGAAGGCCCTTGCTCGGGATCGAAATATTGAAACACGAACGCGCTGTCGATCACGTCCGCGTAGAGCAGCGAATCACGGAACGTGTAGGCATAGCGAAAATTCGTGAGCACTTCTTCGGGCGTGCTCTGCGGGGTGACGACTTCGCCGATCAAATTGCCCTCGTCCAAAGCGGGCGCAAACGGATTGACGCAACTTAAAAGATTGCAAGCCGCGCAGAGCACGAGCAGCATGGATGAAATTTTCATTCGGGGGCGTGAGCGCATGTTCGTTCAAGGTCTAAAACGCCGAGGTGCGTGGGTTTATTCCAAGCCGGCATGGTCGGAACTGATCGCCCGCGGCCGCGGAGAGAACTCGTCGTGCAGTTTTCGGGCGAATTAAAAACGCCAACCGATAAAGTCTAGAAGACTATCTGTTGACGAAATTTTTAAGCCCACAAAATTTTGAATCCTTCGTTCTCCGGCAAAGCGAACCGCGGCGGAACGTTTCTCCGGCATCTTATGCTTCCACCCGCAAAATTTCCAGCGGCGAGCGCTCCACCAATCCGCGACTGTTGACCATCCCCAAAAAAATCGTGAGCGTGACCACGGCAACGATGATAATCAACGTCGGCAAAATTTCCGGCGCGAAAGCGGTTTCGAAAACAAAACGCGCGAGCGCCCAACTGCCCACAAAAGCGAGCACCAAGCCCGTGAATGCAGCGAGGCTGCCGAGAAAGAAATATTCCAGCGTCATGATCTTGAGCACTTGCTTGCGGCTCGCGCCCAGCGTGCGCAAGAGCACACTTTCTTGCAAGCGTTGATAACGGCTCGTGATCACCGCGCTCGCCAGCACCGTGAGCCCGGTGAGAATGCTGAACAGCGCCATAAAACGAATCACGAACGCGATCTTGCTCAAGATATTATCCGCGGTGCGCAGTACGAGCGTGAGATCGATGGCCGAGACGTTCGGAAACGCTTGCACCACTGCGCGTTGCAAGCGCGCCGAACTTTCGGCGTTGGGCACGCGCGTGACGAGCACGTGAAATTGCGGCGCGTTTTCCAAAGCGCCCGGCGGAAAGAGAATGTAGAAACTCGGCATCAATCTGCGCCAATTCACTTCGCGCAAGCTGCCCACGATGGTTTTCACCGGCACGCCTTGCACATCGAACACCACCGCATCGCCTACTTTCACCTTCAACGTTTTCGCAATGCCTTCATCCACCGAAACGCGAATCGTGTCTTCCGGCCCGCTCATTCTCTTTTGCAATGCGCCGCTCAATAGCTTTTCATTGTCATTCAAACTGTCGCGATAGGAGCTGCGATATTCGCGGCGCAACGCCCACCCCGGAATGCCGCTCGTCGTATCCTTTTGCATTTCGCGCACGTTCTTGCCGTTGATTTCTTCGATGCGCATCGTCACCACCGGCACTTGTTGCTGCACCGCGAGATTCTGCGCGCGCATGATTTCCGCGACGCCATCTTTCTGATCCGTTTGAATATCATACAGCACGAGATTGGGTTGCTCGCCCGTGCTCGAAAGTTTGATCTGCTGCAACAACGTCTCTTGCACAATGAGCAACGTGGCGATCAAAAAAGTGCCGAGACCGAGCGCAAGTATCATGGTCAAAGTTTGATTGTGCGGGCGATAGAGATTCGCCAAGCTTTGCCGCCAAATATAACTCCACGAAGAGGGAAAAAATTTGCGCACGGTTTGGGTGAGCAATTTCGCCACGCCGAAGAGCAAGCCGAACGCGACCGCAAGCCCAAAGCTGAAACCGAGCGCCACGCGCCAACTCGAAGCTTGCACGCGCGCGAATGCTACAAGCGCGACGACGATCACAACATACGCGAGCACTTTGATCCAATCGCGTTTGCCGCCGCGATGCTCTTCGTAAAAAGAACGAATGGCGAGCAGCGGCGAAATATTGCGAATGCCGAGCAACGGCAGCAGCGTGA
This sequence comes from bacterium, assembly GCA_041918175.1. Lineage (GTDB taxonomy): Bacteria > Zhuqueibacterota > Zhuqueibacteria > Zhuqueibacterales > Zhuqueibacteraceae > JABWAN01. The sequence goes on from JAYRWE010000083.1 coordinate 57,375, forward strand.
AGAACAACGTCATGCCGAGGCCGAGCGCAAGGCCTTGCGCAATTGCGCTCCATGAAGTCGTGATCGCAATTTGCACGGGCAGGAAGTCGCTCAAAATTTTCGGCAGCCATGTTTGCAAATAAAGCCCGAGCGCCACGCCGAGCACAGAGCCGGCGAGTCCGAGCGCGAGCGCCTGCACGAGAAAGATCGTGAATGCTTGCTTGCCGCTCGCGCCGAGGCAACGCAGCACCGCAACGGTGTTGAGTTTTTGTTTGATGTAAACATGCACCGCGCTCGCCACGCCCACGCTGCCGAGCACCAGCGCGATGAAACCGACGAGGCTGAGAAACTGATACAGGTTGCGCATGCCTTCGCCCAAATCTTCTTTCTGGCTCGCAACGGTTTCGAGCGAGAGACGATACTTTTCGCGCAAGGGTTTGAGGCGCGTCATGAGTTGTTCAACGTTCACGCTTTCGTCAAGCTTGAAATGAACCATGTGCGTGACCTGACTGCCGCGTTGCAGCAAGTCGGTTTGCTCCAAATAGCGCAACGGGAAATACACGCGCGGGCCGATGAAGGCATCCGCGGCGCTTTCGCCGGGCACGTTTTGCAAGCGACCGGCAATCGCAAAATTCACCGCGCCGATTTTTATCGAATCGTTGAGCTGCGCGTCATATTGCAAGAGGAGAGCTTCTTCGACCAATGCGAATGCGCTGTCCTGAAAAGCATGCGCGGCGTTTTGCGGAGCCGTCGTGAACTCGCCATAGAACGGAAAGCCCGCTTCCGTAGCGCGAATACGCGCGAGACGCGTTTCGCCGGTTTTCGGAAAATAGACCATCGAAGAGAAACGCACTTCGCGCGCTTGCACGCCGCCGATGGAGTCGATGAGGGCTTGCACCTCGTGGCTGAACGGCTGCCGGCTGCTGATTTCCAAATCCGCGCCGAGCAGAGTTTTCGCTTGCCCATCGATGGCGCGCTCCAAATCTTCGCCGAGCGAGCGAATGGCCACGAGCGCGGCAATGCCGAGCACGATGGCAGTGGAGAATAATAGCATGCGGCGGCGATGCGTGCGCGAATCGCGCCACGCGGTTTTCCAAATCCAAGAGTTGAAGAGGGTGTTGGTCATTTTGTAGTGTGCGTTTATAAGTTTACTCCGCCACGGCTTGGCCGTGGCTTGTTTTGCCGCTTAGATTTTGTGCGATTCCTAAAAATTAACTCTAACCACGGACAAGCCGTGTTTGAGCAATATGAAGTATTTCTCTTTGCTATTTTGCTCCGGCCATTGCATCTTCTTTCCGTCCACGAAATCCGTGAATCACACGAAAAGCTCTTTTCGCGTTATTCGCGTGTTTCGTGAGCGAATTGCAGCGTCGCCTCATCTGAAACAATCGCGCCGCCTCTGAGGCGAATGATGCGCTGTGTGCGTTGCGCAAGGTCGAGATCATGCGTCACAAGCACGAGCGTGGTTCCGGCTTCGCGATTGAGTTCGAAGAGCAAATCAACAATGTGCGCGCTCGTGTCCACATCGAGGTTGCCGGTGGGTTCATCGGCAAAAAGAATTTTGGGGCGATTGATAAACGCGCGCGCGAGCGAAACACGCTGTTGCTCCCCGCCGGAAAGTTGCACGGGATAATGCTGCAAACGCTCGCCGAGGCCGACGCGCTGCAACAGGCGCACAGCCTCTTTCTGCGCGGAAGTTTCGCCGCGCAATTCGAGCGGCACCATGACATTTTCGAGTGCCGTGAGCGTGGGAATGAGTTGAAAGTTTTGAAAGACGAAGCCCACGAGTTCATTGCGCACGCGCGCGCGCTCGTCTTCGCTTAAATTTTCGAGCGCGATGCCATTGAGCATAACGGAGCCGGCGCTCGCGCGATCCAAGCCGGCGCACAGGCCGAGCAATGTCGTCTTGCCGCTGCCCGAAGGTCCGACAATCGCACAGGTGGAACCGGTGGGAATGGCAAAGGTCACTTCTTTGAGCACGGTCAAAGTGCGTTCGCCGCTGCGATAAGTTCGCGTGAGATGGCGCACCGCTAAAATGGGTTGAGACATGCGTAGCTTTCGTTTGAATATGTGAAGGGAATTTGAAACTTCTCCGACGGAAATTCGCAAACCGAGTTGCAATGTACAAAACCAGAGCGGAACATGCGAAAACAAGTTTTGAAATTTTTGTTGACGACGGCGCTGGTTGCTGCGATGGGAGCTAGTGAAGTGTCCTCTACGTACCTCGAACCAATTCCCCCCTTGAGGGGGGTGTCGCTCGTGCTCATGAACAATGATGAAAAAAACTTGCAGCCAATGGTGGGCGAATTGAGGCGCATTGAGGTTTCGAAGAATACCCCCCTCAAAGGGGGAATAACTGAAGCAATTTCCGACAATGCGATGTCAAACACAGATAGCGCGCAAACAAATCCTTCTCGCAAAACCATTCTCTTCTTCGGCAATAGCCTTACCGCGGGTTATGGCTTGGAGCCGTCGCAAGCGTTTCCGGCTTTGATTCAACACAAGATCGACGCGCTGAAATTGCCTTATCAAGTTGTCAATGCCGGATTGAGCGGTGAGACGAGTGCGGGCGGTTTGCGGCGAATTGACTGGCTGCTCAACCGCAAAGTGGATATTCTCGTGTTGGAATTGGGCGCGAACGACGGCCTGCGCGGCATTCCGCTGGAAGACACGCGCAAAAATTTGCAGGAGATCATCGCGCGCACGAAGAAGAAATACCCACAGGCGCAAGTCGTTATTGCGGGCATGATGGTTCCGCCCAATTTGGGCCAAACCTACACGGAGCAGTTTCGAAGACTTTTTATAGATCTTTCAAAGGCGAACAAAGCGGCGCTCATTCCATTTTTACTCGACGGCGTCGGCGGCGTACCGGAATTGAACCTGCCCGACGGTATTCACCCTACGGCAAAGGGACACGAAAAAGTCGCGGAGAATGTTTGGCGCGTGCTGCGTCCGGTGTTGTCGAAAGTGGAAGCAAAAAGCCAATAAAAATTTGAGAGAATTTTTGTTTAATGGTGTCTATAGTAAAGCGAGCGCGAGGTCTAGCGTTGCGCTCGTAAAAAATGCGGATGCGTTTGGCCTACGCATCGGCAGACCACTACAAGCCTAATTATCCAACAGCGCTGTTTCCCACATTTTGCGTTGCATCTCTTTTTTTCACCCCTTTCGACCCACGCGGAAAACCCGATTCTGCGCATGAAAGAAGGCAGCATGGCATTATTTCTTGACGAAGCTTTCGACCGCCAGAAGGGAGCTATGAACCTTTCGTCTCTCAGCCACAACCAACTAATTCGCCTTTTGGCAAACGAGCCGTATAACCAAGCCGCGTGGAAGGAGTTCACGGAGCGCTTTGACGGCTTTCTCGCGGGCGTGATCAAACGCGAGTGCGAAAAATTGCGCCACCGGGAGGGGCTTGCCAATTTCGGCGATCTGCTGCACGACGTTTATCTGAAGTTTTTAAAAGACGAATGCGAAGCGTTTCGCACCTATCGCGGCCAACATGAAAATTCCATTTGGCCGTTTCTCGAAATTGCCGCGCGGCGCGTGGTGCTCAATGATTGGCGCAAACTCAACGCGCGCAAACGCCCCCCGGGTGCGAAACGGCTTCGCGAGCTGGTGCCAGAGCGCATCGCGGACTTGCTTGATCTATTTCCGGACAAAGACGCGACCAACGAACTCGACCGCCTGCTCATGGAAATCGCCATTGAACAATGCCTGCACGCCATGAGCAAAAAACTCCGACATGCCGCGCGTGACATTCGCGTTTTCCATTTGTATCTTTATGAGGGCATGAATGCCGAAACCATTGCAGCATTGCCGGAAATCAATTTGTCATCGCAGAGCGTGTTTCGCATCATTGCCGATATAAAAGAGCGTTTGGCCCGTTGTCTCAAAGAAAGCGAACAATAACACACCGCGAGGTGAGAGTAAAAAACGGAATTGTTGTCTATGCTCATGTAGGCACAAAAGCGCGAGCCGCAAAGAGAGCCGCACACCAAAGAATTGCGGCGCAAATCAGCGACAATTCCGGCCATGATAAATGATCTCCCTTCACACAACGAACTGCTGCTGTTGCTGGCGCAAGAACCGCAAAGCGCCGAGTTTTGGAAAGAGTTTGCGCACAGATTTCACGGCCATATCTGCGGCGTGGCCGCGCGCGAGATTAAACAACAGACCGGAGCGAGCAATTTGGAATTTATGGAGAGCATCGTGCAACGAGTTTATGGCAAATTGCTCCAAGATTCCGCACGCGCGTTGCGCGAATATCGCGGCAGCGCCGCGGATTCGGCCTATCGTTATCTAGAAATTATCACGTTGCGCGCTGTGCTCACAAGTCTTGGGAGGCAAGCTGGTTTCGCAAGGCAAAGTTTTGACCGGCTCGCGCTTCAAACAACAGGAACGGCAGCAAAGGAAACAACTGAGCTATGATGGATTTAAACAAAAATAAGGCGGAGTTGAGCGCCGCCGATGATTTCGGACATGATGAGCGCTTCAGCGATGCTTTGCTGCTCCAATTCATCGAAGGCACACTCACCGCCGAGCAAACCGCAGAAGTTCAAGTGCATTTGAACGAATGTGCTGTCTGCGCGCATATCGTCGGCGAGGTGTATTACACCAAAGCGCATCCCATCACCGCGGAGGAGCAACGCGAAGCTGAAAGGCTGCTCACGCGCACGCCGGAAGAAGAGGTGGCGAAGCTTTTAAACCTTCCTAAGAAAACCGTGCGACCGATTTATGTTCCGCCACAGCCGCGTTGGTATGAAAAACTGTTCGCGCCGCCGCTAGCGGGACGCTTGGCTTTCGCCATGTGCGCGGTGCTGTTCGTCCTCATCGGGCAACGAGGCTTACATTATTACCAAACGGATTATCAATATGAACAGGTCGCTGCGAATTTAATGAAACGAAATGCGCCCGGCTTTACTGACATGCGTTTTTCTGGCGGATACACTCCAGTTGTGCGTGAATTAAGCCCGACTAAAACCCACCTTGAGAGCGTGCGCTTTCAAATAGAAACCGCATTGGCAAACGGGGGAGACCGGCTTAGAGGACAGAGGCTGCTTTTGCAAGTCCTCACTTTCAATAAGGGCTATGACGAAGCCGACTCGCTCGTCCGCGTGCTATCGTTTGAGGCTGATGGAGATGCCGCTTTAGCCAACGACCTCGGCGTCTATTTTTTTAAACGCGAAAATTTGGAGGCGGCGAAGCGATACTTCGAAACTGCAATTCGGCAAGATGCTCGTTATCCTGAAGCGCATTTCAATCTTGCATTAACCCATCGCCGCTTGGGCGAAAAAACTTTGGCATTGGCAAGCTTAGCCGAGGTGTTGGCGCTTGAAGAAAACGAAGCTTGGAAAGCGGCCGCGCGTGATTTGCAAAAGGAATTGCAGTCCGACAAAGAAGAGTGACGCAGCTTTTGGGAAGTTCGCTGCAACAAAGAACCGTTTGTTTTCATAAAATCTGCTCAAGCTTCTCACAAGATTTTTGAGCCTAAACGATCCGAGGAGGAAGCGCATGATTAGCATCTTCTTGTTGTTCCTTCCGCAAGACCATCTTCTTCGAATTTATCGCGTCCCTGCCACCAAATCCCTGCGCGCACATTTGCTCGGCCTCACTCTTGGGGTGCTCTTCTTAACCGGGCATTTGGCGAACACTCTGAGTTCCGGCAACGCAACCGCCAGTTTTCTACTTTTCCTTTGGTCCATCGCGATTACATACTTCGGCGGCCCGCTGTTGGCTGGAACACTGTTCTGCGGCGTGAGCGCAATTTTCATTTCTGGATCGACCAACGCATTTATGCTGAGTTGCCATTGGTACACGCTGGGTTATTTGTTCGGAGGCGTTTTTGCGGTGCTCTACAACGATCTACTGTATTTGTTCATGCTCTGCTTCGAGCGTGAAAAGGTAAAGCTCGCTTTTGTTTATGACACGGACTGCGAGGTCAACGTCATCAAATCGCCGATTCGCGAAGAAGAAGTTGCGATGGAAGAAGTGATGCGTCAAAATCAGAAGCTGCGCAAGCGACAACTGTATCAATATGTTTTAACAAACCCACCCAAACCTTACACCATTGCGTTCGTCGCGAATCCCCAAATTCGCAAAAAAGTGGCAGACCAAACTTTGGGCGAAGTTTATGAAGACGATCCGATCATCAATGATCGCGATTTGTTTTTGCGCACGGTTGATCGCGCCATGTTTGGTTTGGAAACCGACCCCGTGATTGGCCGACCGGAAATTTGGGGCCGGGTGCGCGTGGTCACGGTGTTCAATCCCAAAGTGAAAGACGTTATCGGGCCACGAGTCGGGCTGGTGGAAGAATATCAAGATGAGCTTTTTGAGAAGCCAGACTCCACAGAACCGATTTCGAACAATCTCATTGATCCTATGCGTACCCTCTTCGACAACGTGGAGCATATGTTAAAAAATTCCCAATGCACGGGCGGTATGAGTTTTAAAGTTGATGATTTCGATGTTATCTATGCCCTCACGGCCTCGCCGACGCATACGCGTTCCACCGCGCATTTCTCCGACTGGATTGAGCATGAGGGGGCAGAGGAGTTACCCAACCCGGCCGGCCGCGCAGGCTCGCCCTTTTCGTTCGAAGTCGATCCCGAAGGCCGAAAAGAAAAAGATAAATACGGCAACCTCGCCATGTCGAGGAACACCAATTATCCGCCGCTCTATCCCGACCCGATTGCCGATCCACACCACAGATTCCGCAAGCTCCACGAATTTTGCGCGATCTGGCCGGGCCGCATTGCTTTGAACGTGCTCAGCGCTCGTCATAAAACCTACACGCATGAGTTTGCGCATGCCATGTCATCAACTTTTCACGGCACCATCGGCGACGAGTATGTTGATTGTTTTATGATTCAACGACAAGACGGCACGCTTGAGTGTGATCGCACACCGCACTTTTTCATCAATCGTATCGATCGCAACGATGTGACGATGAACTCCACCACGCCCATTCCCGTACCCAAGCTGTTTGCAGAATACAACGGCACGCGTTTTTCATCCGACCTGCTGCATCCTTCAGCGCATGAAAATTGGACCGGATATTTTCCCGAGAAGTTTGATCGCAGAACGCCGTGCATTATGGATCGTGACACCACGGGGTCTTATCACTTTGATGAGTTACTCTCCGCGTTTATTTATGACCGCATGATGGCGAAGTCCATGAGAACACCGGGTGATTGCGAGCCGCAGCGACTAACGTCGCTCGAAGATTTGCTGGTCTGTAGCAATCCGGAACTCCTCTGGGATGGAAGAGATCAAACTTCAAAGCAAATGTTGAGATTCTCTCTGCGTCACCTGGTACCTGAAAATCTCTGGTACGCCATTCTCGCTGACGACGCGGCCAAAGCCTGGCTACTCTCGCAGTATGAAAACGAAATTCAAGAGCAGTTAGATCGACAGTTTGGAGTGGGGCAGGCTCAGGTGCGTACGGAACAGATCACGCAAGGGTCTCTTGAAGTAGCACTCGTTGTCTCGTTGGTGACATCGGCGGTTTTTAAATTTTTTAGAGACTATAAAGACTTTGATGAAGGCGTAAAACAGTTTGTAAAACGCCTTGAGCAAGTGAAATGCTTTCTTTATCGCCGGTTTGTTGAAATCGCCGAGCAAACTTCCAAGGCTCGCAGTCATTGCATCGAGCCGTAACTTGCACTGAAGCTGCCAACGCGCATGAACAAACTTGTGCTTTCACTTTGAGGAGCTGAAACCATGGTTCAATTACACCCGAGTTTTCGCCGTCTGCTGCACGAATATATTCCCCGCTTGCAGCCCGAGGATTTGGAAGCTTATGATAGCCTGCTCGCCTTGCGTTGGCAATTGGTGCATAAGCGCAGCTTAGTATCTAACAATCCGCGCGGGTTTGATATAGAAAGATATCAAGAAGAGGTAAGGCGGACGCTCGCCATAAAGGGCAAGGCGCATCCCTATGCTGTGGACAAAGTTCCTTACCATCCTCCATTCGAAAAACGCGGCAAAGCCACAACCGAGCGCGAAAAAATCGATGAGTTGATTCGCATCGTGACCGAAGCCGCGAACAACACGATTGCACCCTATCGCAAGCAATTCGACGCGCTCCACGAGCTCTGGTCTGCGCGCCGGAATTTGGCTTTGCATCAAGGCGGGATCTTGCAGGTCCCCGGTTCGCGTGCAGCGTGGCGCGGTTTCTCCCTTGCATTGCTGAAGTATTATTATGTGCGTTATGTGCGCATATCGACTGCGGGCGTGCTCATGACGAGCGCTCTTAAAAATCCTTCTTTCGTGACACGCACCGCGCTGGTGATTGCAACTGTTGTGTCAATATTGTTTGGCATCAACGCGCTGACGGAGGGCAAAAAAGACGGCAGAAATTTGCCGCCGCCCCAAGCTGATTCGGCCGCGGTGCGTCAATAAGACGATACCGTTTTGGCGATATCGCGATCTTTATGCATATAGTGATGCAGATGAATCTCAATGTGAAAAAAAACTTTCTGCTTGGCACGATCCTGATTTTCGGCGCGACGACTCTGATGTTTTGGTCATGCGCTTGCGAGCCGACGCTTGTGGATTTACAGCGCGAAGTATTAAGTGCAACAACCGAGGTTGACTCCGCACGTGTGAGCAGTCGTTTGCAGAAATATTATCTCGCGCTCGAAGTTCCGCCGGCGCTTGTCGACACAGTGGCGCAAGCCGTTACCGCACGCTTGGATACGACCAAGCTCGATTACGAAACGATCGTCGCCGGGGTAAGCGTTGCGGGAAATGTTTATGCAGCGGAACATCGCCTGCTCTCGGGAATAGAGAAGGCTTTGATCGCGCGCGCGCAAAGGAAAGATTCCCTGAGCGACGCGCTGTTCAAAGATTTTAAAATGAAGGCAGCGCGAATCGACTCCGGCTTGAAAGTAAGTTATTGGGAGGTGTTCACGGCGCAAGCAAGTCGCTTCACCCCCGAACAGGCAACGATTTGGCTGAAAGCAAGACGCGCGGCCGTACTATGCTTTGAGCTTCATGCGAAGAGCAAGCTCTGGGAAGACGGCGAAAGATTTGGCGCGCTCAGCTTACAATATTTAGAGCATGTGCCCGATGAACGGCTGCGCCTCGATCTCGTGCAACGCCTGCAAGTGATCCTCTATGATTATCGTGGCCTGACGGATTTGTCGCTGTTGCTGGCCGAACAGTCGCATAAGCGCGCACACGAGCTTGGCTATCAACTGCGCGCCGTGGGCATACTTTATAACTATGCCGATTGCGTCTTTCAAAGCGGCCAGAATCAAACGGCTTTCGATCTCATGCAAGGGGTCATCTCCGCGACAGAGAACTTTCAACACGTGCCTCGAATCGAGTGGTACAAAAAAAACGGCTATATTCGTTTGGCATATATTTATTGGCAATTAGCGCGCTATCCGGAAGCATTGCACGCATGTGATTTGGCCGAGCAGCTTACCCTGGACAGCAGTGAAAAAACCAATATTGCACTTGCACGCGGCAACATTTTTTTGCGCTTGGCAAAGTACGAGCAGGCGGAAGCCGAATATCTTGAAGCGAAGCGCTTGGCGAACAAAGAGGGCAATTGCGAAAATGAAGCGGCGGCCGAGAACAACCTCGGCTCCATGTTTTTTAATTTAAAAGAATATGAAAAAGCGCTTTTACATTATCGTTTAGCGCTGGGAATACTAGAGCGCGCCAATTCCGAAAATTTGTCGAGAAAGATTAGGCTTTACGGCAATATGGCCGAGGTCTATGCAACTCAGAGGAACATGAACCAGTCACAACAACTGCTGGAGGAGGCGCAACACTTGATTGCGCAGGTGCTCCAACCTTGGCGGAAGGCGCAAGTTTTTCGCAACCTCGGCACGATGTATTTTGAAAACCAGAAGTATGTAGAGGCTGCTTCTTATTTTGAACAAGCCGAAATTTTGTGTGAAAAAAACAATCTGCTGCGTCTCGGCTTGGAAAACAAACTTAACTTTGCGGAATGCAAGCTACGGCTCGACCAGCTTCCCGAAGCGAGAGTACGCTTAACTCAGGCGTTGACTCTGGCGGAGCAAACCAACGAGCCGGAGCGAGTTATCGACGCCTATGGCTTGCTGGCAAGAATCGCAAGCAAGCAGGGCAATCTTGCAGAGGCGAATACAATCTCCGATCAACTCATCGTTGCCATTGAGTCTTTGAGCGCGCGCTTTCGTGATTCCGATCGGCTCGTGCTCTATCGCAATAAGATCGACGAGTTTCTCAAGCAGGCAGTGCTTTTTGAAATTCAGCGTTCACAAGACAGCCTTGCTTGGAAGAAGTTGGATTATGAGAAAGGTCGGTCACTGAAAACGACGCCGCGCGACTATCGCGAAAGCGATACAGTACAATTCGTCAATTTAACGGAAGTGCAGAGCAAACTCGACGCAAAAACTATTGTGCTTGATTATTTGATGACGGAAGATTCCCTCTACGCTTTCAAGCTTGAGGCCGGCGCAAAACCTAAACTCCTGCGCAAGCTCATGAAGCGGAACGCTTTGCAGAATAAGGTAGAAGAATATATCGAGATGATTCGCAACACAAACGTGGTCATTAACTCCTATCAGATTCCGTCGATAGAAAACCATTTCAAAAAAACCACGGCACTTGGACGGCAATTGTATCAAGATTTGCTGGTCTGGGATAATTTTGAGTTGCCACGCAACTACGAGTGCACTCTTTATATCATCCCGGAAGCTTTTCTGTATGAAGTGCCGTTTGCGACACTCGTGAGAGATTCCTCCGCCGAAACCGTTCGTTTTGTGGTCGAAGATGCCGCGATCTTGCATGTCCCGAGCCTTTCATTCTTAGTTTCGAGTACGGTAACGAAGAAGGCGCTAACCGCGCAAACCGCAAAAACTCTTGTGAGTGTCGATCCGGATTTTGTGAACTGCGGCCAGTTGATGAAGGCCCTGCAAGAAAAATATGCCAACATCGCGACTTTGGAGACAGCGCAATCGCTCCTAAATAAAGACGCGGTCTTGACAGCGCTCGCGGCAAAAGCGGACTATGATATTTTACTGTTCGTTGGGCATAGCGAATCGAACAACGCAGACCCGGACTCTTCAGTCATTTACGTCGCGATTCGAAGCCAAGCAAGCGGCAAGAGCGACACGGTTGCGATTACTTTTGCCGATATAAAAAAACTGTCTCAACTCTCAACGCAACTCGTTTTGCTCGTCGGCTGTGAAACGGCCCATGGCAAATTTTATCAAGGCACGGGATTGGTCGGGTTGCAGTATGGCTTTTTATCGCTAGGAGCGAAACGTGTGCAGGCAAGCCTCTGGCGCATTCCCGAGGAAGAAGCTATTGAACAGACGCAAGTCCTTTTTGAGCACTGGGCACGGGGTTCAGTTTCTATGTGGACGCTGCGAGAAGTGCAATTGCACCATATTAAAAAATACGGCGATAGCAGCCGTTACGTATATCCTCATCCCTATTTATGGGGCAGTTACGTGCCGATAACCACTTGGAGCGAAAACTAAAAAACGGAGGTTCACGATGATTCGCATTGCAGCAGAAGAAGAGGCGGGCAAAGGCGGCGGCGGACCGGAAGATGATCCGCGGACAGGCGTAGTTGCCCTGCGTTCCGAAGGCTTTTTGACGCTCGCTTTCGGTTTGGCATTGGGCGTTGCGTTGGCGTTCTTGTTTTGGCTTCTCTGTAAGTTTCCACCCAACGACACACCGCCGAGTTTTATTCTGCAATTTCAGCCATGGCATGCGTTTCTTGCCGGCTTCATTGGTGGCACGATCACGGCAGGCATTTACAACCTGCTCGTTGTGCGCCGCGTCAATCTCTTCGGCTTGGAAAGCAGCATGGATTAACACTGTTGCGCTCACCACGGATCTATGCTCACAATCAGCCGATGCGGCAATGCGTCCGCATCGGTTGCTCGTTTTGTTTTGGCGCTCGCCTCGTTTTTCCCCGTGTTGTTCTGCCCTCCACTTCACCGCGCTTGCAAATCTCTTTCATCCTCTTTACTTTGCAAAAAACTCTGGAATCATTTCGTACTTCATTGCAATGAGTGCACCCCTCGTTTACGGCATTGTCCTCAACTTCAACGGCAAAAGGCTTTTGCTCGAAACCCTCGCCTCGATCAAACAAATCGTTTATCCCAATTTCAAAATCATGGTCGTGGACAACGGCTCAACCGACGGCAGCCAGGCTGCGATGCGGGAGCATTACTCCGAAGTTTCTCTTATTGAAAACGAAAAGAACCTCGGCTTTGGCGAAGGCAATAATATTGGCATGCGCTACGCCTTGCAACATGGCGCGGAATGGGTGCTGCTCCTCAACAACGATATCGCCGTTGCGCCGGATTTGTTGACGCACATGATGAACGTCGCAACCTCGGACGCCCCAATTGGAATCCTCGGCCCGAAGATTTATTATCATGATCAGCCGGATAGGATTTGGTTCGCGGGTGCGAGCATCAATTATTGGGCAGGCCTCACCGCGCATCGCGGCATTCGCGAAGTTGATCGCGGCCAATATGATCGCGTGGCAGACTCGGATTATATAACGGGCTGCACCATGCTCATTCGCCGCGAAGCGCTCGAACGCATCGGCATGTTCGATCCAATTTACTTTCCCGCTTATTCCGAAGACGCGGATCTGTGCGTGCGCGCAGCGCGGGCGGGCTATCGTTTAGTTTATGTGCCGCAAGCAAAAGTCTGGCACAAAGTTTCTTCTTCCAGCGGCGGCGGCATGACGCCATTCAAAACCAAACTCAAAGTGCAGCACAATTTTATTTTCTTCAAACGCTATGCGCGCTGGTATCATTGGCTCACAATGCCGTGGTGCATCGCGGGACTGACTTTCTTGTTTGTGATGAAAGAACTGTTGCGGGGAAATTGGAAAATCGTCGCGGCTTTGTTACGCGGCTTCGCGCGCGCGCTGAGGAAATGATACGCGATATCCGTTCCGCCACGGCTTGACCGGGGTTTGTTTGCATTCTGCCTGAACAAAAACTATTGCCAAACCTTAGTTGCAATCTAACCAACAAAAAACAAAGCCACGTCCAAGCCGTGGCGAAGTCGGGCGTAAAAAAATTCTTGTGAAATTGCAATGCGCCCAACGCCTGCCTTGCATTTCGTCACAATGCTCCCTATTTTGCGCCCCACAAATCATTCGGAGTGCCGGCGTAGTGTCTTCCATTATGTCAACGACTCCATAACTCCATCAAGCCACCAATCCTATGATGCAGCAATCCAACACCTATCCCTTTGGCATTTCCATCGTCCTTCCAGCTTACAACGAAGAAGATAACATCGCCACCGCCATCACGCGTTGCCTCGCCGTGCTCGAACAAATGGGCCGGCCGCATGAAGTCATCGTCGTCAACGACGGCAGCAAAGACCAAACTTTGGCGAGGAGTCGCGAGCTTGCGGAGCGCCACCCGCAAGTGCGCGTGATCGACTTCGAGCGCAATCGCGGCTACGGTGTGGCGCTTAGCGCCGGCTTTCAAAGCGCGAAGTATAGCTTCGTGTTTTACACCGACTCAGACAATCAATTCGACGTTTCGGAGTTGAAGTATCTTTTGCCCATCATCGACTCGTATGACCTCGTGGTCGGCTTTCGCATTTATCGTTATGACCTGCCGCTGCGCTTGTTTCTCTCATGGGGCTACAACATGCTCATCCGCCTGCTCTTTCGCATTCGCTTGCACGACGTAGATTGCTCGTTCAAACTCATGCGCCGCGAAATCTTCGACGTGATCCAGCTTGAAGCGCGCGATTTTTTTATCGACACGGAGATTGTTCTCAAAGCCAATCGTCTTGGCTTTCGCATCAACGAAGTGGGGGTGCGGCATTATCCACGGATGGCTGGCCACACCACAGTGCGACCGAGCGATATTCCGCGCACGCTGCGCACGCTTATGCGCATCTGGCGCAGCGCGCGGCGCCTCAAGCCCGTCACTAAATATCGGCCCGCAGAAATTCCCGTTTTGCCCGACATCGTGCCGGAGTTGTCGCGCAGCGGAGCAAAATGATTTTAAGCAAAACGATTCTAGCTATCGGCGGCTTTTATCCCCCAAGAAAATTTTTAGTAGCGCGACTCGTCTTCATCACGCGGTTCGACACTTTCATGGAACAACAGGTCTATAGCCTCTTTTCCGAAATTCAAGCCACGCATTGGTGGTTCGTTGCGCGCCGGCGCATCATCGCGGACGTGTTGCAAAAATTTTTGAGAACACGCGCAACGCAACGTATCGCCGAGATCGGCTGCGGCACGGGCGCGATGCTGCCCATGCTTGCGCAATTCGGCGAAGCGTGGGGCATTGATAATTCACCGGAAGCCGTACAGCTTTGTCTGAATAAAAAGATCCCGCATGTTTATTTAGAAAACGACCCGGCATGGCGAGCAACGCAGTTCGAAGGTATGGCCTTTTTCGACGTAATCGAGCATGTTCCCGACGATGTTGCGTTCATGAAGAACTGTCTGGCGCAATTGCAGCATCAAGGCTGGGTCGTCATCACCGTTCCGGCATTTATGTTCCTCTGGAGCGAGCATGACGTTTTGAATCAACATTATCGCCGTTATAACGCTCCACAACTGCGCCGCGTGATTGCTCAAGTGGGCCTGCAATTGGAGCGCATGACCTACTTCAATACATTGCTTTTTCCGGCAATTGCTGCCGCGCGCATGGCTACGAAAACCGTGCGTGCGCTCTCCCCCAAGAAACAACAAGGCACAGCAAACTTGCGCACAGACTTTGATCGCAACATTTCTTTTTTGAATCAACCACTGCAAATACTGTTTGCCAGCGAGCGGTTCGGTTTGCGGCGTTGCAATTTCCCCTTTGGCACTTCCTTGCTGGCGTTGGCGCGCAAACCCGCCTCCACGCAGGGTGTTGTCATGCACATACCAACGAGCACTTGACATGAACAGCACGCGCAGTATATTTGGTCAAAAGCTCATCCTATATATCATCCCAGTATGCCTTTTTTTGAGCGCCACGCTTCCCAACTTAGGCCTGCCCGGCCTGCAATATGACGAGCTTTATTACGTCCCGCCCGCCGCCGCTTTGCTCAAACAACAATATGACACGGATTATGTGAAGATCGATCCTGCGGTCGTTCACATGATGGGCAAGCCATTGCCGGTGATGTTCAACTATTATACGAGCTTTTTGCGCACATATGTCACGTTGCCTGTGTTTGCTTTGTGGGGAATTAATTTCGCGACGGTTCGCGGCTCTTCCATTGCACTCGGTGTGATTGCGCTTATGTTTTTCATAGCATTCACGCGGCGTTTGACCGGCCGCATCGAGATTGCTTTTTTCAGCGGCGTGCTCGTGGCGCTCGATGCCAGCTTTACCGCATATGCGCATAACGATTATGTCGCCACCAGTTTGATGATGGCACTCAAAGGCGCAGCGTTGTGGGCATTGCTGCGTTGGTGGCAAGAAGGTGCAACGCACTGGCTCGCTCTCGGCGCGTTTCTCGTTGGGCTTGGCATTAGTGATCGCGCAAGCTTTCTCTGGATTCCGCTCACATTCGCGCCTGCGTTGGTGTTGCTTTACGGCACTCAGACAATCGCCGAACTGCGGCAACGCCTGCCGCAACGGAAGCATTGGCTGATTGCAGCTTTTGCGTTTGCGCTCGGAGCCGCTCCGTTTATTGCTTTCAATATCGCCACGTTGGGTGGAACGTTTACGCCGATGGCTAGCACATTTGACAACACTTCCGGCGGCGCAAATAATCTCGATTTTTTCGGTAATCTTTACCTACGTTTAAAAATGTTAGTGGAGGTTTTGAATGGCGGGTATCTCAATCACTTTATTCTTGGAGAAAAAAGTTACCAAACGATACGATGGAATTTTTCCGGCTCGCCATTGTCCTGGCTCGTGCCGCTGGCCTTTGCATATTTTGCCGCGAAACTGAGCATGCGTCTAATCGCACGTTTGCCGGTGAAACGGAGCATTGTTTTCCTGCTCGTGCTGACGCTAGGCTTGTTACTACTCACTTGCTTTACGCCGACGCTCCATCGCGGCCATCAATTGTTGATCCTATATCCGTTGCCGCACATTTTGGTGCCGCTCTTTGTGTTTGAACTGTTGCTGCGCCAACGCGCATTATTGCGTTTCTCGGCGCGAACGCTGGAGCGGCTATTGGTCGGCATTATGCTTGTGCTCGCCGTTGCGATGAGCAAACCAATCTTAGAATACCATTCCATGCTAATGCGCACCGGCGGGCGTGGCGTATGGTCGAGCGCAATTTATGACATCATCGCGGAAGTAGACGCACATCCCGAAAGAACAGTCGTATGCATGGATTGGGGCTTTAATGCTAATCTGCTTTCACTCTCGCAGGAGCGAATTCGCACGCTTCGAAACTATGAAACGACGCGCCGCTCTCCCGAACAACTTGCACAGCTTTTTAATCGCGCACACGTCTTCCTTTTGCATGCCCCCGAATACACTTATGTCACGGGAGCACGCGAAGATTTTTTTGCAGC
Organism: bacterium; assembly: GCA_041918175.1. Taxonomy (GTDB): domain Bacteria; phylum Zhuqueibacterota; class Zhuqueibacteria; order Zhuqueibacterales; family Zhuqueibacteraceae; genus JABWAN01. Next base: position 73,813 of record JAYRWE010000083.1, read on the forward strand.
CGTAAATTGGGCGCGCGCCGAGATCGACACTCTCAGAATTTTTCAGCAACGCGAAGGGCAGCCCGTAGCTTATCTTGTCGGGGTGTCGCATCCATTCCCCACAACCAATAACCCAATAACTCAAATTCCTCCCCGTGCGCCTTAGCACCCACCTTGACAAAGGCTTTTGGACGCTCGCAGACAAGGCGATCTTGGCCGTATACGGCATTATTTTCATGCTGTTTGTGATTCGTATTTTACCGGAGGAAGAGTATGGCAATTTCGTCCTCCTGCAAAATGCGTTTTTGATTCTCTCTCACCTCGGCGTTTCGCTGGGAATGGCGCCATATGTCAAGCACTATCACGATAACACGAATCGGTTGGCGCTGCAAAGCAACGCACTTCTGCTTTTTACACTCTTTTTTGTTTTCATGCTCGCCATTCTTTGGCCTTTGCGTGTCGCGCTCGGCGAGTTATTCAATAGTTCGGATTTCGCGGCGCTGTTTTACTTTTTACCGTTGCTCCTCGCTGCCTCTTTTATCAAACAGTTTACTCAGGAAGTCTTTCGTGCAAGCTATAAGATCAAAGCCATTTTTCTTACTGATGCCGTATTGGTTTTATCCAACATAATCATGCTTGGAGTTTTAATTCATTCAAAAAAACTGGACTCCGCCTATGATATGTTGCTCGCGATGACCATTGCATATGCCATGGCATCGCTCTGCGGCCTAGCGCTCGCCTTTCGCCAACTGACCTGGGGTTTTCGTTTGCACGGGCAACTCATGCGACGCATGTTCGATTTTGGCAAGTATACCATGGGCAGCGGCGCTTCAAGCGTTGTCTATGAGCGCGCGGATAATTTTATCATTGCAATGTATCTCGACCCCGCAGCGGTTGCGCTCTTCAATGCTGCGCGCAATTTCCTCCGTGTCTTCGATTTCTATCGGCAAGGCCTTTCTCTCATCGCGTTTCCGGCGTTTGCACGTTTGCACACCGAACGTCGTGAGCAGGATCTGTTGGGGCTATATGAGAAAGGTATTTTCTTTTCAAATCTATTGCTCGTGCCGATTGTGCTCGCACTGATTTTAGGCGCGGATTTCTTGTTCGAGGTATTGCTCGCGAATCGTTACCCGGCAGGAGCACCGCTCTTGCGTTGGTTTTCGTTATTAGGTTTGTTTGTAAGTTGGCACAGCATAGGTGAGGGCTTGCTCTTCGGCATTGGAGAGTCGAAATACCCCTTTTGGACGCGCTTATTAGCAACGATCACGAGCTTAGGTTTGAATATTCTGTTGGTAGACAAGTTTGGCGTCAGTGGAGCGGTGTGCGCAACACTCGTTTCGTTTGCCCTGCTCGCAGCAATTGCGACTTATTTCGTGCGCCAACATATCCGGTTCACACTCTCAGGCATTTTGCGAAGATGGTTTGACGCAGTTAATTTTATTCGCAAGCAACGCAGAGTTGGGCCATAACCTGAAACCTAGAACTTCGAAGAATTTTTTGCGCACGCTTGCTCGCTGCGTGACGATTTTGTATATTGCCTTTGAACCACAAGGGCTCCCGAAAGCTGTAGGCTTTAACAGGTTTGCCGGGAAGCCCTATTTTTTTGCATTGACTTTTCGCTTGATATAAGGAAATCATGCTCGAACCTAAAACTTTTTATCGCAAATTGGATGAGCTACTCCGCAAGATTGGCAAAGAGAAATCCGGCAAGAAGTTTCTTTCAACCATCATGGCGGAAGTGGAGTACACGTTTGGAGAGGACCTGCGCATAACCAATGGAAGGCTCTACAAAGAGCAAGGCGAAACCTTCACGCTCATTGCGCCGCTCGAAAAATTCAAACCCAAACAAGGTCATCGCTTGGTGGCCGGCTCCGAAGCCGTGCAACGCTTGTTGAAATATGGCAGCTATATATTTGACGATCCCACCTTGGGCACGGAGTTTGGAATTGACGGCAATAAAGAGTATGCAATTCCCGCGGCTTTTACGGTCGTGCGCAACCCCGATCGCCATTGGCTTTTCGTCTTTGAGCTAAAAAGCGGCTGGGTGCGTGAAGAGATTGAGTTTTGTCTCAATGCAGTGCGCTCGGCTTTGAATTTTCGATTGTTCTCCGATGCGATTAAAAGCGATTTGCAACAAGCCGCGACGATTCAACAGAGTTTGTTGCCGGCGCAGGCTCCACCGATTCGTGGTTATGAAATGGCAGGACGTTCGCAGCCCGCGGAACTTGTGGGCGGCGACCTTTATGACTACATCCCATTCGACGATGAAATGTTCGGCGTCGCTGTGGGCGATGCGAGCGGTCATGGCTTGCCTGCGGCTTTGCTCGTGCGCGACGTCGTGACCGGCTTGCGCATGGGACTGGAAAAAGAAATGAAGATGGTGGAGACGCTCAAGAAGCTCAATCGCGTCATTCATCGCAGCACCTATTCGAGCCGTTTCGTTTCGCTTTTTTATGCGGAGATCGAAAGCAATGGTAACATCATTTACGCGAATGCCGGCCATCCTGCGCCCTTACTCGTGTATGGCGATCGTGTGACTGAGCTGAAAGCGAGCGGCATCATCATTGGCGCATTGCCGGAGATCGCGCTGCATCGCGGCTATGCCTTCTTTGAACCCGGCGCAGCGCTCGTCATGTACAGTGACGGCATCTTTGAGCGCCAGGGCGCAGACGGCCAGCAATTTAGCATTGCGCGCTTGAAAGAGTTGGTGAAAGAACATCAAAGCAAATCGGCGCAGGAAATCTTGGAGACGATCTTCAATGCGGTTTATGAATATGGCGAGGGCGCAAGCTGGGAGGATGATGCTACGGTGGTTGTTGTGAAAAGAACCGCGGGGAATGAACGCGCATGAGCGCGAAGCAAAACTATTGCGTGAAGAAGTCAAATGCCTTGCGCAAAGTGTCGCCCTTTGACAAAACGATTCGCACGCTGCGTGTACCCAATTGCGGATGCCGCACCGCAAGCTCATGCAACCCCGGCGTGAGCATGATAGGCGCAACAAGCGGCGTCGTCTCGATCGGTTTGTCGTCCAACCAAATTTCTCCCCACGGATTGACGGTCACTTCCAAATAAGACAGCTCTTTCCACAAGTTCAGTCGCAGCGTATCCGCTTCAATAATGGCCGCAGTGACGAGCGTGCGTACTTCGGGTAGAGTCGGTGCGAGCAAGCGCAACTCATAAACTTGATCGCGCTGCGGAATCGTCCATCGTAGCGGCGTCACGCCGAGCATTTTGTTTTCCACAAAAACTCGTGCGCGCGGTGCACTCGTGAGCCAAACTTGCGGGCCAGGCGCGATCTCGGGCGCGGCGCTCTCCTGCTCCGGGAGCGTTGAGCCGATTGTAGCAGCGAAGGTGCTGCGTGATGAATCACTCTTTTGCGCAAACAGAGCAGAATCTTTATGCGCGCTTGTGGTAGGTGAAATCACTTCGTGCGGCCGATTTGCGTTTGGCTTCGAAACAACTGGGACCTCGCGCTCCGGCTCATTGGTCGAAGGTGGATTTGTCTTCGCCGTTTGTTGCGGCGGATCAAACTCTTTTGGCTTATCGCTGCCCCATGTGAGCAGCACGACGCCGGTCACCAAAATCGCAGGTAATAACAAAGCGAGAGTGCGTCGAAATTTTCGCGGCGAGGTCTGCTCATATGCTGGTTGCGGCGCACTCACTGTAAGCGGCGGCTCAGGCTTCTGTAAAAACTCGAGCGGCGTATATTGCTCCGGTGTTTGCAAATAAAACGCGAGACGCGCGGTCGAGGTTTGCAACCGATAAGTCTGCTCAAAATGTGTCAAGTCTGCGACCACTGCTTCCGCGTCCTGCAGACGCGCCTCCGGAGTCTTCGCGAGTAACGTGCGACACAGCGAGGTTATTTCCGGCGGAACGTCCGGTCGAAGTTTGGCGATGGGAGTTGGTTCGAGGTTCGCGATGCGATGCAGCGTTGCCGACGTGGTGTGATCCGCAAACGGCGGCACGCAGGTGAGCATTTCATAAAGCACCGCGCCGAGCGCAAAAAGATCGCTGCTGGCGGAAATTTTTTGGCCCAACACGATCTCAGGAGAAAGATATGCCGGCGTGCCGGCCAGTGAGATTCCGACTTCATCCGCCTCCACGGCTAAACCGAGGTCGCCGAGTTTTACTTCTCCTTCCCACGAAATAAAAATATTGCGCGGCTTCACATCACGATGCCAAATGCCTTCGCGATGCACGGCAGATAATGCCTGCGCCACTTGTTTGGCAATCCACGCGCAAAACTCTACCGGCAGCCGCAGCGTCAACAACTCCGCAAGCGTCGGCCCCTCGACATATTCGAGCACGAGATAAGGTCGCGCTTCAAATTTTCCCGAAGCAAAAACCCGTCGCAGATTCGGATGCACAAAGCGCCCGCTGAGTGCGCTCTCTACGCGCAATTGTTCCTGCACGGCCTGCGGCGCGTGCTCTTCATTCAGGAGTTTGATGAGCACTGTGCGCTGCTGCTGCAGATCAAAGGCTTTGAAAAGCGTGACCCAAGCGCCACGCTGCAGCTCTGCGAAGATTTCATAGCCTTCAATCTTGACCATTTTCCCATTGCTTCAGCTTGTAATGAATCCATCGGCGTGACACACCGAGGCGCTCCGCAGCTTGTGTGATATTGTTATCCACTTCCTCCAAAGTTTTTTCGACGAGGCGACGCTCCATCTGCATGAGCGTCAGCCCGGAGGGAAGCGGCATTTCCCGCGCGGCTTCGCTCAGGCGCAAATCCGCGGGCGTGAGCAGCGTTTCTTTCGCCAGCACCACGGCGCGCTCGATGGTATTCTCCAACTCGCGCACATTGCCGGGCCACGAATAGCCGGTGATCTCGTTTAAGGCTTCCGCGGAGAAGCCGCGAATCTCTTTTTTATTCTTCGCCGCATATTTGTGCAGAAAGTGATGCGTCAAAAGCGGAATGTCTTTCATCCGTTCGCGCAGCGGCGGCATATGAATGTTGATGACGTTCAAGCGATAAAACAAGTCTTCTCGAAATTTACCCTGCGCAATGAACTCGCGCAGGTTGCGATGCGTCGCCGCGATGACGCGCACATCGACTTGCCGCACGAGGTTCTCACCGACGCGTTTGATTTCGCCTTCTTGCAACACGCGCAAAAGCTGGGTTTGCAAATTCGACGAAAGGTCGCCGATTTCATCCAAAAAAAATGTGCCGCCATGCGCAGCTTCGAACAAACCTTTTTTATCGGCCATTGCGCCGGTGAAAGAGCCTTTTTTGTGGCCGAACAATTCGCTTTCCAAAAGTGATTCGGGCAAGGAGCCGCAGAACAGCGCAATGAACGGCTTGTCGCGGCGATGCCCATTGTAATGAATCGCGCGCGCAACCAGCTCTTTGCCCGTTCCGCTTTCGCCTTGAATCAACACCGTGGCATCAGAGTCGAGCACGCTGTTCATCGTATCGAACACGGCTTTCATTTTCGCGCTTTGCCCGATGATCTCGCCAAAGCTGCTGGCCTCTCGCGCTTGCTTGCGCAATTGGCGATTTTCTTCGCGCATGTTCTCATAAAGCTGCGCGTTTTCAATCGCAATCGCAGCTTGATGCGCAAACGCCGTGAGAAACGGCACGCTCGTTTCGGTAAAGCCGCCGCGCTGTGTGATGCTGTCGAGATAAATTACGCCGATGGGCCGCTGCTTCATGGCCAGCGGCACGCACGCAATGGATTGAATCTGATTGAGAATGACGCTTTCCGATTCGCGCAGGGCTTCGTCCACTTGCGCATCATAGGAAATCACGGCCTCGCCGGTTTGCAACACGCGCTGCACCACGCTATTGGAAATATCCGCGATGTCTTGAATGTTTTCCGCGGAAATGTTGCGCGCCGTGCGCGGCCGCAACACGCCACGCTCGTCGGTGAGCAAAATAAATCCACGCTCCGCGCCCATGGTTTCCACTGCAATATCCATGATCTTTTCGAGCAACGGATCCAGCTCTTGCAGATTATTGATGATCGCACTCACGCGCGAGAGCGCGCTTAACGCCGAGGCCACACTCATAATAGCAAATTTGTTGATTAAAAATTGTATGCCGAAAACCTAGCAAGGAAAGCAAATGCGACGTGGGCAGGAAGTTTAGCGCACAATGAACGCGGCAGGTGTGGAGGTGCTGGTATTGCCAAATTCATCCACGACCGCAATCGTCCAACGATGTTCGGTGCGTGCCAGAGCGCGATCGACTCGAACAAACGCTTGCGTCTCTGGAATCCCGCTGCGCTCCCACACCAGCGTCGGAATGCCGCTCGCAATACGCTCCACACGCACGTGATACGTGAACGCAAACGGCAATGTAATCGGCTTCCACGTGAGTTTCGGTCGGATCGAATCTGCCGCCGCGCGCTCTTTGGGCGAAATCGTCTCCGGTGGCGGATCGATGATGCGAAACAGAATAAGCTCTTCGACGGTCGAACTTTTCCCCACGCGGTCGGTTGCGATGAATTGCAGGCGGCGTCCAAGAATGCTGTGTAAACTGCCGTTGGGGAAATCGCTGCCGAACAATTTCAAATCATACAAACCCGCTTGCGAGGTTTCGCGCAAAGTGTCCGCACGATCAAGCCCCGCAATTTGCATCCAAATCTTGGCGATGTCCGCGAGGCCGTCCGGATCTTCGACACGCGCTTCAAACAAGGCGAAATCAACGTTGTCTTCCGGCGGCAAATTATTAATGTGAAATGTGCGCCCGGTGACGCTCGTAATTTTGGGCAAGGCATCGAGTTGAAACGTAAAGCGCGCGGCGTTTTCACGCTGCACTAGAATGTTGATCGTATCGCTCGCAAAATTTCTGTGCCGCGCCGTGAGCACATATTGCCCTTCCGGAATATTGCGCAGCGTAAACGCGCCCGTGGTGTCAGAGAGCGCGCTCATGTTACCGGGCGTTAACTCCAGCGTTACGCCGCGAATGCCGCGATAGGGTTGATAGAATGTCGTGACTTGGCCGCGCACCACGCCAGTGCTCACAAATGCCGGTGATTTTGGATCAAGCGGATTTTCATGCGGTAATTCGCCAAAGCATGACCAGAGCAGCAGCATGCCGACCAAACCAGGTTTTAAAAATGGATTTTTCATATTGAGCGGTCTTATTCGTATCTCGCTATATACCGGCAGAGGCGAGGGAATGAAGAGAGCGGAGAGAAATTCAAATTGCAATTTGGCAACAGAGGGTTTAGATTTCACCCCGCAATCACAGCAGCAGTGCAAGCTTAGGAATGAGGCAAAAGCTTATGCGCGCCATTCGCGTTGAAGACGGTAGCGATCATCGTTTGCTTCTCGCAGATTGTGCCGATCCCCGGCTTGGTGAGGGCGAAGTATTGGTGCGCGTGCATGCGACCGCGGTGAATCGTGCCGATCTTCTGCAGCGTCGCGGCCTCTACCCTCCGCCAGCGGGCGCTTCCGAAATTCTCGGCTTGGAAGCTGCCGGCGAGATCATTGCTCTCGGAAGCGAAGTAAAAGAATGGCAAGTGGGGGAGCGCGTCTTTTGTTTGTTGGCAGGCGGTGGCTATGCTGAACTTGTTGCCGTGCCGCAGGAAATGCTCCTACGCATGCCAATGGGTTGGACTTTCGAGCAAGCGGCAGCAGTGCCGGAAGCGTTTTACACGGCGTTTGTAAATTTGTTTATTGAAGCCAAACTGCGCTCACGCGAGTTGGTGCTCGTGCATGCCGGCGGCAGCGGCGTGGGCACGGCGGCCATTCAAATGGCGCGACTCGCAGGAGCACTCGTGCTCGTCACGGCCGGTTCGGAGGAAAAACTCGAGGAGTGCCGTTTTCTCGGGGCAAATCATGCGATCGATTACAAACGATTTGATTTTGCCGACATCGTGCGCAAGCTGACGAATGATTCCGGCGTAGATGTGATTTTGGATTGCGTGGGTGCAGCGTACTGGGAGAAAAATATTTCCCTGTTGCGCACACGCGGCCGCTTGGTGGTGATCGGCTTAATGGGAGGCGCGAAAACCGAAATTGATTTGAACCTCGTTCTGCGAAAGCGTTTGCGCATCATCGGCTCCGTATTGCGCTCGCGCTCTTTGTCCGAAAAAATCGCACTGACGCAAAAATTTCGCGCGCAGGTATTGCCCCAACTTGAGCAAGGCGCTCTGCATCCGGTGATTGACAAAGTTTTCACACTCGCCGAAGCGGAACAAGCGCATGCTTATGTCGCAAGTAACCGCAACTTCGGCAAGGTCGTGCTGCGGGTGGCATGAACAACGCAAAACTCTTCTGTCCCGTCAAGGTGTGCATAATCTTCGAACCCACATTTTTGAATGACACAAAATAAAAAGTCACCCTTTACTTCTTCTGCCTCCGCCCGCGGCTTGGCTTGTGATATTCTCACCGAAGCGGAAAGCGGCTCGCTCTATCTTGATCAAGTTTTAGAACAACGTCTAGCACAAACCCGGCTCAACGCAAAAGACCGCGCGCTCGTGACGGCGTTGACGAATGGCGCAATGCGGTGGCGTGCGCGTTTGGATGTCGAGATCACTTCTTTTTTTCGGCAAAATTATTCGACTGCGCGGCCTTTGCTCAAAAATATTTTGCGCGTGGCATTGTTTCAAATGCGCTTCATGGATCGCGTGCCGGCGTATGCCGCGCTCAATGAGGCGGTGGAACTCGCACGGACGAAATTCGGCGAGCAGTATGCGCGCCTGGTCAATGCGATATTGCGCAATGCGCAACGCCAGCCTTACGTCTGGCCGAAACCGGCAACGCTCCTGCAAGCGTCACATGAAAAGTTGCTTGCAGCTTTTTTGAGTTATCCCGAATGGCTCGTGCAACGTTGGCGCGCGCGTTACGAGGCGGAAGAGTTGCGTGCTCTTGCCGAGGCCTGCAACGAAATTCCGCCCATTACCGTGCGCGTCATCAAACCGGAAACGCATACGGAAGCTTTTTTCGAAGAGATCGTTGCCGCGCAGATCACTGCGACTGGCATTCCGAATTTGCCACATGTTTACAACTTGCCGCATTTCGATCAAATCACCAAACTCAAAGCTTTTAAACAAGGCCTCTGCACCGTGCAGGATGCGAGTGCGAGTTTGGTCGCGTTGCTCGCTGCGCCAGAGCCGAATGACATCGTCTATGATCTCTGCGCGGCGCCGGGCGGCAAGACACTGCATCTCGCGGAGTTTCTCACGCGCGGAAAAATTATTGCCGTGGATCGCAGCTTGGCGAGATTGCAATTGGTCAAGCAAGCCGCGGCGCGCTTGCAATTGCCCGTGCAGCTTGTCGTAAGCGATGCGCGCCAATTTTTTGCGCCGCCCGCGGATCTCGTTTTGGTTGATGCGCCGTGCTCCGGCCTCGGGGTGTTGGCGCGGCGGAGTGATTTACGTTGGCGGCGACAGGCCGAAGACATACCTGCGCTCGCCGCTTTGCAAAAAGAAATTTTGGCGAATGCGGTGCGTTTGGTTAAAACCGGTGGGCGTTTGCTTTACAGTACGTGTACCATTGAGCCGGAGGAGAACGACGAAGTGATCGCATGGTTTCTGCAAGAGCATCGCAATTTTGTTTTGCAGCCGGCGAAACAATTCGTGCCCGCACGCTTCTGTGACGAGCACGGCTTTGTGCGTACGTTGCCGCATCGCCACAACATGGACGGCAGCTTTGCGGCGCATCTTAAAAAAGTCTCTGAGGCGCATGACGTGTAAAAGAAACGAGCACCAAGGTATTGGACACAACTCGTTTTGAAAATATCCGTTCAGCAGTGGGATGCAATCGCTTTGAAGTCACCTCGCTTGCAAAGGCCACCTAGAGAAACAAGCGGAGATGGAAAGCGATCACGCGCAGCGACAAGCCATAAAAAAAGTCAAAGGGAACAATCCGGCGAGCGCCGGCATCACAAATTTGTTTTAAACACAAAGCTCATAAAAAGGTAGAAGCCTCATGCCCATTGAAATCACCTCGCAGCGACCAATACGCTTCGCCGGGCTGCGACGCTTTTTGCTCGCGATGTCGCAGCATCACCTTGCCCGCATTGTCGGCTTGCTCGCGATCATTGCCATGGCCGGCATCTTGATCATGGATTGGATCGTGATGCCGCTCTATACGCGACACGGCGATGAAGTGGAGATGCCCAACATCACGAGCATGCGTTTTGAAGAAGCGATGCGGCCGATTCAAGAGGCGGGATTTGTTTTGGTCAAGGACGAAGAGCGCTATAGCAAAGAGCACCCGAGCGGTTATGTGATCGAGCAAAATCCGCCGCCGCATTCGCGCGTGAAGCCGGGGCGGCGCGTTTACGTGGTCGTGAGTCGCGGCGAAAAGCGCGTGCTCGTGCCCAATCTCATTGGCCGCTCGCCGCGCGATGCGGAGTTGCTGCTGCGCAATCAACGTTTGGAATTGGGCGCGGTGGATCAAGATTTTTCCAACACGTATTTGCTGGGCGAAGTGATGCGGCAATCGGTTCCGGCGGGCGCTGAGGTCACGACGAACACGCGTGTGAATATCACGATTAGCAGCGGCAGCGAGCCGTTGCAGTTCATCGTGCCGGCATTGGTAGGTCGTACTTTCCAGGCCGCGGAGAAACTCATCAAAGAGGCCGGGCTGCGCGTGGGCAACATCACCTACACGATTGCGCCGAATCTCTTGCCGGAAACGATCATCAGCCAGATGCCTTTGCCCAATGCGATTGTGGAAAAAGACAGCCCGGTGGATTTGGAGTTGAGCCAAGTGCCGACAGATAACGGCGGACAATAGCGGTGCAAAATCACTTTGTGCTTCTGACTATAACGCGAGCTTTCTCATGCACAGATCATTCTCCTGTTGTTGCGCGATCATTTTTGCTCTCATATCTTTTTCGCAAGCACCATTGTTGTTGGCACAACCTCTCGGCAAAATTTACCGCGCTGATGCGCAACTCGATCAACTCATTCCCAAGCAAGCCGTGATTGAAAAACTGGCGGAAGGCTTTGAGTGGTCCGAGGGGCCGGTGTGGATTGCAAACGGCAACTATCTTTTATTCTCCGATGTGCCGCGCAATACGATTTACAAATGGAAGGAAGGCGAAGGCGTGAGCGTATTTCTGCGGCCTTCCGGCTTCAGCGGTGAAAATCCGCCGGGCGCAGAATTGGGCACGAACGGGCTGACGCTCGATGCGCGCGGCGTGTTGACGATGTGTGATCACGGCAATCGTTGTGTGAGCCAGTTGCTCGAAAATAATTTCACGAAGAAGTTGCTGGCGAACAATTATCAAGGCAAACGCTTTAACAGCCCAAACGACTTGGTGTTTAAAGCAAACGGCGATTTGTATTTCACTGATCCGCCGTATGGTTTGAAGGGCTTGAATAAAGATCCGAACAAGCAATTGGAGTTCAACGGCGTGTATCGCGTGACGCCGAGCGGCGACGTGACTTTGCTCACGCGTGAAGCGACTTTTCCCAACGGCATCGCGTTCTCGCCGGACGAAAAAACTTTATACGTCGCGCAATCCGATCCGGAAAAAGCTGTGTGGTTTGCCTTCGAAGTTTTGGAGGATGGAACATTGGGCAAGAGCCGCGTCTTGTTTGATGCGACGCCGTGGGTGAAGCAAGGCAAGAAAGGTTTGCCCGATGGTCTCGCCGTGGATCAAGCGGGCAACCTGTTCGCCACCGGGCCGGGCGGAGTTGTGGTTTTGAACGCAGCAGGCAAGCACCTCGGAACGATTGATACCGGCGAGGCTACGGCGAATTGCAAATTTGGCGATGACGGCTCGACGCTTTATATCACGGCGGACATGTATCTCTGCCGCATTAAGTTGAGCACGAAGGGCTTGGGGTTTAAATGAAGCGACAGCGTGAAGGTTTTTGAAATTGACCATTCGCAATTCACCATTTGCAATTCTCTTCACAAACAAAATTTCCAACGGATGAAAGCAGCCAACGGGTTTCTATTGGGATGACTGTTGGCCGATTTTATCCGTTGGAAATTTTCGCTTTTCTTACACCGATTTGACTCTCAAGATACTTCCTCTTCCCTCAAAACTCCAACAACCACCTCAGCACCTCCTGCCACAGCGACGCGCGAAACTGTTCGCGAAAAAATCCGAAGTGACCGATACGCGCTGCGGGGCTAATGTCCCGCGTGAAATGTTTATGCGCAACCTGGGCCGCGGAATATTCGTGGAGCAACGCTTCCACTGCGAGCTTGGGGGCATACTCATCATCCCAAAAGCTGTATGCCAATATCGGCGCGGAGAGTTTGTGATAACTCTCTTGCTCATGCGCCGACGCATAACCGAATAAGTAACGCGGATGCCGGCTCCACTTCGCCCACTCATTCGCAACGCCGCGCGGCAAATCTTCGCCGATGCCAAGCTTGCCGGGAAGATACCCCCAAACGTTTGCAATGAGCGGCATCACACGCCAGAGCAGCACATAACGATAACGCGACTGCGCGGGCCAATGCTTCCAATAGCCGCTCTGCGCCGCAACGAGCACGAGGCCGTGAATTAAATGATTGATGCCGGCCATACCCACGAGTTGCCCGCCCGCGCTGTGACCAATCACAAAAATCTTCTTCGGCTGCAATTCACGCGCACACCACTCTGCCGCGCTCGCCATGTCTTGTTGCGCCCAATCGCGCATGCACGCAGTAAAGCCGCGCAGCGAAGTGGGCCGCGAATCGCCGATGCCGCGATAGTCATATGTGAGCGTGGTCAAGCCATTCTCTGCCAAGAAACGCGCGAATTTGTGATAATAGGTGCGCCGAATGCCCGTGCCGGCATTGATGATCACAACGCTGTCGGCATTGCGTGCGCTGCGATGCAGCGTTGCGGCTAACCCATAGCCGTCACGCGCTGCAAGCGAGAAGTGCTCTATTGAAACCTCTGCCATAAGTATTTTCTCAAAAATGGTTCACAATCGCGACAACACTGGCTTGTATTTTTTCGAGCGAAAGCTTGACGAACAAAATCAAGAATCGTATTTTGCCGCCCATTTTTCAATAACTGTTTTTATAAAAACAAAGGAGCCGCCATGTCTGAAAGTGCAAAGCAAGATACCAAACAAGAACAGGCCGAAAAACGTTTCGAGTTGTGGACCGGCATCACGCTCGCTTTTTTTGCCGCAGCGTTAGCCATCACCGATCTTGGTGCCGGCAAGTATGGCGATGACGAAATCATTGGCACGAACGCACAAACGAGCGCACTGTCGTGGTATCAATCCAAAAGCATCAAACAAAGCTTGGTAGAGGGGCAAAGAGATCTGTTGCAATCGTTGCTCGCCGCGGGTACGGTGCAGGAAGAGCATGCGCCGGCTTTGCAAAACCATGTGCATGTTCTCGACGCGGAAATCGCGCGTTATAAAAAAGAGAAAAATGAAATCATGCTCGGCTCCGTGGCCGTGGGTAAAGAGAATTGGGTGCAGGATATTGACGGCGAACTTGGTAAAGTGATTGGCGCGAAAGAATGGGAGCATAAACTCGCCGTGCTCGGCAGTGCGGGCGATGTATTCGATATCGCCGTTTTGTTTTTGCAACTCGGCCTGGTGCTGGGCGCCATGGCTTTGGTGGTGCAAGCCACAGGCATGAAGAAAATATTTTTCGGCGCGATGGTGTTCGTCAGTTTGATCGGCAGCTTCTTCGCGGTGCGCGCGTTCTTGCTCGCCGCGACGGCAGGATGATTCCTCAAAATGCAACGCGCTCTGTTATCGGCAAAGTAACAGAGCGCGTGTTTGGTTTCAAGAAGTTTTATGTTGCGCGATAATTTTCCCAAATCGAATTTTCAGGCGCGCTAAAAACCAAAGTCCTTTGGGCAGCACACGGATCAAAAACTCACACAGTAAAGCGAAGCCTTTTCCGCGTGCGCTTTTGATCTGTGTGTAGCCTCACAAAACTTAATTGTATTTTGAGTTTGATTGCTCATCCGCTCTACTTTGTTTTGAATTCATACACGCCGTCCCAATCGTCCGGCGGGGCATTGGCAATATAATCCAAGCAGCGTTCGACGTACACGCGCGAAGGGCCGTCGCTCGGGAAATAGCGCAACACGCGATTGAACTCGCGCAGCGCGTTGTACCATTGGCGCTGTTTATAAAGCTCCAAGCCTTTCGAATACGTTGCAATGATTAAGTCTTCCTCAATCGCCGCAAGTTTTTCCATCCCGCGCAGCTCATAAATCTTCACGGGCTTATTCTTCCCTTTCACCCGCACCAAATCCAACTCGCGCGCTTGCGCCCGCTTGCGCACTTGCTTGTACGTCGATTCCGAAATGATGATCGAAGTCGCATACTGCTTGTTCGCGCCTTCCAAACGCGCGCCGAGATTCACTTCGTCGCCGATCACGGTGTAATCGAAACGCTGCTGCGCGCCGAGGTTGCCCACGATCATCGTGCCGGTGTTGATGCCGATGCCGATTTGAAAATAGTCTTCATTCTGCGCGGACCAGCGTTTTTGCAATTCGCGCAAGCTCGTGATCATGGCGCACGCGGTTTCGCACGCGCGCTCCGCGTGATTCTCAAAATACACGGGCGCGCCAAAGAGCGCCATAATTTCATCGCCGACAAACTTATCGAGCGTGCCTTCGTGTTTGAAAATGACTTCGGTCATGAGCGTGAGATATTCGTTGAGCCGATGCACGACCATTTCCGGCGAACGTTTTTCGCAATAGGTGGTGAAGCCGCGAATGTCGCTGAACAGCACCGTGAGCTGCAATTTCTCTCCGCCAAACTTCGGCTCTTTGCCCGAAGCGAGAATGCTGTTGACGATGCTTTCGGAAACGTATTGCTCAAACACTTTGCGCGTGCGTCGACGCTCGCGGCGTTCGGCCACGAGCGTTTGCGACACGTTGCCGAAATAACTCAGCACGATACCGAGCACGGGCGCAACAACCGGTAGCCAAAGATTCATTAAGCTAAAGAGCAGTTGCGCCAACAACAGCCAGAGCGCAATGACGATGCTCGTAAACACAGTAGCCAACAACGCATTCACCCGCACCACGAGCAGCATGGTTAGAAACGCGCTCACGAGCATGAGCAGCCATTCGAACCCGAGCGAGGTCGGTTTGACAAAATCTCCCGCCATGATGGTACTCAACGCATTGGCATGCACTTCCACGCCGGGCATTTTTTGCCGGATGCCTTCTTGCGAAAAAAACGGCGTGAGCTTTACGTCTTGCAACTCTTCGGCGGAGGCCCCGATGAAAACGATTTTATTTTTGAAAGTTCCCGCGGGCAAATACTCTTCTGCAAACGCGTTGGTTTCCAGCAAGGCATCGGGCAAACGAAAGTCGCGGTCATCCAACACATTGGAGAAAGAGTAGGTGGGAAAAGTTTTTGCGCCGCCGCGAAAGTTGATGAGAAACGTATTGGCGCGATAGGCCGGAATTTTTTTATCATTGAGCCGCAGCCTGCCCGTGCTCAGGTCCGCGCGATTGTCATCCATGCCGAGATAAGCTTGTAGCGCGAGCGCCCACACGGTCTCCGTGTCCGTGCGCTCAAACATGGGATAGCGTCGCACAAAACCGTCGGGATCTTCGTTGATGCTAATGGAAGCCCATTGCTTCGCGCTTTGCAAAAGTATTGGAATGGGCTTGGCCAAAGCAAAACTCTGTGTGCCGCCGCGCGTGTTGGTCACTTCGAGTTTGCCGGCGAAAATCACGCGACCGGATTTCGCCGCGGCCGCGGCCAACGCTTGATCCGCAGCCGGGTCGTTCTTCGCCGGCTCGGTGAAGACCACGTCGAAAAGAATGAGCCGCGCACCGGCGCGCGAAAGATTTTCGATCAGTTTGGCATAATAATAACGCGGAAACGGCCAGTTCTGTTTTAAATCGTCAAAGGTTTGATCGTCGATGTCAACGATCACGATGCTGGTATCAACCAGCGCGCGCGGCCCGCGAAAGGAAAAGCGTAAATCATACGAGCGCAGCTCGAGATTCTCAAACGCAGTGAGCGAACTGAGCATAATCGCGAGCACGACGGCAAACAAACTCAGCAGGCTGCCGAGCACCCACTTGTTCGCGAACACCGGACGGATATATTTTTCGGAAAATTTTGTCGCGTCCCCGCGCGTGGCGTTGAGGGCAGTGGAAGTTTGTGCGTTGGGAGTGGTCATGCTTTGCCTCGCTGCGGCAAGGCAATGCTTCGCTCAAATATTCCCCCCTTGAGGGGGGCAAGGGGGATGTTATCCAAAACGATTACAAAACCTAGCAACCCCCCCCTAACCCCCCTCAAGGGGGGAATTATTTCGTGCGCGCTTTTCGAAAAGAATGTTTGTGCTCTCCCCAAAACTTCGTGCGTCATGTGCGGCCTCAGAAGCGAAACTCGTAATGGCTGCGCACGAACGCGTTGGTGAAAGAAGGATTGCGCTTGAGGATAGCGCGGGGAACGTTGAGCTTGCCGCCGGCGTCGTTGTATTTGAGCAAACCGAAATCGAGCACGAACTCGTGTTGCTTGTTGAAGATGATCGAGCCGCCCACTTGCAAACCGGTTTGCGCATAGTCGATCACCGTAATGGTCGTGTCGGTTGCCGCGCCGTATTTGGCCGAGGCTTTGACGAAACGCAGGCCCGCATACACGCGCAAGCTCGGTCGCGGAAACGTGTACTCTGCTTGCGCATTCAGGCTGTTATATTTGAACGGCGCGAGTTGGCCGCCGGCTTGGTTTTTATTCGTGGCAAATGCCAGCGTGGTGATGAGCGGCATTTGAAAGCGGCTGCGGATCGTAATGGATTGCAGATTGGAAACGATGTCGCTCGCGGGAATGCCGGCCATGCGTGTGCCGCCGAAACGATCCACGCGCGCCGAGCCGGTCACGCCCAATGAAATCGTGTGCTGCAAGTTCAACGCTTGCACTTCTTGATTGATGATGAAAGAAAGATCGTGAGTGCGATTGTTCTCCCGGCGGTCGCTGATACTTAAAGTAGTATCGAGCACCCCCATAGTGTTGCGAACGATAAGGGTCGTATCCGGTATTTCGAAATTGTTGTCACGCCCGTGATTACGGAAATTGAAATTCAAGCTCGGCAAGCCCGGGGCCCAATTCACCGCGACGCCGAATTGAATCGTATTGAGCACCGTGCTCGGGTTGCCGTCAATCGCGTCGAAGTGATCGCGATAACGCTCGAAGCCCGCGTTGAGAAAGAGGCGATTGTTGAGCATGCGCCAACGATCATTCACATAAAACCCGCGAATGTCTTTGCGCAAAAACGAATGTCCGAAAGAAATATACTGCCCGCCGATTTGTTTAAAACCCACGTTGATAAAATGCCCGAACGAGTTTAATTCCACGCCCATTTGATAGGCCAAACCCGAGCCGCCGGTCGGATCGAGCGGCGTCAGGCTTTCATTCAGCACGATCCAGCTTTTGAGGCTGGTCGGATCGAACGGCAGATCGACATTATACTTGCTGGCAAGAGAGTCTTTGCTCAAAATCGGCAAGCGTGTGTTGTTGGTGACCAAGGCGTGCGCAACCGAAGCTTTGAATCGAATGCGATTGCGCAAAAGCGCGAGCACCACGTCCGAGCCGAGTACGAGATTGCCCTTTGGATCGGTGCCGGCGGAATCTGCAACAATCGAATTGATATCGTCCGTGGCTTTCATCAAAGTGAAACCGAGTTGAAAGCTCTTGCCGCCAAAACTTGGGCGAACGGCCCACAGTGATTGGTCGAAAACGCCGCGACGGGGAAATACCAAGGATTTCTTGCCGGTGGTATCAGTGACGATGATATAAATCGGCGTAACGCTGCGAACGGATTGGCCGGTAATAAAATCGAGATTCACCCAGCCGGTATAAAAACGCGCTTGCACGCCGCGCACGCGCCGTCCCCACAACACAAGATCGTTAAGATAGGGAATCGCATCGCCGAGCGTGATCGTAAACATCGGCACGCCCGCGGTGAGCGCGAAACGATGGCGCGGCTGAAACGCGCGATCTTCCAGCGAAGTGAGATAAAGATCTGCCCTATATGAAAGAAGGCCGTTTTGGCCTTCCAGATTACCGCCGAGACTGTTGTTGTCAAAAGGAGCGCCGTTGAATTTCTCATGTTGCGCGTCCGCGAACACGACGCCGCTTGCGAGCCTTCGCTTTTCCGCAGGATCGAAGCTCTCTTCATTCGCGCCGCCTTGCACTTGAAAGCGCCAACTCACTGGACCGACCTGCTTGCCGGATTTTTCTTCCGCAACAATCTCTACAACATATTCGCCGCCGCGCATTTGACCCGGGTTAAATGAAACCAAAAAAGTGGAGACGTCGGCTTGCTCGGTGATGTCGTTGCCGTTCAGCATGATTTGAATAGAACCTGGCTCAAGCTCAAGGCTCGGATCAAACGAAGCGGAGATCAAAACTTCCTTCGCAGCAACCGTGCTCATCGGCTCCGGGCTGAGGATCAAGATCGGCGCATCGTTGCTTGCAATCGCGCTCGACGTTGGTGTTGTCTCCTCCGCCTCTGCCATGGGCGATTCGAGTTGGCGCAACTTTTCCAACAATTGCGGCGAGATGCTTTTCGGCGCTTCGGTTGTGGGCGGTTCCGTGCTTGGTTGCGCTTGTTGGGCGGGCGCATTGGTGCGCGGGGTTGCAGAGCTTGCGGTGTTGACCAAAATCTCAAACGGTTGGCCGTAGGGATTGTAAGACGGTATGCTGATGACGGCTTGCTCCGTGGTCAATGCGAGCAGGAAATATTGCAAGCTCGGCGGCTTCATCACGCTCGCCGGAATCTCGCCGACATAGCCGCGCGGGCCGGGGCGCATTTCGGAATGGCGAAACGAAGTTTGCCCGGCGCTGCGATAATACACGCGCAAGTAGACCAACCCGCGCCCGGGCGTTTGCAAACTCGCCTCAATCGGAATGCTCTTGCCCGCTTCGGCAAATGCAATCGGGATGTGATCGATTTGTACGTTGCCGGTTTCATGCTTGCCCTCGGCCGCGCGCAATGTTGCGAACGGCATTATTGCCAAAAAACAAATGAGCCAACCGCGAGGTCTCATGCTTTCCTCATATTCTCATTGCACTGGTTGACGCGCACCTCTTACATGTCATTCAGAAGGAATCTTTTTAAGCGCTTGGAGCAATGCTCAAAAAAAAGAACTTGTGTCCAGTGCTCAAAGGGATTCCTTCTGAATGACAGGATGAGGAGGTCCGCAGCTTATTTCAATATTCCAAAATCAATTTCTTCTTCTGCCCTTGCGCATCTTGCAGCTCGATCTCAATCTTGCCGCCTTGTTCGCCGTCCTCGCCCCAAGTCGGAACTTCGCCTTCTGCGCTCGGGCGTTTGCTCGGCGCTTGATCTTCGGCGATGATGCCGGTTTCACCCGCGGTCACGAGCACTTTGCCAAGCTTGTTGAACAATTCAATCGCGCCTTCAATGCAGAAGATGATCATGTTGCCGTTGCCGTCGAGAATCACATAGAACTGCGTGCCCTTCACCGCGGCGACGCCCGAGGGCGTTTCGATTTTAAACGGCGTTTCGCTGCGCGTAACTTTCGCCCAGAGCGCGCCGACTTCGAGCTTGATGGTTTTAACAATGCTATTGTCCTCGCGCTGCCCGGCGATGTTGACTCTGGAATTTTCGCGTACTTTGAGAATGGATTTGTCATCCGTAAAGATGAGCGCCGCCGCGGCGCCGGCGCCCGTGCGCACCACATTGCCGCTGTTCAAACGCGTGCCGCGCGGCGCATTCTCGGCCGCGCCTTTCTGCGTGCGCGTGACTTGCACTGCGCCCGCGGATTTGAGCACCACGGCGATGTCTTTCGCGGGCGGGGTTTGCGCGAAAGCATTAGAGCCGAAGGTTGCGAGAGCTAATGTTAAAATGACGCTGAAGAATTTCATATGAGGTTCCGAAGTTGTTGTGCAAAAGTTATTGTCTGGCGCATGGAAGTTGTTCTCCCTTCATCATTGTCATCCTGTAAGGACCTTCCCTCGCGCTTGCGACAAACTCTAGTCGATGAGTGCCGAGTGCGAGGGAAGGTTCTTACAGAATGACAATTTCGAGGACGCTCACTCCACATTATAGCCTTTAATCTTGATTGACCCGTTTTGCAACAGTACGAGCAACTCCGCGAGATCAATGCTCTTGCCGTTGATGATGATTTTGCCGGTGGGATTGAAGCCTGCGAGCGGCCCGCCAGGTTTGAACAATTCCCATAAATCTTGCAGGCCGAGACTCGCCAACAGACTCAACAATTGTTGCAACTGCACAGCGTTTTGTTGCGCGTCGTTGCTGTGAATTTTGAAACACCAAATTTCGCTGGGCAGTTGCACTTCGCCGCTTGCAGATTGAATGAGCGCGAGCACTTGCCAATAATAAATGCGGTCGGGCACGAGCGGCAAACCGCCGGTGGGATATTGAAACGTGGGCGTGCCGAAGAAAACTTGGTCTCCTGCAGATTTCGCTTGATCCCTTTGCAATGTCATGCGCATGCGCGGCGGATTTTGCATCACATCTTCCAGGCTGCTGTTGGTGGGCAATTGCTCGCACACCGTGATGATGAACTTGTCCGCATCGGAATTCCATGTGAATTGCGGCAGGGGAGAGAAGAGTGTGGGACATTCCGATGAGCCGGCGTATTGTCCGGGAGAAATCAAATCGAGCGAGATCGGGTTGGAGATGATGAGCGTCTCCGTGTCTTGCCCGAGCAGATTGCCGGAAGGATCGAGCGCTTGCACCGTGATGTCATATCTGCCGCTCGGCAATTGCCCCGTGCGCAAAATCGCGTCGCCGAGTTGGCCGAGTTGATCGCTGTTATATGTAAAGCGTTCGATGGAGATATTAGGATTGGTGTTGCGGAAGTCGCGATAGGTGATGAGCAAGTTGCCCGTGAATGCAAACGGTCGCGTGACCGCTTCGAGCAAAGGAGCGGGATAACGATCGCTCGTCATGAGCACGCGCAACTTGAGGCTGCGCGGCGCACCGTTAAACGAGCAGGAGAACACGTCCACCGGACGCCCGCCGCCGGTGAGATCGAAATCAGCGATATAATAGATGACATTATCGATGAGCTGCAAATCCACCGCAACTTGCGCGGTCGCGGATTGTGCGCTCAACCCGACAAATACGAAAGCCGCGAGCAGGTAAAAGAGGAATGCGCCGCGCCGAGGTGAATGCCTCTGTCGTTGGTTCAACATTTTGAGCCTCTTGTTGGAAGAGATCAACGTAGTGCCTGATTTTCAAACGAATGCTTTACCCTCGGCTCACAGCGCATGCGGAATGGGAGATGATATGCTGGGGAAATGTACCGGCAGGGCGGCTCATTTCAGGAAAACAGCGGAAAAAAATTATGGCCTAGCGAGAATTGAAATTGGGGGGAAGGTGGGTTCACGCACGGAAGGTGGGCTTATCCCGAACACGAAGAATGATGACGTCAAGAAGGCTCGGCTTTCACGGCTCTTCCAAATTCGTTGGCGCAAGCACGGTTTCGCGCGCTTTTTCTTTTTCCCACCAAAAAATTTTGAGGCTGCCCGCTTGCGCCGGACCGATCACACGGCAAGTACGGCTTCGCCTTTTCCTTCGGCCATGCCGTTTTCCTCCGCGGGCATGACCAGCATGTGATAGCCGTAGTCGAGCAGAATATCCATAACACGCGGGCCCGCGTATTCGATGATGTCGAGCATGCGGCCGTCACCCTCCGGCTTGGTAAATTCAATCCAAAGCGTGCGCTCGCTTTCCGGGCTGGTCGTCACTTGCACAAATCGGGTCTCCGGAAATTGGGCTTCGATGTCGCGCACCAAGTCTTGGATTAACTCTTCTTGTTTATGGTTCAGCGTCATGGAATAACTCCTGGTGAATGGTGTTGACGAATTCAATGGCTCAAAAACGTGAAGTCGTACTTGCGCCACCGCTTTCGAGCATGTTTAAAGCTCTTTGGCGTAAGTACGGCTTCGCCCGCTTTTTCCCACCAAAAAAATTTGCGGCCGCTCTCCCCAAACACGGGGAAGTCGTACTTGCGCGCCACCGCTTTTGAGCATGCTTAAAACTCTTTGGCGCAAGTGCGCTTTCGCTCGTTTCCCCCGAGCACGGGGAAGTCGTACTTGCGCGCCACCGCTTTCGAGCATGCTTAAAACTCTTTGGCGCAAGTGCGCGTTCGCTCGTTTCCCCCAAGCACGGGGAAGTCGTACTTGCGCTTCACCGCTATCGAGCATGCTTAAAACTCTTTGGCGCAAGTACGCGTTCGCTCGTTTCCCCCAAGCACGGGGAAGTCGTACTTGCGCTTCACCCCTTTGAAGCATTCTCAAACTCTTTGGCGCAAGTACGACTTCGTGCGCTTTTCTTCCTCCCCCCCCAAAAAAAAAATTTTTGAAGCCGCTCGCTAACGCTCGCTCTGCTAAAAGCAAAAGCAACCGCAACAGCAAAAGAAAATGGACAAATGACTCAAATGGTCGAAGGGTCAAGATTGTCCTCAGCGCACCATACGGACGTAGGCTTCTCCGTCAACGTCGCCATGGTTGCAGATGCCAAAATTAAAAAAGACCACCCACACTCGTGTCGCGTCATACTTATCTGCAGTCCAAATCCACCGCTCTGAGCTAACAAAGACAGGTCCTAAATGTAAATCGTCATGTTTCTTCTCGTGCTCCATCAAAGACATGGCTTCCTCTAATGTTGGCAATCGCCAATCCTCATAGCCAGCAAATTGCCGAGTGTTCATATCACAAACATACCTTTCTGCCTCAGAAAAGCTTATTGGATAAAACTTCCCTGAAACCTGCCACATGAGTCCTGTGGTGTAATCTATAACCCACGCCTCCCACTTCTCTCTTTTTCTCTCGTATGATTGATAAAAATGAGATATGCCATTCCCTTTATTATGCCGGTCTCTCTCGTAAAAATCTCGCTCTTTAAGCATCAGGGTTACTTCTTCTTCCTGCAAAGTGGAGATAGCTTGCGAACGCAAAGTGATTTGCAATCCTCGCAAACCTGGTGATTTAGGATCGATGACTCTCTTTTGGGAAACGCTGTCTTGCAGCATTTCTTGCCAAAACACCTTCATCAAATCCGTCCACTCCATTCCCGCGCAATTGGGATCACCCTCGGCCACGCGCTTGACCACGAGATATTCCATAATCGAGCGGTGCGCGAACTTGTAGTTGCCCTCCGCGTCGCGGTTGAGCAACGAGCGTCCGGAGAGCGCCCAGTCTTCGAGCGGGATGTTCCATTCTTTTGCCAACGGCGCAAGCTCTTGCCGCGGGATGCGCTCGGCGCCGCGGCGCTCGCGGTTCATGTATAGATCAACGGCCAAGCGCTCGGAGAATTGGCGCAACGGCTCTTGCTTCAGCTCGGGAAAGATGCCCTCTTCGCGCACGAGCCATGCGGCGATCATCTCTTCGTACAGCTCGAAGGTGTGCGTAATCACCCTGCCCTTGCGCACGAGGTCGTCGATGTGCGCGAGCAGCATGGGGCGCACGCTGAGGTTGGGAATCTTCGCAACCATCTCTTGCGCGAGCGCGCGCTTTTTCTTTTTAAAAAAGGAATAACGGCGTTTGAGATAAGCCTGCACTTGCTCGTCGGTGAAGGGCATGAGGTAGAGCTTGTGAAAAGCGTGCTGCGCTTGCACTCCGGCCGCGCGCGGGCCAAGGCGCACGATGCCGGTCTCTTGGGGAATCTCTTCTTCTTTCGGAAAGAACTGCGTGCGGCAGGTGAGGAGCACTTTGTGAAAGTCGCGCGTGAGATCGAGCAGATCGCGCAAGCGCGCAGCGTGATCGACAATGGCGAGTGTGTCCTCATCGAGCGCATCGAGCAAGAGCACGGTGTTCTTGGGCGCGTGGCGTTGTTTGATTTCTTCAATGCGCTTATCCACCTCGGGAATGCCAAGGGGCACGAGGGCAAGCTCAAACTTGCGGCGGCGCAGGCGCAAATGGCGCGCGTAATAATTCAGCACGAACGAAGTTTTGCCCATGCCCGAATCCGCGAGCAGAATGAGATAGCGATACTCCGTGGGATTGGCGAGCATGCTATCTACCGCGTCGAAGAGATTTTCCTTTGCGCCATAAACCAAACGCGGCTCTTCGGCTCCCGCGGGATCGAGACTGCGGCAATAAGGCTGAATGTAATACTGCGTGGAGCGCTCGATAATAGCAGCCGGATACAAATCCGCGCCGAAGTGTTTTTCAAGCGAGCGCCGATCGCGTTTCGTGCGCCACCACGGCAGCACTTTGGTGAAGAAGGCCGTGGCCAATCCCGCGAGGCCGCCGATGATGCCGATGGCGGTGCCGAGGAGAGGCAGCCACTCTTTGAAGCTGGTGAGAGTAGAGGTAGAGTCGGGAGACATGCGGTGCTCGTTTCATGCGTTTGTCGTAACGCTTCATAAGCTCCGACTTTCAAAATTGGGAATCCCCTCCACAACCTGTCATTCAATAAGAATCTTTTTACTCGCTGGCGATACTGCCCAGTGCTTAAAAGGAATCCTTCTGAATGACAGCGTCATGGAGGAATTTTCGATTTTGAAGGTCAAAACGCATGAGGCGTTCGAAGGCAATGAGTTGAAAATGCCTGAAGGCATCACTACGAACGTTTCGTCGGATTGCGTTGCCGGAAAAATAAACAAAAAGATTCGGCGAATTGCCAATGGTATTCGAGGGGAGAGAACGGTGAGGAAAGTTTGGAAACGGAGTTTCAAAAGCAATTGCGTTCCCAAACGGGCAGCCTGTGAAAGTTCGCGCTACGAATTTGTACGCAAAATTTCGCTTCTGCAAGTACCCTTCCCGCGTAGTTTCAATTCACACCAATTTCGCTCAAAGCTATTCGGGCCAGGAACCCTCATAAACCACCGCATCGGCCTCGAATTATCCGTTGAGATCGTCAGCTCCAGGGACGGGCAGCACGCTCATTGTTAGTTGAACTGCCGCGCCTTTTTTATTGCATTGGAATCAGGAAGATTTCGGCGCAGAGATCATCAAGGCCGCGCAGAACCAAACGAGCTGTTAAACAATGAAATCACGCATGCACCCTACCCGTAACGGGCTGGCTGTGGGAGCGTCGTCATTTCGTTTGCCAACCTTTGTTCGCAATCCCCTTTTCATTTTGAGCCTCGCGTGGTGTTCGCTGTTTGCTTTGCAAACGAACGCAGCAGCAACGCCTCTTTCTTTTGCGCTTGCACCGAGGACGGCCGTCGCGGATGAAACCGCGCGCGCACTCGACGCTCCGGCTCCGGCAGCGACACTCACACCGCGCGCGCCCTTGCCCGCTTCCGGCGGGCCGGATGCGTTCGGCTATGAGTTCATCGACAGCGATTCGCCGGGCGGACCGACATTTCAATGGTTCGACATCTCCGGCTTGGGCACGCCGCTGAATTTGGCCGACGACGGCTTCGCGAACGTGTCATTGCCGTTTGGATTTTCATTCTACGGCGCGACGAAGAACAGCGTTGTCATTTCCAACAACGGCTTTCTCACCTTTGGCGGCGACGGCTCCGATCGCAACAACGACGACATCCCCGATCCCAATTCGCCCAACGATATCATTGCTCCCTTTTGGGATAATCTGCAATCGACCGGCGGCAATGTTTATCATTATTATGATTCGGCCAACGGCCGCTTCATCGTGCAGTATCATAATGTCACGGGCCACGGCGATCCCGACACGCACACGTTTCAAGTCATCCTGCAAACCAACGGGCAGATTCTTTTTCAATACTTGACGCTCGGCGAAACATTAGATCGCTGCACAATCGGCATTGAAAACGCTTCCGGCTCGACCGGCTTGCAAGTGGTGGCGAACGACGATTATCTCCACAATAATCTTGCGATTCGTTTTGCCACGCCGAATGCGGTGCCCACGGTAACGAGCGCGGCGCCGAATGCCGGCAATCGTTTGCAAACGTTGGATGTCGTCATCACCGGAACGGGCTTCGCGACGAGTGTGACCTCGGTGAATTTTGGCGCGGGCATTACGGTCAATTCCACCACGATCAATTCTGCCACGCAACTCACGGCGAATATCACTATTGACGCGGCCGCGGCAACGGGTGCGCGCAATGTGCAAGTCATCAATGCGCCTCCGGGCGGCGGCACGGCCACGCTCACCAACGGCTTCACGGTCAACAATCCGATTCCCACTCTCATTGCGGCCACACCGAATACGGCTGCGCTCGGACAAACGTTGAACGTGGTGCTCACGGGCACGAATTTTATTTCCGGCGTGAGCGTCGCGAGCTTTGGCGCGGACATCACGGTCAACACCAACACGGTTAATTCTTCTACGCAGATTACGGCGAACATCACGATTGGCGCTGCGGCAGTGACCGGGCCGCGCAATGTGATCGTCGTCAACTCCACGCCGGGCGGCGGCACGGCCACGCTGACCAACGGCTTTGCGATCAACAACAATGTTCCGACGATAACAAGCGCAACACCGAACTTCGGCACGCGCACGCAAACTCTGAATGTCATTCTCGCAGGCTCAAACTTCGTTAACGGCGTGACCACCGCGGATTTTGGCGCGGACGTGACGGTCAATTCTGTTATCGCAAATAGCGCGACGCAACTCACCGCAAACATCACCATCGGCGCCGCGGCCGCATTGGGCGCGCGCAATGTCGTGGTGACCAATCCTCCTCCGGGCGGCGGCAGCGCGACTTTGACGAGCGGCTTTACCATTAACAATCCGACGCCCACACTCACGAGCATCGCGCCGACGATTGCCACGCGCGAGCAAACGCTCGATCTCGTGCTTACGGGCACGGGCTTTCTCTCTAGCGTTTCAACGGTGAGCTTCGGCGCGAATGTCACGGTGAATACCACGACCGTGAACAGCGCGACGCAGATCACTGCGAACGTGACGATTGCGGCGAATGCGGCGCTCGGTGCGCGCGATGTGAGCGTGACGAATCCTGCGCCGGGCGGCGGCACGGCCACGCTTGCGGGCAGCCTCACGATCAACAATCCGACTCTTTCTTTGACGAGCATCAATCCCGCGGTGGCGAATCAAGGCCAAACGCTGAATGTGGTTTTCACGGGCACGGGCTTTTTGAACGGCGCGACCACGGTTGATTTCGGCGCGAACGTGACGATCAACACCACGACCGTGAATAGCGCGACGCAGCTCACAGCGAATATCACGGTGGGCGCGGCTGCGGCATTGGGCGCGCGCAATGTGAGTGTGACGAATCCTGCGCCGGGCGGCGGCACCGCGACATTGACGAACGGTTTTTCCATCGGACTCGCAGCGCCGACTTTGACGAGCATTGCGCCCACGAGCGGCGAGCGTCTCGCCACGCTCAATGTGGTTTTCACCGGAACGAATTTCGTGAACGGCGCCACGACGGTTGATTTCGGCGCGGACGTGACGATCAATTCCGTGACGGTGAATAGCGCGAGTTCGCTCACTGCGAATATCACGATTGCATCGAGCGCCGTGCTGGGCAGCCGCAATGTGAGCGTGACGAATCCTGCTCCGGGCGGAGGAACTGCGACGCTCACAAACGGCTTCACGGTTTTGAATCCCTCGCCGAGTTTAACGAGCCTCGCGCCAACGAGCGGTGATCGCGGTGCAACGCTCGATGTTATTCTCACGGGCGCAAACTTCGTTTCGGGTTCGACTGTGAATTTCGGCAGCAACATCACGGTCAATTCCACCACGATCAATTCTACCACGCAAATCACCGCGAACATTTCCATTGCAACGATTGCGGCGACCGGAGCGCGCGATGTAACCGTCACGAATGCTGCGCCGGGCGGCGGCTCATCGACATTGACGAGCGGCTTCACAGTGACGAACCCGTTGCCCACGCTCGCGAGCCTCAATCCCGCTTCTGCATTTCAAGGCCAAACTTTAAACGTCGTATTGACCGGGACGAATTTTATTTCCGGCGTGAGCACGGTTGATTTCGGCGGGGACGTGACGATCAACACCACAACCGTCAACAGCGCGACGCAGATCACGGCCAATATTTCCGTGAGCGCGAACGCGGTGGTCGGCGCACGCAATGTTGCGGTGAGCAATCCCGCACCGGGTGGCGGCACCGCGACATTGACGAACGGTTTCACGATCAATTACAATGCGCCCACGCTCACGAACGTTGTGCCGAACAACGGCAATCGCGTGCAGACGCTCGATGTGACCCTCACCGGCTCGAACTTTATCGCGAGCGTGACCACGGTTGATTTCGGCGCGGATATCGCGATTAACTCTATCACCGTGAACAGCGCGACTTCACTCACGGCGAATATCACGATTGCGGAAACCGCGATCACGGGCTTGCGCAATGTGAGCGTGACGAATCCTGCGCCGGGCGGCGGCACGGCCACGCTCAACAACGGCTTTGCGGTGAATAATCCCGCGCCGGTATTGTCGCAGGTGAATCCGAACGTTGGCGCGCGCAGCGAAACGATTGACGTCATTCTTACCGGCGAAAATTTTCTCCACAACATCACCACGGCGAGCTTTGGCAGCGGCATCACGGTCAATGCGATCACGGTGAATACGCCGACGCAATTGACCGCGAACATTTCGATTGCTTCGAATGCGACGCTCGGCTCGCGCAATGTGGCGGTCACGAACCCTGCGCCGGGCGGCGGCACGGCGACGTTTGTGAATGCTTTTTCGGTTGTCAATCCCACTCCGACTTTGACGAGCGTTGCGCCTGCTCTCGGTTTGCAAAGCCAAACGCTCAATGTGGTGTTCACGGGCACGGGCTTTATCACCGGCCTCACCTCCGTGAATTTCGGCGCGGACATCACGATCAATTCCACCACGATCAACAGTCTCACGCAGCTCACCGCGAATATCACCCTCGGCGCGAATGCTGCCGTTGGCGCGCGCGACGTGAGCGTGACCAATGTTGCGCCTGGCGGCGGAACGGCAACACTCACCGGCGGCTTCACGGTCGGTTATAATGCGCCGACGCTCACGAGCATTGCGCCGATTAATGCGAATCGTTTGCAAACGCTCGACGTGGTTTTCACGGGCACGAATTTTATCACCGGTGTGACCACGGTTGATTTCGGCGCGAACGTAACGATCAACTCCGTCACAGTGAATAGCGCGACGCAACTCACCGCGAATATTTTTATTGCGGGCGGCGCGACGCTCGGCGTGCGCAATGTGAGCGTGACCAATCCCGTTCCCGCAGGCGGCACGGCCACGCTGCCGAATGCTTTTACCATCGGCAATCCCGCGCCGCTCTTCACCAACCTTGCGCCAACGGTTGGCGAGCGTGAGCAGACTTTAGACGTGGTGCTCACTGGCGGCAATTTTGTTGACGGCCTCACGAGTGTCATCTTCGGCGCGGGCATCACGGTCAATACGACCACGATCAACTC
Source organism: bacterium (assembly GCA_041918175.1). GTDB lineage: Bacteria > Zhuqueibacterota > Zhuqueibacteria > Zhuqueibacterales > Zhuqueibacteraceae > JABWAN01. The sequence goes on from JAYRWE010000083.1 coordinate 102,948, forward strand.
CGCGACGCAGCTCACCGCGAATATCACCATCGCGCCCACGGCAGCAACCGGAGCGCGCACAGTTGCGGTGACGAACGCAGCGCCGGGCGGCGGCACAGCCTCTTTTGTGAATGGTTTTAATGTGAACAATGCCGCGCCCACTTTGACGAATGCGGCTCCGGCTTCGGTGAGTCGCGGGCAAACGGTCAATGTGGTTTTGGCCGGCAGCCATTTTTATGTGGATGCCAGCTCCGTCAACTTTGGACCGGACATCACGATCAATTCCACGACCATCAACAGCCTCGCGCAGATCACGGCAAATATCACCGTGAGCGTGAACGCTGCGCTGGGAGCGCGCGATATTGCGGTGATGAATGCCGCGCCGGGCGGCGGCACGGCAACATTGGCGGGCGGATTGAGCATCGAGTTCCCGACCATCACGATCACGAACGCGGCTCCCAACGCGGGCAATCGTTTGCAAACGCTCGACGTGGTGGTGACCGGCTCGAACTTTCTCGCGGGCGCAACGAGCGTGAGTTTTGGGAATGGTATTGTCGTGAATAGCACGACGGTTAATTCGGCCACGCAGCTCACGGCGAATATCACGATTGCCGCGCTAGCAGCGAGCGGGCCGCGCGAGGTGACGGTGAGCAATCCTCCGCCGGGCGGCGGCAGCGCGACGCTCACGAATGGCTTCACCGTGAATAATCCCGCGCCGTTGCTTACAAGCGCGACGCCGAATGCCGGCAATCGTTTGCAAACGCTCGATGTGGTGCTCGTTGGCGACAATTTTATCGACGGCGTGACGAGCGTGAGTTTTGGCAATGACATCACGATCAACGCAACAACCGTGAATAGCGCGACGCAACTCACAGCGAATATCTCCATCGGAGTGAATGCTGCACTCGGAGCGCGCAATGTTGTGGTAACGAATGTCGCGCCCAACGGCGGCAGCGTGACTTTGACCAACGGCTTCACCATTAACAACCCGATTCCAATACTCACGAGCCTCGCACCGACGCTCGGGCTGCAAGGCCAAACGCTGAATGTGATTTTGACCGGCGACAATTTTATTAATGGCGTGACGAGCGCGAGTTTTGGCAGCGGCACCACGATCAACTCGACCACGGTGAATAGCGCGACGCAGATCACGGCGAATATCAGCGTGGCCGCGAATGCGACGCTCGGCGCGCGTGATGTGGTTGTGACCAATGCCGCACCCAATGGCGGCATTGCAACACTCGCCGGCGGCTTTACGGTCGGCTTGCCGACCTTGACGCTCACGAGCATCAATCCCGTGATCGGCAATCGTTTGCAAACGCTCGACGTGGTGATGACGGGCACGAACTTCGTTGCGGGCGCGACCACGGCGAGTTTTGGCGCGGACATCACGGTGAATAGCACCACGGTGACAAGCAGCACGCAACTCACGGCGAACGTCACGATCACCGGCACGGCTGCAACCGGGCCGCGTGCAGCTTCGGTGACGAATCCCGATCCGGGCGGCTCGACCGCGACTTTGAACAACAGCTTTATTGTGAACAATCCCACGCCGCAAGTGACGAGCATCACGCCGAACTTTGGCAGTCGCGGCGAAACGCTCGACATCGCGCTGGTGGGCGATAATTTTATCACGGGTCTCACCACGGCGAGTTTTGGCGCGGAGATTACGGTGAATGCGCTCACGGTGGTTGATGCCGCGCATATGACCGCGAACATTTCCATCGCGGCGAACGCCACACTCGGCGCGCGCACCGTAGTGGTGTCGAATCCCGCGCCGGGCGGCGGCAGTGTGACCTTCGTCAATGGCTTCACCATTGCGAATCCCACGCCGACGCTCACGATCATTGCGCCGACGCTTGGCTTGCAAGGCCAAACGCTCGACGTGGTTCTCACCGGCTCAGGCTTTATCAACGGCTTGAGCAGCGTGAGTTTTGGAAATGAAGTCACGATCAACACCACGGCCGTGAATAGCGGCACGCAGATCACGGCGAACATCACGATTGCGGCGAACGCCACTGTCGGCACGCGCGACGTGAGCGTGACGAATCCCGCGCCGGGCGGCGGCACGGCGACGTTGGCAAATGCTTTTTCGGTGAATAATCCCGCGCCCGTGCTCACGAGCCTCGCGCCGAGTTCCGCGTTGCTAGGCCAAACGCTGAACGTGATTTTGACCGGCAACAATTTTGTTGACGGCGTGTCGAGCGTGAGTTTCGGCAACGGCATCAGCATCAACGCGACAACGATCAATAGCGCGACGCAGATCACGGCGAATATCAGTATCGCGGCGAACGCGGCTCTCGGCGCGCGCGACGTGAGCGTGACGAACAGCGCACCGGGCGGCGGCGCGGCCACGCTTACGAACGGCTTTAATGTCGGGCAACCCACGCTCACGCTCACGAGCATTAATCCGGTGGCGGCGAATCGTCTGCAAACGCTCGACGTGACGATGACGGGAACGGATTTTATTATCGGCACAACCACCGCGAGCTTCGGGCCGGACATTATCGTGAACTCCGTCACGGTCACTAGCGCGACGCAACTCACCGCGAATATCACGATCACCGCGAACGCTGCGACCGGCGCGCGCAGTGTGTCCGTGACGAATCCGGGCATCTCCACCGCGACGTTGAACAACAGCTTTATTGTGAACAATCCCACGCCGCAAGTGACGAGCATCACGCCGAACTTTGGCAGTCGCGGCGAAACGCTCGACATCGCGCTGGTGGGCGATAATTTTATCGCGGGTCTCACCACGACAAGCTTTGGCGCGGGCATCACGGTGAATGCGCTCACGGTAGTCGATGCGGCGAACATGACCGCGAACATTTCGATTGCGGCGAACGCCACGCTCGGCGCGCGCACCGTGGTGGTGTCGAATCCCGCGCCGGGCGGCGGCAGCGTGACGTTCGTGAATGGCTTCACCATTGCGAACCCGACGCCGACGCTGACGAGCATTGCGCCGACTTCCGGTTTGCAAGGCCAAACGCTGGACGTGATTCTCAACGGCTCGGGCTTTATCGACGGCTTGAGCAGCGTGAGCTTTGGTAATGAGATCACGATCAACTCCACGACCGTGAATAGCGGCACGCAGATCACGGCGAACATCACGATTGCGGCGAACGCGACGGTCGGCACGCGCGACGTGAGCGTGACTAACGCGGCGCCGGGCGGCGGCACGGCCACACTGAATGCGGCCTTCACCATTGGCTACAATGCGCCGACGCTCACGAGTCTTTTGCCGAGCATTGGCGCGCGTTTGCAAAATCTGAATGTCGTGCTCACTGGCTCGAACTTCATCGACGGCGTGACCACCGCGGATTTCGGCGCGGACGTGACGGTCAATTCCGTGACGGCAAATTCTGCAACACAACTCACGGCGAATATCACCATCGCAGCGAACGCCGCACTCGGCACGCGCAATGTGAGCGTGACGAATCCGACTCCCGCCGGCGGAACCGCAACTTTGCCGAATAGCTTTACCATCATCAATCCCGCGCCGGTATTGAGCACTCTCACGCCGAACGCAGGCGCGCGCGAAGCCACACTTGACGTGGTGATCACCGGCGAAAATTTTATTGCCGGATTGACGAGCGCGAGTTTTGGCAACGACATCACGATCAATTCCACCACGATCAACTCGGCAACGCAACTCACCGCGAATATCACGATTGGCGCGGCGGCAACGCTCGGCCTGCGCAATGTGTCGGTCACGAATCCTGCACCGGGTGGCGGCACGGCCACACTGGTCAATTCTTTTAATGTCTCCACGATTTTGCCGGCGATCACCAGCGCGACGCCGAACAGCGGCAATCGTTTGCAAACGCTCGACGTGATTTTAGCCGGAAATAATTTTATCGCCGGCAACACGAGCGTGAGCTTTGGCAATGACGTGACGATCAACACGACCACGGTCAACTCCGCGACGCAGCTCACTGCGAATATCACGATTGCGGCGAATGCCGTGCTGGGCAGCCGCGATATTATCGTGACCAACTCCGGGCTTGGCGGCGGCAGCGCGACGTTGACCAACGGCTTCACGATCAACAATCCGGCTCCGCTTTTGACGAGCGTGAATCCGACGCTCGGCTTGCAAGGCCAAACGCTGAATGTGATTTTAACCGGCGACAATTTTATCGACGGCGTGTCGAGCGTGAGTTTTGGCAATGAGATCACGATCAACACCACGACCGTGAACAGCGCAACGCAGATCACGGCGAATATCACCATCGCGGCGAACGCAACTTCGGGCAGCCGCGACGTGAGCGTGACGAATGCCGCGCCCAATGGCGGCACGAGCACGCTTGCCGGCGGCTTCACGGTGGGCTTTTCGACGATCACGCTCACGAGCCTCAATCCCGTGGTCGGCAATCGTTTGCAAACGCTCGACGTGGTGATGACGGGCACGAACTTTCTCACGGGCTTGACCACGGCGAGTTTCGGGCCGGACATTACCGTGAACTCTGTCGCAGTCAACAGCGCAACGCAACTCACCGCGAATATCACGATCACGGCGAATGCGACAACGGGCGCGCGCAGTGTCTCCGTGACGAATCCCGATCCGGGCGGCTCCACGGCGACGCTCACGAATAGTTTTATTGTAAACAATCCCACGCCGCAGCTTACGAATCTCACGCCGAACCTCGGCGGCAGAAGCGAAACGCTCGACATTGCAATGACGGGCGAGAACTTCATCAACGGCCTCACTACGGTGAGCTTCGGCGCGGGCATCACGGTGAATAGTGTCACGGTGATTGATCCCACGCAGATGACGGTGAACGTCACGATTGCGGCGAATGCCGCGCTCGGTGCGCGCACCGTTGTTGTCACCAATCCCGCGCCGGGCGGCGGCAGCGTGACGTTCATCAACGGGTTCACGGTCGCGAATCCTGCGCCTGTGCTCACGAGCATTGCGCCGACTTCGGGCTTGCAAGGCGAAACGTTGAATGTCGTGCTCAACGGCTCGGGTTTTATCGACGGTCTTTCGACGATTAGCTTTGGGAATGAGATCACGGTCAATTCGATCACGGTGATCAGCAATGCGCAAGCGAGCGCGAATCTCACGATTGCGGCGAACGCAACCGTGGGCATGCGCGACGTGAGCGTGACCAATCCGGCTCCGGGCGGCGGCGTTGCGACACTGAATGCGGCATTCACGATTGGCTTCAATGCGCCGACGCTCACGAGCCTCGCGCCGAGCATTGGCGCGCGTTTGCAAACGTTGAATGTTGTGCTCAATGGTTCGAATTTCGTGAATGGAGTGACCACCGCGGATTTCGGCGCGGACGTGACGATCAATTCTGTTGTGGCAAATTCTGCGACGCAACTCACGGCGAATATCACGATTGCGGCGAACGCGACGCTCGGCACGCGCGACGTGAGCGTGACCAATCCTGCGCCCGCGGGCGGCAGCGCGACTTTGCCGAATAGTTTTACGATCACGAATCCCGCGCCGGCATTGGCCAGCGTTGCTCCAAACACGGGCGAGCGCGAAACCACGCTGGACGTGATTGTGACCGGCAACAATTTTATCGACGGCGTCACGAGCGTTGATTTTGGCAACGGCATCATCATCAACACCACGACGATCAATTCCGCGACGCAACTCACGGTGAATCTCACGATCACGCCGAGCGCGGCAACCGGGCAGCGCAATGTGGTAGTGACGAACGCGGCACCGGGCGGCGGCGCAGCCACACTCGTGAACAACTTCACGGTGACGAACGCGGCACCGATACTCACGAGCATTGCGCCGGCGTTTGTGAGTCGTGGTCAAACCGTGGATATCGTTTTCACAGGCGCGCATTTTTATCAAGACGCGACCACGGCGAACCTCGGCAACGACATTACCATCAATTCCACCACGGCGAACTCGCTCACGCAGCTCACGGTGAATATCACGGTGGGCGCGAATGCGGCGCTTGATGCGCGCGATGTTTCGGTGACGAACGCCGCCCCGGGCGGTGGAACTGCGACGCTCGCGGCTGCACTCACGGTTGGCTTCCCCACAATCACATTGACGAACGCGACACCGAACACGGGCAATCGTTTGCAAACGCTCGACGTTGTGCTCACCGGCTCGAACTTTGTGAACGGCTCCACGAGTGTGAATTTTGGGAATGACATCGCGGTTAATTCCACCACGGTAAATTCTTCCACGCAGCTCACGGCGAATATCACCATCGCAGCGAATGCGGTATTGGGCACGCGCGACGTGACCGTGACGAATCCTCCTCCGGGCGGCGGCAGCGCGACGTTGAATGCGGGCTTCACGGTGAATAATCCCGCGCCCGTGCTCACGAGCCTCGCGCCGATAAGCGGCAATCGTTTGCAAACGCTCGACGTGGTTTTGACCGGCGAGAATTTCATCGACGGCGTGACGAGCGTGAGCTTTGGCAATGACGTGACGCTCAACACGACGACGATCAATTCCGCGACGCAACTCACGGCGAACATTTCGATTGCATTGAATGCGACGCTCGGCTTGCGCGATGTGATCGTGACCAATGTGCAAGGCGGCAGCGCGGTGTTGACCGACGGCTTTACCATTAACAACCCGACGCCAATACTCACGAGCGTGGCACCCACGCTCGGCTTGCAAGGCCAAACGCTGAATGTGATTTTGACCGGCGATAATTTTATCAACGGCGTTTCCAGCGTGAGCTTGGGGAATGACATCACCATCAATGCAACCACGATCAACAGCGCGACGCAAATCACAGCGAATGTTTCAATCGCCGCAAACGCAGGGCTCGGCGCGCGGGACGTGGTCGTGACGAACAGTGCTCCGGGCGGCGGCAATGCGACGCTCGCGGCCGGCTTTACGGTCGGCTTCAACGCGCCGACTTTGACGCAGGTCAATCCGCCATTGGGCGCTCGTTTTCAAACGCTCGACGTGACGCTCACGGGTTCGAACTTTATCGCGGGCGTGACCACGGTGAATTTCGGCGCAGGCATCACGATCAACAACACGACCGTGAATAGCGCTGCGCAGCTCACCGCGAATATCACGATCACTGCGGCTGCGGCCACAGGCGGCCGCAGCGTGTCGGTGACGAATCCCGATCCGGGCGGCGCAACGGCAACATTGAACAACGCGTTCACGGTGACGAATCCGACTCCGGCATTGACGAACGTGACGCCGAACAACGGCAGTCGCGGCCAAACGCTAGACGTGGTGTTGGACGGCGAGAATTTTATCACCGGCGGCACAACGATTTCATTCGGCAGCGGCATCACGGTGAATGCGATCACGGTGAATACGCCGCAGCAAATGAGCGTGAATATCAGCATCGCGGACAACGCGGGCCTCGGCACGCGCAACCTCGTGGTGTCGAATCCCGCGCCGGGCGGCGGCAGCGTGACGTTCATCAACGGCTTCACGATTGCGAACCCCGCGCCGGCGCTCACGAGCATTGCGCCGACTCTCGGTTTGCAAAATCAAACATTGAATGTGGTGTTGAACGGCGAGGGCTTCATTGCGGGCTTGACCACGTTGAGCTTGGGCAATGACATCGCCATCAACTCGCTGACCGTGATTAGCACCACGCAACTCAGCGCGAATCTCACGATCAGCGCGAACGCCATCATCGGGCCGCGCGACGTGAGCCTGACGAACGTAGCGCCGGGCGGCGGCACGAGCACGCTCGCCGGAGCGTTCACGGTGGGTTATAATGCGCCGACGCTCACCACAGTTTCGCCCAATGTTGGCGCGCGTTTGCAAACGCTCAATGTGGTTTTGACCGGCTCGCAGTTTATCAGCGGTGTGACGAGCGTTGATTTCGGCAGCGACATTGCGGTGAATAGCGTGAATGTTAATAGCGCAACGCAACTCACCGCGAATCTCACGATTGCCGTGAACGCTGCGCTCGGCGCACGCGATGTGAGCGTGACGAATCCGACTCCGGGCGGAGGCAGTGTGACATTGACGAACGGCTTTGTTGTGAACAATCCCGTGCCCGTGGTCACAAGCGTTTCGCCGAACGCGGGCAATCGCCAGCAAACGCTCGACGTTTTGATCTCTGGAAATAATTTTATCGACGGCGTGACGAGCGTGAGCTTCGGCAATGACATCAGCATTAACACAACAACCATTAACAGCGCAACGCAACTCACGGCGAACATCACCATCGGCTTGAATGCGGCAGTAGGCCCGCGCACGGTGCTCGTAACCAATGCGGCTCCGGGCGGCGGCACGGCGACGTTCTCGAACGGTTTCACTGTGGGTGTGTCTTCGCCGGTGCTGACGAGTCTCGCTCCGACAACGGGCGCGCGTTTTCAAACGCTGGACGTGGTGCTCAACGGCTCGAACTTTATGAGCAATGTGACCACGGTGAGCTTTGGCAATGACATTGTCGTCAACAGCGTGAACGTGACGAGCTTGACGGAACTCACGGCGAATATCACCATCGGGCCGAACGCAGCACTCGGCGCCCGCGACGTCACCGTGACGAATCCTCCGCCGGACGGCGGCTCCTCAACGTTGGCGGGCGCGTTCACGGTGACGAATCCGACGCCGCAGCTTACGAACGTTGCACCGAGCCTCGGCAGCATCGGGCAAACGCTGCAAGTGGTTTTAACCGGCAACAACTTTTTGAGCGGCGTGAGCACGGTAAATTTTGGCAATGACATTACGATCAATTCCACGACCGTGAACAGTTCCGGCCAAATCACGGTTGATATTACGATCGACTTGAATGCCGCGACCGGCCCGCGCAGCGTGAGTGTAACGAACTCTGCTCCAGGCGGCGGCACGGCGACTCTAACGAATGTTTTTTCGGTTGGCATTCCCGCGCCCACGTTGGTGAGCATTGTGCCGAACACGGGCAATCGCTTGCAAACGCTGGACGTGACGTTGTTCGGCACGAATTTCATCAACGGGCAAACCACGGTGAGCTTCGGCAACAACATCAATGTCAACTCGATCACCTTCACCAGCTCCACCCAAGTGACGGCCAACCTCACCCTCGCGGTGAATGCGGCGCTCGGCGCACGCAACGTGACCGTCAGTAATCCTGGGCCTCTTGGTGGAACCGCAACCTTGGAGAATGGATTCACCGTTGGCGTAGCGATTCCAACGTTGACGAGTATTTCTCCCACCTTCGGCAATCGCGGTCAAACGCTGAATGTGGTGATGCTCGGCAGCAACTTTACGGGCGGCGTGACCACCGCGGATTTCGGCAGCGGCATCACCGTAAATTCCGTGACGGTCAACAGCGCGACGCAGCTCACTGCGAATATCACCCTCGCGGCGAATGCGGCACTCGGCGTGCGTGACGTGTCCGTCGCCAATCCCAATCCTGGCGGCGGCACGGCGACGCTGACGAATGCGTTCACGGTCGGCATTGCGATTCCCACGTTGGCGAGCATTACGCCTGCGAGCGCATTGCGCGGCCAAACCTTGGATGTGATTTTGAGCGGCTCGAATTTCATCGTCGGCGTCACCACGATTGATTTGGGCAATGACGTGACGTTCAATGCGATCAACTTCAACAGCACGACGGAGATCACGGCGAACATTACCATCGGCAACGGCGCGGCGATTGGGCCGCGCGAGGTGAGCGTGAGCAACCCAGGCCCGAACGGCGGCACGGCGACATTGACGAACGGCTTCACGATCAACGTGATTGGGCCAACGTTGACGAGCATTGCGCCGAACAGCGGCAATCGCAGCCAAACGTTGGATGTGATTTTTAACGGAACGAATTTCAGCGCGGGCGTGACCACGGTGAGCTTGGGCAGCGATGTGACCGTGAATGCGGTGACGGTGAATAGCAGCACGCAGGTCACTGCGAATCTCACGATTGCGGGGAACGCAGCTTTAGGCACACGCGACGTGAGCGTGACGAACGTCGGGCCGGGCGGCGGCACGGCAACTTTGCCGAGCGCGTTTACGGTGGGCATTGCAATTCCGACGTTGACGAGCCTCACGCCGAATTCGGGCAATCGCAGTCAAACGTTGAACGTCGTCATGGCCGGCTCGAATTTTTCTGCGGGCACGACGACGGTGAATTTCGGCGGCGACATCACGGTGAATAGCGTGAACGTGAACAGCGCGACGCAACTCACCACGAATATTTCCATCGGCGCGAACGCGGCGCTGGGCGTGCGCGAAGTAAGCGTGACGAACACCGCGCCGGGCGGCGGCACGGCCACGTTGCTCAATGCTTTCACCGTGGGCGGCGCAGTGCCGACGTTGTTGAGCCTCACTCCGCAAGGCGGCAATCGCGGGGAAACGTTTAACGTGGTGCTCACGGGCACGAACTTCGCGAACGGTTTAACGACGATCAATTTGGGCAATGACATCACGATCAACTCCGTGGCGTTTAACAACGGCACGCAGATGACGGCGAATATTACGATTGCGGCGAATGCCGTGCTCGGCGCGCGCAATGTGAGCGTGAGCAATCCTCCGCCGGGCGGCGGCACGGCAACGTTGCCGAACGCATTCACAGTCGGCTCGGCGATTCCGACTTTGACGAGCGTGAATCCGCAGAACGGCAATCGCGGCCAAACGTTGAACGTGACGCTCAGCGGCTCGAACTTCACGAGCGGTGTTACGAGCGTAAGTTTTGGCAATGAGATCACGATCAATTCCGTCACGGTAAATGGAGTGACGGAAATCACGGCGAATATCAGCATCGCGGCGAATGCAACATTCGGCGCACGCGATGTGAGCGTGACGAACAGCGGCGCGGGCGGCGGCACGGCAACGTTGCCGAGCGCTTTCACCGTGGGCGTGGCGATTCCGACGTTGACGAGCGTGGCGCCGGCAACCGGCAATCGCACGCAAACGCTCGACGTGGTGTTCAGCGGCAGCAATTTCACCGCGGGCGTGACGAGCGTGAGCTTGGGCAATGACGTGACGATCAACACCACGACCATCAACAGCGCCACGCAACTCACGGCCAATATCACCATCGCGGTCAATGCAGCATTGGGCGCGCGCGACGTGAGCGTAACCAACTCCGGCGCGGGCGGCGGCACGGCCACGTTGCCGAATGCGTTTACCATCGGCCACGCGCTGCCGAGTTTGACGAGCGTGAATCCGGCCTTTGCGAATCGCGGGCAAAATCTAGATGTGACTTTAACGGGAAATAATTTTGCGGCGGGCTTCACGACCGTGAGCTTTGGTAATGACATTACGGTCAACAACTTGAGCGTGAACAGCCTCACGCAAATGACGGTCAATATCACCGTTGGCGCGAATGCTGTTTTGGGCGCGCGCGATGTGGCAGTCACGAATCCCACGCCAGGCGGCGGCACGGCGATTTTGCCCACGGCCTTCACCATTGGCGTGTCGATCCCAACGTTGACGAGCCTGACGCCGCAGAGCGGCATTCGCAGCCAAACTTTGAACGTGACGATGGCGGGCACGAACTTCGTGAGCAACGTCACTACGGTGAGTTTTGGTTTTGACATCACGGTCAACGCCGTCACGGTGAATAGCGCAACGGAACTCAGCGCAAACATTTCGATTGCGCCGAACTCAGTGCTCGGCAGCCGCGATGTGAGCGTGACCAATGCTGCGCCGGGCGGCGGCACTTCGACTTTGCCGAATGCTTTCACCGTCGGCATCGGCGCGCCGACGCTCACCAGCGTTTCGCCGACGAGCGGCAATCGCGGGCAAACCGAGGATCTCATTCTCACGGGCAGCAACTTTGCCGCGGGCTTGACCACGGTGAGCTTGGGCAATGACCTCACAATCAATTCGATCATCGTCAATAGCAGCGCGCAGCTCACGGCCAATGTCACCATCGCGGTGAATGCCGTGCTCGGCAACCGCAACGTAAGCGTGACGAATCCGGCGCCGGGCGGCGGCACGGCAACGCTTGAAGCCGCCTTCTCCGTGGGCGTGGCAATTCCGACGCTGACAAACATTTCGCCGGCGTTTGGCAATCTCGGTCAAACCTTGGAAGTGACGTTGTCCGGCTCGAACTTCGCGGCGAATCTCACGACCGTGAATTTCAGCGAAGGCATTACCATCAACGCGCTCAATGTGATCAGCTTTTCGCAGATGATTGCCAATATCTCGATTGCGCCGAATGCCACTGTGGGCAGCCGCGACGTGTCCGCGACCAATCCCTCTGCCGGCGGCGGCACAGTGACATTGCGCAACGCGTTCACGGTCGGCGTCGCATCTCCGACGTTGACGGGCATTGCGCCCAATGTGGGCACACGCGGCCAATCGCTGGATGTGACTTTGAGCGGCACGAACTTCACGGCAAACGTGACGACGGCAAGTTTTGGCAATGAGATCACGGTGAATAATGTAACCGTGACGAGCGGCACGCAGCTTACGGCGAATATCACGATTGCGGCGAACGCGGCTTTCGGCGCGCGCGACGTGAGCGTGACGAATCCGGGCGCGGGCGGCGGCACGGCAACTTTGCCGAACGCCTTCAGCGTGATCGGTCTTGCGCCGACGTTGGTGAGCATTAACCCGACGAGCGGCAATCGCGGACAAACGTTGGAAGTGCAAATGCTCGGGTCAAATTTCGCCGCGGGTGTTTCGAGCGTGAGCTTTGGCGAAGGCATCACCGTCAACTTCATCAACGTGATCAGCGCGACGCAAATCACCGCGAATATCTTTATCACACAAAACGCGGCGCTCGGCGCGCACGAGGTGAGCGTGACCAACGCCGGCCCGAGCGGCGGCACGGCGACTTTGCCGAACGGTTTCACCGTGGGCGTGTCGCAGCCGACGCTCACGAGCATTGCGCCGCAGAGCGGCAATCGCGGGCAATCGCTGAATGTGATATTCAACGGCTCCAACTTTGTGAGCGGCGCAACGAGCGTGAGCCTGGGCGAGGGCATCACCGTGAACAACGTCACGGTGAATAGCGCGGCGCAACTTACGGCCGGCGTGTTGATCGCGGCGAATGCGAATCTCGGCGCGCGCAACGTGAGCGTCACGACGCCGGGCGGCACGGCGAGTTTGCCGGAAGCGTTTGTGGTCAATCCGGTGACCATCGGCATCGTGTTGACGCCGTCGAGCGGCGCTCGCGGCCAAACGTTGAACGTGGTTTTTTCCGGCTCCGCTTTCGCGACGAACAACACCACGGTCGACTTTGGCAACAACGTCACCGTGAACGCAGTCACGTTCAACAGCACCACGCAAATCACAGCAAACCTCTCCATCGCCGCAAATGCGAGCTTGGGCGCGCGCGATGTGAGCGTCACGAACCCCGGGCCGAACGGCGGCACGATTACTTTGCCGAATGCGTTCACGATCACGAGCGGCCTGCCGACGCTCTTGAGCATCGCGCCCACGAGCGGCAATCGCGGCCAAGCGCTCGACGTGATTTTCACCGGCTCGAATTTTGTGAGCGGCATCACCACCGCGAGCTTGGGCAATGACATCACGGTCAACGCCATAACGGTGACGAGCGGCACGCAACTCACGGTGAATATCACGATTGGCGCGAACGCCACGCTCGGAGTGCGCGACGTGAGCGTCACCAACAGCGGCATCGACGGCGGCACGGCGACTTTGGCCAACGCGTTTACGGTCGGCATTTCATTGCCGGGTTTGGCAAGTGTGCAACCCGCGGCCGGCAATCGCGGCCAAACGTTGACGCTCACTTTGATCGGCTCGAATTTCTCGAGCGGATTGACGAGCGTGAATTTGGGCGCGGACCTCACAATCAATTCGACGACGGTCACGAGCAGCACGCAACTGACGGTGAATATCACCATCGGCGCGAATGCGGCGCTCGGCCTGCGCGACGTGAGCGTGACGAACTCCGGACCGGGCGGCGGCACGGCAACTTTGCCCAATGCGTTTAATGTCGGCACTTCGATTCCACTGGTGACGAGCATCACGCCGGCGAATGCCATGCGCAGTCAAACGTTGGACGTGATTGTGGCGGGCAGCAATTTTATTGCGAATGCCACCACGCTCAACCTCGGCAATGACATCACGATCAACACGCTCGTGGTGAATAGCGCAACGCAACTCACGGCGAATATCACGGTTGCTTCGAACGCCGTGCTGGGCGCGCGCGATGTGAGCGTGACGAATCCTCCGCCGGGCGGCGGCACCGGAACATTGGTGAATGGCTTCACGATCGGCGGCGTGCCGCCGACTTTGACGAACGTTGCGCCGGCAAGCGGCAATCGTCTGCAAACGCTCGATGTCGTGCTCACGGGCACGAACTTCTTGGGCGGCTTGACGAGCGTGAGCTTCGGCCCCGCTGGAAGCGGCGACATCACGATCAATAGCACAACGATCAACAGCAGCACGCAGCTCACGGCGAATATCACCATCAGCGCGAGCGCAACCACAGGCCCGCGCGACGTGAGCGTGAGCAACAGCGGTCCGGGCAGCGGCAGTGCGGTGTTGCCGAACAGTTTCACCGTCACCACCGGCGCGCCGACGCTCGCCGCGATTGCGCCGCAGAGCGGCAAACGCAACGAGACGCTCAACGTCACGTTCACGGGCACGAATTTCTTCAGCGGCATCAGCAGTGTGGATTTCGGCGGCGGCATCACTGTTACGGCGATCACGGTGCAGAGCCAAGCGCAACTCACGGCGACGATCAAGATCGACTCGCTCGCGACGTTGGGCTTGCGCAATGTGGCGGTAACGAATGCTGCGCCGGGCGGCGGCGTGGCCGTGTTGAACAATGCTTTCACAGTGCGCGCACAAGGCGCGGCGAAGTTTCTCATCTCCGGCTTTGTTCGCACCTCCGAAGGCACCGGCATCAGCGGTGTGTTATTGGAAGGTTTGCCGGATAATCCCACCACGGATGCGACGGGCTTTTATCAAGGCTCGGTCAATCCGGGATTCTCCGACGAGGTGCGGCCCGTGAAAGGCGGCTTTACATTCGCGCCGGTCACGCGCAGCTACAACAACGTGCAAGCGGATATGCTCGCGCAAGACTACACCGCGCTTCTCGAGCAAAAGAGTTTTGCGTATCCCGCGCCCTTCAATCCGAGTTTGGAAACGGTGCAGATTCGTTTCGTGTTCGAGTCTGCGACCGAGGCCACGCTCAAGATTATGGACGCTGCGGGCGACGTGGTGCATGAGGTGGAGAACCCCGGCGGAGTGGGCAGAACCGGCGAGATTATTGTGAGTTGGGATGGCCGCAACGGACGCGGCGAAATGGTAGCGAACGGGATTTACTTCTACGTTATCACAACCAGCAGTCAAGAACGCATCACCGGCAAAATTGCGGTGCTGCGGTAACAAGCTCGTAGTGACCCCTTGAGGGGTTGGCGTTCAAATTCGGTAATCATCGTAGCCCCGGCCCCTTGTGGGCCGCTGTTCTTGCACGTTGCATTGCCCCACAAGGGGGCAGGACTACCGATTTTGCTCGTCAAACCTCATTCGGCGTCACTACGAACGACCCCAAAGAGGAAACAACCATGCAAAAAAGAATCTCTCTTGGGCTGCTGACTTTAGCTATCATCGCTAGTCCGATGTTGCTAGAGAGCTCATCCGCGCAAGACGGTGGTTTGCCCGGTGCGTATTTGCGCATCGGCGCCGGCGTGCGCGGCATGGGCACGGGTGGAGCATTTGTGGCCGTGGCCAACGACATTTCCGCGGGCTATTGGAACCCCGCGGGCTTGGGACTCATGACTGTGCCGGAAATCGGCGGCATGTATTCCTTGCTCTCGTTGGATCGGCAATATAACTATGCCGCGGGCGCATATCCGCTGGGCTCAGTCGGCACGCTCGGCGTGAGTTGGATCAATTACAACGTCGGCAATATCGAAGCGCGCAACGGCGGCGGCGCGGTGATCGGCACGCTTTCCAACAATGAAAACGCGCTGCTCTTTTCTTATGGCAAACAAGTCGCGTCGCAATTCGCGTTGGGCGCGAGCGCGAAGCTGCTCTTTCATAGCCTCGCGGGCAGCAGCGCCTCGGGCATGGGTTTCGATCTCGGCGCGCGCTTCATGCCTTCGCCGCGCGTGTCGCTCGGCGCAAGCGTGCAAAACCTCGGCGCGAAGTTGAAGTGGAACACCACGGCGCAAACCGAAAGCAAATTTCCCACGCTCACGCGTTTGGGTCTGCTCGTCAAGCCGCTCGACATGATCAACTTCGCCGCGGATTATGAAATCAATAGCCAACAAAAAGGGCAATGGCACGTGGGCTGGGAAGTGTTGATGAGCGAATATCTCAACCTGCGCGCGGGCAACGACAATGGCAGCATTACGCTCGGCGCCTCGCTCGTGAACATTGCCGCGGTGAATAACACGTTGGAGTTGGATTACGGCTTCAGCAAAGATCCGGTCGATCAAACCGCGACGCATCGCTTCGCGTTCTTGCTGCGCTTCCGTCCGCCGGCTTATGCGCCCATGCCGACCACGGTCACGGGCGCGCCGAAAATCAAGCCGCTGAAAAAGCAGCCCGCCCCCAAGTTCGTGCCGGGCAAACGTTTCGGCGCGGAATCCGGCACATTCTTCAAAGCCAGCGTCGTGGAAATTCGTCCGAACTATTGGATCATCACGCTCGGCGAAAATCAAGGTTTGAATGTCGGCATGCGGCTCGAACTCTTTCAAGCCTTGCAAGCGAATGAAACCGGCCGCACCTATGGCAAAGCCGAAGCCTTTGAAGTGCGCCAACGCCACGCCATCATCAAAATTCTCGAACCCAGTTCCTACGTGCCCGCGGTCGGCGAGAATATCTTGCTCAAACTCTGGAACACCCACGCGGAGAATTGAACGCAGCATTTGTAGGGGATGATTTCAAAGCAAAACCATTTTTGGCAAAACGATTCGAAGCACTGATTGAATTCGTTTTGCCGGAAATGGTTTTGCTTTTTTGTTTTGGCGGATGAAGCTGGTTCATAATACACTCCTTACGGTTTTATGTTGTTTGGTGTGGGTCATTGCAAGACAATGACACTATGGTGGCAACCATACGCCGAAGGCGTTACAGACCTCAGCCCAGGGTGCCCAGCTTCTGGGCACCCTGGGTCCAACAACGCCCAACCCAATGAACACCGAAGGTGTTCAACAAAAATGGCCTTGTAGACAGAAATGCGTGGCGA
>JAYRWE010000084.1:0-12266 GCA_041918175.1 bacterium
ACCGGGAAAAAAATTCTAGCCAACGCGCTTACGTTTATCACGAAACGCTGTCTCAAAGGGAAGAACAAAAAAAGAATTTATCCTTTAGTTTTGCTTGAAGCCCTAGGTGCTTAACTTGACACCTATGCCCTCAAGGGGGGACTTGCTCTCGCGCTGCGCGCGTTCGGTTGAGGCGCATGCGCGCCCGCAGGAATTCGCGCTTGCCAATCTTTGCCCGCGATGATATATTGCCCACACTCAAATTGAAGTTCAGCTTGGGCAAAAGCGTTTTGTGTTGATAAAAACCCTCGCGCCCAAGCCGAACTTCGCGTACTCCGTCCAAGGTGTCATTCAGCAGGAATCTTTTTACTCACTGGGAACAGGCTCATATCATTGGCTCGGGAAGCATGACACCTAACAACACCCTCTTCATCAGCTATGCCCGCGAAGACGCGGACTTTGCGCTGCGCCTCGCGAAAGACCTGCGCGCCGCGGGCGTGGCGATTTGGATCGACCAGCTCGACATTCCCACGGGCGCGCGTTGGGATCGCGCCGTGCAAACCGCACTCGAAAACTGCGCGCGGTTCTTGATCATTCTCTCGCCTGCTTCGACGGCATCAGAGAACGTGCAAGACGAGTTGGCGCTCGCGCTCGATGAAAACAAGATCATCGTGCCCGTGCTCTATCGCGAATGCAAAACGCCGTTGCGTTTGCGCCGTTTGCAGCGCATTGATTTCACGCAAGACTATCGACGCGGTTTAAAAAAACTTTTGGAAGATATTTCACGGGCTGAGGAAAAACCAGTTGCTCGCGTGCAAGAAGAGCCGCGGCCTGCGCCCGAACCACGCCCAGAGCCGCAACCGGTTCGTCAAACTGAAAAGCAACCAGAGCCTCGCCCCGCTCCGACTGTTCCAACGTCTTTTCCTCAACCCAATCAAACGGCTTTTGCGTGGCAACGTTATGCCGGTGCGTTTGCCGTTATCGCCGGATTGGTGTTGGTGATTTGGAAAGGAATCGATTGGGAAGATTCTGCTTCACAAGATCCGCCCGTAACAAAGAAGGCCGAGGATTCTTCCGCAACGCAACGGCAAACCTCCTCTGCGATTCAACCCAAGAGCAACGACCCTTCTTCAGTAAAAAAGCAGGAAGATACGCCGACTGAAACCAAACGCGAAAATAAACCGGCTGCGCCCAGCACGATGCCAGAACGAAGCGAGCAGCCTCGTATTCGCCCCAAGCCTGAAGGTATGGTCTATATCCCCGCGGGTGAATTTATGATGGGCGATGACAACGGTGAAGACGACGAAAAACCCGCACATCGCGTGCGTGTGAATGCGTTTTATCTCGACCAATATGAAGTCACGGTCGCGCAGTTTCGTAAATTTATTTTGGCAACAAACTACAAAACCGAGGCGGAAAAAAGCGGCGGCAGTTATGTGTGGGAAGCAACGGATTGGAAAAATACAGCTGGTGCCAATTGGAAACGCAGCGCCGAAGGTAATTATGCGCCCGAGAATCATCCCGTGATTCATGTGAGCTGGAATGATGCGAAGGCTTATGCAGCTTGGGCCAAGAAACGTTTGCCCACCGAAGCGGAATGGGAATATGCCTGTCGCAGCGGCAGCAAGAATTATAAATACGCGTGGGGCAATGGTGATCCCGCTGGCAAGAATGGTGGCAACATTGCGGATGAAACTGCGAAACAGCATTTCAGCCATTGGACAATTTGGAAGGGCTATCGTGATGGCTACATCTTCACTGCGCCGGTCGGTTCATTTAACCCAAACATGCTCGGCTTGTACGACATGGCTGGCAATGTGTGGGAATGGTGCGAAGATCCATACGATGCGAAGTACTATAGGAAGCGAAATGCAGACAATCCGAAAGGACCTAATATTGGTGAATATCGGGTGTTGCGAGGCGGCGCTTGGAGTCTTGACCCCCTCGATGTTCGTGGCGCCAGTCGATTTAGACTTCATGCTTCTGACCGGTTCGATTTCGTCGGATTTCGATGCGCGCAGGACGTTTTTTTTTAAAACTTTTGCTTTTTCGTACAGCGGGCCACGATTATTCGAACATTTTTTAAAAGAGATACAAATTCATCCTTAAACGAGCTTAACACCGCCTTGCATTTTTTTATAAAAGTGAGTAGGTTGGTTGCAATCAATCAAACCCGAACCGCTGCACAAACGGATAAAAACATGGCAAGAACCGCAACCATCCAGGCTCGCATTGATGCTAAAGTAAAGAGCGAGGCGCAAAAAAAATTTGGAACAATTGAATATCTCCCTCTCCGACGCGATCTCGAGGTATACTCGTTACGGGTTGGTTTGTAAGCCCTTCGAATTGCGTCTCGCCGAAGTCCCCAATGAGCTGACCGCGGCAACGCTCCGCAAGTCGGAACGGGGCGAAGAACTTTACGAAGTCGGCAGCGTGGATGAACTTTTTGATGAACTGAACCAATGAAACCGGCTTATTTCGATCTTCGGATTTTTATATAGGAGCGTTTCTCATGACCACTCCCTTATTGACCATTGCCGGCATTTATGACGGCAAAACCATCCAGCCGCTCGAAGCCATTGCCACGGACAAAAAACAGCGTGTGCTCATCACGTTTTTGGAGGAGCCTGCGCCCGTGGAAAGCACGGAGCACAACGGCAACGGCGGCTTGCTCCCTCTTTCCACAAAACTGGCGGAAGAGCTTCAGCGTTTGGCGCAAGCCTCCGGAACGCCGGACGCAATAAGTTATGCCGTCAAAGTTTTGGAGAAGGAAGTGCAATTCGCGCGGGACAAAGAGTTCGTCTATAAAGTCACGGACGAGGTGCGCGCGGGCATGCTGCAGGCCGGAATTACTGAAGAAGAAATTTTAGAGGATTTCAACCGCTTTCGCAGGACCCTGTCCCGTGATTGAGTCAGACCTCATCGTGGATACCAACCAAATGATCGCGGCGTTGCTGCGCGGCAGAGCGCTCGACATTATTTTCTCCAGGCATTTTCGGTTCTTCACCACCGAGCGCAAGACGTGGGAAGTAAAACGGTATATTCCAATGATCGCCGCCAAAACCGGAGCCTCCGAAGAAAACATTTGGCTTGCATTCGAGCGCTTTCCCGTCGCGGCCTATCAAGACGCGTTCTTTGAGGATCACAAAGCGCGCGCATTGGAGTTGATCGGCAAACGCGATCCCACCGATGCTGATCTTCTCGCTCTCACCTTGAAACTCGGCTACCCGCTTTGGTCGCACGATCATGACTTCGAGCATATTGCGGGAATCGTTGTCGTCTCCATCGAAAACTTGCTCGTCGAAATCGCGCGACTCAATGCCTAGCCTCTTGCCCAATCGCTCTCCCATTCTAACCGATGATTCACTGTTTTCGCCCTTGCCAATCGCGGCTTGCGATGATATATTGTCCGCCATCAAACTGAAGTCCGGCTTGGGCAAAAAGCTTTTTTGTGTTGCTCAAAAGCCCTCGCGCCCAAGTCGGACTTCGCTCGATTTCATGCACGCCCCTCATCACATGTCATCCTTGTAAGGAACTTCCCTCGCGCTCGGCACCTCTCTCAAAACAGACTGCGTCGCAAGCACGAGGGAAGGTTCTTGCAGAATGACGGCGCGGTGGAGGAACGTGAAGTCGGATTTGAGATTGCATTGAGGCGCAAACCACTCCGGACATTCGGCTCCTGAAGGAGCTACTACGAACATTCACGCCCGCCAAGAAAGGGAGCTTCATCATGAATCCATTCCAAACACAATCGTTTTCCGTAACGCAAAAGCTTTCACGCAAAGCTGCCCCGCGCACGGGACAAAGGCGCCGCAAAGAAAAAATTTTGCGGGTTCTTCGCGCCTTTGCGCCTTTGCGTGCGGCTCTTGCAATGCAATTCCTCCACACGATCATTGCGCTGCTAGTATTCACAACTTCACTTCACGCGCAGCAAGCCGTGCAAATCGTCAGCGCCACGCCCAAAGGCAAAACCGGCAGCACCGCGGAAGCGCAACGCATTGTGGTCACGTTCAATCAACCGATGGTTGCGCTCAAAGTTTTGAGCGAGCCGATGAGCGCCGGACCGTTCGTCATCGTTCCGAACGTGGCCGGCACGTTTCGTTGGCTCGGCACGAGCAGCATCGAATTTCAACCAAGCGCAGCGCTGCCACCTGCAACGAAATTCACGATCACGATTCCCGCGGGAATAAAGTCCGTTGCGAACGCCACGCTCTCGCAACCGTATTCATGGTCATTCGAAACCATGCGCCCGGCAGTCACTCAAACGTGGCCGGAGAATGAAGCGCAACACATTCATCGCGAGGCGGAAATTCTTTTGCGTTTTAATCTCCCCGTGAATGCGAACGCGATTGCGAATTTCATCACGCTCACCACGGGCAAACCAGTCGTGCGCGCGGTGCGCGGCGTGCCCATTCCCGTTGCCACTGCGCGCGTGCCGATTAAAATACGCGCGGCAAATGTGGAGGATTTGAAAGACCTCGCGGATTGGCAGCAAACGCTCGAGCACATCATCGTCATCAAACCGCAAACGCCGCTGCCGCAAGGCGAGCAAATCAATGTCACTGTGCTCGCGAATACTCCTGCGACTATCGGCAACTTGGGCACGGGCGCGCCTTTCAATCTCAAATTTTTTACCGCCGAAGGTTTTGCGTTTAAAGATTATGAGCCGAAGACGCCGAGCACACCGCTCACCAACATGACGTTTCGTTTCTCCACGCCGGTTGCGGCCTCCGATCTCGTGCAGCATTTGAAATTCAACCCGCCGATTGAATATCCTGAATATTACAATGATTGGAATTGGTACGAAGCGGATTTGAATTTGTCGTTTTACTTCCCACCCGACACCACGATCACATTCACGATTGACGCGGACTTGCCCGATCAATTCGGCAACAAGCTCGGCAAAGTCGCGAGCGGCAAAATCACCACGACCGGTTATGAGCCGCAAGTGCGCTTCAGCGGCGGCACGGGCATCGTGGAAGCAGACGGCGATCGTCGCGTGCCCATTGAAGCCATGAATTACGAAGGTGTGAATCTCGGCATGCGCAAGCTCATGGTGAGCGAGATCATTCCTCTGCTCAATAGCCAAAATGCTTTTTATGGCACACAAGCACCGCCTCTCGCGCTCACCGTGCAAACGCGCCTCTCTTTTGGGAAGAAGAGAAATTTTTGGAATCTGCGGCCGATAGAATTGAAGCATGCACTCGGGCCGGATAGTGCCGGCGTCGTGTTCGTGCAAGTCGATGCCTCGCAGCCGAACAATGTGCGCTACATTCGCGGGCTTTATCAAGTCACGCGTCTCGGCCTCACTGCGAAGTTTTCGCCGCGCAACAATCTCGTGTTCGTCACCAACATGAAAGACGCGAGTCCCGTGGCGAATGCGAAAATCGAAGTGCGCGATGATGGCAATAAAATTTTGTGGAGCGGCGTGACCGATGCGCAAGGCCGCTGCGAAACGCCGGGTTGGGCCGAATTGAATATTCCGGCGCGTAGTCAGTGGGATCAACCGCGCGCATGGATCTTCGCGCGCAAAGGCAACGATCTCGCGTTTCTGCACAGCGAATGGGGCACGGGCATTTATCCCTATCGCTTCGGCATTGATTACGAATGGAATCCGCAGCCGCTCGTGCGCACCGGCGTGGTGATGACCGATCGCGGTCTCTATCGCACCGGCGAAACGGTTTACTTCAAAGGCATCGTGCGTGAAAAAGACGGCACGGGCGAATGGCGCATTCCGTTGCAGCGCAGTTGGCAATGGCGCATTGAAGACTCGCGCAATCAAGAAGTCGTTGCGAAGATGATTTATCTTTCGGAATACGGCGCGTTTGATGATAGTTTGGTGATCGACAAAAATGCGCCGCTCGGTTTGTATTGGATGACGCTCGGCGCGCCAAAAAAAGAAGGCAGCGAAGAGGGCGGCGAGAATATCACGAGCGGCTCGTTTCGCGTGGAGGCGTTTCGCCCGGCGGAGTTTGAAGTGAATGCGTTCGCCACGAACTTGACGAACGCGAAACGCGGTTATATTTCGGGCGATAACGTCGCCGCGAAAATTCAGGGACGTTATCTCTTCGGCTCGCCCATGCGCAACGCGGAAATCAAATGGCGTTTGCAGCTCATGCCCTCGCAATTCAACTCGGAAAATTATCCGGATTATACTTTTCGGCAATGGCGCGGCTGGTATGAGAGCAGCGAGTATCACAGCAGCCAATTGCTCGCTTCGGGCGCGGACTCGCTCAATGCCGAGGGCGAGCTTGCGATCAAAGGCACGGCGATTCCTTCGGGCATCCCGGTGCCGCAAAGTTTGCTGATCGAAGGCGAGGCCACGAGCGCGAGCGGGCAAACGCTTGCGGGCCGAACTTCGGTCGCGGTGCATCCGGCGGAATTTTATATCGGCTTGCGCACGCCGGGTTATTTTTTTGCGGTGAATAAAGCCGTCGCGTGCAGCGTGATTGCCGTAACGCCCGATGACAAACTCGCGAGCAATCAACGCGTGAAGCTGCGCGTGATTCAACGGCAATGGCATTCCGTGCGCAAGGCGGGCGTAGGCTGGCGATACAGTTGGGAGACGACGATGGAAGACACGCCCGTGGATTCGACCGTGCTCACGAGCACAAACAAAGCGAGCGCTTATCTCTTCACGCCGAAAAAGTCCGGCTATTATATTCTCGAAGCCTCGGGCAGCGACGCGCGCGGCCGCATGACGAAGAGCGCAATTTTCTTTTATGTGAGCGGTGCGGATTACGTCGCGTGGGAGCGCAGCGATGATGATCGCGTCGAATTGATTCCTGATCGCAAGCGCTACAAACCCGGCGACGTCGCGACCATTATGGTGCAATCGCCGTTTGAAAAATGTCGCGCGCTACTCACCATCGAACGCGAATCGATCTTCGAAAGCCGCGTGCTCGAACTCACCGGCACTGCGCCCACGATTCAAATTCCCATTAAAGAAAATTATTTGCCCAACATGTTTGTGAGCGTTGCGCTCTTGCAAGGCCGCAGCGGCAATCAAATGTTTTCGAAAGAGGGCGAGGACATCGGCAAGCCGCAATTTAAAATCGGCTACACGAATCTCACGGTCGATCCCGGCACGCGGCATCTTGCCGTGAATGTGAAATCCGATCGCAGTGATTATCGCCCCGGCGAAATGGTACGCGTGTCTGTTGATGTGAAAGGCCCGAATGCGCAGGGCATGGAAAGCGAGGTCACACTCGCAGTGGTTGATATCGGCGTGTTGAATTTGATCGGCTACAAATTGCCCGATCCCTTCGGCGATTTCTACGGCCCGCGCCCGCTCTCCGTGCGCACGAGCGAAACGTTGCTGCATTTGATTGAGCAACGCAACTATGGACAGAAAGCCGAAGCCACGGGCGGTGGCGGCGGTTTCGAAGGCATTGACATGCGCAGCGATTTTCGATTGACGCCGCTGTGGTTGCCCGCATTGCGCACGGATGCGAATGGCCACGCCGAAGTGCAATTCAAATTGCCGAGCAATCTCACCACGTTTCGCATCATGGCCGTGGCGCATACCAAGCAAAGCCATTTTGGCGAGGGCAACAATGATTTCAAAGTGAACAAGCCGTTGCTCATGCAAGCCGCGATGCCGCGCTTCACGCGCACGGGCGACCGTTTCGAAGCGGGTGTGGCGATCACGAACACCACCGCGCAACGCGGCAAAGTCGCGCTGCAATTGCTCGCGAGAGGCGTCAAAGCGCTCGGCGATTCACTCGCAAATTTCGAGCTTGCGCCTGGCGAGAGCCGCGCGATTCGCAAGCCGTTTGTTGCGGGCGTGATTGGCCAAGCGAAGTATGAGTTTCGTGCGCGCATGCAAGCGGGCAGTGAAGATTTCACCGACGGCCTCGCCGTGAGCATTCCCATCATGATGCCGCAAACGAAAGAAGTCGTGGCCGCGAGCGGCAGCACGGAAGAGCGCGCGAAAGAAATGCTGAACGTGCCCGGCGAAATTTATGCGGACGCCGGCGCTCTCGAACTCACCGCGGCTTCGACCGCGATGGTCGGCTTGCGCGAGTCCGTGAATTATCTTTTTGAATATCCCTATGGCTGTCTTGAGCAAAAGCTTTCGCGCGCGCTGCCCATGATTTTGGCGGGCGATCTCGTGGAGGCGTTCAAACTGCAAGCGCTCAAAAGCGGAGAGAATTATCGCAGCGTTGTGCAAGCCGCGCTTGATGAAATTCCGCGCTATCAAACCGAAGACGGCGGCTTTGCTTTGTGGGCCGGCCAATCGCGCTCGTGGGATTATATCTCCGGCCTCACGCTGTACACGCTCGCGTGCGCCAAGCAAAATAATTTCGACGTGAACAAAAAGCTCGTTGAGTCTGCAAAGAAATATGCCAACGAGCAACTGCGCCGCGAGTTCAGCGCAAGCGAAAGAATGAGCGAGCGTTCGTTCCATTACACGCGCGCGTTGTTGCTGCATGCCCTCGTGCTCAGCGGCGAGAAGCCGGAGGATTATCTCACCTATTTGTTTGATAATCGAGAAAAACTTTCGCTCGACGGGCAATGCCATGTGCTGCGCGCCGCGTTTCTGTTGAAGAAGACGCCGATGGTTGCGACCATGCAAGCCGAGTTGATGAACAAAGTCAAAATCGATCCCACGATGGCGCACTTTGAAGATGTGAACCCGCAAGAGTTGTGGTGGTGCTATTATTCCACCGCGCGCACCACCGCGTTGTGTTTGCAAGCGCTCGTGGAAACGCGCGCCGCTTTTCCGATGGCAGAGAAAGTCGTGCAGTGGCTTATGGCCGAGCGCAAACTCGGACGTTGGAGAACCACGCAAGAGAACGGCGTCGTGTTCGAAGCGCTCACGACCTACTTCCGCGCATACGAAAAAGACGTTCCGAATTTCACTGCGGAGATTCGCATCTCGGGCGAAAAAATTTTGCAGGAAGCATTTCAAGGCCGCACCACCGACGTGCGCCGCACCGAGTCCGCGCTCAAACGTTTCGCGCAGCAAAAAGATTTGCCCGTGGAAATTTCGAAAAGCGGCCCGGGGAGATTTTATTACGGCATGCGCATGACGTACTTCCCGCTCAAGCCCGGGCCTTCGCGCGATGAAGGCATCACGATTAAAAAAGAGATTCAGCGTCTCGCCACGACCAATGGCGTGTCTTCCGCATATCATCCCGGCGAAGTGGTGCAAATCGTTCTGCGCGTGATCATTCCGCAAGAGCGCCATTTCGTTGTGGTCGATGATCCATTGCCCGCGGGCTTCGAAGCGATCAATCCGCGTTTGCTCACTTCGAGCACGGAGCATTATGATTTTCAATCCGAGGGTGAAAATTACAGTTGGTGGCGCTACGGCTTCGATCACGTGGAGAAGCGCGATGACCGCGTGCTCTTGTTCGCGACGTGGCTTTCCGCCGGCGAGCACATTTACAAATACCAAGCGCGCGTCACCACGCCCGGCACGTTCATGCTACCTTCAACGCACGCCGAAGCCATGTACACGCCCGAGGTGTTTGGGAGGTTTGAGGGGAGTGTGGTGGAGGTGAAGTGATGACCTATTCGACAGGGGGCGGTCTTTTTCAATACAGAGATGAAAATTGGAACTCGTAAATCCGAACTCACGAGACGAAACATTCTCAGAATTCCATGATTGAGCTTGGCACTTTACTCTCCGGCGCCTGGACGCTGCTCAAAGAAGTGAGCCTCGGCGTTGGCGCAAATGAGCTGCATCGTCAGTTGGTTGAGCGCTTCCAACGCGCCGGAGCCGCTGAACTTGATTTGCAGAAAGCGCTTTACACCAGCTTGTGCGACGCCGTTGGCAGCCTCGCCAAAACCCTCTCCGCCGAAGATCACCCTTATTTTCGATCCATTTCCGACCTTAACGAAAGGCGCGACGAGCAACAGCGGGTCAAAGAGATTTTCAAAACCATTCGTACACAATTTCCTGAAGCCAGCGCTCTGAAGGGTCCGGCTGTAGTTATGTTGGAAGATACTGCTCGGGCAGAAGTGACAGCACTACTTGGCCGGCTTGGGATAGAGAGCTATTTGGCAGCTTTGCCGGAGACGTTGCGCAATGCTTTTGAAAGCAATCTGCCTTTTGCCATGCTCGCTCACTTTCGCTGGAAGATCGCTACCGACGCGCGTTTGCACGCACTGTTTCAACTTGAGCAAACTACGGCTACTACGGCTCTACACCGAGAGTTGCGCGCCATTTCTGACTTTCTGCACCAACGTTACGGTAATGATGATCCCGCCCAAATCCCCTTCTGGGCAGAAAATCTACGAGATGATTTAAAGAGTTTCATCGCTGTAGCCCTTCAAGAAGTCAAAGCAGTGCTCGGGGAGATCAAAAAAGAAATAAAGGAGCAATGGGAAGACGATGACCTTTTCCGCTTGGTCGTAGCTGGTTCTGAAGACAAAGCGATCAAACGTTACTTTGAGAAAAAAGCGGCTGATCAAATCTATCGCGACGCTAAACTTGCCGAGAACTTTGTAGAAAAGCTCGAGCGCAACGGCAGTCTTTTGATTCGAGGACTGCCTGGCAGCGGCAAAACCATGACGGGATTGGCGCTTGCCGAATATTTCCAGCAATGTCGCTTTCGCATTTTTTATGTAAGCCTGCGCCATGAAATCAGCGGCGACGCTTTGGTTAAAGGTGTCCGGCGCCGGCTCAACCAACCGACTCTTTTCTTGCTCGACGATTGCCAGGGCAAGTTTGAAATGCTTGAAAAGGCGTATGATCGCCTATTGCAGATCTCAACCGAAATGCGCGGAACGGGCTTTCTGGTTTTCATAGCGCGCACCACGCCGACTCCTGAAGAGATGCCGCGAGGAGATTATTCGGATTTTGAGGAGAGCCTGGAAGAAGTTGAAGCGGTTCTGGAGCTCCAGCCAACGCTCGCGGTATTCAATGAAATCATCACTCGCGTCAAACCCCATTTCGTCGGGCTTTCAAAAGAAAGATTGCGTAAAATCTTTGAGTTTACCGGACATGATCTCCTGCTGCTCGACCAACTTCTCGCCACGATTGATTCGCCCGATCAAATTGACCAACTCGAACCGGAAAAACTCTTTGAGAAAACGTTAGTGCGTTACTTTGGCGCACCGACAGTGCATCGCCCCGGCTTTATGAAGCTGGCGGCTCTGGCGCAATTCGATCTGACGCCGCCGGTTTCTGCTTTTCCTCACGATCTCGAAGAAGAAGACGAAAAGGCGGCCGCCCAGCTTTTGGTAAAGGCGGATCGCCCCTTGCGCTACTTTTTTCTGCATTCCTCAGCGGCAGAGCTGATTTTCCGTGCTTTGGCCTGGAACAGCGGTCGTGATGACTACCCTGAATTGGCCGCCAACCATCTCATTAAGTTTTTCAAAAACAGCGGAGAAAACGACCAACAGCTTGCCGTCGCTTTGTCAAGCGTGATCCGAAATCGGCTGAAACTCGTCAGTGACAAAAATGAGGAAAATCGCCTAAGAAGCCGGTTTTTGACTGATGACGGCATCTACGCTTTCATCGAACAAGTTTTTGATCAGCTTCCATTGAACCTGATGGCGGTCTGCTTAATCATTTTGAAAAAAACGGATACTGCAACGTTTGGACGTTACCACGATTTGGTGCAACGGAAGATTGACGACGGCACGGTGCTCAATATGGCAATCGCGTGCGGCTTCTCAGAGAGCGGACAGTTTCTACAAATGGTAAAAAGAGAGTATCCTCTTTCGTTCCCCAACTTGCAGAGCGACCTCGCTGGTCGAAGACTTCGCTTTCTGATTAAAACGATGCAATTCCAAAACATTCTCTCCTTCCTGAAAAAAATTGTTGCGCCGAATAATACGCAGTTGGTCGCGCCGCTGGATATGGTCGCGGATAACGAATTTGACGAGATGATCCAGCGCACGATTGCCTCCGGTCGCTCCATCGGCACTATAAATTTGGCGCTGCGGGAATTGAAAAAGACCAATCCGGCTCTGTTGGAAAAGTTGGAACACAAAATCGGTGCGCAACGCTATCTGCATTTGATCGCCAGTGCCGGAACCATCGTTGAGTTATTCAACGTAACCAAGCATTCTTCCTCTTCCATGGCCGGAGAATTGATTGATGCTCTTGATGCTGAGATTTTGGATGCTTTGATTGCCAAGATCATTGCCTCTGGCCGCTCCATCGGTGCCATCGATTTAGCGCTGCGGGAATTGAAAAAGACCAATCCGGCACTGTTGGAAAAGTTGGAACACAAAATCGGTGCGCAACGCTATCTGCATTTGATCGCCAGTGCCGGAACCATCGTTGAGTTATTCAACGTAACCAAGCATTCTTCCTCTTCCATGGCCGG
>JAYRWE010000085.1:0-3999 GCA_041918175.1 bacterium
CTAAAGGAGTTTAATCACAGCTTGTGGGTGATTCTCTATAAACATGGCACCCCTAACGGGGTGCTTGATAAACCATCAGAAGCGATTGAGCCATCAAAAACCGCGTAGCGGTGATATGTGTATAGCAAGCATGCCCCTTATCAGCGTCTTCGAACCCCGTTAGGGGTGACATGTGGATGCCGCCTCCTGTGTCCAGTAACGAAGTTATGGGACATGGTCAGCTTCTGAAGAGAAGGGGGCCGGGCGGATGAGTTCGGAAGCGTGAAAATTACCGAACTTGCTCGTCAAATTTCTTTAGAGTGCAATCAGTGCAAAAAATTCTTCCGCCGAGCGACACTCAAGTCACCGGGCTTCACCGAAAAGCTTTTCTTCGGCGACACTCGGTGACTTCGGCGAATTTCGGCGGACGAGCTTTTATGATTTAGCTCCGCGTTAGGAAATAAATTTTTAAAACACCACAGCCTTCAAGCGCAACCCCAACGTCTCTTCCACTCCCAACATGAGATTCATATTCTGCACGGCCTGCCCGGAAGCGCCTTTGAGCAAGTTATCGAGCACGCTGATGATGAGCAACTTGTCCCCGTGTTTTTCCAAATAGAGCACGCAGTTGTTGGTATTCACCACTTGCTTCACATCGGGATTGCGGCGCGTGACGTGCGTGAAGGGATGCGGCGCGTAATAGCTCGCATACAACTCGTGCGCTTGTTCGAGCGTGAGTGCGCTGTTCAAATACACCGCGGCAAGAATGCCGCGCGTAAAAGCGCCGCGCATGGGAATGAAATTGAGCGCCGCGCTCCATTCCGGCTGCAACGCGCGCAGGCTTTGCCGCATCTCCCCGAGATGTTGATGCTCGAAGGCTTTATACACCGAGAGATTGTTGTTGCGCCACGTGAAGTGTGTGGTTTCCGAAAGCGCTTGGCCCGCGCCCGTGGAGCCGGTGATCGCGCTCACGTGAATCTCGTCGCGCAGCTCGTGCGCGTGCGCCAAGGGCAAGAGCGCAAGTTGAATGGTCGTGGCAAAGCAGCCGGGATTCGCAATGCGCGTGGCGCGGTGCAATGTTTCGCGCTGCAATTCGGGCAGGCCGTAAACAAATTCGTGCGCGCCGGCCATGCGAAAATCTTGGCTGAGATCGACGATCTTCACCTGCTCCGCGACCGTGTGGCTCTGCAAAAATTTCTTCGACTCGCCGTGCCCGAGACAGAGAAAGAGCACGTCGAGATCATCCGCCAGCTCGGAAGAAAATTTGAGATCGCACGCGCCGAGCAAGTCGGTGTGAATCTCCGCGACGGGCTTGTTGCCATGCGTGCGACTATAAAGCGAGCGCAGTTCAACCTGCGGATGTTGCAACAACACACGCAACAACTCGCCGCCGGTGTAACCGGAAGCGCCGACAATGCCGACTTTGGTTGGGTTCATTGGTCCTTTCGATGAACACGTTACACTTTACACGTGACACACGCTTCGTGTAAAGTGTAACGTGTAAGGTACCTCACTTGTCATTCCCTGGCTTGTTCACTTTATAATAAATCGCATACGGATTCGCCAACATCTTCGCAAAGCCGCGCGTGTCTTCCGCGGTCCATGAATGCTGCGCCTCAGTATAAACCGAAAACTCCGGCGACATCAAATCGTGCGGCGAAGTGATGCCGAGAATTTGAAAACGATACGGCGCGAGATGCACGGACACCATGCCGCTCACGTTTTCCTGCGTGTTCGCAAAAAAGCTTTCGATGTCGCGCAGCACAGGATCGAGATATTGGCCTTCGTGTAGCATCGTGCCGTACCACGTCGCGAGTTGATCTTTCCAATAAAGCTGCCATTTGGTGAGCACGTGCTTTTCGAGCGCGTGATGCGCTTTGATCGTGATGAGCGGCGCCGCGGCTTCAAAGCCGAGACGATCTTTGATGCCGATGGTCGTATCATCCACATGCAAATCGCGGCCGATGGCATACGGCCCCGCGATCTTTTCGAGCTGTTGAATCGCTTGCACCGGATCGGCGAACGCCATGTCGTTGATGCCGAACAACTCGCCGCGCTTGAAATGCAGTTCGAGCGTTTGCGGCTCGCCCGCGCTGAAGCGCGTTGGGAAAGCCTCTTCGGGCAGCCATTCGGAGGAGGTAAAAGTTTCGCGGCCGCCGATGGTCGCGCCCCACAGACCTTTATTCAACGAGTATTGCGCGCGCGCCCAATCAAACTCAAAGCCGTGCTTCTTGAGATACTCGATCTCTTGATTGCGCGAAACATGATGGTCGCGAATCGGCGCGAGAATCGCGGCCTCGGGTAGCAGAATGTTGAACGCAATGTCGAAGCGCACTTGATCATTGTCCAAGCCCGTGCTGCCGTGCGCGATGCTGCCCGCTTTGATGCTGCGCGCGTATTGCGCGAGCGCCGTGGCTTGAAACGCGCGCTCCGCGCTCGCCGAAAGCGGATAAGTGTTGTTCTTCAGCACATTGCCGAAGATGAGGTACTTCACGCACTTCGCATAATAGTTCGCGGTTTCATCGAGCACCACATGCTGCTGCACCCCGAGGCGATACGCCATCGCCTCCATCTCTTCCAACTCGCTCGCCGTGAAGCCGCCGGTATTCACCACCACGGAATGCACCTCAAGGCCTTGCTCCGCGGCAAGATACTTCGCGCAATACGCCGTGTCCAAGCCGCCGCTGAACGCGAGCACAACGAGACGGTTCTCGCGTTTCTTGATTTGCACCGCGCGCTCGGCCTGCGGATCGAACAACAAACCGGTGCAGAGACAGTGCTTGCGATTGTTGCGCGTGAGAATGTCAAAGTTCTTGCACGTGGAGCAGCCTTTCCAAAACTCATCGTCCGCGGTCAATTCGGAAAACGGCACAGGCTTAAAGCCCAGCTCCGCATTCATCTTCATCACCGCGTGGCTGGTCGTGATGGAAAAAATTTTCGCGTGCGGATATTTCGTGCGGGAGAGTTCGAAGATCGCGTGTTTGATGCGCTTGCCCAGGCCATAGTTGCGAAACGCGGGATCGACGATCAAACCGCTGTTCGCCACGTAATTGCCGTGCGACCACGTTTCGATATAGCTGAAGCCGATCAAGCGGCCGTCTTCTTTTGCAAAGGCGAGCACGGCTTTGCCTTCGCGCATTTTTTGTGCGAGATATTCCGGCGGGCGCTTCGCGATGCCGATGCCGCGCGCCTTCGCGCTCTCTTCGAGCATGTGGCTCACTTGCTCGGCATACGACACGTGTTTATCGGAAGCAGGTTCGATGAAGAAAAGATGGTTTTGTTCGAAAAGAGAGGTGCTCATTTCACTCGCCAAGTTAGGGTGAGAGAACTTGGCGAAACTTGCAAAGTTTCGCCAAGTTTGGGTTCCGGCTTATCCGGCTCAGGCATCGGGTTGCATGGTTCATGCGCGAAATTCGAGTATAGAACTAGCCGCTTTTTTTGTTTTGTCGCTGCTTCACCGAGGGTTCTTCTCCGCTTGTTTACCGAGGTGGCCTTTGCAAAGCAGGGTGGCTTCAAAGCGACGGCATCCCACTGCCACTCGCTCTGCCCCAATTTCGCCGATCATCCAATCCGCAAGGTGTTTCGCGCTCATGAGGCAATGCCTCGTGTCGAGTAGCGCAGGCATCCTGCCTGCAGACAAGAGCGCTGCGCTGTGTTCTCCACCAATAACTGAGGTATTACCTCCTGAGCGGCGCACGCGCAGGCCGTTGTATGAGCGCAAAAAATTGGCGCAATATAAAACAGTTGCGAGAATATGCAAACGGTTTATCAACTCGGCTTCTCCAACCTCGGCGATTACGGCCTTCAAGCACACTCCTTCAAGAGGGATTTTGGGTCCTATGTTGTTTGGTGTGGGTCATTGCAAGACAATGACACGATGTGGCAACCATACGCCGAAGGCGTTACAGACCTCAGCCCAGGGTGCCCAGCTTCTGGGCACCCTGGGTCCAACAACGCCCAACCCAATGAACACCGAAGGTGTTCAACAAAAATGGCCTTGTAGACAGAAATGCGTGGCGA
>JAYRWE010000086.1:0-24040 GCA_041918175.1 bacterium
GCCTCACGACGCGTCAATGGACTCTCATAGAGTTGTTACGCTGTCGCCGCTTGACGTCAAAACCAGAACACGCGGAGCAACCCTTGAAAACCTTTCCCCTGCTTCAAATAACATAGTCCACGATTAAGTGGAGAGCTACCGCAGGGTTGTCTGCGCCAAGAAAAGAAGAACAAGCCTGCTCCCGAATTGAAGCTAGGAGCAGGCATGCTCAAATCATGTTCGGAGGGATAGCGCGGTGTGCGGTTAAAAAACGAATTTTATTCCCACGCGCGGCAGGTGCAGAAACTCATACAAATCGCTGAAGGGGAAATAGAGCACGTCATAATCGGCCACGAGCGCCATGCTGCTCTTGTTGATGAAATACTCGCCTTGCAATCCAAAGAGCGCGTTGAGCTTTCGCTCTTTGTAGCGTTGATCCACCAAATTCCCCGCCTTCAACATATACCCGCCCGCTCCGACGTGCATGCCGATGAAAGCTTTGTCAAAATGCAGCAGGTTGTATTGAAACTGCAAGTTCACATTGTACACGTCGCTCTTCACATGATCCGGTCCGTTGTCGAACTCGTCGAACACATACATGCCGGAAACTTTAAGCTGCCGCACGCGGCTCAATTGATACGCATAGCTGAGTTTGTACGTGCGGCCATATTGCAGCGCGAGCGAACTGGAATGCACCGTGTGATAATACCATTGCTGGCCGCGACTCGATTCCGGCAAGCAGAGCAGCGCGAGCAGTGCGCCCGCAAAAATTTTCGCCGTCCATTTCATTTGCCAAAGCTTCATCTCACCTGATCTCCAAAGTGTCTTTCTTCGAGCTGCTCAAACCGAAATTATCCGTCACTGTCAACTCCACCACATACGTTCCGCTTCTTGTGTACGTGTGCAGCACGTTCGCCAATGTCGCGCCGGATTGCGGCGGGTTCGCGTCGCCGAAGTTCCAAGTATAGTTGGTGATGAAATCATCGGGCGCGTTCGGCTCCGTGCTCGTGGAAGTGAACGTCACATTGCCGAGATCGCGCGAGAAATTGAAATTCGCTGCCGGCGCTAAATTAATCGCGCGCACGCTCTTTTCCGTGGTCGCGCTGAGCGTGTTGCCGTTGCGCACCACGCTCGCGGTCAACGTGATGCGATACGTATCCGGCCTACGGAAAACGTGCGTGACCGCGGGTTGCCGATACGTCACTTGCGAAGTTTGCCCGCTCTGTCCGGTGATAATCATTTCATACGTCACTTGTCCGCCTTGCGCATCGATTGATTGCGAAGCATCAAGCATCACACTCAACGGAAACGCGCCGGAGTCGGGCGAAACCGTGAGCACGGGCACGGGCGGGGTTTGAATCGTCACGTTGCGCGTGAGCGTATTCGTTGCGCCCAAGTTGTCGCGCACAATCAAGCGCACCGGATAATCGCCGTCGCGCGTATACGTGTGCGAGCCGCTATCAGCTTGCGAGCTTTGGCCGTCGCCGAACGAAATATCGTATGCGGCAATGTTGCCGTCGCGATCGCGACTGCCGCGCGCGCTATAGATGATCGTCAACGGCGCTTTGCCCGAAAGCGGCGTTACGCTCAATGCGGCCACGGGCGCTTCGTTCGCAGTGGTCACGGTTTGATCGAGACTATCCGCCAAGCCTTCCGTGTCTTTGATCAACAAGCGCACTGTGAACGTGCCGGAAAGTTTGTAATCGTGATGAATCGTGTTCGAGCGCGTGGTCACGCTTGGCTCGCCGTCGCCGAAGTTCCACGTATAGGTTTCGATCTCGCCGTCGCGGTCCGCGCTGCGGCTTGCATCGAAATCCGCGCCGTAAGGCGGCTGGCTTTGGTTCGGCACGCTCGCGGTGAAACGAACGACGGGCCGGAGATTTTCAAAAAAGGTCGTTGAAGCAATCTTCGTTTCCGAAAGCTTCACCGCATCCGTGATTTGCAATTGCAAATCCACCAAGCCCGCTTTATCCGGCGTGAGAAAAATTTCGTCGTCGAGCGCGGCGGGAATGTCGAACGACAAACCGTCGCTGCTCGGATTGCTGAACTTGTTGCTCGAAATTTTTCCGCTGCCGGCCACGAACTTGAAATGCGCCCGCAGCTTGCGATTGCTCACCTTCGATTCCGCGTCTTCATATTGCAGCGCAATCGCATAGCTGCCGTTCTTTTTAAATTTTAATGAATCACCGTCGGCACGCAATGAAGCATCGGGCAACGTCAAATCCGGCTTAAAAGCAAAGTTGGTGATAAACGGATTCGAATTGCTCGCGGAGAACGGGTCTTTATGTTTTTCACAAGAGAGCAACGCGAACACGAGGCCGCACGCCAAAAGTAGCGCAGGCATCCTGCCTGCTATGCGCAAGGGTGTCAATCGAACACGCGAAGCGCGTGAGAAGTCCCCCTTTGAAGGGGGATTTAGGGGGATGTTGTTGAGGCAATTGATCAATTCGAAACGAGCCTTTTTCAACTGGCCTACGCCCCCCTGGCCCCCCTCAAGGGGGGAATAATTCGAATCGATTGACGCACATGCGCGCGCGAGGCGCGCTGTAAACCGGCGCTTAAAAAATGTTGGTAATCTGAACATAGAACTCCTGTCCCTCTTCAAGTCTAGCCACTTCTTCGTTGAATGGATTGATTTCGGTTTGATTGGCGTAACGTCCGACAATGGGAATGGCCGAGGCCGCGCTGCGTAATTCATCGAGCACCACTTTGCGCGTGGCCGCGTCAAGCGGCGTGTAGGCCAAGCCCGGCAGCTTCTTCAAATCAAACGCGCGGCCGCTGCACGAATGCGTCACGCCGTTGATGCGAATCTCGCGAAAGGTGATTTCCACGCGGCTGTTTTGCAACGAGGCCGTGCCGATCAACTGCGCGCGCCGCGGAATATTGATGCCGCCGAGCGCGGCCTCGGTCATCACGCGCGCTTCCACGAGACTGTTGTTCGTCACCGCGGTTTTCTCCGGCAATATAACTTTGAGCAACGTCGATTGCAAACCGAGCACGCTGCCGCCGGTCACTTGATTCGAGGCCATGCTGCTATACACAATCATGTTCGGGTTGCGATCGACCACGTTGTTCGACGAACTGAAATAACGCGGTGTGCTCGTCACTTCCGGCTCGCTTTGCGCTGGGCGGCGCGCGCTTTCCGTGCGCGTTTGCGGCGCGGTCGCACGCTCTTCACGGATGCGCGAAGCAATCGCGGGCGTTTCTTCTTTGGGCTTATAATAATCGCCGAGCGCAAACGTATCGAGCTTGACCATGTTGTAATCCAACTTCGGCTGCGGCTGCGCCGGCCGCGTGGAATACGGTCCTTCGATCTTCTTCGGCGCAGCGTTATTGCCGCGCATCGCAAACACGATCAAAATAAAAATCACAAATGCCGACACGCTCAACAACATCACCATCTGCGGCTTCAAGCGGCGTTGTCCGTTCTTCGTTTCAAAAAATGTTTTTTCGAGATTCATAGAACTCCTTATTCAATCACCACACCTTAGCAATTCCCCCCTTGAGGGGGGTTAGGGGGTGTTAATGAGAGCGACGATCACATTCAAATTCATCATCGATACCGAGCGACATCCCCCCTGGCCCCCCTCAAGGGGGGAATAAAACACACTCACTCAATAAACGCCCCCGGCACATTCACCGTCAAATCGCGCCGCCCGCTTTCTTCCGAACATTTGATTTCCAACATGCTCTTATCCGAAAGCCCGACTTTATTGAACACGAACAACAAGCGCGTGGATTGATTCGGCAGCACGCGCGCGTTGAACACTTCCTGCACCGGCTCGATCTCTTCGGCTTTGATTTGTTTGGAGAAGAAAATATACGAACTCGCGCGCTCGATCAACTTGAACCGCACATAGCCGATGTCATACGTGATCTTCGAGTTATTCACCACCGTGGCAATAATGTGCAGCTTGTTGTCGATCATGGTCATGTGATCCACCGCAAGCACCACGTCGGAGTTCACGACGCTGTAAGTATAGGGCCGCGGCGTGCGCAGATAATTGCCCAGCATCGTGCGTGTTTTCGGGCTGAGGCTCGCGAGATCTTTCACGCGAATGGTCGAGCTCTTCGACTCCGCCTCTGCTTCGTCTTTATGCGTGCCGTTGCTCGCTTTGCCGTTCTGTGCTGCTTCAGCCGCGGGCGGACGCGCCGCGGATTGCAAACGAATTTCCAAATCCGGCTTGTCGGAAACTTGCAGCACGAGGTTATAAGAATCCGAGCCGGCTTTGATGAACAAATTAGTCGAGCCGGAGCTCACCAGCGGTTTGACGAGCACATAGTTGTCTACGCTTTGCGCCGAGAAATTATCCGGACTGCCGACCGTGACTAAATCCGGTTTCATCGGGCAAACAATGACCGTGGCAAAGCCCGGCTTCACGCGCACCACGCTCGGTTGTTGCGCCTGCGCCAAACTAGTAACGCATAACAAGGCGGCGAAGAATTTGATGAAAGTTTTCATGTTCGCTCTTGGGTATAGTTGATGATGCGCAAGCCAAACGGATTGGTTTGCGTGCGATTGACGATATTGATTTGCACCGAAAATTTTAGAGGTATCGGCGGCTGCCCGGCGAAAACCTGGCGCCCGGAAACATATGCGGTGTAAGGCTCGCCTTCTTGCACACGAATCTCTTCGACTTCAAACTTGATCGTGCCTTGCGTGCTCTCCACCAAACGCGGGATGTCGGAAGTCTTGATGGTGTTGTACATCAACACTTCAAGCTCGGTAGAACACATTTGCAACGCGGATTTCACGCGGTCGTTGAAATTCTCGCGATTGAACTCGAGCAGGTTCTTCGAAAACTCGAGCGCGAACTGGCGCACTTCGTACACCGAGCGCACGTATTCATACGGTGAAGTCGCAAACGCGCGTCCGTCTTTGACAATGTAAGTTTCCACCGGTCGCGTGAAGCCGAGATACGCGAGCAAAATCACCACGACGTTGACCGTCACCAAAGCGATCACAAGACGTTTAAGAAAGATGTTGCTCTTAATCACCTCGCCGTAGAACTCATAGTATTCGGGATTGGTTCGCATGATTTTTCCCTTCAGCCTTTTTAGCAGACAGAAAAATGAAGGATAGAAAAATTATTCAAGGCTGCCAATGTTCGGCATTGAACTTCTTCCTTCACGTCAAAGGATATTTTTCTGTCCCGCATTTTTCTATCTTCGCTTTTGTTTATGAAATGACTATCCCTGCACATCACCCGAGGCCGCTTGCCTCGCCCCTCCGAACGGCCACGTCGCAAGCTGCGCATCGCCGTTTGCGATGTTGCCCATGGCCGCGCGCGTGGCTTCTGCTGCGGGACTCGCCATCAGCGCACTCGCGCCGGCAATTACCGTGTCCCCTGCACGTGTGGTGAGGTTGTTCGTCGCCGTTTTCGAATAATTCTTCATGTTCTTCCATACCGTTGAAATCACCACGCCCGCAGTGGCTGCGACGCCGTACGTGCCCAAGTCCGCGCTGGTGGAGCCTTTGAAAATCGCCGCGGCAATTTTGGGAATGAGAATGATGCAAATCGCGATGAGCACACCGAGAATGAACGTGTCCCACAGCACGCCCTTGTCGCCGTTCGCGACCGCCTGTTTAAACGCCGGAGCCGTCGTAATAGTTTTCATCAAACGAAAAAGAATTGCAACCAGCACGGACCAAAAATTCACCGAGCAGAAGTTCGACAGCCAAATTTTGAACACGTCGTGAAACTGCGGGAAGAGCGAGATCACGATGGCAATCGGGCCGAGCATGTAAAAGAAAATTTGCACGATCACTTGAATGATGACAAAGATCTCGTACACGATCATCACCAACAAATACGACAGCGAAGAGAGCGATTCGAGGCTCATCAAATTGAAGAGCGAGAGCTTCACCCCGCCGTTCTCGTCCGCGAAGAACGCGCCGAGATATTCCGCCATTAAGTTGTCGGATTCGAGATCGAAGATCGCGCGCGCCATGAACACAAAGAGCTTGCCGAGCCACACTGCCCAAATTTTGTACGTTGCCAAGCCGATGGCCGTGCCCGCGACAAACAGGAGATGATAAAATTGATCGGCATTCTCGCGGCCATTGCTGAGGCGCAGCACCATCGCGAGCACGTAGAAAATCATGCCCACAGTGAAAATGTACGTCGAGATGGTCACGACATAATCCACCATCTGATGGACGGAATCGAAGAAAATTTGACTGAAAAAGATTTCGAGCATGGTGTTTTGACGATCAGAAATTTGTTCGAGAACCGTGACGTGTTGCTCTTGCTGAAAACTGACAGCTTTCAGCTATTAGCTTTCAGCTTTCACTCCGTTGTTGCGCGGCTAATGTCAAAAAAACCGTAGCGAATTTTAGAAGTTTTGTTCGCTTGCGAGCGCAGGGTTTTCCAATCAAAGCGTTTGGAGATGTAATCGAGCTTGCGGTCGAACATGTTCAGCTCGTTCGTGTGCGCCTCTTGCGAGAGCTTGAGATATTTTTCATAGTGCGTATTGGAAAGCTCGCGCAGCTTCACAGCTTCGAGCAAAAGCTGCGTGCGCTCCGCTTCGGTGTATTTATTTTTGTTGTTGATCACTTGTTGATGCAGCTCCACCGCGAGCGAATCATACGTGCGCGCGAGCACTTGGCTCTTCACCGCGTATTCGAGCATGGCTTGCGAGAACACCTCCTCGCCGCGCAGCGCGTTGTGCCGCCGCGCTTCGAGGTCATCGGGAATTTCATCTTTCTCCGTGGAAAGCGCGAAGCTCTCGTATGCGCGCTGCAATTCGTCGGCATTGTTGAGCAACGCTTGTGCGTCCATCGTCGTGCGCGTGAGATCGGAAGTCGTGCTCGGCAGCCAATAGGTCAAGCGGTCCGCATTGATGACGAAGTTCGAGACCGCATAGCTATTGCTCAAATCCAAATTCTTCACGGCCTGCATGTCTTGATACAAACTCTGTGTGAACTCAAGATCGCGGCGCAGCAGCGTGTACGTGTCGTAGAATTGCTTGACCTGCTGCACCATCTGCGCGGTTTGCCGGCGCTGTTCTTCCAAACCAAGCTGATGCTTGAACGAAATCTCGCGCAACACGCCGAGAATAAGGCCCGAGCTGGGATCGAAGAACTGCGCCGAGGCGCGGTTGGTTCCCGCGAGTTGCAAGAGAATGCTCGCGGCGATAATGGCGTGGCGGCGGAATGAGTTTTTGCGCATATGATATATTTTAGGTTGATAGCGTACCCTACGGCGCGTCATTCAGAAGGAATCCTTTTGAGCACTCGGCACAAAGTTTAAATCGCGAGTTTCTCTCAGTGCTTAAAAAGATTCTTTCTGAATGACAGGACTATGAAAACTACTTGAGCAACGTGACTTTGATCGTTTGCGAAAACACGCCGGCCTGCAACCGGCTGAGATAAACACCGCTTTGAAGCTTTGCGCCGTCAAGCTCGACCCGATGCGCGCCGGCGGTTTTATCTTCTTCCACTAAAGTCATGACTTCGTTGCCCAGCAGATCAAACACTTTCAAACTAACATACCCGGCCTCGGGCAGATCGAAGCGAAGCGTCGTGGTTGGGTTGAACGGGTTGGGATAGTTTTGATGAAGCTGATACGTTGTAATCTGCCCAGCTTTTACCGCGTTTGGGCTTCCCGGCAAAGTTTGCTTGTTGAGCTTGTCGTCGTAATGTACGTGGATCAAGCTGTAATAGAGATCGTGTCGGTTCTTCGCAATGCCTTGCAATGTTGGTCGCAGAGAAATGTTCTTGCCCGCCAACGAAGAAATTTTTCCGCTGAGACGAAACGCGGCATTTCCGGACTTGTCGAAAGACAACGCGTTGCCCAAATTGGAAATCGTCTTCGCGCTGTCACGATCCACCATTTCGAAATTCAAACTCAAGGCGTTCCTGCCGGTGGTGAGCAAACTCTTCGGATTTTGGCTATACACATTGACTTCTGCAATCAAACTGTCTTCCTCGCTCGTGATCCCGAGGGGTTGCGTTTCCAAATAGCTCCAATATTCTTCCAGCGGCAGAGTCAACAGCGTGTCATCCACGGCAACGAAGTTGAGCGGTTTTGTGTCGCCGTTTTTGGTGCGAAAATAAACGTCGTGGACATCAATAATGAACATCGCGCCTGCCGCGTCCGTGACCGCCACGCGGCGAGAATATGCGCCGTTCTCTTCCGTGGATTTTTGCAGCGTCTCCGAGGCGATTTGAATTTTATAAGGCGCGCTGCTGTTTATCATCGAAGCGTACTTGCCCGCAGGCTGATCGCTGCCAAATGCCGCAGAGGCGGAGGGATATTGGCCCGCTCCCATGTTCTGCGCCGTTGACCAACTGTTGGTGCTGTATGTGTAGGTCGCTTTGTAAACCGAGCCACTTTTGTCCCAAAGCATTGCCAAGTTGTTCGAACTCATGTGTGTGATCACCGGTCGTTGATACCCGTTGCTGACATAGCTTTGCACCGCGGACCAACTTCCGTCAATGCCGGATTTGCGCTGATAATAAACCGCGGCTGTGCTCGTGCCGGGATCCGTTCCTTGCCAAACAACGTGCGCATGTCCGTTTAAGTTTTCGGTGTCTTGCACGATCACTTGCGAAGAATTGGCGGAATTGCTGGTGGCTCCTGGAGGTGTTTCCGTCGTGCCCCACGAAGTAGAATATGCTTTCATGCGGATCAAGCTCCCTTCATCATACGTGAGATAGGCGTCTTGATAATCTGCGCCGAAAAACAACCCGGCTGAAAGACTCGGATTTTTGTTCGAGGAGGAAGTGCCGGACACAGAAGCTTCGGTCGCCCATGTTGCGCCG
Source organism: bacterium (assembly GCA_041918175.1). Lineage (GTDB taxonomy): Bacteria > Zhuqueibacterota > Zhuqueibacteria > Zhuqueibacterales > Zhuqueibacteraceae > JABWAN01. Next base: position 8,747 of record JAYRWE010000086.1, read on the forward strand.
TCGTCTTCCGAGGTGCGAAACCGCAAGGCACTCGCGCCCTTCCAAACTGAAATGAGTCTGATCTTGGTTAAGCCGCCGACCAACACTTCTTTCATCGTGATCACGGGCAGAGGATTGTTGCCTGTGGTCAAGCTTGCGCTGCCCAAAGTTTGAGGCGCAGCCCAACTGCCGCTGGTATAGCGGCGCGCATACACCGTGTAATTGTTCGTGCTCGTGGTGCGCTGCCAGATGACGTAGATTTTGTTTTGATACGATGCAAGCGAGGGATATTTGTTGTTGCCGGCTACGGTACTGAGCAAGATTTCATTGCTCCACGTTGCGCCGTTGTCCGTGGAAACGATGTAGTAAATCTCGCCCGCGGATTCATAGACCAAATGAAACTTATCCGGTGTGTCGTCGGCAAAAGCCAGCTTGCGTTGGCCGTTGGCAGCGGTGGCGGAAGACAGGCTTGAGCCGAGACGCAATTTCACGCGCGCTTTCACGTCTGCATTGCTTGCTGTGAACACCACTGGCGTTTCGGAACTCGTGGGCTGGGTTACCGTCGCACCGGTGGTGATCCAATTCATCAGAAACCAGGACAGGCCATTGACGGTTTGGTTGGTGGGGCGGACGGAGTAGTAGTTTCCGGTGGCTACCGTTTGATTTAAGAACACACCTTTGTAGCTGGGATCAGTCGTGTTGGGCGAAAACGGCGAGACCTTGAGGTACCAAACCGCATTTGTTTGGCCGCGATTTCGGCTTTGATTGCCATAGAGAGGATCTGGATAATCAATCAGCCACGGATCTTGAAACTCAATATTGAGACCACCACCGTCAATGACTTCCGTGCGCAGCGTGGCATTGTTGGCAAGCTGGAATTGTCCTTTCCGTTCAAGCGTAAAGCCGTCAATCGTGAAGACCCGATGATTCAAGACATCATTGTCCAAATTCCATTTGTTATACTTTTGCGTCGTATTAGGTTTGAATCCTTGAAAAGTGCGCAAAACCTCGCTTGAGGGATACGGCCAGAGAAAATCATATGGCGCGGCATAATCGACAAACTTGTTCACACGCCAACGACCGAACTTTCCGAAATTGATGTCTGAAGCATCGACTTGCGAAACTTTGGTGAGAACGTAATTCGCCGGAAGGGGCGGTGTATACGTGTAAGGCTCTTCTTTAAAATAAGCCTGAGTCTCTTGATGCTCACTCACCTGCCCACGCCCCTCGATCCAAGCGCAATATGCTTTTCCACGCCAGCCTGTTGCACCAAAATAATCGCCCAAAAAGATTTTTTGTGCAGAAAAATAGTTGTAAGAAGTATTGATCTTAAAAAGAGGAATAATCCCCACGGCTTTATTCACCAGCGGAGAATTGTTCTCGGGATGATACGAAGCAAGGCGCACTTGAATCTCATCCTGCGCGCTAGTAGTCGAATAAAAGAGCACGTGGCGTACGCCATCTGGCCCGATGTGAATAGCAGGTGCCCACTGATCGAAAGAACTGGTGAGCTGGGTTGCAGACCATTGACCATTAGCAGGATTACGTGACGTCAGCCAGATGTTCGTTTCTGCAGAATCTTGGTCTGCCCAAACAACATAAACTCTGCCATTGGTTGAAGGATGCAAAGAGAGATCTGTCGCCAACCTCGGATAACTATCCACGCGGATTTGTCCGGCCTTGACAAAATAATTGAACGCACCTCCATCTGACAATCGTTGTCCAATCTGATTGACGGTAAAACTATGCGAAAGTGCAAATGTGGGTGATGAAACACTTCGATTCGTCGTACGGTGAATCTCAACACCAATGACTGCCGGATCGAAATTGCTAGTTAGCTTGGCATAAGCCACATAGAGATCGCTGCTCAAACCAAATGTCACACTACTACCCTGGAGATAGTTTGTTGCCGATGTAAAATTCTTAATTGAACTCAACGAATTTCCGCCATCGTTGGATCGGATCAACGTAATTTTGCTATTGGCACCCGTAGGAAATTCCGTGACCGTAATAAAAATCTCATAGATGCCACTCACATTGGGATTTTGGTCGATGATCATCCACGGACGATCAACGTTAATACAATCGGACACGTAAATCGCAGGAGGATCACTCCAAGTCGCACCGCCATCCAAAGACTTGCGCAAATAAAGGCTGGCATTATCGCGAATTTGATACAGGCAGTAAGCGACCCCTGCACCGTCAAACGCAATCACCGGATCACCGGCATCTGCCGCAGTCAAAGAGATATTATTGCTGCCTTGCCAGCCTGCACCGCCGTCAAGTGTGTAATAAGCGCCGATACGATTGGGATTGAGCGTAATGGCGGCAACGATGATATTCTTCGGATCCGTGGGGTTGATGGCTATGTGGGGCTCGGATTGATGCACGGCAGAAGGGAAAACCCTAATTGGAATTGGTTGCGCCAAAACACGAACACCGAAGAAGAGCGGCAAAAAACAAATCACCGAGAATGTTTTGATGGTTTTCATGGTAAGCCTCCGCTTGGTTTTGAGATCATTGGGTAAGTTACCTTCTCAGACCACGAACAATTCCTGCCTTCTCACCGAACCAGCCTACAGCGACAACCAAACTACTCTTTACGGCCAAGCCATTAAAAAAAGAATAAGCGCGCGGCAATTCCATGCCGGTATAATGTTTCCATGTTGAACCATTATAGTGTGACAGCAGCCCTCCCGAACCCGCGATGAAAACGTCGTTCCAGGCATTCCCTCTAATGCGATATTTATACAGTAGAGGATGGCCTTCGTGATTGATCTGCCAAGAAGAGTCTTCCAGCTTAGCTTTTTTATAAACGCCATTCCCTGTGACAAAGAAAACTTTGCTGGGCTGAAACCAAAGGCTGCTTTCACTGACGTGTAATCCCGAGCTATCAAGCATGGTTACACTAGTACCGTCAATCTTCAGGAGAGCTAGAGCACGACCGTAATCCAGCAATGACGCTACAGCTAAAATTGTCGGTTGTTTCGTCTTTTCATCCACCGCACCCCAAATGTCTTGAATGTCCACGGTCGTTCCGCTCGCAAGCTTCTGCCAAGTGCTGCCATTGTAATGATAAATCGCACCGTTTCTGCCGACGCAGTAAATGTTCGAGCCGTTCGTTCCCCACATTTTTAGCACTTGTCCATTGAAGGACAAATCTCTTATGAACAGAGCCTTTCCACTCCAAGATGACCCGTTCCAGCGGATCAGGTCGGCATCGCCAGCAACCCAGACATCATTTGGTGAAAAACCAATAACGGCTTTCAGTGGAGTCAAGAAAGTAAAACCGCCCAAATCTCTGACCGGAACTTTTTTGAGATTCCATTGCTTGCCATCCCAATGCACAGCATTATACACTTCCTCCGACTGGCCGGTAGAGTCTTGCACATAAATTTCTCCAACAGCCCAGATATTGTTTTCATCAAAAATCCACACATCATTCAGCACGCTTGAGCTGCCGTTGCCCAACGTGTCAATCTCAAACACGAAGTTGTGGCTCGTGGTGTCGGGCAAAACGGTTTTCGGCTCCGTCGGCTTCTTGCACGCGGGAACAGAACTGAGGGCTAAGAGCAAAGGGCAGAGAGCCAGAAAAAATTTTATAAAGCGATAAAGCATGGAAGCCTCATTCGAAAAAAGAACTCACAACAAATACGGCGAAATCTCCAAATCCTTCTCGCGCGCAATCTCTTTGATGGCTTGCATGAGATTGCCGGATTTTTTTTTCAGCTTCTCTTCGAGCAGGTTGTTCTCTTGGCGGTCCGTGGTGAAGAGATAATGATCGTACGTGCTCATGTCCGCGCGGAGCACGGTCACTTTGCCGTCGCGGTCGAGGAAAAATTCGCCGCGTTGCAGGCTGGAGATGAGGGCCAACTCGCGCTGACCATAGCCGAACGCGTGCGACAGCGACTCCAACTGCTTGGGCTTGTGCCCGAGAATGAAATGATTCAGCGCGTTGTCTTTGATCGGAGTCGAATAACTCACATTGTCGATGTCTTCGATGGATTGCGAGATCGCGAAGATGCCCGCGCCCATCTTGCGCGCGGTACGGAACAATTCCACCACCATGTGGCCGATGGTCGAGTTGTCGTCGAGCACTTTCCATAGCTCGTCCGCGAAGATGACTTTGTGGTGCGTGAGATTGCGCTCCATCAATTCCCACAACAAACCGGTGATGATGATGGCGATGATGCCCTGCAAATCGGGATGTGTTTCGAGGCCTTTGAGATCGAAGCACACGAGGTCTTCGCGAATGTCGATCATCTCGTCGGCGCAGAGGAAGCGGCTGTATTCGCCGTGCGTGTACATGTACATCTTGCGCGCCATGAGCTTCACGTCCACGTAGCCTTCGGGATCATTTTGCTGCGCGAAGTAATCGACAAACGTTTTGAGATTGCGCACGCCGCGCCACGTTTCCAAATACTGCGCGAGCGTTTTGCTGATGAACGCTTGCTCGACTTTCGAGATTGACTTCTGCTCGCGTTCGAGAATGAGCTTTTCAATGAACGCGCGCAGGAAAAGTTGCTTCTTCGTATCCGCGGCGCTCTCTTTGGTTTTCACGAGCGCGAAAGGATTGAGCGGAATGGGATGGTCGATGTTGAGTTCGATATAGCGACCGTTGAGCAGCTTGATCATCTTTTTATAACTGCCGCCGAAATCGCCCACGCCGCCGACGTCGAGGCCGAACACTTTCACGCCTTGCTCGAGCAGTTGCAGCAGCATGGCTTGCATCAAATAACTTTTGCCCGTGCCGGTCGGGCCGACGATGATGCTGTTCCAGGAGTTGAGATTCGCGTCGAAATAGTCGAAGAGAATCGGCTCGTTGTTGCGGTTCTTCATCAAAATGCCGCGATGATAGCCGCGATTGAAGTTGGTGAGATTCACGAACTGCGCCGCGTTCGCGGTCTTCACCACGAGGCGATGATAATTCTCGCAGCTATTGCCAGGCAAACAACCGACGAAGATCGGCAGCACATCGAGCGATTCGAGCACGGCTTGCGCTTTGTCGATGCCCGCGAACGCGAGTTGCGCTTGATTGACTTTTTGATTGAGCCGGTCGCGATCGGTGTCGTAAATGATCACGTTCAAACTGATCGTCGCGAGTTTCTTGTGCTGCGTGTAAATTTCATCGAGCAGCTCATTCAACTCGCGAAACTTGACTTCACTCTTCCGGCCTTCGCGATGGCGCGAGAACGACATGATGAAGCGCGAGAAATTCAATTGCCGTGAGAGCCGCGCCGTTTCTTTATCCATATCGAGATTCTGTGTGGAAAACACGACGCGATGCGGAAACGGCAGATTGTGCAGCAGCGGAAAAATGTACGGCAGCGCGATGCCGTTGAACGAAGTGTGCGAGCGCGTGACTTCGGGCAAGAGGCTGAGCGACAAGCACGCGACGAATTGATTGCCGATCTTGAGATGGCCCTTCTCGACTTCATAATCGACCGCGAGCAATTCGTTGTTCGTGGCTTTGCCGCGCACCGCGCCTTCGTAATCGGTTTCGGAAAGATTGATCGCGCGATAGAGCACGTTGGCCAAATCCATGTTGCGCAGCCGGCGCAGCTTCACGCCGGTTTGCTCCAAGCCCGCTTGCACGGATTTGAGCGCCTGATTTTTTTCGAGCACCATTTTGTCGTGCTCCGCTTTGAGGCGCTGCTTGAGATCGCCGCTCGACATAAAAATATTGAACGGCGTGCGTAAGATCGCGCCCGCGTCGAAGTCCACGAACAGAAACATGCGCGCCGCGAGATACTTATAGAAGCTATAAGCTTTGTGGCGCTGAAATTTGAAAAAGTCCAAAACCGGATCGTCGGTGTAAACGAAGTCGGATTTGTAAGGAAAGTAATCGAAGAACGAGAAGAATTGCAGGTTGACGTTTTGATCCACCGCGTTCAACACGTTTTCGAGATTCGCGCTCATGCGGGCGTAATCGTCCTCCGACAGGCTCATGTTGTCGCGCGCTTCGATTTCAAAGCCGGCCACGAAGCTGCCGCTCTTCTTGATGATGTAGTCATCGAGAATTTCGAGGTACGGCAGATGTCGTGCGAGCGCCGGCCGCTTGGCGTATGCTTGTCGCTCGGCAAGTTTGGTGATGGACATGTTGGGTTCTTACAAGTTAATCATTGCCCCAAAGCAAAAACTTTCACGCAAAGGCGCAGAGCCGCAAAGGTATCGCAAAGAAAAACTTTGCGGCTCTGCGCCTTCGCGTCTTTGCGTGAGGCTTTTCTTTTGGGTTGAGGTTCATCAGCTTATTTCTTATCCGAGCGAGAAGGAGCCTGTTTGAGATAATCGTGCTCATCCAAGCCGAAGCCGGAGAGTCGGCGCGGCCAGACGAAATTAAAACAGAAGAACGAAACTACGCCGTAATCGAAGCCCGAGAGACGATTGCCGAAACGCAAGAGCGCGTAGAGAATCAAATCCAACGCGAGCACGAAGAGCAGATTCAAGCCGAGCCACGTGAAGATGGGCGCGAGGATGATGGGGAACGCGAGCAGAATCATGATTTCAATAATGCTCACGCCGCCGAGCTGTCCGTGCGCTTGGATTTCGCGATAACATTTTTCGAGCATGGAGATCAATTCAATTTTTGTGATGTCACTCTAGAACAAGCTGCGTTTGAGCGTTCGTCGTAGACGCTTTAGCGTCCGAGGGCTAGAGCGGCTTGCGCCTGAAGGCGCTACTACAAACGTTGCGCTTGAATGCAAAGAGAGCATGTACATTAAAACGGCGTGCTCGCGCCGGGCACGAGGGCAATGAGCGCTTGCACAATACCCTTCGCGCCGAAGATGACGACCGCGGCAATGGCGACGCCGATGAGTTGGCGCTTGGCTTTTTCATGACGACCGCCGTCGGAACTCGCCATGTTCAAACCCGCGATAATGAGCGCGATGATCAAAACGGGCGAGGCCAAAATCAACAACGCGTTGGTGAGATTGTTGATCGCTTGAATGATGGTTTGCATACATCCTCCTTGAGAGTTGAGTGAGGTGAAAAGTGTTTCAAAGGTCTGCGTCTAAAGGCGCTACTACGAACTTTTTATCACGCCGCGACCGCTTGTCGCCTCGCGGTTTGCGGTTCGAATTTCAGCGGATTGTCGAATTTGAAATAGCCGGTCTTCAAAATGGCACGCACACGCGGCTGGCGGAAGAACGCGACGCAGCGCCCGACTTCGAGATGCTTCAGCATTTCGGCATTGATCTCTTCCGTGCTTTTCGCAGGAGCCGCAGGTTTGCCGTCGGCTTTTGCTTTGGGTTTCGGTGCTTCACTATTGCCGCTCACGCCCATACGCTCCATTACCATGCGCACGCTTTCGGGGCTGCCGAGTTGAAAGCAGAAAGTCGCGTTGGTGTGATTGGCAAGCTCATCCAAAAAATTTTCGGGCAGATGCAAAGCCGGAGCATTGAGTTCCGTGAGCGATTGATCCGTATAACACACGCTCACGCCGGCATTTTTACAGACACGCAGCAACTCAATCGAAGATGCACTCGCGAAGTTGGCGAATTCATCAATGATGAGCAGGCCTTCATTGCCTTCGTCGCCGTGCGCGGCTTGCAAAGAAACCTGCGCGAAGCTCATCATCATATCCTGCAAAATGAGTTGGCCGAGAAAACGCATGGCCGGCGAGCTGCCGTGCATGGGCAAAGTGAAATAGCAATCCTTGCGCTCGCGATAAATTTTCGCAATGTCGATCTCCGGTTCGTTCGTATCCAAAAGCCAGGCGTAATCCGAAGTGCAAATTTCCCGCAGAGAGGAAGTAAGTGCTTCGGTGTCCGCTTGAAAGCGCTGAAAATTGTCCACGGCTTCCATCAAGCCTTCATACACGTGGCGATCGCGCAGGCGGCGAAGCTGCTGCTGCAAATAAGTTTTCGAGCTTAAATATTGAAAGACGAGGTCCAAACTAAAGAAGTGACCGGACTCCTTGATGGCGCGGAGAATCAAATCGAGATAATGTGAGGTGCGCTCTTTTTGGTTCTGATAAGTGGCGCTCAATCCCTCTAAGCTCGCAATAATTTTTTGCCGAATTTCGCTGATGCTGCCGTGCAGCACGGGATTGTAAGTTGCCGAGCTGCTGGAATCCGAAGGATTGAAATAAATCACCTCGTGGCCTTGCGCAAGAGAGGTGGCTATGGTGTAAAACTTCTCCAAATTTTTGCGCGAGCCTTTGCCGTCGAGCATAAACGTGGCGACGTTGCGCCGCACTTCTTGAAACCAAATTGGCTGCACGATGCTTTCGGTTTTGCCGCTGCCCGCGGCGCCGAGAATTTGCGCGTGGCCTTTGAGCCATTCGCGTTTGATATAAAACGGCGCGCCGCCCTTGGTCAAATCCAGCCCGAGGAAAATTTGATCGGGCTTGGCTTGCTCCGCGAAGTGCACCAAATCCACATCGCGCACGGCGCGGTTGCGCAACTGCACGGCTTGATTGAGCGAGCGCGAAGTGCTGAACAACCGAAACGTGAGATTAAACAAGAAGAGCAGAGGGAGAAAGCAGCAATAGGCCGCGAGCAAAAGATGTTGCCACTTGACCGCTGCGCCTTGCCAATAAACCATCATGACATTAACCGGCCACAGCAAAAGCTGCGCGACGCGAATGAAATCATTCAGCACAAACAGGAAGAAATCTTTGCTCTGCATGAAAGCCTGTGCGGGCGTTTCAAAGAATTTCAGAAAGAGATAAATTTTGTAGCTCAAGTAAAGCACGAGCGCCGCGCCCACGAGGACAATCGCGAGCCGCAACACGGAGCGCTTGCGTTGATTGAGATCGATGCGATACCGCTTGAAGATCAGCGGCAGCAAAACAAACTCGAACAGGCGCTCCGAGAGATACCAGGGAAATAAAAACGGCATCGCGCCGAGGCTTAATAGAAATTGGCTCAACTTTTTCATGAGAAAGAAAAAGATTTCAGCCCTGCGACGACGCGCCGTCAGGGAGATAAAACTCCAAAACGCTTTTCAAAGTGACGAACTGGAATTTGAGGAAATTCTGCCTAGTAGGAGATAGGCATAATGCTTTCGCCTCCTGTGGCGGTTGCATTTCTTGGTGAGGTTGCCATGATACCTTTTCCTGTTCCGCACATGAGACCTGCGGCTCGGCAACCAAGTGGTAGGAGAATTGGGAGTCTCCTTAAGCTCTTTTCGCGCGAGAGCTACCCATCGAGAGACTACCTCAAAGAAGTGCGGCGAATATAAGCGGGAGGCATAACTTTGTCAATTGAAATTTCGTCAAAATTGTCGCATCCAGTGAGCACTTGCCGAAGCGACGATTCACTTGGGCGTGTGCAAACTCAACAACGGGGTTTTATCATTATGCACGAAGGTAAAATGCCGGCGCGCGTGAGGTGAGAAACTCGCTTCCTGATTCGGGCACGCATTCGTCGTCGCGTCAAAAGCATGAAGCCATCTTGCATGATGTGAGTCTGCTGCTTCCCCGCGCACGCACTGCTCCGTGGATTTATTCTACTAATTGATTCGGAGCGTGGAAGTTTTCTTTGAATCCGATGCTGCACGCAAACATGAACGGCGTTTTGAGGTCCATTGTGCTCGATGAGCAACAATCTCAGGCGCTATAAAATATTATCTCTTGCAATTTTGCCTGTTGCTTTTTATCATGCGCTCATTAAATCGCAGCGCGCAATGCAATGAAAGCGCACTCGTGTGCACGATGTTCGTCGCTACTCATTTTCCTGCGGAGGAAAAATGCCGAATCACAAACGCATCACACTCGGTCCGGTCGCAGTCATTTATAATCTAGATCGCAGTTGGCCCAAGTCGGATCAAGACAATGTCGAACGCTTGGTCGGACTTATGCTCACGGGCTTGCGCGAGCTTGAGGTCGAGGTGCAGGCGATTGAGATTCAAGATACGCTTGATCCGTTGAACAGCTTGAATCCGGACGAGACGCTGATCTTCAATTGGTGTGAAGGGTTTGTCGGCATACCGTGGTCGGATTTCTTGGTAGCGAAAGAATTGGAAGCGCGCGGCTTCATTTATACCGGCGCCAGTTCGCGCACGCTGCGCCGCACGGTCAATAAAGAAGTCATCAAAAAGATGCTCTTTGAAGCGGGCGTGCCCACGCCGCCGGGGCGTGCATTGCATTATGAGCAAGTGAAGGACTGGCAGGTGTTTCCTGCGATGGTGAAACCCGCGGGGCAGCATTGCAGCTTCGGCGTTTCGCGCGCCTCAGTCGTTGAATCGCAGGCAGAATTGGTGCGGCAAATTCGCCGACTTGAAAAAGAATTTGGCGGCAAAGCGCTGGTCGAGCCCTTTATTAATGGCCGGGAGTTTCATGTTGGCGTGTGGGGCAATCGCAATCCCGAAACGCTGCCGCTCACGGAACTCGATTACTCGCGCTATACCGACATTCATGATCGCCTTTATACGTTCGAATCGAAATTCAATCCGCAATCCGAAGGTTGGGCTGGCATCGGCTGGGTATGCCCGGCGCCGACCGAGCCGGATTTGATGCAGGAAATTGAAAACGTCGCGATCCGGGCTTATCGTGCGATTCGGTGCCGCGATTACGCGCGCATGGATATTCGCCTGTGGAACGGCACGCCGATGGTGCTCGATGTGAATCCGAACGCCGATCTCGATCCCGAATCTGTGATTCCGGCCTCGGCGCGCACGCTCGGCTTTAGTTACGGCGAAGTCGCGCATCGCATTTTGGAATTTGCCGCGTTGCGCTTGCGCAATAAACTCGCGACGCGCGATCGCAAAATGCGCAAAGCCATGGCTTCGGTTTAAGACTGCATCGCCCTCTTCTCATTAAAAGGAAGAGGGCGTTTCCCACCTCGTTTCGCAATATCCTCACGCGTAACTTCCAACACTCAAGGCCGATGTCTCGCAACTCATTCGTTGACCTCAAACCTCGCCGGAGGCGTTATGCCGCATGACTTCATTCATGTTGAAATTCCCAGTGCGAATTTGCCGCGCGCCGCACAATTTTATCATGAAGTCTTCGGCTGGAAAATGAACTACGTCGAAGAGGCGGACTATATGCTCTTCGAGACCGGCGGGAACATCAATGGCGCGTTTTATCATTCACCGCAACACACGGGCAAGCAAGGCGTGGTGGTATATATCGCGGTCGCAAACATTTCACACACGCTCGAGTTGATTCGACAACGCGGCGGCATAACCGTGGTCGCGCGCACGCCCGTGGATGAAATGGGAAGCTTCGCGTTGTTCTCCGATCCGGACGGAAATGTGTTGGGCATTTGGGAGGGCAATCAAGAAGAGAGCTAAACCGCGCGTGGAGCCGTAAACACCATCGCGTGGCAACACGAAAGCTCATGCATAAAACGAGGATAAAGCGCGAGTGCTTCGCGCAAAAGGAGCGTGAGGCAGCACGGAGCCGGCTCATAACCGTAAATATTCCGGCGCAGATTGCGCAGCAGGAGAAAACGCTGCAATTCCGTTTGCGTTTGCAAAGAAATCACCGCCGGGCGCACGCCTGCAATTTCCAACGCCGCTTCGTGCAATAATCGTTGCGGCCAGTTTATGCCGCGCACCGTTTTGCCAGGAAGCTTCCACGTGAGCAGCAGCAAAAGACGTTCAGCATGCGAATAGAATTGGTGCACGTAGCATGCGCTGCTTGTTGGCTCTGTTGCCGATCGTGCACGCCAATGCTCGAACTGGCGCAGTTCCTTGGTGATCGTCTGCGCGAGCGCCGCGTGTTTATGATCGTGGGCGAGACACATGAAAAAATTCCTACCGAATGAATGGCGGCTCATGCTAGAATTGCAATAGGCCCTCACGCGATAACGCTTGCTCATTAGCCGCTACGCTTTCGCCCTGCGGACACGCGCAATAAAAATGTTTCCACATGTTTGCCCACCCCGACACAAATCTCCGGCTTGCTTTTACAAGCGCTAAAATTTACCTTGCATCACTATCCAACCGCATGAGCGACCATGAACTCTTCCGTCCGATTTGCACTCGTTCAAATGAATTCGCGTGTTGGCGATATTGCCAACAACCTCGCGCGCATGCTCGGCTATATCGCACAAGCCCGCAAACACAGCGCGGACTTCGTCATCTTCCCGGAGCTGGCGTTGTGCGGTTATCCTCCGGAAGATTTGGCCTTGCGCGAGGACTTTCTCGCAACGAATCGCGAAGCCATGGCCTCACTCGCGCAAGCCAGTCATGGCCTCACGCTGATTGCCGGTTTTATTGAAAAAAAGAATCAACAGCGTTTCAACGCCGCGGCAATTTGCGCCAACGGCAAGGTGGTCACGACATATCATAAAATGTGTTTGCCCAATTACGGCGTGTTCGATGAACAGCGCTATTTCACGCCGGGCGCGCAGCCGCTCGTGCTCCACTGGAATCATTTGCGCTTCGGCGTCAATATTTGCGAAGACATTTGGGCGCATGAAGGCATTTCGGAATTTGAAGCCGCACACGGCGCGCAGGTCATTATCAACCTCTCCGCTTCGCCGTATCATTTTAGAAAAGGTTTGGAGCGCGAACAACTCGTCGCAAACATTGCGCAGCGCTGCCGCGCGCATTTTGTTTATGTGAACCTCGTCGGCGGACAGGATGAATTGGTGTTTGATGGGCAGGCGTTAATCTACGGGCCGGAGGGACAACTGCTCTTGCGCAGTCGGCAATTTGAAGAAGAAATCATCCTTGCCGATTTGGATTTGCCGGCAGATTTGCCGCGCCCCAGCGCGCCGAACGCAACCCGCTTCGCTTTGCGCGAAGCAGAAATTATTGCGATGCCCACCAGCAAAGCCGGCGCGCGACGCACGCCGTATATCGAAGCCGCGCGTGAACCTTTAGATGAAGTGTTTGCCGCGCTCGTGCTCGGCACGCGCGACTACGTGCGCAAAAACGGATTCCAACAAGTCGTGCTCGGTTTGAGCGGCGGCATTGATTCCGCGTTGACCGCGGCCATTGCCACAGTTGCGCTTGGCGCGGAAAACGTGATCGGCGTGCTCATGCCCAGCCGCTTCACTTCCGCCGAGAGCATTGTAGACGCCGAAGCGTTGGCGCATAATCTCAAACTCCGCACGCTCACTTTGCCTATCGAAGAGCCGGTGCTCGCGTTTGAAAAAGTTTTGGCGGGTACGTTCAACAAGCTCACGCGCGACCTCACCGAAGAAAATTTGCAGGCGCGCGTGCGCGGTATTTTGCTCATGGCGCTCTCCAATAAATTCGGTTGGCTCGTGCTCTCCACCAGCAACAAGAGCGAGTCTGCGGTGGGATACAGCACGCTTTATGGCGATATGGTCGGTGGCTTTGCCGTGTTGAAGGATGTGGCCAAAACTTTGGTCTATGCGCTCGCACATTGGGCCAACACGAAAATTTTTGCCGCGCCCGTGATTCCCGAACGCACGATCACGCGCGCGCCCACGGCGGAGCTGCGGCCCGAGCAAACCGACCAAGATTCGTTGCCGCCCTATGACGTGCTCGATCGCATCATCGCCGAATACGTTGAGCACGATCGCAGTCATGAAGAAATCTGCGCCTCTGGTTTACCCGAGCGCGTAGCGAGCGACGTGATTCGGCTCACTGATCGCGCCGAATACAAACGCCGGCAAGCGCCGCCGGGCATCAAAATCACACAAAGAAATTTCGGCAAAGATCGCCGCATGCCGATTACCAACGGCTTCAAGCCGCAACAGAAGTATTAGCCCAACTAACGATGTTGAGCATCAGGCTTTACGGATTGCGGTTTTATTGGAGCCGTGCTCAACCCCAAAAAAGTTTTTGATAGTTTTCACCAGAGTGCCTATTTTGCATTCAGTTCGTTCAGCATAATGGAGTCGAAATGATGAATACAGCAATCACGGTTTTGCAAGACCTCGGCATTAGCGAGCAAGGCGCGCTTCACTCATTTGCTTTGTTGCAGGCTTCGCAAAAGCTCTCCGAGTTTAAACAGGATTGTGGGGCACTTCAGAGCAAATACCGCATGTCATTTGCTGCCTTTGAGAGTAGAATCCAAACTCAAGAGGTGGAAAACTTCGAAGAAGAAGAAGATTACATGGCCTGGAAATTCGCCGAAGAAGGGGCGAATTACTGGCGTGAGAAAGTCGAACAATTAAAGCGTGGATTATGATAGCACATTTCGCCTCCTTCAGTGATATCATCAACTCGTATGATATCAAACGGTATCGTCAATTTGGAGGCACGTACGAATTTAACGCTGTCGTCGAATTTAAGGATTACTCCACGCTTCACATTCGAGATTATCTGTACGGCGACGGCTCACGCAAATATGCTTTTCACTGGCAAGACCGCGAACATCGCCTCATTTTACGTTGGGATAATGCCAAACATTATCCCAATCTCATCACGTTCCCTTTCCACCTGCATACGCCAGGAAGCGTCGAAGAATCACAACCCATGACGTTATTCAAAGTCCTTGAACAAATTCGAATCCAACTAATCAAAATGTGAATCTTGTTGATTCGTTAACGCGATCTCTGCTTAATCATTCCTCCCAAACCCTAATGGCGCGACTGCGAATTCGCAAAGACGGCACGCTGCTTTCCGAAATGGAATTGCCGCGCGCGGAAATTAAAATCGGGCGTGAACCGGGCAATGACGTGCGCCTCGCCGATCTCACCGTCTCGCGCGAGCATGCACGCGTGTGGACCGAAAGCGGCGTCCATTTCAAAATCGAAGACCTGAACAGCACCAACGGCGTGTTGATCAACGGCCACCGCATCAGCGCGCCCACGCTGCTCACTGACGGCGATGAAATCAAAGTCGGCGCGTATGAATTAACCTTCAGCGACGAGCATGAGCTTGCCACGCTGCGTTTGGAATTGACGAAACTTTACACGCGCAGTTTCTCTTTGCCGCATCAACCTTCGGAGCCGAGCACGGGCACGGTGGGCATGCTCATCAATGAAGCCAACAATGCCGTGTTTGCCATCGCCAACGGCAAAGCCGCGTTGGGCAATGACGGCGCGGTCGATATTCGCGTGCCGGGCCGCGAAAAAATTCGCGCTTCCATCGCGCAGCGCGGCACTGAGTTTTACATTTGCAGCGAAACCGCGCAACCCTGCGTGCGCCTCAACGGCGCGTTGGTGATGAACGCCAAACTTTCGTTCAATGATCGCATCGAAGTCGGCGGGCGGAGGTTTATCTTTCGCGAAGTGTGAAGAATTTTGTAGGCCTCTCGCAATTGTCATGCAGCAAGATTTTTTTTGTTTTGTCGCTGCTTCACACAACCCGGACAAGCCGGTACCAAAAAGGAAAAGCTTCCAACGGATAGATCAAACCCAGCGGATGCCAGAGTTTAGTTTTGATATCGCCCCGTAGACGTGAGTGGTCTGCAATCCGTGGGCACACACGGATCAAAAACGC
>JAYRWE010000087.1:0-9574 GCA_041918175.1 bacterium
CCCAAACGCAAAACGAAAACCCCGACCACTGAGCGCATGTTGAAAGCGTTTAGCAATATCACGCTGTATTGCTGGCAACAAGACGGACGAGAAGTTCATGCGCTCACCCCGTTGTCGGATTTACAGAAACAACTTTTAAACCTGATGCACGTTCCCGAAACCATCTATCATGTGCCCGCGCCCAAACCCAGTGGTTAATTCCAAGAAGGCGCAAAAAATAAGCGAACGAGGAGTTATAAGAATGACAGTATTTTTGTTGGTGATACTTCTCCCGCTAAGGCGATTGAGGCACTTGATTGGTTAAAATCCAATCTGCCGAAATCTTGGACAGAAATAGAAACAGCAGATTACCGAAATGCTGCATTAGCCCTTCGAAGCCTAAAAATCATTGTCAAAGAAAACGGAAAGTACAAAATCTCTGAACATGTTGATCCAATACAGCCATCGATTGAAATTGTATGGAATGCAGCTCTAAGTGAAACGATACTCAAAAAGGTGGTTGAATACCTTCGCAGCAACCCATCAGCAGACGGAAACGCTGTCGGTAAGTTCGCTAGTAATGAATTCAAACGACGTTGGGCTTCTGCTTCAGTGCAAAGGATCGGTAATAGTCTTAGGAAATGGGCAAGATGGCTTATGGAGGGATTGGAGAAGAATACTATCCCGCAGCCGTTTGGAAAAAGAGAAAGAGTAAAAACGAGACAAGCAGGCCAATCATCGCTTCTTAGAGTTTTGATGACCCATTATTCATTGCTACTACTAGTAAAACTGCCTTCTATATGACATGCTGTAGAGCATGATAAAGTCGCCCCTCACGTTTCATAAACAGGAGCACCCTGTTGGATTTGGTAAGAATGCTAATTGTGGAAGACAATGCCGATTTCTGTCACACGCTGGCTGAGGTCTTCCACAAGAGCGGCCACAAAGTGGTGACTGCGCTCAACGGCGCAGAGGCGCAACGTTGGTTTTGCCAATTGCGGTAAGTTTTGTAGCTTGCGACGTGAATCAAATAACTCCCATGAACACGATTAGCCTCAACCGTCCCGAATCCCTCCATCAACGCATGCAGGAAGTAGCGAATAAAGATCAAGTCTCGATTGATCAATTCGTGATTTCAGCCATTGCGGAAAAGATTTCGGCGTTGATGACAAGGGATTACTTGGAAGAACGCGCGAAGCGAGCGAGCAAAGCGAAATTCGAGCAAGCACTGGCGAAGGTGCCAGAGGTGGAGCCGGAAGAGTATGACCGACTCTGAAAGTGATCCCGTAGCAAAAGTGTATCGTATGATTCCATCATGAAAAAAACTCAAGCCGCCCACACGTATCCTCATCTCATCGCCGATCTTTCTTTGTCCCCAGCCTTTTTTGTAAAAACTCGCGGTCATAGTTTTTTACCTCAAACCCGCAGCGCACACATTACTGCGTGAGCGCACGTTTAAGCGCAGATACAAATTCAAAAATATTTTTTCGCGCCGAAGCCAAATCCGAAGCAACGGCGATTCGCTCGAGGACTGCGCTGCCTACGATCACGCCGTCGCAATGTTGTATCGCAGCGCGCGCAATCTCCGGGCGCGAAACGCCGAAGCCCATGAGCACGGGATGTGTGACTTGCGCTTGCAATCGTTGCAGAAAGAGGGCGGCCTCTGCGGGCAATTGCGTGCGCGCGCCGGTCACGCCCGTCACGGAAACGGCATAAATAAAACTTCGCGTCAAAGCATTGATGCGCGCTATTCGCTCCGCAGTGGTGTTGGGCGAAACGAGGTGAATCAAATCCAATTCCTGCGCGGCGAGATCATCTTGCAAAAATGCGCTCTCTTCGGGAGGAAGGTCGGGGATGATGAAGCCGCACACACCAGCCGTACGCGCGCGCGGCAAAAGATTCTGCCAACCCATTTGCATAAACGGATTAGCGTAGCCCATCAAAAGCAGCGGCGTGTCGTGCGCGCGACAAAACGCCTGCGCGAGATCAAGCGCGTGCGCGAGTGTTGTGCCGGCAGCGAGCGCTGTTTGCGAGGCCATTTGAATGGTCGGCCCGTCCGCGAGCGGATCACTAAACGGCACGCCGAGTTCAATGAGATCCGCACCGGCCGCAACCAAAGTTTCAAGCAACGGCAACGTGGCCGCTGGTTCGGGATAACCGGCAGTGAGAAAAATCGAGAGCAGCTTTTCGCCGCGCGCGAGTTTGGCATCGAGTTTTTGGCGAAGAGGGAGCATGGAGGTGGGGATATTTGAATGTGCGTGTAATTTTCTCTTCAATGCCACTTTGCAAAACCTTTCGCACGCTCGAACAATCGCTCATTTTGAGACTTGTGCCGAGTACGAGGGAAGGTCCTTTACAGGATGACAGAGTGAGGGGTGATTTACTCAAATTAAAAATTCAAAACGCGCGCGACGGTTTCCATGTCTTTATCTCCTCTCCCCGAAAGGCAAACCACCACGGATTCTTGCGAGGACATTTGCGGCGCAAGCTGCAGCGCGAAGGCAACGGCGTGCGCGCTTTCCAATGCCGGAATGATGCCCTCCATACGACTCAAAACTTGCATCGCTGCGAGCGCATCTTCATCCGTCACTGAAGTGTAATGCACGCGGCCGCGCTCTTTTAAAAAAGCATGCTCCGGGCCCACGCCAGGATAATCAAGCCCGGCAGAGATCGAATGCACAGGACTGATTTGCCCGTCGGCAGTTTGCAAAAGATACGTCATCATGCCGTGCAAAACGCCGGGCGTGCCGTGGCTCAAGGTTGCCGCATGTTCGCCAGGCTCTGCGCTGCGCCCGCCCGCTTCGACGCCGAAAAGCCGCACGCCTGCATCATGCAAAAATGGAAAGAACATGCCCATCGCATTCGAGCCGCCGCCCACGCACGCAATCACCGCTTCGGGCAAACGCGCGCGCAATTGCATGTGCTGCGCGCGCGCTTCACGACCGAGCACGGATTGGAAATCGCGCACGAGCATGGGATACGGATGCGGGCCAACGACCGAGCCGATGCAATAAAACGTCGTGCTCACGTTGGTCACCCAATCGCGGATCGCTTCGTTGATCGCGTCTTTCAATGTGCGGCTGCCCGTGCTCACGCTGCTGACGCGCGCACCTAGCAGTTGCATGCGAAACACATTGAGCTTTTGCCGCGCGATATCTTCCGCACCCATATACACGTGACATTCCATGCCGAGCTTGGCCGCGACCGTTGCCGTGGCAACGCCGTGTTGGCCCGCGCCGGTTTCGGCGATGATGCGTTGCTTGCCCATGCGCCGCGCGAGCAAGAGTTGGCCGAGCGCATTGTTGATTTTGTGCGAGCCGGTGTGATTCAAATCTTCGCGCTTGAGATAAAGCTGCGCGCCGCCCAGTTCGCGGCTCAAACGCTCGGCATGCGTGAGCGGATTGGGCCGGCCGGCGTATTCTTTTAAATAATGCTCAAACTCGTTTTGAAAAGTTTGATCGCTGCGCGCGCGTTCATACTCATGCTCCAATTCTTCGAGCGCGGGCATCAAAATTTCCGGGACGAACTTGCCGCCGAAGTTACCAAACTTGCCGTGGGCATCAGGCCACGAGGAAAGTTGCGTTGTTTGCAGATTGCCAATCACGACGAAATTCCTTCACTTGTTCAAAAAGCTGACGCAGCTTGTAATGATCTTTGACGCCGGGCGAACTTTCGACGCCGCTGTTGACGTCAATCGCATAGGGCTGCACGAAATGCACTGCGGCTTGCACGTTTTCCGGATTCAGCCCGCCGGCTAAAATGATGCGACCGTATGACTTCGCAGCAAGCGCGAGTTGCCAATCGAAAGGTTTGCCGGTGCCGCCGAGTTTGTTTTTTTCATAAGTATCCAACAAGAATGCGTGCGCGAGATTTTGAAACGGACGCAAGCTTTCTAAAGAGGACTGCTCATGCAAGCGTGCGACTTTAATCAATCTTGCAGCGGAAAACGCCGCCATCTCGTCGGCGGAATGCTCTCCGTGAAATTGCAGTGCGTGCAAACCGATTGCGCGGCGATGCGTTTCGATTTCTGCAAGCGAGCTATCCACGAACACGCCAACGCGCGCGACGTGCGCCGGCAAATGCTGTGCGATCACCGCCGCGTCACGCATAGAAATATTGCGCGGACTCTTGGAATAGAAAATAAAACCGAGCGCATCCGCGCCCAGTTCGCACGCGCAGAGAGCATCTTCCAAGCGAGTAATGCCGCAGATTTTGACGCGCAACATGAGTTGCCTTTCAGTGTGCTCCAATCTTGGCTTGCTTATTTTTTACAATTTCAAATCGCCGTTGAGCCGAGGCTTCAACAATAGGCTTTGAACTCTCGCAATGCCTCGCCGGGATCGTGCGCTTGCATGAAGTGGGTGCCAACGAGCAGCGCATGTACGCCCGCGGCCTTCATGCGTTGCACCTCGGTCGCGGTGCGCAAGCCGCTTTCGGCAACCAACGTGATGCCTTCTCCCGCCATCGGTGCGAGTTGTTCGGTGACGCTCAAATCGATTTGAAAGGTTTTGAGACTGCGATTGTTGATGCCGACGAGGCGCGCACCCGCGGCGAGCGCGTGCTCCAACTCGCTTGCTTCGTGAACTTCCACGAGCGCGTGCATGTGCAGCTCGTGCGTCGCCTCGAGCAAATGCCGCAATGTCTCCGGCGAGAGCGCCGCTGCGATGAGCAACACGGCATCCGCTCCGAACGCACGTGCTTCATGAATTTGATATGGTGAAATGATGAAATCTTTGCGCAGCAGCGGAAGATTCACGAACGGGCGAATGCTCTGCAAATGGTGCAATGCGCCCTGAAAAAAATCTTCATCCGTCAACACCGAAATGGCTTCAGCGCCGGCGGCAGCATAGGCTTGCGCGATCTCGAGCGGCGCGAATGACGGTCGCAACACACCGGCGGAGGGCGAAGCTTTTTTCATTTCCGCGATCACAGCTAAACGCTCGGCACTGCGCAATGCGCGCAAGAAGTCAAGCGGCGGCGCGGCATTGCGGCTCATGTGCCGCAATTCCGTTTCCGGCAAGCGCGCGCGGCGTTGCGCGACTTCTGCTTGTTTATGCGCGAGAATTTTTTCGAGGAAGTTGGAGGGCATTGATAGAAACCGTTAATGGTGCTGCTGCGGTGCTTGTATTTCTTCTTTTTTCTGCTAAGTTACCGCCGTTGTTTTCAAGCATCGGGCTTTATACACGTATGTCAAACTCGAGGTGAATGATGAAACGCTTTCGCTATACCGTAATCATCGAAAAAGACGAGGCAGGCATCTACGTTGCTTCATGCCCGGCTCTTCCCGGCTGTCATACGCAAGGTGATACCTATGAAGAGGCGTTGGAGAATTTAAAAGACGCCATCTCCGTAAATATTGCAGCAAGACGTGATCTTGGTGAGCCGGTTCCATTTGAGTCAGCGATCGAAGAGGTCGAAATTCATGTCTAAAATTAGACCGTTGAAGCCGACGGAAATGATTCGGGCTTTGGAGAAAATGGGATTTCGACATATTCGCCAGAGCGGGAGCCACGCCGTGTATCGCCATGCTGATGGAAGGTGGGCAACCGTGCCGATTCACAAAGGCAAAGAACTCACCAAAAGTCTCGTGCATAAAATTCTCAAAGATGCGCAAGTGACGTGGGAAGAATTTGAGCAATACTTGTAAATCCAACCTACAACTCAAACCTTCTGCGTGAACGCGCGAAGGCTTTTCAGCTTTTGCAGGGCCGCGCCGCTGCGCAAACTGGTTCGCGCGAGTTGTGCGCCTTCTTGCAATGAACTCGCCGCGCCCGCGACGTACAATCCTGCTGCCGCATTCGCGAGCACAAGCGCGCGGCCTGCGCTTTCTTCGCCTCGCAATATGCGCAACGCGATTTGCGCATTCGTGGCGGCGTCCCCTCCCGCGGCGTTATCATCTCCGGCCTGCATGTCAAAATCCTCCGCAGTGATTTCATATTCAGAGATCTTGCCTTCGCGCAATTCCGCCACGAACGTCGAAGTCGCCAGCGAAATTTCATCCATCCCCTCCGCGCTGTGCACGAGCATGATGTGCTCGGCTTCTAATTGCAACAATACTTCCGCGAGCAAGCGCAGCAGCTTGCGCTCATACACGCCGATGAGTTGTCGCCGCACGTTTGCGGGGTTGGTAATCGGGCCGAGAATGTTGAACACGGTGCGCACACCCAATTCGCGGCGTGGCGCAACGGCGTGCTTCATGGCCGGATGCAGCTTGGGCGCAAAAAGAAAAGCGAGTCCGATTTCATCGAGGCATTGGCCGAGTTGCGTGCGGTTTAATTCCACATTCACGCCCAGCGCAGCGAGCACATCCGCGCTGCCGCATTGACTGGAGACGGCGCGATTGCCGTGTTTCGCCACTGGCACACCCGCACCCGCAACGACAAATGAAGCCACAGTGGAAATGTTAAACGTGGCTTTGCCGTCTCCGCCGGTGCCGACGAGATCGACAGCTTCATGAGCGCGCGCAGATAAAACTCTTTCCGCTTTATCGCGCATGCACGAGGCAAAACCGGCAATCTCTTCGGGTTGCTCGCCTTTCATGCGCAAAGTCGCGAGGAGCGCACCGATTTGTGCGGAGGTGGCTTCGCCGTTCATGATGGTTTGCATCGCGGCGTAAGCCTCCGCGCGCGTGAGGTGCTCGCGCTCTAAAATTTTTTGAAGTGCGGATTTGATCATGAGCACAGCCTTTTTGATTTGAAGTGAACTATCCATAGAAATGTCATTCTGTAAGAACCTTCCCTCGTACTTGATACACCTTTCAAAATTAGGAGATGTCCCGAGCACGAGGGAAGGTTCTTACAGAATGAGAATAATGGAGGCGCGTGAAGCTTATAGACTCATTCGACAAGCTCGTTGAGCAACCAGCAACCAGCCTCAAGCCACATAATGCTTCATAAAATTTTGCAGCAACTCTTTGCCTTGCTCCGTTAATATCGACTCGGGATGGAACTGCACGCCGACAACTGGGAAGGTTTCATGCGCGAGGCCCATAATGAGACCGTGCTCCGTGCTGGCAGTAATGCGCAAGCATGCGGGCAAACTCTCGGGTTCGACGACGAGCGAGTGATAGCGCGTGGCTTGAAACGGATTTTTGAGTCCGTGAAATAAACCTTCGTTGTGGTGATGTATGCGCGAAGTTTTGCCGTGCATCAATTCAGTGGCGCGCACGACTTTGCCACCGAAGGCTTGGGCAATGGCCTGATGTCCAAGGCACACGCCCAAAATCGGAATCGCGCCGGCAAACTCGGCGATGAGTGCGAGCGTGATGCCTGCGGCGTCGGGATTGCCGGGGCCGGGCGAAAGCACGAGGGCGTGTGGCGCGCGCGCGCGAATTTCGGCAAGCGTGATTTCGTTGTTGCGCGCGACTTCAAGCTTGGCGCCGAGCTCGCCGAAGTATTGCACGAGATTGTAGGTGAAGCTGTCGAAGTTGTCGATCATTAAAATGTTCATGAGGCTAGACTCGTGGTTTCAACGGAGCGCACTGATAAAGATTGAGATAGAAAATTTCTCAGTATTTTGGTTTGAAAAAATCCGCTAGGCCGCGGGAGGCCGTCGCTTTGAAGTCACCTAGTTTGAAAAAATAAAAGCGAGGTAAACAAGCAACGATGGCACCTCGGTGAAGCAGCGACGGAACAAAAAAATCGACAGTTTGGAGACGCGCGGTTTCTGTGTGCGTGCACAGCAATGGTGAATGTTCAATTGAACCTTTCAAAGTCCGGCTTCGGCCATGGCAATGGCGGCGCGCATGGCGTTGGACTTGTGCATGGTTTCGGCGTATTCTTTTTCGGGAATTGAATCGGCAACGATGCCGGCGCCGGCTTGAAAAGTGGCGAGGCTGTTTTGCACGGCGAGTGTGCGAATAGCGATGCAGGTATCGAGATTGCCGGAGAAATCAAGATAGCCGACGGCGCCGGCGTACCATTCGCGCGGCTCCGGCTCGAGCGCGGAGATGATTTCCATGGCGCGCACTTTCGGCGCACCGGTGACCGTGCCCGCGGGAAAACACGCTTGAAATGCGGCAACGGCGTCGCACTCTGCGCGCAGCGTGCCGCGAATTTCGGAGACGAGATGCATGACGTGACTATAGCGTTCGAGCTTCATGTTTTCGGTGACGCGCACGCCGCCGTAATGCGCGACGCGGCCAATATCGTTGCGGCCCAAGTCCATGAGCATGACGTGCTCGGCGCGCTCTTTTTCATCGGCAAGCAATTCCGCGGCGAGACGTTGATCTTCCTCGGGCGTTGCGCCGCGCGGCCGCGTTCCTGCAATGGGCCGCACGATGGCTTCATGATTTTCCACGCGCACCATGAGTTCGGGGCTGGAGCCAATGAGGGTTTGTCCGTTATGGCGAAGAAAGTAAAGATAGGGCGAGGGATTGATGACGCGCAAGGCGCGATAAATATCGAACGCGGGTGCAGAGATCGGTTGCGAAAATTTTTGCGAGAGCACGACTTGAAAAATATCGCCGGCGCGAATGTGCTCTTGGGCTTGCAACACGGCGCGGCAAAATTCTTCTTTGGAAAAATTTGCGCGCAGTTCGCCGCGCGCGGGTTGAGGCGAAGAAGGCATGGGCAAAGGTTGTTGCAGCGCGGCTTTGGTTTCGGCTAAACGCTGCAATGCGGTCTCGTATTGTGCGCGCAAATTTTCGCGCTCGTCGCGGAGGACGTTGGTGATGATGAGTATGCGTTGGCGCAGATGATCGAAGGCGAGCACAGTATCATAAAAACCGAGGCATGCGAGCGGCGCGGTGGAAGCGTTCTGCTCCGGCAACTTTTCGAGCAGACGCACGGCGTCGTAGCTGAAGTTGCCGACGAATCCGCCGCAAAAGCGGGGCAATTGCGCGTGCGCGACGAAGCGGTATTGTTGCAACCGTTTTTGCAGATATGCAAAGAGGTTCGCGTGGCGCGTATGCGTGTGCGAAGCGTTGACAATAGAAACATGCTCGCGTTCGGCAAGTATGATTTCACGTGGTCGGCGTCCGAGAAAGGAATAGCGCGCGAAGCGTTCGCCGCCTTCCACGGATTCGAAGAGGAAACCGTCTTCGTCCGCGCCGCAGAGTTTCATAAATGCGGCGACGGGCGTGGTGAGATCGGCGAGCAGAGCCTCAGCCAATGGGATGACGTTGCCGCGCTCGGCGAGTTTTTGAAATTCTGCAAAGCTGGGAGGCTGCATGGATTCATCCTTGCAAAAAAAAATCCCATCCTGCTTGGGCAAGATGGGATTGGCGATTCAAAGCTCTCGGCGCAAACGTGCGCTCATGGTTGCATGCGCGTGATACACGCGGCTTTCCCATCTTGGGTCGGAGGACGCCAGTGCCAAGAATAAAGATTGAAGTGGGAGAAAGCCGTTTGCATGGTCGATGCGATTGTTGATGATAGGTTCATTGAAAATTGTGCGCGCAATATAGCCTGAGAAGCGAGGCTTGTCAAGCAGTTTTTCGGAGCGCGAAAACAATGCATTGCCTCAAAATAAATGTTACCCAAGCATTTTGAGCAATGTGTCGTTGCCTCATAATTTATGTTACCCCAAACCGGAGGACATAAGTTATGAGCCAGCATTCCAAACGAGATTTTTTGCAAACGATGATCGTGCGTTA
>JAYRWE010000088.1:0-210460 GCA_041918175.1 bacterium
AAAGTTCCGCGATTGGAGCCACGCGCGGTGCGCACGCGCCCACGAACATATCCGTATCTTGTCGGTGATCGCAAGAAAGCGCGGAAGAAATACTGCCAAAAGCTCAAAGCCCAGATCGCAAAAAGTTAGTGACATTGGGCAGGAAGCCTGCGCTACGTTCTCCACCAATAACTGAGATATTACTTAAATCTTTACTTTACCCGACGCGGCGCAACAAGAGCTTTAACATTTGACCGAAACAAAAAAGGCGGAGCCAAACCGGCTTCGCCTTTTTTGTTCATTGCGAAAAAAAACGATGCAAGCACTGCGGTGTTATTGCACCGGCACGGCTAAACCGCGCACCGGCTCGCTGGTGCCGATCAAACCCAGGCTCGTGATCAAACCCGTGCTCAGATTCACCGTCACCAAATCAGAGTAACCGTTGCGACGATTCTTGGCTTTCACCGTGGCGTAGCCGATGCCGGTTTTGGAAATATCAAAGCCGACCAACTTCTCGAAATTAAATCCGAGGCTGCCCACGGTGTTCAATGCGCCGTTGTTCGGCGGATTTTGTGTGGCAAGCACATCGCGGCTCGCTTCGATATCATAAAGCGTGGTGCCCGTTGCCGGATCGTTGTCGGGATTGGTATAAGCCGCGCCCGCAACCACGGCCTTGCGATTGAAATTCACGTCGCTCGCGGCATACGCCAATCTGCCGTCGTTTTGAATGCCGGGCGTGACGGGATCGAAATCAACCACGGTGCCGAGATCGGGATGGAGCCGCAAGTTCTGCCCGGTTTCACTGACGACGCGAATGCGATCAACCGTGGGATTGAAATCAAAACCAAACGCATTGCCTTCAAGCGCGGGCGTGAACGGCGCAGAGCCAACGGCAGTGGCAACGCCGGTTTGCACGTCGATGACATACAAACGGCTCGTGCTTCCCAATCCGTACAACTTCCCATTCGCCGGACGAAAGTCAATGCCCAACAACTCTTCGTTCGGTTGCAATCCGCTCAAGCGCACGGAAGAAAGAATCGTGCGCGGCGCGGCGCTGTTGAACGAAAGCAGCTTGTTGGAAGTAGTCATACCGTACAGCGTTTCGCCGGCAGAAGCAAGGCTTGCGGCATTCGTTTTAGAAAGCTCAACACTTTCGTTGGTTTGATCGGCGGAGCTTAAAATTTGATCTTGATTTTGGCAGGCGGCGAGCAACAACGCGCTCAACGCAAACACGCTGAGCAAAAGCTTGGAACGCAACATGAGAATCCTTTCTGCATGAAAAACCGAAAAGCATGAAGCAGTGATTTCACCAAAAGCGGAGCACGCGTACGCAAGGGCCATGGCTTCCAGCGCCGCTCTTGGCTTGTGTTCGAGATACGAATGCAAAATGTTTTCGGATTTATGCGCATTTGAGAAGCAAACTCAGAATAAAGCTCTGAAAGCTTTTTCCTTCGGCGACACTCGGTGACTTCGGCGCGTTTCGGTGGAAAAGCTTTGCCGCCGAGTCGCACCGAAGTCTCCGAGTATCGCCGAAGGACTGCTTCGCAGAAGCTTCGATTTGTAGCGTGACTGCAAATTGAGGAGGTTGATTAGACAGAGAGAACAAGCGTGCGAAGGCAAGGCCTAAACAAAAAAAGCTTTCTCACGTGGAGCAATTTTCACTTCCACGTAAGAAAGCTTTTGCAATAAGAGAGGCGGGTGACAACGTCGCTGCAATCGCAGCTTCGTTGCTTTTCGAACTATTGCGTCACTTGCACCTTCACGCCGGTGGGCGTAGCCGGCGGTGTGGTATCGACCACCGGTGGTGGCGGCGGAATTTCGGATTTCACATTCACAAATTTTATCGCATCGGCGAGCACGATGCCGCTTGCCGCTTTGTTGCTGATCGTCACCTTCCCGCTCAAGCCTGCGGCAAAATTATATTTGCCCAAACTATTCCAACGCCCGGCGTTTTGCGATTGATCCACAATCTTCTGCGTCACGCCGCCGCTGTGTTTAATGCTGTAAATCACGCTCGTGGCTTCTTGCGCCTCGTTCGCGCTATTGCCGTGAAAGGGATGCCATTCAAAAACTTCGTACTCGCCCGCGGCGCCGATCGTCGGCGTATATACGGCTTCGCTGCCGCCATTGGGATTCGCGGCTGTGAACAAATACGGATAATGATGATTCGTGTAGCCGTCTTCATTGCCCACCCAGCCATAGTTCAACGCATATGCATTCGTCTTCGAAACTTTGCCGGGATCTTGCTCGGTCCAATTGCCCATGAACACTGCAGGATCATTGCCCGGCGAAGTCATGTTGAGCGGCGCATTGTCCACGACGTTTTCAATCACGAGCACTTTGCCTTGTTCCTTCAGCAGGAGCACGCCGTCGCCGGTTTGCTCTTTCGTATTGTTCGCCGAGCCGGCGAGGTTGATCGTCGTGAAGGCTTGCCCATTGTTGGTTTGCGGCGCTTGTCCGCCGAGAAAATGATAATACGGCCCGCCTTGCAACTCCGCGGCGGTCACGGTTTGCGGCGCGCCGGAGCCGTTGGCAATCACCACGCCCTTATCGAAATAGCGCACCCACACGCCGGATTTGATTTGTTGCGGCGCGCTTGTGGGATAGCCGAGATCGGCAAGATACTCATCATACACATACGTGAAGCGATGCGCGTACGCGCCTTCATCCACGCCGAAATATGCGCCCGCGAGACAAGCCGTGGCCAAGCCGAAACGCATGCGTTGAAAATCGTGCGGATTTGCTTTGCATTCGATGAAGTTGACGCGCGGCGAAACCGCATCGTTCGCAAAGGGCAGGAGCGTGCTCGTAAATTTCCACTCCCAATACTCGCCGGTCCAACCTTCGATGCCGATGCCGTTGAGGTAACCGACTTCTGCGGCATCGGCCTCATGCGCTACCATCACTTTGCCCGGCGGCGTGAGTTTGTGCACTTCTTCCACGATACGGCGATTGCTCTCTTGCCACAGTTCATTCACGAGATTGCCTTGTGTCACATCGGCAATGCCGTCACGATTCAGATCGATTTGATCATAGTTTTCTTTCCACGAGCCGAAACTGCCGGCCCACGAATCCCAAAACGTGCCGTCAAACACCGCCCAATCCGTCTTCTCATTGATCTTCTTCGCGAGATAAGTATTCCAACGCTCGCCATTCACGAGCGGGCAACGATCGGTGCCGTCGTACAAACAATCGCCGGGATGTGAGTTGTCGTGCCAGCCTTTGATGCAGGACTTGTTCAACGTCGGCACGAGCCACGCATCCGGCGGCTGCAGCGTGTTGCCGTCGATGATGTTGTTGCACGCGAGCACGAGCTTGTCGGGATACGCTTGTTTGATGCGTCGCGCAATTTCCGGATACCACAAACGCGTGACGATCAAATCATGATGCCGCCAAATCTCTTCGGGAATGTTGGCTTCATAAAAATAGATGACTGCGACGCGCGGAAACGGCGGGTTAAAATTCTGCGCGAAGGTTACGCTGCTGCATGTGAGCAAAGTCAACAGCAAGATGAGCGCTCCGCCAATTCCCCCTTTGATGCGGGTGTTCTTCGCACCATGCCTGTTTTCAGCAACACCCCCCTGGCCCCCCTCAAGGGGGGATTCTTCACCAAAATTTTTAAACAAGAGATTCGGCTTCATGACTTGGAATCCTTTCTCAATAAATGAGCCACCATCATCCATGCGCGCTAACGCGGCAAGTATGCCAACTCATGCGGCGCTTTCTTTTCAGTTTTCGCCGTGGCGAGTTCATACTCATGAATCCGCGTGATAATGCCGGTGAGATCGACTTGCGGTTGATAGCTGATGAGCGTTTTGATTTTAGTCAAATCCGGCACGCGGCGCGCCATGTCTTCAAACCCTTGCTCATAAGCTTCTTCATACGGCACGAGTTTGATTTTCGAATTGCTCCCGGTCAGCGCGAGCACCCTTTGCGCCAGTTCCATGATTGTTACTTCCTGCGTGTTGCCGATATTGAAAATCTGTCCCACCGCTTGCGCATGATTCATAAGCTTGATCAACGCGCCCACGACGTCGCCTACATACCCAAAGCAGCGCGATTGTGAGCCGTCGCCATACACCGTCAAGTCGCGGCCTTCCATTGCTTGTTTAATGAAACGCGGCACGACCATGCCGTACTGCCCGGTTTGGCGCGGCCCCACCGTGTTGAACAAACGCACGAGCACCACGGGCAAACCTTTCTCTTTGAAATAAGCGAGCGCCAAAAATTCGTCAATGGCTTTGGAGCATGAATAACTCCAACGACTCTTCGTGGTCGGGCCGAGCAAGCGATCATCATCTTCGCTAAACGGCACCTTCGTGCTCTTGCCGTAAACTTCCGAGGTGGAGGTGATGAGCACTTTGCGTTTGTAACGATTGGCAATCTTCAACACGGTCTCGCTGCCGAGCACGCAACGCTCAATGACCTCGACCGGACTGCTCACAATCAACTCCACGCCCACCGCGGAAGCGAGATGATAGATCACGTCGCACTCGCTCACCAAACGATCCATCACGGTTTCGTTCATGATGGTTTCAATGGCGAAGTGAAAATTCGGATGCTGACGCACATGCGCTAAATTTTCCATACGGCCAGTGGAGAGATCGTCGATAATGGTCACGCGATCGCCCTGCGCCAACAGCGCGTCCGTCAAATGGGAGCCAATAAACCCGGCGCCGCCGGTGATTAAAACTTTCATGCTTCTTTCCTGGTTATGAGTGATGGCTTTGTTCTTTTTTGTCCTTCAGAAGGAATCTTTTTACTCGCTGGAGACGTTCCCCAGTGCTTAAAAGGATTCCTTCTGAAGGACACGTTCTGGGTGGTGCGCGGGGTTACCGTTTTTGCTCATCAAACTTTACTTGAGTGCGAACGCCTGAGGCGTTACTACGAACTTGTGAGTTTGCTTCTCATCTCGGCAATCACGCTTTCCGGCTCGTGCATGCCTGCGGAAAAACCTTTGCTCCAAGCGCACGCGCCGATGAAAAAGATCGGCAGCGTAAATAAAAACTCGCAGAGCAATTTTAAATTATACGGCCAATGATTCTTTAGAATAAATTGCAGCGTGCGCAGTGAGCGGATCAACGGCAACAGCGGCACGATCCATTTCTTCTCCACGAGCGCCGCGCCGGGCAAAGGAAAGAGCCGTCGCGCCAACGCCGAGTGCTTGCCTAGAATATTTTGATTGCGCATAAACGGCGCCCATGCGCGGCGATTCATGTGGTGGATGTAAATGCGCGGCTCGAACAAAACCTTCACGCCGTGTTTGCGCAGTTGATGAATAAACACCACGTCTTCCGAAGCGCGCAAATCGGAGAACGTGCCGAAGCGTTCGAAGATCTCGCGCCGCACGGAAAGATTGTTCGTGGGCAGAATATCGATCTCGCGCCGGCGCGAATGCACGGAGAACTCGCGAAACTCGAGGAAGAACTCGGCGATGCTGATGGGGTGCCACGGAAACGCATTGCGCACGCCGCCGCCGATCACGTGATACTCGCCCAAGTGCGCCGCGCGAATCGTTTGCAGCCACGCGCGCGGCACGATGCAATCCGAATCCGTGAGCGCGATGATTTCGCCGCGCGCTTGCGCGATGCCGTGATTGCGCGCAATGCCGGGCAGCGTTTTTTCTTTTAAATGAAAAAAGCGCACCTGCGGAAATTGCGCGCGCACGATTTCGGGCGTGCGATCTACTGAGCTATCGACTAAAATGACTTCAAACGGCGCGGCGCAATCTTGCTCAAGCAACGCGCGCAAGCAGGTCGCTATCGTGCGCTCCGAATTGTACGAGGGCACGATCACGGAAATTTTCGGAGCTTGGGCATTTCCGACCAAAGGCATATCGGCTCCGGTTATGCAATCGCCGCGTAAAGAATCGAGATGACGATGAGAAAAATAATCAGCAACGCCGCGATTTGAAAGGTCAAAATCGAACTGATCACGTCGCCGCCTTTTTCGCCGAGCACGACGCGCACTTTGCGCAAGAGCGACTTGAACCACATGTACATGATGACGATGATCGGCGCGCCGGTCAACAATGACAAG
Source organism: bacterium (assembly GCA_041918175.1). GTDB lineage: Bacteria > Zhuqueibacterota > Zhuqueibacteria > Zhuqueibacterales > Zhuqueibacteraceae > JABWAN01. The sequence continues at coordinate 6,019 of JAYRWE010000088.1, forward strand.
CCAATCGCCCACACATGATCGCGCAACGGAACCGCTTCGCGCACCACCGTCACAGCCAGAAATCCGCCTAAACAAAAACCGAAAACAAAACCCAGCATGGTCTGGGTCACTCGCGCTTGCTGCACGATTATCTCCTCAGGTTCAACTTATTATTGCAAACCGATGCGAATACCGGTCGGTGCGGCCGGGGCTTGCGTATCCGCGCCGGGCGCAAACGTGAAGCGTAAGTAAACGACGTGGTCTTGTCGTTTGTCCGCGGACCAAATCCACTGCACGCCTTTGTTCGTGGAAATGCCGGTCACGTTTTGAAACTGCGCCCACGGTTGCGCGACACCATGCGCACCGTGCGAGGTTGCAGCCAACCAATGGCCATCTTCGAAAGCAAGATTTTGCCAACCATTTTCATCGGCCAAGCTCACTTTCCATTTCGCATCCGAAGGCCAAAACTTGTTCACAGCATAAATTTCCGAGAGCATCGCGCCGGCTTGATCCCAATTCTCGGCTTTAACTGCGATCACATTCTTGCCCTCTAACAGCGGCGCGCGATATTCTTCCGCGGAAGTCCACGACGCGTTGGCGCCGAGGCGCACACCGTTGATATAGATTTCGTATTTATCATCGCTGGAAACCAGCACGCGTATTTGCTCGCCGCTGGTCGGTTGCGTTTGAATATTCACTTCGAAAGTGCTCTTGCTTTTCGCGCCCTCGTCGTCGGTCACTTCCAAACTCACCGTGTAGTTGCCGGAGGCGCCGTAAGTATGCGCCGCGGTCGCGCCGGTTGCAGAAGTGTTGTCTCCAAATTGCCAAGCATGATTCACGATATTACCGCCATCGGGATCATACGAAGAGGAGCCGTCGAAATTGAGCGCTTCGCCGACGTAGCCGTTCGCCGCGCCCGTGATGCTCGCCACCGGAAAACGATTGGTCGGCGGCGGTGTTGCCGGCTCATCCTCTGCGGCATCGTTCCACGCAATCCACGCACTATTGATTGTAATGGAGCCGTCGCTGTTCGCCGTGCCCGCGATTTCAAATTTGCGATACACGCGCAAGTTGACGAGCAGCTCGGAACGATTCGCCGAGAGCTCAGTCACCTCAAAAAGCTCCATGCCTTTGCCGGAGCCTTTGCGCACACGAAATGGCACTTGCACTTTGTAAGCATGCGCGCTCGGGCGGGTGACTTGATGATCGACCATCGGATTAACGCGGTCATCCACCGTGTTGGTGCTCAACGCCGTTTCGCGATGCGGATTATAAAGCGAAAGCCCAAACTTATCATTCGCATTTTGATAAAGAATATAGCCCGGCAAATTCGTCGTGATCTCATTGCGCGAGAGCGGAGCAAAAGCGGCGACCGCGACGACATTGGAGGAACGATCGCGCACCACATGCGCGCTCGCATCGCGTTGCAATATTTCCACGCCGCCGTTGTTCGCATAGTTCTGCACCTCGGCTTGGCTCTGATTGGGCAACAGCACCGCGGCAAACGCGGCATTCGAGGGCGTGCTGCCATGATTGAGATACACGCGTGAATAATTCGCGCCCAAACCTTCCGCGCGCACATTCGCGCTGCCGGGGAAATAATAGCCCATGTCATTTTGGTGCAGCCAGATGAGCGCGCCCAAATCACGCTCGCTGTCCGCCATTGTCGGCGCAGCATGCGATCCATTCGACGAAGAGAACGCACCGCCATGGCTCGCGGAAGTATACAGCAGCGTTTTCATTCCGCCCAAACTCGCGGTGTTCGCATTGATGCCGCTGCCGACGCAAACGATTTCATCGTCAAAGAAAAACCAGGAGCGTTTGAAAGAAAAATTATTGCTGCCGTCCGTCAAACTCTCCGCGCCGAGGCCGTAATACCCGCTCAAAGTTGAAACGCCATAATAACCCCAATTGCGCAGCATGCCCGTGATCGCGCCCAAATCCTCGCGCCCGGAATATTGCGAGGCGGATTCGTACGTTGCATCTTCGTATTCCGCCGGAACCGTCATCGCATTGAGCAGCGCGCGCGGATAATTATAAATCGCTTGCTCGCTCCACTTTTCTTTGCTCGCGGGCGTAACGATATTCACCGCACCGAATATGGGCGCAACCGACGAAGCTTCCATGTGCGGCTCAACAAGATTCGCCATCATCAAGCTGCTAAAAAAGCCTGCGCGCCGCACCACGAGATAACGCGCCTGCGGAAATGCGCGCGCCCCCAACGGGTTCGCCGAGTTGTTGCTTACTTCGCTCAATGCGCTGCGGTATGCTCCCACTTCGGGATAGCTTGTGCGCGATAAAAAATCCGCGCCGCGCTTAATGCGTCCGCCGTAGGAGTTTTGTTTGTGCGGGAACTTGGATGAGGTAAACGGATCCGCGTAGTCTTGATAATAAATCCAACGCAGAAAATTTTTAAACCATAAGAGCGAGAGTTCCAAACCCGTGCGGCGCTGCGGATCATTCGGATTCACGCGCGCGTTAATGGCAAACGGCGTGTTCTCGGTGAATTGCAAATACCACGCAAAGTCGCCGAAGTGTTGGCCGCCATAATGCATATTCAACACGTCGTAATGAAAGAAGTACGACCAATCATGTTGAATGTGCGCGAAGTCGCCCTGGCTCGTGGCCGTGGTCATGAGATCGACCGCGCTTTGCGCCAGCGTCGCGTCTTCCAAATACATGGCCGCAAGCAAACGCGCCCAACCGCGCCACACCGTGTTTGCGCCGTTCGTCTCAGTCAAACTTTGCATGCCAATGAACTTTTTCAACGCATTCACTTCGCGCGTGCGCAAGTCGGAACGAATGCTGCCACCGCCGCGCAGCAAGCCTTCGGCAAGCGCCCAGGGCACGCCTATCTCGCGTTCCCACCAATTGTCAATCGCGCGATTCTCCGCATAATCGAGTGCGGCTTGCAATCGGCTCTCGCCGCTGTTATTGCCGCAGCCCGCGGCATGCGTCAAGTCCGCAGCGAGATACCATTCCGTTGGGCTATAACCACCCCAGCCTTGCCCCACCGGCGTGTTGATATGCTTACTCACAATTGCAGAAACATCCGAGCAGCCGAGAGATTCATTGATATAACGCTGCTTCAAACTTCTAATGTCGGACACATTGATTTGCGCCAACACGGCGTTTGTGCCCAGTAGTAGGCCGCCCATCCCTGCGGCGATTATGCGCATCCATGCCATCATCATCTACTCCACAACTTTTAGATTCGTTCGCGCTTGCTTGAGCAGCAACACTCGTTGCACGCTTTGGAGCTTGCTCATAAAGACACGCCCTCGCTCTCTTTACTCACGGCAAATCTTCGCGAACTTGGGTCAATGCGATTCTTCTCCGCCGCCTGCCGCCTCGCTCATGAGTAAAAGAATGTCATCGATCTCTTGATACGTGAGCTTGTGATCGCCGATGCCTTCCATCACCTTCGCGCTCAATGCTTGAAAATCATCCTTCGTAATTCTGCCGAACGAAGCCGCATTCGTGAAGCGGTCAAGCGTGTCCACGAACTTCTCGCGGTTGTTGGAGACGTAGCCATCCGGGAAATAACGAAAGATATTCCACATGAAATCGCTCGCCACATATTGCGAGGCCGAGGCCGCGTATTCCATGCGATGCGACCAGACGTACCACGCAATGCCGGAGAACGTGCTCACCATCAGCAGCACACCGACGAATACGCCCTTAAAGAATGCTCCCTTTCGCGCCGAGCGCACCTCCATCGCCAGCAGCTTTTTGTATTTTGCTTCATCCATTTTCAGTCCCGTAAAGAAAAGTTCGTAGTAGCGCCTTCAGGCGCGCCCTCTTTATTATTGTCATTCAGCAGGAATCTTTTCACTCGCTGGGCACGCTCTCCAGTGCTTAAAAGGATTCCTTCTGAATGACAGCTTCGGGTAGAGTGCTCGCAAACAACTCCACACACGCCTCCTCGCCCGCCAACACCAATGACTCTTCCGTTGAGAAAATTCCCGAACGCACGATGCGCGCGACATTGCCCGAGGCGGTTTCGAGCGAGACCGCGCCTTCGCTCGTTTCCACCACCACTTGCGGCCGGCCTTGATGCCACAGCCGCAACACGCTGCGCGCGTCCGTTTGTTCATAAACAAAACGCTTCACGTTTTGTATTGTCACACGGCGGAGCGCATGATTTTTAAACTCGAACGCCTGCATGAGGTTGGCCGCATGCAATACTTCGATATCCACGCGGCGCGCGTCGTAGCATTTCAAATCATACAGCGCTTCAGTTTTGATCAACAGATTCGCGTATGGCGGCAACACGAAGTCGCGATACAAATTCGGATCGCCGTCTTTGCCAGCCTCCGCGGCTTTCACGATATTATAAGCCTCGCGCGGGGAAACATAGTGCAGCTTGAAACGCTCGCCGTCGTTGAAATGCTTTTCCAAATACGAGTGCATCATCTCCGCTTGCTCGCCGAAACATACGTCGAAATTTTCCTCGCGGCAGCCGTGCGTGTGAACTTTCACGAAAACCCAATTCGGCCGGCCCGCGACGTGGATATTGCATTCCACCCATTGCGCGATGCGCTGCGCTGAAGGCAAATCATGATGATCGAGATTCGACTTCTCCACAACAGATTTTCCGTTGAAGAGATTGTTCAAATAAACTTCGATCATGCCTTGCACGATCATCAAGCTTTGCGTTTGCGGCGCTCGGCCATGCGCGCGCACCTCTTCGCCGGAGTCATGGTTCTTATTCGCACGTTTCGTCGTGGGCGCATAATAGATCGAATTGATCTTGCGCGCTTGCGTCGAGCCGTGGCCCGAGGGCATCGTAAACTCGGCATAGCAACCGGTGCGGCGCAACAACTCCAACTCTTGATTCACGCCGCAATACAAACCGTGCTCGGAATTATCGAGCGCCCACTTGCCGTGAATGAAGCCATAAACATGCCGAGGCTTTTGCTCCGCCGTAACAAGCGCGCCGGTCTCGCGATACAATTTTTTCAAGCGCTCGATCTGCGTTTCCAACTGCTCTGCTGTATCAATCTCAGGAAAGATGTGCCAGCCTGGGCCGTGATGCACGTGCAGATCAACTTCGCCGAAACCGTCATAGCTCAATGTCGCGAGCATGCGCAGAAAATCACGATCGGCTTGCTCGGTCTCCCATTCTTCCACGAGATAAAACCAACCGTGCTTGGGATGACAACCATCCGCATCGCGATGTCGGCGCGCCATCTCCGGATATTTCTCTACCCACGCTTGCATGCGCGTTTGTTGTCGTGCGAGATCGCGCGTGTCTTCTTTCGGTTCGAAGTGATCAACGAAGAGGAACATCACGTGCGTGGGTTCGCTGCTTTGCGCTCTCAGTTTGGGATGAAAAAGCTTGTAGCGAAAATATTCAAAGAACCACGGCTTGGAATGCAGCACGCGCCGCAACACGAACGACGCGGCGAGCACGCCGAGAAAAAGTATGCTCCCGAGCCAGATCATGCGCGCGCCGTCCTTGCTGCTTGATCAAAACACACCCCCCCCCTGGCCCCCCTCAAGGGGGGAATCGTTTGGAAGTGTGCGCGATAAATTCCCCCCTTGAGGGGGGTTAGGGGGGTGTTATTGCACGCGACAATGCAAATCAGATTCATCATCTCAACCTCATCGCCCATTTTTCTCACTGAGCACTTGCTGATACAACTTCTCAAAGCTCGACACTTCTTTTTGCAAAGAAAAATTTTCTTCCACGCGCCGCCGGCCCGCTTCGCCCATGCGCAGCGCGGCTTTGTGATCGCTCAACAAACTGCGAATCGCATCCATGATCGCCGTGGTGTTCGAAGGAGGAATGAGCAAACCGGTTTCGCCTTCCAGCACGGCTTCGGGAATGCCGCCGACATTGGTCGCAATCACGGGTTTGCTCGAAGCCATGGCTTCCAAGATCACGTTCGGCAAACCTTCGGAGAGCGAGGGCAGAATAAAAATATCGAACGTGTTCATCACTTCATGCACGTCGTTGCGAAAACCGAGAAAGTGAATGCGCTCCGACAAACCTTGCGCCTCCACTTCGGCTTGCAGTTCTTTGCGCAACGAGCCGTCGCCCACGAACACGAAGTCGAGTTTCGGATGCTGCTGCACGAGCTGCAACGCGGCCTTCTGCAAATACGCCACGCCTTTGTACGGCTCCGCGCGCGCGACCGTGCCGACGACGATACGATCCGAAGGAATGTTCAAGATGCTGCGTTTGTCAATCGAGCCGTTGCGGCGCGCGAATTTCTTGAGATCGACGCCATAGGGAATGTATGCGATCTTTTCCGAAGGAATGCCGCGGCGCTGCATGAGCGAACGCTGAATCTCTTGCGAGACCGCAACGATGCGGCTCACGCGCTTCATCGCAAACTTGTATGCAATGATGTGGCGATTGCCCGTGCGTAAAATATCATTCTCGCCGTGCGAAACCGTCTCCCATGAAATCACCGGCGGCCTGCCCGCTATTTGCGCCGCCACCGCGCCGACCAAATCCGCGAGCAGCAGCGTCGTTTGCACCACGTCGATTTTGCATTCTTTAATCAAACGCGCAACCGTGAAGATGAGCGAGAGATCAAACTTGTTGCGCTTGTGGCAGATGATGACGTCCACGCCCAGCGCTTCAAAATCTTTTTGCAGCGGCCCGCCTTGCCCGATGCTGCACACGATGATGTTATACCGCTTCTTGTCGAGCGTCTTCACCAACTCGAGCAGCTTTTTTTCGGCGCCGCCGATGGCGAGACCGTTGACAACTTGCAGGAGATTAATTCTTTCGGCCATGATCACGATACTTTCGCAAAACACTTTCACATATTTCCGACCACGCGCGGGCTTTGTGCTCCCACGTGTGTTGGCGCGAGATGGTTTGATACGCTTCCGCGCCCACGCGTTGGCGCAAGTCAGAGTCTTCAATCAAGCGCGCGAGCTTGTGCGCATAATCCGCGTTGTCGCCGGGGTTCGAGAGAAAACCGTTTACGCCCTCGGTGATGATTTCTTGAATCTGCCCCAAACGCGAACTGAGCACGGGCTTGCCGCACGCCATGTATTCATAAATCTTCACAGGCGAGTAATAGAAAAATTCCAGCGGCGGATACGGCGCGAGCACGATGTCCATGGCGGCGACGTGTTTGCCCACTTCATCGTGCGCCACGTGGCCGGTGAGAATCACGCGCTGTGTGAGATTGTTCTCGGCCACGAATTTTTGCAATTGCGGCTTGAGCGCGCCGCCGTCGCCGACCATTAAAAATTTCACGGAGGCATTTGCTGCCATCGCCGCTTTGATGAGCGTGATTAAATTATCCACGCCGTGCCAATAATGAAACGAGCCGATGAAGCCGATGACGATGGCGTTTTGCAATCCATACTTCGCGCGCACTTCCGCGCCGGAAAGATTGGGATTGAACTTCGACAAGTCCGCGCCGTTCGAAATCACGTGCATGCGTTCTTGCGTCACGCCTTGGGTTTGAAAATAATCCGCGAGCTGGTTCGAGACCGTGATGCACGCGTCGGCATGTTGAATGTTGTACGCTTCGATGGATTCGAGCACGCGCGGCAAGCGCCAATAGCGCGTGCTGAACGTGCGGAACTCATACGCTTCCGGGCTGTCCACTTCGAGCACGAGCGGCAAACGCAATTTCTTCGCGAGCCGAATGGCGGAAAGGAGATACACATCCAACCGCGAAATGATCAAGTCCGGCTTGTCTTCGGCAATGATGGCCGCCTCTTCGCGTTGATAACGAAGGTTCGAGAGCAATTGATTCGGTTCGTGCAGCAAACGATCAAGATAGCGCTTCAGCATTTGCCGCGTTTGCGATTGCACATGTACCGCGCCGTTGCCATTGCTGCTCGGCTGATCTTTGCGCCAATAGATTTTCACCTCATGCCCACACGCGCGCAACGCTTCCATCAGCTTGATGCCCTTGATGGTCGAGCCAATCGACGCGCCGTAGAGGTCGTAGAGGTAATTGAAGTAGGCGATTTTCACGAAAGCACTCTGCTTGTAGTAGCCCCTTCAGGGGCCATACTCTTGTTTGGAGGCGTGCGCCTGAAGGCGCTACTACGAACTAACAACTCTTCATACCACCCCATCAGCTTCGCATAATGCTGCTCCGGCGCGAACCAGGCTTCGGCTTTCTTGCGTGCCGCTTCGCCGAACGCGCGAATGCGATTGTCGTCACCATCAAGTTCTTCGATGCAGCGCCGCAGAATGAGCGCGTCGCCCGCAGGGAAGAGATAGCCGTCTTTGCTCGGCGCGATCAACTCCGTGATGCCGCCGATGTCCGCGCCGATCACGGGTTTGCCCGTGGCAAAGGCTTCGTAAATCACGAGCGGAGAATTTTCATACCATTCACTCGGCACGATAATGAAGCGCGCGTTCGCGACGATGCGCTTCAATTCTTCGCCGTGCTTGGGACCGACAAACTCGACATTCAATTTCATTTCATTTGCGAGCGCTTTGAGTTTGCCTTCTTCGGGGCCGCCGCCGACGATTTTGAGTTTCGAGCCTTTGTAATCTTGCACGGCTTGCAAGAGCGTGACGATGCCTTTCTCACCGGAAAGCCTTCCGAAATAAATAAAATAATCTTGAAAGCTCGGATGAAAAGGATAGTCGTTAATCTTGATCGTATAAAACAAATGCCGAATGCGTTCCGGCGCAACGCCGCCCTCGCGCAGCTTTTGCCCCATGAACGTGCTCGGCACGTGAAAGAGATCGATGTGATCGTACCACTTCATCCATTTGTGGATATAACTTTCGAGCGCGAGGAGAGCGCTCGCTGCGCGCGAATCTTGATGACACTTTTCAATGATCGGATGATAAAACTTCCCGCCGAGGCACTTCTCACACACGCGACGGTCGCGATCGACAAACAAACGATAGTTCGGGCATACGAGCTTGTATTGATGCACGGTTTGAATGATCGGAATGCCAAACTTTTTAATGCCGAGCAAAATCGAAGGCGAAAGCTGATGGTCGATCATGTGCAAATGCGCGATGTCGGGCTTCGTCTCGGCAATGAGTCTTTCAATACGCGTGCGCGCTTGCGGCGAATAGATGATGCGCCCCGCAGCTTTCGGCGCGTTCGCGAGACGATGCGCGAACGAACCGTTGAACTCGATGTTCTCCACAAAGTGCGAAGCATACGGCGTGTCAAAATTCTCCGCGTGCTGCATGGAGAAAGGGATCACTTCGTGCCCATGCGCTTCGAGGATTTCCTTCAGCTCGAAGTAATAACGCTCCGCGCCGCCTTTGATGAAAAAGTATTTGTCAACTAAGAGGATTTTCAATGGACTCGTGTAACGTGAAAAGTGTAATGTTGTTGAACGTGCTCAACCTCTAGAACGTGTCATTCAGAAGGAATCCTTTTGAGCGCTGGAGATACGCTTCGTTTAAGGATTGTGCCGTGCGCCGTTAAAGTTTCCATTCCTCTCATTCACCAACCAGCTTCGAAAACACGCCAGCCCGTTTCCGCATTCACCACTACGGCGCCGGCATCAACTCCAACTTTGAGATCAAAAAAGCGCCCCACGTATTCTTCAAACTTGCCTACGGAAGAATCAAAGTGAAAGTGCTTTATGCAAGCCCACTTTCTTTCAAGGACGCAGAAGCAGAACACCATCGAGACTTCACACTCTCTCACCATCTCCGCACACTCGCTTATTGACGCAATGAACTTTTCGAAGAGCCTGGGCAAAGTTTGATGATCGATGTTCTTTAAAGTGTGAATCCAATTGCCAACAATATTTTCCTTGATGAGCTTTTCAACGTCTTTCCTGATCTGTTCTTGCGGCGGATTGTGAGCTTTAAATTCTACATTCGCGACTTTTCGAAACGGGCGGTCATCGTTTGCGGAGACATACAAGCTCACATCCGAGCGAGCGCTCAAAGCCGTTTGTCCGGTTTGCTGATATTCCTCCGTGGTTGGTGTTTCGACCGAGTAGTAGTAATTCAGCGTGTTCAACAATCCACAAAATAGAAACCGCGCTTCTTGCTCGCTGATGCGAATCTCTTGGTTGCGTTTTTGAGGGAGTATCAGCCGAGGCGAAAGCCCTTCTGGCTTTTGCGTGACATCGGTTATGCTCCAGAGATTAAAGCACAGCCGGCGATTTATTTCAAAAAGATCGTCAATTATCATGGTCGCCATCGAAATCACAATTAAAAGTACGCGCTCACCATCTTCTTGTCATTCTGTAAGAAACTTTCCTCATGCTTGCGATACATTCCGTTTTGAGAGGCATTCCGAGCACGAGGGAAGGTTCTTCCAGAATGACAGTTTAAGAGGAGTACGCACAAATAAATTTCGTTACGCCCCCTCCGCTCTCGTCAACAGCAACTCCGTAAAGCGAAAGCCCTTCACGGCATACAATAAAACAAAATACACGACCGTTGCGCCGGCGAGCACGAGGAGAAAATTATACTCGCGCGCGAACAGGCAGAACGCAATCATGCCCGCGGTGGCGAGCAATGCTTTTGGAATGAAACTGAACTCCAACAAGCGCGTGATGCGAATCATGGCAAAGAGCAAACAAGACGCGAGCACCAAACTTTCGGTTGCCAAAGTCGCGAGCGCCGCGCCGACAAAGGAATATTTCGGAATCAAAATCCAATTCAAACTGATGTTCGTAATCAATCCGCCGATCTGCACGAGCACGAGCTTCTTTTGATGATTCGCGGCAGTGAGCAATGTTGCCAAAAAGATATTCAAGAACAGAATGCCGGAGACCCATGACAAAATTTGTAATGCCGGCGCCGCTTTTTGAAATTCCGGTCCGAACATAAAGACCACGAGATCCTCGGCGAGCACCATCGCGCCTGCAATCATGGGCAGCGCGAGGAACGTCAAGTATTTCAGGCCTTTGGTGAAGATGCGCGCCGCTTCCTCGGAGCCGAGCACAGCCTCGCGCGAAAGCGCGGGAAACAATGCGGTCACCAAAATGGTGGGCACGAGATTGGTTAAAGAAAGCAACTTGTAGGCCGCAGCATACAAGCCCACTTCACTCGCGCTGCTCATGGCCGTGAGCATGAGAATGTCCACGCGATCATACACATTGACCAAGAACATCGACAGGCCGAACGGCAAGGCGCGGCGCAGCATAACGCGGCTGAATTGCGGCTCGAAGGAGAATTGCAGCGGGAAGAATTTTTTGTGGATGAGAAGCAGGCTCAACGCGAGGCTCATCACGCCGCCCACGAGGAACACACCGCAGAACCACAGTAAGCCATAACCTTGCACCAACAATGCGATGCCAAAGCTAGAGGTGATAATCTTCTCGACCACGAGAATGAACGTTTCATAACCCATGCGCTCATACGCGCGAAACGTCGCAAAGCTGAGTTGAAAGAACGAACTGAGAATGCCGTAGCCGCAGAAGATAACGATGGCCCAACGTGCTTCGTCGTTAAGCGAGGGCATGAGCCAAAGCGCCGGCAAAAAGAACAGCGCAGGCAATAACGTCGTGAGTTTTACGCTTAATGCATTCGCGAACCAGCGTTGCGCCGCCGCGGTGTCGCGCGCGACTTCGCGCGTGAAGTACGTGTTCAAGCCGAGGTCATTGAACAAGAACACGAAGTACATCAGCACGCTCGCGAGCGAATACACGCCGAATTGTTCGTCGCCGAGATAGCGCGTGGCCACCGGCACCACGGCGAGCGCGAGCAGCATTTGCAGAAACTGGCCGAGCGAAACCCAGTACGCATTCTTTTTGATGTTGCCGCTCATGATTCCGGCGTGTAGACCAAAAATTTGCTCAACGCGAGATAACCGAGATGCCCGAGCTTGAACGCGCGAATGGCGTCATAGGGCGAGCACACAATCGGCTCTTCGTGCATGTTGAAGCTGGTGTTCACGAGCGCGCGCAGGCCCGTGCGTTTGCGATACTCTTCAATGATGCGATAGTAACTTGGATTATTTTTCTTCTCTACGAGTTGCGGGCGCGCGGTGCCGTCGACATGCACAACCGCGGGACAATGCTTCTTCATCTCTTCCGTGCAATCGAACGTCATGGTCATAAATTTCGCCGGGAAGAAATTCGGTCCCATGTTGCGATAATAAATGTCGCGATCTTCCATCAGACTCACGGGCGCGAAGGGCATGAACTCGGTACGATTGAGGCGCTTGTTGAGCCAATCGTTCACGGTCGGGTCGGTCGTGTGATACATGATCGTGCGATTACCGAGCGCGCGCGGGCCGTATTCCATTCTGCCGTTGAAGCGCGCGACTACGGCATTTTCCGCGAGCAGATCAGCGACTTTCGATTCAATGTCTTCGTAATACTCATAACGCAAGTTCGACTTCTTCAGCTCCGCCTCGATTTCTTGATCGCTGTAACCGGGCCCGAGGTACACATGATCGAGACGCGGAATCTCGCGGTAATCCACGCCGAACTTGAGGTCTTTATAATGCGAGTGCAATGCCGCGCCCACGCTGAGGCCGCAATCGCCCATGCCGGGGAAAATGAACATGGAGGACACGCCGGGCAGCTCGGCGACTTTTTGATTGATGCGCACATTGGCAAACACGCCGCCCGCGGCTTTCACATGGTTCTCGCCTTTGCTGCCAAATTCGCGCAACGCTGCGCTCACGAAACTCGTGACCATGTTTTCGCTGATGCTTTGAATGCCGGCGGCGATGTCTTCTTTGCTATAGCCGTTCACACGGTCGGCAATCACGTCTTTCAAGCGCGGATAGTTCGTGCGATGCGGATACGCATGTTGAAAAACTTCTTTGGCGAGATCGTAGCTAAAATCGGTTTTGTTGATGCTGAAGAGATCGTTGTAAAATTTTTCCGTGTTCTTGGGATTGCCATACGCGGCCAGGCCCGTGATCTTGCCTTCGTGCCGATTCGGTTTGAAGCCGAGATACCACGTGATGAAATTATAAAACAGGCCGACGCTGTGATACGAGGGCACGCGCTTCACGAGTTTAAGCTGGCCTTTGCTGCCAATGAAAATCGAGCCGCTATCGCCGTCGCCCTGACCGTCAAGCGTGAAGACTTTCGCTTCGCTATCGCCGCCGGTGTAATAGGCGGAAGCCGCATGCGCGGTGTGATGATCCACAAGCTCAAGCGGAATCTTGTGCAGATCAAACTTGCGCAAAAGTTTCTTCACGCGTTTGATGCGATTCTTGTTGTAGAAGTAGGGATAAAAAAGAAAGTAGGGATCCCAACCGGGATGGCGCGTGATCAAACTCGCGAGAATCCACTTCATGTTCTTTTGCGTGCCGAACAAGTCGCCGAGCACGTATTTGAGCAGCTCTTTCGGTGGGGCAATGGCCACGGCGATGCGATCAATGTTCGTGCGATCGGAGCGCGTGGCTTTCATGACTTCGGCAATGCAACGCTCGGCCGGGCCGTCTTCGGTGTTGCCGTCGTGCAGCTTAATGCGCGAGAGCCGCTCTTCTTCCACCGCGGAAAGAATTTGTCCGTCTTCAATCAATGCTGCGCTGGCATTGTGATCATCATAAAATCCGAGAACTCGCATAGTCCTAAAACAACCTCCTCAAAGATGGGCAATGCATTTGTAGTCCCCGCCCCTTGTGGGCGGCTTTTGCATTCTGCCTGAACAGCGCCCCACAAGGGGGCGGGACCACGATTAATGTGCTTGTGGAAATTTCGTCGTTAATGAATCGCGATCTATTTTATAAATGAAAATGGAATAGCCGAGCACAGTGTCGGGTTGAAACTGCTTCAGCCAATCATATGAAGCATTGGGATAAAACCCGCGAATGTTTTGCAAACACGTAGCGCTAATGGCAATTACGCCGTCGGTCGGCGCACAACTGGGCAACTGGCTCTGATCAAAATCCGGATCGAATGTGTAGCCGTCCACGCCGAGCAGACGTTCATAACGAATACCATAATAGGTGGGATTCGCCGTGCCTGCGTAACTGAATTTGATTTTTTCGAGATTGTGCTCATTCATGTAGCGTTTGAGCGCCGGCAAATCCTGTCCCCAATCGAGATTGGATTCGAGCATGTACTTGTAACCATTGCGCGGCCCGCCTGCCAGCTCGTTGAAGTAAGCAAGCTGATGCGGATGAATCGCGAGCGCGCTGCCGACATTCCACACAAGCAATATCGCGAGCGCGATTTGCATGAAGCGACGTTGCATGAACGGCGCGCTCACGAGCTTGCCGATCAACACAAGAAAGAACGGGAGCAGCGGCAAGATGACGTAGCGATACGCAAAGTCAGGCTTCTTCAAAGTGCCGAGCAACATCATCACAATGGGCACGAGCACGAACAGCATTTCAAACCAGTCTTTTTTTCTAACAAAAAAAAGCGCGAACGCGAGCAACGCGATGAGGGGTATCGGCGTTTTAAACCAGAACGCGACAAACGGGAAATACCAAAAGCCGCGTGGCGAGGTTTTGCCCATCAAGAATTTTTCGCGCGCGACACTTTGCGCGGCAGTGCCGACTTGTGGCGTGAAGCCCATCATCACCGAGAACGCAGTGAAGAAGTCACGCGCGGGAATGGGCACGTTGGCCGCAAGGCCGCTGGCGATTTGCACTGCGGTTTCACTTTTCCCCAACGGCGTTTTTTGCAATAAGGCTTCGAGCTTTGTTTGCTCATCGGCATCGCGCACGAGCGGCTCGGCTTGAAAACCGTAATTGGCAAAGAGCAGCGCATAAACCAGCAGCAGAAACACGGCAAGTGTCACGCCGCTGTACACAAATTTGCGCAGCCGATCTTTATGCAAATATCTTTCCACGAGCCGGAGCGTAAATGGAAATTTTAGCCGCATCGGCGCAAAGATGAGTAAGAGAATGACAATCACAAAATAAATGGGCAGCAAAATGATGGCGGAAAATTTTGCCGTCATCGCCAAGCCGAGAGCGAGACCTGCGCCGAGCACATGCCCCCACGAAGGTCTTGTTATTAAAAGATAGAACGTGTACATCGCGAGGAAGAAGCAGAGCGCAAAGCCCATGTCGCTCGTAGTGAGTTGCGCATGAGCAATGAGGTTTGGGTTGAACGCATATAACAGGAGCGCAACGATGCCCGGCCATTGGCCATAAAGTTCCTTTGTCCACATGAACACAAGTAAGCCGAGAGTGACTCCAAGCGAGACAATCATGAAGCGCGCCCAAAAGAACATTGTGCCGGAATTGTCATTCGTCTCATACAAGAACACTTGCCCAAACTCGATCTCGCGGTTGCGTTGCCAATGCGCGCTGCTCGTGTCGAGTTTGATGTCCATAAACAGGAGCGGTACTGCTGCCCACAATTTGATGAGTGGCGGATTGCTGGGATAGAGTTGGAAGTTGCCGGTCTTCCAATACGCATAGCCCGCGGGCAAATGTCCGACTTCATCCCACGTGGGCGCGTTGTGCGGCATGCTCAAAAGGCATTGCAGCGCAAAAAATAAAAGCAGGAGGGTTGCGACGAACCGCTCCTGCCTTGGAGAAAGTTGGCGATTGGATAAAGGCATATTCGAGAAGTTGTATAAAGCCGGACGATTTAGCTCGGCTGGTTCTGTCTAGGATCAAAGCGGATGAGCGCTTGCTTCGATTTCAATAATTGCCTAATTTGGGTTGTCGAAAATGGCGTCAGAAATTAAACCGAAGGAAATTTAACATGATAACTTCAACCGAAAATTACACGGTGGTGAGCGACAACGGGGAAATCGTCATTCGCCTCAATCGGGCTGCCGTTGACAATAAAAAGATCGCAGCCATTTTGAACCTTTTCGATCTCGAGATCATCCGACAAAAGAGCAAGCTCACAGTAGAGCAGGCCGAAGGCCTGGCAAACGAGATCAACCAAAATGTTTGGGCCGTGGCCAAAAAGGAATTCCTGGAGGGATAAATGTCCGAAGACAAGCTCGTGGTCGTGGATACCAATATTATTTTTTCAGCGCTTCTGAAGAGTGATTCTTCTTTCATGGAAACCCTTTTGACGACGCAACACAAGTTTCACATCAGTGAGTTGCTCATCATTGAAATTTTTAAGCACAAAGAAAAGCTAGTCGAATACAGCGAGTTGGCTGAAGCGGAGATCATAAAGTTCTATTATCTGTTCTTGAGCAGAATCCACATTTTCAAGGAAGAGCTTATATCCGTAGGAAATTGGAGAACGGCTTTTGAGCTTTGCAAAGACGTTGATGAAGCAGACACACCGTTTGTCGCTCTTACTTTAGAGATTGACGGGCTGCTGTGGACGAACGATAAAATTTTGAAAGACGGTTTAAGGGCAAAGGGATTCGATAAGTTTTTTACTCCCGCAACACCACCCGCTTCTGAATGAAAGACCTCATCTCTCGCTGCTCTCTTGAGAACGGTATCATGGATTCTTTTTCGAATATAAAAATCACCAACGCGTTTTTTGCGAACAACATGCTCACCGTTGCGTTGAGCGACGGACGCATCGTCTTCTTCCCTTGCGCTGAAATGGCTTGGCTCGTCAACGCCGCACCGGAGCAACAGCAAGATTTCGAAATTGAGCCGGATGGCTATGGCGTGTGGTGGTCAGGCTTAGATGATGGCATCGCATTGCATCACATTCTAAGTCCGGCGTCAGTTTCGGCTCCATCGGCGCGTGCCGACCGCGTCGCAGCGCTTCATTGAACACCTCTTGTTTTTCCTGCCAAACTCCCTTCCACAGTATTCACCAGCACCGACGGCTTGCGGCCGGGCGCGAGCTTCATGCGGCTCATACCCGTAATCCATCCGCCGAACATCCACGTGAACATGATGAGTTGATGGTTCATAATATTCGGGCCGCTGTTGATGGAGATAATGAAACCGAGAATACCCGTCATCATGCCGAGCGCCAAATTTGAGAAGAGCGTGTTGTTCAACTTCAACACGCGCCGGCCCATTTTGAAAATGCAAAATATAAAAAAGAGCCACGTGAGCGTGCCGCCGACGCCGGTTTCGCACGTCATGAGTAGATACGAATTGTGCGCGATCTGCGCGAGCTGATAAAGCGGAATGCCTTTGTCGGGATCATATTCGAGGCGCGCATAGGGCAATGACACGAGACGATAACATCCCAGCCCGACGCCCATTGCGGCGTTATCCTCGGCCATGCGCATGGCAACGTTCGTCAGCGGCTTGCGAATTTCCGAAGAGCTTTTGCGGTCTTCGGAAGTGAATTGCAGCAAGATCGTATCGGCATATTGCGCGGCGAACACGATGCCGGCAGCGGCAAGCAACAACATCGGCACCATTGCGCGCGGTCGTAACCGGCGTTGGAAGAGAGAATAGATAAACATGAGCAACATCGCGCCCGCAAAACTCACCCACGGGCCGCGGCCATAGGAGCCGAGCAAACCGCCGCCGCCAAACGCCAACAATGCAAAATAAATCCACGCCTTCTTTTTGTCCGCGTGCTGCTGAAACACCAAGAGGCGAATGATGATCGGCAAAAGCATAATCAGAAAATCACCGAACACACCGGGGTGCTCGAACGTGCCGGCCGCGCGCCACTCATAGCCGATCTCTTCGAGAATGCGCAAACCGAGCGGGCCATAGCGCCATTGATACGTGCCCAACATGGCTTGAAATGCGAACGTGCCCAGCATCGCGCTCAAGGCAGCGTTCATGCGGCTTGGCGTGTTCGTATAATTGGCGACACACACGAAAAGCAGAAAGCCGCGCAAGAAACGCGTCCACTCGCTAATTGCCCAGCCCGTATTCTCCGCGGTGAAGCAGGTGACGAGCGTCCAGCCGAGAAAGAGCGTAATCGCGAGGCTGATGCCGGGAAAGCTCCACCGGAAATTTTTCTCCGGCGCAAAGAGCGACATGGCCAGCAATGCGAGCATGGGAAAATCCATGAGCATGAGGCCGTTGTAGTGATAAAAAATATACGCGCTCTGCAACGGCGCAAACACGATGGTCAGCACCAAAAGAAATTTGCGGCGATCCGCGACGACGAAGAAGCCGATGCCGATAATCAGAAAAACAAAACCGAATAAAACTATTTTAGAGGGATCCATGTGCTCCTCTTAAACCGGAGAAAAAGCGCCCAACTTTCACGCAGTCGTGCTTGGGGAGGCGGTTGCGCGCACGAAGCCAAGTTTACGCGCGAGTTGCAAGGCCGCATGCGCCGCGATCATAATCATGTAAGGCTCCACCGGCATGCGGTACCGCACTTTGGTTTGAAAGAAAGAATAGATCAGCACGGTGGAAAGAATCATAAACAAGAGCAAGCTGGCTTCGCGCCAACGGCCGTTGAGCAAGAAGAGGCCGATAAAAAATAAAACCAACACGGGCGTAAACACCGCGGCGCTCAACAGCACCGACCACGAAGCGGTAAATTCGTTTTGCGAATAAAAGCGATCAGGCATCGGACTCCAAAAATGAAGCAACTCGCCCGCGTAGCGGGTGAAGAACGCTTTCGAATCTTTGGTGAGCAATGCGCGCAGATTATCAAAGAACGACTGCTCCTGCACGGCCTCGGCATTGATTGAGGCTTGCAGTTTCGCGCGCACGCTTTCGCCGGTCTTGCCCATCGTCATGGCAATGCTGCGCGCCGTTTTCCCGTTTTCAATCGTGTACAGCAGAATTCGCCCCGTGGGTTGCCGCCACGCGAGATAGCCGTTGGCATTATTCTCCGCGCGATCCAACCGCAATGCCAGCCCCCCCTCTTTCACGCCGCGAGCTTGGGCGTCATTGCTCCACCGCAATGCGATGCTGTCCGCACGCGCGACCTCGCGATAGATTGCAAGATGATCCCACGAATTGTCGGTCGCGGCATTGTGCAGCGCGTTCGCTTTGATTAAAAACTCCGGAGGGGCTTGCCAACGCGGGCCGAGGTGCGCGCGCGAGAAGTTGTCGCGTTGGACAAGCGCTGAGGTGCCATTGCTCGACGACTCTTGGGCCGTCATCGTGAGCGGATGTGAAGGCTTACCCTCCGAAGATTTTTTTTCAAACGCCGCAAACTCGGCAATGCTATTGGGCAAGCCGGCGCGCAACATCACGCCGGCGAATTGCGCTTCGCCGTTGCCGAAACTTTTGGTGGAATCACTCAAACGGCCGTCGTACTCGCCGTTATAATAGAAGTCAAAATGATGGCCGTTAGCATCGCTCGAAGTCACGACCAGCAACTCATCCCCGGCAACCGGCAAACTCTCGACGATCTTTTCATCCAAAAATTCTTCCGACTCGCCGAGATATTTTTCCGCCGCGGCGGACACGGGCGTGATCTTGCCAAAGATGAGGTAGTTACGCACGGTCCACGGCGTGAGCGTGAGCACAGTCGTCAACACCACCGCCGCAGTCGCGATGAACTTTTGCTTCAGCTCGCCTTGGCAAATGAACATGGTCCATAAAGCGAGGAAGGGGTAGAATGCAAAAACCACCGGGCGACCGAGACATGCAAGGCCGAACATGAAGCTCGCTGTGATGATCAAACCCAACCTTCTCTCCTTTTGCCAACGCAAACAATACCACACGCCTAAAGCGAGCAGCAGCGTAAAAACGTTTTCGACGTAGAGTAGGCCCGCCAAGAAAACGAGGTGCGGGAAGAGCGCGGAGAAATAGCCGGCTAACAGCGCGGTGGTTTGATTAAAAAGCCGCAAAGCGATTTTGTAGATTAACACACAGAGCCACGCGCCGAGCAGCGCTTCGACGATACGCACCGCGAGAAAATTGGGGCCGAAGAAGAAATAGACCGCGGCCAAGAACATCGGATAGAGCGGCGGCAGCGCGTATTCTTTTTGAAAGAACTGGCTGAACTCATAGCCTTCGCCGAAACCTTCGCCGGCAATAATCGCCTTCGCGGCTTTGTCATAATGCACGGTGTCGAAGTAATAGTAACGATCTTCGAGCGTGAGCACAAACGCCACGCGCACGACGAGGGCGAAAGAGAAAAGCAACGCGAGTTTATTTTTCAAAAACGGTTTGTTCATGTGAGTTAGAGGTCTACTTGGGTATTCGTTGACTTATCACGTTGCGTTGGGTCGCCCGGTGAATTGCCGACTAGCTGCTCGACTTCCATAATTCTCTTTTTCAAAATGGCTTGTTCTTGAATCAAAACCTTATTCTGCTCGCTCAACTTCGAAACGATCACCGAGAAGTTGAGCAGTAACACGATGAGGAACATGATGGCGAGGGTGTAGATGAAGGCCGGCGGATAATAAATGCCAACGGCATGCGCCAGCGCATCGAGATAATCAATCAACAGCGGCGCGGCAAACAATATCAAAGCGGTGAGCACCCAAAGAATCGCATAATTTTCTTTGAGGTTTTTTCGTCGCACCAAATTGATTACGAAAAGCAGCAACGCAAAGCTGAGCATCGCGACAAACAAACGCGCATGGGTGGTCATCAATGATCTCCAATGCAAAACCGAGCCGAGCAAATCGAGAAGAGCATATGGTTGTCTTTCATTCCGACTTGATCGCGCCGTAATATTTTCGTCCGCGCAGCAGCACTACGAAAATCGCCAAACACATTTTGATTACGTAGTAAAGCGATTTCCAATTGGCATGCATGCTCACGCCCGCCATGCGCTGCCGCATCACCACGGGCACTTCTTTCACGTTGAAACCGGCATAGTTCAAAACGATCAACGTATCCGCGTCGGGATAATCCGTGGGATAATTGTCGTTCGCAAAAAAACGAATCGCGCGCGCATTGAGCGCTTGATAGCCGGTTGTGGGGTCCGTCACTTTCTTGCCGGTGGTCAACGACACTATCGCGCCGAAAAAATACATGCCCACCCGCCGAATCGCTGGGATGTGATAATTAGCTTTGCCGAGAAAACGCGAGCCTAGCACCACGTCGTTTTCGGTGCGCGTGATTTCTTGCGCCAGCTTGGGAATATAGCTGGGATCATGTTGGCCGTCGCCGTCGAGTTGAATGCAAAAATCATAGCGCAACTCGCGCGCATAGCGAAAGCCGGCCTGCACCGCGCCGCCATAGCCGAGATTGCACGGCAAGTCGATGACCTGCGCGCCCAACTCCTGCACCAAAAAACTCGTGCGGTCGCGGGAGTGATCGTTGACCACGAGCACGTCCAAGTTTGGATTGTGCTGCGCAACCTCGGCGAGCACCTGCCGAATATTTTCTTCTTCGTTGTACGCGGGAATAATGATGATCCCATTACTTCTTTTCATACGCTTCCTACGCGAGAGAAAACCCATGGGAGCTATGTCGGCGCAACCGCAAACTTATTTTTGTTCCTGCTTCTGTAACTGTTGCACCATGTCGCGCAGCAATCCGACTTCCTGCACGAGGGTTTTGTTTTGCTCCGTCAATTGCGAAATCACCACTGTGAGATGCAGAAACATCGCCATCGCGCAGAACCCGGCAATAATGAACAAAGCCGAGGGCGCGTAGTAAACGCCAAGCACAGCCGCGACTTTTTCCAGCAGGTCGCGCCAAATCGAGAGCACGATCAACACGACCGCGGAAGCAAACCACAGCAGTGAGTATTTCTCCAGCACTTTGCGTTTGCGAATCAACTCAAAAATGATCGCTGCGATGATCAAACTGCCGAGCACGGCGAAAACTTGAATGCGAAATCCGGTCATGCTTGCGCTTCCACTTGGCGATATACTTTAAACATATCCACGATGATGGCGAGCAATACTTTGATCATGTAATAAACCGCGCCGAACGAACCGATAGATGATTCGCCGGAGTGACGCGGGCGCATTTTGACCCCGCGCTCTTGAATGCGAAAACCCGTGCGACCGAGAATGACGACCACTTCCGGCTCGGGATAATCCGTCGGATAATAGCGGCTCAAAAATTCAATCGCGCGGCGGTTGTATGCGCGAAAGCCGGACGTGTTGTCCGTTACGCGCTGGCCGATCAACAAAGAATTGACCGCGGTAAAAATTATCATGCCCATGCGGCGCGCAAGCGGCGTGCGATATTGTCGCTCGCCGATATAACGCGAGCCGATGCACAGGTCCGCTTCATTGCGATTGAGCACGTCGAGCAGAATCGGCAACTCGCTCGGAATGTGCTGGCCGTCGCCGTCGATTTGGATCGCGATATCATAGCCGTTGTCGCGCGCGAACTTGAAGCCGGTTTGCACCGCGCCGCCGATGCCGAGATTGATCGGCAAACGCACCACGCGCGCGCCGTGTGCTTGCGCGACTTCAGTAGTACGATCAAGGGAGCCGTCATCAATCACAAGCGCATCCAACGGCAAGCCCGTGCTTTTGATCTCATCAATCACGCTGCCGATATTCTCCGCTTCGTTATAAGCGGGAATGATGACGAGAATTTTTGGTTGGGGGTTCACAATGGCAATGTTTTTATGATGTGCAATCAAACCATGACATTCTAAGCTTAATTCAACTTCATCGCAGCGCGGGCATTGCGACGCTCGCCAACTCGCGCTCGCCATTCACCAAACGATAGAACAAACGCTCATACTGCTCGGTGATGCGATCCCACGTGTAGTTGGCTTTGATGCGCTCCACGGCGAGTGCGCGATAGCGCGCAACGTTCGCGGGTTGATCGAGCAAGAGCTGCATTTTCGCGCGCAGATCGTCAGGCTGTTGCGTGGTGAAATACAAGCCCGCCTCGCTCAACACTTCGCGATGTTCGGGAACGTCATTCGCCAACACGCAGTTGCCGTGGCCCATGGATTCGATGAGCGCAGGGTGCGTGCCGCCGACTTCCGTGGCTTGAATATAAAAATACGCATGCGATTGAAACTCACGGTAGCCTTGCCCAAACACATAGCCCGTGAAAATAATGCGCGGGTCCTTCGTGCTCTTGAGCTGTTGAATGTACTCGGCATTGTACGGCGCATCGCCGACGATGACGAGTGGCAAATCGCTCCGCACTTTCTCATATGCCTTCACCACCAGATGCGCATTGTTCTCCGGCTCCAAGCGACTGACATAGAGCACATACTTACGCGGCTCGAGCTTGAAGCGATCGAGCACCTCGTGCGTCGGCACGCGCTCAATCGGCGCGCCGTATGGAATGAACGTCGAGCGCTTGTTGTATTTCTCCAAATAATATTTCTCGATATCGCGCGCGTCGGTCACCACTTCATTCGGCGTGAAAATAGCGATGCGTTCGGACATTTTGTAAAATGCCTTGCCGAGCGCATTCCACTTCGCGCGCTTCCATTCAAGCCCATCGACATTCAACGCAACCTTTTGGCCGGCGAGGCGCGGGATAAATGCAAACGAGCTGTTCGCGCTATTGCACACGAGCACGGCGTCGTAAGGCTCTTTCAGCGCATGCACCGCGCAGAGAAAAGTGTGCGCCACAGTATCGAAATACTTGTGCGAAATCGTCGGCAGAATTACTAGCCGCACGCCTTTGTAGAATTCATCCGGATGTTTGATGTTGTTCGAGCGGCCATACACCGTCACTTCATGGCCGCGTTCAACCAAACGCGGCGCGAGTTCTTCCGCAAAAGTTTCGAAGCCGCCGTAGTTCGCGGGAATGCCGCGAATACCCATGATTGCAAGTTTCATTCGTCGATCAGTATTGATATTTTATGCTGCTTACTTCGTTACGCCCAACGACTCGCGCAAGCGGCGCAAGTCCACCGGATTAATCT
This sequence comes from bacterium, assembly GCA_041918175.1. Lineage (GTDB taxonomy): Bacteria > Zhuqueibacterota > Zhuqueibacteria > Zhuqueibacterales > Zhuqueibacteraceae > JABWAN01. Next base: position 29,449 of record JAYRWE010000088.1, read on the forward strand.
CTTTGCTCAACCACAACAGGAGCAAGTAAACGCCCGCGAGCACAATCGCTTTCAGGATGAAGCCGATTGAAACAAATTCCACACTCTGCGCGAGTACGTAAACACCGAGCGCAATACCAAGCGTGCGCGGAATCGACCACGAGAGCAAAAGTGGCTTCACTTCATGTCGAATGTACCACAACGCGAGCAATGCGCCGATTGCGCCAACCACACTCGTTGCGATTGCGCCGCCGAGCAATTGCAAGCGCGGCACAAAAAGCAGATTCAACAAAACATCAACAATCACCAAGGCGGCGACCATCACAAAACAAGCCGTCATGCGATTGCGCGCAATCATGATCGTGTTAATCACGGCCATGAGCGTGACGCCGGACAATCCGGCCATCAACAGGCGCAACACCGGCGCGGCAGCGACGAAGGCTTCGCCGAAGAAGAGCGCGATCAAATCTTCTGCCGTCAATGCGACGACTACGTTGGCGAGCGTCAAAAAGATGAGCAAATAGCGCAGCGTGTCTTGCGTCAACTCGGAGGCGCGCTTTTCTTCATGCCCGGCAATCGCGCGCGAGAGCGAGGGCAGGAGCACGGCAGAGATTGCGATGGACATGAAGTACGAAAGTTTCGCGAGTACCGCGGCGGAAACGTACCAACCGACTTCTTCGGCAGAAAGAAAATATTTCACGAACCAGAGATCAATCGCAAAGAACGCATTCAAACCGACGAAGTAAAGCACATTTTGCGCGGCCCATGCCCCGTAACGCAATGTTTGTAACTCAATGTGCTTTTGTTGTGGTCGATAAAAAATCAGCGCGAGCAGCAATGCAACCGTGGAAGCAATCGCGTTACCAACGAGCGCGCCCTGCACGGAGAAGCCGAGCCACACGAACACGAGGATTGCGGCAACGCGCGCCAGCGAATACGTGATGCCGAGCCACGTGTATTGCGCGAAACGATGCAAGCCGTTCTGCACGCCAAGAAAATATTTGTACAGGCCATACACGATAATGTCGAGGCCCGCAATACGAAACAAGGTCGTCAAACTTTCATCGCGAAAGAATCGTGCGAGCAGCGGCGCGGATAATTCAAACGCGGCGAACACGAGCACGGTGTAAAGCATTTGCCAGCGCAACGTCTGCTTGACCAATTGCGTCATGGTCTCGGGCCGCTCGCCGCCGAATTTTTGAATGACCTCTGGAATGCCGGTGATCACGAACAGCTCCACAACCACGAGCACGGACATCACCAGCCCGAAGTTGCCGTAATCCACCACGCCCAACAAACGCGCGAGACCAAAGTTCACGGCCAAGCCCGCAGCGAGGAAGATGACCTGGCTGCTCATCAACAAAATTGTGGCGCGACCGACTTTCATGCGATGATTACATTTTGTAGTTTGATTGTCATTCAGGAGGAATCTTTTTACTCGCTTGAAAACAGTTCATTGGGAATATCGTGCCGAACACTGCAAAGGATTCCTACTGAATGACAGCGAGAGGGTGGCAAAAAAAACTCACGCCGACTTTCTCTCTACGACGGGAAACTCTTCCGGCGCTTTCATCTTCATCCACATGTCATCCATGAGCTTCATGGCCTCAAGCCCTTCCGCCGCAGAAACCGGCTCGACCTCATTCAACAAAATGCTGCGATAGAACAAGCCGATCAAACGCTCCGTTCCTTCAAACAAATATCTTTGGCTTTTGAACATCGCGAAGAGATTCCGCCATGCCGCACGGCGTAGCGCTTTGCCGCCTTTGAACCCGTTCAAACTGCGATTGAGCATGCGCGGCAACGGACCGATCTCTTGATCCAGCAACACGGCTTTGTTCAAGAAATCGATCTTCATCGAACCTTTGGTCCCGAACACATTCACGTATTGATAGCGCGGCGAGGTCGAAAGCGAGAGCGAGATCATACCCACGCATTGTCCGCTTTGTAAAAATACTTTTAGCTCATCATGCGCCAAGCCCGCGATGTTGCCTGAATTGCTCGTCGCAATTTCTTGCACGCGACTCTTCGGCATAAAATCCGTGAGCACATACAACGCATGCGGCATGAAATCTTGATACACCGAGCCGGGCAGCTTCATGCCCCAATAATTTTTTGGATCAAACGGCAGCGTCGAACCGAATTGTGTGCCGTACCAACTTTCAACGAATGTGAGGTTGCCGAGCAAGCCGCGGCCGACAATCGCACGCGCTTCGAGCATGACCGTATCATAAAGATGATTATGCACCACGCCCAGCTTCACGCCATGTTCTTTCGCGAGACTCATCATCTCGCGCGCCTGTGCGGCGTCCAACGCCATGGGTTTTTCGACGAGCACATGACAGCCTTTTTCCATCGCAAAGCGCGCGACTGGTGCATGAAACTGCGGCGGCGTGAGAATATGCACCACGTCCGGTTTCTCTTTCTCGATCATGTCGCGATAATCGAGAAACTTCTTTGTGAGACCGAAACGTGCTGCGACATCGTTCAGCGCGGTTTCTTTCGGATCGGCGAGCAAAATCTCACCGGCGTTTTTCATATCTTTGATAATGTCGATATGCACCGCGGAGATATTGCCGCAGCCGACGATGCCCACGCGCAGTTTCTTTTCAAGAGGGATGACGACTTTTCCCGCAATCAAACCATGCGAACGTTTCGGCAAACGCTTTTCGCGTTGCCATTTCGCCGTGCGCTCCAAACTTTCTTTGAAATTCACATAAGGCTGCGCACCAAACACGCGCTTAAATTTTTCGTTCGAATAATTGATCGAGGTGCAATAGAGCTTCAGATGCAGATCGCTTAATGGTGGCTTCTTGCCGCCGGATTTAAACATTTGTTTGAGCGTGAACTTCGCCATGCTCATCACCCAACGCGGCACCGCAATCACGCCGACGTTGTGATTGATCCGTGCGCGCAAAAATTTGATCCACTCTTTCCGCGTCAACGTTTCGTTTTCGGTGTGATTAAAACACTCGCCCACGACGTTGTCCATGTGCAGCGCGCGCACGACGGCATCCGCAACATTTTCGACATAGCTCAACGGCAGCTTCGTGTTAGAATTGCCGATGAGAAGGGTTTTCTCTTCGCCCAAGCCGAGGCCGGTCGTCGCGGGAAAGAGACTGCCGCCGGGTCCATAAATCGCGCCGGGGCGGAAGATGACGCACGGCACACTGTGCTCTTTCACATATTGCCACACCAACTTTTCCGCGGCAATCTTCGACTTCGCATAAAACGCGGCGTGTGCGCCTTCTTCATACGGCATGTCTTCGGTGAAGACCGGCTTCGCGCTCATGCTCGCGTGCGCATAAACACTGGCCGAACTGATAAACACGAAACGTTTGACTTTGTGCTGGCGCGATGCTTCAAGCAACACTTGCGTGGAATGCACGTTCGTCGCGTAGAAATCTTCCCAACTGCCGCCAAACGTGGCCGCCGCATGAATCACATAATCGGCCTCGGCAACCGCTGCGGCGAGACACGCTTCATCGCGCACATCGCCGGAAATGAGCGACACGCCGGGCTGCTCCAAATGTGCGGGCAATTTTGTGCGCCGCGCCAATGCCGTGACGTGATAACCTTCAGCCAGCAGCCGCTGCACCAACGCGCGTCCGACAAAGCCTGCGCCGCCGGTGAGGAAGACTGTAGGAGTGTTGCGAGAGATGAGTTTCATTTTTTATTCAAAAGCTTCAATTTACTCGGAACGTTTTCCTGCTTGACAACACACGGCAAGACTCGTATTCTTGCTGCGAAGAAAGATTGCCGCAAAACTTCTTTCAAACATGAAGTACATAAATGACCACACAAACCGTAACTATTGAAGATGTGCAAGCACGTCTTGCGGAGTTGTTGAACCTTGTGCAAGCCGGCAACGAAATTATCATCGCGCAGGGCGACCAACCCGTGGCGCGTTTAGTAGCCATTGCCGAATCAAAACCCAAGCGCCGTATCGCCGGCTTGCATCGCGGCAAAATTTGGATGAGCGAGGATTTTGATGCGCCGTTGCTTTAACTCTAAAAAATTATCCCTTGATTATCCGAACAGGCTTTCTATATTTGCCCTTGTCTTCCCCCCTTTGGGACGTTGAGTTCCATTGGCCCCGCATGCCTGAGCATGCGGGTTTTTTATTTTATGAAAACCTCTCCCGCCATGAACAGAGTCAAATTCTTCATCGACGGTTTTAACGTCTACCACGCCCTCCACCGTGAATCAAAATTCCACCGTTACAAATGGCTCGACTATTCCAAGCTGGCGAGCCTGTTCGTTCGGCGAACGGATCAGATTGTCGAAGTTCTATACTTCACGGCGTTGGCGAGTTGGGATGTTCAAAAAGTTAATCGCCATAAAATTTTGCTCGCGGCCCTCAAGCACAAGAGCGTCAAAATCGTTTTAGGGCAATTTCAAAGAGTTGAAAAACATTGCCAGCAATGCCATCGGCGTTATCAGACCTTTGAAGAGAAGAAGACCGACGTCAACATCGCCGTCGAAATCATGAAAGCGGCAGTCCGAGACGAATTTGATACGGCCATCATTATATCCGGCGACAGCGACTTGGTGCCCGTCGTTGAAGCCATCAAATCGCTTTTTCCCACCAAACGAGTCGGCGTCATTATTCCAATCAATGGCAAAGCCGAGTCGCTGAAACAAGCTTGCGATTTTCACATGAAAATGAAAGAGAAGCATTTGATCGCCAGTATTTTTCCCGATGAGATCGAGCTTGCCAGCGGCGCCAAGCTTTTGCGCCCGCAGTCTTGGAAGTGATCGTGCATTACAAGCAGCACGATTTCACTCTACTGCTTCTCCCACCTAAAAACCTGCATCGTCTTCTTCTCATCCTCCCACACGCGCGTCATATTATTCTCCACAAACCGCGCGACCTCTGTTGGCCCGTACTGGCTGCGCTCGAAGCGATAAGTATCGACCACGAACATGGCCTCGCGATGTTGTGCGAGCATGCGTTGCAGTTCATGATAGATTTTCTCTTGCCTTCTTCGTTTTTCCGTGTAATTTAAAACTGTCACTACACATACTGGGCATAAGCTCGAATTCATTAAAAGTAGGAGTTGAACCATGGCAACAGCGATCAGTATTCCCGATCAACTTTTTCCTCGAATCTTTGCCGCCGCGAAGAAGAAAGGATTCACCCAAGCCGACGACTTTGCCGCGCATCTCATTGAAGAGAAACTGGTCGAATTAGAAGAACAAGAGAAAATTTTTGCCATCACGGACAAGGTTCGCGCTGCGCTGGAAGCCAAAGGCATTAGCGAGGAAGAAACCTTAGCCGATTTCGAAAAATTTCGGGAGCATCTTGAGATAGTTCGGAGAAGTCGGACTTGCGCACGACGGGCTTCGTAAATTTCTAAATACTCCGAGCGCAAGTCCGACTTCGCGCTATTTTCTCTCCCACCTATAAACCTGCATCGTCCTCTTCTCATCCTCCCACACACGCGTCATGTTGTTCTTCACAAACTGCGCGACCTCTGTTGGCACGTATTGGCTGCGTTCGAAGCGATAGGTATCGACCACGAACAACGCTTCGCGATGTTGCGCGAGCATGCGTTGCAGTTCATCAAAATTCGTGATCGCTTCCGCGCCGGAGTAATAATCGCGCGGCTTGCCGTTCAGCACGCCGGGCTGCCAATCGAGCGTCGAATCCGTGTTCGCGTTGTTGAGGTTGTAATCCACTTTGCCGAGGTAATGATGCAGCGTGAGCGGCAATGTGGCGACGAGCACTTGTTCGTTCGTTGCGTGCGCTTGCACATAATTCGCAGCCTCGCGCCAATCATCATAATCCACTGCGCCGTTGTTGCCCGCGGTGCCCATGAACGGGAGCTTAAGCGCATAGCGAAACCAAATCGTAAGCGGCAGCCAACCGAAGATTATTCCCACTAACAGATATTGCTTCACGCGCGGAGTGAGGAGCTTCTTCAAACTTTGCCAAACGCTTTGCACGCGGTGCTTTTCGTCTTGATAAAGATTGTGCAGCGCATATGCGGCGAGCATAACGAAAAAGGGATACACTTGAAAAATGTAATTCGGCACTTTATAGGCGAACGCGAACGAGTGCAGCAACACGGGCACGGCAAAATTGCAGCACACAAAGAACGCGGCTTTGTTTGCTCTCGTGATCATATGCACGCAACCGAGCAGAAAGAACGCAGCGAGCGGAAACTGGCTGCTCTCCGTCAGTAGGTAATAGTAGTAATGCGAGTCTTGCACATACGCATAATTCGCCCAACTCGGTTGAAAACTCACCGCGCGTTGTACAAAGCCGAGCGCATTAAAAAAGATGAAGCCGATGGTTGCGCCCACGAGCGCGATGCCAAGCGCAAGGCCGTACTTCGAAGCAAATGTCGTTTGCGCGCCTTTCGTAAAAAGCGCGACGCCCGCCATTGCCGCAATGAACGCAAGCACGCTCACGGCGATGATGCCCGTCAGCTCATGCACTTGAAAAGAAATCGCGAGCACGATTGCGCTCGTAATGAGCCACGGCCAACGAATGCCTTCGAGCGCGAAGTACGAACGAACATTCGTGAACCAATTCCGTTTGTTGGCGTCAAGAAACTGCGGCATGCCTTCGAAGCCTTTGTAGAAAACATACGCGCCGATGACATAAAGCAATTGAAACAGCGTGTACATGCGCGCGAGGCGCGACCAGCCAATACAGAGGTGCGAGAACGTGAGCAGAAAAGCCGAGAGCAAACCAACGTTGCGGCCAAACAGATCGCGTGCGATAAAGAAGATCGCAATGACCGCGAGCACGCCGAACACAGCACTCGGGAAGCGTGCGCCAAATTCATCCACGCCGAACCAACGGAATGAAAGTCCGACCGACTCCGCATAGAGCATGGCGCGCTGATTCAAATTGCCCGAAGGAAAACGCGGCTCTTCGCCGGCAACAATGGATTTGCCCGCGTAGACGAAGTTGAGTTCATCGACCCAAAAGCTGGGCACGCCTAGTTGCGCGAAACGCAAGTACGCGGCCATTGCAACAATCGCGAGAAGAGCGATGGTTGTGGCGAGAGAGATGCGTTTGGTGTCTGGCAATTCGTTCACAACGTTTCTTCTTTTGAAACACCCTCCTCGTAGTTGTCATTCAGAAGGAATCCTTTTACGCACTTGAGTTGATGCCCAGCGCTGAAAAGGATTCCTTCTGAATGACATGTTATGAGGAGATGTGATACAACTCTTCAATCTTCTCAATCAACCCTTCCCACGAAAATCGCGGCAAATCTTTTTTCACGTTTTCGCGGAAGCGGGTTTCTAAATTTTCGCGATAGTACTGCACAACTCTTTCGGCTACTGCGTTCGCATCTTTTGCGGGCACAACGAAACCGGTCTCACCGTCGCGCACGACTTCGGGCAGCGCGCCGACATTGCTCACGATCACGGGCATGTTCAAACCAAACGCAAGTTGCACGAGGCCGCTGCCGGTTGCTGAAGTATAGGGCATCACAAGCAAGTCCGCAGCGGCGAAATAAAACGGGATTTCCTCATTGGCCACATATTGATCAAGCACAGTCACGTGCTGCGCAATGCCGAGTTGTTTGATCAACGCGAGATACTCGTCTTTTCCTTCCCAAAATTCGCCGACGACGAGCAGGTGCGTTTGCACCTTTTGCAAGATAGCGGGCATGGCTTCGAGCGCGTAGCGCAGGCCTTTGTATGGCCGCACGAAACCGAAAAACAGAATCGTGTTACCGGAGAGACCAAGTTTCTGTCGCGCGGCCTCTTTCGAAATGCCCTCTTGCTGAAACACGTCATAGCTGGGATGAAAAGCGCGAGCGGTGGGCGCGTGCGGCAAAATCCGTTTGAGATTCGCTTCGTCTTCTTGCGAATGAACGAGGAAGAGATCGCCGCGCTTGAGCACGAGCGAAGTGCAAAGCTGCGCGATACGGCTGGATTCGTGCGCGACGACGTTGTGGCAAACGAATAAGAGCTTGCTGTTGAGTTGCCGCTTGATGCGCGTAGCGAGATATAAAAAATGCGGCGTCCAAAAATAAATCCACCACGGCAGAATCACGAGATCAGGTTGAAAACGCTGCAAGCCGCGCCACGCTTGCACCCACGTGGCCGGGTTCATCGAATCGAGAATTTGCTCGGCGCCGTCTTCGCGCAGCGCCGAAGCGCTCACATCTTTGTCGCCTTTGCCGGGGTAGAGAAACTCCGGATACTGGCGTTTGAAGCTGTAGAATTTTACTTCGTGGCGCGTTTTGAGATGGCGATACAACAACGTGGTGTAATGCGCGATGCCGCCTTTGAACGGATACGAAGGCCCGAGCAGAGCGATCTTCATTGGACTTCGAACGGCTCCTTCTCGCAATAGCCGTTGCTTTCTTGATGCAATGCTTGCAGCTCAAGCTTTTTAATCCGATACAACGAGTCTTCGATCAAGCGGCGATTGCCGCCGATAAGGTCGGCGACGAGGCCGATCATCGCGATTTGGAAACCGACGATCATCAACACTGCAGAGAGAATCAAAGATTGAATGTGGCCGGTGCCGTTGCCGGTAAAAAAGTAATAAAGAAAACGCAGGGCGAGCAGCGCGCCGGGCGTAAAGATGATCGCGCCGGTCCATGCAAAAGTCTTCATCGGCTCATACATCGCGTAGATGCGGAAGATCGTGCCCACGCTGCGCTTGATATACGCGGGAATGCTTTTGAACAAACGCGACTCGCGCAGTTTGCCGTTGGTGTTGATCATCACATGGCCGAGCGCGATGTTCTTTTTGCCCGCTTGAATAATGGTCTCAAGCGTGTAAGTGAAGCGCGAGATCACGTTCATGCGCAGCGCAGCTTCGCGACTGTACGCGCGAAAACCGCTCGTGGCATCTGGCACATTCGTTTCGGAAACGTGCCGCACGACCCAGCTTCCAATTTTTTGCAAACGTTTTTTGAGCGGGGAGAAGTGCGCGATGTTTTCGACTTGCCGATCGCCGACGACCATATCGGCCTTGCGATCCAAAATCGGACGCACGAGTTTTTCAATATCCGCGCCGCGGTATTGATTGTCGCCGTCGGTATTGACGATGATGTCCGCGCCGAGTTTGAGGCTCGCATCGAGGCCGGCCATGAAAGCTTCGGCGAGGCCTTTGCGGTTGGTGAGGCGCACGATATGATGCACGCCGTTCTCGCGCGCAACTTCGACTGTGCGATCGGTGCTGCCGTCGTCGATGACGAGATATTCAATCTCGCTGATGCCGTTGATGAAACGCGGCAAATCCGCAATCGTTTGCGGCAACGTCTGTTCTTCGTTCAAGCAGGGAATTTGAATGATGAGTTTCACTCGCCGACCACCGTTTCGATGTTGTACTCTTTCAAATCACGCGCGTGCGTGTAGATGATCATCTCACCGATGAGGCCGATGGAAATCATTTGCAGGCCGATGACGAGCAACAACGCGCCGAGCAACAACAGCGGACGGCCCGCGATGCCGCCATAACCGAGAATGCGATACGTGAAGAGATAACCGTTCATCGCAAGGCCGGCCACAGTGAACGTCATGCCGAAGAAACCGAGAAAGTGCAAAGGCTTCTTCGAATACTTGGTCAAATAGATCACCGTGATGATGTCGAGCAAACGTTGAATGTATTCGCTCACGTATTTCGATTGGCGAAACGCGCCGGGCTTTTGCTCGATCTGCGCCTCCGTGACGCGATAGCCTTTGCGCGCCGCAAGAATCGGAATGAAGATGTTGAGGTTGCCGTAGAAGATGATGTTCTCCAACACTTCGCGCTGCGCCACGAACACGCTCGAATTGATGTCGTGCAACGGCAGTTTGCCGAAACGTTCGACGAGCCAATTAAAGCCGTGCGACACGAGCCGATTCAAACCGGAGTCTTGTCGCGGCGTGCGCCAACCCACCACGAGATCGTGGCCTTCATCCATTTTGCGCAACAGTTGCGGCAAGGCTTTCATATTCACCCGCACCCGCGCCGTCGCATAGACGATGCGCTCGCCTTTCGCATGACGCAAGCCCGCATCCAGCGCGGAGGTTTCGCCGAACGAAGTACGCATGCGAATCAATTTCACGCGCGGATCGTCCTTCGCGATTTTATTGAGGTGCAGCCACGTCGCATCGGTGCTGGCGTCGTCGATGAAGATGACTTCAAAGCTTTCGCCGTGCGCTTCAAAACCCGCGCACAACTCTTGATAAAGCGCCGCCGCTTCTTCCGCAATATTGAAGACCGGCACGACGATGGAAATGAGCGGCACGGTCGTCGCGTGGCCATTGCTCTCACCCGCGATGTCATGCGTGCGCGTGAAGTTCAAGCCCGCGCGCTCTTCGCGCACATTGGTTTTAGTTGCTGTTGCGATCATAGGATTTAAATTCGTAAAGTCGTTCATCCCGCTTCTGGCCCGTGCTCACCACGCTGTTTGCAATCAAGCCATACAACAAAAAGTTGATGCCCGCGGCAAAAAGCAAAAATGCGAGTGCGACCAGCACGTTCAATTCATCTTCGCCGAGATATTGCCGATTCCAACCGTAGAATAGCGCCGTCAGCGTTGCGAAGCCCAGACCGTTGAACAGCACGGTCAAGCCGCCAAAGAAGTGCAGCGGCCGGGTAAGATATTTTAAAAGCAAATTCAGCGTCATCAAATCCATGATGACGCGAAACGTGCGTGTGAGATTGTATTTCGATTGGCCGAATTTGCGCTCATGATGCTTCACCACCAACTCGCCGATGCGCGCGCCCTCGATGCGCGCCAAGCCGGGAATGAAGCGATGCATTTCACCATAGAGCCGAATTTTGTGCACGACTTCCGCGCGATAGGCTTTGAGCGAGCAGCCGGTGTCATGCAAGCTCACGCGCGTGGTTTTGCGAATGAGGCGATTCGCAATTTTGCTCGGCACTTTGCGAATGAGAAATTTGTCCTTGCGATCTTTGCGCCAGCCGCTCACCACGTCATAGCCTTCTTGCAGCTTCGCGACCACGCGCGGAATGTCTTCGGGATCGTTTTGCAAATCGCCGTCGAGCGTAACGATGTACTCGCCGCGCGCATGCTCGAAGCCCGCAGCCATGGCCGCGGATTGCCCAAAGTTTCTACGAAATTTCACCACGCGCAGATACGGATCGTTCTGCGCGAGGCCGTTGAGAATTTCAAACGTGCGATCGCTGCTGCCGTCATCCACGATGATCAACTCATAGCGCACGCCCCACGCACGCATCGCCTTCGTGATTGCTTCGTGCATCGGCGTCACGCTCTCCTCTTCGTTCATCATCGGCACCACGATGCTGCAAAAAATTCTGTCGTCACTTCTTCCCATTGCGATAACTCGGCTGATTCAGGTCGATACGCTGATAATCAATGTGAGGCATTTCTGTGATTTGTGCCGCGGTGAGCGTCGCATCTTGCTCTTGTTCAGTTTCGACCGACTGTTGCACCATGAGACGTTTCGCGGACTTCATATTCGTGCGTTGCGGTTGCGCTTGCGCGGCAACTCGCTTGCGCTGCGTGAAAGTCACCGCGAGCGCGAGCGGCAACATAATCATTAACTCAATCAATACCACGCGCAAGTTGTGTAGCGTAAACAGCGAGCTAAAAAAGTCCGCGGCATGGTTTGATTTGTTCACGGATTTAAAAATTTTCCACGAGACATCGTAAAACTCAGAGTTGAGCGGCCACAACAGCATCATGCCGCGCGGGTCGGAAAAATCTTCGGTCAACAAATCGAGCAGCAAATGTGAACTGACCGCAAAGAATATCGGCAAAAAATAGGCCCAGAATTTTCCGGCCATACGTAGGTACACCAACCCACCCACGAGTCCCATGAGCACCGCGAACCCGAGGCTGTGAATCTCATGATGATGATAGCGATTCGGGAAGCCTTCGAGATAGCCGGGCAAAAAATCGATGTCCGGCAAATTCGCGAGCAGCGCGAAGATGAAAATGTTCATCCACACATTGCGCGAGAGCTTGAAGCGCGAACTCTCTGCGAGGGTGTAGCCCATGAGAGAATGGCCGAAAGGGAGAGGCATGGAACTGTTCCTGATTCGGATTTATGAATTGATTTTCGGGATTGGTCAAGCTATCTTTGCCGCACATTAACGAAAGAGGAAAACATGCAAGCTCTAAAACTTCGCGAACACGTTAAAAACGGCCAGATCGTTATCACTATCCCAAAGGAGTTCGGGCCGGTAGTTGAAATCATCCTGCTGGCGCCCTCGCACGATGAGATCGAGTTTTGGCAAGAAGACGAAATTCAGAATCTCGGCAAAACACGCACGTTAGTCAAAGACCTCGACGAAGAGGACTATTTGAAGCTGATGCAAGGCCGGCAAATCGGCTTTGACAAAGGTCTCGCCCAAATCGCTGATGATTTCAATGCCCCACTAGATGAATTCAAGGAATATATGTCTTGTCTGCCACACTCAGCAAGTAGGAGATAACGTGCAAACACAAAATCTTTCTCTCCCACCGCGCCCGCCGCAACGCTACTGGCAAGATAGCGAATGGGCGCGCCAAAACATTCAATCGTTGACGGAAAAATATCCCGACGAATGGATTGCGGTTTTTGGGCAACAGGTCATCGCGCATGATGCAGACCTGGATCAAGTAATGAGCACGACGCAAGCGCAACGCCTTGCTAGTCCAGTCATCAAATTCATCGAAAGGGGCATTCATGTCTATGCGCATCACGGGCGTTTTTCAAACTAATTCGTTCTGCTCAATCGCTGACATTGCTTTTTCAAACTTGCCAAATTATATTCGACAAAGAAAGAACTCCCATACGCATCTCAAAACGATCAATTAGCCGAGGAGCCGAAATGGTAGTCAAATGGCAAAATCACATCGTGAGCACGCCCAACGTGCTGAGCGGCAAACCGCGAATTCGTGACACGAGAATTCCTGTCGGCCTGATATTGGGATATTTGGCTATGGGGAAAACCGCAGTCGAAATCATTGAAGAATTTCCCGATCTCACTCACGAGCACATTCTCGCGTGCCTCGATTATGCACGTGACCTCTCAGAGTATACACTGGCGGCATGAAGCTCAAAATATTTTGCGACCACTGCCTTTCCAACTTTATCATTGCAGAACTTCAAGCTGCAAATTGTGAAGCTTTGCGCTTGAAAGATCATATTCCAGAAGGCTCGCTCGATCCCGTCGCGCTTGCGAAAGCTCAAGAGCTGGATTGCGTTTTGGTTTCAATGAACGGCGATTTTGCCAATGTTATAACTTACCCGCCAGCGCAATACAAAGGTATTATTGCGCTTCAACTCAACAATCACCCTGAAACTCTTCCCGAACTCATGACGCGCTTGAAAGCGTATCTTGTATCGCACCCCGACATGAAGCACTATAACGGTAAACTCTTTCTGGTAGAAGTCCATCGCATCAGAATACGTGAATGAGAAGAGTTGCTGCTCACTTCCCTTCCCCAAACTTCCACTTCCGATACCTCGCCAACATTTTATTCAACATTTCACTCGTAGCAGCCTTCTCGTACATGCCTTCCGCGAACGCGGCTTTGGCTTCGGCCATGCGATTGCGAAAAATCTTGATATGATAATTGCGCTTGGGTTGGCCGTTCCAGCGAAACTTGTAGGCCTCTTCGCCGCGTGAGAGATCAAGTTCTTTCCAACCATGACTGATGCAATCTTCAATCGCAAAGCCGAGCAGCACGTTACCCACGCTGTATTTGTGCAGCTCCGGCGTGTGCGCGTAAATGTCGCCGTAGAGCTTGTCGTTCTTCACATAGCCCGAAAGGCCCGCCGCAGGCTTGCCGTTCGCATAGAGCATATAGAGGCGAAAATCGCCGCTCTGCGAAAAGCGCTCGCATATCTCTGCTTCAAACTTTGCGACCTCCGCTTCGGCCAAACGGCTCGCGCCTTTTTCTTCCACCCAACGCGCCTCGTAAATCGTCGTGAGATCGCGGAAGCCTTCGAACACTGCGTTTGAATTCGTGAGAATTTTAAACTCGGTGGTGAAATTCTTTTCGAGGTAGCGGCGATCATAGCCCACGTCTTTACGCGTGCGCTTGCCGAGCGTTTGCAGAAAGCTTTCCCACTCGTTTGTGAGCGGCACGGTAACGCACATGCGCTGCAAATCCAAACCGAAGTTTGGGAACACCGAGCCGAACTCGCGATAGAGGTGCGGCAAGTTCTGCGAAGTCTCGGGCATGTCTTTCAGTTCGATGAATTGCCAATCTTCTTGCAGTTCTTTGAAATGCTTTGCCAGTTCGCGAAAGAAAAGCGGCTCGCTGCCGGATTGAATGATGAAGTCGAGATAGTCCGTGCGCTTCTGGCCGATGAAGCCGAAATGCTTGAGCGGGAAGCCGAAGAACGAAGTGCGCAGCGCGAAAGGAGCAATGCCGATGACGCGCTCGTTCTCTTCAATGACGATCAAACGCAAGCTGCCTTCGCTGCCGAAATGCTTCCACCACGCGAGATTCCATTCCCACGATTGATAGGGCGTGTGATTGGCGCTGCTGCGATACAGCTCTTCCCACATTGGGCGCAGGTTTTCAAATTCCTGCAAGGTTGTGATGACGCGAGAGGACATGAGGTTGAGTTAAGTCATTTTAGTTTTTGATACTCGCTTCCATTCAATGTCATTCAGAAGGAATCCTTTTCAGTCCTGGGAGAATACCCCAGCGCTCAAAAAGATTCCTTCTGAATGACAGAAGATGAAGAAAGCGGTTGCGCCATACTGCTTTGCTCTCTCGCCAACAAATACCAAACCCCTCCGAGCAGCGCGAGCGCGAGGGTTTGCGCAAACAGCAAAAGCGAGAGCGACAAGGCTTGGGCTTGTGCGACTCCCGCTTGGGCGAAGAAGAAAACGAATGCGCCTTCGCGAATGCCGAGGCCCGCGAGCGAGATCGGCAACACGGTAATGGTCGTGATCAATGGAATGTAGATGAAGTAATGCCAGATCGCGAGTTCGATGCCGAGAGCGCGACCCAACACATAAATGATCACGATGCCGAGGGTTTGATAAAAAAACGAAAGCGCGATGAGATTGAACATCGCGCGGCGGTTGCGGGCCATGCTCATGATGCCTGCGCGAAAGCCTGCTATTTTATCCGCAATGCGTGCAAGCTTGAAACGCGCAAGCACGGTCTTCATCAAACCGAGCAGCTTTTCATTCAACACCATCCACACGCCCGCAATGAACAGCGCGGTGAGCAGCAGCACGAAACCGAAGAGATTGGGATTGTTCAACGCGCGGCTCACGGGAATCGCGACGAGCAGGGCGAGCAGAAAATTCACAAGAAAGCCGACGATGCGCGTGACGAACATCGCGCTCGCGGAATCCACGCCGCGTTCGAGATAGCGGCCCAAACGATACGCGCGTATCACATCCATGCCCACGCTCGAAGGCAGGAACGTGCCGAAGAAGCTGCCGATGAAATGCACTTCCAAAGTTTTGCGAAATGGCAGATTGCGATTTTGCCCCACGAGAAGAATGTGCCAAGCGTAGGCAACCACCACTTGCTGAAACAAGAACAGCGCGAATGCCAGCAACGAAAGTTCGAGCTTCGTGGCCGCGAAGGCCGCGAGCAACGGCGCGAGTTCGATTTGCCACAGCAACAGCGCCATTACCGCGACGCTGAACAATGCTTTCAGCCACAGCTTCACGCGCGGCTCGCTTCCGGCTTGCCGTCGAGATTGGCGCGGCACCACAGTTCAAACACGAGCAACGCCCACAAACGGTGCGAATGATTGTGCGCCTTGCGTTGGTGCTCGTTCATCATTTGCTCGATGAGATTCGCATTAAAGAGGCCGCGTCGCCGCACGGTCTGCGGATTCAAATACTCCTTGAACAGATTTTGAATCGTCGCGGACTCACGCATCCAATTTTTCATGGGCACGCTGTGGCCGAGCTTGTCTTTGCGAAACACGATCTCATCGGGCAGCTCGCCGGTCATCACTTGATGGAGAATGACTTTGGTTTGGCCTTTCTTGTCGAGCTTCAACTCGCTCGGAATGCGCGCGGTGTAATCCACGAGACGATAATCGAGCAGCGGCATGCGGCCCTCCACGCCGAAGTTGCGAATCAATTCCATGCGGCGCAGATAAAATCCCACCACGGAATAATAATCACCATACAATGTGCGGCTCAGAAAATCTTTGCCGTCGGCCTCTTGATAAATTTCGAGCAGTTCGCGATAGGGATTGTGGCCGTTCACGTTTGCGAGCACTTCAGGCGCGAACAAGCGGCGCAGCTCTTCATCGGTATAATAAATGCGCCAACGATTGCTGTGCAGCGCGGAAGGAAACGCGGCGCTATACGAGAAGCGTTTGAGCTTCACTTGCAAACTTTTTTTATCGTCGGTATCGGGCAAGTATTGCAACGTCTTCGTGAGCGGGCTGCGAACAAAGCCGGGAATTTTTTCAAACATATCCGCGGCGCGATCGGCGAGATAAACCGGATGGCCGCCGAAGAGTTCATCGCCGCCGTCGCCGGTCAACACGTAATCCGCGTGCTCGCGCACGTTTGCGCCGAGCAAGAGCGACGCGACTTCGATGCCGATATCGGAGAACGGCTCTTGCGCGGATTGCGCCACGGTGATGATGCGCGTGGCCGCGTCTTCGGGTGTGTATTCGACTTGCTGGTGCTGCGTTTGATAACGCTCGGACATGATGCGCGCGTAATGCGATTCATCGAAGCTTTTGCCGCGACAACGAAACGAGAAGGTTGCAATCGGGCGTTGCAAATGGCCGTGCATGAAATGAACGACGGAGCTCGAATCCATGCCGCCGCTGAGAAACGCGCCGGGGCGAAATTGATCCGAAGCCAAACGCAAACGCACGGCATCGCCGAGCAATTCGAGCAACTCGGATTTGTACGTCGCCGCATCTTTGTTGAACGTGTCGGCAAACGAAGGCCGCCAATACTGCGTCATGCTCATGCGGCTGCGCTCGATCTTGATGAAGAAGCCGGGGCGCAACGCATGCACGTCATCGAACAACGTATCGAAGCCGGGATTGTAGTTGAAGAGCAAGTAACGTTGCAAGATGCTCATGTTCAACTTGCGCCCGACGCTCGGAACGCGCGTCACGCTTTGTAGATCGCTCGCGAAGAACAGCACGCCGTGTTTGCGCGCATAATAAACCGGCTCGACGCCGAGATGATCGCGCACAAGATAGAAACGTTGCGCCGAAGCTTCCCACAGCGCGAGCACGAAATTGCCGTTCAACTGCGCGAACGCTTTCTCGCCCAACTCCTGCACGAGGCGCAGCACGACTTCCGCGCTGTTCGTAATTTTCGTGCTGCCGAGATATTGCGCGGCAAGTTCGGCGCGATTAAAAATATTGCCATGCACCAGCGCGAAGCTGCCGGATTTGGAATCATTGCAGACGGAGAGATTCGCATCCAAAGTGGCAACGCCGGTGGCTTGCATGGCAATGAGCGCATCCGCGCCAGTTGCGCTCCAGCGAGCGCTTTGTTCTTTGCCGGTGAAAAGGCGCGTGAGCGTATTGGTGGAGAGTTTATTGTCGGCGCTTTGTGATTGCAGCTCAGGCAAAACGCGTTCAGCAGTAGTGTGTCCGACGATTCCGAAGATCATAGGTACTAGGTTGTTGGGGTATTTGGATATTGGGTTTCGTAACCACACCTCACTAGCATGTCATTCAGAAGGAATCTTTTTACTCGCTGGAGGTACCGCCCAGTGCTTAAAAAGATTCCCACTGAATGACAGGGTGAGTGCGATCGTCAAATTTCATTGAGTACTTTTTTTCTCGAACTTTCGGTTCCAGAAGGGGCTACTACGAACTGCGCCGCGAAGCCGGGAAAATAACTCTGCACTTTTGTCTTCAACAAATCGCGCAAGCGTTGGCGGCCTTCGCCCGGCAAACGATAGATGTAAAAATCTTCCACGCGCGGCACGTAATACAAACTTTGGCGGCTGCGATTCGTTGGCCGACTCGGCACGATGCCCCAGTAATTCACTTTGTAGCCTGCTTCTTTCGAGAGCCGTACCGCGAGCGGGCTGCCCATGAACCACGGAAAACAAAATTGCTCGACCACTTTGTTGGGCAGCATCTCTTCAATGATGCGTTTGGATTCAGTCAAGTCCTCGAGTAGCGCGCGATGTTGCTCCGGCGCTTTTTCTAAACGCGCCTGTTTTGCTCTTTTGCTTTCGGTTTGATGAAAAGCCGCGAGTCTCTTTCGCCAATTCTCTTGTTGAAAAAAGCGCTCGCCGCCTTCTTGCTGCACGTAATCCACGCAGGCCTGGCGCAGTTTTTCATCGTCCCAATAAGCCAAGCGGCCGGCCAAACGCGGCTCGGAACGATAGATGGGCGCGCCGAGCGGCAACTCACGCGCATAATTCAACTCGCCGTTTTCACGATACACCGGCACGTTGATGTTGCCGAAAAAATACTTCGCAAAATTCGGGTGCATAAAATCGACGACCTGCGGCGACACGCAGACTTGATGATGATACATCGTGTGCGATTGAAAGTCGATCACGCCGCTTTCATGCATGGCGTAAATTTCTTCCCATGAGCACAGCGGCTCGACGCTGCGTTCGCGCGAGAGTAAATCCTCCGTGGTGGCCTCGCCGGCGATATAATCCTCATACGTTTTCGCGAGCGTCGCGTATTCCGGGATCAAGCCGGGAATGATAAAACTAATCGCGCAGAAGCCGTATTTTTGCAGCAAAGGAAACGCGACGCTCCACAATGAAGCGCGGCCGTCATCGAACGTGAGCACGACGCTCTTCGGTGGAATCGCAATCTCGCCGCTCATGGCTGTTTGAAACTCCGTGCCGCTCAAGGTGCGATAGCCGTTGTGCTTGAGGTATTGCAACTGCGCTTCGAACGCAACCGGCTCGACCGTATGAAACGTGAACACCGGAATCTCCTCGCGCAGCGGCGCGGGGTTGCGCGCGGTGACGAAATCCGGATAATTGCGCGTGAGTATCGCGAAGAGGTCCGGCGCGTTTTTACGATAACTCCAGCGGAGTTTGTTGGTGAGCGTGGCGAGCATGCGGCCCAGTAATCAGTTGTCAGTGATCAGTATTCAGTTTTAGGCAAAATGAAATTACGAGCGCGCCTCGCAATTTGTCATTCAGAAGGAATCCTTTTGCGCGCTGGGCACTGACTCCAGCGCCGAAAAAGGTTTCTGCGGAATGACAGCATTGGAGAAAAGTCCGCTCACATCATGCTTCCGCGCGAGTTTTGAATACAGCGCTTCGAGTGCGGCAACGTTTTTTACGATGCTGAAGTTCTCGCTGTGCTCGCGAGTGGCGTTTGCCAAACGTGCCGCGAGGCTTTCATCCCGTAAAAGGCGAAGCACAGCTTGCGCAATCGCAACGCTATTCGCGGGTGGAACAAACAAAACGTGTTTCTCGTGCTGCGCCATTTCGATCATGCCGCCGACGCGCGTTGCCACAATCGGACGACCAGCGGCCATGGCCTCGGCGAGTATCAAACCAAAGCCTTCACGCAAAGAGGGAACGACGACAACATCGCAAGCATTAAGTGCGGCTTGCACGTCATTCACAAAGCCTGCGAAGAGCAAACGCCCTTGTAAGCCCAACTCATTCACGAGCCGCTCCAACTGCGGACGATCTTCGCCTTCGCCGATGAGAACAAAGCGCGCGCGAGGTTCATGCCGCCAAATCTCATGCGCCGCTTGAATGAAATAACGATTGCCTTTCTCCGCGCGCAAGCGGCCGATCATGCCGATGAGTCTTTGCTCACGCGTTGCGAAGCGCGCACGGAACTGTGCCGCGCTCTGCAAATTCGGGTGAAGATACGCCGCGAGGTTGATGCCGTTCCAAATGACTTGAATCTTTTCTTGCGGAACGGAACGGCCTTTGATCAAAAAGTCTTTGACGGCATTTGAGACCGCGACGGCAACATCAGTTTTATTCCGCAATAACCAATCAGCGATAAACTGATGCGGTTGCACTTTCAAAATCGCGTGCTCATGCATGACCGAAGGAATGCGTTTGCGCCGCGCCGCGAGCCGGCCAAAGTTCGCGGAGCTGTAGCCGTGTAGGTGAAGCAACTCGATTTCGTGCTCGTCAATTAAGCTTGCAATCGCCGAGACATTTGCGAAAGAGACTTTCCCTTTGTTGATATAAAAAACTTCGAGACCACGCTCTTCCAAATATTCGCCTGCGGCGTCTTTCGCGCGCAAGCTTGCGATCATGATCTTGAAACGCGCACGATCATGCTGCGCGAACCACTCCACGAACAGCTTGCTGCAACTGCTCGGGTTGACGCCGTCCATGGAGAGTTTGTCGATGACGTGGAGGATTTTGGTCATGGGTTGCTCGACGCTTATTATTAACCTGTCATTCAGCAGGAATCCTTTTACAAACTGGCACAATTCCCAGCGCTCAAAAGGATTCCTTCTGAATGACAAAATGAGAGGCAAGTCAAATGCTCACGATCTCTTTCTCACCCGCCAATTGCCGACGATCTTTCACCACGCGGCACGGCACGCCCGCGGCAATTTTCCAATCCGCAATATCGTAATTAACCATCGCGCCTGCGCCGATGATGCACTCGTTGCCGATGGTCACGCCGTCGAAGACAACCGCATGCGCGCCGAGCCAACCGTTCTCGCCAATGGTGATGCCGCGGCTCACGCGCGTTTGAAAAAGAATCGGCACATCGAGACGATCATATTCATGCGTGCCGCCCACGAGATAGACATATGCGGCGAGCAACGTATTCTTGCCCACCGTCACATTGCTAGCGGAAAAAATGTGCGTGTTAAAACCGAGATTGGCGTTGTCATGCAAATGAATGTCGCCGTTCTTGCAACTCAAAATCGTGTTGCGCCCGACAAACACGCCGTTGCCGATGAACAAACCGCGATTGTTTTGTCCTTTGGCATCGAGCACAACGTTGTCGTCGATGATGACGTCATTGCCAATGTGAATCTTCTTAGGATGACGCAAAACGACGTTCGCGCCGAACGTGACGTTGCGGCCCACGCTGCCGAGCAACATTGGATAGAGTTTGCTGCGCAAGAACAGTCCGAGCGCGCCGGGTAGCCAACTTGCGAACAGCGTGATCAATTCATACTTGAGCAAAAAGCCGAAGCCGGCTTCGCCGAGAATGATCTCTTTATATTTTTGCAGCTTGGATTTTTTGGCGTCGAAGAGTTCTTTTTGGATTTCGACCGTTTCGCGCTGCGGGGTGTGAGAGAGGTTGTCAGCCACTTTGCTTCCTCAAGCGGTCATTTTAATTGTGAATGGTCAATTGTGAATGGTCAATTGACAATTAGCAATTGAGCATTGGCAATTCACCATTCACTATTTTCAATTCAACATACCCTGCGCTTTATACCATTCCGCTGTGCGGCGCAGGCCTGTTTCTAAATCTACTTTCGGTTCGAAGCCGAGCTTGGTGCGCGCTTTGGTAATATCAAACGCGCGATCTTTAATAAAGAAATCCACGCGGCGGCGATAGAGCGGCGGCTCGATGCCAAAAGGTCGGCAAAGAATCTCGCACGCGAGTCCCGCGCACCACACCGGCCACACGGGAAAACTTTTGCGCGGCACCGGCACATTCATCACGTGCGCGATTTTTTCCACCAACGCGGAAAGCGGCAAATATTCTTTGCCGCCGATAGTAAAAATTTCTCCGTTGATATTCGGCTTCTCGCCCGCGAGCGCAATGCCCGCAACCAAGTCTTCGACAAACGTGAGGTGATAGAGCACCTTGCCGCTGCCGAGCATGCGAAACTTGCCGTTGTGAATGAAGCGAAAGAGTTTCAAGAAGCGCGTATCGCCGGGGCCGTAAATGCCCACGGGCCGCACAATCGCGCCGCTAATTTTTTTCTCTTGAAAAAAACTCTGCGCAAGTTTCTCGCCCGCGAGCTTTGATTCTTGATACACATCGCCCGGCGCGAAGGGCGCGTCTTCAGTGGCCGGCGGATTTTTAATTTCGCCTTGCACGCCGACGGTGCTGCAATGCACAAAGCGCGCAACGTTCGAACGCATTGCCGCTTCGAGCAAATGCCGCGTGCCTTCAACATTTACTTGCCAAAAATATTTGCGCGGCACGCCCTCGGTGCGATACGTGGCTGCGACATGATAAACCGCTTCAACGCCTTTCATTGCGGCGTCAAGTGCGCTCGCATTATTCGCCTCGGCAAGATCGGCATAAACCGGCTCAATGTCCATGCCTTTGAGCAGATCTAAATTGCTCGAACGCCGCACGAGGCCGCGCACGTGATAACCCTTTTCACGAAGATGTTTGCAGAGGTAGCTGCCGGTGAAGCCGTTGGCTCCGGTCACAAGAACTTTCTTTGCCATTTTCTATTCGGAGTGGTGGAGTGATGGAGTGTTGGAGTCATGGTTTGCAATACTCCACCACTCCATCACCGCAAGGTGTTATTTATTTATTACAAAACGCCATGAGATGCCAACCCAGCGGGCGCACGAGGAATTTCGGCATGAGATTAAACGAGGGCACGAACATGCCGTTGAACAATGTAGCTTTCCAGCCTTTGTGCAGTTTGCTCGCAACGGGAAAACGCTCGGGCACGAGGCGCACTTTGGCAAACGGCGCAAGCATTTTTTTAAATTCGCCGATGGAGTACTTATTGAGCACGGGCGCGTCTTCGTGCTCCAAATCCACTTTCATAATTTTGGAAAGCGCATTGAGCCACGAGATGCGATTGTAAACCATCATGATTGCTTCGCCGCCGGGCTTGAGCACGCGGTGCAGCTCTTTCGCCATTTGCTCCGCGCTAGCGGTGTATTGCAACACGCCATGCGCGTACACTACGTCGAAACTGTTGTCGTCAAATTCCAACGCCTCGCCGTTCATCATGCGAAACTCGCCCCACGCGCCGTTGAGTTCGAAATTCTTTTTCGCCAAGTCGATGGAGTGCCGCGCGAGATCGACACCGAAAACTTTTGCGCCG
Source organism: bacterium (assembly GCA_041918175.1). Lineage (GTDB taxonomy): Bacteria > Zhuqueibacterota > Zhuqueibacteria > Zhuqueibacterales > Zhuqueibacteraceae > JABWAN01. The sequence continues at coordinate 52,268 of JAYRWE010000088.1, forward strand.
CCTTTCGCGAATCGCAACAAGTCAATGCCGACGCCGCACCCGACTTCTAAAATCGTTTTGCCGCGATAGCCGTTGAAGTTTACGACCTTCGGCAAATAGCGCAGCTTGTCAAAACGATACTCATCCAAATCTTGAAAGAAACCTTGCGTGCCAACCGGGTGTTTGGCAATCGCCAAATCGTGAATGTGCGCGTTCCAATAATTAGCAATCGCTTTCAACAAATCGCCGTGCCTGGCGTTCATAGAAGAAAAATCCTGCTCTTCTTCGAGACGAAATTCAGCGTGACTGGCAGCCATGGAATCCTGTGCTTTTCGTTTAAGTCATCTCTCCTTCCATTTGTCATTCTGCAGGAAGCTTCCCTCGTGCTCGACACAAATTGCAAAATAAGATTTGATCCAAGTGCGAGGGAAGGTTCTTCCAGAATGACAAGTTGAGGAAGGTGTTTCAAAAATGCTCTGCGGTGCGAAAGATCGGGCCGAGCGTGCGATGCAACTTGAAGGGCGTCATCTTATGCACGGCGACGTTCATCGGAATAAAACTTTCGAACAAGCCGATGGGCAATTCCCAGCGCGCGATGCGATGACGCACTTCGCGGGCGCGACGACCGAACCAAAGTTCTTCGAACGTTTGTTGCCGCAAATTGCCCATGGATTCCGTTTCGAGCGGATCGGGGTACACATTGCCCCAGGGATCGATATTCACAAACGCGTAGCCGGCAACGTTGCTGTGCTTGCGCAACGTTTGGGGATTGTCAATATAAGATGCGAAGTTGCGATAGTATTCGCGATTCATCGGCAGAATGTCGCCGTAGAGTTTGAGCACGCGATTGACGATGCTTTGCAGCGTGGCGCCGTCGCCGGGCGCGAACGCGAGATCATCATCGACTTTGTACATGATTTCTGGCAAATGCAACGCGGGCTGAAATGAAAGCCCATCGAGCGCGCGCGACTTCACCAAACGCGCAACGTTTTCCAAATCATACATATTCGCCTTCGTGACGGTGAAGGCGATAAAAATTTTCGGGCGGCTATTGCTGCGCAGCGCTTTCAAGTTTTCAATGGCATTGCTGGCCAATTCAAAGTAGCCATTAATGCCGCGCAACGAGTCATTCAGTTCCGGCGTACTGCCGTCGAGCGAGATGTAGATTAAATCAAGGCCGGCTTGAATGAGTTCTTTCGCGCGGCGTTCGTTGATCAACAACCCGTTCGACATCAGCGAGGTCGAAAGGCCGTGCTCTTTCGCGCAAGCGATGAGTTCGTAAATATCTTTGCGCAGCAACGGCTCGCCGCCGGTGAAAGAAAGATTGAGCACGCCTGCTTGCGCAAGTTGCTTGATGATACTTTTTCCTTCCGCAGTCGAAAGCATGTCGGGGTCGGGCTTTTCCTGCCAGCGCGTGCAACTGCGACAACGCGCGTTGCAAATGTAAAGCACTTCCCACACCGCCTTGACGGGACCGATGATCGGCTCCTGCTCGCCCTTTGCGAAACGCAGAAGATTTTTGAGATGTTTGAACTCTTTAAACATCGATGCCGCCTTCATGTTTAACACCATCGTAGTCACGCCCCCTTGTGGGGCGCTGTTGCATGTAATCACTTCGTGCTCGTCACAATGCCCCACAAGGGGGCAGGGCTACGGGTTCATGTACTGATCGCGCCAAATGCCGAACATCATCAAGGCCCACAAACGATGGCTATGATTCTCCACGCCATTGACATGATCATTGATGAGGCTTTGCACATATGTCGGGTTGAAGAAGCCGTCAGCCGCAAGCTGTGTGGGCGAAAGCACGTCCATCATCATGGGGCGCAACTCATGCTTCAGCCAATTTTTGATCGGCATGCTAAAGCCTTCTTTGCCGCGTTGCGTGATCATCGGCGGCAAAAGATCGCTCATGGCCTTTTTCAAAATCTGTTTGGTCTTCGTGCCTTGAATTTTGAATGCGCTCGGAATCGTCGCGGCATATTCGACGACGCGATAATCGAGGAACGGCGCGCGCGTTTCGAGCGAGGTGGCCATGCTCATGCGATCCACCTTCACCATGATGTCGTCGCAGAGATAGGTTTTGATATCGACGTACATTTGGCGATTGCCGTAGTCCTGCGAGTCGGCGCTATTGAAATGGCTGCGAATAAAATCATGCGCTCCACTCGAAGACGCCAGGCTTTGCATTCTTTCGCCGTAGAGGCTTTGTTTCTCTTTTTGCGAAAGAAAAATCATCCAACGCACATGCTGCAAATCCTCGGGCAGCGTAGCGCCTTCAACGAAACGTTTCGCGCGATTGACCACGCCTTTCTTTTTTTCCGTGGGCGGCATGTGCTGCGTAATCGGCGAGATCACGCCGTTGCGCAAGAACTTGGGCAGGCGCCGATATTTGCGATAGGCCCAATCTGCGACATACGTTTCATAGCCGCCAAACAATTCGTCGCCGCCGTCGCCGGAGAGCGCGACCGTGACGTGTTGCCGCGCCATTTGCGAAACGAGAAAAGTGGGAATGATCGAGAAATCACCGAGCGGCTCATCAAGATGGCGCGCGAGCTTCTCGGTCAAGCCGAGCGCATCGGGTTTGAGAATAAACTCTTGATGCTCGGTTTTGAAGTGGCGCGCAATCTCGCGCGCGAAGTGCAGCTCGTTATAACTGCCTTCTTCAAAGCCGATAGAAAAAGTTTTCACGGGTTGATTCATCACGCGCGCCATGAGCGCGACAACGCAGCTCGAATCGATGCCGCCGGAGAGAAAAGCGCCGAGCGGCACGTCGCTCATCAAACGAATCTTCACTGCGTCTTGCAGCAAATCCACCAGGCCACGCTGCAAATCTTTTTCGAGCGTGCCGTTCTCGTGAAAATGCAATTCCCAATAAGGCCGCACTTCCGCTTTGCCGTTCGCCTGAATCGTGAGCGAATGGCCCGCGGGCAGCTTTTTAATATCTTCAAAAATCGTGTGCGGCGCGGGGATGTATTCGTAGGTCAAATACAAATCCACCGCTTCGCGCGAAACGCGGCGCGGCACGTCTTTGATCTGCAGAATGCTTTTTAATTCCGAGCCAAAGATGACGCGCTTGCTGTCGTGATAGTAATACAACGGCTTTTTACCGAGGCGATCGCGCGCAATGAACAAACGCTGACGATAATCGTCCCATATTGCAAACGCGAACATGCCGTTGAGCTTGCTCGGACATTCGGCGCCGTATTCTTCGTAAGCATGCACGATGGCTTCGGTATCGGACTTCGTATAAAAACGATGGCCGCGGCTCTCTAAATCTTTGCGCAACTCGGGGTAGTTATAAATCTCGCCGTTAAACACGATCCACACGCTGCCGTCTTCGTTGCGAATCGGTTGCTTGCCCGTGCTCAAATCAATGATACTCAAGCGGCGCATGGCGAGGCCGACGTTGTCTTTGATATAAAAACCGTCGTCGTCCGGCCCGCGATGAAAGATCGCGTCGTTCATGCGTTGCACGTCTTGCGCGTCAACGTGATCTTCGCGGGAGAAATTCATGGTACCGCAGATGCCACACATGTGATCGTCTTCTTATTTTCAAGTTTCGTTTCGCCGTCACTTTTTAGCCGCAACCACTCTCAATATTCCCCCCTTGAGGGGGGTTAGGGGGGTGTCTTTGATGACGGCGATGCTCTTCAAATTTACTTTACACGCGATATTTTTTTTCAACTCGCGCTGCAGTTCACACAGGATACTCACCAACACCCCCCTGGCCCCCCTCAAGGGGGGAATCTTAGCGAACGCGCAACGATTCAAGATACGAATACACTTCTTTCGTCTTGCGCAGATACGCTTCGTAGCTATATTCACGTTCAGCCAGCGCGCGCGCTTGCTCGGCGAGTTGCTTGCCGTAATTTTGATTCTCCAACACGCGCAGCAAGCCTTGGGCAAATGAAGTAGGCGTGCATTCGGTCAAGGCCGCGACTTCGGGCTTCAACACTTGCGTGTGCGTCAGATGATTAGTGGCTACAATTGGAATGCCGGAGCGGAGATAGGAATAAATTTTTAACGGCGTGTTGTTGCCTTCGATGCGCGGCGAGACCAAGACATTGGCCAATTGCATGAACTGCGGTATTTCTTCGGGGGGGCGTTGGCCCGTAAAGACAAATTGTGCACTCACCCCGAGCTTTTGGGTCATGTTTTTGTAAGTCTCAACTTGCTGCGGATTGCCGCCGACCACGAGAAAGCGCACGTGCGCATGCTTTTTCACCACCGCTGCACTTGACGCAATGAGCAAATCGATGCCTTGATACGGTTCAAGTGTGCCTGCATATAACACCAACGTTTCGCCATTGAGACTGTACCGCTGCTTTAGTTCTTGCGGGTTGGGGCGATGTTGAAACACGTCGCTGTTGTCGCCGACGTTTTCGATGAGCTTGTTGAATTTGGTGGGAAACTTCTCATGCACATACGCATGCAGCTCCGGGCAAATCGTAATCACCGCATGCGCGCTCGTAATCGTTTTCGCTTCGAGGTTTTCGAAAATCTGCACGAGTGTTTTCGATTTGCTGTATTTAAAATTCGAAAGCTGCTGTGGCAGGCTGGAGTGCATATCATAAAGATGGAGTGTTGCGAACTTCTTGCTCAAGCGAATGCCAAAGAAGCCCGCCTCTTCGTGCGTGTGAATCAAATCATAGCGCGTACGTTTGAGCAATTCCACGCTGCGGCGATAGACTTGAACATCCAAAAAGATTTTTGCTTTCGAAGGCCCAATCGCAATCTTCTTCACAAACGGCACCGGCGCAGCGCGATGAATGGTCACGCCCGGAATGCTCACGTCCTGTCCAAGAGGATAAGTCACCAAATCAACTTTATAACCCAGCAACGAGAGCGCGCGCAACCGGTGCAACACACTGAACGGCGTGCCGCGCGGTTGGAAAAAAGGCTGGGGCGCAATCATCAAAACTTTCATTACTCATCTGCCAGTTGGTTCGCACAATCTTCGGGAAATAATAGAACTTGCACTCAAATTTTATCCTGTCATTTTCTAGCAACACTCGCGCCATTTTGAAGAGGTCACGCTGTGTAATATTGCGCGCCGATTTACAGGCGGTTACAGTTCGGCAAATTTCTGTAAGGCATGACAACCAGCCCGGCGCTGTGCCACGGTGAAACATTGTATCTCGCCTGTGACAAGAGCGGCGTTGTTGCACGCGGAGAAAATGCTTATACTCGCAACAACGCTTAGTTGATCATTCTCACTGGAGAATCCAGCATGTCGCACCCGACATTCAAAGAAGCATTGCGTTTTTGGTTTAAACTCGGCTTCATCAGTTTCGGCGGCCCGACCGGGCAAATCGCAATCATGCACACGGAGTTGGTGGAAAAGAAAAAATGGATCAGCGAAGCGCGCTTTCTGCATGCGCTCAACTATTGCATGTTGCTGCCCGGCCCCGAAGCCCAACAGCTCGCAACATACGTGGGCTGGCTATTGCACAAAACCGCGGGCGGGTTGGTCGCGGGGATTTTGTTTGTGCTCCCCTCGATCTTCCTCCTCTGGGCGTTGAGTTTGGTTTATGTCACGTATGGCAAGCTCAGTGCGGTTGCTGCGACTTTTTACGGCTTGCAACCGGCAGTGATGGCGATCGTCGCGTTCGCGGTGCTACGCATCGCCAAAAGAGCATTGCGGGACGCATTCCTGATAACTATTGCGTGTGCGGCCTTTGTCGCCATTTTCTTTCTCAAGCTGCCTTTTCCTGTGATCGTCCTCGGCGCCGGCATGCTGGGTTTTATTATCCACAAATTCTCGCCGCATTTCTTGCCAAGCAGAGATTCATCGGCGCACGCTAGTTCTGAGCAGGAGTCGGAGATCGAACGAAAAACAGCGCATGCGCACGGCCGGCCTTCGCTCCGGCGTGCGCTAAAGGTTGGCGTAACGTGCCTTGCATTGTGGTGGGCGCCAATTGTCGCCGCGGGCTTCTGGCAAGGCTGGCACAGCACGCTCTTTCAGCAAGGCCTTTTTTTTAGTCAAGCGGCGATGGTTACTTTTGGCGGTGCGTATGCGGTATTGCCCTATGTGGCGCAACGCGCGGTGGAGAACTATCATTGGTTGAGTGCGGCGCAAATGGTGGATGGCCTCGCGCTCGCGGAGACCACGCCCGGGCCGCTCATCATGGTGTTGCAATTTGTCGGCTTTTTAGGCGGCTGGCACCAACCCGGAAATTTATCGCCGCTCGTCGCCGCGAGCTTGAGCGCATTGCTGACAACGTGGGCGACCTTTGCGCCATGCTTTCTTTGGATTTTTCTCGGCGCTCCGCATATCGAGCAATTGCGGGGCAACAAGAATCTTGCAGCAACACTTTCGGCAATCACTGCGGCCGCAGTGGGCGTCGTTTTGAATTTGGCAATTTGGTTTGGCAAACACGTGCTCTTGCCGCAGGAAGGAGTTTTTGATTATTTTTCCGCAGGATTGGGCCTGCTGGCTTTCATCGGATTGCTGCGTTGGAATTGGAACCTCATTGCCGTAGTGCTCGGCTGTGGCGCCGTGGGGTGGCTTTATAAAAGCGTTTTGTCCTAAAAAAGAAACGGCCCGCACGAACGAGTCAAGTCGCATGCGGGCCGTGTTATTCTCAAACGACGCAACTGCCTAACCGTATCACCGTCCGACGCAGTGATACTGGAAGCCTTTTTCTTCCATGCGTTGCGGATCGTAGATATTGCGCAGATCCAGCACGATGGGCGTGTGCAGCAAGTTTCGAATTTTGTCAAGATCGAGGCTGCGGAATTGATTCCACTCGGTCATAAAGATGAGTGCGTCCGCGCCTTCCATGGTTTCATAGGTCTCTTCGCAGAATTGCACGTTCTGCAACACCTTCGCCGCTTCGTGCATGGCAACCGGATCATAAGCACGAATCCTCGCACCTTCCGCTTGCAGAGCCTGGATAATTTCGACAGCCGGTGCCTCCCGCATGTCATCCGTGTTTGGCTTAAAAGCAAGGCCGAGCATCGCAATCGTCTTGCCTTGCAATTTTCCGACGGCATTCTTGATTTTTTGCACCATCACACTGCGCTGCAACTCGTTGACTTTGACCGCGGCGTCAACGATTCTAAAATGATAATCGTGCTTCGCGCCGATGGAAATGAGCGCGCGCGTGTCTTTGGGAAAACATGAGCCGCCATATCCCGGACCGGCGTGTAAAAATTTAGCGCCAATGCGATTGTCCAAACCCATGCCGCGCGCCACGTCGTGCACATCCGCGCCGACGCGCTCACAAAGAATTGCGACTTCATTGATGTAGCTAATCTTCACCGCGAGAAACGCATTGGCCGCGTATTTTGTCAGCTCCGCGCTCGCCAAATCGGTCATGACAATCGGCGTTTCAATCAAATACAGCGGCGAATAAAGATCTTTCATGATCGCCATGGCCTCGCTGTCTTCCGCGCCGATGACGACGCGATTGGGGCGCATGAAATCTTCAATGGCCGAGCCTTCGCGCAAAAATTCGGGATTGGAGACGACGGAAAAATGAATCTGTGATTTCGAATTTTTTTGAATGATGTCTTTGATCCATTTGCCCGCGCCCACCGGCACCGTGCTTTTATTGACCACGACTTTATAGCCGTTCATGTAGCGCGCAATGTCTTTGCCCACGGCCTCTACATAACGCAAATCCGCGGAGCCGTCTTCGGCCTGCGGCGTGCCGACCGCGACAAAGATTACTAAGGAATTTTCGACCGCATACTTCATATCGGTCGTAAACGTGAGCCGGCCTTCGCGGACGTTCTTCGCTACCATATCGTCCAAACCCGGCTCATAAATCGGGATTTCACCACGATTGAGTTTTTCAATTTTCGTGCTGTCAATGTCGACGCAGATCACGTCGTTGCCGAACTCGGCGAAGCACGTTCCGGTAACGAGCCCAACGTAGCCCGTTCCTACCATACAAATACGCATAGGTACTCCTCCAAATGAGTCGCGAGGTGCGCGCACGTTTGATCTGTGCCGGCACACACCATCACGCTGTCGCGCTTAGATGAAAACCAAAGTGAGTGATTTATGTGCGAACGTCCTACCCCGGTTTCGCAGAGGAAACATGGAGGCAAGCAGATCGATGCAAAGCTATAAGAACGGAGGTCAAATGCCAGAAAAATTCTTAACCATATCCCGACATGTAGCGTCATTTTCACGATCACGCGGGAAGGTCGCGGAAATTTTACACTAACTCGCGCCATAGCCGAAGAGCACCACAAAAACGGTTTTGGCCATGATTTTGAAATCGAGCCAGAGCGACCAGTTGTCGATGTATTCCATATCCATCTCCATCCACTTCTCGAAGCCGATCTTATTGCGGCCGCTCACCTGCCAAATGCACGTCAATCCCGGCTTGAGCGAGAGCCGGCGACGCTGCCAGTGTTTGTACAATTCCACTTCCACGGCAAGCGGCGGGCGCGGCCCGACAAAACTCATGTCGCCCATGAGCACGTTGAACAATTGCGGCAACTCATCCAACGAAGTTTTGCGCAGCACTCTGCCAATCGTCGTAATGCGCGGATCGCGTTTAATTTTAAACACCGGTCCTTCCATCTCGTTCATCTTCTCCAACTCCCGGCGTTTCATTTCAGCATTAACCACCATCGAACGAAACTTGAACAGCGTAAATGTTCTGCCATTCAAGCCGCAGCGCGGTTGCTTGAAGAATACTGGGCCGGGCGATCCGAGCTTGATCGCAAGAGCAATGATGAGAAAGATCGGAGAAAACACCAGCAAAAGAAACAACGAGAGCACAACGTCAATCATGCGCTTCGCAAACAATTGCCACGTGCGCGCATTGAACGTCTCAAACTCCAAAAGCGGAAAACCGCTGAAATCGGTTTGCCGCACGGTGGCAATGCGCAGATTGTAAAGGTCCATCGAAATGCTGGTGGGGATGCCTTCGCGCTCGCAGGCGAGAATCGCTTCGTCAATGCGATTGAGCCACAAGCGCGGCACAACAAAGATGACGCGGTCGATCACTTTGCGATGAATAATGAACGGGATATCCTGCAAACGGCCGAGCACGCGATAACCTTCGACTTCTTTGCCGAACATGCCGTGATCATCATCTATCAAGCCGACAATAGTCAAACCCCAGTTCGAGTGCGTGCGCACGGTGCGAATGAAATCGCGCGCGCGTTTGCCCGTGCCGACGATGAGCAAATTAACGTGATTGTAGCCGCGCGTGTGCAAATAATCAAGCATGCGATTGGCGAGCAAGCGCATGAGCACCAACATGCATACGGTCACAATCCACAACGTGGCAATGAACAAACGGCTGGTGAGCACCATTTTAAACAAAAAAATCGGCGTGCCCACGGTGAGCAAAGCAAATACACCGGAGCTGCCGATATGCAGAATGCTGCTCGCCAACGTTTGCGTGCGGAGGTCTTTATAGGCTCCGACAAACGTCAGCGCGGTGATCCAACCAACGAGATAGAAACCGACGAGAGCAACGTTTTTGCGCGTGAAATAGAGCAACCCCTCAAAGTCGGGCGAAATAGCGTAGGCCATTTCGCCAAGGCTATAAGCTTCGCGCAAATAAAAACTGATGAAATAAGAAATCACAAGGGCCAGCCCGATGAGCGCGGCATCCATAAAACGAATGAGGTTGCGCAAAAAGGCTTGTTTCTCTCGGACCATGCTTATTTCACCATCCTGGGTGCGCCAATCACGCTTTCACAGATGAGCACTTAGCAGAGCGGTTTTAACGGCTCTGCGCTTGATTCCACTTATACCATTCGACAAAACGTTGAATGCCTTCGGCAATATCCACTTGCGGGGCATAACCGATTTCACGACGCGCTTTGGAAATATCCGCATAAGTAATCGGCACATCGCCGGGCTGCAACGGCAATTGTTCGATGAGAGCTCTTTTGCCCACGCATTCTTGAATGAGATTGATAAGCGAGCGCAAATCAATCGTGCGCGACTCGCCGAGATTATAGATGTGATACGCCGAGCACGCGTGCAGAGACTTTTCAATACCGTCGACAATATCGGAGACAAAAGTGAAGTCGCGGCGGCTCGTGCCGTCGCCATACATCGGCACTTTCTCGCCGTTCGCGATCATCTTAGTGAATTTGTGAATCGCCATGTCCGGCCTTTGGCGCGGGCCATAAACCGTGAAGAAACGCAGGCACGTGATCTTCATTTTATAAAGATGATGATACGTGTAACACGTAAGCTCACCGGCTTTCTTCGTTGCGGCGTAAGGGCTGATGGGATGATCGACGCGATCTTCTTCCGAAAACGGCACTTTGGAATTTTCGCCATAAACCGAAGACGAGGAGCCAAAGAGGAATTTATCCACGTTCTGCTGCCGCGCCAGTTCGAGCAGGTTGACCGTGCCTTCACAATTCACTTGCTCATAAAGCAACGGTTGCGCAATCGAAGGCCGCACGCCGGCGCGCGCAGCGAGATGAACAATGGCATCAAAACGATGCTGTTGAAAAAGTTGCTGCAACGCTTGAGGATCGAGGATATCGCCTTCGACCAACGTGTATCCCGCACGTTGCACGAGGTTGGAAATATTCCTGCGTTTGATTTGCGGGTCATAATAGTCATTGAAATTGTCATAATTGACCACTTCAAAACCGCGTTCGAGAAACCGTTCACTGAGATGTGAGCCGATGAAGCCTGCGCCGCCAGTGATGAGACATTTCATGTGCAGCCCTTGATGTGAGTTCGCGCTGGGATAGATTTTAAATTAAAAATTGCCTCGCAAACCGAATCCGGGCGCGAGGCAATAAGAGAAACTGCGTGCTTAATAGTGATAGTAGCTATAGCCTTCGTGTGCCAAATCCACGCTAGTGCCGTTCAAGATGAGGCCGAGCAGCTTGGCGTGCACGTTATGAAAAAGCTCGATCTTCTGCCGCGCAATATCCTTCTTGGTTTTGCCGGAGCGAATGACGACCACTGTGCCATCCACTTGTGTGCCGAGCACGACGGCATCGGTTGCTGCGTTCAAAGGCGGCGTATCGAAAATGATCAAGTCAAAGCGTCGACGCATTTCATCGAGAAAGCGGCGCAATTGCACGGACCCGAGCAGTTCGGACGGATTGGGGATCAGCGAGCCGCAACTGATGACCGAAAGATTGGGAATGTGCGTTTCATTGATAATTTCCGAAGCCAGAATCGAGCCCATGAGATAGTTGCTGAAGCCCGGTTCTTTGGGCACGCCAAAGGTGTTGTGCAAAACGCCGCGGCGCAAATCAGTGTCGATCAGCAACGTGTTGCTCTTTTGCTGCGCCATGGTGATGCTGAGATTCGCGGCGGTGAATGATTTGCCATCACCGGGCGCCATCGAAGTGATGACGAAGGTTTGGATGCGGCCCGCGTTTTTGGAAAAGAGCAAATTGGTGCGCAACGAACGATAAGCTTCGCCGATCGGCGTCGGCGAAAAATCATGCGTGACGAGTTGTTGATCGACCATCTTGGCTTTTTCATGATCATGCATGTCATAAAATTCGCCGAAGTTGATCTGCGGAATCGCGCCGAGCACATTGAGCTTCATCGTGCTCTTCGCTTCCTCCACGGTCTTAATGGTGCGATCCAACGCCTCCATGCCGAGCACGACGCCGAGGCCGAGAATAAATCCAACCGCAGCGCCGCCTGCGGCTTTCGCCGCCTTGTTGCGATTCGTCGGAAATTGCGGCTCGATCGCCGGATCTAAAATCTCAATCGCGGGTTTTTCGGAAACGCTGCTGATTTCCAGTTCTTGAATTTGAGTTTGGATGCTTTCGTACGTTTGGAACTTGCGTTTCCATTCGGTATCCAACTCCGCCAGATCCGATTGCTGCGACGGGAGCAAATTTATTTTCGAAGAATATTGTCCGACTTCGCTTTGCTTGCTCGTCACTTCACGACGCAATGCGGCCAAACGCGAATTGGCGGCGTCTTCAATCTTAGAATAAAGCTGCTCGATTTGCGCGCGTAGTTTCACCACATCGGGATGCGTTTCCGCTTTCAATGAAACTTGTTTGCCGTACTCGCGCTCTAGACCGTCAAGCTGTTCTTTGGTAATTGCCATGGTGGGATTATTGGCAAACACCGAGCTTGCGGCAATAGCCCGATAAACCAAACTCTTTTCTTCGGGCGCAGCGTTACCCTCCACGGGCTTGATGCGCGCCAACAATTCCGCCAGCGCTTCCTGTTGCGAACTGAGATTCTGCAATTCGCCGCGCGCGGAGCGATGCTGCTCGATGACAACTTGCAAACCGCTTTCGCCCACCAAACCCATATTGCGCTTGGCCTCGGTATACCGACGATCGACGTCGTTGAAATCCTGCTTGGCTTTTTCCGCCTGCGCCGTGAGCATTTGCAGACGCGTGTCTTGCGATTGCTTGCCAATGACAAAACTTTTCTTAATGAAAATATCCGCCAAGCTATTCACGGTTTGCGTGACAACATAGGGATCGTTATCGCGAAACGTGACGAACATGATCGTCATGCTGCGATTGAAATCAACACCGACGCGGCCTTGGAGCGACTCTACCGCAGAGCGAAACGAAGTGACGCTAAAGCGCACTTCTTTGGGCAGGTTGGGCGAATCGGCCAATTGAAACGCAAAGCCGTTTACGGCAATCGTATCCAATGCCGCGAGCGCGACTTCGCCTTTGCGCATGACGACTTCGTTTTCTTCTTCATCCAACAGCGCGAGCGAGAAACTTCCGTCACCAGGCATACGCAAGACGTACTCGCCCGGCTGGGGATTTTCTGTGCTGGTGAATTTCGCAAACACTTGCCGCCGTGTGATAAAGCGCTCGGAGTTTTTGTCCTGCAATATATCGGCGACCAAACCAAAATCCGAAACGACTTGCTCGGTAAACGTGCGGCTGGTGATCTGCTCATACACGTCTTCCAAATAGCCTTCGGCATTATCGGAAAGGTTGCGATAGCGAATGGAGGCGGTCGCTTCGTAGATCGGCGGCTCTTGTTTAACAAAAATGACCCACGGCACCGTAACGACGAGCGCGATGAGGGCCGCGAGCCACCATTTTTTTTTCAGCGCAGCGACATAACGCGAGAGGTCTAACTTCGATCCACCGGAGGCAACATCTTCTTCCAGCTCATAGGTCTCCATACCCATGGCAACGACTCCTAATCTATGACTTCTTCACAGCCCGATTCTCAATTTGCCCGTGCGTTCCCGTTTGAGCACGGGAACGGACGTAAAAATTAGTTGTTGTTGCCATTGGTCAGTTGCAAATAGAACACGCCCACTGACATAGCAAAGGTGGCGTAACGAATTACCTCGCCAATATCAAACTTTGAAAGGCCGTGCACGACGATTTGATCGCCGGATTCGACCGCCAGGTCTTCGAGAGAATGCGCCTTTTCAAACGCTTCCAGCAAGTTGCTCTTCACCACGCTGCCGCCGCGCATGACTTTAATTTTACGGAAATCGGCATCGTTAGCCGGGCCGCCGGCTTTGTTGATCAATTCCCACAACGATTCCTTGGGTTGCACCAGATAAGAACCCGGGCGTTGTACCGCGCCCAACATGGTAACGCGGATAAGCGGCAGGCAGACGATGCGGATAGCTTTGATGCGCAAACTTTGTTGAATGGTTTCCGCCATACTTTTAGCGCTTTGGCCGGCGGCTTTCACTTCACCGAGCGAGGGCAGCAAAATATTGCCTTGCTCATCCAGTAGATAATCACCCGCGAGGCCAAGCTCCTCTGGGCGCACCTGATTGTCGCTAATATCTTCTTTCCACACCAAGATGCGCACGCCGTCGCCGGCGCGCAACTTTGCCGTTTGACTCTGCGCCTGCGCATTGTTCGGCAAGAGATTCAACAGCAACGCCACTAGTAAACAACCCACGATAATACGCATGCGGAAAGAAAAAGTCGTTTGCATTTCAGCTCTCCTTACCCTTCGCTCGGGTTCACTCCATTGATCCTGCTTCCAGAGCGGACACGTTTTGGTGCCAACAGCAAACTCTAGAACAGATGAATTTTACCATACATGAGACCGTTTTGAGTATGGGCATTGCGACAAAAAAATCTCGCGTGTCGTTGGACACGACCGTCAAGAATAGGGCAAACCGATTCTGCGGAGCGATATGCTTTTGCAGAATTACCTAGTTCGGTTAGCCGATTCCACAAGGGGATAAGGTTGCAGGCGCTCAAAAACAGCGGCGAGGGATAAACCGAAGGACCACCCCATTGTTGCTGCGCGAAGATTACCGCGAGCGGTAAAAGCGAAAGCGCTTCTCTTGGGTTTCAAGATTGAGTTTGCGCAAGATCTGATACAGCTTCCACCAGGTGATCTTGACGAAGCCATAGCGTTCCGTGTTCAGCGCTTGGCAAATTTTGTTCAGGCCTTGCGCCGGGTCTTCGAGAATCACGGCTTTGATTTTTTCATTGAGAGGAAGGAGACGCTCATCAATCTTGGGCTTGGTAAATGTAGTGCGCGTTTTCGTGCGCGGCCCGTCGGTTTCGCGCGACCGTGCTGAAGCTGATTTGGGAGCATCCAACACTGCGACTTCACCGGTGCTCAACTCTGCGGGCGTATAAGCCTGCGCCACGCTTTTCGTCAAATCCAAGCCGATGGAAAGATCGAAATCATCAATCGCTTCTTCGAGTGAATCATAGTATTCCAGAATGCGATTGAACTCGAGCATTTCAAAAACATCGTATACTTCCGGCGTCATCTCCACGATCTTGAGGTCGCCGCCGTTTTCACGAATGCCTTTGATTTCACCAACAAAAACACCCCACCCCGCAGAGCTAACGTAGTGTACCTGTCCCATATCCACGATGAGATGGAACGTACCCTGTAGCAATACGGAGGTGATCCTGCCCAACATTTCCGTGCAGGTTTGCGTATCGATGTAACCCTTCACGCGAAATAAGGCAATATCACGTCGAGTGCCGACGTTGGTGACCGAGATTTCAATACCCTCCATGAGACACCCCTCTTACTGCTTCATGCTTGCAACCGTGTTGCATCTCGACAAATTTTATGCCGCACAGAGATTTCACAAAAAGCCTCACTAAGACGCTGAAACTGCTGGAATATTAACGTCACTTCACATGACGGCTGTACGAACGTAATGCAGGCACAGCACATTTGCTCATTTTTGAAACAGAGCAACGTCCCAAACTGGAACAATTATTTCTTGCCGTTCATAACCAACTGCGTGTAGAGTTTGGTATATTTTTCCGCTGCGGAAATCCACGAGTTGTCTTTCTTCATGGCGTTCTTGATTAGCTTGGGCCAATTCTTTTTGTCGGCAAAGGCGGCAACGGCATGCTCCACGGCTTTTGCCATGACTTCTCCTTTGCACGAGGCGTAAAGAAACCCGGTTGCCGCATTGGGTTTATCGGTGTAATCAATCACCGCTTCGGAATACATGAGATGATTATGCGTTATGGGAATTGCGCCATACTGCATGGCTTGCAAAAAACTCTCCGGCTCGGAATCATCGCACACCGGGAGCAAGAACAAATCCGCAGCAGCGAGCAAGCGGTGACGAAACTGTTCATCAAACTCTGCTTTGTAGAGGAACCGACCGGCATGCGACTTTGCAAACTTGGCCACGGACTTCTGCAGCTTCCCTTCGCACGGGCCGTAAAGCACGACCTGAGTTTTGAGCAAGAGCCGCTGCAAAACTTTTTCAAGCTCATCCGCAGCGTAAGCCGAATGGACTTTGCACGGAATCGCCAACAATGGGGTTTTCTCTTCAAAGAAAAGAGTGTTGGCTTCGCAAAAACTTTTTTTGCTCTGGAGTTTGCCGCTCCAATTATTGCTGCTGAAGTGATGTTCGAGAAAAGTGCTGGCCTCGGGATTCCAAATGGCCGTATCCACGCCGCTGCTCACACCGACAATCGATTTGCGGCGGGCACGGAGCACATCCGCCAAGCCATGGCTCAAGCTAGCATCCTGCTGCACGCTTTTCGCGTAAGCTTCGCCGGCAATATTGAACAAGTCGGAATTGAGCAAACCCGCTTTTAAAAAATTCGCTTTGCCGTTGAGGTGCGCTTCCATCCCGGGGTAAATCTGCGCGCCGGGAACGTTGCCCTGCGCTAAGATGTCCGCCGGAAAATCACCTTGCTCCGCAAAGTTATATACCGTCAACAACACATGCACGTTTTTGAAAAAGGGGTCATCCTTATAAACCGTGCGCAACAATACCGGAATAAGCGCGGTTTGCCAATCATTGCAGTGAATCACATCCGGCTGCCAATGCAACAACTTTAACGTTTCGAGGCAACCGAGGGCAAAAAAGAGGAAACGCTCACCGTTATCAGCGTAAGCTTTTTTGGTTTTGGGATCGACATAAATACTCAACCGGTCGAAGTACGGCTTATAATCGAGAAAATAAATCTGAACTTTTGAGTCGGGCAGGAAGGCGGATTTGCCGCTGGCGCGCAATTGCTGTTGGTTGAAATCGATCGGCATGTCCTTCAGCCGGATCACATCGCGCAAAATATATTTGCGCTCATTCACGCCGCGATAGTTCGGCATCATCATACGAATGTCATGCCCGACCTCTTTGAGTGCTTTCGGCAATGCGCCGGAAGTGGCTGCCAATCTCCCGCTGCCAACAAAGGGCGCGACTTCCGCAGCGACATAATAAACTTTGAATTTGTTTTTCATTCCGTAATCCTGTTACGTTCCAACGGGTACAACTCAACGCGAGCACAACAGCACATCTCAAATTTGGGCTTCGCGCAAATGCTGTGCGGCCAGTTCCGGCGGCGTGGGATTGATATAAAATCCCGAGCCCCATTCAAAGCCTGCAATTTTCGTGAGTTTGGGGATGATTTCAATATGCCAGTGATACTCCGGCATCAACGGCTCCTGCACGGGAGCCGTATGAAGAATGAAGTTGTAATGCGGGTTGCTCAAGACTTGATTGAGGCGCAATAAGGTTTCTTTAAAAACCGAAGCCATGCTTTCAAAATGCGTTGTCTCCATCATCTCATAATGCGATTGATGCTGCGCCGGCAAGAGCCACGTTTCAAAGGGAAAACGCGAAGCAAACGGTTGAATGGCAACAAAATCTTCGCGCGCAACGACGACGCGTTTGCCGCTGTGCAACTCCTGCCGCACAATATCACAATAGATGCAGCGTTCTTTTAGCTCGAAATGTTTGCGCGCGCCGTCCAATTCTTCCATGACGCGCTTGGGAATAATCGGCGTCGCGATGAGCTGCGCATGCGAATGCTCCAAAGAAGCGCCCGCGGCGGTGCCGTGGTTTTTGAAGACAAGAATATATTTGAAGCGCGTGTCGTTCTTCAAATCCAACATCCGTTGGCTGAAGATCGAAAGAATATCGCGAAAGTGTCCATGCTCCAAATCGGCAAAGTCGGACAGATGATTCGGGCATTCGATGATGACTTCATGCGCGCCGACGCCGCTCATCAAATCATACATGCCTTCGCCGCGACGATTCAAATCGCCTTCAATCTGCAGCGCGGGAAACTTATTGGGAACCACGCGCACGCTCCAACCTGCACCATCCCGTTGCGAACCTGGCGTGCGCACGGCAATAATTTCGGGAGGCGTTTTATCTTCATTGCCGGGGCAAAACGGGCAGAAACCTCCCGTTCGACTCACCGGCTCGGTTTGCCAATCCATCGGGCGCTTGCCGCGTTCGGTGGAGATAATCACCCAACGATCGGTAATCGGATCTTTTCGCAGTTCAGGCATCAAATTTCAAGTCGCGTTATTCATTCGCGCACGCAGCGCAACGCTGCCGCCAATTAAGGAGCATAAACAAAAGGGTGGCATGGCCACCCGGTATTCGCAAACGATTTTGGGAAAGAGTTTACTTTGGCATCAGCTTAATTCTTGCCGAGATACTGCCGCGCTTTGGCGATATACTCGCTGGTCGGATAGGTCGCAATCAAACGCTCCAGTTCGGTTTTGGATTGCTCTTTCTCGCCCTTTTGCAAATAACACAAAGCCACTTTCAATTGCGCGTCGTCATGTTTTTCTGAAGTGGAATAAACAAAGACCTTTTCAAACTCGACCATCGCTTGATCCCAATTGCGCAGACCGTATTGGCATTCGCCAATCCAATATTGCGCATTATCCGCCAGTTTGTTTTTGGCGTCTTCGGTCAGCAAGCCATTAAACAGGGAAATTGCTTCGCTATATTTGCGCTGCTCATAAAGCTCGCGGCCGCGCGCGTAACGTTGCGCATAATCTCCGCTGATCATTTTGGTGTTCGTGGCGTTGGAAACTGTACGCTTGGCTTGTTCCAATTCCAACTGCAACGTTTGAATCTTTCTTTCTTTCTCGCCGATATTGGATTGCAACTCAGAGATGAATTGCTCTTTCTGCTGCAATTCTTTTTGCAGGCGCTCGACTTCTTGCGGCTTCGCCTCGGGTGCAGCTTCCGGCTCAGGCTTGGGAGCTTCTGTTACTTCCGGCTCGACTTGTTTCGGAGGTTCTGTTTTTTCCGCGGGCACCAAGCCGAGCAACCGCAAGACTTCATCTTCTTCCGAAGTGGATTGTGTTGTTGCTGGTTGTTCATCGCTGCCGAGCAACTTGTCGATGTCAACTTCTTCGCCAGTGCGGCTTTCGGTTCGCAACGAACTGCCGCCGCCGCACGCCAACAACGCTAAACTCAAAAGACCGAGCAGCGCATAGAACAAAAACGGCTTCGCCGCCGACTTTTCATTAAACTTACAACGCATGATTTTCTCCCGGTCCTTTTCCTGACCTGAACTTTATTTAAAGCTGTGAGCTATTGCAATTTTTGATGACGATTCACAAGATACCCTGCGCTGCCCCAACCGCCGGCAGCCATGAGAATCGTTGCCGCACGCCACCAGCCTTCTTTACCCGTCACGCGAACAAAATTGGGACGTTTGGGCAAACCGGAATATCCCAAGCCGCTGATCGCTTCATCTACAGCGACCACAAAATACTCCAACCCCACTTTTTGCACGCCAACACCAGGGATGCGCGCTTCATAAACTTCGCCGTCTTTGGAAACCATCGGCTCCACGAGCCAACGTCGCACGGTGTAGGGCCGATACAAGACTGCGGCTTTGAGCAAACTACGGTTCTCAAAAATTTCAGCACGAACTTTGACTTCGCTGCCTGCAGTGACGCGCGTAATCGGCGTGTGAATCACAATCGGAGGAATATCATCGACGCCGCTGCCGGCGCTGCCTTTGAGCGCCAACAGATTGCCGCCGATTTGAGTGTCCGGCACACCATCGTGATCCATATAGCCGTCGTGATCTTCTTTCGCGCGTGAGTCGAGATCATAACGATCCCACACGCCATCGCGATCCTGATCCGGCGCACCGCCGCCGAGCTTAACGGTCAACCCGCTGAACACGGTTATCAAACCGTCGTTTTCATCGCCATTGGGATTGACATCAAGCAAATCAGAAAACGAATACCGAAACGCCGCACCCAAAGAAAAATTAAAGCGCCGCGAAAGCGCGATATCCAAGCCCCCCGCGGTTTTCAAAATGAAACTGCTATACTCTCGTTCAAGATTATAGTGCAGTGTTTGTTTGTCTTTCTTGCGGAGGTCGTGCCATATCACGCCGCCTGCGCCCAAGGTGGCAAAAGGTGAAAACGTATGATGTGGTGAAAACTTAAACGTCAGATCAAATTCGATGGGCGCCACACGTGCGATGGAATCCTGTGAGGAATCATCATTGTCGAGGAGCAACTCTCCGTAGCCGGCTTCGATTCCGAGGGAAAAATGTGGATCAGGCGAGTAAAATATTATGCCGCTCGCAAACGGTTTGAGCAGGCGGGTTCTGACGTCTCCTTCAATTTTGCCGGCTCCGCCGCGCAAGCCAATGCCGAATTTACTTTCTTGTGCTTGCAAAGCGAAGGGCACCGCCGCCCAAAGGAGGAGACCCCGGAAGAGGTTTTTATAGTTCACAATTGCACCTTCTTTAAAAAATGTTGGCGAAAGGTAAGCAAGTCGCGTTCGAAAGTCAAGGTTGAATTCCTTGACGGGCATGGAGTTGCGCGAGCGCAAGAGGGGTTTGAAATGATTCTAAGACAAGTCATCTTGCTAAAGTTTTTTTCTGCGGCACTCGGGCGAATTTCGGCGGAAAGGCTTTTAGACTTTTTGTGGCGTATGAGCCTCTAATTCGTTATTGCGCCACGATCTTCAGCTTTATCCTCCGCAAACTCGAACACAGTGGCGATCACGCCCCAAGGTGCGATGACGCCAGCAGCGGCTCACGTCTTTTTCGGTGAGTTCGAAATGCAGCGCGAGCATGCCGAGTTTTTGTCCGCTCATGTGCTGGCTGCGGCCAACTCCGGCGAGATGATCTCCACATGAGTAGTTGAGAGAAGATTCAACCACGATTTGACTGTGGCTTTGGCTTTTCATCAAACCAAAACAAAAAAACGGTTAAGCCGGGGTTGAGGACGATTGGAGCAAAAACACCTTGACAGTACGGCGCGTCAATCCTATTTTGAAGCAATCGACTCTCGAATTATTATTCTTCATATATGCTCCGCGCCGTTGCGACACTATTGCTTTTGCTCACGCTGTGCGCCGACCTCGTGGCGCCGCTCCTCATGCCGATGCAAGACTGGAAGCGTTCATGCGCCAACGGCTGCAGCGGCGAGTGCTGTTGCAGCGGCACAAACGCAGCGCACTCTTGCGCGGTTAGAAACACAGCGGTCACGGGAATGCAGTATGCCAATTGCGCCGCAGACCAGGCCGCGTTTTTTACGGCGCCGTTGCAAGCGGAGCGCTTGTTGGCCGCAGCGGCGATGCCGTCGACCGTCTTTGCGGCTCCGCTTTCTTTTGCCGCAGTTCATACAATATTCTTCGAACAGTTCTCTCTCTGCCCGCCCGATCCCCCTCCGCGCGCGCTCGCCGAAGTTTTTCGCGTGCTCAATCAACCCCAAGCTTTTGGCAAGTTCATCCTGTGAGGAAACCTCATGAAAAAATTTTTTTGCTTTGTCATGCTCTTCGCCATGCTCGCGCAAGAGGAGCGCGCCGCGGCGTGCTCGATGTGTCGCGCGGGCGACCACGGCTTTTTCATCAACTCTGCGCGGCTCTTGCCTTCGGGCAAATTGCTCCTCGGTCTCGATCATTTTAACACCAGCAAAAGCTCGCTGATACTGCATAACAGCCATGAAGAAGGCGCGGCGTTTGCGAAAAACGCGGCCGGTGCGCGTCTCTTTCATGAAGAAGAACATCCCGCGAGTCAGGAGCAAAACACGGTGCAAGCTTCCGTGCAATACGGCCTCAGCTCGCGCCTTATGTTGTTCGCCACTGCGCCTTATCTATTCAATCGCCTCACGGTTGCAAATGAAATTTCCGAAGGCAACGGCTGGGGCGATCCCGAGGTCACGGCCATGTTTGCGCTGCTGCCGGGAACTTCCAGCAAAGTGATGTTGCATGCGCACGCAGGCGCGCGGTTGCCGCTTGGGCAATCCGAGTTGAAAGACGAGCACGGCGCGACGCTCGATCATCACGTGCAGCCAGGCTCGGGCGCGTGGGCCGGTATCTTCGGCGCGCAAATGCTCTACAACGCCGGCAACGTGCCGCTCTTTGCGGGCGTGAGTTATCAAGCCAATGGCACGAACGATCACGACTTTGCGTATGGCAATGTCTTGCGTTACAACCTTGCCGCGCAATTTCCGCTCGCGCGTTTCGTGGATTTGATTGGTGAGGTGAATGGCCGCTATGCGCGTTTTGATAAGGAGGGCGGCGGAAAAGATCCGCACAGCGGCGGCAGCGTGGTCTATGCTTCGCCTGGTTTGCGGTGGAAAATTTTTTCCGGCGTGGCGCTGCGCACGCAAGTGCAGATTCCGATCATCGAACGCCTCAACGGCGTGCAAGATGAAGACGTAAATTTTCGCACAGGTTTGATCTTCGAGCGCTGAGGCGCAATCCACCGGTTTAGCCAAACCGCGAATGGTCGCGCATCGTGTTCGGGCGCGGCTGTTCGCGTTTTTTTATTTGAAAAAAACATTTTCAGATTCGATCCGCCACGGCTGGGCCGTGGCCTTGGCTTTTCATCAAACCAAAATAAAAAACCGCGGCAAAGCCGTGGTTGAGCATTTCAGAATCGCATTCATCGAATTCGATTAACCACCGCTTGGTCGTGGTTTACTTTTGAGTGCAAGAGTTCCGTTTGTCGTAACGCCTTCGGACGTGTTCGCTCATTGGCATTGCACGCCTGAAGGCGTTACTACGAGCGTTACTTCTAACCTCATCCCATCACCATTCTCACCACAAGCCAGCACCACACCGCAGCCACCACGGCCGCGGCGAGATCGAGCACCACACCCGTCTTGGCCATGCGCGGAATCGTGATATAGCCGCTGCCAAACACAATCGCATTCGGCGGTGTGCCCGCGGGCAATGCGAAATCGCATGAAGAAGCAATTGTGGCCGTGAACAACACCGTGGTCAACATCTCCGGCGTCACCGCATCTTTCAACACGTTGAGCATCACTGCAATCGTCGCGGTGTTCGTCGCCACTGCGGAGAGCGATACCGTGCTCACGCTCGTGAGCACCACTTGCAGAAACGGCGACATATCGCGCACGCCCGCGAGTTGCATGCCCATCCATTCCGACAAGCCGCTCTTTTGAATGCCGGCTGCCATCGCGAAACCGCCGCCCAAAAGCAACAAACTCTCCCACGACACAAATCGCAGCGAGCGCCATTCGAGCGTTTGCCGTTTCTCCACGCGCAACATGAGCAGCACAACGGCAGCGAGCATTGCAATGCCGCCCTCAATATGCGCGCTCGTGATTTTCACTTGCAGAAATTGCGCTTGCACCAACTCTGTGAGCAGCTTGCCGAAAATCCACATCCCCGCGGTCGCGAGAAACACCGCAAACACGACGCGTTCGGAAGGTTTGATCGGCCCAAGCTTACGCAACTCATCGTGAATCACGGTCGCGCCGAATTGCTCCGGCAAATGATCGCGCCGGCCGATGCGCCACAACATGTACCACGTGAGCGGCAAGAACATCACGACAAACGGCAAGCCCACGAGCAAAAATTGGAGAAACGAAACCTCGATGCCCAAACCGTGCATGAAGCCCGCGAACTGCGCGTTGGGCGCAGTGCCGATCTTCGTGCCGATGCCGCCCAGATTCGAAGCATACGCAATCGCCAGCATAATCGCCGCCCCGTAAAACTCCAAGCGCTTGCCGTGAAGCTGCGCTTCAAGTTGCAAAATCATCGCGAGGCCGATAGGCATCATCATCGTTGCGGTCGCGGTGTTCGAAATCCACATGGAGATGAATGCCGTAGCCACGAGCACACCGAACAGCAACCGCGCGGGCGCCGTGCCGATCGCGTTCATGATATTGAGCGCAATGCGGCGATGCAAATAACATTGCTGCATGGCCGCGGCGATGCACATGCCGCCCGCGAATAAAAAATTGTAGGGATCAAAATAAGAAGAGATCGTTTCGAAGAGATTGTGGAAGAAGCCCGGCCCGAAAACATTCAACAGAGGAAAGAGCACGATCGGCATGCTCGCGGTCATGCCGATCGGCAACGCATCCGTGAGCCACCAAATCGCCATGAGCGCCGCCACACCCGCGGCCCGCGCCGGCTGTGCGCCGAATTTCGGATGATGCTGCAACGGCGAATCCACGAGCACGAGCAGCAACAACGCCAGCACGCCGAGCGCGAGGCCAATTTGTTTGCCGCGAGTGAGAGGCATGACGACTCCGTGAAGAGATGAAGTGAATTGCTCGCGCTTGTAAAGCGCCCTAGCACGTGTGTTCCCAAACGGAGTTTGGGAACAAGAAGCCTATCTCTCTCGCTCCCAAACTCCGTTTCCAAACTTGCGACGAGCATCGAAACAGAGTTTCAAAAGCAAGTGTGTTCCCAAACGGAGTTTGGGAACAAGAGTAGTGCTTTGGCACTTTGGCTTCTTATCTTTTTTGGCTCCTTGTCACTGTCACTTCACTTCCAGCAACTCAATATCAAACACCAACACCGAATTGCCCGGAATCGGGCCGTAATCGCTTCCGCCATAACCCATCGCCGGCGGAATAATGAGCTTGCGTTTGCCGCCCACCTTCATGCCCACAATGCCCACGTCCCATCCTTTTATCATTTCACCGTTGCCCAAATGAAATTCGAGCGCGGAATCACGATCCAACGAACTGTCAAACTTGAAACCATTCGTAAGATAGCCGGTGTAATGCACCACCACTGTTTTGCCCGACTCTGCGGTTGTGCCGGAGCCGGCAACATAATCAACATACTTCAAGCCCGAGGCAGTCGCCGTCGGTTCCACGGTAACCGGCTCGCCCGGATAGCTAGTGGTTGCGGGCGCAGCAACCGCGGGTTTTTCTGCCGCGGGTTGCGCTTGCTCCGTCTCTTTATTGCAGCCCATCATCGCCACAGCCGCACAGAAACTCACAACGAATTTTACGTTCATGAACGCTCCATTGGTTTTGATTGAAAGTAATGCGAGGGATTTCTGATCAACAAAAACGGCTTTTGCATTGGCGCATTCACAGCTTTTCTCTCGCTCCCAAACTCCGTTTGGGAGCGCTGTTGCATTTGAAACTCCGTTTCAAGGTTTAGCCCGAAACGGAGTTTGGGAACAAGAGTAAAAGAACTTTTGCATTGACGCATCCGCAGCTTTTTTTGTTTTGTCGCTGCTTCACCGAGGGTCCTTCTTCGCTTGTTTACCGAGGTGGCCTTTGCAAGCGCGGTGACTTCAAAGCGATGGCATCCCGCCGCTGTGCGCTGATTTTCAAAATCGGTAATCACCTCCACGAATTGTCATTCAGAAGGAATCTTTTCACTCGCTGAAGACTCTTTCCAGTACTCAAAAAGATTCCTTCTGAATGACAGGATATGGGTGGTGTGCTTCGTTACCGAATTTGATCGTCAAATTTCATCAGGAGAGAATCTTCTGCAAATAACCCGCAATCTCTTCGAGGCGCAACTCCGGCACATTATCAAACATGCTCTTGCCCACGCCCCACACGCACGTCGGCACCAAATTCTTCGTGTGCGTCTTCACACTCATGTCCTCAAAATTACCGTGATCGCTCGTGAGCACCACCGTCGTCTCATCAAGATCGAGCGTACTGAGCACAACTTCGAGCAGCGTATCGAGGCGCGCGATGAGGTCTTGCGCGAGCGTCATGTCACGACTATGCCCAACCGTATCCGTGAGCACAAACTCGAACAGCGTGAAATCCGCGCTCTGCGCAATTTGAGAAATGATGCGAGCGCTCTCCATCACCGCGCGCTGCGGCACGGCAAAACCCATTTGATTGAGAAATTCATTTGTGAGGTCATGCGACACCGCGCGGCCCGCGCGCAAATCCTCCATCGTGAGCCACGGAAAATTTCCCGCGAGCAACGCGCGCGTCGTCGCCGAAATCCATTCGCCGCGATTCTTGAAATACTCTTCCGAAAGCGCATTGGCAAACACGCCGCGCTTGCCCTGCTCTTGCACAAATTTGAAGATACTCGACTCCGCGAGCAAGCGCCGCAACGTCGGCGTGGGCATGCCCGAAACGTGATGCCCAACTTCGCGCGAGGCATTGCGCCCCGTGAAGAGCGCAGTTTGCCCGGTCGCGCTTTGCGGCAAGCCGGGAATGTCCATATCCGCGCGCGTGGGAACCACGAGGCCGTCATAGGGCAAACGCGGCAAAGGTTCATTGGCAAAGAGTGATAAAAACCGCGAAGGAAACCGCGCGAGGGGATTACGCTCGGCCTCGCGCACGCCCATGCCGAGGCCGTCAACAAAAAGTAGAAGAACACGCATAAATTTTTCGCGGCGCTTTTATCAAACAAAAACTTTTCTTTTAAATGTCAGATCAAAGGCAAAACCATTTCCGGCAAAACGATTTCAACAACCAGATCGCGAGAAATCGTTTTGCATAATCGGCGCGGCTCAAATCATCTTCAAACCGTTGGCCAAATCTTCGAGTAAGTCGTCCTTGTCTTCCGCGCCGACCGAGAGCCGCACGAGGCCATCGCTCAAGCCGATGCGCTTGCGCTCTTCCACCGGCACCGAAGCGTGTGTCATCGAAGCCGGATGGCAAATCAAACTTTCAACCCCGCCCAAACTTTCCGCGAGCGTGAAAAGCTTGATGCCTTTCAAAAATCTCTTCGCGGTTTCGAAGTCCGCAAGGTTGAATGAGATCATGCCGCCGAAACCAGGCTTGCCATACGG
This sequence comes from bacterium, assembly GCA_041918175.1. Taxonomy (GTDB): domain Bacteria; phylum Zhuqueibacterota; class Zhuqueibacteria; order Zhuqueibacterales; family Zhuqueibacteraceae; genus JABWAN01. Next base: position 78,365 of record JAYRWE010000088.1, read on the forward strand.
ATCAAGTTGCTGCCGCTCCGCCAGTTCATGCTGGGGATGATTCGGCAAACCGGGATAATACACATGCTGCACCTTTTTGTTCTCCGCCAAATAGCGCGCGAGCACAGTGGCCGTCTCGTTGCTCTGCCGCATGCGCAACGGTAGAGTTTTCGTCGAACGCAAAATCAACCAGCAATCAAACGGACTCGGAACCGAACCCACGGCATTTTGCAAAAAGGCCAAACGCTCCGCAACTTCCGGCCGATTCGTGATGACAATGCCGCCGACGACATCACTGTGCCCATTGATAAATTTTGTGGTGCTATGCAGCACAATATCCGCGCCGAGCTCGAGCGGGCGCTGAAAGTACGGACTGAGAAAAGTATTATCGACCACGAGCAGCGCACCGCGCTCTTTGCACAGTTGCGCGAGCGCCGCGAGATCGGAAAGAATCATGAGCGGATTACTCGGCGTTTCGACATAGAGCAGCTTGGTTTCCACGCGCCACGCTTGTTTGACGTTTTCAATATTCGAAGTATCCGCCATGCTGAATTGCAAACCGAAGTGCGCCATCACTTGACGAAAGTAACGCGCGGTGCCGCCGTACACATTCGCGGTGCAGAGCACGTGATCGCCCGCTTTGAAAAGCTGTGCCACAGTTGAAGTCGCGGCCATGCCCGAAGAGAACGCATACGCAAACTTGCCGCGCTCCAACGTCGCGAGATTTTTTTCGAGCGCATGGCGCGTGGGATTGCCGGTGCGGCCATATTCATAGCCGGTGTGTTCGCCCGGCCCGGCCTGCGCATAGGTCGCGGTTTGAAAAATCGGCGTAATCACTGCGCCGGTGATTGCTTCGGGATGTTGTCCCGCGTGGATGGCGTCGGTCATGAAGCCCATGAGGTGTTCTCCAAGTTGATTGTCTTTGCTATTCCCCCCTTGAGGGGGGTTCGGGGGGTGTCGCTCGTTACAAGCATTGAATGAATCATCAACAGCCTTACATCCCCCTAAATCCCCCTTCGAAGGGGACTTTCTCTCACACCATAAAATTGATCAAATCATACTTCGTGATAATGCCCACAAACTTGCCGTGCTCTTGCACGAGAATCGCGGGATAGCGCCGCGCGAGCAAATACTTCGCGTGCTCCAGCGTGTCGTCATGATGCACGATCGGGAAACTCGCTTCCATCACGCCGCGCACGGGTTGTTCAAGCAGCGCCGCAGCTTCGAGCACTTGTCCGAGCAAAGTGGATTCTTCCAAGCTGCCGACGCAGCGCTGTTCTTCAAGCACGGGCAATTGCGAAACATTGCGCTCTTCCATGATTTGCAACGCCTCGCGCACTTTCGTTTCCGGCGCAACACTGAGCAAGCCCGGTAAGCCACGCCCCTTCGCTTCCAACACGTGATGCACGAGCGCTTTGCTCATATCCAGAAAGCGATTCTCTTTCATCCACTCGTCGGAATAGATTTTCGAAAGATAATACAAGCCCGTGTCGGGAAAGAGCGCGACCAGGAGTTGATCCGCAGCCGCATCTTGCGCGAGCCGCAATGCCACCGCGGCCACGCTGCCCGAAGAGCCGCCCACGAGTAAACCTTCTTCGCGCGCGAGACGACGCGCCATGAGAAACGATTCTTTATCTGAGATGGAAAACACTTCGTCAATGTGTTCGAAACTCAAATTCGGCGGCAGCGCATCGTGGCCCAGGCCTTCGAGCAAAAACGGTTGGCTCTTGCCGAGTTGTTTCGAATAAAAATATTCGCGCACAACGGAGCCGAGCGGATCCACGCCGACAATGCGCACATTCGGATTTTTCTCTTTCAGAAACTTTGCGAGACCGGAGATCGCGCCGCCGCTACCGATGCCGCACACGAGCACGTTGAGTTTGCCGTTCGTTTGCTCCCAAATTTCCGGGCCAGTGGTGTGAAAGTGCGCTTCGGGATTTTGCGGGTCCGCATAATGATTCGCGAAGAAGGCGTTCGTGGTTTCTTGCGCGAGCTTCTTGGCAACGTTGTAATAATGCTCCGCGGAATCCGCGGCCACCGCGGCCGGACACACGATGACTTCGGCGCCATAGGCTTTGAGCATGCGCAATTTTTCCGCGCTGATTTTATCGGGCACGGTGAAGACGGCGCGATAGCCCATGGCCGCGGCGAGCATCGCCAGCCCACCGCCCGCGTTGCCGGTGGTGGCTTCGACGATCGTGCCGCCCGCTTTGAGCTTGCCGCTTTTTTGCGCGGCTTCGATGATGCGCTTCGCGGTGCGATCATTCAAGCTGCCGCCGGGATTGAGATATTCGAGCTTGCCGTAAATTTTGCATTTGATGCCGACCGTGACTTGGCGCAAACGCACGAGCGGCGTTTGGCCCACGGCTTCGGAGATGCTTTCCAACACTCGTCCTGCCATGCGTTTCCTTTGCGTGAAATTTGTTGGGCGAGATGAAATTCAAAAACGCGCCCATTATACGAAAACCGCGGCGCTCATACAAAATAAAAAAAGCCGTTGCACAAGAGAGTTGCAACGGCTTTTCTGAAAGCAGTGGGAGATAAAAATAACTACAACGACGCGCAGAAATGCCGCATCACTCCGCGTGTTCGAGCAGAAGGTCGATAAGTGTGAGCAATACTTTTTTGATGCTCTCCGCGTCGTTTTCTTGATAAAATGCGAGCTTGCCCTGGGCATTGACCAAAAGATTTTTGTCGCGCAACGTTTCGAACAACGGCAGATCGGCTTCGGTCACATTTGCGGCAATGATCAAAGCCGTTGCGGCTCTCGCGGTGATTTGTTCGACGCACGGCTTGATTTGTTCGAACGAGCCTTCGTCTTGCCAGGTAAACAGGACGACGTACCCCAGCAGCTTGCGCGCTAACAAATCCCAGGAAGAAGAAGTCGCGGTTGCATTCGGCGTGGCAAGCCCGTAAAGATGCAGCATGAGTTGGTCATTCACGGCCAAGCGCCCCACCACAAGTTGCTCGCTATTGACTTCGAGTTGATTGCAAATCGCGGCAATGAATTTTTTTCTGGTCTCGGCGTGCGGGGCGACGACGGCGATTTCGGCAATACGCATGAGGCTCGATTGTGTTATAGAATGAAATCGGCAGCTTAAACAGGAGCACGCGCCAACTTTTCGCGAATCATGAGCAGCTCGCTCTTTTTTAGAAAGAACGGAGCGTCTTCTTTAAAACCGTTTCCGCGACGACGTTCATTTTGCCGGCGATCACCGCTGCGACGATTCAAGCGGCGGCGTTCCTGTGAACGAGGCGTGGCTTCATCTTGGGGGGCGAGCAAATGTTCGAGCCGCGTCAAGAGCGCGGGGCCTTCGGCATGCGCGGCACTATTGTGTTCGCGCCACTGCTTGAGGTGGGCAAACGCATCGCCATTCTTCTTTTCTAAGGCAATGGCCATAGCAGCAATGAGGCCTTGCTCATGCAGACGTTTGAGCACAGTGAGCGTGCGCAATTCATCTCCAGCGCTCTCCTCAACAATCTCCAAAAAACTTTTAGGCGCCGACAGCGCGGCAATGCGTTCGAGCAGATTGCGCTCTTCTTCGTTGAGCACCGAGGTTTTGCTTTGTGATTTCAAACTCACGGCGGCGTGCAAGGGCGGCATTTGTTTGAGCAAACGCGCCCAACGATCCTGTCGCGTCAATCCCTCAGAAAGCAAATCGTGCGTGGGCGTGGTGAGCATGCGCCCGCGTTCATGCGGCCGCAGTTCCACTTGAAACGCGCCTTCGGTCCAAGTAAACATGCGCAACAGCGCGCGCCGCGCTTCGACGCCTTCCAATTCCGCATCGATGACTTCGCCTTCCGCAAGATAGACGACTCCAGTTTTGCCGCGTGCTTGCAGTTTTATGACGCACGTTTTTTTGCCGACGCTGATGGTTTGCAGAAGATCGAAGAGATTCATCTCGGAGAGCGCGCCGTTGAAACCGCGCCATTGCGGGCGAGGCATTTGCGCGCGCTGTTCCACTTCTTTGACGAGATTTTCCAAACGCACGACGACTTCTTCGGCCTCGAACGGTTTCTGCAAATAATCGTCGAGCGGAAGCTTCATCAAGGCGAGCCGTTCTTCCACGGTTTTTAATTTCCCCATGAGCACAACGGGCACGCTTTGCAAATCGGCGCGATTGCGAATTTCTTCGAGCAAGCGCGGGCCGTCCATTTCGGCGCCGTTGCTGCGTGCTTCCGCCATGATTAAGCTCGGGCGGAAATTCTCCACCATTGCCAAAGCTTCGGTGGCGCGAAAAACGACGCGTACTTCAAAACCCGCGGCGAGCAAGGCTTTGCGCAGCTCGGTTACGGCTTGCGGCTCTTTATCAACCAGAATGATTTTTTTGCGATCCATGTGACTCGGGCTTGATCCCACAAGCGAGAAGGCGACGGGCGATTATGCGATGAGGGACGGAGGGGATAACGTTGGCGTGTGCCGACTGCAAAACGTCGGTTCGCATACGCGGCTTCGAACTTTTGCGGGTTGTACGACACCAAAGCTCCGCAAAAAACTAAGCCGCTCAATGCACTGCGAATCCTTTGAGCGCAAGCGTTTTCTTTTTATGCCCAGCGCGCGAGGTTCTCGGGACGCGCCAAGCCGGAAAGAAATGCGGCGACCTCGGTGAGATCGTCGGGGTTGCATTCGTGCAAATAATCCGTCTCCGCCAGATTGAGCAGGTCGCGAATCGTCTCCTTCGATAAATTTTTTTCATCCTTTGACTTTATCATTGCCAAGCCAAAAGGCAAGCGATAGCTCGCTTTGAGCACGGAAAGCAAATACGCCAGATAAGTAAGCTCCTGCCGGCGGTTTGCTTCCACGAGCATGACATAAGCTGACAGTTCCTGCGCGGCGCCGGCGAGCAATTTCGTGAATTGCTGCTCCATCGAAATGCCGATCACCTCGCAGGGCTGCCCCATCAACTTACGCTCACCAACTTCGAAATGCTGAAACGTCGCGCTTTCTCTCTTGCGCAGACTGGCGTCTGCACCCAAAGTGTTTTTAACGAATGCGGAAATGTCTTTGCTCGCGCGGCCAATGACGATCATACGCGGACGCGCGAGTTTGCGATGTTGCGCCAACGCGTGCAATGCCGCGGTGATCTCGTCCGCTGCGCCGTTTGTAGGCACGGAAATCTGGCTCGCGCTTTTTACAAAGGTCGCGATTTGCTGCGGCACGATCTCGGGCAAGGCGTCTTCAACCGGAGGCGCAACTAGCGTGATTGCCGGCGGCATAACCGTGGACGGCTCTTCTTTCGCTAATGTATAGATCGGCGTTATTTCAAACTCTTCTATTGTTGCGCTTGATTCCGTGGCGACCGGCTCTTCAAAATTTTGTGGCGCAGCACTCGTCGGCTCGCTCAAACTTGCAAAGGGTTCGGGCGCATTGATAGTCGGCGCAACCAAATTGAAGATGGGCGCGGGTTCTTCTTCCGGCTCTGTTGGCGCCGCGGAAAAATTATTGAACAGCGACGGCTCAGATTCAGGCTCAGGTGTATGCGGCGGCGAGGAGAAATGTTTGGCGCCATTGCCTGCGCCGTTATGCTCCGTTAGAAATGGCGGCGGAGCCACAGGCCGTTTCATGATTTCGCCCAAATCAAGCGGCAAAAGATCCGGCTCGATATAATCAGGCGAAAGCCCGCGGCCGGAACTGCGCAGGAGACGGTCAAACTCAGAGGGCAAAGTGAAGTTCGGATCGGGTGCAGAAGAGACTTCACGAATCTCGATGAGGTCTTCTTCTTCCGCGTCATTTTGCAATTCCTGCGCGGCTAAAGCGTCGGCCTCGGAAAGCCGGTCGTCTTTGGCGTGCGTCAAGTCTATTTCCGCTGCTTCTTCTTCATGCTCCAACGCTTCCTTGCTGAAAGGATCGGCGAAATCGTCGGCCGGCAGCGGTTGCGTTGCATTTTGCGCCAATTCATGCGGGCGCGCGTCACCGTTTTCGGCTTCCGGCAACACAGCGAGGGGATTCTCGGCGCGAAACGGTGGGAGATCGACGGCGCGCGGTTCGGCCAAAAGTTTGGTGCTCTTTTTATTTTCCGGCGGCGCTTGCAAAATTTTCTGCACGAGTTTCGGCTCGGCCAAGCCTTCGGAAAAATCCGTTTTATCTTCCGCGACGTTCGCGCCCGGTTTGCCGGGTTTGATGAAACCTTGTTGATACAATTTCACCAAACGTTCGAGCGTTTTGATGTCGTCGTATGTGCTCTCATCGATGATCTGCAAAATATCGCGGCGACCGTCGATCAGGCTCACAAATTTTGCGACTTCCGGCGAGGCCTCGCGCTTATGCATGATGTTGCGAAAAGTCTCGGTCATCACAAACGTGGTTTCGGGCGAAGGCAATTGTTTGAACAATAGCTCGCGTTCTTCCATGCGCTTGAAACCTTGCAACAACAAGCCGAGATTGCTCACGGAAATTTCATCGGGCACGTTGATCTCTTTAAAGATCATGGTGAAATGGCCGCGTTTCCAGGGCAACATTTGATAAACGGCTTTTTCCGTTTTCAAATTGCCGAGTGCAGCATTGACCACTGCGCCGTCGCGAAAATAAATTTCACCGCTGCGGTTGTTTTCATTATTAAGCGTGAGCACGCCGGTTTTGCGCTCCACGCCAAAGCTTTCAATAAGATCGACCGGGCTAAACTCTTCCAAACGGCCCGCCAATTTGCGCGAAGAATCGATCTCTTCTTCTTTAATGCGTTCCATGCGTCGCAAGATCATGCGAATGCGCGCGAGCACTTCTTTCACGTGCAGCGGCTTGATCATGTAATCTTTCACGCCGCCGCGCAAGCTGCGCACGCGATCTTGCAATTCGCGTCGATTGGTGAGAAACATGAGCGGAATCGCAGAAGTGGCGGGGTCGGCCTTGAGCTTTTCCAAAAGCTGAAAGCCGTCCAATTGCGGCAAATTCACTTCGGAGAGAATGAGGTCAGGAACTTCGGATGAGACTTTCTGCCAGGCTTGTAAGCCGTCGGTGGCGACAATGACTTCGAAGCCCGAGGCTTCCAAGCTATCGCGCAGAATTTGGAGGTTTTTCGGGTCGCCGTCGGCAACCAGAATTGTCGGGTTTTCCATAACTCGCCGTACTTTCGTCCGAGGCGAATACCTCAAAGATGAAGTGCATTCGCCGTGATGTCGTATCGTTGAGGTCTTGCGCATCTGATTACGTGCAAGGCCTCTGGTGTTGGGTTGCGTGCGAGGCGAATTTTAATGTGATCCGGTCAAATCCCCGCGCCCGGTGCTGCGGGAATGCGCATGCCCGGCTGCCGTTTGTCTGGCAAAAACGAGATTTGGGTAAAGGTGGCAACAAACGTTGGTGTGATTTCGCCGTGCATTTTCGAGGGTTTTTGCCGTGATCGCGCGAAAAAAATGCGCGGCAATATAACGGCAAAGCCCCTAGCCTGTCAAGCCTTTTTTCCGGCTTGACGCAGGGTGCGATTATATTTTTGCAACATGCAGAGGACATGACGAGCGTTTGCGGCAGAAGAAGCCGAAGCGCGCCGCATACGTGCTCCAATGTATGCGGCGCAGAAAGGCAACTTCACCCGACTACAGCTCGGGCGACACACGTTCTGCGAGGGAAATTGTGGAAGGCGGATCGAAACGAATTTCGATCTACGGTGGAATAAAAAAGCGTCGGACCAAAAACGAGGCCGCGACAGAAAATACGAGGCTTTTTATTCGACGGGTTCCGCCAGTGTCCGCGCCAACTCAACGAGTCGCGGAGAAGCCGGCTGCTGCAGTTCGCTCTCCAAAATGCGATAATACGTTGCCATCGCGCGCACGCGCCGAATACAACGCTCGCAAGTGAGGAGATGCTCTTCGAATTGTTCGTAGAGTGCACGATTCCGCTGTGCGGAAAGCAAAACGAACTCCAACGACTCGGCATCCAGACACTCTTCCCTGATCACCTCGGCGGTCCGAGGGATCCAATCCCGCTGGCGAAAATAGTTTTTCTTCATGCGTCGATCGTGATTTTCTCCTCACTGCCTCAACAACCGTCAGTCCAAGGAGGGTTCGGGGTTCTGCGTCTTGCAGTGTTCGTCCGACTGTCTCACCGCAGGACGCTGTACTTTCGAATTCGTACTTTTATGTACTGACAATACCCCTGGTTCACGGAAAAACTATTTTCCGACACGACGCAAAAAACGGCCAGGTCCTGTTTACCTGTCTACAGCAAATCCTTGAGGTATTCGCGAAACCACTTTTTCGTGAGTTTCCCTAGATACTCAAAAATGGTACGTTCTTCCTGACGGTACCGTCGCTGAGTCAAATCTGGCATGTACTTGCGCAGATGCCGGAAATAGGATTCGATCTTCTTGCTGTGGGTAATGTCTTCTAAAACGTCGGCAAGAGTCTTATAGTAAATCTCACCTTTTTCCGGGGCTACTTTATTGCTGGCGACATATTGGTTGTGTATCTTATGACGTACGCGTTGCAACACCTTCTGTTTGGCTCGTTCAATTTCCTTCAACCGCACATAATCGAGCGGGGACACATCCTCGATTTGCGCGATCAGTCGATTTCGCACCACTTCCAAATTGGTGTGACGGATCAAGCGCGCCACCACGTCCGTCGGCAAAAAGTTTTGAAACCGCTCGTCGCTTTCCACCACGGACAACATTTTGCGAATGGTGGAAGAAACATGATCCTTCGGCGCATACAGCTCGAGATAATTCTGCTTCAAAGACTTTTCCGGAATGGTCGGCTTGGCTTTGCGCAGGTACGTCAGCTCTTCGACGGAAAATTCCGCAACGCCCGGAGCCGGTGCAGCCACGCCGCATGCCGCGGCGGTTTCCATTTGATGCGCCAGATTGCGCATCATCTTGCCATTCCGCAAATAAATGTACTCTCTTCCCATCTCACGGAACGTTGCCAAGTCTTCCGCGTTTTTCACTGCGACGCGAATATTGCGGATGATCTTCGCGCCCTCGGGGTCACGCTCTTTGAAAATCCGTGAAAGCTCTTGCTTGGTTTTCTTAATCACCAAGCGGCGCAACATGATCAACAACTCAACATCGTTGGGCGAAGCGTTCGCTTCGATGTAAGGGCCGAAATAACGGCGCAATTGCACGAACTCGTTATTATCGTTGCGCATGAACAAACCGGCCACGCAATCGATGGCGAGATCGTCTAATTCACCGCTTTTGCGGCGGCGTTCCCAACGAATATGCTTGCCGATCACTTCTTGATACTTCAAGTAGCTCAGAGAAATCTTTTGCACGAGGTTGATAAACTCAACCAATTCCCCTTGGGTATAACCCCCGTGTACAATCTTTGGAACGAGTAAGGAAAGTTTTTTAGAGTCCATCTGCTGTGTCTCAAGTTGCGTAAAAAATTTCCCAGTGGATTTTAGGCGGTAGGCCATGAAGCAAATTTCGAAATCACATCGACAACGTTGTTGACTTCAAGCAAACCATATGCCCACTAGGATACAGTGTCGCATTGCAAAGCTTCACGTTGAAACAACGAGTTGCTTGTCGCGAGTGCATGACAACATGAATTCGCGCGAGGACTCATGTACTTCACTGATACAATGTTTCTCACTGAGACTTGCGCTGGTTGCTCGGTGCTTGTTGCTTGTTGTTTAAAGATTCGTGCAACTGCAACCAGCATCCAGAAATTACTTTGTTTTTGTAATGAAGATTTTTTATTGTTGCCGCGCATTTACAAACCACCTCACGCGCAGCCTCGCTCTTCATCATCTCGCACGACGGATTCGATATGTCTGCTTCGCAAAAAGCCGCGGAACTTCGCGCGCAAACACTCGCAGCAATGCGTTCGCGACACAACACGATGACCTCACCCAACGTGCTCGTCGGCTTCGACGGTTTCGTCGATGAAATCATTCGTCTCGTTGACAAACGCGACACACCGAAAGACTTCACGTTGATCGGCGAGATCAACACCTTCGCGCAACGCGTCGCGCAAGCTTCGGGGCAGAGCACGAACATGGAAATGATCGTGCAGCAAACCAAGCTCGGCGGCAACGGGCCGATCTTCGCCAATGCACTCGCCGCGTTCGGCATGCCGGTCACATATATTGGAATGCTCGGCTATCCCACGATTCATCCCGTGTTCAAAGATTTCGCGCAGCGCGCGCACGTCATCTCCGTTGCCGAGCCGGGTCACACCGATGCGCTCGAGTTTAACGACGGCAAGCTCATGATGGGCAAACATGAATCGTTGCACACGTTCACATGGGAGTTGCTCATTGAGCGCGTCGGCGCGGAAAAATTTCTTGCCGCGTTTCAACATGCGACGCTGCTCGGGCTGGTGAATTGGACCATGTACGCCCACATGTCCGATATTTGGAAACATCTCATTCATAATATATGTCCCAAGCTTGTTGCGTCTCCGCGCAAAATGATTTTCTTCGACCTCGCCGACCCCGAAAAACGTTTTGCCGATGATATTCTCGAAGCGCTCAACCTGCTCACGCAATTTCAAAAATATTTTGCCGTCATTTTGGGCATCAATGAAAAAGAAAGCTACGAGCTGGCGAATGTGCTGCAGATAAAAGTCGAAGACAACTCGCCCGCTTCATTGCAAAACCTCGCACAAGCCATCCGCACACGTTTGCAACTCGAATGCGTGGTTATTCATCCGCGCTCGTTTGCCGTTGCCGCGATTGCAAATGAAACCGCTCACGTCGAAGGCCCTTTCACCGCCAAGCCCCTCATCTCCACCGGCGCCGGCGATCACTTCAACGCAGGCTTTAGTCTCGGCTTTGTTTCAAACTTGCCCCTCGCAAGTTGCCTCTTGCTCGGCGTGTGTACTTCGGGGTTTTATGTGAGGACGGCAAAGAGTCCGAGTGTGGAGAATTTGATGGAGTTCTTGGCGAGCTGGCCGGAGGCGTAAAATTGCGAGGGTTTTGTGAGCACACAATTAACCGCAAAGATGCTTTCGCAGGCGCGCGTGATTGCCAAAGGCAATCGTATCCGCGACGCACACCGTCTAGTCGCTACATATGGAGGAAGAAAATCGCAATGGGTAAAGAAGAGCAGCCCGCGTTTTGAAATGGGAAACGAACAATACGAATATCACTGGTATGAACATCCAGGCATTTCTCGTGTTGAGCTTAGATTAAAGCAAGTGAGTGGATCATGATCGTAAAACTCCGCCGCAAAAATTCGCGCTACTCTGATTTGACACCGCAGCAAAACTATGTCGTGATCGGTATCGAAGCCGATGCGCTCCGTTTGTTGAATGATCACGGTCGTCCCTATCTCTACCCCGCGCGTCTTTTTGAAATTGTAGATGTCAAAGAGCCGGCCGATTGGATAACGGAGTATGGCGAGGACAATGAACGGTACGCCTATCCCGCGCCATTGAATGAAGCCGGGTTCTTTGAAGACTATTTTGATGAAAAAAAGAAGGCCGTCGTAACGTTTTGGCGCGTCGTTAATCAAAGACTTGCTCTGGCTCGAAACGGACCACGGTCTTCTCACAAGAAGCGAATGCTGAAACCGAGAGCCACAATGCCAACACGAGCAGAGCAACACTCCGCGCCTTGACACGTCGCAATAGCGAATTAAGAATAGTTTTGCCAGCAATCGTTTCGCCTCATCACACCTCAAACTAAAATGAAAAACCAACCTCACGTCATGCTCCTCGGCGTTGGCGCGTTTTCGCATGCGATGATGCGCATTCTCAAAGAAGACGGCGCCGAAGTCAGTTGTTATCTCACCCGCGGCTATGGCCATTATGGCCCCTCGCTTGAAGGTGAAGTCTATCCTGCCTCCTATTTTCCCAGCCCGTGCCGCTTCGTGCGCGATAAAAAAGTCGACGTGCTCGTTCCCATGTCCATTGATTGGATTTTGCAGCCGTGGTCCGAAGAATTGCGCTCGCTCAACGTGCCGATCTTTTGCGCGGTGGATGAAGCCATGCGCCTCGAACGCGAACGCGATTTCGCGCGCGAGTTGTGCGAGCAATATGGCGTCGCGTTTCCGCGCGCGTATGTTGCGCGCAATCGTTTGGAAGCCGAGGCCATCATCAAAAAAGACCAACGGCCCTACGTCATCAAAAATCCACTGTGCTCGCCCACGAGCCCGATTCACACGATTGTGTGCGAGAGTGTGGAAGACACGCTCGGCTGGCTCGAACGCCTCGATTATGCCGAGGGCGTTTTTCTGCAAGAATACATGGGCCGCCGTGAGGCCGGCCACATCGCGCTCGTGAGCAACGGGGAGATTCATTCGCTCGTCACGAATCAAGAATACAAACGCGCGTTCGACGGCAACATGGGGCCGGTCGCGGGCGCGCCGCTCGGCGGCTTGGCGGAAAAAGATCCGCACGACAACTATGGTTTGGCGCAACAGCTTTTGCATCCGCTCTTGCCGTGGTTTCGCGCAACGAACTTTCACGGCCCGGTGCAAGTGACCGCGGCCGAGCGCGAGGGCAAATGGCACGTGCTCGAATACAACGTGCGCATGGGCGTCACTTCCACGCAAATGATTTTGCGCTTTCTCCAAAATCCTTTGCATGTGGTGATGCAAACCGCTCGCAAAGAGAACCTCGAACTCGCGTTTCGCGAGGACGTGCAATTCGGCTGCAACTTGACGCTCGCGGGTTATGGCTATCCCTATACGGCGATTCAAGGCCCGCAATTGCCGGTCACTCTCGCTTCGCAACCGACATGTGATATTTGGTGGAATGAAGTCGCGGAGAACGCGCGCGGCCAAGTGGTGATGACCGGCCATCGCATCGCGGACATCGTCGCCGTCTCTTCGAGTTTGGAGCACGCGATTGCGACGGCTTATGAGAATATCAAAAAGCTCAAATGCCTGAGCAGTTATTATCGCACGGACGTGGGCGCGAGTCTATGGCCGCCGGGGAGGGAGTGAGGTTTTTTATTGATGGCGAACAAGAGAAGTGTGTTTGAAAAGGAAAGGACAGGCGAGAGTGCCTGTCCTTTTTGTTATGTGTGTTCTAGAATCTATTTTTAGTTCTCTTTTACTTCGTTTTGTTGAACATATAGCGAGCGATTTTCCACGCGCCGTCGATCTTCTCGAAAACGAATAACTCCCGATTCTCTTCCGGCACGGTCTGACCATTCGCATGAATCAGGGTGGTCCCCTTGGAGCTCGTCGTCGCAAAAGCAAAGTCTCCCTCGACGACAATTTCATCGATATAGAATTCAATATGCAGTTGAATTTGCGAGAAGATGAATTCGTAAGATTTGAGAATGTTCTCAGAACCGATTGCCGAAGGCGCTCCTGTGGGCATAAAGACGCCATCTTTCGCATACAAGCTTTGCGCGAGAGCGGCATTCGAGGTATTCAGTGAATTCTTGTATTCGGTCAACAGGCGCTCGATTTGTTGTTTGTCTTGCTTTTCCATGATTTCGCTTTCCTTTGCTGGGTTCACGTTTTCCGGTTTTCTCTCGCTGCACGCGTTGAGCATGACGAGCATGATTGCGGGGATAACAAGTTTTTTCATTTTCTAATCACTCTCCTTTATCCATTCGTTGAATGATACGAATTCGACTTTAGGTTGTTATCTTGATGACAGTGTAAAGATAGTACAAAAATTGGCGGGAGACCAATAAGGCAGGTTAAGAAAAAATCTTAATCTGGTTTAAGGGCGGATTAGCGTTGAGAAATATTTTTTCTGAGCTTACTCAGGAATTCAGGTGTGACGCCAATGAATGAGGCGATTTGAACGTTGGAAATTCTGTTGATCAAATGCGGGTAGGTCTTCAAAAAATCCAGATACCTTTCTTCCGCCGTGGAGCTGATGTTGTGCAAAACTCTTTTTTGCAGCTTGATAAAAGCATTTTCAACAAGCACTCTGAAAATTCTATCGAACGTCGGGAAGTTGCTGTAAAAATAAATCAGATCGGGTTTGGCAATTTGAAGAATCGTTGACTGCTCCAGGGTATTAATATAGAGTTCGCTTGGTTTTTCGGAATGAAAGCTGCCGATGTCGGCAATCCATCCGTCTTCAACAGCAAACTGTAAGTTGTGCTCATTTCCTTTTGCGTCGACTTTATACATCTTCAAGCAGCCCTCGACAACAAAGGTGTAGTGCTTACACACCTCTCCTGCCTGCAGGATGAAGTGTCTGCGCTTAACGAGGCGTTCTGTTAGCCTCGCTTCAAGTTCTTGAATCTCTTCCTCTTTTAACGGTGAGTAGTTCGCGAAATGTTTTACGAGCGGTTTAGTGTTCATTTTTTAGGCATTTTCATCTGCTGTATAAACTAAAAATCCTTATCACCTCTGCGTTTGCGGATAAATACAAGAAAGACCACGGCTCCTTCAACTTGATGGCTCGCGTTCGGGGCATGCGTAAACCAACATTCAAACCGCAGCCGCAGACTTTTTCGCGCGATGATGCTTCACCGTCATAAAGGCCAGCGTTAAGAACGGCACCACGGAAAGAGCGATCTTAAAATTCAAACCCATCGCTCCGATTATAAACATGAATGCCAAGAGCAGACCGATTCCCGCGAGGCCGAGGAACGTGAGCATTCGGCTCGGAGATTTTTGCAGCAGCGTGAACGCGAGCAGCAATTGCCCCAACAGCGGCAGCAGCGTAAACGGATGCGCGGCGGACCCGAAATCGGTGAAGAGTTTCGCGATGACTTCAAGCTCTCCTTGAAACAGAAACATGCTGTTGTTTTGTCCCCACTCTAAATACCCCATTAGCGAAGTCAGAATAAGGCCGAGGTTGAGCAGCTTGCTCTTCAGTTGCATGGATCTCCACATGTGCGTGCGGTTGCAATTTGACGGAGGCACTGTGTGCGCGTCGATAAAGCCTAGTGCCAGAGCTTGGCGCATATGCCTTATTGACCACGCTTTGGGCAACGCCCCAACTCGTGCTACGGGCAGCCTTGCTTTGTTTCTGTGCAACGATTTTATTTCTAATTTCCCACAAACACAAGTTCCAATTTCAACGTCTCGGATTGGACCTGCGCGAACGCAACGCTCGAAACAGTACGCCTTCTAAAAAGAAAAAATCACAGCGGAGTCGTGACTCAAATATGAGAGCAAGCACTTGCGAGGGCTTATGAAAACCTCAAAAGGCTGAAGTCCCGGAGCAGTTATTACGCACGGAGGTCGGCGCGAGTCTATGGCCGCCGGGGAGGGAATAAGCAATAATTTCTGAAATAGATCGTCTTTCTCAATTTATTCCGCCGTATATTGTTGTCGCTGTGACGTGGAAGCCTCCGCGTCTCATTGCTCTCCGCAGCGCGAACGCAACAATAGAAGGGATTTCCCATGACTGTGCCGTCCACTTTATCCGAAGCTCCCGCCCAGACGAAGCACCGCATCACACGTTTTCAAATCAAAGGTCTGAAGCAAGAAGCGGTCGTGATTGATCGCGCCACGGGCCTGATGTGGCAACAATCGGCCTCGGTGCAACCGATGCTTTTTCGTCATGCTTTGGCGTGGGTTGAGAATCTCAATAAGAGCGGCTATGCGGGCTTTCATGATTGGCGTATGCCCACGCTTGCGGAGGCGATGACGCTCATGGAACAAACCCCCAATGAGAGCGGATTATTTCTCGATCCGATTTTTGACGTGACGCAAAGGGCGTGGATGTGGACTTCGGAGCGGGGACAAGAGGATTTGGCGTGGTATGTAAATTTCAATTACGGCTATAACCAATTGAATCGCACAAAATCGACGCACAACACGGTGCGCGCCGTGCGGCTGCGTTTCTAACGCGGCAGCAATTTTACGCCTCCATTTTTTTGACCACCACAACGGTAACGTCGTCCTGCCAGTTGGTTTGATTCCCGAACGCAAATACCTCGCGGTAAATCGCGTCTAAAATTTTTTGCGCGCCGAGGTGCCGGTGCGCAATGAGCATTTGCTCCAAGCGCGCCGCGCCAAACTCCTCCTCGTCTTGATTGCGCCGCTCCAACAGTCCGTCGCTATAGATCAACAAAACCGCACCGGGTTCGAAACTCATGGAGGCGCGACGCAATGAAATTTCCGGCAGCGCGCCGAGAATGGTTCCGGTGGCCGGGAGCTTTTTGACTTCTGTGCCCCGCACCATGAGCGGCGGCGGATGGCCGGCATTCACATAAAAAATGTTGCCGTTGCTTTCAATCTCGCCATAAAAGAGCGAAACAAATTGCGTCGACAACGTGCTGCGATGAATGACGCGATTGAGCTTTTGCATGGCCTCGGCCATTTTCATTTCTTTTTCCACGCCCATGCGCAAGCCGGTCACCACGTCACGCACCAACAATGCCGCGGGCAAACCGTGCCCGCTCGCGTCGCCCACCGCAACGCTGAAAACATCTTCGTCGAAAATTGAGAAGTCAAAAAAATCGCCTCCCACCAATTCCGCGGGTTGCGAACGCCCCGCGGTTTCATAGCCGACAATAAAGGGCGGATCGCTCGGCAAGAGGCTCTGTTGAATCATCGCGGCGCGGTTCATATCGTTGGTCATGGCGTTGGACGCGAGGCGAAAGTTCAACAGCGCGCGCACCGCGTTCAAACAAAACTCCACCTCTTCCCGCACCCATCCGCTTCTGAGATCAAACACAAAAATCCAACGCTGGCTCGCGTTGCGCACGGTGAAAGCCGCGGGGATTTTGTATTCGCGGTGCTTGCCGGTTTCTTTGTTTATCGGCAACGCGGCGTCATTATAAATGTAGCTTCCGTTTTTAATCACGAGTTGCGCGGCCTCGGGGTTCAACTCCGGCCGCGCCGCAAGCGCGTCAGCCCCAGTTTCATCCGGATTCGAAAGCAGAACAAAAGCATCGTGTTCTTCCACGTAGAGACGGCCGTTTCCGATGAACAAGTCGCGCGCAAAGGACGCCTCCAATTTCGCAGAGACGGAGAAGAGAAAATCCATTTCCGAACGCCCGGCGTCGATGTTGCCCAATAACGCGGCAAGTTTGCGATAAAGATCTTTGGGTTGAATCATAGCCTTGCACTTTGGCGGCGCACTTACATCCGCAGGTTTCGCACTGGAGGCGGAGGCGCGAGCGCGAGCACTTTGAGCGCGCCGTCCATCATCGTGAATTTCGGACAAATCATTTGCAACATGGTTTTCACGTTCAGGCGCATGTTGCCCAACGTTTCCAGCGCCGCGCCGCTCGGAATGGTTTTGCCGATATACTCCTCTTCGTCGACTTGCAGGATTTGCAAATGCTCCGGCGTTTTGCCGGTGAAGAACGGCTTCATGGAGGCGCTGCTTTCGTCCAAGTGCTCGCGCAGCTTGTCGTTGATTTTAATTCCAACAAAAATGATGTTGCCTTGACTCTGCATGGTTTCCTCGCATAAGAAGACGCAACACGGAACAGCCGCAACCCCAAAGCTTGCGGTAAGCATTTTTTTCGAATAGAGCGGATAAAGCAAAGGCTTCACGCTGCACGGACCGAGGTCTCGCGGGGTTATGCGGCGACGGCTTCAGATTGCAACCCGACCGTGACGACATGTTCGCGCAGCTCGAAACGATATTTCGCTTTAGCCAATTCCAGCAAGCGGGCTTGGCAGATCCAGCAAATGTGATGGTGAAGGCTGCTATAAGGCAGCTCCGGCGGGCGTTGAACTTCGTGAAAATAACATTTCGTTCTTGGCAGGTGTGTGCTGATAGGCATGTGCAAGCTCCTCGTTTGCTTTGAGTAGATTTGGCCTCGCTGCGGCGCATCGAATTTTATAAGCGCGCGAGCGCACCGCTTCTGAGTTGGCTGCCGCAGTCGACGCAGAAAAGGTTGAGATTGCGCCGGCTCTTGTCGTGCGCGGCTTCACTACAACGTTGTTTCAAAATGCTCGCATTGACAATGCCGCCACACTGCGGGCAAAACCGCACCGGCGCTTGTGTGCGGCGATGATTGAGGTTTTCACAAAAATTGCGCTTCATGTTTAGACTCCTAGGCAGGCGTTTGGGTCAAGGCTTGCCCGTTAGAAAATATTTATAACTCTGCCCTAGTTGCGCCACGTACGTGAACGTAATCTTGTTGAGAGTCGCGCTCCGTTGTTCTTCGCCCAAAGGCAAGAGCATGTTGATCTCGGCACAGGTGTCAACGCGGAGCTTGAGATAATAATTGTCGCTGGTTTTGAGCACATAAACATGGCCCGGCTTGATGACCGCTTGCGTCGCAAAGGCCGAATCCGGCAAAACTGCCGTGGTCAACCAGCCCATGCCAATATCCGCGATGAGTGTGCGATTGCGCATGGGCCAGCGTTCCGTGCTTGCGGCTTCCGCTGGGCTGGTGAAAAGTGAATACTGTTTCGCCGAGGAAGATTCTAACATGAGGAGATCAACGTATTTGCCATGCTGTTTGACATCGTGATAGCCCGGCAGCTCTTGCCCGTTCTTGCGGCTCCAACCATAACCGCTGTTGTAGGCCGAGGTGGCGCGACCATCATCGTACATGACCAAAGGATAATTTTTGCCCTCGCTTAAAGGCGCGGTTTTCGTTTCCAACTGACTGGCGACGCTGATGTCGCCTTCATTATTGCGCGAGCGCACTTGGAAAAAATAGTGCCGGTCGTTTTCCAAGCCGCGCACTAAACATTCGTTGAGTCCCTTGCCAACCTGCACGGCTACGGGAAGCTGATTCGGTGCAAGCAGGGCTAGCGCTTCCTCGCTAAAATAGATATTGTACCCGGCAAGCATGTAGCTGGCCTGATCCGTGCTGGCATCCCAAATGACCTTGATCACATTTTTACCGGCTTCCACACGGATATTCGTGGGCGGCGCCAATTTGGTTAGTCTCTCACCTCCAGCGGCACGCACATGATCTTGCAGCCCCAACACAAAAAACAAAAGGAATCCTAACTTCAAAAGCAGTTTTATTTTCATAGGTCAACTCTTGGTTTGCGGGAGAAATTTCCGCCGAATCTGTAAGGCAAATTTGAATTAGTTGACGTTTGTCGGAATTACGCCGCGAATCGCGCCCAGAATGGATTGTTCACTGGGTTCGATAATGCGTTGTTGCCGCGAGCCGGATTCATATAAAGTTGCCGCTTCGCCGGTGCGCGAGAGCGTTACAATTTTTAAGTCCGGATAATCCGCGAGCAAGCGGCGGCAAAGACGCGGCTCCTGCTCGGAGTCTAGCGGGGTGACGATGACGACCTCGGCGGCGGTCGTTTTCACCGCCAGCAAAAGCTCGATGGGGTCGAGCACTTCGCCCATGACTTCCATATCCGGCTGGCGCGCAATCATGTTGCGAATCACTTCCGAAAGTAGCTTGGGCCGACTCGCTAAGAGCACTTTTATTTTTTGCACGTGTGACCCTCATGGAAAATTTGCCGAAAGCAATCCCAATGCAGCGATACGCATAAAGCTTTTTGTTTCTCAGCCGGTGATCTTAATCCATCCATTGGGATAAAAAACTTGCAGAATTTTAAGCTGGTTTTGCTGCTTAATCAATGGCGTTTCAGCCACGCCAGCATGGCGCGCACGCTGCCGGTGGCCAGCGCAATGCTCGTGTCCGCTGCGCCGTAATACAAACGAATCGTATCACCGTCGGACGCAATCGTGTAGCCGCAGGGGAAGACGACGTTATCAACGTCGCCGTGCCGCTCGTAAGGTTCTTCCGGACCGAAGGCCCATTCGTCGCCGCGTTTGAGACAATGCGCGGGCGCGTGCAAATCAAACAACGCGAGGCCTAAACGATAAATCGCGCCGGCCGCGGTGTGCCGCACACCGTGATAAATCACCAGCCAACCCTCCGGCGTTTGAATCGGCGGCGGCGAGAGCCCGATTTTATTCGCATCCCACCAACCGCCGTGGCGCGCTTCGAGCATCAAGGTGTGATTGCCCCAATTGCGCAAATCCGGCGAATAAGAAATCCACATGTGTGCCCGCGCCGAACTCACCGGGCGATGAATTAACGCCCATTGCCCGTCGATGCGATGCGGCAAGAGCGCAGCGTCTTTGTCTTCGGGAGGCATGATCACGCGATAACGCTCAAAGTGATGGAAATCTTCTGTGAGAGCTAGCGCCACGCCCGGTCCCGCGCTGCCGAAAGCCGTGTACACGACCGCATACTTGGCTAGCTCGGGCACATAGGTGATGCGCGGGTCTTCAATGCCCCACTTTTCTTCTGGAAAATTTTTAGGATCAGCCAACCAAGTGGGTTGCGGATCAACCCGCCAACCATCGACGCCATTGGCGGAGCGCGCAACGCACAAATGCGAATGCCCACGCCGATCTTCCACACGGCACAAGAGCAGGGTCGTGCCATCGCGCAACATCGTGGCTCCCGGATTAAACACACTGTTGACCGGATAAGGCCAAGCCGCCGCGGTCAAAATCGGATTGCGTTGGTGGCGTTGAAAAAGTTCGGGAGCTTGATCCTTCATTGTGCGCGGGCTTCCATAGTTAAAAGAGCATTTTCGGCAAGGCGCATTTCCAACAAAGATTGCAGAAACGCCAGCGTCGATTCGGCGCCTTGGTTTTCATTCGGCCGATCGGGATGCAAACCATCGCGGCAACCGCCGGTGGTCGGATCGTAAATGGGCAGATTCAAATCGTTGCGTCCGAGAAACCATTCGAAAGCGCGGCGGGCTTCTTTGCGCCAAAGCTTGTCGCCCGTAATTCGCGCGGCTTCGAGACAGGCCGAAACCATGGCTTGCGCTTCCACCGGCTGTTGATCGAATCGTGCGCGCTCACCGCCGCGTGGATAAAAACCGTTGGAGCCAATCGGAACAAAATGCCCGGCCTCCACGCGTTGCAAATCGGCCAGCCAGCGCAGCGACTCCAAGCCCGCCTCGGCCATTGCGCTCTGCGGAATCGATTGGCCGCATAAGAGCAAAGCATGCGACAACGCCGCATTGCAATACGTCAGTCGATCTTCGAACCAACGCCATTGGTCCAAGCGATGGCGCTTATATAGCGCCAACAGTCGTCCGGCAAGTTCTTCGCGCACTTGGCTGGCCCGGCGATCGCCGGCAAAGCGCTGCAGATATTCGTGAATGCCGATGAGGGCGAAGGCCCACGCGCGCGGACTCGTGGTGCCGAGAATCGCGGGCAAGGCCTGCTCGAAAACTTGGCTCGCCATGCTTTGCAAAGCCGGCGTGTTCGAACGGCCCAACACCGTGCCCAAGGCCCACAACGTGCGGCCATGACTGTCGTCCGAACCGGCGGCTTCCAACCAATGACGCTGGTAGTCCATAAAATTTCGGAAGCGCCCGGTTGCCGGATTAAACGCATACCCAATAAAAGCGAGATAACGCGAAGCCAGCTTTAAAGATTCTTGATTGCCCAAAGCTTCCAAGAGCGCGCTCACCATCAGCGCGCGGGCGTTGTCATCCGTGGTGTAGCCCTCGCCATAATTGGGCACGGTAAACAATGCGTGTTGCAACATGCCGGTCTCGTCCGTCATGTGGCGCAAATGCTCGAGCTTGAGGGGCGGCAGTTCGCCCGGCCGTTTATCAAGCGCTTTCGCGATGAAACCGGGCGGAATATAATGCCGGCGTTCGGCGCGGGCGCGCTCAAAACTTTCGAGGTACCGCCGCGCCACTTGCGGCCAAATCATTTCTCGCCCGAACAGATAGGCCCGCTTGCGCATGGCGTGGCGCTTGGTTTCATTATCCAGCAAGTCGATCACTTGCTCCGCCAACGCCGCGGGATTGCCGAACGGAACCAACACGCCGCGCTCTTCCGCCAACATCTCTTCCGCATACCAATAAGGCGTTGCAATCACCGCTTTGCCCGCGCCCAGCGTGTAGGCCAGCGTGCCCGAAACGATCTGCGCCGCATTCAAATAAGGCGTGATATAAATATCCGCCACGCTGATGAACTCCACCAACTCTTCCAAACCGACAAAGCGGTTGTAAAAGATTACGTTGCTCTCCACGCCTTTCTCATGCGCCAGCCATTGCAGGGAGAGGCGGTAGGTTTCGCCTTCGTGTTGAATCACATGCGGATGCGTCGCGCCCAGAATGATATACACCACGTTCGGATGTTTTTTCAAAATCGCGGGCAGCGCGGTGATGACGTTTTCAATTCCTTTGCTCGCCGAGAGCAAACCAAAACTGAGCAAAACGGTTTTGCCTTCGACGCCAAACCGGTCTTTGTGGAAACTCGGATCCACAAAAGGCACGTCGGGAATGCCGTGCGGAATCAGATCGATCTTCTCCGGGGCCACATGATAAATCTCGCGCAAAAATTCCACGGCGCGCACACTCATGACCACGAGCCGATCGGACAAAGCCGCGACTTTTTCCAAAACCAAACGCTGATCGGGATTCGGCTCCTGCAGAATCGTATGCAAGGTCGTGACGATGGGCATGCGCAATTCTCGCAAGAGCGCAAGAATGTGGCTGCCCGCGCGCCCGCCAAAGATGCCATATTCGAATTGCAAGGAGACGAGATTGACGTTGTTGAGGTTTAGAAAATCGGCGGCGCGACGATACGAGTCGAGGTCTTTCTCCGTCAGCTCAAAGCGCACACGGGGCGGATAAGCATAGCCGGCCTCCACGTCATTGACCGGCAGCGCGATGCAGGTCGTCTCGCCGTTTTGCGCCGCGATGGCCTCGCACAGATCGGTCGTGAACGTGGCAATGCCGCATTGTCGCGGCAAGTAATTGCCGATGAACGCAATGCGATTGCCCGTGGGATGGGTTGAGCTGTTTTCCAAAAAGGCGCCTCTAAATTTCGCGGTGCTTGCCAAAAGAACAACCCTCCGGGCGCTCCGTGTTGCGAGCCAACACCGAAGGGTGAACCATTACATCCGAATAACCTACTAGAAGCGGCGGCCACCACCGCCACCACCTCTGCGATCATCGTTGCGGGGGCGGGCTTCATTGACGTTCAAGGTTTTTCCATCCATATCGCGTCCGCTCATCCCGGATATTGCCGCCTCCGCTTCCGCTTTAGACGGCATCTCCACAAAACCGAAACCCTTCGATTCGCCGCTAAATTTGTCCTTGACGATGTCAACGGAGCTAACCTGACCGAATTTTTCAAACTCCTGCCGCAACGCTTCGGACGTAGCGCTGCGCGTGAGATTGCCGACAAAGATCTTCATGTTTACCTTCCTAAAGAAAGAGTGAGAAGCAGTGTAGATTTATTGCTTGCGTTAATTGAGATTTGCTATTTTTGTTGGTGCATACCGCTGTCGGCTTTCCCATTGTGTGGGACAATGCCGGCAAGATCGCCGATCACATTGACCAGTTGTTGGCCGGCCGGAACGATGATCTTCGCGTTGTTTTGCAGCGCGTATTGCGCGGTTTCCAATCGTTTCAGCAGTTGGGAATTTCCGGCTAAAACGCTTTGCGACGTTGAATGAATCGGTACAGCGCCACCGCCACGGCAACAAGCACGAGAATATGAATCAGCCCGCCGGCCGTGTAGCCGCCGAGCAACCCGAACAACCACAATCCCAACAGCAACCACAGAATCGCCGTAAGCATATTCGCCGCCTTTCCGCTAAAAGTGACGCTTCGTTGCGAAGTATAACAGAGCTTGAGCTTCCGATTCAGCGTTTCGTATTTTCATAAAGCAGCAAAGTCGAAACTTCATCCACCTGGAAGCCCAAGTTCTGAGTCGTCTTCATGCGCATGAGTTTATGTTGAATCAAATATCGAATGACTTCCGATAACCTCTTGGGCCGGCTCGCTAGTAGCACTTTAGTTTTTGCCATGCCTGATTTTCTTCTTTTGATGAAAGCAACAGGCGCAATATCGACAAGTCTAAGCAAGGAAAGAATAGACCTTCGGGTTCAAAAGAGGCCTAGTCGGAGTACTAGTTCAAACACGGACTTTGATCTATTTGGGGGCTGACCATGTCCCATAACTTCGTTACTGGACACAGGAGGCGGAATCCACATGTCACCCCTAACGGGGTTCGAAGACGCTAATAAGGGGCATGCTTGCTATAAACATATCACCGCTACGCGGTTTTTGATGGCTCAATCGCTTCTGATGGTTTATCAAGCACCCCGTTAGGGGTGCCATGTTTATAGAGAATCACCCACAAGCTGTGATTAAACTCCTTTAGGAGTGGCATGTTATGATTTCCACCTGTGTCCAGCATTCAAAATGTGGGTAAAGACCAGATTTGGGGGAGGAGGGTACTGGTACTTGCGGGTGGAGATTTATAATCCCATTACTTCTCAGTTAGCAGTTTTCTTTCGCGCGCATATTGTACTGCTTCCAGGCGGGTGTGCAGATGCAGCTTGTCGAGAATATTGTGAACGTGATTTTTCACGGTCTGTGCTTCGATGGAAAGGCGCTTCGCGATTTGCTTGTTGGACAAACCCGCGGCAATCTCATTGATGATTTCCAACTCGCGCGCAGTGAGTTTGACGGCGCTCGCGGGAATTTTCGGCAAACGCTCGCCGGCCAATTCCGCGATCCGCGAGAACAACGAGGCCGCCATGCGCGGCGAGCAAAACGATTCCCCGCGATGCACCGAGTGAATCGTCTCGACGAGATGATCGAACGAAGCCTCTTTCAAAACATAACCTGCGGCTCCGGCCTCGATGCACGCCATAATCTCATCGGTCAAATCCACCATGCTGAGAATCACGACTTTGACTTCCGGCAAATCGCGCCGCAACTCTTGCGTCACCGCGATCCCGTCCTTGCCCGGCATGCCGATGTCGATCAGCGCAACCTCGGGCTTCTGCGTTTTGATTTCATCTAACGCTTTGCGCCCGTTCGCCGCGGCGCCAACGACGGTAATGTCGGTTTGCTCCGCGAGCATGGAAACAAGGCCTTCGCGCAGCAAACGATTGTCATCAACAATAAAAACTCGAATCCGTTCTTTCATGCGAACATGCTTTCGCTTTTTTTAAAATCGTGAGGCCCAGCGCAAAAATAGCGCGCCAAACTTGAAGGCCGCCGCGTCAAAGGTGCGATTGGTAACAGCCAAAATTATCACGGCCGAGACGGAGTCTAGACCAGTCACACAAGAACCTGGTTCTGGCTTCCTTAGAATAACTCACCTCCAAATCTTTTCTCCCACCATCATTTTCCTGCGATGCGTCGCGCGCCATTTTTCTGAGATGCCCATTTGATATTTGATCGTCGCCTTCGGCGAGACGCCGAACACGTTCACGATTTGCGCGCCGGTAAGCAGGATCAGCGTCGTCACTTTAAACTTCGGCGGCGGGGCGAGCGCGATGAGATAGCGGATTTGATTCACGCGTAGTTGCAGCCGGCGATTCCACACTTCATTGATGACTTTATCCGAACCGGGATGATAGCGCCCGAAATCGACGGTAACAGCTTTGCCAGTGTGGTGTTTGATTTCTAATGCTTGATGGCGGATATCCGGAAAGAGGCCACCCTTGGGAGCAAAATGATAACCCAATCGCTTTGCAACTTCATATTCAAACCAATGGCCTTTGGGGCGAACCTCCAAAATCCGGCCGTTTTCATCTTTGGGCGCATCAATTCCCATAAGGTCTTCAAGGAGGACAGCAATTTCTTCAAGTGTGTAAAACAAATCGTCAAATGGCGCTTCGTTGACCAAGTCCTTTTCTTCAAGATCTTGTCGATGAATGAGATTCTTTTTTAATAATGCCGCATTCAGAATTTGCCTCTTGCTGCCTTTCATGTAAGCTCCCGTAGCTAACCAATTCGGTTTCTCTGCAAAGTCATTTCAATCTCGTTGATTTCGGGGCGATTCAATTCAAACAAGCTATAAACCAACCCATCATTTTCGTTTTCCCATCTTTGCCTTTCTTCATTGGACAACACCGAGGAAAGTTTACCTGCATGGTTGGCAAGCCGCTGCACATTACAATTATCCTTCAAAGCGGCAGGCATTGGATAACGACTCAAATAAGTCGTCCAGTAGCGAAATCTCTTGGCATACAGAACATTTCCGCTTGTGGTTTTGTGAAAATACTCCATCACTTTTGAATTCAGCAATGACACCATCGCCAAATTCGTCTCCACGGACTGGTCCTTAAGAATGATATAGAAGCAAGTGCCATTAACGAAATATCCTTTCTGGTCAAGCGCAAAGCGGTTGGTCGACGAGATGTCCGGCGTAATGATTTTGATTTTAGCAAAATCGCGCGGCGACTGGTGAACCCAGATTTCGTACCAACGGCGACCGGACTCCTGTAGATAGGTGCGAGAAGCCAATCGGTCTCGATGAGATTGAAGATACTTTTTCGCCTGCGGAAACTGATTTAGATTTATAGGTAAAAGCCTGCCGTCGATCTCTTGATGAGGATAGAGCACATAATTGTCCTTTTCCTGCTGCCAGCGAATCGACCACCGCTCAACATTATGGCTTTCCAAAACCGGAAAGACAAGCTCCCGCTCAAAGCCGTTTTCGGCGATAAACGATTTCGTTACCGGTTTGATAAAGACATCATCCGCCGTTGTTTTGAGTCCGACGCTGATCTTTTCGGCAAAATCATTCAATGTCCCTTTTGCCGCGCGCCGGATTTTTTCCAAGATTCGAGTTTCGGTTGGTGAATGAAAAGTCCAGATGGAGTTGGTTTTGCTGGGTTGCGGCGAAATAAATTTACGTATATTGAAAACACGCGCACCGATTTCAACTTCACGCGCGAGGGGCAACTCCGCCTCTCGAAAAGCTTCAAATAGGTTTGATATTTTTTCCGGGTGATGGGAGCCGTTTTTCGTTTCGGTGGCAGCGGTGAAGACCATCTGTTCGGAAAGATTGCGGCCACGCTGCAGAATCAATATCATCGGAAGAATTGCCGCCTCGAACAATTTCGTGTCGGCAAGATCGACAATTTCCTCAACCGTAAAATGTTCAAGAATGAATTGCCGTAATTGCTTGGCGCCGTTCGTGGAGAGAAGCTTGTTGGACATGATAAAACCGAGCTTGCCGTTCTGTTTCAACATCCGCGCAGCAAGTTCTACAAACAAGATTGAAATATCAAAACGGCCAGTCGCTGTCCTGAAAAAGTCGATGTACTTGTTGCGGCGTTTCACGGGCGAAATATTTTGAATGCGAATGTAAGGCGGGTTTCCGATCACACAATCAAAACCGCCTACGGCCATCACTTCGGGAAAAACTGTCATTTGCGCCGAATGACCATTCCCATTTTCAAAATCAAAACCCAGTTGCTGTTCTTGTTCAGCCAAAATATCTAGCGCATCTCCGGCAAAAAAATTGTTGCCGAGATTTGCCTTGCGCACGCCGAACTCTTTTGCTTTTAAAAGAAGGTTATGTTGCGCCTCTGCGACGGCAGCTGCATCGATGTCAATTCCATAAATACAATTTTCCAATACGGTTCGAGCTTGCTGTGAACTAAGACCGCCGTGCTTTTGCCGGAGAGAAACACAAATGGCTTCAAAAGCTTTGAGCAAAAAAAGTCCGGAGCCGCACGCCGGATCTAAAATTCGAAATTGGCGAAAACCGACCACGCTCGTTCGGACAGTCTTTTCGACGATGTATTCGATAACATTATCCGGAGTATAATGCGTGCCGGATAACTTGCGCTCGTTCGTCGAATAGGTCGCCTCGTATGCGCGCGCGATATTCTCTACCAACATATTTTTCAAGCCTAGATTGTGAATTGGGTTCAACAATTGGGCTTGCTTCAACCAAGTGCAAGCCCAATTGTTTGCTGACAATCATCCCACCAAACTCGCCCGCACGTACTCCCGATTCATCTTCGCAATAAAACCCACGCTGATGCCTTTCGGACACACCGCTTCGCATTCGTATTGGTTCGTGCAATTGCCGAAGCCCTCTTCGTCCATTTGATCGACCATGCGAATCACGCGGCGATTGCGCTCGGGATGTCCCTGCGGCAGATGCGCCATGTGCGAAACTTTCGCGGCGACGAAGAGCATGGCCGAGGCGTTCTTGCACGAGGCCACACACGCGCCGCAGCCGATGCATGCCGCGGCGTCCATCGCCAACTCGGCGTCGTCTTTTGGAATCGGAATCGCGTTCGCATCCGGCGCGCCGCCGGCATTGGCGGAGATGAAGCCGCCCGCGGCCATGATGCGATCAAAAGCGCCGCGATCCACCACCAAATCTTTGATGAGCGGAAACGCTTTCGCGCGCCACGGCTCCACGTAAATGTGATCGCCGTCTTTGAAGCTGCGCATGTAAAGCTGGCAGGTCGTCACCGCTTTCTCCGGGCCGTGCGCGATGCCGTTGATCATCAGCGAGCACGTGCCGCAAATGCCCTCGCGGCAATCGTGATCGAACGCAATCGGGTCTTCACCTTTCAGCGTCAGCGATTCATTGAGCACATCTAACATTTCGAGAAACGACATGTCGCCGGTAATCTGCGGCGACTCGTAGGTTACCATCTTGCCTTTGGTTTGGGCATTCGGCTGACGCCACACATGCAATGTCACTTTCATTATTTATAGCTCCTCTCCGCCAAATGGACAAATTCAAAGTTCAACGCTTCTTTGTGCAGCGCGGGCTTCTTGCCTTCGCCTTGATATTCCCACGCGCTGACGTGGCTAAAATTCGTATCGTCGCGCTGGGCCTCGCCTTCGCTGGTTTGATATTCCTCGCGGAAGTGGCCGCCACATGACTCGTTGCGTTCGAGCGCGTCGTGACACATCAATTCGGCTAATTCAAAAAAGTCCGCCACCCGCAACGCTTTTTCGAGCGACACGTTGAACTCATCATTATTGCCGAGCACGGCGACGTTTTTCCAGTACTCATCATATAGCGCTGGAATTTCCTGGAGATTCTTTTTCAAACCAGCTTCGTTGCGCGCCATGCCGCAGCGTTCCCACATTTTCAAGCCCAGCTCGCGGTGATATGAATCCACCGTGCGCTTGCCTTTGAGCGCGAGCAGTTTTTTGATGCGCGCCGTCACGTCTTGTTCCGCTTGTTTAAATTCGGCGCGATCCGTACCGAGCTTCTTCGGTTTCGCGCTCGCGAAGTAATTTCCAATCGTGTACGGCAACACAAAATAGCCATCGGCCAAACCTTGCATCAGCGCGCTCGCGCCGAGGCGGTTCGCGCCGTGATCGGAAAAATTCGCTTCGCCGATGACGAACAAGCCAGGAATGTTGCTCATCAAATTGTAATCGACCCACAAGCCGCCCATCGTGTAATGCGGCGCGGGGTAGATGCGCATCGGCGCTTTGTAGGGATTCTCGCTGGTGATTTCGTGATACATGTCAAAGAGATTGCCGTAGCGCTCGCGAATCACGTTTTCGCCGAGGCGCTTGATCGCGTCGGCGAAATCCAAATAAACGCCGCGCTTGCTCTCGCCGATGCCGCGGCCGTCATCGCATGCTTCTTTCGCCGCGCGTGAAGAAATATCGCGCGGGGCGAGATTGCCGAAGCTCGGATATTTGCGCTCGAGATAATAATCGCGCTCGTCTTCGGGAATATCTTGCGGCGCGCGTGAATCGTTCTTTTTCTTCGGCACCCAAATGCGGCCGTCGTTGCGCAGCGATTCCGACATCAGCGTGAGCTTGGATTGATAATCGCCGCTCACTGGAATACACGTCGGATGAATTTGCGTGTAACACGGATTTGCGAACGCCGCGCCGCGTTTGTACGCGCGCCAAATCGCGGTGGTGTTGCAGCCCATCGCGTTGGTGGAGAGGAAGAACACATTGCTGTATCCGCCCGTCGCGAGCACAACGGCATCCGCGACATGCGCTTCGATTTTGCCGGTGACCAAACTGCGCGTAATAATCCCGCGCGCGACGCCGTCAATTATCACGAGGTCGAGCATCTCCGTGCGCGGAATCATTTGCACCGCGCCCAAACCGATTTGCCGCGAAAGCGCGGAATAACATCCGAGCAGAAGCTGTTGGCCGGTTTGCCCGCGCGCATAAAATGTGCGTGAAACCTGCGCGCCGCCGAACGAGCGATTGTCGAGCAAGCCGCCGTATTCGCGCGCAAACGGCACGCCCATCGCGACGCATTGATCGATGATGTTCGCGCTCACTTCGGCGAGGCGATACACATTCGCTTCGCGCGCGCGGAAATCGCCGCCTTTGATGGTGTCATAAAACAAACGATACACGCTGTCGCCGTCGTTTTGATAATTCTTCGCGGCGTTGATGCCGCCCTGCGCGGCAATGCTGTGCGCGCGTCGCGGACTGTCTTGAAAACAGAACGCTTTGACTTTGTAACCCAGCTCCGCCAACGAAGCCGCGGCCGAGCCGCCCGCGAGTCCGGTGCCGACCATGATCACTTCGAACTTCCGCTTGTTCGCGGGATTGACCAGCTTCGATTCGAATTTATGATTGGACCATTTCTTTTCGAGCGGGCCGGAGGGTGTTTTTGCTTCGAGTTTCATTGTGCTCCTTCCTCAAAAATTTTAAGCAAAACGCTGTCGAACAAAACGATGCAGCGAATAGTTTTGCCGATAATTGTTTTGCGCCTCAATTGCTCTTTTCCTGATAGCTAGCCGCAAAATCTACAACGCACATGCTTTTAAAAGCTTGGTGCTCGCCAAACGCAATGCCCACGAATTTAAAATCCCCGGTGAAGAGATTTTCGCGATGGCCGCGTTCGCGCACACCGTCGTCGATGATCCACACCGCGACAATCATGCGTGCCTGGCTTTCGCCATAAGAAATGTTTTCTGCAATTCCAGTTTGCCAGTTGCCGTAGCGTTTGAGACGATCCGAGATGGTGCTGCTGTCGCGGCTGCGATGGCCAATAGCGCCGCGCGGACCTTGCTCGGCCACGTGATCGCGCGCCGCCAATGACAAGCCGCGTGAAGGCAACAGCGGCGCAACGGGTTTCACTTTGCGCAGAAAGCTAACAGCCTCTGCAACGCCCGCAATGCCTTCTTCGGTGAGCACGGTTTCCTCGTTTGGTCGTTTGAAAAGTTTGCCTTCATAATATGACTTCATGCTTTCGAGCACGTCTGCATATTTTTCCGGCTGCGTGCGCGCGAGGTTGATTTCGCGCAGCACTTCTTTTTCCAAAGGAGAAAGATAATCAGCCGCGGTGATGGCATCCTGCTGTGCTGGCACTGAAATCGTGTTGAGCATGAAGCACAGACAGATTGCTTTCTTAATCACTCGGTGCAAGCGCGTTTCGTAGTCCATGAAGCCGCCGACTTTTTCAAACAGACCATGACGGAAAAATGTGGGGCAGAAAAGTTTTAGCCCTTTCAAATTCGGCTGCATTTTTCTGATATAAAATTTTTCTGTCGGAATTTTTGTTTAAACGGGTTTGAGGATGCCGAACAACACCGCGAGTGGCACGGAGACGAAGCCCAAACACACGAGCCACGTCACCGCGGGCGCGATGATTTTCGCCGCCGCATTGACCTTGGGATGATGCCAGCCGAGCGATTGCAGCCAACTCGCCGCGCCGTGGCTAAGATGCGCGAAGAGCAAAACCATGGCAAGCACATAGCCGCTCGCGACGATCACGTTTTGAAAACCATACACGACCATATTGAAAACATCGGGCCGGCCTTGCGCATCGATCAGCGCGAAATGATCGGGATTGGTCACGCCGAGCGTGAAGTGTAGCAGATGATAAATCAAAAAAACGAGAATGAGCACGCCGCTGATCGCCATCGTGCGCGAGGCGAACGTGGCTCTAACGGTGTTTTGCGAAGCATACGCTTCGGGCCGAGCCGCGCGATTTTTAAGTTTCAAGCGCAGCCCATCGAACACATGAAAAACAAAAAAGCCGATGATGCCCAGGCGCGCGACCCAGAGCAGCAACGGCACTTTGCGCAGCGTGACGGCATAGTTGTTCATGGCCTCTTGCCCGATAAACATCTGCAAGTTGCCGGTCATGTGAATGATGACGAAGAGCACCAATCCCAAGCCGGTGAGCGCCATGATGACTTTGCTGCCGATCGAAGATTTGAGCGCAGCAGAGAGTGTACGCATCCACTTTCTCCTTCCTTTTTCCGTGGGGTGAATTAAGCTCGACATGGGTGCAGTCGGACTTTGCAATCGCGCCGCAAAGTACGGCTTCGCACGCAGGTCTCAATTCAAATTAAAAGTCTCGGCGAGAGTTGCAAGGGATTTTACGGGATGATTGTCGTGCCGCTCGTGCTCTCGGCGCAATCGTTTTGGTTGGAGCATTCGCACAAACGCGCGTTCGGGCGTGCATTTGCGATTGCCGTTGGATGAGCATTTGAAGCTAAATTTGAATTCGGTGTTGGGGATCAATCTCAGTGTGCAATTATAAAAAAAACGGCGCGTCAAAAAGCAAAAGGGCAGTCACATGACTGCCCTTTTTCATTTCAACATGAGGCTGCGTGCGCTCACGCTTTTCATCGGCAAAAAGCTTTACTAAACTTGAAAAGGTTAGTAAAGTTTAGAATGCGCCGTTCAATATTTCAACACCTCCGACGCAGCCTCATAAATATCCTTCTCGTTGATCAAAATCGCGGCTTCGAGAATGCGGCTGAAGCCCACGGGCGTGTCTTTGCTCGTCACGCGGCGCGGCGGGGCGTCGAGCATTTCGAAACACGCTTCTGCGACCTCCGCGAGCATGTCGTTGCCGAAGCCGCCGGTTTTATGATCCTCACTCGCGATGATGACGCGATTGGTTTTCGCCACCGAGCGCCTCACGGTTTCCATATCCATCGGCACGAGCGAGCGCAAATCCACCACCTCGACTTGATAGTTGTTCTCTTCCGCCAACTTCTCCGCGGCTTTGAGCGACCAATGCACTGCATTGCCGTAGGTCACAATTGTAAGATCGCTGCCCGTGCGACGCACGCGCGCTTTGCCAAACGGCACGAAATGCTCCGCGCTCGTTTGATATGCTTGCGCGATGGGATTGTTGTAGAGAAACTTAGGCTCGAACGCGATGGTCACGCCGCGCGAACGCATGGCCGTGCGCAATAAGCCGCTCGCATCGTCCGCGAACGAGGGCATGATGATGCGAAAGCCCGGAAAGTTTGCGAACACGCCTTCCGCGCTTTGCGAGTGATACAAGCCGCCGCCGATATAGCCGCCGCACGAGAGCCGCACGATGATGTTCGGCGCAAACTTGCCGATGGTGCGCCAATACTCGTGGCTCAACTCCACCATCTGCTCCATCGAAGGCCACACGTAATCTGTGAACTGCGCGGCCTCGACCACGACCCACGCATCTTCGCGAAAGCGGCTGAAGCCGTTCGCCGTGCCCACGATGAAATCTTCCGCAATCGGCGCGTTGAACACGCGGCCTTTGCCAAACGCCTTCTGCATGCCTTCGGTCACATTGAACACGCCGCCTTTATCCACCGACGCCACGTCTTGTCCCCACAAAAACGTGTGCGGATTACGCTGAAATTCTTCATGCAACGTGCGATTGATGGACTCGCGCATCTTCTCTTTCTTGCCGCTCTCGGGCGTCGGCGTTTCTTCCGGCTCGAACGCTGCGGGGATGACGAAATCATAGATCGACGCGGGATCGGGCAGCGGCGCAGCCTCGGCTTGCGCCGCGGTCTCGCTCACGATGCGTTTGTTCTCTTCTTCCATCGTCGCGATTTCTTTTTCGGAGAGCAAACCACGGTCGATGATGTATTGCCGAAAGCGCGGCAACGGATCTTGCGTTTGCGCCGCAGCGATCTCTTCCTCCGTGCGATACGACTCGTGTTTATCGCTGTTCGAATGCGGGCCGAGGCGCACGCACTGCGCATGCACGAGCGCCGGGCCTTTGCCGGTGCGCACATATTCCATGGCTTCATCCATCGCGCGGCGGCTATCGAGCGGGTCCGTGCCGTCGCAGCGCACGATGTGCAGATACTTCAAACCAACGAAATTATCCGCCACGGTTTCGTTCGCCGTTTGTTCGTGCACCGGCACGCTGATGCCGTATTTATTATTTTGAATCACAAAGATCACCGGCAAACGTTCGCGGCTCGCGCCGTTGAAGGCTTCGAACACGTAGCCTTCTGAAGCGGAAGACTCGCCGAAGCTCGCAAACACGAGGGCATCGGATTTATAATATTTGATCGCGCGCGCCAAACCCACCGCATGCAGCGCATGATTCGCGACGCAACTCGATACGTTTTGAATGTGGATTTCCGGCTTTGCGAAATGGTTGGACATGTGACGGCCGCCCGCGGCCACATCATCTTTGCGGCTCATGCCGTTCAGCATGATTTCGTAAATCGAAATGCCCGCGGCGAGACTCGTCAATTGATCGCGATAGTATGGGAAGAGATAATCTTTTTTCGGTCGGAAACTTTTGCCGAGCGCGAGCTGAATCGGCTCATGCCCGGAGCACGTGGCGAGATAGCTCCAGCCTTTGCCTTGTTTAAAAAGAATCCACGCGCGGTCGTCGATCAGACGACTCGTATGCATCAAGCGATACCATTCGCGCGCCGTGGCTTTGTCGAGTTGCGGAGCGTCCACGGTGCGAGATAGCGCATGCACTGCTGCCACATCTACCTCCGTTGTAAAGTTTAAGCTATAACTTCCGATGCTGTGCGCGAGCCACTTGGCCGCTAAGCGAAGAACCGCATTTGTTTCGGGATCACTAGGCTGACACGAAGAGAGAAACGAGTGTTCGCGCGGCGAGCACACGGGTTGATTTTCGATTCCGCCCCGGTTTATCCGTTTAAAACGGCGCGAATGTAATATGGGAGGGGTAGAAATGCAAAGCATTTGTTCGGGTGCAGTCTGCATCGCAAACTTGTGGCGGGCATGCTTCAGTCATTTTCCCATTCGCGCGCGGGCATACTCCGCGCGAGTGGCTCAAGCAACGCAAGTAGGATGAACCGAACTGCATATCACTCAAGCAAACTCAAGATAGTTCGGCGTGGCGTAAAAGCCGCGCTTGCGCAAGGGTTCCGGGGACTCGGCCACGCAAAGCTCGCGCAGCCGTTTCATCGTCGCTGCGGCTTTCAAAAGAAAGATCGGCTCTGCAAGCGCGCCAATGCTCGTCGTCCACGCCGGCGCTTGTTGCTGCATCCGCAGGGCGAGCAATTCCAGCAGCGACGCGGATGCGGCGAGTGTCTGCGCATCGTTCGTTGCCGGCTTTGGCACTGCCGTCAACTGCGGATATTCATGAATAAAATCTTGCACAAGGCTTCGGAGCAAAAGGCCGTCGCCATTGAGCATCGCGTCTGCGAGGTTTTCAATTCGTATCATGAGAGGTCTCCCAAAGATCGTCATTGTGCACATTGCACCTCGGCGTGGGCGAGCACTTCATCGCGAAAATAGCGGCTCAACATGTTGGGCGTATTTAAATCGACCGGGCGTCCTAGAATGCCGCTCAACTCGAGCGCCATGCCGGCGAGCCGAATATAGCCGGGAATGTGATGCGGCTCGAACTCCACCAACACATCGACGTCGCTCTCCGGCCCAAAGTCTTCACGCAAGGCCGAGCCGAATATCGCCAGCTTGCGAATATAGTGGCGACGGCAAAACGCCGTAAGCATTTCCTGCGGAACACTGAGCCGCGCTGCGCAGCGCGGTTCACGCAATGGCTTCATCAAACTCTCCGGCGATTTCATAGTCGATGTCATATTACGCCTCGGGATAATTGGTTGCAGAGCAAATTACAGAATGCCGCTGAAATTTCAAGTACAAAATTTAGCGCTGCTCTTTGCCCCTTGCTACTTGCCCTTTGCCTCCTCTACCCAATACCGCAAATACACGTTCTGCCGTTGGTATTGGCAGGTCTTCACATGCTCGCGAGCGAACGCCAGCCACTCTTGTTGAATTTTCCGCCACTCATCAATAGGAATAACGGTGATTTGGCGGGTGTTTGGATCGAACTTGGTGCCGGTGAGGGCTTGGACTTGCAGCACATATTTGTCACTGGGAAAATCCAAATCGCCGGGCACGTCCCACAAGCGCGCGGCACCATCAGCACTCCAGGTCAAAATGCGGATTTCATCTTTTGAGAAGACCGCGCCGTTGACACTTTTTTTATGCTGCATGGGCTCGCCGAGGAGTTCGCCAGTGTCGGCCTGCCACAAGCGTACGCTGCCACTCGATCCCTGCCATGAATCTCCACTCCAGGTCAAAATGCGGGTTTCATCTTTTGAGAAGACCGCGCCATTGACACGGCTTTCGTGCTTCATGGGTTGGCCGATGGGTTCGCCAGTCTGAGCCCGCCATAAGTGCGCGCTGCCATCAGCACTCCAGGTCAGAATGCGGGTTTCATCTTTTGAGAAGACCGCGCCGTTGACACTTTTTTCGTGCTGCATGGGCTGGCCGATGGGTTCGCCAGTGCCGAGATTCCACAAGCGTGTGCTGCCGCCATCACTCCATGTCAAAATACGGGTTTCATCTACAGAGAACAATGCGCCCCGAACTGCTTTTTCATCTTTTTCGTGCTGCATGGATTGGTTGAGGGGTTCGCCGGTGCCAGCCTGCCACAAGCGTATGCTGCCGTCATCACTCCAAGTCAAAATTCGTTTTTCATATTTGTAGAACACAGCACCGTTGACACCTTTGTCGTGCTTCATCGGCCTGCCGATGGGTTCGCCAGTACGGACATTCCACAAGCGTGTGCTGCCGTCATCGCCCCAGGTCAAAATACGGGTTTCATCTTTAGAGAACACCGCGCCGTTGATACCTTTTTCGTGCCGCATGGACTGGCCGAGGAGTTCGCCGGTGCTGGCCTGCCACAAGCGTACGATGCCGTCATCACTCCAGGTCAAAATACGGGTTTCATTTTCATAAAACATTGCGCCCCGAACTGCTTCCTCGTGCTTCATGGGCTGGCCGATAGGTTCGCAGGTGCCAGCCTGCCACAAGGCCGCCCTACCAATTGGTCCGCGATATGGAGTCCCACTCCAGGTCAAAATGCGTTTTTCATCTTTGGAGAAGACAGCGCCGTTGACCCAGGCTATATGCTGCAGTGGCTGACAAAGGAGTACGCCGGTGCTGGTCAGCCACAAGCGTGCGCTGCCGTCATCACTCCAGGTCAAAATGCGAGTTTCGTCTTTGGAGAAGGCCGCGCCGTTGATATCATCTTCATGCTGAATGGAATGACTGAGGGGTTTGTCGGTGCCGACCTGCCATAGGCGCGCGCTGCCATCCAGACTCCAAGTCAAAATGCGTTTTTCATCTTTTGAGAAGATCGCACCGTTTACAGGTCCATCGTGTTGCATGGGCTGACCAAGGGGTTCGCCGGTGCTGGCCAGCCACAAGCGTGCGCTGCCGTCATCACTCCAGGTCAAAATGTGGGTTTCATCATTGGAGAAAACCGCGCCCCAGACAGCTTTTTCATGCTGCATGGGTTGGCCGATAGGTTCGCCAGTGCCGATATGCCAAAAGCGTGCGCTACCCGATCCGCCCAATATATCTCCACCCCAGGTCAAAATGCGGGTTTCATCTTTGGAGAAGACTGCGCCCCAGACAGCTTCTTTATGCTGCATGGGTTGGCCGATAGGTTCGCCAGTGCCGAAATGCCACAAGCGTGCGCTGCCCGATCCGCCTAATATATCTCCACCCCAGGTCAAAATGCGGGTTTCATCTTTGGAGAAAACCGCGCCGTTGACCCAATCTTTATGCTGCATGGGCTGACCGAGGGGTTCGCCGGTGCTGGCCTGCCACAAACGTGCGCTGCCGTCATAACTCCAAGTCAAAATGCTGGTTTCATCCTTGGAGAAAATTGCGCCATTGACCAGTGCCTTATGCTGCATGATCTGACCAAGGGGTTCGCTGGTGCCGACCTGCCAGAGGCGCGCGTTGCCGTCATCACTCCAGGTCAAAATACGGGTTTCATCTTTGGAAAACATTGCACCACGAACTGCTTTTTCGTGCTGCATGGGCTGGCCAAGGGGTTCGCCAGCACCGGCCTGCCACAAGCGTGCGCTGCCATCATTACTCCAAGTCAAAATGCGTTTTTCATCTTTGGAGAAGACCGCGCCATTGACCCAAGCTCTATGCAGCATTGGCTGACCAAGGGGTTCGCCAGTGCTGGTCAGCCACAAGCGTGCACTGCTGTCATCACTCCAGGTCAAAATGCGAGTTTCGTCTTTGGTGAACACCGCGCCATTGACACCTTTTCCGTGCTTCATGGGTTGGCCGAGAGGGTCGCCCGTGCTGACTTGCCACAAGCGCGCGTTGCCATCGTCACTCCAAGTCAAAATGCGGGTTTCATCTTTGGAGAACATCGCGCCCACAATGTCCGCTTCATGTTGACAGCCTTGGATAAGGCGAATGGTAGAGAGATGCTCAGATATATCCTGTTGAGCTGCTCTGCCGGGGTCTCCTCTAAAAGGTGCGGTTCTGATGGCTTCTGCCATGAAATGTAAAGCTAGAAGCCGATAGCCATTTGCTTGCGCTTGTCGGCCATTTTCCCAGTAGTTACGCGCTAATTGTTTTAAGGCATTTGTTTTTTGTTTTTCGGCCTCATTCTTTTGGAATAACGCTTCAACCCTTTGCTCTTGGGCAACTCTGGCACTGTCAATAGCTCTTTGTCTTTCTGCGATTGCAATCTCTCTCTGAGCTTGCGCCACGTTTGCATTCTCTTGTGCCGCTTTTTCGTTTTGATTCGCACGTATTCTCTCATTGACAGCAACATTTCGTTGCCACCACGCCGAACTAGCAAAAAGCGACAAAGCAATAATGACGGCACTGACCATGATCGTTTTATTTCGACGCTGGCGAATTTGCCTTTTCTTCTCACGCTGTTCTACTTCATCGCGCGTGATACCGTAAAGATTTGCTAGAACCGAATACCAAGAACTTTCAAATATCCCTTTTTCTATTTTATCCCGTTTCAAACTAAATTCCCGATAGCTTGCTGCTAACGGCCTATTCATCACTTCGCAAAGCGCTTCGGGGAAGGCTTTTTCTTCTTCTTGCTCCGGCGTAGCCGAATTGTTCGGAATACCGGAAAGCAAAACAGGGATGATGTCGCCGGGGTGATGAAATTCACTGAAGCGGCGAATTTCATAATTGACGTAATCACTCTTTCTGGCTCGCGGTGAGCAGATAACAAGCAATTTCGATGAACGTCGCAAGTGTTCATCAATGGCCTGAAAGATTTGTGTACCGGTCATGTCTTGATCGTCACGAAAGACATTGAGATGACGTTGTGGCACGTTCAAATCTTCGGGAGGCTCATACGCCTCCAATGCTTTTTCGAGCTTCACAGCAAAGGCTTTGTCGGCCCAGCTATAGCTGATAAACGCATCGTATTGATAATTTTTTTGGGGGCTCGCTTCGTTCATAGCATCATTACTTGCTTGTTGGTCGGATTGAGATGTACCACCTGCTTCATATAAACACACGCATATTGCACTACGTCTGCAGTGCCGCCTAAGCCTTTCGCGGGCAACCCATTCCAAACGGCAATAACAAGATCAGCCTGATCGACCGTGTTTTTGCCGGTTTCGAAAAAAGCAATTTCGGTTGGTTCAATGAAATCCAGCGTGATGACGGCGCTTGCGCATTTCAGCAAGCGATGAAAATTTTCTAAATGCGTTTGGGTTTGAAAGGTCTTTGCAATTTCACGGCAAGGCAAAATCGCGGTGTAGGGAATGCCGCGTTCACGCAGAATTTCAGCGAAGAGTTGGTCCGCGCCAATGGCAAGCGCAGTGAAGCCATGTTGCACCTCGCGTTCTGCAATGACCTGTTGCAGCGCTTCCTTCACCCACGCCACCGTTTCCTCATCGCCAAGATTCTGATGCCCTGTAATTGCGACCTTCATATTTCCTCCTCTTTCGCAAGCTGCCAGTAGAATTGTCCAAGGGGCGTAAGCCGACACGACTTTGATTTCATGGCGGCATAATACATGTGCTCTGCGCCCACTGGAACTAACAAACGAGCATCGCGATACTTTTGCAGGCAGGCAAAAATTTCGGTATTGCGAACATTCGCTTTTTTAGAAGTCGGCTCGAACGAGGGGTCAAGAGGGAACGCCATATCGGGCACATCAAAATACTCGGGCAGTTTGCGCAGCAATGCCGGATCGACCACAGGCCGGCATTTGCGCAATGACAGTGAACGCGAAACATGCGATTTGAAAAGGGGGCGTTGATCCCGAGCACCCAACGCTTGGTCGGCATAAGCATACACATTTGCAATGCTGACCTCACCGATTACGTCCGAAGCGCCGCCATCCAACGCGGCACAAATCAACGTTGTGAATATGCCGCTTCCATCTTTTTCAACTGCGGCTTGTGAGTCGCGGCTCGCACATAAAATGGAAACGCCCTCGCGCAAGTGCACTTGGTCATTTTGCAAAGCCGGCAGCAATCCTGCGGCGCCGCTGTGGCAGCAATCAAGAATAATAACCACCTCTTCAACGGGAGCTTGATTGGCGAGGGTGAGCACATCAAGCATGGCCACGCCTTCGTCATTGGTCGCGTAGTCCTGCGTAACGAGGTAGCCGCCTAGTTTGTTGATTGCGCCATGACCGGCGAAATAGAACAGCGCGACGTCAGCCTTGTGTCCGAAAAGCTCCTGCAAGTTTTTGCGCAAAACCGGGCGAGTAATTTTTTGCTTCGAGGAAATGAGCTTGGTGCAAGTGAAATTCGGCGAGCCGTCTTGGTTCTTTTTGAGCAGGGCGGCAATCTGATTCGCGTCATTCTCGCAACCGTACAACCGCATGCCGCTGTAATGATCAATGCCCACAATTAAAGCTTTTTGCACGTTTCGCATAGTTACTCCTTGTTGGGTGTTTGGTTTTCTAAAATTACAAAACTTCCTGCAACAACCGCAACGCCGTTGCCTTTCCCATCTCTCCCACTTCCAGCGCAGGCCCCACGCAACTCGGGCATCCGTTTTCACACGCACACGCTTTGATCAAAGCAGCGGCGGCGCGGCGCAGTTCATCGTGCATGCCGAAGAGGCGTTTGCTAAAACCCACGCCGCCCGCGTGATTGTCGTAGATAAAAATCGTCGGCTTCTGCGTGAGCGGGGCCGCGGCCATGGGCACGCTGCGGAGATCGCGCACGTCGCACATCATGAACACCGCGGCCACGGCTTGCAACGCGCTCGCCGCGGCTTTCAAGCCATCGCCAAGCGCGGACTGCGCAATCTGCAAACGCTGCGCGGTGTCGCTCGGAAGCTCCCACCAATACGCGGTCGTGTGCATGCTAATCTCCGGCAACTCCACCGGGCCGTAGCCGATGTTTTCATGCGAGCCGAATTTTAGCTTTTTATACTTCGTCGTTTGGCAATTCACATTCACTTCGCCATAAGCTTTCTTCGCCGCGGCTTCTTCTTTATCCCCAAAAGAAAAATCCTCGAACACGTCGAGCACGTGAATGCTCGTGTCGGTGTGCGCATCGGTGTAATAATCCACCTCGACTTTATGCACGAACGCTTTGCGACGATCCCAATCGAGTTTATCGACATGATACTGCACGCTCTCGTGAATGTAAATCGCGTCCTCGTGCAGCATGACCGGCGCATCGAGCAAATTCACTTCACCGATCACGCGCTCTTCTTTTGTCGTGTCGATGATGACGACATTTTCCGGAGCGGCAGTGCGCAGGCCCACGGCCTCAGCCGGGTACGCGTCCGTCATCCAATGCCAATGCCCCTCGGCGTGATGCAGCACTTTGTTCTCTTCGAGATATTCTAAAATTTCTTCCGTGGCATCGACCACGGTTTTGCCATAGCCGAATTTTTCGCCGTCTTTAAAAGGAAGCTCGAACGCGGCGCACTTCATGTGGCTCATCAAAATGACGAGATTGTTCGGATCGATCACGCCCGACTCCGTGGATTTTTCGAACAGATAATCGGGTTGATTGATGATGTATTGATCCACGGGATTGCTCGAAGCCACGAGCACGGCAACCGCGGAATCCGAACGACGACCCGAGCGACCGGCTTGTTGCCACGCGCTCGCAATGCTGCCGGGATAACCGACCATCACGCACGCGGTGAGCTGGCCCACGTCGATGCCCAGCTCGAGCGCATTCGTCGAAACCACGCCGAGCACTTCGCCGCTGCGCAGGCCGGCCTCGATCTCGCGGCGCTCCGTGGGCAAATAGCCGCCGCGATAGCCGCGAATAAGTTTCGGCGATTTTTTGTTTAATGACATGGCTTCTTTGAGATACGTCACCAAGATTTCGACGCGGAGCCGGCTGCGCGCGAACACGATAGTTTGAATTTTATTGAGCAAAAATTTCGTGGCAACCTTGCGCGCTTCTTTCACCGAAGATTTGCGAATGCCCAACTCGCGATTGACGATGGGCGGATTATATAAGATGAAGTGTTTCTCCCCGCGCGGCGCGCCGTTTTGATCGATGAGCGCCACTTCCTGCTCGATGATTTGCTCGGCAAGTTCTTTGGG
Organism: bacterium; assembly: GCA_041918175.1. Classification (GTDB taxonomy): domain Bacteria; phylum Zhuqueibacterota; class Zhuqueibacteria; order Zhuqueibacterales; family Zhuqueibacteraceae; genus JABWAN01. The sequence goes on from JAYRWE010000088.1 coordinate 120,341, forward strand.
ATTGGCAATCGTCGCGGAGCAGCAAATGAATTGCGGCTCTGCGCCATAAAATGCGGCAATGCGGCGCAAGCGGCGAATCACATTCGCGAGATGACTGCCGAACACGCCGCGATAGTTGTGCAGTTCGTCGATCACGACGTAGCGCAAATTTTCAAACAGCTTGATCCATTTGGTGTGATGTGGTAATATGCCCATGTGCAACATGTCGGGATTCGTGACAACGATATGGCCCGAAGTGCGAATGGCCTGTCGCGCATCTTGCGGCGTGTCGCCGTCGAACGTGTGCGCTTTGAGATCAAAGTTGATTTGCGGGCCGACGCGCGTGATCACCTCTTTAAGTTCGGAGAGTTGATCTTGCGACAATGCTTTGGTGGGAAAAAGAAAAAGCGCGCGCGCATCGGGATCGAGTAGAATGCGATTGAGCACGGGCAGATTATAACACAACGTTTTGCCCGAGGCCGTGGGCGTGACGACAACCACGCTCTTGCCCGCGCCGATTTGTGCAATCGCCTCGGCTTGATGTGAGTAGAGTCGCGCGATGCCGTGCGCTTGCATCGCAGTGATCAACTCCGGCCGGAGCCAACGAGGATACTCGGCCCATTGCGCGTTGCGCGCGGGAATCGTTCGCCAGTGCGTCACGTTTTGAATGAAAGCCGGATCGGCGCGCAGTTCATCGAGGACTTGAGGGAGAGTCATGATCAGTTCGTGCGGTTGTTGAATGGAAGAAGAAACGCGAGGACGAGATACAGCCGTTTTGCGTGGCGCGAACTTAGAGAACAAATCGCAATTTGGCAAACGGTTTTCAAAAGCAATGAGAGAAAAATGGGCGGACAGAAAAGTAAATCTTCGCAGCATCAAACATTTTTCTGTCCTTCATCTTTCTGTCATATAACTCTCTTTTGGTTGTTCAGGAGATTTTATGACGGCTGTGTTTGGAGCGCATCGGCGCACGATTTGGAGTTATGCTTTGCTCCTCGCGTGCTGCGTTGGAATGCTTGTGCTTTATGCGCTCTTTGCAAAGCTGCATGTCCCCGCGGCCTCAAGTCAGGCCGAGGGAATGATGCAGTGTTTCGGAGTGCTGGTCACGCTGCTCTTTCTTTTTTTTGTCGGCGCCGCGCTCGCGCTCAAGCAAATTATTCGCGTTGAGCCGCGCGCGCTTGCGATAAGCATGACTTTGATCGCGGGCTTTGCAATTCTGTTTCGCCTCCTCTTGCTGTCGCAAACGCCGTTCTTGTCAAACGACATCTATCGTTATCTGTGGGATGCGGAAGTATTGCAGCGCGGCATAAATCCTTATCTCTATCCGCCGGAGGCGAACGAGCTTGCAAGTTTGCACGATTTGGAAATCTATGGGAAGATGAGCCACAAGCACGTGCGCACGGTTTATCCACCTTTGCTGCAAGGGTTGTTTTGGCTCGGAGCCAAGTTCGCCGCGGTGCTCGCGCTCAATCCTATTCTTGTATTAAAAGCACTGTGGCTGTTGATCGATATTGCGCTCCTCGGCGTGCTCGCGAAAATTCTCGCTGCATACGAGATTGATGCGCGTTGGTCGATGCTCTATGCGTGGCATCCGCTTGCCGTGATCGAGATTGCGAGCAGCGGACACACCGACGGCATTGGTGCGTTCTGTTTGCTGGCCGCGCTACTCTTGCTCAAGCGCGAGCGCCACGGCGCAAGCGCAATGTTTCTCGCACTCGGCTTTCTGGTGAAATTCGTCACCGTGCTGCTGGTGCCGTTTGTTTTTTTATTCTCCCTTAAAAGAGAAAACAAACAACTCAATTGGCGTTTCGCATTGTCATTCTTTGCGATAATCGTGCTTGCCTATGTGCCTTTCCTCGGTGCCGGAGAAAATCTGTATTCGGGCTTGTCCGTCTATTCCGCGAAGTGGCGCTTCAACGATGCGCTCTTCTCGCTCATCTATACGCCATTGGAACAATTCCTTCCCGATTGGCTCGTCATCAAGCTTATGATTCCGCCAAGTTGGGAGATGCTGCCCGAAACATTGGTGACGCGGCGCATCGATTTGGCGCTGCTGCTCGCCAAAGGCGCGCTGGCAATTGTTTTCGGATTGATCTATTTGCGTATGCTGCTAAACCTGATGCGGCAAACACATGAAGAAAGAACGAGCCATTGGCCGCAACTCACACTCGGTTTGTTAGCCGCGTTTTTTTTGCTCTCTCCCACTTTTCAGCCGTGGTATATGCTCTGGCTCTTGCCCCTGCTTTCCCTTGCGCATGGCGCTAAGCAAGAGAGCAATAGCGTCGCCGGCGAGAAAAGCGGTTGGAGTTTGATGAAACTTGCACGCACATTTTCGCCGCGATTCATTCTCTATCTCTGGCTGTTGAGTGGAAGCGTCTTTCTTTCTTATTGGGTGTTGTATGATTATTGGCGTGAGGGGATTTGGCAGGAGCAGGTTTGGGTGAGGTGGCTGGAGTATGGTTTGCCGTGCGTGGCGTTTTTGCTGCCGATGAAATACTTGCATTGGTTGCGATCAAAATAAGAAAGCCTTCATCAATTGCGCGATGAAGGCTTTTGTGTTTATATCGAAAAGGCTCGACGTTTCAGCCGAGGTATTTGCGCAACGGCTCAAGACGCGAGCGATGACGCAAGCGGCGCAGCGCTTTTTCTTTAATCTGGCGCACGCGTTCGCGCGTCAGTTTGAAGTGCTCGCCGATTTCTTCGAGCGTCAACGGACGGTCGCCATCCAAGCCGAAATAGAGACGAATAATTTCCGCTTCGCGCGGCTTGAGAGTGGAAAGCACTTTGTCCACTTCCACCTGCAAGGATTCTTGCATCAAATTATCGTCCGGCGGAGCATAGCGATCGCTTTCGATCACGTCGAGCAGGCTGTTGCCCTCTTCTTCTTTGAACGGCTCGTCCAAAGAGAGATGGCGCGCGGAAGTTTTCATCACGTCCGCAACCTCGAAAGCCGTCAATTCCATGCGTTCGGCGATCTCGTCCATGCTCGGCTCGCGCCCGAATTTTTTCTCAAGCTCTTCGAGCGCGCGGCCGACTTTGTTGATCGCGCCGACGCGGTTCAGCGGCAAGCGCACCACGCGGCTTTGCTCTGCCAATGCTTGGAGGATGGATTGGCGAATCCACCACACGGCATAAGAAATGAACTTAAAACCGCGCGTTTCGTCGAAACGCTGCGCGGCTTTGATCAGACCGAGATTGCCTTCGCTGATCAAATCCTGCAACGGCAAGCCCTGGCCTTGATATTCTTTGGCCACGCTAATGACGAAGCGCAAATTGGCTTTGACCAATGCATCCAAAGCGGTCGAGTCACTCTTCCGAATTCTGCGCGCCAATTCCACTTCCTGTGCCGGCGGAAGCGGAGAGTAGCCGCCAATCTCTTCCAAGTATTTTTCAATGGATTGTTTTGTGCGATTCTCCATGTACATCACCTTGACCGGTTAGTCGGTCACACTAGTTGGGTTAAAATGTGAAATGAAATTATCCGGTGTCTTCGGAGCGCGCGCTTATCCTTCTAGCCGATTGCGTTGCGCCCGACGTATCGCCGTCACCTTGTTGATGCGTTTTCTCTGGCTTGGCTTAACAAAGTAGGTAGACTTCTTAAATTCTCGCAAAACACCGGCGCGATCACATTTTCTTTTGAAGCGCAGAATGGCGCGATCTAAAGTCTCCCGCTCCCCGACGATGATGCATACCATGTTGCCTCACCTCTTTCGATTCGATTGTTCAATGGCAAACAAACTTTCAACAGTCGTTTTCTATACTGAACAATAGAATGGAAAGTTCCACCACGCAAATTTTGTCAGAACGAGCTTTTGCGACAAAGCGCGTTGCCTGTTTCTTGACCCTGCCGCTATTCTAATTTAGGCAAGAGAAATTTTGACAGGCCATTTTGGGGTAGAAAGCAATATAATGTAACCACTTTCGTTTGTCAAGAATGGTTACAATATTTTTTTAGTCTTCTGCACTTTGTAGCGGCAGATATACCGTGAATTTGCTTCCGTGTCCGATTTTACTCTTTACAATTATCTTGCCACCATGCTTTTCTACAATTTGTTGAGCAATTGCTAGCCCAATCCCGCTTCCATCCTTGCGCGTGGAGAAATAAAAGTCAAATATCTTAGTCAAATGTTCTTTGCGAATGCCTTTGCCCGTATCTTCAAACGAAATTGCGGCATATTGCCGGCTCGTAGCGGCATTTCGCCTACGAGAATGAAGGTCAAGTCCAATGGTCAACCGTCCACCGCCGGGCATTGCCTGCACCGCGTTGAGAAAAATATTCAAAAAGACTTGGTAAATTTTTTTGGCGTCAATGTGGATTTCCAAAGATGGAATTCGAAATTTTCTAATGACGCGTATGCCTTTGGGCAAAACTTCCGGAACTTCGACTTTGATGAGATTGTTGAGCAGCTCTTCCAGTTTTTCCGGCGCTTTCTCTAATTGAGGTGGGCGAGCAATCAGCAGGAAATTACTTACCAAATCGTCTACGCGGCGAATTTCGGAAGACAATATTTGGTAAAAATGATTGAGCTTGGCGAGATCAATCTCCGGCTTGTTAAATTCCCGCCGCATGAGTTGCATGTTGATGACCATCGAGTTCAGCGGGTTGCGAATTTCATGGGAAAGCACCGCGGAGAGTTTGTTGAGAATCTCCAACCGTTGCGTGCGCTGCAATTTTTTTTGAATGCGCCGCAATTTCGTCGTCATGGCGTTGAAGTGAAACGCGAGCGTGCCCAATTCATCGCGGCCCAGCCGCGGAACTTTATAATGCAAATCCCCGCGTGAGATCGTCTCAATGCCGGCGAGCAATTGGTTGACGGGCTTGACGATCTGCTGCGTGTAGAGCGTCGCCACCGAAGCCGCGATAATGACGCCTAAAAGCATCACGGCAAAAATCTGAACTCGCACCGCGCGCATTGGCGCAAAGGCGACGCTTGTGGGCTGCTGAATGACCATGCCCCAGTTTTCCTCCACAATCGGAGTATATACCGCGAGCATCTCGACGTTTTCCGGTGTGGTGTAGATCTTATGGCCGCTTTGCTTCGCCGCGATGGCCGCGACGATTTCTGCATGCGCAAAATACTGCCGCTCCAAAACTTTGCGGCGATCACGGTGCGCCAGGAATTGGCCGTCATGCCGAAAGATAAACGCTTCACTCTCCGCGCCGACTTGGTTGCTATCGACCGTGGTCCAAATCGTTTTCAAATCAACTTCCGCCCAAAGAATCGCAACCAACTCTTCAAACACCATCACCGGCTCCGCCAAATCCATGAGCGGTAATTTCTCTTCTCCGATATAAACTTCCGGAGCGCTCTTCTTTTTCTCGCGCACTTGTCGAAGAAGCTCCGCAAACTTTGATGGAGCAATGAGCGCATCATACGAAGTTGAACCAATGGCCTGGCCGCTGGTATCATAGACCGAAATTTTTTTAAAGATGGGATATTGGCTCACCAAATTATTGATCACCAACTCTTGCCCCATGCGGTCCGCGGATAAAAACGTCGGGCTTTGCGCGCTGAGATGTAAAAGATCGCGCGCGCGCGCGACTTTCTCGCGGATCGGCCAATACGAGCGCTGCGCCGCTTCAAGATTGCGCTCGACAATCGTTTGCTGAATCGCATTTTGCGCCGCGTTCAATAGCAGTTGTCCCAAAATTAAAAGCGGAATCGACACCAGCAAAATATGCGAAAGCAATAGGCGAGTAAAGAGGCGATGAATGAGAGGGATGCGTGGTACCAGCATCTTTATGGCTCAACCGTTGAGATCATGCTCACAGCCAGAACGCGCAGCGCAACACTACGGGTGCCGGCGAATAACCCATTTATTGTACGGCTGCAAACCGTCTTGGGTGAAATAGTTTTCAAATTTCGCCGCATTGAAAATGTGAAACGTCAGCCACGGATGAAAAAGAAACGTCGCGATTTGATCTTCATTCATGAGTGTTTGCATCCGCAATGCGACTTGCCGCGCGCCGTTCTCTTGCAAAATCTTTTTGCTCAAAATTGCCGTGTGCAAAACGCCCGAGTTGACATACCCAAAACTGCCCTTCCCGGAGCCGTCACCGAAAAAGTCGATGAGGCTCGGCGCCGACTCATCGAAGCGATGGCGCACAAGCACAGCGTCAAAGCGACCGCGGCGTAATGAATCTTGTAAGGCCGAGGCGCTCACCGGCACGGGAATAACGTCCACACCGATTTGATTCCAATCAATCTTGATTTGCCGGACGATTTGTTCTTTCAAAATCAAGCCTTCCGGAAATAGCAACCGAAAGCGCAGCGCTTGCCCGTTGCGCATACGCATGCGCTCGCGGCTTAATGCGCGCCAGCCCGCTTCTTCTAAAAGAGCAATAGCGCGCTTGGGGTTATATCCAAACTCTTTCGCGCCGGAGGCATAAAAGCGGCTTTCTTTTTCATATGGACCCCGCGCAACATCGGCACGGCTCAAAAGAAATTGGCGAATCATTTTTTCGCGATTCACCGCGTACGAGAGTGCATGCCGAACAGCGCGTTCGCGCAGCACCGGATGCGCGAAATTATAACAGATCATTTCAACTGTATTGCTGTCCGGCTTGATGGGTTTGATTTGGTAGCTCGGCGTGGTCTTTTGAATTTCCTCCGCCGCCGTTTCACTGTCGATGTTGGCATAATCAACTTCTTCTAACAACATCGCGCTGATTAGGCTGCGCTCTGTTGGAAAAAAGCGAAAGTCCACGCCGCGCGGGCGTAAATCCAAAGCCGTGGGCAAGGGCGTAATGTTTTCGTTCGCGGGAAGTTGAAAAATAACGGAGAGCACCTGCGTGCTTTTTCGGAAGAAATCAAAGGGGCGGGCGTTCGCGCTGCCTTCAAGCAGGAAAACGGTTTGGTTGATTTGAATAGCGAGTTGGCGCGGGTCGTCTTGCCCTACAAGTTTGCCCACCACGACGATTTGTTCACGCGAGAGCCCCGACTCCTGCGCCTGCAAAGGAAAGGTTGCCGCTTCAAACCATAATACGGCGCACGCGATGAAAGAATAAAAGTGAATAAGCTGAAGGGCGTGGCGCATGATATTCCAAAAAACTCGATGGCCGTTTTAGATGTAGAAATTTCAACGCAAAATAAATTCACTCGCGCGTTGCGCTGGAAGCAATCATATCGCGCTCAAAGCACCTTTTGGAAGGCCGCGAGAGCATGCGCGATTGCCTCCGCGGAAATTTCCAAGTGCGTCACCGCACGCAGCACATGCTTGCCGAACGGCACCACCCACACACCTTCTTCGCGCAATTGTGATACGACTGTTGCCGCCTCGCGCTTCATTTCAGCGAGATCGATCATCACGATATTCGTTTGCACACTGGCGAGATCAATGCGCACGCCGGGAAGATTTGACAAACCTTCCGCTAACCTTTGCGCATTGCGATGATCTTCCACGAGTCGCCCGCGTTGATGCTCTAGCGCATAAAGCGCGGCAGCAGCCAGCACGCCAACTTGCCGCATACCGCCGCCAAACATTTTACGCACACGCCGCGCGCGCTCAATTAACTCGCGCGAACCGGCCAGCGCAGAGCCGACGGGCGCGCCCAAGCCTTTTGAAAAACACACGGACACGGAATCGCACACGCGCGCAAACTCTTTCAATGGAATGTTCGTGGCCGCGCTCGCATTCCACAACCGCGCGCCGTCCAAATGCAAACGCAAGCCGCGCTCGCGTGCGAACGCTGCGATGCGTTTGATTTCTTCCACGGGAAAAATAGTTCCGCCCGCGCTGTTGTGCGTGTTCTCAATCGCGATGAGTTTGGTCGTCGGCATGTAATAAACCGCGGGGCGAAGCAGTGCTGCAATCTGCTCCGTCGTGATCGCACCGCGCACGCCGTTGATCGTGCGCGCATGCACGCCGCTCCACGCTGCAATGCCGCCCAATTCATAATGCAAAAAGTGCGCGCCGGCTTCGCAAATAATTTCATCGCCGGGCTGCGTGTGGCAGCGTATCGCGATTTGATTGCCCATCGTGCCGCTCGGCACAAACAGCGCGGCTTCGTGGCCCAACAAGTCGGCAACAACTTCTTGCAAGCGATTGACCGTCGGGTCTTCGCCAAAAACATCGTCGCCCACTTCCGCCTCGGCCATGGCTTTGCGCATGGCAAGTGTGGGCTTCGTAACCGTATCGCTGCGAAGATCGATTGGAGTTTTGTGTGACATGGCGTTTGAGAATGCTGGGGAAGCGTTTAATGGGCAAGCAGTGTATCGGATTTCAGGTAAATTTGCAAGGGAAATCTCCCCCGCTGCGCTTGCATCTCGGCGAAAAATCTTTATCTTGATCAAACCTCAACGCAAATCACGGAGACGGCAATGCAGTTCGCTACTTTTTTACGCTTCGTCAAAATCGAGCACACCCTCTTCTCACTACCGCTAATTTTTAGCGGAGCCTTTCTCGCTGCGGGAGGGGGCATCTCGTGGCGCTTGACGGGATTGATGTTGCTCGCTGCGGTGGGCGCGCGCACCGTAGCGCTCGCGCTCAATCGTATCATTGACCGCGAGATTGACAAACGCAACGCGCGCACCGCCATCCGCGAATTGCCCGCGGGCCGCATGAAATTATTCGAAGCGCTCGCCGTGCTCGTTGTTGGGTTGCTGCTCTATTTCATCAGCGCGGAATTTATCGGCCGCTTCTGCCTCATTTGGTCGCCATTGCCGCTCGCCGTTTTTGTTTTTTATCCCTACATGAAACGCTTCACGCCGCTCGCGCATTTCGGCGTGGGACTCGGCCTCGGCATGGCGCCGCTTGCGGGTTGGGTCGCGGTCACGCAATCGCTCGACAATATCGTGCCCGGCTTTGTGCTCGCGTTCTTCACGACGCTGTGGGTCGCGGGCTTCGATATTATTTACGCTACACTCGACGAAGAATTTGATCGCAAAGAAAATCTTTATTCGATCCCTTCACGTTTCGGCAAGCAACGCGCGTTGCGCATTTCGGGTTATTTGCACGTGCTCGCGTTTCTCGTGCTGATCGGCATCTTCGCGCTGTATGTGCGCTCGCTGTATGCGCTCCCGTTCTTGGCCGTCGCGGGTTATTTGCTCTATCTCGAACACGCGAAAGCGAACGACGTGGAGTTGGCTTTTTTTAAAATTAATGCCGTGCTCGGCTTTGTGATTTTTGTGATGGTCGCGGTAGGAGTAAACTTTCGATGAGAATCGCGGTTGGCATCACCGGCTCTTCCGGCGCGGTTTACGCCGTCGAGTTTTTAAAGCATTGCCCGGAGGATAAATATTTAGTGTGCAGCAAATGGGGTAAAGCCGTCTTGCACGATGAGATGGGCATGCAAGAGCGCGAGCTTGCGCCCTATGTGAAGAAGATTTTTTCGAATGATGATCTGCACGCGCCCCTCGCCAGCGGCTCCAATCATATCGACGCATTCGTGATCATTCCCTGCACCGTTTCCACGCTTGCAAAAATTGCGAGCGGCATCGGCGACACACTCATCACGCGCACGGCACAAGTCGCTCTGAAAGAGCGCTTCAAAATGATTCTCTGCGTGCGCGAGACGCCGCTCTCATCAATCACATTGGAGCAATGCCTCAAGCTCTCGCGCGACGGCGTAATCATCATGCCCATCTCGCCGCCGCTGTATTTTTTGCCAAAGACGGTGAATGAATACGTGATGTCGTTCGTGGAAAAAGTGTTGAGCGTGCTCGGTGTGGGCAATCGCAAAGGCTGGCGCGCAGAGGAGTTGGAGTGAGTTGAGTTTATTTTGACAAGAACATTGGAATGGCATGGAAAAATCTCTTAAGGAGTATTTGCCGGCCCCCCAAGTATGCTCAATGCCACTGTCAGCAAACCGAAGATCCCTACAAACCAAAGAGATTTTCTCCAAGCTTTGACTCCAAACCCAAGAATGCCGAAAAAGAACGTTAAGCTAATACACCCCTGGAGCCCGTAACTATTTGGATGTTTCATCAACCAGTTCAACGGGAAAAGATAGTTTACTACGCTTTCAAGCAACAACACAGCAAGAGTCGCAATAACCAAATAGGCGTTTTTTTGGGTTCTCAACGCTATCTGTTCCGCTTCATTTTTCTTTTGTTCTATTTGTTCTATCCGTGCTTTTGCTTCTTGTTTTTCACGTTGTTCTTTGAGTATTTGCTCAACAGTTTCTCTTATTCGTTGATCGTGCTGCTGACTTTGATTCTCAAACGCTATGATTGCCTGCTCCTTTTCTCTCAAACTTTTTTCTTGATCGACTATTGCTCTTTCTTTTTCTTGAAGTGATTGCGTTGCCGTTGCAAGTTCACGCTCGCGTAATTCACGCCCATCTTTTTCAATAGCAAGTTGTTTTGCAAGCAGAACTTTCTCTTCAATTAAACTAGCATTTTCCTTTGCCAAAGCGGCCTCTATCGCCTCATTGAACTCTTCATCAGTCTTCTTATTCTGCAATTCTGCATTGACTAAGTCATTGACCATCATTTTAAGGGCTGTCTCTTCTGGAATATCTTTATATCCGGCGAGAATACTGAGCATTTTTGATGCTGCTTTTTGAGCACCCCCTCGCGTCAATGTGAACTGAGGCAGTGCAAAAGTTTCCGCAAATGCTTGATCAAATTGTTGATTGTCAGAGACAAATGGTCGAAGAATCTGCCAAAGCAGGCTAGGTAACACAGTACAATGCTGCTGCCCCATATTGCGACTTGTTTCCAAATCAAAGCGCCAAAGATAAGAGTCACAGGTGACGAAAATAGCCCCAGCATCTAGGGTACTGTATGCATTGGATCGAAGCGAGCGTACCGTTTCTAGCACAGCCATATCATGTTGAATTGCTTCATCATGTTTATCCTTGCGCCTCTTGAAGAGGAATTCTTTGTAATCCGCTTCAAGATCCGCTCTTGCCTTTATGCGATGCTCCGATGAGTCTACTCGGTATATATCAATGCCACGGTTCTTGAGCAAGAGTTCCCAGTGATTGTATGGCGCCAGAAAATCATCTACCTCAATCTGGGTCTCGGCATTTTTTTGGTGATAACGCAATTCGATACCAGAGAATCTTTCTGATTTAACTGCGACTCGACTTATCTGTTGTGACCATTTACGTTTTCTGAGATCATTACCAAAGTGAAGAAGTGTGTTTGATGTTTCTCGGCTTGTGTTCTCGTGGAAACGTAGCTTGAACGGCAATTTAAATTTTTGAACTGCACCGAGAAGCTCCTGTGACACATCTACTTGTGAATTTGCATGCAGATTTAGGATGCCAAATAAAAAATTCGTGTCGAGAAATAAGGTAAGCTCATTGAGCGTGCTACGCAGTTTTTCAGATATTGCTGGTGCGACAGTTAAAGAAAAGTAGTTAAATGCTCCATCAGCCAATTGCACTATATATTCTACTCTTTTCCTATCTGTGCGAACAGAGGAAATGAACGACGAAATTGCATTACGCGCTGCATCGTATTGCTTTGTTTCGAATTCTTGCGAAATGATCTCTCCGAGTATCTTTGAAAGATTTTCTATATGCTTATTGTTTACGTCAATATTTGAGTCTATGAGCGCAATAGCTTGAATGCCATGCCGAAGAAAAGCTTGGGCATGGTATTTTTTTAATACTCTCCACAGTGTATCGGGCTCAAGCTTCGGGAAGCGAACAGCCACTTGAGCTAGCCACGTCGCCTTAACTTCTTCTTCAAGATTCTTAGCATCTACAATGCGTGCTTCGAGATTTTGACGGACTGCTGGCTCCAACCCCAGAAGGCTACCTGGTAGTTGTATAAGATGTTTTTTGTTTGTAAGTCGTTCAACTGAGAGGGCGATATCTTTTGCGGAAAGGTTTATCCCGAATAGCGTATGAATGGTTGATGTAATCTCCTGGGACGTAGAAAGTGGTTCGTTAGGTAAGATGACGAAACACTGTTGAACCAATTGATCGAGAACTTCTGCTGTGTTTCGTGTTTTAGCTATGGCTACGAAACTTGCTGTTTGCTGAAAAGCTAAACTGAAATTAGGCGATCCCGGTAGCTGCTCTTTCATTTTCGCGCTCATATTCTGTCCCGGAGAATAGAAATATTCTGCTGTAACTTTCAGGATAATAGCTTCACATGCAAATCTTTGCGGACGACTTTGGGGCTAATACGTAAGTATTTTGGCTACTATCACCTTCAAACTGATGAACCATGAATGATACAGCCGAACTCATCCTCGCCTCTACCTCTCCCTATCGCCAAGAACTGCTCGCGCGCCTCGGCCTAAAGTTTCGCGCGGTTGCGCCGCGGTTTGAAGAGACGCACGAACACAATGGCGATCCTGGTGCGTTGGCGCTCGAGCTTGCGCGCGGCAAAGCCATGAGCGTGGCAAATGATTTTGCCGACGCGATTCTCATTGGCTGCGATCAAGTCGTGTGGTTTGAAAATCGTGTGCTCGGCAAGCCTGGCTCGCAGGAACGCGCGTTCGAAGAGTTGCGCGCGTTGCGTGGCCGCACGCATGAATTCTACATGGGGCTTTTTCTTTATCACACGAAGAAAAAAGCTGCGCAGGAGTTTATTGTGAAAGGCTCGGCGAAACTGCGCGCCGATCTCAGCGAGAAAGAGTTGCGACGCTATATTGAAATCGACAATCCGATTGATTGCGCCGGTTCGGCAAAAACAGAAGGGGTGGGATTAATGCTCTTCGAAAGATTGGATTGCGAGGATTGGACCGCGATTGTGGGCTTGCCGATTATGGCGCTCACGACGGGCTTGCGCAATTGGGGTTATCCGTTGTTGCAATAATTCCTACTTAGTAGCCTGGCGGAGCCGGCGAGTTTGCCCACGATGCGTTTGGCAAGGCCGGCGATGATTTTGACGAATGGGTTCGCGGGTTTCGGTTCGACTCCAGTGATGCGCGCCATCTTCTCCTCTTTCCATTTACAGTTACAGCTTGACTCGTGCAAGCGTCGTACTCCACGCCCTCCGCCCTTACACGCTCAAAAACGTGACGAGAAATAGAATGACGCGATACGCGAAGAGCACGAGCACAAAACTGCCGGTGAGCAGAATGCCTTTGATCAACGTCAGCGGCCAACTCTGGCAATAGACTTTCCGCGCCGAGGCGATGAAATAAATTCCGGTGAGCACGAGCAACGGGACTTCGAGATTATAAACGTTGCCGCCGAGTTTCCGATAAAGAAAAACGCCGAACGTGAGCGCGATGTTGACCCACAGCATGAAGCCGTAAAAGTGCGTTGTGAAGATAAGATGATCGAAGAAGAAGCGGCGCCGCGTCACATAGAGCAAGTTTACCAGCGCGGCCAGCATCGGAATTTGCAGGATGATCAAGCTCTTCGCAAGCTGCTCGGATTTCGCGTTGTAGAGTTTTTCATAAGCATCGAACTCGGTTTGCCGCGCCGCGATTTTTTGCTCCACCAGGCCGCGCGCCCACGAAGCGGGCAACATGCTACCGGCTGTCTGCATGCGCAAGTTGCTGTTGAAGGTGTTGACATTGCCCAACGGTTGCACGAGAAAGTAAATCATGTTGGTGATCACGAAGAGCGCGAGCGGATTGGTGAAAAGTTTTTTGCGTCCGGCGAGATGTTCGCTCGTGAGCGCGCCCGGTTTGAAGAAGAGATGTTTAAGCGACTGGAGAAATTTGCCGTCGAGATGCGTAATGGCGTGCAGCAACTGTTCCGCAAAGTGGCGGAAGGAATGATCGTGCGGGTCAAAGGCTTTCTCGCCGCAATTGTGGCAAAATTTTCCGGCCAAAGGCACGCCGCAAGAAACGCAGTTTTGCACGGGGTGTTTCCTCATGGAAGCGGATTCGACCGTGTTCTTCCAAAATGCGGCGCTCGCCGCAACGAAAGGGCGGAATGAATGCTCGGGCCGAAAAAAATCCTCACGGAGTTATTGCAGGGAGAATTTTCTATTGCAGCGCAATCACCCATGCGAGCAAAATCGCGCCGGCCAGAAAGGCGAGCACGGCAAAGCCGCGTTTGAAAACGGAGATTTTTTCTTTTTTATACCAACGCCAACGCACGATGCCCCATGAAAGCAATTGCAACGCGGGAAAGAGCAGCCACCTCGTGCTCAGTGCAATGAGCAAACAGAACACGGACCAAATGATCCACTTCTCGGCGAAGGTGAAGCCGCGTTGTTTGCTTTTTTCGGGCGCGCTTATGGGTTGTGGTTGGTATTGCGACATGGCGAGGAGATTGCCGGTAGAATTTGCGGAAATGTGTGCTCTAAAACAAAACGGCTTGTTGATGCGTTATCGACAAGCCGATTCTTTTTTCACATGTGCCGAGGGCCGGAATCGAACCGGCACGGTCATTTGCATAACCGAGGGATTTTAAGTCCCTTGCGTCTACCTATTCCGCCACCCCGGCAGAGAGGCGGCGATCGGATTTGAACCGATGAATAGAGGTTTTGCAGACCTCCGCCTTGGCCACTTGGCTACGCCGCCTTGCGAAAAACTTCACTCAACTTTTCACGCTTAGTAAAGGTGAGATGTCTACCAAAATAAAATCCCTGTCGAAGCGAGCAGGGATTTTAGTTTTAGAGAGCGGGAGACGGGGCTTGAACCCGCGACCCCGACCTTGGCAAGGTCGTGTTCTACCACTGAACTACTCCCGCTTAAAAATTGTGGGCGCAATATAAAAACTAAAGCTATTGCGCGCAAGTTTTTTTTCTTGCAATCCAAGCACGTTTCGAGTATAATGGCCGCGTTTGTGATTGAACCTTATGGAGCTTGGGAAGAACAGGGTTGTTTATGCTTGAAAAAGACATCGCATATACGCAATTGATCATCACCTGCGAAGCATGCGGCAGCGTCAAACGCTACATGGTGCGCAGCAAGGAAGAAAGCGACCGCATCTTTCGCGAGTTTCGTTGCGAAAACGGCTGCGGCCGCAATCTGTATAGCTCGATCACGCTGGGCACATTAGCGCGCCCGGCCAGCATCGCGGAACCAGCGGAACACGCCAATCCGCCCGAGTGACGCTGCGTTCGAGTCACGCCCTCTCTCAGCTCTCACCTCTGCAAATCACGTCAATAATTTCGCTTCATCATTCAACGCAGGCGCTGCTCATGTGTCGTCTCCTCGCTTACTCCGGCCAAGAAGTCAATTTGCATTCGCTCATCTTCACGCCTGAGCATTCCATCGTCAAGCAAAGTTTTCAACCCAAAGAAATGCGCACCGGCGTGATCAACGGTGACGGCTTTGGTTTGGGTTGGTATAATTTGCACATCGATGAAACGCCCGCGGTGTTCAAAAGTCCGATGCCGATTTGGAGCGATCTCAATCTGCCGAGCATTACGCGCAAAATCGTGACCCCGCGCGCATTCGTGCATGTGCGCGGCGCTTCGAAGGGCATGGCTATCGCGCAAACCAACTCGCATCCCTTTGCCAAAGAGAAATATCTTTTCATGCACAACGGCATGACGGAAAATTTTCGCACCTCGTTCATGCGCGTGATGCGCCGGCAACTTTTGGACGAGTATTACGCGGGCATCGAGGGCACCACGGATTCCGAGCACATCTTTGCGCTCTTTATGAGCAACATGAAACGCAACAACGCGAAGCTCGGCGACATGGAAGCGTGCTTGCTCGATACCATCGCACAAATGCACCGGCTCGCGCTCGAATTCAATAGCAACGTCGTGCTTAACCTCGGCGTGACCGACGGCGAGACGATGTTTGTCACGAACTACACCTCGTTGCCGATTGCCGCGTCGCTTTATTGTGCGGAGAACACCGCGGCCTTTCCTGGCGCGGCATTGGTTTGCTCGGAGCGCATGTTTATAGATCCGGCATGGGAAGCCGTGCCGCCGAATCATTTTGTGCGCATCGACAAAGATGCAAAGCTGCATATCAAGCCGATACCACAAATTTAATGTTTGACATTCGAAGTCGCGTTTGATACATTCGCCGCGATTAAACAGCAAAATTTTGCCATTCCTTAGGGCGCGTGCGCGCCTTTTTATTTGCTATCGGAAAGCAGATGCCGCTCGACGTCGTTCGTCTCAAAAACATGGTCTTTCACGCGCATCACGGTTATTATGAGGAAGAACGCCGCATCGGGCAGCGTTTTGAAGTTGACGTGGAGCTGTTGTTGGACGTAAAAAAGGCCGCGGCGAGCGATCACATTCGCGACACGATTGACATGTACAAAGTTTATCAAACCGTCGAACGCGTCGTCATCAAAAAGCAATTCAAGCTGGTTGAGACGTTGGCGGAAATTATTGCGGCTACTTTGCTCCAAAAATTTTCGATCCACGAAGTAAATGTCTGCGTGCGCAAGCCCAACTCGCCCGTTCCCGGAATTAGCGACGGCATCGAAGTTGAAATCTATCGCGAGAAATCTGATAAACGAAAATAGCGTGCAAGTCTACATTGGCCTGGGCTCCAATTTGGGTAATCGCGCGACCTGGCTCGCTGCCGCGCGTGACCATTTGCAAGCGCAGGAAACGATTTCGGTGTTAAAAACTTCTTCTCTTTATGAAACCGCGGCCTATGGTTTTCGCGAGCAGCCAGCGTTTTTAAATCAAGTCATCGAGGTTGCGACGAGCTTAACGCCGCTGCTTCTATTGGAGCGCTTGTTGAAAATAGAAAACGAATTGGGCCGCGTGCGCACGCAGCATTGGGGGCCGCGTAATATTGATCTCGACTTGCTCGCTTATGGCGAGATTGAATTTGCTTCAGAGCGTTTGTGCGTGCCGCATCCGGAAATTCCCAAACGGCGCTTCGTGCTTGCGCCGTGGCAAGAGCTCGCGCCGGATTTCAAAATTCCGAAATGGCAGAGCACCGTTGCGGAGTTGCTTCGGCAATGCGAAGATACTAGCGCGGTCGTGCTTTGGAAAGAACAAGTGTGATTTCGTTAAAAAGCATTTCAAATTTTAAATTGAAAATTTACACTTGAAAATTTAAAATGCTTTTAGTCGCGTAAAAGCTATTGGCAGAGTCGAATCCCTCGTGAGGAAGTAGTGCGTCTCCAGTACCTCGCCATCGAAGGCGTCATCGGCGCCGGCAAAACCAGCTTGTCCAATCGCATTGCGGAACGCTTTGGCGCGCGGGTCTTGCACGAACAGCACGAAGAGAATCCCTTCCTGCCCGATTTTTATCGCGACCAAAAACGCTACGCGTTTCAAACGCAAATGTTCTTTCTCCTTAGCCGCTATCGCCAGCAACAGGATCTGCCGCAAAAAGATTTGTTCCATGACCTGCTCGTGGCCGATTACATCTTCGCGAAAGACCGCATCTTCGCCTCGCTCACGCTCGAAGAACGCGAGATGGCGCTGTATGATAAAGTCGCGCGCCTGCTCGAACGTGACATTCTCAAGCCGGATTTGGTGGTTTATCTGCAACTAAGCACCGAGCGTTTGATGTCCAACATCAAGCTGCGCAACCGGCCCTATGAAAAAAACATGAATGAAGAGTATATTCGCACGCTGAACGAAGCTTACAATCATTTCTTTTTTAATTATACCGACACGCCGCTGCTCGTGATCAACGCGACCAAGATCGATTTCGTCAAACGCGAAGAAGATTTCGATGATCTCGTCGCGCAATTGAGTCGCCCGATTTCCGGCGTGCAATACTATTCGCCGCCGCGGTGAGCAAAAGGATTGCTGGATTGTTGGATCAATGGATGCTTGGGAACCCAACAATCCACCGATCCAGAAATCCATCAATCCAATTGAGTTGACCTTTGAGGTTGCAATATGATTCGCCTACTTTTCTACGCCCTACTCGTTTACCTCGCCGTCCAAATTTTGCGCGCGTTGTTCACGCCCAAGCCGCAACCCGATCCGCGCGTGCAAGGCCGTCCGAAGCAGCAACCGCTTGATCTTTCCAAACAAATGGTGGAAGACGCGAAGTTTGAAGAGATCAAAAAGAAGTAGCGCGCCAAGCTGATGCCCACTTATCTGAGAATCATTCGCTACGTTCGGCCCTATTGGGCGACGCTCACCGGCTCGTTGGTCTGCATTTTTTTTTACACTGTTTTTAGCAGCGCCTCGCTGATCTCCATCCTGCCTTTTCTCGACGTGATTTTTTACGGCACGCAAATCGGCGCCACGAGCGTTGCGCCGAACGCCTCGACGGAGCTTACGCCCACCGTTTCGCGCGTGACGGAACAGATCAAACAAAAAATTTACGGCTTCGTGCTCGGTGAAGGTCAACGCGGCGCATTGCTGCGTTTGTGCGCGCTCATTCTCGTTTTAATTTTTTTTAAGAACATCTTCGACTATCTGCAAGCCTATCTCATGGCGCACGTGGAGCAGGGCGTGATCATGGATTTGCGCAACGATATGTACCGCCACCTGCACGAGCTCTCGCTCGGCTATTTCAGTCGCACGCGCACGGGCCAACTCATTTCGCGCATCACCAACGACGTGACGCTCGTCAACGGCGGCATCTCCGCAGGGTTCGTGACGCTCATCAAAAATCCGCTGCTCATCGTCGCCTATCTCGCCATCGCATTCGCGCTCAGTTGGAAACTCACGCTCGCCGCGCTCACGATTTTGCCCATGAGTCTCGGCATCATCGGCGGCATCGGCTCGCGTTTGCGCCGCGTGTCCACGCTCTCGCAAGCGAAGATGGCCGATCTCACCTCCGTGCTGCAAGAAACCATCACCGGCGTGCGCGTGGTGAAAGCATTTGCGATGGAAGATTATGAGAACCGCAATTTCAAACACGAATCGCACGGCTATTATAAAGCGCTGCTCCACGTCAATCGCGTGAGTAAGCTCGCCGGCCCGCTCACCGAGTTTCTCGGCGCGATTGTGGGCGTCGGCATTTTGTGGTTTGGCGGGCAACAAGTGCTCGCGGGCCAATCGCTCGCGCCCGGCGAGTTTATTCTTTTTCTGCTCGCGGTGTTTTCCATCATGCAACCGGTGAAAGAACTTTCTTCCGTGAATAGCCGTTTGCAAGAAGCTGTCGCCGCGGGCACGCGCATTTTTGAGTTGCTCGAAACCGAGCCGGAAGTCGCCTCCTTGCCCGGCGCAAAACCCGTCGAGCATTTTGCAAAGAGCATTCGTTTTGAGAATGTTTCTTTCATCTATGAAAACGACACGCAAGTTTTGCGCGAAATAAATTGTGAAGTCGCGCGCGGACAAATTCTCGCTATCGTCGGTCCGAGCGGCGCGGGCAAATCCACGCTCGTTGATTTGCTGCCGCGTTTTTATGATCCCACGCACGGACGCATTTTGCTCGATGACTTTGATCTGCGCGAGTTTCAAGTCAAAAGCTTGCGCCGGTTGATGGGCATCGTCACGCAAGAAACGATTCTCTTTCACGGCACGGTGCGCAGCAACATCGCGTATGGTTTGCAAGATATGCCGGAGCACAGGTTGATCGAAGCCGCGACCGCGGCGAATGCGCATCGCTTCATTATGGAGTTGCCGAAAGGATATGACACGATCATCGGCGAGCGTGGTCTCAAACTTTCCGGCGGGCAACGCCAGCGTCTCGCCATCGCGCGCGCGCTGTTGAAAAATCCGCCGATTCTTATTTTAGATGAAGCCACCTCCGCGCTCGATAGCGAAAGCGAAATGCTCGTGCAACAAGCCATCGAGCGTTTGATGGTCAATCGCACCTCGTTTGTAATCGCGCATCGGCTTTCCACCATCTTGCACGCGCATCAAATCATCGTGCTGGAAAACGGCCGTCTCGTACAATCCGGCACGCACGACGAGTTGCTCGCGCAAGAAGGCGTGTATCAAAAGTTGTATCGTATGCAGTTTCGGAGTTGATTGGATTGATGGATTGGTGGGTTCATGGATTGTTGGAGCATTGGCTTCTCATCAATCCAAGTATCCATCAATCCCAAAATCCACCAATCCATTAATCCACTTGAGAGAGGAGAGTCTATGCGTGAAGCCCTCAAAACCACCGGCGCGCCCGCGGCCATCGGGCCGTACAGTCAAGGCATCAAAGTTGACGCGGGCAAAATGATTTTTACCGCGGGACAAATTCCGCTCGATCCGGCCACGGGCCAACTTGTGACCGGCGACATTAAAGTGCAAACGCGCCGCGTGTTTGAAAATCTCAAAGCCGTGCTCGAAGCCGGCGGCGGCTCGCTCGCGAACGTCGTGAAGACCACGGTCTTTCTCGCGGACTTCAACGACTTCGCGGCGATGAACGAAGCGTACGCGGAATTTTTTCCGAGCAACCCGCCCGCGCGCACGACCATTCAAGCCGCGGCGTTGCCCAAGAATGCGCGCATAGAAATCGATACCATCGCAGTTTTGAGTTGAGCATGGATGAACATGTTTTTGTTTAAAAGAAAAACGCCGCGTTGGTTTGATCTCGTTATGAAAGTTCAAACGATCACCACAATAATTCCCCCCTTGAGGGGGGCTCGGGGGGTGTTGCCCATTGCGTGCTCGCATGCGAAGAACACCCCCCGAGCCCCCCTCAAGGGGGGAATCGTTTCGTGGCAGTTCGCGATTGCGTGCGCGTTTTTTCTCGCGAGCTTTTCTTTTTCACCAAACGCATTTGCACAAGCAACAACACCCGACTCTCTGCGCGCGCAAGAGTCAATCTCATTGGCTCCCATCAAGCCTAAAAAAAATCCCAACGCCGCGGTGTTGCGCTCGCTGCTTGTGCCCGGTTGGGGGCAATATTATAACGGCCAAAAATGGAAAGCCGCGCTCGTGGCTGCTGCAGAGTTGGGCGAGATCGGCACCGCGATCTATTGGCACCGCGAGTCGAAGCGCGTGAATGATGATCACTTCAAACTAGTTTATGAAGATTATCGCAACGCCGCGTATTGGTTTCTCGCCGGAACGATTATTCTGAGCATGCTCGATGCTTATGTCGATGCGCAGCTTTCGGATTTTGACGAAAGCCCGAGCCTCGATGACCGCACACTCGGAACGTTGGCTCCGCCGCCGACGCTGCTCGCGATTCGCTTTAAAATTCGCCTTTGAAAAATCTCATAGAGTTGCTACCATGCGCCTGCTTTTTTTCATAATACTGCTTACGCTGTTGTGCGATTTTACGTTCGCGCAGGCGCAAGTCCGCGCTCAAACCGACTCGAGCACGACGGCATCTAAACCGCTTGCCAAAGACACGTGGATCAGCAAGGACAAAGCCGATCATTTGCTCGCGAGCGCGTTTCTCACTGGAGCACAATACTATGCGCTCCATCGCGAGTTGGATTGGTCGCACGAGCGCAGCGTGAGCATTGCCGTGAGCAGCACATTGGTGATTGGCTTGGGCAAAGAAGTATACGATCACCTCTCGCGCAAAGGCACGCCGAGCGTGAAAGACATGATCGCGGATGTGTTGGGGATCGGCGTGGCGGCAGTTTTGTTGAGCAGATAAACTTCGAGCTTCTTGCCCACGAAACACGCTAATCACACGAAAAATTTTCGCGTGATTCGTATGTTTCGTGGGTCGCTAGAATTAATATGAAACACACTATGGACTCCACCTCCTCTTTCTCCGAATTAGACAAACCGCGTTCGAACTGCGCTATTGTCGGCGTGTATGGCAATAGCGATGCGGCGAAGCTCGTTTATCTCTCGCTCTATGCGCTACAACATCGTGGGCAGGAAAGCTCGGGCATTGCAACGAGCGACGGCGAGACACTGCATCGTCACACGGGTATGGGCTTGGTCACGAATGTTTTTTCCAACGAAAAGTTGTTTGAAAGCTTGCCCGGCAAAATCGCGATTGGACACAATCGTTATTCCACCACCGGCTCGACCATGTTGCCCAACGCGCAGCCGTTTCTTGTGCATTTCAAACACGGACCGATCGCGGTTTCGCACAACGGCAATTTTGTAAATGCACGCACGCTGCGCAAACAGCTTGAAGACGAAGGCTCGATCTTTCAAACCACGAGCGACACCGAGATCATTTTGCATCTCATGGCGAAGTCGCAAGCGAGCGATATTGTCGGGCGAATTAAAGACGCGTTCAATCAGCTCAAAGGCGCATACTCGCTCGTCATTCTCACGCGCAAAAAAATGATTGCCGTGCGCGATCCGCGCGGCTGGCGGCCGCTCAACATCGGTCGCAAACGCAACACGTGGCTCGTGGCCTCAGAAACGTGCGCGTTCGATTTGCTCGATGCGAAATACGTGCGCGAAGTGGAGCCTGGCGAAGTTGTGGTCTTCGATGAAAACGGCGAGCGTTCGGATTTTCTAGAAGAGAAAGCACCGCGCGCCGCATGCGTGTTCGAGTTTGTTTATTTCTCGCGGCCCGACAGCAAAATTTTTGAAGAGAACGTCGATCGCGCGCGCCGGCGCTTGGGCAAGAATCTCGCGAACGAGCATCCCGTCGAAGCGGATATGGTCATCGCCGTGCCCGATTCTTCGAACACCGCAGCGCTCGGCTATGCGCGCAACTCGGGCATCAAATATGAAATCGGTTTGATTCGCAATCACTATATCGGCCGCACGTTCATTCATCCCGATCAAAGCGTGCGTGATTTCAACGTGCGCATCAAATTCAATCCGGTGAAAGGCGTGCTCAATGGCCGCCGCATTATCGTGGTGGAAGATTCCATCGTGCGCGGCACCACGCTGAAGAATCTTGTGCGCCTGCTCCGCAAAGCCGGCGCAAAGGAAGTACACGTGCGCATTAGCTCGCCGCCCATCGTTTCGCCGTGCTATTACGGCATGGATTTCCCGACGAAGAAAGAGCTGATTGCGGCCAACAAAAGCCTCGCGGAGATCAAAGAATATCTTGAAGTCGATAGCCTCGAATATCTTTCGCTCGAAGGCTTGCTCAAATCCGTGCCGCACGAGAAAGGCGGCTATTGCACCGCGTGCTTCACGGGCAACTATCCGGTCATTCCCGAAGAGATGATGGATAAATTCTCGCATGAACAACGCAACGGCCATGCGATCGCACATGCGACTACTGTGGCCCCGATGATTAAAATAGAAAAAGTCCCTGTAACAGAAAACATGGCAGAATGATTCCTCGGCAGAATAATTTTCTCAAAATCATTCTGCCGGTAAATCATCCTGCCCAAAAATATTTCCCCGCAGGAAGCGGGAGGTCGATTCGAAGGATGAAACGGTTCGTGAAAATTTTTGATTATGTGTTCGTGCTGCGCCCCACGTTGTTCTTTCCGGTGTGGACGGTTTATGCCGCGGGCTATTTTGCGTATCATCGCTTTGCCCTCGGCGGCACGAACGGCGCAACGCACGGCATGTCGCAAGAGTCGGCGCTGCTGCTGTTCTTTCTTACGTTGCTCATGGGCAGTGGCTACATTTTAAATCAGCTCTGCGATATTGAAACCGATGCGCGCAACAACAAACTCTTTCTCATTGCGCAAAGACACGTGCCGCCGTTCGCCGCGTGGAGCGAGATGATCGTGCTCTTCGTGCTCGGGCTGTTCGTCGCGTGGCAACATAGTTTGGCAATGGGCCTGCTCTTTCTCGCCATCTACCTGGTCACCGCGATTTTTTACAACGTCGCTCCGTTTCGTATGAAAGACCGGCCGCTACTCGGCGTGTTTGCGAATGCCGCAGGCGCGTTGCTGATTTTCGCCGCGGGCTGGTGGTCGATGCAGGCCGAATGGGAGAAAGTTGCGTTGCATGCGTTGCCCTACATGCTCGCGGTCGCTGCGGTTTATTTGTACACAACCTTGCTTGATCTCGAAGGCGATGCGGCAGAGAATAAAATCACTTTCGGTGTAAAGTACGGCTGGCGCGCGACGGTCATCACCGGATGCGCAATGGAGTTTGCCGCGGCGATCATTGCCTATGTCGTGTATGATCCAATCATTCTATTTCCCTCCTTGCTCGCTGCGCCTTTCTTTCTCATGGCCGTGATCAAACAACGCCGGAGTGACGTGTCGCGTGCAATCAAATTGCCGATTGCTTTTCTCGCACTGGCGATTTGCTTCAAAGTTTGGCAATACCTGCTCGTACTTGCGTTCGTGTTTTATTTTTCGAAATGGTATTATCAGCAGCGCTTCGGGTTGAAGTATCCGAGTTTAAGTGCGGAGTGAGCGTGGCATTGATATGCCCCAAGGGCTTACCACTGCCTCCGACTTGATGATTCTCAGAGTAAACTTTGAAGAGGTTCTCCATGTCAATCATCGCTAGTTTAACTTCGGATCGGCTCTTCCAAGGAAACATGATGGCAAAATTTCCGAAAGTGAGGAGCTTCTTTAGAAAAAGAATTCTATCGTTCGGCATACTGGGGAGCGCTTGCTATGTCGCTTTTGCTCTACAAAAATACACCATAATACCGGAATTTCCCAACCTCTGGGAAATCATTGTTACTTCCATAGGAGGATTGTTTCTGACCGGATCGAGCTACTATTTCTCCAAATACAGGGCAATCGGGAGAATTGATGAGATTATTATGGACAGGATCGATCATGTTTGCAACAAACTGTCTGATGCTGACGATTCGGATAAGTTTAAAGCTCAAGGCGACATCAGTTCGCCAAGATTGTTGGTCAAGCAGGTACATCAATTCGGTTTAGAAATACTGGAAGAGTTGTGCCGCAAAGATGTTTTTGAGCTAGTAGATGCCGGTATCTTTTGTATAAAAGATAGGCTCCTGCCGGACCATCCCCTTGCCTTCTATCCATCGCACCTAAAAAGCAATATTGATCCAAAGTTTTTGCGCCTGCTTGATGCTTATGTAGAACTTTATCCGGAAGAAATTGGAATTGTAAGGACAAATCGCAATAGGGTGATCACAAATATGGTTAATATCAATGACAGCTTATTAGCCTATAAAGATAATCAGATTGGACAACTCATAAGCGAAGGCATAGCGATTCCGTATGATAAAGCTGTGATTACTCCGATTGCAACCAATGGCTCGGCTATCGGCTATTTCGTGCTGTTTTATCATCCACAGCCTGTTATTCCAAGCATCATAAATCCCAAAGAAATGGTGGAAAACTTCATGTTCAAAAAGATAGAAGATTGGAAATTAGACGATGCGGTTAAATCCGTCATCAACAAAGAAAGGTTTTTGCTCGCATTTTATATGATAAAACTGATTGATCGTATATCGAATCAAATCATCGAAAGCTACATTTATAAAAGGGAGCAAACGAAACTCAATACCACTCAAATTCATCAGAGCATCTTGGAAATTTTATGCAGCGTCATGAGAGCCGAAGAAGGCGGTTATATTTGGATTGAGAGAGGCGACGTGATCACTAACTACAAAAGCTCAATTGATGCTCTGTTGGTCAGACAAAAATTCGTACCTTATATAAATCACCTAACTTTGGCTAGTAACAAGAAAGCCGGCAAGGTGTTTACGGCCGAGCTTAGCGGACTCCCGCAAAATCTTAAATTTGACCGGATCTTATTTGTCAACGTGAAATTTGATGACACCCCTATAGGCCAGATCGCTTTGTTTACGACGCGCAAACTTGATGACTTTGATGAGATGGTCATGGATATGATTGAAGATTTTAAGTTGGATGATCTTTTCATGTTGCTCCATTACGGCGATCAACCGAAGAGTGGCTTTGATAGCGCTCATGTGACGCTTGCCCGTGAGAACTCGGAAAATGTCGTCACGCAAGTGCAAAAGATGGTCGGCAAATAAGCCAGAACTAAAACGCGATTGCGATTTTGCGAGACCATGTTTTTTCGGTGTGACGTTATCTGTTTGGATTGAGAGAAGAGATTTCATTGCCCATCAATCCAACACTCCACCAATCCATCATTCCAATGCCTTTATGCTCTCCCTCCAAAACTCCGTCGAGCGTCATCGCATCTGGACCATCTCCAACTTTCTGAGCTTCACGCGCGTGCTGTTCGTCATTCCCGCGCTTTTTTTTCTCCACCAAAATACGCTGCAAGGCAATCTTAAAGCCGTGGTTTGTTATCTTTTCGCGGCAGCCACGGATTGGTTCGATGGCTATCTCGCGCGCAAATTCAAGCAGCAATCCGAACTCGGGCGTGTCATCGATCCACTCATGGACAAAATCTGCGTGGGCGCGTCGGCGCTGTATCTTTGCCTGTTTCGCGACTTTCCCGCATGGTTTTTGTTATTGATTCTCACTCGCGATTTCGTTATTGTTGCGCTCGGTTTTTTAATGGCTTCGCGCCTCCACAAAGTGCCCGAATCGAACTGGTACGGCAAAGTCACGGTCACGGCGATTGCAATTGTGCTCATCACGTTCATTCTCGATGTGCAAGCGGTGAAGTGGCCGTTCTTTTGGATTGCGGTCGTGATCTTTTTTGTTTCGGTGTTCAGCTATGCGGAGCGCTTCATTTCGATCCTAAAAACGAATCCTTCCTCGCGTTGAGTCCTCGCTCCTCTTCTCGCGCGGGGCAGCGACTTTAACGCAAATCTATGGCTTATTTTTTTGAAAAATTAAAATCCGGCCTCAGCAAAACCCGCCGCAGTCTCGTTGA
This sequence comes from bacterium, assembly GCA_041918175.1. Classification (GTDB taxonomy): domain Bacteria; phylum Zhuqueibacterota; class Zhuqueibacteria; order Zhuqueibacterales; family Zhuqueibacteraceae; genus JABWAN01. Next base: position 146,599 of record JAYRWE010000088.1, read on the forward strand.
TAACATCGTACAAGTCGTCACCGGCAAAGCGCGCCTCGATGCGGGCATCGTCGAAGAATTGGAAAACACCTTGCTCGCCGCGGACGTCGGACCCGAAGTCACGCACGCGCTAATCGAACATTTGCGCGAACGCATCACGTTGGGCAAAGCTTCCTCGCGCGATGAAGTGGTTGCGGCGATGAAGAGTTTTTTACAAGAGCGCCTGCTTGCGCCAATGAATAGTAAGCCACGTCCGGATTTTTTTGCGCCGAGTCTTCAGCCTTTTGTGATTATGATCGTCGGGGTGAATGGCGTGGGCAAAACTACGACGATTGCAAAGGTCGCGAATCAATATCGCCAGCGCGGCAAATCCGTGCTCGTGGCTGCCGCGGACACATTTCGCGCCGCGGCCGCAGATCAACTCGAAATTTGGGCGCAGCGTGCGAATGTCGATATCGTGCGCACAAAGTCCGGCGCGGATCCCGCCTCGGTGGTGTTTGATGCGATGAAGGCCGCACAGACGCGCGGTCTCGATATTGTGATTGTCGATACCGCAGGCCGCTTGCACACGAAAAGCAATCTCATGGAAGAATTAAAAAAAATGACGCGCGTAGTGGATCGCGTCATTCCCGGCGCGCCGCATGAAGTGCTGCTCGTCTTGGATGGGAACACGGGCCAAAACGGTTTGCGCCAAGCCGAGGTTTTCTTCAAAGACGTAGGCGTGACCGGACTCGTCGTCACGAAACTCGACGGCACGGCAAAGGGCGGCATTCTCTTCGCGATTCAAGACAAACTGAAGATTCCCGTGCGCTTCATCGGCGTGGGCGAAGGCATTGAGGATTTGCAACCGTTCGAGGCGGGAGAGTATGTTGAGGCGTTGTTTGAATGAAAGCATTAGATCGCAAAATTTAAGAGCGAATACGTCAACTGTATGGATTGACTATTTCATGGAGAGCATACGATGTCTATAGAACTCTTAGCGCCTCGCGCGAAAACCGTTGCTCGCCGCCGCAAATTGTACTATCCCGAGGGAGATGGAAAGCCTATGGCCGAAACCGATCCTCACGTCATGCAGATCGCCACGATCCTGCTCACCTTACGTTTCTGGTTGAGAAGAGCTGATCAAGCTTACGCCGGCGCCAACATGTTTCTCTATTATCAAAAGGGCAACCCCAAACGCCGAATTGCTCCGGATGTATTTGTCGCGTGGGGCGTTGGCAAGCATCCACGCCGTAGTTATAAGTTGTGGGAAGAATTGCACGCACCGCAGGTTGTGTTTGAAATCACTTCGCGCAAAACGCAAGAAGAGGATTTGGGAAAGAAGCGTTTGATCTATGCCCAAATCGGCGTGGCTGAATATTATCTCTTCGATCCTTTCGGGCAATATTTGCAACCGCCACTGCGCGGTTATCAACTCATTGTAGACGAATATGCGCCGCGCAAAGTAGAGCCGCTCGTTCCGCCGGCAATGATCGACGATGAAACACGGGCGCTTGCAGCGAACGCGGAATCACAAGCGTGGCGGATGAGCAGCGAGAAATTGCGTTTGGATTTGTGGGCGCTTCCAACCGGCGACGCTCGCAAGCCATATGTGCTACGCTTTTATGATTCCGCCGCACAAGAATGGCTGGTTGATCCCGAGCGGGCTTTGGTTGAAAGAGAGAACTTGCTAACGCAAGCGCGCGAAGCAGAAGAACGCGCTGCGCGCTTGGAAGCGGAATTACGCAAGTTGCGCGCAGAAAAAAATCCCGAGGGGGAGGCTTAAAAAAACGAGAGGTTTTTCTATGAAAACTTTCGAACTCAAAGTTGACGAGCAAATGCTCAATTCAATCGCGGAGCACGATGATTTGCGCGCATTGGAAGTTCCTGAGGTATTTTTGCGGGCTATGAAATTTCTTTTAAGGTTGAAGAAACAGAGAATAATTGATGCACAAATAGAAAGAGCCTATAGCGACCCTAGAGTACGGGAAGAGTTCGACCGTGAGATGAAGGAATGGGAGGATGAGCAGGTATGGATCGATTGATTCGACGAAGAATATTTCAGCCGTCAATCTAACGGGCATCAAATCAATAGAAAAATCCAAACTGGTACAATTTGTCGGCACTCTTGACGATGAAGTGATGGAGCGCGTTTGTGTTGCATTGTCGATTGCTACCGGCTGTAACGAATAAGGTCCCACTTGAAAATAAACCTCATCACCCTCGGTTGTCCCAAAAATCTAGTTGACTCCGAAGTATTGCAAGGCGGCCTCAAAGCTTGCGGCGTCGAATTTGTCGATGACGCGGCCTCCGCGCAAGCCGTGATCATCAACACCTGCGGCTTCATCGAATCCGCCAAAGAAGAATCCATTGACACTATTTTGCAAGCCGTGCAGCTCAAGAAGGACGGCCACATTCGGCAAGTGTTCGTGACCGGCTGCCTTTCCGAACGCTACGGCTCCGAGTTGCGCAAAGAGATTCCCGAGGTCGATGCGTTTTATGGCAATCGCGATTTGCCGAAGATTGTCGCCGGTCTCGCGCAGCAATTGCGTTTGAAATATGAGTTGGTCGGCGAGCGCGAGCTGCTCACACCCAAACATTTCGCCTATCTCAAAATCTCCGAAGGCTGCGAGCATCCTTGCACGTTTTGCGCGATTCCCGCGATCCGCGGCAACTTTCGCAGCACCCCCATTCCCGAGCTTGTCGCGCAAGCACAAACGCTCGCGCAGAAAGGCGTGAAAGAATTAATCCTCGTGGCGCAAGACTCCACGCAGTACGGACTTGATCTCAATCAACAACAGCAACTGCCCGCGTTGTTGCGCCGCCTCGCTTGCGTTGACGGCATCGTGTGGATTCGCCTCATGTATGCGTATCCCTATCATATGACCGATGAAATCATCGACACCGTCGCGAGCGAGCCGAAGGTGGTGAAGTACCTCGACATGCCGGTGCAGCACGTCACCGATCATATGCTCAAGCGCATGGCGCGTCGCGTCAGCCGTACCTTCACTGAAAATTTGATTGATCGTATGCACGCGCGCATTCCGAACCTCGTGCTGCGCACCTCGCTCATCGTCGGTTTTCCCGGCGAAACCGAGGAAGACTTTCAAGCGCTGTACGATTTTGTGTGTGAAGGAAAATTCGAGCGCATGGGCGTGTTTACGTATTCGCACGAAGAAGGCACGCCCGCGTTTCAATTTAGTGAACAAGTTGCCGAAGAAGTGAAACGTGAGCGTTATGATGCGCTCATGCAAGCGCAGCGCGAAGTCGCCGCGGACTGGAGCGAAAAGCAAATCGGCCGAGAGTTGCCCGTGCTGATTGATGAATTTGACGAGCACGAACGCGCCTATAAAGGCCGCACCGCCTGGGATTGCCCTGACATCGATCACACCGTGCTCCTCCGCGCGCCGCAAGACAGTTTGCGCGTGGGTGAGTTTTATCAAACCAAAATCACTGCCGCGCACGATTATGATTTGATCGGCGAGATTCCCAATATGCGCGCGGCTTCGCCAGTTGTGAAAGTTGAGGGCAGACGCATGCTGCGCGTTCATGCGGCATGAGCGTTAACGTGCCCTTTTAACCTGTCATTCAGCAGGAATCTTTTTACTCGCTGGAGATTCATCCCAGTGCTTAAAAAGTTTCCTTCTGAATGACAAGACCGAGAGAAGAGAGCGTGGCCCGAATTCTCAAACCTCCTCGCCTGCGCAAAGGCGACGTGATCGGAGTGATCGCGCCGGCCAGTCCGATGAAGCCGGAGCTGCTCGAAAGCGGCGTGCGCTATCTCGAAGGCCTCGGCTATCGCGTCAAACTCGGCAAGCATATTTTCAAAACGCACGGCTATCTCGCGGGCACGGACAAAGAACGCGCGCAGGATCTTAACAACATGTTTCGCGACCGGCGCGTGCATGCGATCATCTGCGCGCGCGGCGGTTACGGCACGCCGCGTTTGCTATCGCTGCTCGACTACGAAGCGATGCAGCAGCATCCGAAAGTTTTCGTGGGCTATAGTGATCTCACTGCGATTCAACTCGCGATGTTCAAACACGCCGGCCTCATCACGTTCTCCGGCCCGATGGTCGCAGCGGATATGGGACGCGGCCTCGATCCTTTCACTGAGGAAAATTTTTGGCGTATGATCACGTCGCCAACTGCTTTTGGTGAAATGCAGCGACCGCATGAGGAAAACTATACGCCGATCACCAAAGGCAAAACGAGCGGACGACTGCTCGGCGGTTGTTTGTCCCTCATCGCGCCGCTTGCGGGCACGCGGCATTTGCCTTCATTCAAAAAAAATATTCTTTTTGTGGAAGACATCGGCGAAGTAGTTTATCGTTGGGATCGCTTTTTGGCGCAATTTCGCGAGTTGGGTTTATTGGCCAGCATCGGCGGCTTTGTGCTGGGCCAAACCACGGATTGTCTTCCACCCGAAGGCGAAGCGAGTTTGACGTTTGATGATCTCATGCGCGATTTCATTAAGCCGCTGAAAGTGCCGGCATTCATGGGACTGGATTACGGTCATGGCCGCGTCAAACACACGATGCCCATTGGCGCGCGCGCCGAATTGGAAGTATCCGCGCGCAGAACACGTTTGACGATCACGGAAGCGGCGGTGAGTTGACAATAAAACCTTGTCATTCAGAAGGAATCTTTTTAAGCGCTGATGACAACGTCCCAATGAGCAACATTCTCAGTGCTCAAAAGGATTCCTTCTGAATGACAAATTCTATTATGGAGCCGAACAATTGCATTTAAACCTCGCTATCTTCGCCAGCGGACGCGGCTCCAATTTTCAAGCAATACTCGCCGCGATTGCGAATGGAGAGTTGCACACGCGCGTTGCGGTGCTCATTTCGGATCGCAGCGATGCGGGCGCGCTGCACCTAGCCCGACAAGCGGGAATCGCAACGGAAGTGCTCGCGTGCCGCGACGAGGAGAAGTATGAGCACACGCTGCGGCTCGTGCTGCACCATCGCGAAGTGAATTTCATTGTGCTCGCGGGTTACTTGCGCAAGATTCCCGTCTCGATCATTCGCGCGTTTCACGGCCGCATCATCAACATTCATCCCGCGCTGTTGCCGAGCTTCGGCGGCAAAGGCATGTATGGCGCGCGCGTGCATCAAGCCGTGCTCGATTACGGCTGCAAAGTGAGCGGCGCAACTGTGCATTTTGTCGAAGAAGAATATGACACGGGCGCGCCGATTTTGCAACGTTGCGTGCCCGTGCTCGATGACGACACGGCTGAAACGCTGGCTGCGCGCGTGCTGGAGGTGGAGCATCGACTATTGCCGGAGGCATTGCAGCTTTTCGCGGAAGAGCGCGTGCAAGTAGAAGAACGGCGAGTGAGGGTCACATGAAGCCGGCAAAAGAAAAAAGTGCGTCGCAGAAAACGCCCGTGCTTTATACGGCAAAGAGGAAAAAAATCTCTTCACGCATTCGCGAACAGTCAGGCGTTTATCTTTATTCATCGAAGCCGTTGCGCAAGAAGATGCCGCCTCGGGATATCATAGAGAACGTTGAAACTGCACGTAATCTGGTTTTGACCTGGTTGGATAAAAGTAGACTTCGCAATGAAGTGCAACTCGGACTTCCAGAAATCGACGATCGCAAGAACGTGTGGCGTGTAGCGTTGAAGTATCCCGGTTCAAACAACGGCAACGGGTTGGTAGGTGAAGTGATACTCGATGCCGCTTCCGGCGATATCCGGCAGCACACGGAAATTGCAATCATCAAATCGCGCTTGCTCAAATTTGCAAACGAAGCGGAGGAGAACGGTGTTGAACATCGCAGCGGCGGCAAGACCGCGCGGCAAACGCCGCCTCCTTTTCTGCCGAACAAGGTGGTATTGGGCGACGCGGCGCAAGTTCTCTCCGAGCTGCCGCCGAACTCCGTGCAGTTGGTCTTCACTTCGCCGCCGTATTTTAACGCGCGCCCGGAGTACACGGAGTATTTGGATTATCAGGAATATCTCGACTCGCTGCGCCGCGTTTTTTTGCGGTGTCATGAAGTCATGAGCGAAGGCCGTTTTCTCGTCGTGAATACTTCGCCGATTTTGGTTCGTCGCGTCAGCCGACAAGCTGCGAGCCGACGACTAGCTTTGCCATTCGATCTTCATCATGTGCTCAGCAACATTGGTTTCGAGTTTATCGATGACATCATTTGGGTTAAACCCGAAGGAGCAGGTTGGGCCACGGGCAGAGGGCGACGCTTCGCCGCTGATCGTCATCCGCTACAATATAAAGCCGTGCCGGTCACGGAGTATGTGATGGTATATCGCAAGCAAACGGACAAACTCATCGACTGGAACATTCGCACCCATCACAACGCCGAAGCGGTGAAGAGATCAAAGATCGAGGGCAATTATGATGTCACCAATATCTGGCGCATCACGCCTGCGCATCACAAAGAACATCCCGCGATTTTTCCCGAAGAGTTGGTCGAGAAAGTCCTTCGGTATTATTCGTTCATCGGCGACGTGGTGCTTGATCCTTTCGCAGGCAGCGGAACCGTGGGGCGCGTCGCATTAAAAATGGAACGTCGTTTTTTCTTGATGGAGAGCGAGCCGAAGTACTTTCGGCTGATGCAAAATGAAATTGGATTGATTGCCAAGACCATGGGCGAAGAAGTGCTTTTCGAGCCGGAAGATTTCTTATCTAAAAATGAAGCAAAGCAGCATGAATTGTTTTGAGGCGTTGGGCCATCATGGGCAAGAAAGAAACGAAAACAGCTTTTGCTTGGCAAATCGAGGATTTGAATCTTTGGTGGAATTCGCGCCCACTCATTCGCGAAGCCTTTTCGGCGGAAGCTGTGCGCTATGCCGTTTTGCATTTGATGACCGGCGGCAATTATCGCGACATTACGGAGCGCGTGGTGCGCGAGAAGCTTCACATCTATCACTCGTGGCTGTTGCAAGTCGTGCATCAAGCCCGCCGGCACTATGGCAAGCAGTGGTTGCAAGAATTGTTGGCGCGCTTGCAAGAAACGCAGAATAGAGATAAAATTCTTGCGGACATGCGAGTTTGGTTGCTTGGCCTCACGCACAAGACGGTTCAAAATTTAGACCTCTCAAAGAAAGACACGGCCGAAATTGCCGCCTTCATTGACAATATGCTTTCTCTATGCAATGAAGTTGCAAAGAAGCAGAAATGGTCGGAGGGCGCAATCACCATCGACCTAAGAAATAATGCCATGGGCGTAACGGAGAAGTTAGATCTCTCAGAGTCACTGTGGTTTCTTCAAATGATCGGCGCAGCCTCGTTGACTGTGCGAGGCTCAAACAAAGCAGTTTATGGCAAACGATTGGAGCGTGCCTTCTTGCGCGCCGGATTGGAGTTGCTCGGTCTGCACGTGAATGAAAGTTATTGGCTGAATATTGAACGCGATGAAGAAGTTGACCGCGAAGCCGATGGTGAAGTAGAAACCAAGCGCGGCAGAATACGCATTGACCTCGGCTTGATCGGCGAAGGCAATCAAGAAGTGCCGGAAGATAAGCTCAATCGTGTTGGCAGAAACGGCATCGTGATCGTTGATCGCTTGGGCCGCCAATCGTCGGTGCTTGATACGGCGCAACGTCTTGGTGTCAAGCTCGTGCAGACTCGCCATAATTTTCCGATGTCGGAAATTTACGAACACCTCAAGCCGATTGTCAAAAAGCCTCTTACTTCTCCAGGCAAAACTCGTGATGCGCTCAAGAAGCAACTCGATGTGCTGCCCGACGAGGTCTTCCATATTTCCTAAAAAAGATTGTGATGACGCAAATCCATCGCGCGCTCCTCAGCGTGCACGACAAATCCGGCTTGCTCGAATTGGCTGCCGCACTAGCAAAGCGCAACGTCGAACTCATCGCCACTGGCGGCACGACGCGTTATTTGCGCGAGCATGGCTTCACTGTCACACCGATTGACGCGCTCACCGGCTTTCCGGAAATCCTCGGCGGGCGCGTGAAGACTTTGCATCCAAAAGTTTTCGGTGGTTTGCTTGCGCGGCGCGAGCTTGATTCGGATTTGCAGGAAGCGCAAATGCACGGCATCGGCTTGATCGACCTCGTCGTGGTCAATCTTTATCCTTTTCGCAAAGTTGTAACGCAGTCCGAAGTCACACTTGCGGATGCGCTGGAGAATATCGATATTGGCGGCGTTTCACTCATTCGCGCCGCGGCGAAAAATTTTACGCATGTAGCCGTGCTTACGCAGCCGAGCCAATATCAAGCAGCGATGGTCGAGTTCGAACGCGAAGGTGGCGAGTTGACTTTGGCAACGCGGCGAGAGTTAGCGAGCGCGGCGTTTGCATATACTTCATCATACGATGCGACGATTAACAACTATTTGCTCTTTGCACAAAACATTGAGGCGCACGCTCCAAACAATTCCCCCCTTGAGGGGGGCCAGGGGGGTGTCGCGCTTGGCGCTGAGAAAGTTGCCAACACCCCCCTAGCCCCCCTCAAGGGGGGAACTATGGAGTTCCCTACTTCGCTCGTAGTCGCTCTTGAAAAGATTCAAACCTTGCGCTACGGCGAGAACCCGCATCAGGCCGCGGGGTTTTATCGCGACAGCTTGAGCCGCGAAGCGGGATTGGCAAACGCAAAGCAATGGCAAGGCAAGGAGCTTTCATTCAACAACATTGCCGATGCGGACGCCGCGCTCAACCTCGTGCGCATGTTCGAAGCACCGTGCTGCGCGATCATCAAACACGCGAATCCGTGTGGCGTGGGCATCGGCGCGAGCCTATCGCAGGCCTATCACAGAGCCAAAGCAACGGATCCCGTCTCCGCGTTCGGCGGCATCGTCGGTTGCAATCGCGAAGTTGACGCCGAAACTGCAAGCGCAATTTCAGAACTGTTCACAGAGGTTGTGCTCGCGCCGCAGTATAGCGCAGAAGCTTTAAAAATTTTTGCGCAAAAGAAAAACGTGCGCGTGTTGGAATTGCCCGAGCTGCATATGAAACCGCGCGCGCGTTTGGAATTTAAAAAAGTCGCGGGCGGTGTGTTGGTGCAGGAACAGGATTTCGCCGCAGATAACGAACAAAATTTTAAATGCGTGACGCAACGCGCGCCGGCATTACAAGAAATGCAGGCTTTGTTTTTCGGCTGGAAAATTGTACGCTGGGTAAAGTCGAACGCGATTGTGTTGTGCACCAGCGAACAAACGCTCGGCATGGGCGCGGGGCAGATGAGCCGCGTGGATGCCGTGCGCCTCGCGCTTGAAAAAGCGCGCGCCGCGAAGTTTTCGCTCGAGGGAGCGGTGCTGGCAAGCGATGCGTTCTTTCCGTTTGCCGACGGACTCGAACTCGCGGCCAATGACGGCATCACTGCGGTGATTCAACCGGGCGGCGCGCTGCGCGACGCGGAGGTGATTGCCGCGGCGAATGGACGCAAGATCGCAATGCTCTTCACGGGTGTGCGACATTTTCGGCATTGAAAAAATAATGAACCATATCATGTTTGAAATTCAAAACGGTCCCGAAGGAAAGGCGCAGTCCGCATGAATTTCTCTTTTCAAAATCTATTTTCGAGCGATATTGCCATGGATTTGGGCACGGCCAATACGTTGGTCTACGTGCGCGGCAAAGGCATTCTCGTGAATGAGCCGAGCATTGTGGCGATTCGCAAAGTTGATCAGGAAATTGTGGCGTATGGTCACGCCGCAAAAGAAATGCAAGGCCGCACTCCCAACGAGATCATCACCGTGCGGCCGATGAAAGACGGCGTGATCGCGGATTTCGAGTTGGCCGAAGCCATGATTCGCCATTTTATTCGTCGCGTGCAAGCTACGCGCATTTGGCGGCCGCGCATGGCGATTAGCATTCCCAGCGGAGTGACGGAAGTGGAGAAACGCGCGGTGCGTGACTCTGCTGAGCATGCAGGCGCGAAGGAAGTGCATCTGATCGACGAGCCGATGGCCGCGGCGATCGGCATTGGCCTGCCCATTGAAGAACCGGTGGGCAGCATGGTCATCGACATCGGCGGCGGCACGACGGAGATCGCGGTCATTTCACTTTCCGGCATCGTGAATCACATTTCGATTCGCATTGCCGGCGATGAAATGAGTGAAGCCGTGGTGCAACACTTCAAACGCAATTATAATTTGCTGATCGGCGATAATACCGCGGAGCACATCAAATGCACGCTCGGTTCCGCGGCGCCGTTCAACGACAAAACTTCGATGAGCGTACGCGGGCGCGACATCGTGGCCGGTATTCCCAAAACCGTGGAGATCAATTCCATGGAAGTGCAAGAAGCCTTGGCCGAATGTGTCAACGCGATTGTCGAAGCGACCAAGCAATGCTTGGAGCGCACGCCTCCCGAACTTTCCGCGGATATTTTAGATCGCGGCATTGCGCTTTCCGGCGGCGGCGCATTGTTGCGCGGCTTGGATGAACGTTTACGCCGCGAAACCAGCTTGCCGGTAATTGTCGCCGAAGATCCGCTCACCGCGGTGGTGCGCGGCACGGGCAAAGTGTTGGAAGCGATTCATCGCTATCAAAAAGTGCTCTCGAAAGTGAAACGCTATTGATCCCGCATTTACAATCTGAGCGATACGCTGCCCCATGTTAGAGCGCCCCAGTTCCCTACTGATTTCGAGCCGTGAATACTTCGTGCTCTTCGCCGCCATCGTGGCCGCATTGGCGATTTTGTTCAACAACGACGCGCCGCAAATCGACGCCATTCGCAGTTTCGCGGTGGATCGCTATGCCGCGTTCCACGCCCTGGCGGATTGGAAAAATTGGCGCGACTATTCTCCTCAGGAAGTGAGTGCGTTGCGCGAACGCGCCTCGCAATTGTTGCTGGAGAACAGCCAACTGCGCGAAGCGTATTTTGAAAACGTGCGTTTGCGCCGCATGCTGGAATATGAACAGCGCGCACAACTCGAACTCCGCGCCGCGCGTGTTTTGTTCAAAGAAAGCAATAGCACGCCCAATACTGTCGTAATTGATTTGGGGCGAACCGCAGGCGTGCAAATCAACATGCCCGTGGTTACGCCCGAGGGGCTAGCCGGTAAAGTGGTCAAAGTCAATGATCGCACCAGTCACGTGCAACTCCTGCTGGATCGCGATTTCAGCGTGAGTGCGCGCATTCAGCGCAGCCGCGTGCTTGGCATTGCAACGTGGATCAGTTCACAAAATTTTGAAATGACCGGCGTCGCCCGTCATGCCGACGTGGTCGCGGGTGATGTGATTGTGACTTCAGACTCCAGCGCCTTGTTTCCGCCGGGCATTCGCGTCGGCGTCGTGCTGGAGCCCAAGGTGGACAACTCCGGCATGTTTAAACAAATTCCGTTGACGCCGGCGGTCACCTTCGCACGCCTCGAAGAAGTTTTTGTGCTCATGCGGGCCAATCCGAATCTTCGCCGTGACTCGAATGCCAACGCCAACAGTGGAGGGTAAGCCACTTGTTCAAACGCGTCTTGAAATATGTCTTGATGTTTTCGTTTTTGTTGGCGCTTCAAATCGCTGTCGTGCCGCTGCTGGCTTTTTCCGATGTGCACCCGGATTTTATGTTGATCGGCGTTATCCTCGCCGCGATTCGCCACGGCCCGACACCGGCGATTCTTACCGGCTTTGTGGCGGGTTTGGTTCAGGATATTGCTGTGAGCGAGTTGTATGGCTTGCAAGCCTTATCCAAAGCTATCGCCGGCTTTGTGGCCGGAGCTTTGGCCAAAGACAAAGCGAAAATTGAATTGCAGGTTGCGCTGGGGTTGGCATTGGTCACGGCGATTACGCACAACATCCTGCGCGATACCGTATTCTATTTTGACACCGGCTTGAGTTTTTTTTATGTCTTTCTGCGCTATGTGTTGCCCAATTCGGTTTACACCGTAGTCTTTGTTGCGATCATTCAAATGTTGTGGCCGGATTCCATGCGCAACAAACCGACATTGGATTGAAGCGCAGACGTTAACCCGACGGGCTTCTGATATATGGAATGGACGCTTCAAAACAAACGCACGATTTTCAATGCCGGGTTAGCAAGCTTGTTGCTGATCTTGCTCGGCCGGTTTGCCTATGTGCAACTCTATCGCGGCGACGAGTTTTTAGCGGAGTCTGAAAAAAACCGCGTGCGCCCCGTTGCCATCGAACCGCCTCGGGGCTTGTTGCGCGATCGTTATCGCGAAGTGATTGTCGACAACCGGCCGGCCTATGCCGTTTACGTTTTGCCGGGACAGCTTACGCGCAACAAACCCGGTTATCAAATCCTCGCCAGTGCTTTTCATACCTCAGAAGATGATTTGCGCAAGCAAATCACGCGCACCAAACGCGGCAACTTACTTCCCACCAAGATTGAGCGTCAAATTGATTTCTCCGGTTTCAGCTTGCTGCACGAACGTCGCATCGAATTGCCCGGCATCGAGTTTCGCGCGGAGTCGCGACGCTCTTATCGCAGCGGCATCAAAGCGCCGCACCTTTTCGGCTATCTCGGCGAGATTAGCGATGCGGAGTTGGCAACTTTTGGCGAGAGTTACACCCCGGGCGATTTGATCGGAAAGAAAGGGCTTGAGCGGCAATACGAAAAAATTTTACGTGGCGTAAAAGGTAAACGCTATCTCGAAGTGGATGCGTTGGGGCGTGTTGTCGGCGATTTGGCATTGGGCCCGGACACGACTTATTCCGGCGACAATCCGGTGCCGGGCTTGGATCTAATCCTCGGAATCGACGCAGCGTTGCAACGCATGCTCGAAGCGGAGATGATGACTCATAAAGGCGGCGCCGTTGTGCTCAATTGCAAGAATGGCGAAGTATTGGCAATGGTAAGCAAGCCCGACTTCGAGCCGGATTTATTCTCTCGCCCGCTGTCGCAGCAAGAGTGGAGTCGCATGATCAACGATCCGCAAAAACCGTTGTATGATCGCATGCTGCAAAGTTTGTATCCCCCCGGCTCGACTTATAAAATGATCACGATTATTGCCGGCTTGGAAACCGGCTTGATCGACCCGAACGAGCGCGTGTTCTGTCCGGGATATTATCGTTATGGCAATCGCGCATTTGGTTGTTGGAAAAAAGGCGGCCACGGCACAGTGGGGATGTTGCAAGCCATGGAGCAATCCTGCGACGTATATTTTTATCGCATGGGTTTAAAAGTCGGTGTCGAGAATTGGGCAAAGTATTCCAGGCTGTTTGGTTTTGGCAAAGTCACGGGCATTGATCTGGTCGATGAGCGCGGCGGCATGGTTCCCGATGAAGAGTATTTAAATCAACGTTATGGCCGCAACAAATGGAGCAAAGGTTTGATGTTGAACCTTGCTATCGGACAAGGCGAGTTGCTGGTCACGCCGTTGCAAATGGCGTATTTCGCGATGACGCTGGCGAACGAAGGCCGCACGTTTAAGCCGCGTGTGCGCCGCGGCTATATGGATCCGATCAGTTTCAAAGAGGAATATCCCGAACCGGATACTGTCTTCATTCGCGGTGTGCAACCTAGCAGCTATGAGACGGTGAAGCGCGGCATGTATATGGTCGTCAATAGTCCGACGGGCACTGCGCGCTCGGCGCAAGTGCCGGGGGTTATTTCCGCAGGTAAAACCGGAACGGCCCAGAACCCGCACGGCGAAACGCATGCGTGGTTTATCGGCTTCGCGCCATTCGATGATCCCCAAATTGCTTATTGCATTTTTCTTGAAAACGGCGGCGGCGGCGGCGCGAATGCCGCTCCGTTTGCGCGCAAAATCATTGCGCTCTTGCATGAGCAGAACAAACTGGTGTCGCACGCTTTAAACAAAGAAGCAGACGATTAGGCCGGAAATCGCTCTTCACAAAATCTTATGCTTATTCGAAGCGGACAAAACTGGCGCGGCCTGGACAAAGTGATCATTGTCTGTGTGCTGATCCTCACTTGCGTCGGACTGATGGCAATCTACAGCGCCACTGCGAGCAAAGCGGGAACGGAGTTGTTGCAAAACAATTTTTCCAAGCAGATCATCTGGTTTCTGCTTGGCGCGATGATCGCATCCGCCCTCGTGTTGGCACCGACGAAAGTGTTATTCAATGCTTCATACACCCTGTACGGCGTGAGCCTCGTGTTGCTCGTGCTCGTGTTATTCGTCGGCGGCGGCAAAGGCGTGCATCGTTGGTTCATTATGGGGCCGGTGCATTTTCAGCCTTCGGAAGTGGCGAAGATCGCCACGGTGCTTGCGCTCGCACGTTATCTTTCGCAAGACGTGCGCGACTTGCGCAAATTAAAAGAACTAGCGATTGCTTTCGTAATGGTGATTGTACCGGTGGGTTTGATCATCAAACAACCCGATCTCGGCACTGCCATTGTGCTTTGTGCGATGCTTATTCCCATTTTATTTTGGGCCGGGCTTTCGCCCTTCGTCGTTTTTTTGATCGTTAGCCCGTTCGTCGCAATCATTTCGGCGTTTAATTTTTTCACTTTCGTTGCCGCCATGTTGGTCATCATCGGGGTTTTGTTTCTCACGAAGCGCCCCTTGCCCATATTGATTACAGTATTCATCGTGAATATTTTTTTCGGCGCGCTCACGCCGAGCATTTGGGGCAAGCTGCATGACTACCAAAAAACGCGCATACTCATCTTCCTTGGGTTAGAGCAGGACCCGCGCGGCACGGGCTATCAAGTGGCACAATCGCTGGTGGGAATTGGCTCGGGAGGGTTTTGGGGCAAGGGTTGGTTGCAAGGCACGCAAACTAAGCTACGTTTTTTGCCGGAGCAACACACCGACTTCATCTTTTCAGTTATTGGAGAAGAGTTCGGCTTCTTTGGCGTATCGATTGTGCTCATCACTTTTTTTGTGATGCTCTGGCGTTGCTTGCAAATCGCCAGCGAGCTGAAAAACAAGTTTCTTTCGCTGGTGGTGATTGGAGCCGCGTCCATTCTCGGTGTGCATGTGGTGGTGAATACCGGCATGACTGTGGGCATCATGCCCGTGACCGGCATTCCCTTGCCGTTTCTCAGCTACGGCGGCTCCGCACTTCTAACCAACATGATCATCATTGGTTTGATTTTAAGCGCGGGCGTGAAACGCTATCAGTCGTGATGCGAAATCGAAATTTTACGCGCCGCGGTTTTTGCGCGCCGCAGTTCTTACGCGGCGTAATCTTCGACATCGAAGGTCATGAGTTGCTGCCGCTGCAATCTCTCCCGCAAGCGGCTCGGCATTTTGTCGCCCACAAACACGGCTTTAAAGATCTTTCCAAACGTGCGCTTGCGAGTAAGCGCTGCTAACGCTTTATCCAACTCATTATCCAACGCGAGCGAGACGCGCTTGCTGCTCCATTTACATTCACCCACCAGGCAAATCGCGTCGTTATCTGCAAACGCGACGACGTCGATTTCGTTTTCACCCTTATCCCAATATCCACCGACGAGATCGAACGGAAACTTCTCCGGCGCTTTCAGGCATTGTCGCTGCAGCCAATCGCGCACGAACTTTTCAAATTGGAAGCCGAAAAAATTCGGTAAATCACGTTGAATCTTTGGCAACAGCCGTACGCCGGAAAATTCTTCCAGCATGCTGGCGTTTTTATAGACGTAACGAAACCAGAAAGCGAGGAAATTGTCACGCAAATAATAACGGCTGGTTTTGCCGTTTTCACGGCTGAAGACACTCGTCCCTTTTTCGATAAGCCCGTAGTAGTTTTGCAATTCTTCCACGTATTTTCCCAAACTGTTGGGGGGAATGCCGCATTGCGTGGCGATGTTGTTCCATTGCGTATGCCCGCTTGCAATAGCTTCGAGGATGGAAAAATAGCGACCGTAATTGACACCCAATTCTTCAATCGTCAGTTCCTTGCCTTCATTGAACAGCAAACCGTCGTGGCGCAAAGCCAGCCGCGCCAAAATTTCCAGGCTTGATTTGCCAAACAAATGTTCTTTGGCCATGAGATAGTAATAAAACGGCATGCCGCTGAAGAGCAGATAGAGCTCCACTTGCGCGCGTGCCTGGCGCATGCCGTGACCTTCGCACCATTGCCGCACTTCGGGAAAGGTCAAGGGCTGCAAAAGAAGCTTGCCGGTGAGGCGGCGGAATAACGGCTCCTTGCGATCTTCAAAAATATTGTGCATCAACGTTTGCAGCGAACCAATGACGATAATATGCCCGCGAATGCCGTCTTTATGCTCATCCCAATGCTTCTGCAAAATGGAAAAAACCGCGGGATCCACATGCTGAAAATTCTGAAACTCGTCGAGCACAAAGGTGAAGCTTTGCGTTTTTAGCTTTTGAAAGAGAAAGCGAAAGAAGGCGTCAAAGTTTTCGAAGCTGAGTCCGGAGAGGTCGGGAAACTGTTCGGCGCACACTTCCGCGAATTCACTTAACAAGGCGCGCGGCTGCTTTCGCGAAACAAAAAAATAGCAGGCGGGCAGGTTCTGTTGCGCCAAGAAATGTTTGACCAGCGTGGTTTTGCCGACGCGCCTTCGTCCGGAGATCATGGTAAAATATCCAGAGGTTGCGGCGCGCTCGGAAATTTCAGCCAAGCGTTGCAGTTCTTCTTGTCGTCCGTAGAATTTCATCGCGCTCGTACTTATTGGTATGATACGATTTGGTACGGTTAGCATACTGGTTTTCATGCAGAATTGCAATCTCTATATGGCGCAAAGGCAACGCGGCCGCAGAGTATGCTTCGAATCTTAAATGTGCCTCTCCATCTCAAAAATCCTTCCAACTTTCCGCTTGTACTTCCGTATAAAACTCCCGACTTTCAAAGCGTAAAATACTCCCCCAAAAAACAAAGAGGATGTGGAAGGAAAATGAAAACCAGAACGAAAATCCTTTTGGGTGTTGGCGGCGTTTTGTTGCTGGCGCTCATTGTTTTTGCCAACCTGCGATTGCAGCAAAAAGCTAAGACAAAAGTGGAAACGCAAAAGATCGAAGAGCGCGAGTTGCGTGCTTTGGTCTCTGCTTCCGGCAAGATCCGCGCAAAAACCTCGGTTGATATTAGCGCGAGCACCTCGGGGAAAGTGGTCGGCTTGGCTGTGGACGAAGGCGATATGGTCAAAAAAGGCCAAGCCTTATTGCAAATCGACCCAACGCTGGCGGAAACACAAGTGCGGCAATTACAAGCCGGCCTCGCCTCGGCGCGCGCGTCGCATGATTGGCAGCGCGCCGATTTAGAGCAAACGCAAATAGAAGCGGATCGGCAGCTCGCCCTCTTTGAGAAAAAGCTCACGTCTGAAGAAGCAGTGCAAAAAGCCAAGACCGCTCTGAACATTCAAAAACTGCGCGTCGCCTCGGCAGAGCAAGAGATTAAAAGCTCAGAAGCGCGCTTGAAAAGTGCGCAACACGATTTGAGCAAGGTCAACATTATTTCTGATATCTCGGGCGTGGTCGTGAAGCGCAATATCGAAGAGGGCGAAAACGCTTTCGTTGGCACATTCAACAATCCCGCAACGGTTCTGCTCACCGTTGCAGATCTCTCCGTGATTGAAGCGGAAGTGGAAGTGGATGAGACCGACATCGTGAATGTGCGTGTGGATCAAGAAGTGGAAATCAAAGTCGATGCCTATCCAGACAGCTCCTTCAAAGGCAAGGTCACCAAAGTCGGCCGCAGTCCGATTCTCGGCGCAGCGGGCGGGTCGCAACAACAGGCTACGAGTTTTGAAGTAATCGTGCAACTCATCTCCGAAATTCCGCGGGTGCGGCCCGGACTTTCTTGCAAAGCGGATATTACCACAGGCTATCGCGAAAAAGCGATTGCCGTGCCGATTCAAGCGCTCACTTTGCGCAAGCCTTCTGAGTTGAAGCCGATTGATCCCAAAGCAAAGCGTCGCGCTGCAACCATGACCAATGGTGAAAGCGATTCGAGCAACGTTAAAGAAAAAGAAATGCAAGGGGCGTTTATCGTGAAAGACGGAAAAGCGAGCTTCCGTGAAGTGAAGACCGGCATTGCGGGCGATCGTTATTTCGAAGTGGTCTCGGGCCTGCAGGCCGGCGATGAAGTGATTACCGGGCCGTTCAGCGCGTTGCGCCGGTTGCGTGCAGAAGATTTGGTGGAAAGCTCGAAGGCGGCCAAGAAAGCCGAAGAGAAAGAATAAGCCATGCAGCATTTCGTCGAAAGCATCCACATCGCATTGCAAGCCCTCTGGGCGAACAAACTGCGCTCTGCGCTCACGATTCTCTGCGTGGTCATTTCCATCATGTCGATCATTGCCGTGGTATCAATTCTCGGCGGCATGGACGTGTATGTGAAAGAAAAAGTGCTCGAACAAGGCAGCAATGTTTTTACGCTGCAGCGCGTGAACAATTGGGAAATTCTCACGGACTTCGACAAGTTTTTGAAGTCGCTCAAGAATCCCGAATTGACGCTGGAAGACATGGAAGCCTTGCGCGAGGAAGTGACGCAGGCGGAGTTCGTCGACGCCGCTCTCGATCGCGGCGAACGCGTGAGCGTTGGTCGCCACTATGTCGATAATGTTGAAATTCGCGGGCGCACCGCGGACTATCCCGGCATCGGCGATTTTCCGTTGATCGAAGGCCGGCACTTTAGTGAAGTGGACGTGCAGCAACGCCGCATGGTGTGCGTGCTCGGCTGGGAAGTCGCGGAAAATCTTTTTCGCGATGTTGATCCTCTCGGCCAGATCGTTCGGCTCGGCAGCAAACATTATACGGTGATTGGCGTGGTGGAAAAGAAGCCTTCGGTGTTGGGTGGCAATCCCAACATCTTCGCTTTCATTCCTATCACAGCCTATTTGAAACACTTCGGCACGAGCCGGCACACAACGGTAGACATCCCCGTTCGCACTGCCAACATGGAAACGTTTCTTTCCGCGCAGGAACAAGTGCGCACGGTGATGCGCATTCGGCACAAATTAAAGCCGAATCAAGAGGACGATTTTTACATTACGACAGCGGAAACGTTGGTGAGCTTGTGGGAAACGATCAGCAAGGCGTTGTTCGGTACGCTTATCGGTATTGTGAGCATCACCCTTTTGGTCGGCGGTATCATCATCATGAACGTCATGCTCGTTGCCGTAAATGAGCGCACGCGCGAGATCGGCACGCGCAAAGCCGTGGGCGCAAAACGCAGTGACATCGCAGGCCAGTTCATTGTTGAGTCGATCACGCTCACAGTGATCGGCGGTATCATCGGCATCGCGCTGGGTTTCTTCGCCGCGTTTCTGGTGGCCGCGTTTTCGCCGTTGCCCTATCAAATTGCACCGTGGTCGATTGTCGTCGCATTGTTCATCACGCTCTTGGTGGGATTGTTCTTCGGGGTTTACCCGGCTTCGCGTGCGGCAAAGTTGAACCCGGTGGAAGCTTTGCGTTCGGAATAAAGCGCTGTGCAATAGAAAAATGGTTGAGGAAGAATTTTACCCATGAAAAAGAAACTGGAAAGCTCCGCCGTCACCGGCGAAGTGCTCGAAGCCATGCGCGAAGCCTTGAATATTCTGCGCGGCCACAAACTGCGTTCGGCCCTGGTCATCATCGGCGTGATGATCGGCGTCGCCAGCCTCATGGGCATGGTGGCCACGCTCGCCGGCTTGGAGAAATTTCTAGCGCAGTCCATCAGTGGCAACGAAACGCCGGTGCTCTCGCTCCAGAAGGTGGATTTTCTCAGCGGTGATGGCCAGAAAGAATGGGAGAAGCGACGGAATTTTCACATTGACGATATGGAAGCGTTGGAAAAATTGCCGCATGTGCGCGGAGTGATGGTGGTGTATGGACGAGGGACCGTGGCAAAATACAAAGACCGCAAAGCGCAACTCATGCAGGTGGTCGGCACCAATCAACCGTTCTTGCACGTTAATAGCGTCAACATCGGCGAGGGCAGATACTTCTCCCAATATGAAGAAGAACATCGCCGCAAAGTCGTGGTGCTGGCCGATAAAGCTGCACACTCACTCTTTCCCGACGAGGATCCCATCGGCAAGTTGATTCGCATTAACAACGAGGAGTATCAAGTCGTGGGTGTGCTAGCGCCGCGCAAAACCGTGTTCAGCGGCGTCTTCGAAAATTTCATGGCGATACCATACACCGCATTTGAGCGCGATTTTCTTTGGCGCTGGCAGGGACCGGAATTTCGCATCATCGTGGATAACATGGAGCGTCTCGATGAAACGAAAGACAACGTGCGCGCGCTCATGCGCATGCGGCGCAAAGTGCCGCTCGGCGAGCCGGATGATTTTGCTCTCATTACTTCGGAAGCAGTAATGGATCTCACCAAAAAAGTGACCGACGCGGTTGCACTCGTGCTCGTCGTGCTTGCTTCCATCGCGCTCATGGTCGGCGGCATCGGCGTGATGGTTATCATGCTCGTCTCCGTTACCGAACGCACGCGCGAGATCGGTATCCGCAAAGCTATCGGCGCAACGCGGCGCGCCGTCACCTGGCAATTCTTAATTGAAGCCGCGACGCTCACCGGTATCGGAGGCTTGTTGGGAATTTTAGTCGGAATCGGTTTGGCAGGACTCTTTTCGATGGGATTGGGCTTTCCTTTCGTCCTTCCTGTGGGGTGGGTCATCTTTTCGGTCATGCTCTCGGCTGCGGTTGGACTCTTCTTCGGTATCTTTCCCGCGCGCAAAGCGGCTAAGCTCGATCCTATAGTCGCGTTGCGTTATGAGTGAAGCGCAGTAGCGTTCACAAATTTCGTTACACATAAAAACGCCTCTTCTTTTTATGAAAAAGAAGAGGCGTTTTTATTTGGGCAAGCTTCCGAAAGTGTGTCTTATTTTATTCTCTTGAACACATGAAACCCGTGTTCGGTTTTCACCACGCCGCTGATCTCGCCGGCCTTGAGTGCGAGAATAGCTCGCTCAATTGCAGGCGAAAAGTCGCCGGGATAGGCATCGCCGAGATCGCCGCCTTTTGCCGCAGTGGTGCTGATGGATTTCTTCGCGGCAATCTGCGCGAAGTCCGCGCCGCCTTTTAGTTCAAGCAGAATGGCATCAGCTTCTGCTTGGGTTTTCACCACGATCATCGCGGCGCGATAAGGCGTGCCTTTGAAAATGTTTTCATCTCCGGTGACGGACTCACTCCAAATGTATCCAATCAAGGCCACGGAAAGCCACTTGTCTTGCTTACCGATGACTTGCATGGCCGCGCCTTTGACCACGCTGCCAAATTTTTCTCCACCGGGCGTAGCGCGCAAATTTTCTTCGGTGATTTTAACATAAACCGTTTTACCTTTATAAAAAGCTTCTTGGCCAATGACCATTGCCGCAGCACCCAGCAGCAAACCGCTCAAAAAGCCGACAACAAACTTCTTCATACTCCTCCTCCGTTGTTACTTCAACAAAAGCATAAAAGCTTTGCTGAAATAAAGGCTAATGACTGGTGATTGAAGGCCGAACTGCCTCACGGTGCAGCTCGACGTCGAGATAAGTTAAGGTTGAATCGTTTACGCTCACGTGTTCAAACTGCGCCGTGCGATAGCCGCTTTTGCGCACGGTTATCGTATAGACGCCGGGTAAAAGCAAACGATCAAAGCGGCCAAACCGACCGTGCGAATGCCGCGGCTTCACATAATCGCGCTCAAAACCGGCAACGATGATTTCCGCTTCCACGGGAGCGCCGGTTTCAAATTCGCGCACATGGCCGCTAACGCCGCTGCGCAACGCGCGTGCAAGCAAATAACTCGCGCCACGCACATTCTCCGCAACGATACGAGGCAAGCTTTCAAGCGCAGGAAAATAATCTTCGCCGGTTTCACAGATGAAGTCAATTGCGCTCGTCACGCCATAGCGCCACACTGAGCTTTGCCCGACACGCCCATTGAGCGGCAAGACTTGATATTTTCCCGCGCCGCTTTGCCGAGTTATTTGCCCTGCGTATTTTTGCGCAATATCCAAAATCAAATCGTGATCCGGCGCAGGACTAAAATTGCCCCAAGGATAAAGCACGGCCTCACCATAACTGTGAAATGAAACGCCGAGAATGAAATTGCGCTGTTGCTCGAGATTGCGCAGTGCTTGCGTTTCCGGCTCGGAAAACGCGCTGTGGCCGCGATAAAACCAACTGCCTAGCTCGCCTTCTCCACCTTCATTCCAATTGTAATCATAATTTCGGTTCAAGTCAACGCTGTCGATGAGCGGATCAAACTTGCCGTCGCCGTTATTGTCGCGCAAATTTTTTCGCCACCAGGGAAACTGCCGTTGGCTCGCCATGAGATAATCATAACCATCGGGGTTGACGAGCGGCACGAACCAAATATCAAGACTATCAACGAGGCGAGTATGGCTCGCGCTGTTGCCGTAGTTTTGGAGCAAATCTTCCATGAGCGCATGGCAAATAAAAACGCCCGCAGGCTCCCGCGCATGGTGCAATGCCGTGAAGAGCAACGCAGGTTCGTCTTCGTTCAGATCGGGATGGTCGCTCACACGAAAAGCCCAAAGCGGTTGTTCCATGGTGCTCGCGCCGATGACGTGTTTGGTCACAAGGCGAGGGTACGCACGCGCCAATTCTTCGAAGCGATATTCAAACTCAGTGAGCGTCGGATAAGCCGGAGGCACGATGGTCGTGCGCGTGGAAGAGGTTCGCGTCGCGGGAAAAAATGAAGCAAGACGAGCAGAGGTCGCAGAAGAAGTTTGTAATTGGTTGAGCAATGTCCAAAAATTCGGCGGGCGTTGGTGCTCGGACAGCGCTGCAGGATGAGCAGGAAGGGCGGCCTGCGGTTTACCGCGCTTGCTTCCCGTGGGATGGCACAAGCCGCGCACCAGCAAGAAGACGAGCGCACTGCTGCACGCGAACAGTAGAGCAGATAGCATGTGGCTAAAACTTATGCGCGCACGAACTGATGCAGCCCACAGATAGAGTTTTTTCATATGATGCTCCGCATTGATCACCGCGAGAAGAGATTGTCGCTCCCAAGAGAGAACATGTTGCGTTCTTCCTAAGCACAAGGCTCTATCAAAAAAGTGCGGGCAACGTATAAAAACCGGCGCAGGCAAGCAAGTTAAAAATCCCCAACTTTGTTGGAGCGGCGGCCGAATGTTCAAAAATATTTCTACACATGATACATGGGGTAAAACATGGAAAATGGAATCACGACTCGCGAAAGGGCGCCAACATCTGTCGTGCCCATTGTTTGCTCGTGGCGCGATTTTTTAACACTTGTTGTGCCGCCTTGAGTTCGGGACTTTCCGAGCTTCTTTTTTCCCAAAGAGCAAACCACTGTTGCGCGCCGTCATGATCGGATTTGACGAGGAGGCAATAGATCAATTGCACTTGGCAAAATTGCGCATACTCCGAATAATGAAAGTGCTCAAACTCCGTCAAAATTTTTAGGTGCTGCTCGGCTTCTTCGTTGCGATTATTGGCGATTGCGATCTTTGTCAGCGTAATGCGTGAGAGCGCATACTGAGGATGCTGCGCTGTAATTTTTTCCGCCAACTCGCGTGCGTGACCTACGCGACCCTGCTTTAAATAAGTCAGCACAAGCTGGAATTGCAGCTTTGCAGAATTCGGCTCTTCGTGTAGCGCTTGGGTTAAAATCGTTTCCGCGTGCTCCCAGTCATTTTGCTGGTGCGCAAGCATGGCGGCCAATGAAATGCGGCTCACATGTTCGGAAAAGTTGGCTTCGTATGGTACGTTGTCTACAGTGTAGCGATGTATGATTACGAAAGTGGGTTTGCCTGCGGACCAGAAAGAAACGCGCTGCCCTTTTTCATATTGACCGGCCTCCTGCAAAGCTAGCAAAACTTCATTGCGAAAACGATCCGTGCCATGCGGGCTGGCGGCAAAGTCTTTCAGCGCTTGCCAAAGCTCCGGGGTATTTGTAAGCTCGGCCATTTGGAACGCAACTCTACGTGTCAGATCGTCGCCGTGCTCCAACAGCATCGGCAGCAAAGTCACGAGATGAGGATGGGCCGCCAGAAATTTCTGCAGCGCAGTTGTCGTCGCATGCACATTGGCGCGTCGTGCTTGGGTACCGAGAATTTTGGCGAACTCATCAACCACGCGCCGAGGTATCCAATGGTCGAGCAAGAAAGCGTGTGAGTTTTCACGCTGCCCTTCGGGTCTATCGAGATCGGCCAATTGTTCCTCGGCGCGTTTGGCCGTTGCCGCGTACTTGCGTGCTTCATTTAAAAAAAAGCGCGCCTGCGTTATCTCGCCCAAACGCGCGGCTGCCACGCCGGCAAATAAGTGCAGGGTTGCAATCACAAGCGGGTTGCCTTCTTGGCTTTCTAAGCGCGAAACGACTTCGAGTACAGCTCCGTCATCGCGCAGATAAGAAAAAGCTTCCGCTTGTTTGATGAGAAGCTCGGGATCGTTCGTTCGGATAGCTCGCAATCGTTCCGCCGCCGTGTGTGCTTCGGCTATGCGGTTTGATAACACGGCATAACGCACTTTCGCAAAGAGCGCATGGACATTTTCAGCGTCAAGCGTCAGTGCGCGTTCGGTATCTGCAAGCGCCATTGCAGTATCTCCAAATGCCCAATACGCGAACGCGCGATTGTTATATGCGGGAATAAAACTTGGCTCCAACCGAATAAGCTGCGAGGCGGATTCTATGGCTTGTTCATAGTTCGCACGCGCGGTTCCCAGCAGCGCGCCATCGTGTAGAGCCAAGATTTCAATGCGCCGCTCTTCCGGAAAGTGGGCGACGATATGCTCGGTGAGCAATCTTTGCCGAAGCTCCTCCAAAACTTTAGGAAGTTCGATGCCGTGTTTGTGATTGGGCCAGCGTTTTAAAAAATCAGTGCCGACCTTTAGTGCCAAAGCCGGAAAGCCGTTTTGCAGGTAAATGACAAAAAGGTTGTAGTGATTCGTCGCAGCGAAGGGGTTTATCTTAACCAAGCGTGACACGGCGTCGAGGCACATATCGGCATCATGCATTCTGGTGCCGAGCACGAGCATGGTTTCGAATACGTCTGCGCGATGCGGTGCGCGTTCCGCCAACTCTTTCAAACTTTCTGCGGCTTTTTCGAAATCATCAGACGCGATGAGATCGTCGATCCGTTGCAATTCTTTAGGAATGTTTAGTAATAGCGAGGGGGAAGGAGAAGTCGACTTCGGCTTGTGCTTGGGGTGACGACTTTTGGGCATGAGTTGAGGTGCTCCTGACTTCTATTTCACGCTGCGACGCTCGTCACAACTGTGAAATTTTTTGACTACAGAAAATTTTTAGCTGAAAAAATGCAATTGAACATCTTGTTTAAGGCTTATACCACTGCGTGCAGCGATTTTATTCGCCAGCGTTTTAAAATCTTGATAGCATGCCAACACGGCTTTCGCATGTGAACCAATCGCGCCATCGGCCGGCTTGAGCAAGAAAATCGGTTTACGCGCTTCCATTGCCATGGGCATCAGACTGCGATAATGCTTGAGCAATGCCAAACATTCATGGTCCTGTTCAACGATTGGAGTGGTCAGGGAAGGCTGTGCCAATACCGAGTCGCGATACTCTGCCGGCACACGCGCCATCCAGCGGCTGTAAAATTTTGCGGGGCGGTCGCTGCGCATTGCGTGTTGCTGAATTACATAGCCAATCGGCTGCATACCGACCGGCGGTAACGTCAAACTCGGTTCGGGATTTTTTTGTAAACGCTCACGCCACTCCTCCTGCCAGCGACGCAACGACGGCCCGAGGTTACGCAAGCCTTGCAATGAAAACAAATCCGGCGCGAGCGGCACGACGACATACTGTGCGGCTATGAGTGCCGCGCGATTGATGGCGCCAAGGTTAGGTCCGACATCAATGAGCACCACCTCCGCCTCTCGGGTTTTTGCTGCTTCGATGAGCAGGCGATAAAAAAGAGACGTGATACGAAACGCGGCTTCATCCCGATCCAGGCAACGCGGCCAGACATCGGAAAGCTTGTCTTCAAAAGTTGAAAGGCCCAAATCGCCGACCAAGAGCCCGATATTCTCCGTCACTTCTTCAACGTGCGGTGCGGCAAAATCGCCGATGCCCTTGACTACCGGCTTGATTGCGCCTAAAAGGCTTTGCGCGTGCTCGCCCTCGGGCCAGAGTTTTTCCAAAAGTTCTTCTTCCAAAAACATAGAGGTCAAATTCGCTTGCGGATCAAGATCCGCAACGAGCACCTGCAATCCGTGCTCGGCATACATCCACGCGAGGTGATAGACGAGAGAAGTTTTTCCCACGCCGCCCTTGTTGTTAAAAAAAACGATGGGCGTCATGTCTTCCTCCGAATCGTGACTAAAACATAGTTAGCGTCAAACACAAACTCGGCCGGAGCATTGCCGTTCTTCTTCAGGGCGTCTTGTGCCCGGAAAATGCCGCGACCATATTTGTTGACATAGCCGAGCACCTTCATGGCTTCGGCAACAATCGGATTGCGATAACTGTTTTGTAGCGGGAAATTTTCCGGCGTGGCTTCACCGTATAGACCGCCCGGGTTTTGAATCTCGATGCGATCCTCAAACCAATAAAAACGAATCGGGCTGGTCGAGTTTTCATAGCGGCGGTGCATAATGGCATTCATGAGAATTTCCCGCAAAGCGACGAAAGGATAATCCTGCTCGACATTTTCTTGGAGCGTGCTGACGGGCACGGGCTTGGCTCGAATCTGCAAGGGAATGAAGGCATCCAGTTCGCGCAATACGGTCAGCAAATCGCCGGAAAAAGTTTGCTCGTTCGAGACCTCATCGCTTAACTCCGTTCCCGCGAAACGCAGGAATTGAATATAAGCGCCCGGCAACCAATGCAACGGATTATGGCCGAAGAGCAACACGCCGGCATGGGTCGGACATTTTTTGTTGAGATCGTAGAAACGCAAAGCGGAAAGCTGCTCCGGCAAATTACGATTGTTCTCAGCAATCGTCTCAGGGGCAACCGCGTTGCCGCGATAAGTTATCTGAAAGAGGTCGGCGATGAGATCTTCCAACTCGCTGTCACTGCACGGTCTCGCATCGAACGTTTTGCTCAACGCAGTGCGGCGTTCCGAAAGAATGCGTTCTTCGGTTTCACTGGCAATGGCCTTGCGCGGACCGACACGAATCCATACTCGACCTTTATAGCGCACCGGCGGCAAATCCGAGGGCAGCACTTCCACGACGGCCAAATCGCCCTCGGGCAGAGTGAATTTGCCCACGGAAACTGCAGGTAACGGTTGAACATTTCCATCTGAACGAATGGCGGCGAGGTTTTGCAAGAGTTGATCGGTCACTTGCAAACCGGAGGGACGGCCGTGATCATCGCAGCCGATAATGAGGTAGCCCGCGCGACGATGGTAGGGGAAATCATTCGAGAAAGCGCAAATCGCTTCCGCGAACTTGTCGGTGTCTTTGGTTGAAACCGTGCGCTCGACGCGGTCCGATTCAATACGGACAATAGGGTTTGCAACTCTTGCTCGGTAATCATGGTTTCGTGCGGTCACATGTGACTTGGAAATTCCGGATCAAGACGAAAGCAAGATAGTTAGCCACCTTCCGAATTGCAAGATTTCTTCTAGTGGCAGAATGGGAAGAGGGGAAACGAGGAGCAACGCGAAGGTAAATTTATACTGCGGGGCCGGAGACTTCTTCACTCGGGGATTCTTCCGATGCCCAGAAGGAAGTGGCAATAAGGAGCACCATGCCGAAAGAAATAGCCATGTCCGCAATGTTGAAAATCGCCGTGCGGAAATCGCCGATGCCGAGGTTGAGAAAGTCAATAACGCGGCCGTCGCGAAAGATGCGGTCGATGAGGTTGCCCATGCCGCCGGCAAAGATGAGGCTGAGAGCGAGCGAGTGTAGGCGGTTGCGATTATCCGCGCGCACAATGTAAACGAATAATAGCGCAAGGCAAATACTGGTGCCAAAGACAAAAAGCAACATCCGAATGTGCTCAGGCAATTGTGCGCCGAGGCTAAAAGCAACGCCGGGATTCTCCGCGTAATGAAAGCGCAAAAGATCGGAGAAAAACGATTGCGGACTGTTGTATTGTAAGAAAGATTTGGCCCAATGCTTTGAGACTTGGTCGCAACCGACACAAGTGATCGTGGCGAAAAGAAGGATGATAAGTTTGGATTGGATTTTCATATCCGGCGTGGCTCGTCCTAGACGCGGTCGTTTACTTGCAGATAAAGCCTTGGGCAATCATAATTGGAATGACGACGTACAAGAGGGTGTCGCGAATCAAATAATACGTAAAGATCGCAAACACGACTTTCCAGCCTTTGGCTTTGATAAACCCCTTCAAACCTTTTTCGCGAAGCAGGCTAGTCCATTCTTGTATGATTTTAGGCTTGAAGATTTTCTTAAAATCCATAATCGTCCTTGATACTAGCGGTCACGGGCGGAATTGCGGAAGCAGTACGTTTGCTTTTTTTAAGACGACGCTCTTGAGATTATGTTGAGCTGTTTTTACCGGGGCAGTATGGCGCCAATGAACAAGCAGAGCATTTAGGCTTGCGGGCATTGCAAACTTCTCGGCCATGCAATATCAACTGATGCGAAAGCGTTGTCCACTCTGCCTGGGGCACGCTCGCCATCAAATCGCGTTCAATCTTTTCGGGAGAGTCGTGCTTGGTGAATCCGAGCCTTTGCGCGAGCCGTTGCACGTGAGTATCGACCACAACGCCGTCATTGATTCCAAACGCATTTCCTAAAACCACGTTTGCGGTTTTGCGGCCTACGCCGGGCAATGCCGTTAACTCGGACATGGTTTGCGGCACAACACCGCCATGTTGTGCCGATAAAATCTGCGCACATCCCAACAAGCTCCGGGCTTTGTTGCGAAAAAATCCGGTGGCGTGAATCAGTGTTTCAAGCTCCTCTAAGTCGGCGCGCGCTAGTGCCGCGGGCGAAGGATACTTTGCAAACAGCGCAGGCGTTACTTGATTGACGGTCTTGTCCGTGGATTGCGCGGAGAGGATAGTCGCGATCAACAACTCAAATGCATTGCGAAAATTCAGCGCACAGTCCGCAGCGGGATAGAGCCTTTGCAGTTCGTGCAGAATGTTTTTTCGTCGGCGTAGTTCAACAGTGGTTACTTGCTCCGCTTTCACTGAATTTTAATGTCTCCGATGAAAAACGAAACCCGCAGGTTCAAACGCACTTCGGCTTGATCATAGTTCGCGGATTTGTACATACGATTTAAACCAAAGCCGCCGTCTCTTTTACCAAACACTTTGAAGTCGCCAATCACGGCGCTGGCTTGAATCGAATGTGCCATATTCGAAGGCATTTGCAGCGTCGCGTCGCCGATAAAGCCGGAAAGTGTGAGAAAGCGGTCTCCCGGCGTGGTGATGCGCACGTTGGCGAGATTGAGTTTGAGATCGCCGATAAAGGTCGATACCGTTCCGCCGCGAAAGTCATCGCTCTGCAATTGCAAATGAATGTCTCCGATAAAACGATTTTCTGAAAGGTAATTGCTGACGACGGCAGGGTCGCTCGTGGCTTGCCACGTGTTTTCGGTTGCATGCGGGGAGCTAATCGTTTCGGAAGGAGAAGTTTGCGTGCGCGGGCGGGAGGGAAACAAAATCATCTTGACGCCAATGAATACCAAAATCAAAGGCCAAAAGTTGCGAATGACTTCGCCAAACTGCAACAGATCCAGGCGATCCAAAAGCAGCAGCACGCCAAAGAGGATCAAGAGGCCGCCCCAAAACAAGCGGCCTTGTTGGCCTGACGGGTTGGTGTCGGTCATTTCTTCGTGCTGAACCATTTGGTGATTTCTTTCGCGGTTTTGGTGTTCAAAACATCTTTTTTCCGCAGCCAACCTTTGCGCGCGATGCCGACGCCGTAAAAAATGTCGGCCACGCCATCGCGCGTATGCGCGTCGGGATTGATGCTGATCGGCACGCCCTTGTCGCGCGCATATTTGCAGTGGCGCCAATCCAAATCGAAACGATGCGGGCTAGCATTGATTTCGATGCACACGCCAAGGTCCGCGGCCGCGTCGATCACTTTGCGATGATTAATCGGATAGCCGTCACGACCGAGTAGCAAACGACCCGTGGGATGACCAAGCATGCGCACTGCGGGATGCTCCATTGCTTTAATCAGACGCTGCGTTGCTTTCTCTTCCGTCATGTTCATGCTGCTGTGAATCGAAGCGATGACGAAATCAAAGCCGGCGAGCACTTCCTCGGGATAATCCAAACGGCCGTCGGGAAGAATGTCGCATTCCGTGCCTTTGAAGATGTGAAAGCCTTTCAGCGTTGCGTTGAGCTTATCAATCTCTTTATGCTGAACCTTCACGCGCGCAGGCGGCAAGCCGTTCGCATAATAAACCGACATGCTGTGATCCGTGATGCCCAGATATTCAAAGCCCAATGCTTTGCAAGTTTCCGCCATCTCCGCGATGGTATTTGCGCCGTCACTGTGAGTGGAATGACAATGGAGCACCCCGCGCAAATCTTTTTTCTCGATCAATTCGGGAATGGCATTTTTAAGCGCGGCTTCCATCTCGCCCATGTCTTCGCGCAACTCGGGCGGGACATATTGCATGCCGAGCGTCGCGAAAATCGCAGCTTCGTCTTTGCATGGAATCAATTTGTCACCGCGAAACAAGCCGTGCTCGCTCACTTTGATGCCGAGCTTTTGCGCATAACCACGCATGGCGATGTTATGCTCCGCCGAACCGGTGAAGTGATGCAAGAGATAGGGGAATTGCACATCTTTGAGCAAACGCAAGTCCGCGGGGATGCCGTTTTCCAGAAGCACGCTGCTTTTGGTTTCGCCCTTTGCAATCACGCTTTGCACGCCGGGCTGCTTAATGAAAAATTCAAAGATGGTCTCACGATCCGCGTCTTTACAACTCGCAACAATATCGATGTCTTTGATGGTTTCTTTATGCCGCCGCAAACTTCCGGCAAGTTCTGCGCGAATGACTTTGGGGTGCTTTTTGATGGCTTCAAACAACGGCAGCGCCACTTGTGCGGCAACATGAAAGAGATGGCGTCCGGAAAATTGCCGAATTTGCTGGATGCCTTCTAATATTTTTTGCTGGCTCTTTGCGCCGAAACCTTCGAGGCCGCTGAGGCGATCTTCTTGGCAGGCTTTTTCCAAATCATCTATCGAACCGATCCCCAACTCATCATACAAACGTTTTGCTTTCTTCGGGCCAAAGCCGGGAATACGCAACATATCCATCAACCCCGCGGGAAAACTGCTGCGCAGATCTTCGTAATATTTGAGCTTTCCCGTGGTAACGAGTTCGACAATTTTAAGCGAGAGCGCATCGCCGATACCCTTGATTTCGCGCAAGCGATTTTCCGCAACGAGTTGCTGCAAGTCTTCCGTCAAACCACGCAGCGTGCGCGCAGCATTGCCATAGGCGCGCGTCTTAAATTGGTTCTCGCCCTTCAATTCGAGCAGAGTGCCGATTTCATCGAGAATGTTGGCAACTTGATTTTTATCCATGCTGCGCTCTCAGGAGGTGATCGACAGGCATTACGCCAAATATAACGCTTGCTCCACTTTCAAGCCGCGCGGAATTTTCTGGGCAAGCTCGCGGGCATCGCTGGCATACAACGGGCTGATTTCGATATTTGCTTTGGGCCAACCTTCCGCATCGCGCTCAATATCCACCCCGGCTTTTTCGAGCCAGCTTGCGTAAAAGTTGCAAAGGTCACGCATCGCGGTTTCGGGTGAATCAACACCGGAGAAATTTTTAATCGGACTAAACTCCGCTTGGCGCTCGACCTCCATCAACACGCACGTTTTCGCGTCGGCAAAAGCGTCGAAGACGAAGGTTTCGAATTTATAGCCGTTCGGTTCCCGCGGTTGCACGAGCTCGCCTTTGGCATCGAGAAATGGAATTGCTTTATGCGCCAAGTGCCACGGGAGCTTTTTGCCAGATTGCAATTCACGCGTGAGAAAATCAACGCGAAACATGTGAATCGCAATGCTGCCGGCGTTGTATTTGAGCGAGCCATCGGCATTGCGCGCGGTTTTATCTTTATCGCTCATGTCGCTATATTCGATCACGGCATATTTGCCGCCTTTTTTGCCGAGCACACCCACGCGCTCAAACGCGTCGCGCTTGCTGCAAGCTTTGGCGCTCATGTCTGCGCCCTTGCTGATGTGATAACCGATGAAGAGCGGATCGCAAATATCAATGAGCACGTTGTCGACTTGAAAGTAGAAAATTTCTGAAAGCCCGCGTTTGCGCATATCCTCCAGCGCGCCGCTTTTGCCGGAGGCGATGATGGTGCCGCCATGCCCATCGGGATTGAGAAAAATATTATCGGGCGCATCCATGATGATCTTGCCCTGCGCATCAATCGCCGGCATCATGCCTTGCACAAAGAAGAAGGTGTCGCCGGAGGGATAACCGAAATTATCGTGCTGCTGAAAAAAACCCCGCGTTTCTTCATTGTTCGCGCGGCTTGTCATGATATACCACGGGATGGTTGCGCCATAACGACGGCTGCGCGCTAAAAGTTTTTCCGCGTGCAATTGAAACAGGCTTTTGCCGCTAAACGGACCAATAGGATAAACCCCTTTGGGGCGATCAAAACCTAAGCGTGACCCTTGGCCGCCGGCAACGAGCAGCGCCCCAACCTTACCTTGTCGCAGGAGATCTTCGCCGCACTGGCGCATTGCTTCACATTCATCCGGGTTGTTTTGTTGATCCGCAAGGCTGACTATCGGCGCCGGCTCGAGTATCGCCTCGTGTTGTGCTCTTTTTTCCAACACGAGTGTGTGATAAAGGCGATCGAGCAACTTGAAGTCGATCTCCGTAACTTGGGCTAATAAACGTTGCCGGGAATCATGATTTAGTTTATTCCAGAATAAAAAAAGATGCTCCTGCCCTGCTTCCCGCACGACAGGCAGTAACGCCTCGAATTTTTTGTCGAGTTCGGCAATCATAGTGATGTGTTCTCCAGAGATGAAAGCGCAATGGTGTGTTAAACAATCTCACAAAATTTGTATACAAAAACAACAAATTTTTCCGAGAAACGTGGAGAACTAGCGCAGGTTTTTTGAAAATGCGTAGATGGAGTAGAAAAAAATCAGCCTTCCTATCGCGGACAGGCTTCGGGGTGGGCAAGGTTGAGAAACAGTGAGGCTAAAAAGAGCGTGAAAAAAAACTCCCCTTTCGTCTTTATGTTTAAAAAAGACGATTCTCGCCGCAGAGATTTTAGAAAAAAACTATTGTGCTGTAACGGAGGAGAGTGAGCCGGCATGCCGCGAAGGTGATGCCGCTGTTTTTGAAATATTTTCCGCTTGCCGCTGCTCTGCCAATGTGAATTCGGGTGCAGAGTTGCTCAAGCCAGAGAAAATTTTTGCGACCTGTAATTGAATTGCCGAGCCTTTTTCCAATGCCTCGGGGAAATTTTCGCTCGCGATCAATGATTCGAGATTCTGCAAATCTTTGTGATACCGCCGCAGCCGATGCATGTGAATGTCGTAGCGATTTTGATCTACATAAGTCAGCTTCGGCAATTTCTCCAGCGCGCCTTCCAGTGTTTTTAATTGCACTCCAAGAAAAGCGACCTGTTTCCGACTCCGCGTTTCAGCATACGCTTTTAAATTTTGAAAGGCAACCTCGCAGCTATCCAGTTTGCGGCAGATATTGCCGAGGCTTACACTGGCATTTTCCTCGCGGTTGTTGCGTATATCCTTCTTTGCTTCTTCAATCCCTCGCCGAAGCTCGGCCAATTCATACGTCAGATATTGCTCCGCTCCTTTGGCCTCCAGGGTGCCGAACATACTCTCAGCCTGGAGGAGCTGCTCGGAAGGGGAAGTTGAACAGGCGACGAGTACCAGCACCGCGAGCAGCAGCAAGCCACACGGCAACCGGCGAGCGAAAACAGCGGGACGAACTCGCATAGGTTAAACCTCCATACCTCATGTTAAAGTTTTCCTCCATCCTTGCACCTACCTCACTTTCGCAGATGCAACAACTCCTGTTCATTCTTTGAATCGAAAAATTCGCGCTGGGAGTTGATACATCAATTTCAGCGTCTTATTTGAAAAACAGCTACCAGATGTTTCTCAAACAAAACGCCGTTTGTATACAGCGGATTTTTAAATGGCGGCAAAAAAGACCCTGCACCAAAACCGGTGCAGCCGAAATCAAAAATCAGTTTTTAGCAACGCAACGCGGAAGGTAAAATAACAACCAGTGGGTGCCACGCGAAACTTGCTTGGAGTGTTCTCAGATCACTCAATCCAAAGCCAAAGAATTACGAAATTCAAATTAAAACTGGCGAAATGGAGCACATCAAGAGCGTGGTTTAAAGCTGAAACATTGGGAAAAGGCTGAAGAATTTGGAGGGAGTCAACTCGAGTAGTGCCTATTTTCCTCGTTGATGCAAACGAGGATAATTTTTCTTCTTCAACCTGTAGTTTATATTCAAAAGACTCGCTCTCACTCGGGCATCCGCTAATTGATTAGCTTTTGCTCCGAGCAAAACGCTTGTCACACTGAACATTCACTTCCGCAAATTGGCGCAATATAACAAAGCTGCCTAGTGATTGCAACTGAAATGTCGCAGTTTTTTGACTTTTTTTAAAGAAATCCCCACTTCACCGCTTTTTTCAAGGCGCAATCTGTGGAGGGCACGCAATACCTCAATCCTCGGCACTCGCAAGTCTTCTCTCCCGTTGTACAAATGCGACGATAGAAGCAATGATTTCATGAATCAAGGCTTGGGGAACACCGTCCAGGTGAGAGTTTTGTGAACGCATGTCGCAGACTTCATTTACATAATCCACAACAACGAATCGGCCATCAGGAGTCAAAGCAATTTCTGCAGAAAAGAAATCTAAGCCCGAGACTTTGGCAATCTTACTGATAATGTCGCGCATCGGAGAGAGATAAAACTCCCGTTCCTCCGCCGCTTCCAGGAGTTGATATATATGGGTGAGATCATCCCACCACACCAGATATGTTTCTCCGAGCACAAAATAGGCGCGAAACCAAGCCCGTTTCTCGCGTAGCATGACGGGTTCAATCTTTTTTTGCACCAAATACTTTTGGCGATTCTGACTCATGCGCGCCTTAAGGATATCCGAAAGCGTTTCCGCGCCAGTGACAACTCCAACTCCGCCGCCGCCAATAGCGGGCTTGATAATGAAAGGGCGACCCAATTTATGAAAGGCCTCAATCTCGACTTTGGGCTGCTTGCTGTACGGAGAGAGAATAATTGTGAAAGGGACATCAAGCCCCGCTGCTAAAAATTCCAAATGCATCGTCGCCTTGTCCATAGCCCAATGCATAGCGGCGTAGGGATTGATGATGCGACAACCGCTGCGTTCCACTAACTGCGCGAGCGGCACAAACTCTTTAGCTGCATCCGAGCCGCGATCTAAAAAGAAGTCAAATTGAAGCGCGCCCTTGCGAAAAAGCGCAGTGTTCTCTTCCACGTTGCCGGGATTGATCACGCAAGTAGAAAGCCCCATTTGCGTGCAAGTTGTTTGCAATTGCTCAATGAACTCACGGTCATACTCCCATTCCCATGCGATGCCGAAAGTATATCGCATGGCTGAGAGCTGTTCCAATTTTTCAGAAGAAGAGATGCCCACTGCCGAAGCCTCATAGAATGTTATCAAAACCCTATTGATGACGACGAGCACAATATAAGTGAAAAAGCTATCGCTTCCAACCGCAGTCTCTCGATCGAAGGCGATCAGTTTTGATCACGCACTGAATTATCGTCAAACCGCCGGTTGCGATGCAATCATATATTGCGCGACAATGATATGTTTGCTAATTTCGCGCGCCAATTGGACATACTCACTATGCTCGTTTCCGCTCTCGTGCTCGCCGCGGGAAAATCTTCACGCATGGCGCATCATCATAAACTCTTGCTGCCGTGGGAAAACAAAGCGATGGTCGTGCACACGGTTGATCATTTATTGCAGGCTCAGGTTGCAGAAGTAGTCGTTGTGTTAGGATATAATGCAGATGCTGTTCGCGTAGCGCTTTCCGCTCGCCCCGTGCGATTCGTTTTCAATGAGAATTTCGCCGAAGGTATATCTACTTCTATAAAAGCCGGCCTCGCAGCCTGTCAAAAGAATAGCCATGCGTTTTTGATTTGTTTGGCAGATCAACCTTTGGTCGCGCCTGGTGAGATCAATCAACTCATTAAATGCTTGCAGCAAACTTCTTCATCCTCGATTGCAGTGCCGACATACAATGGGCAACGCGGGAACCCGGTTCTCTTTAAACAATGTCATCTCGCGGAGATGAACGAACTCATCGGCGATAGCGGTTGCAAAACACTTATTCGGCAACACGAGCATGAAGTGCTGGAAGTGACAATGCCAAGCGACCACGTGCTGCGCGATGTTGATACCTGGGAGGAGTATCAAGCACTCACGAGTGTGATGCAAAGCAATTCCACGAATCAAGTGCTGCTTTAAAACTCAAGG
Source organism: bacterium (assembly GCA_041918175.1). Lineage (GTDB taxonomy): Bacteria > Zhuqueibacterota > Zhuqueibacteria > Zhuqueibacterales > Zhuqueibacteraceae > JABWAN01. The sequence continues at coordinate 182,712 of JAYRWE010000088.1, forward strand.
AGCCGTATGGAAACGAAGACCACCAAAACGCGCAAGTATCGCGCAGACATGAATGAGAAAATTCTCACGAGCGGCTTTAAAGATTATCAAAAATTCTTTGCGCTGGATAACAAAGCCTACCTCGAAGGCAAAGTGCCGGTAAAGTACAAAGAGATGATGGGCCTCGTGGGTAGCATGGTGTTGCGCTGCAACGATTGCATTTTCTATCATCTCGACCGCTGCGTAACCGAAGGCGTCACGCGCGAAGAGTTGCACGAAGCCATGAACATTGCGCTCATTGTCGGCGGCTCCATCGTCATTCCGCACTTGCGCTATGCGTTTGAGATGATGGATGAATTGTTTGCGGAAGAAAAAACGAAGTGATAAACTACTACCCGGTAGGTAACATGCGCAAACAGAAGCTTTTTGCTTTAGCAGCCCTAATGCTCTCAGGTTTGAATTGGCACTGTGAGCATTATGCGCTTGATCCGGAGACATTTCACCGGTATCAAATAGCTTATTTATCCGGAATGAGTATCTGGGTTGTAAACGATGACGCCAGCTTGCCCAATGCGGTCGCTGGAGGCGAGGGCACTTACATTACTCGCGCGGTGTGGTCGCCGGACGGAACCCGCTTCGCATTTGCATGGGAGCGAGAAGGGGATATGGAAATTTATGTTACGGATGCCGATGGCGGGAATTTGACGCAACGCACTCACCACAAAGGTTATGATTCAAATAATCCGTGCTGGTCGCCTGATGGAAGCCAGATTGTATTTGATTCAAATGAAACCGGGAATCGAGAAATTTATGTTATGAGTTCGACCGGCAGTAGCGCCCGCCGGCTCACTTTTGATGCGCACGACGACGTTCTCCCGCAGTGGTCTCCGGATGGCCAGAATATCTTGTTTGTCAGATATTTCATTCCTGGAAGTGATATCTTCATCATTAAACCGGATGGTTCGGGCTTGAAGCAATTAACTCACGCCAACGGCTTCATCACACGGGATGCACGATGGTCGTTTGATGGGTCGAAAATCGCATTTACTAGTTATCAGTCAGGGGTTTTACATATATACGTCATGAACTCCGACGGTTCGCAAGAAAGGCAAATTACAACAAACGCGCCTATCATTGTTTCGAACTTGGAGTGGTCACCTCGAACACTGCAACTTTTATTCGCTTCGCTGTCGGCTTCAAGTGATCAAATATATTATGATGAAGTATATCTTGTAAACGCGGATGGAACTGGTTTAAAAAAAAATGCCGCTAGCCAAGGCACGCTATTCTGGAATGACGTGGTCGCCCAATGGCAAGAGCATTGCCTTTTACTCCCCTGTAAGTGTGGCTGACGGACTCAATCATGTTTTTGTGATGCATGCTGACGGCGGCAATATCAGCCAAATCACTTTTGGTGCGCGCAGTTGTGCTTTTCCAAGTTGGTCCCCTAAAATTCAAACCGGAACCTTATAAACTCGAAGCTGTCATGATGCTTTCAATTCAACCCGTTGTTTCCGTCGCTGCTTTGCACAAATCTTTTCATCACAACCAGGTTCTAAACGGCGTGACTCTCGATATCGCCGCGCGCGAGTTGACTGTGCTCATTGGGCCTTCGGGCTGCGGCAAATCAACTTTTCTGCGTTGTCTTAATGGCCTGGAATTGCTTGACGAAGGTCGTATCACGATTGGCGAGATTACGCTTGAGCGTGCGCACAAATCTGCTGCACCGAGCAAGGATTTTCATAAAAATACGCGGACACTGCGCACTCAAGTGGGGATGGTCTTTCAAAGCTTCAATCTCTTTCCTCATTTGACGGTATTCGAAAACATCGCACTCGCGCCGCGTGTGGTAAAGGGCGTGGATGAAGCACTAACGAGGAATAAAGCGCTTGCTTTGCTCGCAAAAGTCGGCTTATCCACGCATGCGAATCATTATCCCTCACAACTTTCCGGCGGGCAGCAACAACGAGCTGCGATTGCTCGTGCGCTGGCTATGGAACCGAAGGTTATGCTTTATGATGAGCCGACTTCCGCACTTGATCCGGGCTTGGTTGATGAAGTGTTGAGTGTGATGAAGGCGCTCGACGAGGAGGGCATGACGCAAATCGTGGTCACACACGAAATGCGTTTCGCGCGCGACGTTGCAGACAAAGTTGTGTACTTTGAAGCCGGCAATATTGTTGAAACTGGTTCGCCAGAAAAAATCTTTTCCGCGCCGGAAGACGAGCGCACGCGAAAATTTTTGAAACGCTATTTGTGATCATCAACCTCAAGTTGATTCATTGAGAAAGACAATTCATGCCGCGTATTCTCTTTTTTCTCGCTCTACTCCTTTGCGGTTTTACTGCAACGGCCCATGCGCAAACCGAATCAGCGCCGTTGCGTTGGGCTGCGGATTCCGAAGGCGGTGCGCCCTTCGTTTTTCCTGCGCATGAAGATCCCGAACGGTTGGTCGGGTTCGAATACGATCTCGTGCAGGCGCTTGCCGAAGCACTTCAACGCGAGCCGGTCTTCACGCAAAGCCAGTGGGACGGGCTCGTGCCCGGGCTCGAAGTGGATAATTACGATCTCGTCGTCAATGGCCTCGAAATCACTGCCGATCGCGCGGAGGTTATCAATTTTTCCACACCCTACTACGTCACCTTCGAACAACTGACCGTGCGCAAGAATACGTATGACATTAATAGTCTGGATGATTGCGTCGGCAAAGTAGTGGGCACGTTAAAAGCTTCATTGGCTGAGCGTATTCTGCAAGCCAATCCCGGCATTGAGATTCGCGCATACGACGGACAAATCACCGCATATGAAGATCTCGCGCTCGGCCGGCTCGATGCCGTGCTCATGGATCATCCTATCGCGTTGTATTACGGCGCAACGAACCCGGCATTGAAATTTGCAGGGCAGCCCATCGGCCGTATGGAGTATGGTATCGGTCTGCGCAAATCCGACAAGGCGCTTCTACACGAAATCAATCTCGCGCTCGAGCAACTCAAAAAGGACGCCACGCTGCGCCGCATCTACGAGCGCTGGAATATGTGGACGCCGATGATGGCGGAATTTTTCGACGACTATAAACCTTCGCAAACGCAGCCCGAGGGTTGGCAGGAATTTTTGCGCGGCATCGGCGGGGAGAAGACCTGGCAACAACAAGCACAACAATACCTCAGTTATGTACCGCTGCTTGCGCGCGGCGCCGTGATAACGCTGGCTTTGTCCGTTACCTCTATGATCCTTGCCGTCATTCTAGGATTGCTGTTAGCGCTGTTACGACTTTATACACCGCCACCGCTTTCTACTTTCGCGGTGATCTATATCGAAGTAATTCGGGGTACGCCGCTGTTGATTCAACTGTTTATCATTTATTTTGGGTTGACCAAAATCGGATTGCCGCTCACTCCGTTTGTTGCCGCCGTTGCAGGTTTGGCGCTAAATTATGCAGCGTATGAAGCCGAGAATTATCGCGCTGGCATCATTTCCATTCCGCGCAGCCAAATGGAAGCCGCACTTGCGCTTGGCATGACGCGCTGGCAAGCGCTACGTTACGTCATCGTGCCGCAAGCCATGCGGCTCGTACTGCCGCCAGTGACGAACGATTTTATCTCGTTGATCAAAGACTCTTCACTTGTTTCGGTGATTACGATGGTCGAACTTACGCGCGAATACGGCCGATTGGCAAGTATTCATTTCGATTATCTTGGCATCGGCTTGCTCACTGCGGCAATGTATTTTCTCATCGGATTGCCTTTCGTGCGCCTCGCCCGTTGGGCGGAAGAGTATTTTTCATTGGACAAGCGCGCGACAACTGCACCGAAAGTATAAAGCTCGTTTTACAGGTTAGGCGTAAAATAAAAAAGCCTCGTTCGACTTTCCTAGTCAAACGAGGCTTTTTAGCTGTATCAAGGTCACTTACATTGTCATGAGGCGGTACTGTTCGTAAATCTTGCGCACGGAGGGAATGTAGTTCGCAGTTTCTTCCCAAAGAACACCTTGCGCGTAATTTTGCTTGATCCATTTTGCAGCCATGCGCGGACCACCGTTATATGCAGCCAAGCCACCGTCCAAACTGTACTCCGCAATCAATGAAGACAGATAACGGCATCCCAAGCGAATGTTATTGACCGGGTCAAAGAGCACTTGTTCGCTGGAAGTCCAATTCAAGCCTTCATAAGAAGCGAGATACATGCCGGTGTTCGGCATGATTTGCATCAAACCCATGGCGCCGACATGCGAAACCACTTGCGGGTTCCAGGTCTTAGCGCTTTCGTGGGTGATAGTCGCGCAGATGAGGTCAATATCGAGATTACGATATTTCAAGCTCATCTCATAGATCGTGTTCGCGATTTCGTATTTTTGACTCGACTCCATTTGCGGATTGAAGAGATCAATAATCGCGATCACTTTTTTGATGCTATACTGACGAATGCTATCGATATTCATCTGCGACGATAGCTCGTTCATCGTTCTTTCCAATTGACTGATCTTTGCACTTTGCTGTTGGGAAAGAGTATAGTATCGCACGCTAAAATACGTCGCCGTCGCACACGCACCGACCAAAATGACAGACAGGACGACTCGGGAGATGTGCAATCTTTTTAGAATGGAATCTCCACGACGTTCTGTTGACATTTTTACCTCCAATATATGTTCGACCTACGGAATTAACTTGAATCGAAGTAACGCTTGGAATCTTTTGTTCACTGGGACAGCCGGATGGATTTAAAACGACTCCATTTTTTGCAAGTGATATGCCACTCGCCCGTTTTACACATTTATAGATGCTTACCTGGGTGCTATACTCTCATCTGCTTTTTCCAGTGAGCAAGACTCAATCACTTTTCTATCAGGTTGCCGAAAATCGACCACCTAAAAACAAAATGCGCCGTTGAGGCGCAAATGATGATTTTTGAGAGATTTTATTCTATAATTCCAATGAAAACCTAATCCATCTCCCTTTAAATGCAGAATCAAACTTGAGGTTGTGTTATTTTTTTGAGCATGATAAAATCTCAAACCTTTTTATAGCCGATATGCTACAGCATCGTAAAAATCAGGGCGGTATAATAGAGAATTGCCCCAGGCCATGCAAGAATTATTTTCGTACCTCACTTTTAAGCTAGCAAGAGAATATTTATGCTATTTCCCAAACGTTTAAAATACATGCCTTAAACCCGCTTTTGGTGTCAAAATTTAATTCATAGTGCGTGCAAGTACGATTGTAGTTTTAGCCGAAATCAAGACCCCCTGTTCCGCACGTATCGCTTGCATGTATGCAACATATAACCCGGTGCGAACCGGGTTGCCTTGCTCATCGCGCCCATTCCATATGGCTTCACTACGCGCACCAGCCGCACTGCTTCTTAACAGGTGGCGAATCAAACGTCCTCGTAAATCATAAATCTTCAAATCTACCGTAGCAATTGCTGTGGGTAAGTTCATTTGAAAAACGGCAAAATCGTCGACACCATCTTCATCGGGCGAGAATGGGCTCGGTGAAACGGAGAGAGAGACTGAACTGGGGATGACTTCTGTAAAGATCGAATTGGACCGGCCCGGAGTCGCCCCCAAACGTTCGACACACGTACTCCAGTTGCTGCTATCCTGTGTTCCCAAGTTGGGATTGATGCGCTCCAAAGAAAGTCCCGACGCGCCGCCCCAATTCGAAGTGAAGCGGAGGCTGTCTTGCCTCCCGCCATTATAATCAAATACGCTAATGCTTTCTTCGTCATTATTGAGCGTCAGCCATTTGGGAATTTGAATGTGAAGGGCCTCGCGTTCCAACAACTGTACATTCCCGCGAGATGAAACCACGGCAAAACTTCCTGGGGCGAGCATCAACGTCGTGTCCGGAAAAGTGGTCGGCGCGCTCGTCTCCGCATCTTTCCAAAACCACGCGGACAAATCAACGGCAGTGGTGCTCCGATTGAAAAGCTCGAACCACTCAACCTCATTGCTGCGCGCCTCATAATAGATTTCATTGATGATCACGGACTTGGGCGAATAACCAATCGGCAGCGTCGCCGTCGCGCGGTTATTATCGCTCACCAGATCGCGTGCTTCCCGTGTTTCAACGAGAATCGCATGCTTGCCCGCAGGCGGCTGCGGCCAGGCAAGTGCCACGAGCACGGAATCTTCGGAAGGCAATTCGCCATTCACACGCACCTCGCCCAAAGGCATCCAGTTTTGCGAACCGGTCATAGCGTAAGAGAAAAATGTGGAAACCCTCTCGAGCGCGCGACGTCCGCGATTGACGAGCCATGCTTGAAGCTGAACATTCTCTCCCGATTTGGGCCGCACCGGCGCGAAATGCAACGCCCGCACTTCAATGTCGTATTCGCGCGGGCTGACGCTATTGAATGCCGCCGGCGTTGCGCCTCGCGCAGCAACGCTCGCTTGCCAATTGTTCTTTTTGTTGTCACGCTCAAACCAAATTTTCTCAATTGACCGGCCTCGCTCGCCCCAATCGCCTTCATACACGAGCGAATCAATCACATTGCCGTTGAGATCGCGCAACCGCACAATCTCGCCGCTTTGATTCAACGCAGGAAAATTTTGCAATACGATGACGGCGCTGTCCGGCAAATGGTACTGCGCAGCCAGTGACGATGACGAAGCGAGCACACGAAAGCTTCGCGGCGGAATCGCAATCTCAGTCGCAATCATTGCGCGGCTCTGCGCTTCATCTTCTAAAAACCACTTGCACAACAACACTGCAGCATTGTTCGGATTAAAAATTTCCACCCACTCCACTTCGCCCTCGGGCGGATCAAACATGACTTCATTGAGCACCAATGTGCGCGGCGCAAATCCCACATTCACTTGCGCGAACGCGCGATTGTTTTCGGCAACGAGGTCGAGACTCGTCTTTACTTCCGCCATGAGTTGAATTTTTCCCGCAGGCGGAGATTGCCACATGAAGTGCACGGCGGCGGAATCTTCAGGCACAAGCTCTTGCGCGAAAAAGATCGTCGTTAAGATTGGCGCTGTCTCCCAATTCGTTGCGGCAAGCGTGTCATAGCGCATGGTCACGGAAAAATCCGCGAGCGCATTGCGGCCAGTGTTGCGCACCATCGCTTCGATGCGCACTGCCTCGCCAAACTGCGGCTGTTCCGGCTCGAAACGCAGCGGGCTAATTTCAAGATCATACTCACGCGGGCTGACGCTGTTGAACGCGCCCGGCGTTGCGCCGCGCAGGCCGCGGCTCGGCAGCCAATTGCGTTGCAGGTTCGCGCGCTCGTGCCAAATCTTTTCAATCGACTTGCCGGTCTCGCCCCATTCGCTCTCGTATGCAATCGAGTCAATCACTGCGCCGCTGAAATCGCGCAGCACAATCGCGTCGCCGCTGTTGTTGAGCGCAGGCATCTTGTTGAGAAGGATGATCGCAGTATCCGGCAGATTAAAAATGCCGCCCAACTCTTTCGACGCCGTCAGCACGCGATACCGCTGGGGCGGAATAAAAATCGTCTGCGTGATTGCACCTTTACCGCCGCTTTCATCCTCAATCAACCACTCGGGCAAAGGCACGCTGAAGCTTTGCGGATTGTAAATCTCAATCCACTCCGGCTGCTCTCTCGCCGGCTCGAACATGATCTCATTCATAACCACAAGCTCGCGTCTCCAACTCACGGCAATCGGCACCGAAGTCGTGTCGTTGCGTGCATTCATGTCGTTTGCAATTGCCAGCGTGGCGAGCAGATTATATCGACCCGATTGCAGTGCCGGCGCGTTGAAAGCGAGTCGCAGCGTGTCGTCACTCGCAATCGTTTGGGTGGAAGCGATGTCGCCGAGATAAACCGGTACGCCAAACTCTCGCCCGCGCGGAATCAAATCAAAATCCACGGCAATGCCCGAAAGTGTTTCGCGGCCCACGTTGCGCACGAGCACGGAGATGACCGCGGGCATATTCTCGCGCAAAGGATACGGCGTGAGCGCAAGGCTCTGCGCCGCCAATCCGCCGTCGATTTGCGCGCGCGACACCGAGTTTGTAAAGCCCGGAGTGCCATCGACACGCAATGCGTTCGCCCAATTCGAAGCAGAGTCATCTTCGCTCAACTCGATCTTCTCCTCCGAAATGCCATCCGCGTTGCCGAGCGAATACGTGTATTGCGCAATAGTATCGCCCTCCGCACTCACCAACATTATTGTCTCCGCGGTGCTATTCGAGAGGCCGCCGTTGCCGAGTGTATTGTCGTTAATGGTGATGCGCAAAGCTTCGGGAGGAATAAGCGAGTCATATTGCGTGGAAGATTGAAAGTAGGTGGGATCGAGAATCACTGCGAAGCTTAACGGTCGCAGCACGAGGCCGCGCGTGTGCGCGATGATCTCGTCAAGCGCCGCGCGTTCGCCGATTTGCCAGCCGGCGAGCGAAACCGAATCCGTCGCGCTCAGATTGTATAGCTCGACAAACTCGTTCGCCTGCTCGCTCCCACGCGGGTTGAACATCACTTCGGAAATGATGATCTGCCCGCGCGCAGTTTGAGCCGCCGCCGCGAGTGCAAAGAGAGACAGAAACACCGGATAGCGTTTCATGCTCGCCCCTTAAAAATTTTGTTTTGAGATGAAGCTGAGGTACGAGAGGTCGCGCAGTGGTTTGCTATTTTGCTTTATGCCGCTTGCAGCGCATAGTCAAACGTGGATATTTCAATCTATCTTGCAGGAGGAAGTTTCCTCTTGGCAAGGCTGAGATGTCAAAACGTTCGGAGATGATGCCCAGGAAAGTCTGGATTCGAGGTTGGAAGGTCCAGGTGTCGGTCAGAATCCTGTTCGAGCGAGGAGGCTGCTTGGGATCAGTCAACCTCGCAGATCATCTATAGCAATATTTCAAAGGCACTTCACGTATGCAAGAGAAATTTTTAGGGGCCATTACAAAACGAAGACAGAACCCAGCCACTATATAAAAACGGCGGGAGAGACATTAAAGCGCTTGCTCAATGCCCTGATCTGCGCGATATCGAGATCTCTTTTTCCATTGAGAATTTCCGATACAACACGCCGGCTACCAATTTCAGCCAAGTCGCTTTGCCTTAAATTGTGCTCTTCCATAAAATACCTGAGGGACGAAACGGGATCGCCCACCGGTTCCGGAACGTGCTTATCTTCATAAGCCTCTATTAAAGTGCCCAGGATGTCAATCAGTGAATCGAGTGTAGCGTTCGGCCTTTCACTGACTTTATCGATCAGATGATCGAGCAGCTTGACCGCTCTATTGTACTCTTCTTCCGTGCGGAGAGTTGAGACTACTTTGGAAACCGTTGGCCATGCTTTAATTGTGGCGGCTAGATTGGGAGCCAAATTTGTCATGCTTCTTCCTTCCAATTGCCTTTGTCGTATTCCTTGTGCGTCAAAACCTGTCTGATATAGATTCGCTTTTTATGATATGCACGCGGCAAATCTATTTCAAATCGAGATAGCAGGCAAGCGAATTTTCAAACCTTATTCCCCTGCCGCAACAACCGCAGCGTGCCCGGAATGTTTTTAATCTTCGCCCACAGCGTGCGGCCGTGTTGGAACTGCGAAAAATTCGCGATGCTTGCGAGCAGCGCGGCGTCGTAATGATACCACCACGGTTTGCGCATAAATGTCGCCAGCTCCGTGTCGATGAATTTCATGCGCGTCATTTCGAGCAAGCCTTCCGGCCCGTGCGTGCGACCGAGGCCGCTGGTTTTGATGCCGCCATAGGAGGCCTCACTCGTGCCCACGTGCGCGATCAAATCATTGATCAACACCGAACCGGCTTCGATGCGATTCGCAAGCGAACGTGCGAGCTTCGCGTCTTTGGTCCACACACTCGCAGAGAGGCCGAACTCTGAAGCATTGGCGAGTTGCAGCGCTTCTTCAGCATCGTTCACAGGATAAATTGGCAAGAGAGGGCCAAAAGTTTCTTCGCACATGACGTTCATTTGCGGTGTGACTTCGGTGATCACCGTCGGCTCGAAGAAGCATGGCCCCAAATCAGGTCGCCGCTTTCCGCCGCAAAGAATTTTCGCGCCGCTCGCCACCGCTTCGTGCAACTGCTTCTCAATCATATCAACTTGCCGCACGCGAATCATCGGGCCGATGTCAGTTGCGGGATCATCGCCTTTGCCAAGCTTGAGTTGCCCAACTTTGCGCACGAGCATGTCTACAAACGGCTCAAACACCTCGCGTGCAACAAAGATGCGTTTCGCGGCGACACAGCTTTGGCCGCAATTCACAAAGCGACCCCAGAGCGCGCCGCTCGTGGCGTGCTCCAAATCCGCGTCGCGCAAAACGATCATCGCGTCACTGCCGCCGAGCTCAAGCGTGACTGGAATGAAGCGCTCCGTGGCCGCAAGCGCGACTTTGCGGCCCGTGGCCGTGCTGCCGGTGAAGACGAAGCGATTCAATTCGCATTGCGTGAGCGCCGCGCCCGTGGCTCCATCTCCAATCGCAACGGCGAAAACATCCTCAGGCAAATCTGCTTGTTTGAAAAGCTCTGCGATTTTGAGCGCGCAACTCGGCGTGAACTCCGAAGGTTTGAGCACGACCGTATTGCCCGCCAACAATGCGGGAATGATCGTGCCGAGCGGGAGCAGGAACGGATAATTCCACGGCGAGATGATGCCCACCACGCCGAGCGGCTCATAAACGACCCTGCCGCGCTTGGTTTTGAGCGCCCAATTCGCGTGCGGCACGCGAATTGGGCGCAAGAGCTTTTTGCCGTGCTTGCGATAATAGTGAATGAAATCGAGCACGGGCATGAGTTCCATGGCCTGCGCTTCGAACACCGGCTTGCCGTTCTCGCGAGTGATGAGGCGCGCGATTTCCATGCTCTGCGCGAGCACGAGATCGGAAAGTTTGCGGAGGTATTCCGCGCGGTCATCAAATGAAAGTGCGGCCCAGCTTTTCTGCGCAACGCGCGCACGCGCGACCATTGCTTGCACCTCTTCTGCTGAGGCGGATTCAAACTCGCGCCACACTTCGCCCGTGGCGGGATTGAGCGACTGCACGTGCGACCGCGGCGCATTGCTCGGTTGAGCGTGTGCGCCGTTCGGCTGAGTCGCAATTGGTTCAGCAGCAACCACGCCGAGCGTATCAGTCTGAAAGGAAGCACTCATCATTCCGCTCCGAAAAATTTGGATTCAAAGCAGCATCAAACGAATTAGAGAATCAAACCAGAAGAAGATTTTGAAAGCTTAGGGCTACACACGGAACAAAAACACACACTAAAAAGCCAGGACTTTTTCCGCATGCGTTTTTGATCCGTGTGCTACCCCTTGCGCTCCGGCTTCACAATAAAAGACCCTCTTGCGCTTTTGCCAAAATCGCTTAACTTTGCCGCATGAAAAATTTTGCCGCCGCGGAAAAACATCTTCGCCGCGTCGATCCGGTGTTAGCGCGAATCATAAAACAACAAGGCCGCTGCACGATCAAACCGGACCGCCGCTATTTTCAATCCCTCGTGGAAGCCATTCTCTCCCAACAACTCTCCGTGAAAGCCGCGGCGACTATCTTTGGACGCTTTCGTGCATTGCTCGGCGGCAAAGTTCTTCCCGAAAAAATTTTGGCGTTGCGCGAGGAACAATTTCGCGGCGTCGGCATTTCGCGGCAAAAGACCGCGGCGCTGCGCGATCTCTCATTAAAATGGCAAGACGGTCTCGTGAATTCCCGCCGTTTCGCGCGCATGAGCGAAGAAGAGATTATTGCAGCGCTCACGCAAGTGAAGGGCATCGGCCGCTGGACCGCGGAGATGTTTCTCATCTTCTCGCTCTGCCGCCTTGATGTGTTGCCGGTCGCTGATCTCGGCTTTCGCAACGCGGTCAAACGCGCCTATGGTCTGCGCAAATTGCCGGAACCGAAACGCCTCAACGCGCTGGCGGAAAAATGGAAGCCGTATCGCGCGATTGCCACGTGGTATATGTGGGCCAGCTTGGATAATAAACCGCTGTCGGAAGCATAAATTTCACCTCCGAGAATTATGGAATTTCTAAGAAAAGTTTTTCGTCTCGTCTTTTTTGTGCTGTTAATCAGCTTGTTGCTGGGTTGGGCGAATGTGAAAACGCAGCCGATACTCATGGCCTTTTTGCTCGTCCTCGGCGTTATTCGCGCGCTGGAGTTGTTTCATGCTGCGCCCGAAGGTTTGATTCATTGGTATCGTGCGGAGCAGCATCCGCGCTGGATTGTTTGGTTAAGTGGCGCGAGTTTTCTTACCAATGTGGTGTTGCCGATATTGGATCATCGTTATCGCGGGGAGGTGTTTTGGACCAGCCCGCTAGCGCAGGCTACGTGGTGGTTGGCCGGCCTCGGCATGCTGTTGCTCATCGCTGGGAGCCTTTGGCGCATGAAGGCAATTGTGGTAAAGGAAACGCCCAAACCGGTTACGAAAGCGTTGGACAGCAAACGCAAGTCAAAGAGCAAGGTGGTGGAAGAAGAACCCGAGCCGGCCGCGGTGCAATATTATTTGGAGCCGGCGTTCTATCACGCCACGGCGCTATCGTATTTCGGCATTGCACTGTGCTGCACCAGCATTATCGGCGCGCTCGCAATTTTCGCGGTGATTCTGCCGCCGTTGTGGTATGGCAAGAAAGCGCAGGCCCTAGCAAGCCGCGGTTAAAATAATACAATCGACAACGAGGAGGGCACAATGCTATTGATGTATGTTGACGAAAGCGGCGATATCGGGACGCAAAGCAGTCCGACTCAATTCTTCATCCTCAGCGGTTTGATTTTTCATGAACTGCGTTGGAACGCCGTCATGGAAAATCTCATCGCGTTTCGGCGGCATTTGCGTGCAACAACCGGATTGAAGCTGCGTGAAGAAATACATGCGACACACTTTATTAACAGCCCCGGCGAGTTGCGTCGCATCAAACGTCATAAGCGACTTGAAATTCTTAAACAATGTATCGATTGGGTGGCAGATCAACAAGACATTAACGTGATCACCGTTGTTGCCTCAAAAGCCGGCAAAACGAAAGAACAAGTATTCGATTGGTCATGGCAAAGGCTGATTCAGCGCTTTGAAAATACGATTCGGTATCGCAATTTCAGATGGCCGGCAAATCCGGATGATCGCGGTATGTTAATCGCAGATCGCACCGATGACAAACAATTGCGCTTATTGGTTCGTCGCATGCGTAGATATAACCCGATTCCCAATTTTACCGGCGGCTATCGCAATATCACGTTAGATTATGTTATCGAAGATCCCATTATGCGCGAATCAAAAGACTCTCTGCTGCACCAAATTGTGGATGTGGTTTCTTATTGTGCTCGGCAATTGTATGAGCCGAACAATTACATGAAGAAAAAAGGCGGGCACAGATTTTATGAACGGCTGGGTGCGGCATTGGTCAAACACGCATCAAAAAACCATCCACTGGGAATCGTCACTTTTTAAAAGAAGAGTCCCGCGTGTGCGGGACTCGGGGGAATCCTAATCCAGGGTCTAGCCCTGTTTCAGATTCACTTTTAAATAACCATACGGTTAGAAAAAAGCAAGTCACAATTTTCTCATCGACTTGGATTAATCCACCGCTCCCAATCCGAATCGGTAAGCTCGCCGCGCGCGGTGGAATGCACCAATTTATACTCGCCCCAATTGTTCACATCCACGAACACAAACTCCACCCCGCCTTCCAATTCAAAATACTTCCAAACTTGATACGGACGATTTTCGCTGCTATTGGGGAAACGCTCAATTTCGCTGGGCTGCGCATAGACGAGCAACACGCGGCCCATGTCTGTTTCATAGCCCGGCCGCAATCCTGAAAAATTATCCTGCGTATATTTCACGCGCGCAAGATACTCTTCCCGATATTCGTTGCGCGGCGTTTCCGGCGTGCGATCACGGTCGCGCCAGAACTTGACGAGAAAATCGCGCTTGCCGGCTTCATCCAAGGCCTCGTAAATTTTTTGCTCTTCTTTGGTGGAGATATAGCGTGCGGCCTTAAACTCGGAATCCAAATCCGCAACGGCGCGATTGCGATACGTGAGCAGCAACAATTCGTACCCGGCATCGCCTGCGGTTTGTGTGCCGCGCGCTCCGTCTTCGCGATATACGTAAAACTTGCGGCGGCGAAACGCTTCTTGCTGGCTCGCGTGATCGGTTACGCGCACTTCCAAATAATACGAGCCTGCGGGTAACGAGATGACATTGCACGCGCCGACTTCCACGACTTGCTTGCCAACGATGGGACGCTTGCGCACGGGCAGCGCTTTCACCAGATTGCCCTGGCCGTCAAAGATGCGATACGCCACGGAATAGCTGCTATCGGTCGGGTGCGTGAGATTATATATTTCGGCATACGTGAAGAGCATTGGCAAAGCCAGGCCGAAAGTCGCATTGGGATTGGGGATGACGGTGTAACGATTTTTATAAAACTGCGACGCCACGGTATCGCGCGTGGTGCGTGAAGAAATTTCGAGATCACTCAACGACAGTTTTTCGGTTTCAAAAGCTTCAACGGGAAGCTCGAGCATTTGCAGGCCGGCGACGCCGCTGTTTTTATCCAGCACGCGCACGTGAACGCGATAGTTGTTGACCGGCAATTGAAATGCGGCTTGGGTGTATAGCAACTGGCTGGGTTTAATTTCGGAAGTGTCTGTGGCAACGGTGTGCGCGCCCCAGGTGTGGCGCACTACTTCGCTGTCGCCTGCCGCAATGGAAACCTGCACTTCAAACGCGGCAAGCAATTCGCCGGCGTCGGGCAGAAAGCGCAATTGCGCGCGGGGCACGGCTAAATAAATTTCTACCTGTGCGGCAGTGGCGTTGATACGGAAGCGCGCAAAGTCGAGCGCAAAGTACAAGGTGGAATCAGCTTGGGAACGAGCAAAGGCGGGCGCAATTGAAAACACAAAGAGCAGAATACCAAAGAGGGCGGAGCGTTTCATAATAATCTCACAGTGAAGGTGTTTTTTTAAAAGACGCCGCTCCTGATGCAAGGTTGTAAAGCCTCCGGCTCAAATTGTAAGGCGCAACTGTTCGAGGTAGCGAATGCTCTCGGCAAATTCTTTTAGGAAATCTTCTTTCGCTTGGCGCAGCGCGTGCAATCCCCATGCGTCAAAACAGCGCAGCACGAAATGCGAAGCCACGTCCTCGGGG
The DNA here is from genome assembly GCA_041918175.1 of bacterium. Taxonomy (GTDB): domain Bacteria; phylum Zhuqueibacterota; class Zhuqueibacteria; order Zhuqueibacterales; family Zhuqueibacteraceae; genus JABWAN01. The sequence goes on from JAYRWE010000088.1 coordinate 197,749, forward strand.
CGCGCGAGGTAGTCTTCCGCATACGCGGTCAAATTGCGCCAGAGCCCGCGGCGATCGCGCTTGAACAAAGCTTGTGCTTCGTCAAAAAACAGCGCGGCGAGATTGAACGGTGTGATCGGCCAAATCCGGCCGTCTTGCATGTGCGCCACAAGCTCACGGCCGCGCCATTCGCAGACCGGCGGGGTGAAAGAAATTTCCGGCAGCATGAGAATGATGGAGGGATGCAAATGCGCCCATCGGCCAAAGCGCACCAGAATCCGCGCTTCCCACAAGCGGCGCAATACGCGATTCTCCGCGTGCGTTGCGACGAAGTCCGCGGGCAATTTTGCCGTGGGCCAATAAAGCTGCAAGCGCAAACGTTTGGTGTGTTCGCCGCCGAGAAACAATCCGAGCAAAAGTTGAATCGGCCATTGCGCCACGCGCTCACCGCCATACCATAAGAGGAGACGATCTTCTTGCAGAGTCCGATGAAACAAGTGCTCTTCGGCAAAGAACCGGCTCGCGATCAACTCTTGTCGGCCGCTGCGCACCACACGCCGCCAAAGCCAGAGACGTAATTCGTCACGTTGCGCCGGTTGCCGCAAGTTCGCTGCGAGCTGCTCAAACTCCGTGCGGTCCCTGGCAAAATCTGAGTGCAGCACTTGCCAAATCTGCAGCGCGGCCTGTGCCCAGTTGTGCGCGGGCTGGCGATGCACACGCGCAAGTTGCGCGAAGAGCATTTCCGGCTGGTTTGCTTGCATGAGCGCGAGCGTATCGTCATATGCTTGGCGCGAACGTGCAAGCACGGAAAGCTCAGTCTCTTGCCAAATTTTTTGCGCGAGTTGATCTTGCATTACAAAAAGCTTTTGGTTTGATGAGAAGCGTGATCAAACCATAACGATTTTCAGGTAGATTTAAAAGGACTTTTTCCGAGCACGATGTCATGCGTTTGTAGCCACGCTTGCATGCAGTGAATCTCTGCGACGATTTCTGAAAATCGTGCCTGCTTGAAACGGCTAAAACTTTTCAAACGTTAGGCTTTTGCTTTTACCAGTCCGCGAAGCGCTTTAAGTCACCTCGGTCCGCTAGTCCCCTCGGTAAACAAGCGAAGAAGAAAAGCAAGAACGCGCAGCGACAGGCCATAAAAAAAATTGGATGCGGCAAACCAAGCGGGATAACAGCGACAACCAAGCACAGGTTCACATTTCGATCTCGCCTTCGGACAGGTCGTGCTCGTCTTCGATCTCGCCGACGATTTCTTCCATGACGTCTTCCAACGTGACAATGCCGAGGCTGTGACCATAGTCGTCGCTCACCACGGCGAGGTGTTTTTTCTGCCGACGAAATTCACGCAAGGCGAGCGCGACGGACATTTTTGCGGGAAAGCGCACGGGCGGATAGAGCGCATCGGCCAAAGCCACGACGCCGCGCAGACTGAAGAGATAGAACAAATCTTTGGTGTTGACGATGCCGACGATGTGGTTGAAATCACCGTCGTAAACCGGCATGCGCGTATGCGCGCCTTCGCGCACGGCTTCGAGCACAGCTTCTTCGGAAGCATGCAGTTCCAGCGCTGCGACTTTTTCGAGGGGCACAACGATTTCGCCGACGGACTTCGAGGAGAGGCGAAAGACATTGCGCAGGTATTTCGCTTGATCGGGAGGCAACATGCCGGCGCGCCGGGTTTCTTCAATGAGCAAACTCAACTCTTCGACGGAGTGCACCATTTGATGACCGCTCACGGGTTCGAAGCCCAAGCGCCGCACGATCCAATTGCCGAGTCCGTTCATGGCGGTGATTACGGGACGCGCGATTTTAGAAAAAAACAGGAGCGGCGCGGCGATGACGAGTGTGACATTATCGGGGCGTTGCAGCGCGATGGCTTTGGGCGCGAGCTCGCCGATGACGACATGAAGAAAAGTGATGAAAGTAAATGACAGCGCCGCAGCGAAAGAATGACTGGCGAGTTCGGACCAATTGCCGGGAAGGTAGTGAAAGAGCGGTTCGATGAGATGCGAGACAGCAGGTTCGCCGATCCAACCGAGTGCGAGGCTCGCGAGGGTGATGCCGAGTTGCGTTGCGGCGATGGCGTCGTCGAGATGCGTGATGGCTTGGCGCACGGCGAGCGCGCCGGCTTTGCCTTGATTGATCATTTCTTCGACACGCGTGCGGCGCACTGCGACCAAAGAAAATTCCGCGGCGACAAAGAAGCTGTTCAACAATACCAGCAGGGGAATTGCCAAGACGCCGAGGAGATTGCGAATGATCTCAGCGAGAGTTTGCATGTGTGTTGTGCTCCGGAGATTTGATCTGCCCAAGGAAGAGTTGGTGCAGGTTCACAGCCCATGGCCCGCGAGAGGAAATGCTTCATGAGGTGCGGGATGAAAGTAGGAAAGGAAAGCTTCGCGCGGGATAATGTGGTTCGTTTGATGTATGCTTCTTTCTTTTTTGCCTCGCCTTTTCTTCGGCAAGTACCCGAGGCTAACCATTGGCCTCGGCCAAATGCTCTTTGGCGATGACGGCCCATTCGCCTTCCGGCTCGACCTCCAAATATTTTTTCCAATAGGTCTTCGCGGGCAAGTGGCGCCCGAGTTTTTCATAGGCCACGGCCAGATTGAACAGCGCCGGCTCGTAGTTTGGAAACAAAAGCAGCGCGCGTTGATAAAATTCCACGGCGCGTTCGAGTTGGCCGCTTTCGTCATAGAGGTTGGCGAGATTGTAGCACACGAGGTAATTGTTCTCGTCAAATTGCAGCGCCTTTTCCATGAGCACCAATGCGCGCGGCAAATCGTTTTTGTGAAAATACAAATTGGCGAGATTGATTATCGCATCGACATACGTCGGCGCTAGCAAGAGCGCTTGCTCATACGCATGCACGGCTTGATCGTAGGTTTCCGGATTGCCGTCGGCTTTAAAACCGATTTCGTACCACTCTTCCGCAGTGCGCGGCGTTTCGGGAGCGGGCTTGGGCAAGGGGAGAATCACAGCTTGCGGACGCGGGGTTTCGAAAGAGAGCGTGATTTGCGAGGAGGGGCGGCGCTGCGCGAGCACGCGTTTCGCCACTTCGCGCAACGGCAGCTTGTGCGCGAGCAACTCGTCAATCTGGCGAAACGTGAGCAAATCTTTGAACTCATAATATTGCTGCGCATTGGTTTTGACTGCGGGCGTGAACAAGCCCCAATGCGCAAAGTAGCGCACGAGATCAGGACGCAGGCGCGGATACACGCGCTGAATGCGCGCCAGCGAATAGTAACGCATCTCCAACGTCACCTTGCTTTCCAGCCCCGCCATTTCCAAAAACTCCGACTCTGCAATAATGCGAATGTTGCCGCCGTCCGCGTTGATTTGTTCCGCGCGTTTGAGCTTGTTGCTCTTATCGATTTCGGCGAGATAGCCTTCTTCACCCATCACTAAAAGCGTGGTGCTTTGCGTGACACGCGCCGGGGCCGCGCCACCCAAACGCACAACGACTTCTTGCGCGGCGGCGCGAGAAAGCGAAGCCAGCTTGCCGGTGAAAACGACACTGTGGTCGGAAAAAATTTTAGGTGGGTCCTGCGCGCTCATTGCAGATCGAAAAATGCGTGCGATGCTTTAAACGAGAGGGCAACGTGGGCACGGCTCAAAGCCACGCCCACGCTGCGAGGGCATGAGGAAAATGTATGCTCAATCATCCGTACCGGTTTTGCGGCGTTGTTGCTTGCGCGGCGCCGGCGCCTTTGCCAAACCGCGTTTGGGCAGCGCAGGTTTCGTTTCCGCGAGCACGGGTTCAGGCGCGACCTCGGGAATGGTTTGCTCGGCCGCACTTTGTTGCGCCACTTTCGCTTTGATCAAAGCGATCAACTTTTCTTGCAAGCTGTCTTTGAAACGTTTATGATAAAACTTCTTCGTGTGTTGCTCGATTAATTCCAAAGTCTTTTGAATATCCGTCTTGTTTTTTTTATCACCACCGTCCAAACCTTCGAGTGCCTCCGTGGTGCGCACTTCGCTGTCATAACGCAGCGTGGACACGACGATAGCCTCCTCTTTCACCCACAACGCGACAACATACTCTTTGCGCCGCATCACCATTTTGGCAATGCCATATTTACCCGAATTGCGAATCGACTCGCGCAGCGTGTGATAAGCTTCCGCGGCAATCGGGCCTTCGGGCGCCATGTAATAGGGCGTGTCGAAAATAAGCGGGTTCAGCGCGTCGCGTTCGACAAACATGCTCACTTCCAGCGCACGTGCTGCAGCCGGTGCGAGCGATTCAATTTCCTCCTCGCTGAGCAGAACATATTTGCCTTTTTCATATTCATAGCCCTTCGCGATTTCACTTTCGAGAATCGGGCCGTGCGTCGCGCACCGTTTTTCGTGTTTGATGCGTTCGCCGCAATCACGATGCAATTGATGCAACGCAAAATCTTCCGACTGCGTTGCTGAATAAATTTTCACGGGGAAATCAAACGAACTGAATTGCAAGCGACCGGTCCAAACTGCGCGCATAAACGAATCTCCTTAGAACCTAGCGGGTGACGGAATTTGACTCTACAGAGGTACCGGCAAAAAGTGTGAATTCGAGAAAGTGTCAGCAAATTTTTTAAGGGCGTGGGAGAGGCCTGATTGCCATTTCATCCGCGTCAAATCAGGCTCAAATGACGGCATTATCATACAAAAAGGCGCTGCGGATGTCAAGCAGAATCTCCGCCCACCGCAAGGCTGTAAGCGTTTTGCAATGCCCTCGCACACCCGTTTCCGCCTAGTTTATTTTTTTGTCTTGTCGCTGCTTCACCGCGGGTTCATCTCCGCTTGTTTACCGCGGTGGCCTCTGCGAGCGAGGTGACTTGCGAGCAAAAAGAAAAGCCCGAGCGGTGTCGTCACCCTCGGGCTGAAGCTTCGCATCAAAAAATCTCAACCATAAATGCCGCGCAGCGCCAAGGTCTTCGCGACACGATCAATCGCCAGCACATATGCGCCGATGCGCATGTTGACTTTGTATTGCTCCGCGGTGCTCAACACATCACGAATCGACTCCGTCATAATGCGATTCAAACGATTGTAAACGTCATCTTCCGGCCAGAAATATCCGCCGCGATCTTGCACCCATTCAAAGTAACTCACCGTCACGCCGCCGGCATTACAGAGAATATCCGGGATCACCGTGATGCCGCGCTCGTGCAAAATCGGATCAGCCTTTGCGGTGGTCGGGCCGTTCGCGCCTTCCGCGATGATGCGCGCCTTGATGCGCCCAGCATTGTGACTCGTGATTTGATCTTCCATGGCACACGGGGCGAGCACATCGCAATCAAGCTCGAGCAATTGCTCGTTGGAGATGGCGTCCCCACCGGTAAAGCCGGCAAGCGTGCCCTTGTTGTTGTCGCGATATTGCATCGCGGCGAGCACGTCGATGCCGTCGGCATTGTAATAGCCGCCGGTCACGTCACTAATGCCGACCACCTTGCAGCCCCGGCGTTGAAATTCTTTGGCCGCAATCGAACCGACGTTGCCAAAGCCTTGCACCACCACGCGCGTGCTCTGCGGTCGCATGCCCATCTTTTCCATGGTTGCGCTCGCGCAAATCACCACGCCGCGGCCGGTCGCTTCCACGCGGCCTTGTGAGCCGCCGAGGAAAATCGGCTTGCCCGTCACCACGGCAGTGGTGTTCTGGCGCATGTGCATCGAGTAGGTATCCATGATCCAGCCCATGACTTGCTCATTGGTGTTCATGTCCGGCGCGGGCACGTCGCGCTCGGGGCCGAAGACTTCGAGCAGGTTCGCGGTATAGCGGCGGGTGATTTTTTCCAATTCGACTTTAGTTAAAACTTTGGGGTCGCATTTCACGCCGCCTTTGGCTCCGCCAAACGGAATATTGACGACCGCGCATTTCCATGTCATCCACGCAGCAAGGGCTTTGACTTCGGACAAATTCACTTCCATGGAATAACGAATGCCGCCCTTCGAAGGCCCGCGCACGTCATTGTGAATGACACGATAGCCTTCGAAAACTTCGATGCGACCGTCGTCCATCTGAATGGGGATTGCAACGATCACTTGCTTTTGCGGCGTTTTGAGGTATTGATAAATGCCGGGATTCAAGTTCAACAAATTGGCGGCAACGTCGAAACGCGCCATCATAGATTCAAAGGGATCTTCATCCGTCACTTTAATCGGGGCGCGTTCAACGTAGTTTTCGTGGTTGCCATGTGCCATAAATCTCTCCTCTCACTGGTTGTGGTTAGCGTGGAAAACTTTTTGCTCAAAAATAAAAAGTCAACTTGTGTGTAGCAAAGGTCTTCGCGGTTATGCTCGCTGATTTAGTATTGAGATTGAGTAGCGGGGGGAGGAAAAATCTGTTTCGGGGCGGCATCGTCCTGACGGGGTAGCGCTAACCGTCGGGTTACCGCGATAACGACTTTACGCAACAATACCGGATCGGCATCGGGCCCTAGCTCGAAAACTGCTTCGCGCACGATTTTGCGCAGGAGTTCCTCGGAAATTTCAACCATGCCAATCGCGGTTTATTTATGTGAAACGCTCATGGCTTGTCCGCGCAATTGCAAGTCTTGCGCTGTCGCTTCGCCAACAAGAACAACGAGTCGATTGCCGGCAGGATCCGTCAAGCTGATTTGCCCGGCTTGCACACTAAACACGTAGCGTTGGGCTTGCAAATGCTCTTTCAGTCGCGCCAGTTCGTTCTCACTCGGCACACTGACGACGAAAAATTTCATGCCTGCGACTTCTTCAAGCGCAGTGTGATGTCCGTTCGTGCCGGACCAATTGTTCAAGCCGATGTGATGGTGATAGCCGCCGGCAGATAGGAAAACCGCGCCGCTGCCATATCGTGCGGTCACTTCGAAGCCCAAAGTTTGGCGATAAAACTGTTCGGCTTCGTAGAGGTCCGCAACCTGCAAATGCACATGCCCCATTTTCGTTTCCGGGTCCAAGCCATTCCACGTCACTTTGCCATGGCCCAATTCCGCGAGCAAAAAATCCAAATCCAGCGGATGCGTTTCCATTTGTACTTGGCGTTTGTGCCAAAGCCATTCTTCGCGTGGACGGTCGGCATAAATTTCGATACCGTTGCCGTCGGGATCGGCAAGATAAAGCGCTTCACTCACAAGATGATCCGAAGCGCCTTGCAAAGGATAAATCATCTCGAGCAGACGATGCAGGGAGCGTGCGAGCGCAATGCGGCTCGGCACCAAGATGGCAAAATGATAAAGGCCAAAAGCATGAGGCGGGCGCGGACGAACGTGCGGCGAAGCCGTCAAGGCGAGCATGGGTCGCTTACCGTCGGCGCTTAAGCAGGCATAGTCGGTTTCGCTATGAATGACTTTAAGTCCGAGCAGTTCGCCATAAAAATGCAACGCTCGCTGTAAGTCCGCGACAAGAATATGGAGCGGGCCAACGTAAGTGTCGGGGTGAATCATAAATTGGTTCATAGATCCTCCCTTCTCCCAAAAACGGCGAGAAACAATTTCCGCCGTAAGGTTTTCCGGTGTCCCGCAGGATCTCTTGCCGATGAAGCAATTGCAAAGATGTCGCGCATTATTTAAGAGGCATTGGGGCACATGCACAGGTGAAACAACATAAACAGATTTTGGTTGAAAGTCAAATTCAAGTTTTCCGGCATGGATGAATTCACTTTTCTACGAGGTGTCGCACAGTGCAAACGAGCGGCAATTGTTCTTTTTATAAAGTGAAGGCTTTGCTCAAGAAAATGCACGAGGTGAAGCCAGACAAGGGGCTACTCTCGCTCGCCAGCCGATGTTATCGTCAATCAAGCAGCATTGAGTTCGAACCAAATGCGGCGATATGGGAAAAAGGGTATCAAAAAGTATCCTAAAATAGAATTTTCCCTTGCATTGCACTCCTTTGTTCACTATCATGCTTCACAAAAAGTGTTCATTCAGTCACCCAAAGGAGAGGACGATGAAGAAAATTGACGAATCGATCCAGGTGCAGGCGCAAACGAACAAAGGGCGGGTCGTTCCTGTGCTCGTAACGTGGAAAGGAAAAAATTACACTATTGCGCGGGTCGAAAAGATGAAGAAGCAAAAAGTAAGAGGGCGCCACCTCGAAACCATGAAAGTGAAAGTGCTCGCTTGGCGGAGTATGCAGCTAGAGCTGGACCATCATCAAAAATCCTGGCGGCTTCTGGCGATTGAAGACGACCGCGAAAATCTCAGTAGGTTCGCGATTTAAAGATATTCCTGGCATTCCGTGAACATACTTTTCCCAACAATCCCGTTTTTCCATATAGAGAAGAACGGGATTTTTGTTTTGTGACGGCTCCAATGCCTTTGAAAAAAAACTTGTAATCTTAGCCTCATATTGTTACGTTGCCTTCTACAGAAATTTTCTCACCAGCTTCTTTTGGGATATGGACAAAACAATCGAACAGCTTCTGAAAGATTTGCAGGGGCTTCGCAACGAGTTCAACGATTTTCTCTACTATCTCCCCGACGCACTCCTTGAAATCGACCTGCTCTCGCGCCGCCTCACATACATGAACCGCATGGCCAGTATTTTGTTTGGATACTCGGAGAAAGATTTTTCCTCGGGCATTGCCCTGGTACAATTGTTTGACGGCAAGGAGTTCGAACGCGCAGTTACCATCATCAAAAGTTATGTTGCTAGCAGTCTCGAACAAAAAGCCGAATATACTCGCTCCGGTCGAACCGATCTTTACGAGTTCATGATGCGCCGCAAAGACGGCAGCATTTTTCCAGCGGAGACACAGACTTCGTTTGTGTTAGATAAGAACCACGTTCCGGTGGCAATGCGGACCATCGTGCGCGATATTTCCGAACGAAGGCAGGCGCAGCCCAGGCGTAGTGCCGAGCTGCAAGCACTCACAACAAACCTGCCCGGCGAATATTTGCAGGAAATAATGCACGCGGCTGAAGCGCTCGTGGCGCAGGCACCCGCCGGTTCATTCTTCGCAAGCTCCGGTCAGCAACTTATAACCGCAGCGCAAAATCTCGCACGCGCGTTGGCAATAGATTTCACCAAGTAAATCGTTTCGGAGAAAAGAAAAGTATGTTAGAGTTTCTCAAGGATTATGGGCTGTTTCTGGCAAAGGCGATTACGATCGTCGTAGCGATCGTGTTTGTCGTGCGCGGACTGTTTGCCGCAGTGCAACACGAACGCGAGATGAGCCGGGAAAAAATTACCGTCAAAAAGCTCAATCGCCATTACGAATACCTGCACGATGCTTTACGGGAAGAGATGACGTCCGTGTTTGAGCGCAAACAAATCATCAAAGAAAAGAAGCAACAATGGAAGGAGGAGAAAAAGCAGGCCAAAACCGGAACGTTACCGGAGAAACGAAAAATATTCGTGCTCAATTTTCGCGGCGATATCAAGGCTTCTGCCGTCTCCTCCTTGCGCGAAGAAGTCACCGCAATATTGACCGTTGCTAAGCCGGAAGATGAGGTCGTCGTGCGTTTGGAAAGTTCCGGCGGAGTTGTGCACGCATATGGCTTGGCTGCTTCACAATTGCAGCGCATTAAGCGCAAACAAATCCCGTTGACGATTGCGGTCGATAAAGTAGCGGCAAGTGGCGGCTATCTCATGGCATGCGTCGGAGATCGCATTCTCGCCGCGCCTTTTGCCGTGCTCGGCTCTATTGGCGTTATCTCGCAAGTGCCGAACTTCAATCGTCTGCTGAAAAAGTATGATATTGATTATGAAGAGATCACGGCTGGAGAGTATAAAAGAACGCTGTCCGTATTTGGAGAGAATACGGAGAAGGGCCGGCAGAAATTTTTAGAGCAGATGGAAGAAGTGCATACCAGCTTCAAGGATTTCCTGCAGGAACATCGTCCGCAAGTGCAACTAGCCGAAGTGGCCACCGGTGAATATTGGTATGGCAAACGCGCTCTCGATTTAAAACTTATCGACGAACTAACCACGAGCGATGATTATCTTTTTGCTGCCAATGAGCAAAGCGAAATTTACGAAGTGACTTACAAACCCAAAGAGACGTTGCGCGAAAAACTGGCCGGGGGTATGGAAGAATCTATACAAAGCATATTTAATTTGATCTGGAAACGCGCAAACGATTCGCGTTTTGTGTAGCCGGTCGGATTGCATACGGAAAAAGCTTTTGCTTTTTCCGCGCGCGATCTGAATCCTGGTGTAGCCCTCAAAGTCTTATTCAAAATTTAGCGAATACCATTCACAACCGACTCACCGCACCAAAACTAACTTGCGCGCAAGCGTTATGTTGCTGCTACGCAGCGTATAGATATAAACGCCGCTCGGAACTTCCTGCCCTGCGTTGTCTTTGCCATCCCACCAAACAACTTGTTGTCCCGCAGATTGAACGCCCTCAGCCAATGTTCGCAGCTCGTGGCCCAGCAGATTATGAATCTTCAATTCAACGTGAGCGGCGCGGGGCAGTTCGTAGCGAATCGCGGTCAACGAACTTTCGTCGCGCGCAGAAGAAGATTGCGCGCGAAGCGAAAAGGGATTGGGATAGTTTTGCTGCAAAATAAAACTGCGCACGTTCGCCGCGTCCTCATGCACGCCGGTTGTGGGCGGCAGGCGTAATAACATGACATCTTTGCCGCTGCCATTGCTGCGGTCGCAAAAATAAAGATCGCGCGCGTTGTCGCCGTTCAAATCTGCAGCGATGACGCCGAGCGCGTTGATGAAATAATTCTGCGGCAAGATTGATGTGGCGCCGTCGGCGAAACGGCCGCGACTATTGTTCAAATAAATTTTCAATCGCCCCGTTACGTTGAGATTGACGTTCGCAATGACGAGATCGAGATCGCCGTCAAGATCGACGTCCTCGAAAATGCCGTCGAGCGTATCTTCATTATCCGGCGGCAAGTGTGTCGTTGTCGAATCTTTGAAGAAACCGCGGCCGTCATTAATAAACAAACGATTTTGCCGATTCTTTCCGGCGATGAACGCAACGTTGGACAAAAAAATGTCGAGATCGCGGTCGCCATCAACGTCGCCCACGGCGACCTTGCGCGTTTCGAGATTCAAACCCGTGGGCAAGCGCGCGCCGGATTCATCGCTGAATATGGCCGCGCCGTTGTTGAGGAGCAAGCGATTGCCGTTCTCATTGCCCGTAAACAAATCAAGAGCGCCGTCGTTGTCAAAATCCGCGAGCAGCAAATCCTGTGTGACGTCATTGATCGCGGGGAGGCGCGTTGCGGTTTCGTTCGCAAACGTGCCGCTGCCGTTGTTGATGAAAATAAAGTTCTGGCCGTTATTGCCCAACAAAACTTCCGGTGCGCCGTCGCCGGTCAAATCCGCAGCAATCACCGCGTTCGCCTCAGAGTCCGGAAAAACAAACGGCGCTGCGGTGAAGCGTCCGGTGCCGTCGTTCAAATAATACTCATGCACGTTGGTGCGCCCCAAACGCACATCGTCTTCGCTGCAAAAGATGAGGTCGAGATCGCCGTCGTTATCGAAATCCGCGATGGCAACGTCTTCGCTGTCATGCACCGGCTGCGGCAGCCGTCCGGCAGTGGCGTTGGTGAAAACGCCCGCGCCGTTATTGAACAAAATGACGTTCGCTTGAAACTCGCGCGCGAACACGAGATCGAGATCACCGTCCTTGTCGAGATCAGCCGCGCGCACATCCATGCTCGGCCCGCGCGCGCCGTTGTTGGGCAAATTCGCGGAGGCGTCGCTATAAAGTTGGGCGCTCACCAAGCTCGGGAGCAGCAGAAGGGAAAATAGAAATTTTATCATGACGCTATTCGTCCGAAAAAATCAATGTTCCGAAGCCGGCTTGCAAACTTTAGCTCGCTACATTAAGCTCTTCAAACTCGAATCGCTGTAATAAAAGCGAAAACTTTTCTGTAAAGCCGCAAAGAAAAGCTTGGCGTGCGCTTTTTATTTTCTTTTGGGCTGCGACTTGTTCGCGTTGTGCATCACTCCGGATCCACACGAGGTACAACTCACTTCTCGGCTTGCGGCGGATGGCTTTGCCAGAGCACGTTCATGATGAGCCACTTGCCGTCTTTCTTCGCGAGGTGCATGTAGTCGATGCCCCAATACGCGCGGAGTTTCACGGTTGCGGTTTGATCCACGACTTCATAAATCGTCACTTCTTTGAGCGCGGTCTTAGCGTCGACGCGGCCTTTTTTGTTCCAGTTCTTCGCCAAGTTCACAAGCTGCTCGAAAGTCATGCGGCTTTCACCATACGGCGCGCCGTCTTTCTCGCGCCAATAGCCGACTTTCGTCATCTCCGGCGAAACGCTGCGTTCGATGCGCTCCGGCTGCACTTCGTAAATGCCCTCCACATAATCCAACACCGCCAGTCGCACGGCTTCGCGATCATCGGTTTGTTGCGCCCCGGCAAGGCCCGTCAAAGCGAAACCGAGCACTGCGAGAGTAAAAAGCGTTTTGCATTTCATCGTCGTTTCCTTTCTGGTTTAGTAAAAAAAACGTGTTCAATCAACCTTACCCGATCGCGGTGTCAAGCGCGACGCGCACGGTCCAATTCACCGGCCCGCGACGTTTCGCGCTGGGAAAGATGAAACCTCCGATGCGATCCTTCGGCGTTTGAATAACCGGTTGCGAAGCATCGTTCAGATTGTTGCGCAACACCGCATGTCCGCAATATGCGAATTAACAAATCAAACTGGTAGCTCTGCATTCAATCGTGGAGTCCTGATTTACTTTGCGCTCCTGCGATTTCTTGTGCATTTTTAGGGAAAGAACGCGACACTCTTTTCAGGAGCACAAGTCATGGATTCTGCGCTTCACTTTTGTCCCAATCCGA
>JAYRWE010000089.1:0-78477 GCA_041918175.1 bacterium
GAGTTAAATCCATTTCTCTTGCAAAAAGCCATGAGCCAAAAGATTAAACGCATCCTAGCTTTGGCGAACAACGAGGTGGTGTCCGATGAAAAAGCTAAAGCTTAAAAGCCCAGAAGCCCCCTGTCTTCCTGCGGAAGACGGGAAGACTTTTTATACCTACTTGGGTAACATTTATTTTGAGGCAATGCGTGGTGACGTGGGTTCGAGAAAGGCGGGCAAACTTCTTTCATGCGCGATGACAACTAATGAGCATGTTGCTGCAAAGCCACCGAATCGGCATAAACAACATAGCTAATGATCACTGCAGCGTCTTCAACGCTCACCCCGGTCAGACGAAAACTGCCCTCCGTTTTTTCCGACATGGAAAATGTTCCCACCGGCGTGTTGGGATTGAGATTCAGTTTGCGCCAACTAATCTGCGCGAAGGATCGCTCCCCGCCGCCCAACGCTGCGGGTTTGCGATACCACATTTGCGCACGTTCGGCAGTATTCAAAAGTGCGGCTTGCATTTGCGTTTCGTTTTCAAGGCGCTTGGTTTCATCGACCACGGCAATACCGCGCACAATGGCAAGGCCGACCAGCACTGCTGCGAGCACGAGCGGAAGCATTTGTTGATTGCCCATAGCCAATACACCCAAAACATGATATTGAAAATTTTAAGACGCAGGAATGATTCTTCGTAGGCTTGACTAAACAGAAATAGTGACGGAAGGGTTGGATTGCGGAAACCGCGAGGAATTGCTCTGGGCAAAGGGGGAAGGCAAAACTATTTTGAGTGGGAACGCTTGCAAATTATTTCCGCCGAAAATAGTTTTGCCTTATGAGGCAGCCCTGCAAGAAGTATACAGCAGCGAGTCTGACAGAGAGTTTTACTTCTCAGGAAGAATCATGATTTCCACCTTGCGAAACTCAATTGGATGACTCTCGGCCTGCAAGGCGAGATAGCCTTCGCGCAGCAGGAGTTGTCCGTCTTTGATGAACGGCCGCGCCTCCGCATCGCGCGCATCAAGTTGCGGCTTTTCATATTCGAGCACAAGCTCGCCGTTGATGAAATGCTTCACGCTCTGGTTGCCGCGCACTTCCACCTCCGCGGCCACCCATTGCTCGCCGTGAAATGTTTTTGAGCGTGAGTCAATGCAATGCTGCGTTTCGAGCGAGTCGTGCATCACCACGTTTGTGCCTGGCGTGCAGAGATTGCCCGTGTGCCGCTCATTCCTCCCATCCCCGCCGAGAAACTGCACTTCGATGGAAACCGGAAACTCCTGCCCCAGCGTCATGCTCTCCGGCGATTGGCTATGCACCATCACGCCGCTGTTGCGCAACGCCCAATCCGGCCCGCCCGCGCATTGCTCGCCTGTGAAGCGATACTCCACGCGCAAACGATAGTGCGAAAATTTTTCTTTATAAAAAATGTGGCCAAAGCGATTGTTGAATTGATTTTGATACTGCTCATACGAAACTTTGAGCACGCCGTCTTCCACGCGAAACGTGTTGCCAAAATTTTCATCGAGCGGATAGCCCGTTATTTTCACGGACCAGCCTGCGAGATTTTTGCCATTGAAGAGGCTGCGCCAGTGCTCGGTCGGCTCCTGCGTGGTCACACTGCATGCGCAAAGAGACAAAAGGAGCACACCGGAAATTTTAAATCGCTTCAATGATGCCAGCAAAATTTTTCACTCCTCGATTTAGAGTCAATGGCTTTGAATGAAAAGATTGTCGCTTCCGATATTGGCTCGTTTCGCAACCGGGAATAGGCGCGAATGAACGCGAATTAAAAAAATGAACGTTGATTCGCGGCTCAAAAAACGGTCAGGCAATTTGCTACGTCAACCCGCCCAACTGCCGATCCAACGAACGATATTGAATCGCTTCGCTCACAAACTCTGGGCGGATGTCTTCGACGCCGGCGAGGTCGGCGATGGTGCGTGAGACTTTGAGAATGCGATCAAATGCGCGCGCAGAGAGGCCGAGCTTGGTAATCGCCATTTTCAACAAGGCTTCACCTTTTTCATCCACGCGACAAAACTTGCGAATGTCGCGCGACTCCATGCGCGCGTTGCAGAAAAGATGTGGGCGATCTTTGAAACGCGCAAGTTGGCGCTCGCGCGCAACGCCCACACGATCGCGCACCATCTCCGAACTGTCTCCCGTAGGCCCGCCCGCCAGCTCCGCGAATTTTACCGCCGGCACTTCGACGTGAATATCGATGCGATCCAACAACGGGCCCGAAACTCTGGCCAAATACTTTTGCACTTGCAGCGGCGTGCAAGAGCAATGATTGCTCGGGTCCGTCGCATAACCGCACGGACACGGATTCATCGCGGCGACGAGCATGAACTCCGACGGATACGTGAGCGAAAGCATTGCGCGCGAGATAGTGACTTTGCCATCTTCCACCGGCTGTCGCAACACTTCCAAAACCGTGCGATCAAACTCCGGCAGTTCATCTAAAAAAAGAACGCCGTTGTGTGCGAGGCTCACTTCGCCGGGCTTGGGAATGTGGCCGCCGCCGATTAAGCCCGCATAACTCGCGGTGTGATGCGGCGCGCGAAACGGACGCGTGGCCACGAGCGCGGTATCTTTCGGCAACACGCCCGCGACCGAATGAATCTTTGTCGTCTCCAATGCTTCATCGAGTGTGAGGTCAGGCAAGATTGTGGCGAAGCGTTTTGCGAGCATAGTTTTGCCGGAGCCGGGAGGGCCGAGCATGACGATGTTATGCCCGCCCGCGGCCGCAACCTCCATGGCGCGCTTCACATGCTCTTGCCCGCGCACGTCGCTCATATCGATGCTATACTTGCGAAACGTCGCGAACAATTCCGAGCGGTCAAGATGATGTTGCGGCAACTCGGCTTTGTCATTGAGAAAATCAACGGTCTCTTTCAATGAAGCCGCAGCGCGCACGTCGAGGCCGTCCACCAGTGCAGCTTCTTTCGCATTTTGCGCGGGAAGTATGAGGCCTTTCTTATTGTGCTTGCGCGCGGCGATCGCAATCGGCAATGCGCCGCGAATCGGCTGCAACGAGCCGTCGAGCGAAAGCTCGCCGAGAATGGCATACTCTTCGAGATGATTGGGGAGAATGGTGTCGGCCGCGGCGAGAATGCCGACGGCCATAGGCAAGTCAAAGCCCGAGCCTTCTTTCTTCACATCCGCGGGCGCGAGATTGATGGTGACGCGCTTTTGCGGAAAGATCAGGCCGGAGTTTTTGATCGCAGCGTTGATGCGCTCTTTGGATTCTTTCACTGCGCCGTCGGGCAGCCCAACGGTGGCAATCGCGGGCAATTGATTTTCGAGGTGGGTTTCCACGGTGACGACATAGGCGTCGATGCCTAAAACCGCAGCGCTGTAAACTTTGGAGAGCATAAAACCCCCTTCTCGTTTTTCACAGCATGGGGTGCGAACCGTGCGCGCTTTCGGCGTTGGGGCGACACACCAACACGCGACGCACCGGGGAAGTGATCACGCGATTATCAAACTCGATGCACATGCCGGGCGCGGCCACGGTGTCGTGCCAAATCATACTGCCGCCCCACGTGCAACCGTTGATGCGCACGCGCTGCGGCGAGAGTTTTTCATGATCAAACCAGCCGCCCGTAATCATGTACTCGCCTTCGCCCACGACGATCAAATCATAACGCGAGTTTTGGGTATAGACAATCACACGGTCGGCAAAACATAAATCGCTGCGTTGGAGGCGACGAAGACGAGGCAGGTGTTGGAGGATGGCATCAAGCGAGAGGGCGGAAACCGTGTGCGTGGCCGTCGTCGCGGTGGAGCGAAGCGCCAGTCGTCGCAGATAGAAATTGACGCGCCGGAAAAGTGTGCGCACGCGCAGCGGAAGCATAGTGATGTTCCTTATTCTGACGTTTGAGCGGGCGCAAAATAGTCGCGCACGCGGCAAAAGTCAAGGCGAAATCTTGCGCGCGGGTAATGCGCATTGCCTCAGTCTTTGAAAGTTTTTGCTTTTAGCGCGGTCGTGTTAGTGAAAAGTTAGCACCTGAATTTTGCACTCGTGATACCGCCAACCTCCGCCTGATGCTGTAAGCATCAGGCTAAAAGGTGAAAACCCCGCAAGCGGGGTTCGTAGCAATTGGGTGGCAGCCCCGTTCACGGGGCTTGCATCTCCTAGCCTGATGCTTCAGCATCAGGCGAAAGCTGGCGCGAGCACCGTGCTTCACATATAACTGAGGCATTACGCGCGCGGCGATTTGAAAATCGCTTCCGGCGCGGCAATGGCATTGTGGCATCGCAGCAAGGATTGCGAACGTCTTCATGAAAAGTCTCCTGAGTCTGTTGCCCGTTGTGTATCTCTCTTCCGCAGTCTTAAGAAACCGTTGCTTCCCGTGACGCCATTTGATATAATGGCCTTGCTTTGTTTTAGGCGAAATTTTGGCGGTTCCTTGGGCGCTGCTGAAGCTTTTCTTTAAAGAAAAAATGTTTATACGCAAGCGTGGTTTCCCGCCGCTATTAAATTTCAAACGGATTGCTTTACGCTGTCTTACTCGCGCACATAACAGGAGCGTTATTATGCCGCAGAGAAAATGTCTCGCTTGGCTGTTCGCAGTTGCAATCACTTTCACCTCCGTTTCCGCCTTCGCGCAAATCGTCAACCTCCCCAACCCGATTCTCTTCGTCACCCAAGTTCCCATTCCCAACGACTTCATCACGATCGGCGCCGTGTTCGGCAACCATCGCGGCGATATGGAGGCAAGCGGTCGCGGCGGCGATCTTTACATTCGCTATCCCGACGGCTCGCTCAAAAATCTCACGCAAGTCGCGGGCTATGGCATGAGCGGATTGCAAGGCGAAAAAGCCATTGGCGTGCGCGAGCCGTCGATGCACTGGGACGGCAAGAAGGCGATCTTCAGCATGGTGATCGGCGCGCCCAAACAATACGAATACAAAAGCTATTACTGGCAGCTTTATGAAATCACCGGCCTCGGAAAAAATGAAACGCCCGTCATCACCAAAGTGCCGAATCAACCCACGCAGTACAACAACGTCAGCCCGATGTATGGCAGCGATGATCGCATCATCTTTGTATGCGACCGGCCGCGCAATGGGCAGCGCCATCTTTATCCGCAGCATGACGAGTATGAATCCGCGCCCACCAACACGGGACTGTGGAGCCTCAATCCCGCGAACGGCGATTTGTTCATGCTCAATCATGCGCCCTCGGGTTCGTTCACACCGATTCTCGACAGCTTTGGCCGCGTCATTTTCACGCGTTGGGATCATTTGCAACGCGATCAGCTAGCCGATGCGGATGCGCAAGGCGGCAACACCTATGGCACGTTCAACTATTCGAGCGAAGCCGCGAACGCGATGAAGCTCAACAACCGCGACGAAGTTTTCCCGGAGCCGCGGGCCTCGCGCACGGATTTGCTGCAAGGCACCAATCTCGAAGGCCACAGCTTCAATGATTTCTTCCCGTGGCAGATCAACGAAGACGGCACCGAAGAAGAGACGGTCAATCACATTGGTCGCCACGAGTTGCACGGCTATTTCAATCGCAGCCTGAATGACGACGCCAATCTGCGCGAGTTTATTCCCTCCGGCGCGCGGCCGAATCAAAACAGCATCGATAATTTTATTCAAATGGAAGAAGACCCGACGCGGCCCGGCTATTACTTCGGCATCGATGCGCCGGAATTTTACACGCATGCGGCCGGGCAAATCATCGGCATGGCCGCGGCCCCGAGCGCGAATGCCGATAACGCAAAGATCGAATATCTCACGCATCGCGACACGCATAGCTATACCGACACGCCGAGCCCGAATCATTCGGGTTTGTATCGCACGCCGTTGCCGCTTTCGAATGGCGCGCTTGTGAGCACGCACACCACTTCGACGCGCGAAGATCGCAACGACGGCACGCGCGCTGCGCCGAAATCGCGCTATCAATTTCGGTTGAAGACGCTCAAACTTTCGAATGGATATTTTATCGCGGATAAAGCGCTCACGGCTGGCATCGTCAAGAGCATCAGTTATTATGATCCTGATGTGCTCGTGTCATACTCCGGTGAGTTATGGGAATTGGATCCGGTGGAAGTGCGCGCGCGTCCGCGACCGACGCGACGCACGCCCAAACTCGAAACGCCGGAGCAGCAAGTTTTGCAAGAAGAGCAGATCGACGTCACTCGTTTGGTGAATTATCTTAAACAGAACAATCTCGCGTTGGTGGTGAGCCGCAACATTACCACGCGCGATAAGGCCGATCGCCAGCAACCGTTCAATCTGCGCGTCGCGGGCACGAACACGAAGACCACGGGCACTGCCGGAAAAATTTACGACGTGGCGCACATGCAATTTTTTCAAGGCGATCAAATTCGCGGCAAAGGCGGCGCCTCTGATCCGTATCTTGGGCGGCGCGTGCTTGCGCAAGCAATGCATGATGGCAATGTCAAAAATCCGCCGAATGCGGGCGGGCCAAGCGGCAGCGTGAAGATTGCGAACGACGGCTCGATGGCCGCGTTTGTGCCTGCGCGTCGCGCCATGAGTTGGCAACTCACCGATGCGAGCGGCACGCCCGTGGTGCGCGAGCGTTATTGGCTCACGTTCCAACCCGGCGAGATTCGCACGTGCGCCTCGTGTCATGGTTTGAATGCAAAAGACCAAGCGGGCAACACCGTGCCGACGAACAAGCCCGAGGCTTTGCGGCAGCTTCTGCGTTATTATAAAACGCTGACTGCTGTTGCCGAAAACGAAAGCGAGCAGCGCGCGCCCGTGGCGGATTTTCAACTCCTCGGCAATCAACCGAATCCGATCTCACATGCCACGCGCATACGCGTGCAAATTAACAAAGCGAGCAACGCTTCGCGTTTGGTGATTTATGATGTGACCGGTCGCATGATTTGGCAACGCGAGTTGCAAAACTTGCCCGCGGGCACGCATGAGATTGCGTGGGACACGAAAGACGACTTGGGCCAACTCGTCGCGAACGGCACGTATTTCTATCGCATCGAAAACGGTTTGGAAAAATCCGCGAGCCGAAGCATGACGCTGCTGCGCTAAAAAATTCTCTGCCAAAAACGAAACTGCCACGAAGGAGGCGAACTCTTTCGTGGCAGTTCTATTTTCGGGAGAGCCGATTTGTTTGCCTTCGCCTGCATTGCGCGAATTTGCTCCTTGCAAGTCTGAAGCGGCTTTTGTAGAATCATCGCCGTCATCCAGCCAAGCTTAAGTGTTGCCTAAATGAATGCACGATCCTTCTTCATTCATACTTTGCACGCCAACCTCATCGGAGCCCCACCATGCTAGAACAAAAATTCCTCATCAACGGCGAATGGTATGCTTCCCCGGAAAAGAAGCCGCTGTATTCGCCGTACAATGGCGAGCTCATTGCCGAAGTATTTCAAGCCACGCCCATGCAGATTCAACAAAGCTTAACCGCGGCGCAGCAAGCGTTTGCCGTGACAAAGAAATTGCCCACGCACAAAGTCGCGGAGATTCTGCTCAAAGTGCGCGACGCCGTTGCGGCGCACGCGGAAGATTTCAGCCGCACGCTCGCGCTTGAAGCGGGCAAGCCCATTCGCACCGCGCGCATTGAAGTCGCGCGCGCGCAGCACACGCTCGCATTGGGCGCGGAAGAATGCCAACGGCTGCATGGCGAAGTGTTGCCGATGGATTTGCGGCCGCATGGCGAGAATCGATTCGGCTTCTTTCAGCGCGTGCCGCTCGGCGTGGTGAGCGCGATTACGCCGTTTAACTTTCCGCTCAATCTCGTGGCGCACAAAATTGCGCCGTGCCTCGCCGCGCGCAATGCGATGGTGTTGCGGCCCGCTTCGCAAACGCCCCTCACCGCGTTCAAGCTTGGCAAGATTGTGCTCGAAGCCGGTTGGCCCGAAGGTGGATTGAATGTTATCACGTGTGCTTCATCGCTGGCCGAACAACTCATTGTTGACGAACGCGTGAAGCTCGTCACGTTTACCGGCAGCCCGGCAGTGGGTTGGGAATTGAAGAAGAAGGGGCATAAGAAAAGAGTCTCGCTCGAACTCGGCGGCAACGCGGGCGTGATTGTGCATGACGATGCGAACCTTGAAGCCGCGTGCAGCGCGATTGTCACCGGCGGCTTCAGCTATGCGGGGCAAAGTTGCATTTCGGTGCAGCGGGTGTTGTTGCATGAGAAAGTTTTTGACGCATGCGTTGAAAGCTTGGTGAAGAAAACCAACGCACTCGTGGCCGGCGATCCTCTGGATGAGAAAACCGACCTCGGCCCGATGATCAACAAAGGCGAAGCCGAGCGTGCGGAAGCGTGGATCAAAGAAGCGGCAGCGAGCGGCGCAAAAATCTTATGCGGCGGCGAGCGCAACGGTGCGATCTTGCGGCCAACCATTCTCACCAACACCAAGCCGAACATGAAAGTCAATTGCCAAGAAGTTTTCGGCCCGGTAGTCACCGTGGAAAAATATTCCGACTTCAAACAGGCCGTGCATATCGTCAATGACTCCGCGTTTGGTTTGCAAGCCGGCGTGTTCACGCGCGATCTTGAGCGCGTGCGCTATGCGTTTGAGAACCTCGAAGTCGGCGGCTTAATGGTCAATGAAGTGCCCACATGGCGCATCGATCACATGCCCTACGGCGGCGTGAAAGAATCCGGCAACACGCGCGAGGGCGTGCGCTACGCGATCGAGGAGATGACGGAGATGAAGCTGATGGTGGTGAAGTTTGAGGCGTAAATGGCGATAGCAATTTTGATGGCGTAAATGTTATGGCATATTGGAGACCTCAGGAGATTTTAGAACGAGCAAAAGAGTTTGGGCGGTATGCTGAACTCGCAGCGCAAGACGACGCGTTGAATGCGGCGGCAATTTGCTCATACGCAGCTTTGTTTTGGGCAGCAAGAGCCGCATTGGCGTATGAAGGTTTTTCGCAACCAACGTGGGAGCATGGTGAATTGCGATCAAAGTTTACTCATGAGCTTATTCAAGGCAGAAAACGCTATCAGAAGCAATTTGGCACATGGTTGGTTAACGCCTATTCTTTGCGAAATGCCGCGCAGTATCAACTCGTCATTCCCAAGAGCAAAGAGGTCAAGCGTATGGTGCTTCATGCTAAAGAGGCTATTCAAAAAATCGAGGAGACCATAAACAAATGAGCACGCTTAAAAGAATTTCGAAAAAGCAACTCCAGCGCCATCTGGAGAATTTGATTGCGCTCGCGAAAACCGTGACTCCGGAGGTTACCGCAGAAATTACGACCCCTGGAAATGAAGGGCAGCATGCTTGGCTAATGCTCTATGTGCCGGATGAGCTGGAAGAACGCATCAGTGAAATCATAAGCGAACACGTGTATGATATTTTTGTCGAAACCGGTTACGACATTGCTGCCTTAGTCTACGAACAATCGCAAATGCAGAATGCTGCAACAAAAGCTAACTCCGAAGTCAGCGCAGTCTAAAACGAGGCCATGGCGCATCGATCACATGCCTAGGGCGGCGTGAAAGAATCCGGCAACACCCGCGAAGGCGTGCGCTATGCGATCGAAGAAATGACGGAGATGAAGCTGCTGGTGGTGAAGTTTGAGTAGCTTTTTGATCAAAACATATCTTCTGGAGAAGCTATATGAGCAAAGTTCACGAAGAAATAACAACAAAAGGTCTAGCGCTGCCCAATGTCATACTTGAACAATTGGGTTGGGCGCGCGGCACAAAAGTCACAATCGAGGCGGTTGACAAAACCATTGTGATCAAACCTCGCGAAGTAACTGAATATGAAATTGCCAGAAGCGCGCGCACTTTTTTGTTGTGGGAAGTTGGGGATGCCACTGCCATAAAAAAACCGGAGAGGGAGCATGACAAGTGGCGGGTTACAGTAATGCTACCTCATCGAAAAAAAGATTTGGGACAGCTCACCTATGCTTTGGACGGCACTTTGGTACCGCAAGAATCAAGTACCCCGGAACAATTAAAGGCTAGGGCCAATGAAGGTTAATCTGCGGCCTTTCCAACAAGAGCAGCCTTCGACCTGTTTGCCGGCTTGCCTGAGAATCGTGCTTGATTTTTTCGGGATCAAAATGCCAGAAGCTGTGCTTGCCCGTGCATGCAAGACGAATCATGAAGGTACTCAGTTCAAAGACGCAGCGCTAGCCATGCGTTTGCAAGACCTCGCAGTGGTTGAGTTGAGAGAAGCGGATTTGTTCGAATTAGTTGATCACATCAAGCATGGCAGGCCAATCATTGCAGCCATTAATATTGAGCAAATCCCCTATGGCGGCACTGGTACTCATGCCGTCGTGGTTTATGAATTTGAAAAGAATCAAGTGAAGTATATTGATCCTGCATTGGGAAAAAGCATTGCATTGGATTTGATAAGTTTCTTTAAAGCGTGGGATTCATACGGCTGCTCCGGCCTCGTCATCTATCCGAAGTCCAAACCTAAATCGAAAACGCCAATCCGTAGAAAGAAAAAGTAGGACATCTCCATGCTCAACCAAATGTGGATCAACCACGAGTTCGCTGAAAGCGCGAGCAAGCAACGTTTTGAAGTCATCAATCCCGCGACCGAAGAAGTGATCACGACCGTGCCGCGCGGCAACGCGGAAGATGCCGAACGCGCCGTGGCCGCGGCGAATGCGGCGTTTAAGCCGTGGCGCAAAATGGGCAGCCTCGAACGCAAAGAGATGATTCACGAAATCGCGCGCAAGATTCGCGAGAACGGGGAAGAGTTGGCAACGCTCATCACGCTCGAAGGCGGCAAACCCATCATCGAAAATCGCGATGAAGTTGAGTGGGTCGCATCGTGTTTCGAATATTATGCTGAGTTGGGTCGCGATCAAATCGGCCGCGTGGTTGCGCCCGCGTTTGAGCATCAAATGAGTCTCGTCGTGAAAGAGCCGTTTGGCGTGGTTGCGTGCATCGTGCCGTGGAATTATCCCATTCTACTCATGGCATGGAAAGTCGCGCCCGCGCTCGCCGCTGGCAACACTATTGTGCTCAAGCCTTCGGAACTCACGCCGCTGTGCAATCTCTTCTTCGCAAAAATTTTTGCGCATCTGCCCAAAGGCGTGGTCAATATCATCACCGGCTATGGCAAAGAAGCGGGCGAGCCGCTCGTCACTTCAAAGGGCACGCAGCTTATCGCGTTTACGGGCAGCGTTGACACGGGTCGCCACATTGCTCTGCTCGCTGCGCAGCAATTGAAGAAGACACATCTCGAACTCGGGGGCAATGATCCCTTCATCGTGTGCGATGACGTCGATGTCGATATTGCCGTGCGCGCGGGCGCGTGGACTGCATTCTTGAACAACGGCCAAGTTTGCACTTCCGCGGAGCGCTTTTATGTGCTCGAACCCATCGCGAAAAAATTTATTGAAGGCATGGCTGAGTTTAGCAAGTCGCTGCGCCTCGGCAATCCCATGGGGCCTGGCGTTGATCTCGGCCCGCTCGTGAGCGAGGCGCAGCGCAACAAAATCGAAGCGCGGCTCGCGCAAGGCGTGCAGCAAGGCGCGAAAATTTTGAGCGGCGGCAAACGTCCCGGCCAATTTGCGAAAGGTTATTTCTTCGAGCCGACCGTACTCACGAATGTGAATGAAAACATGGAACTCATGCGCAGCGAAACCTTTGGTCCGCTTGCGCCGATTCAAGTGGTGAAGAATATCGAAGAAGCCATCGAGCGCGCGAATGCTTCGGAATACGGCCTCGGCGCTTCGATTCTCACCAATGACCTCGAAAAAGCCATGCTCGCCGCGGACAATATCAAAGCCGGCACGTTTTGGATTAACGATCCGCTCACGGATAACGACGCCGCGCCGTTTGGCGGCATGCGTCTCTCCGGCAATGGCCGCGAGCTTGGCCTCGAAGGCCTCGATGAGTTTCGTGAAGCGAAACACATTCTCCTCGATTATAAGTTGGAGAAGAAGAGTTATTGGTTTCCGTACAACTAAAACGCCATGCCTTTACTTTGCGTGAAGTGAAAAAAATTTCGGCGAACAAAGAAGATTACGTGAGCATAGGTACCGCAGCAACCGTGAAAGCGCGCAATGCGATCAACAACGCCGCGCAAGTTCTGGCGATTGAGTTATTGTGCGCGAGCCAAGCGCTCGATCTCCGCGCCCCGCTCGAGCCTGGCCGGCTACCGGCGTCGTGCACAAGCTCGCGCGAGCCTTGATTCCCATGTTGCTCGACGACCGCGTGCTCGCCGAAGATTGGGCCGCGGCTGCGCATTTGGTTTCGTCGGGGGAAGTGGTGAGGAGTGCGGAGAAAGTGGTAGGGGAGTTGTAGGATATCTGAGCCATGAAAATTGTAGGTGAAAACATGTCTTATGAAGGACTACTTGCGTTACTTGAACCGGCAACAGGTACAAAATGTTTGCAATCGGGTGAATGCTGTTATTCTCAAGAAGTGCATGGAGTACCTGGTTATGAAGAAGGGGTCAAGCCTGCCTTCAGAGTGTGTATCCATTTAGTGCCCGCTGAAAGAGATGAAAATAGACGTTGGCATCGCGCAAGGTGTTTGTTGCACGACACACCGAGCTTCCCAGACGAATGCAGAAGTTTCAACTTTCCTGGTCCAAACCATCAATGTGCTTTAGGCCAAGAAATTTGGAAAAAGCGAGGAGTTAGAAATTTTGAAAAGGAATTGCTTGATTAACATATAACCTTTTTGAATGAGCACTCCGATGAAAGATTTCATCGTTAGTTATTTTCGTCTACTGAAGCAGAACTATCTGAGCGAAGTATTGGTTGTGCCCGCTAGCCTGATAACGATAATCATCGATGTCGTGAAAAGCGGGCGTCTTATCAGCTTGGATCTAGTCGCTATTTCGCTATTGGGCAGCTATTTATTATTTGTGCTTTTTGACAATTATAGTTTAGCCAAATCGACCACCCAAAATGTGAATTCAGGCTATTCGATATGTTTAGACAAAAAGGAAAAGTTCTTTAACGATAGTTTGCGCCTCCAGATAAAAACTTTGACAGGCCAAAAGGTAAATCTAAAAAAAGTAAACGCGTATTTTAGAATAATCGACAGCGATTGGCAGTTTTATGACTCTGATGAGAGTCTTCCGACCGAATGGAATAAGACGATCAATAGAATTTATGATCACTTTTTCGCTTATACGCAGCGACTTCCAGTTGAAGCCCAATTTCATTTATTTGCAGTGACACCGGTTCCAATTGCTCTGGCTTTGGGTTTCACCATTGGCAAATATAGGGAATGGATTGTCTATCAGTATACTAAACCATATTATCATAAAGTTTCTGCTACTGACAAAAAACATGCGGAACATGCAAGTTCATCAAGTTTTACCTATATTAACGTGACACAGGAGACTGCACAGAGAAATCAAGAGATAACTGTAGTGCTCTCATTTATTCCAAAATCTGATATTGAAATTCCTCGAATGAACAATCGACTTGTTGAGATAACGCTTAAAACCCCTGCGACTCTTAATGAGAGTTCAATGGTTCCTCTTGTAGCCAACGAAATCCAAAAAGTTATAGATGAAAATTTACGAGATGGCAAGAGAGTTCACTTGTTTCCAGGTGTTCCTATTTCGTTAGCATTTCTGATTGGAAGATCGATTCACGAAAATGCACCGATATCCGTTTACAATCCAAATCGAAATACAAAAGAATGGGAGTGTGTTTTCGCACTAGATAGCTTTAATCATTTCTAAAGAGGACCTGTCCATGACTTCTGAAAGAAAAGATGTGAAATTTCTAGCAATAGATGGAGATGATGTCGGCGTATATCTACGTGAGTACATTATTGCGAATGACTTGGATGGCGCGTCAAATTTTAGTCAAGCCTTGTTGGATTACTTTGATAGTTTGAGAAGATGGTTGATGAGCCAACAGTGTCGTATCGTTTTTTGTGGCGGTGATAGCATTTTAGCGCTTGCGCAATCGGCTATTATCGAAAAGTTTGCAACCGATCTTTCATTCGGCCCCTGCACGGTTTCAGCTGGAATCGGTGACACATCCGAGAAAGCTTACCTAGCGCTTCAATTAGCAAAGGCGCGGGGTAAGTCTCAAATTGTTGATATCAGCTCAGTGCAAGCAGACACGATTAAGCAATGGAACAAGGATGCAGTACGTGCTACTCGTATTTCTGAAAATGTGAACGCCCTAGCTTAACGTGCAAGAGATGTTTGAATGAATGTTTTTTGACTTCTGAAATTACTGATCCACCGATTCTTTCCGCATCATTCGGAACTTCCTCATGGAAAAAATCCTCACCGAAGCCCTCACGTTTGACGACGTGCTGCTGGTGCCGCAGCATTCGCAGGTTTTAGCGGCGCGAGGTGGAGCCGGCTTAAACATTTGCTTGTCTCGTCGCTGCGAGATTTGTACTTTGCTGGGTAAAATGATGGAGACTGCTCATGAGCTTGCAAGAAATCTTGATCGACATTCACGCACTGGAAGACGAGCTATTGTGCTTCGAGCGCAAGTACGGCGTGCGCTCTGAAACTTTTTATGCAGCTTATCAAGCCGGAGAAGAGCCGGAAGACGACAATTGGGTGTTAGACTTCGGCGAATGGGCGAGCGTTTATCGCACGTGGCTCGCCCGCCAGGCCGAATATCGCAACGAAGTGCAGCGCACACAACGCCAAGCCCCAAGCCTCGCGGGCTTGATACGAGTGGCCGCGGCATGAGTAATCCGTTTCGCACTCTCGCGGATTACGAGTTGTTCTTGTATTCCCTGCCGGAGCAATTTCCCGCAATTCGCCACACGACATTAACGTTGGTTCGTTTGGGAGCGACGCTCGCGCGCGTGTCCGGTGAATTGCACTTTGACGGTGGTTTTCGCCTCGTGATTCGTGAACGTGTTTTGTATCATCGTCAACCCATCGTTCTTGATTGGTATGGCTACGAAGCTTATCGAGGCGAGGAAAAACTTTATTGGTATGACTCGCAGCCTCATCCAAACGATCCGAGTTTGCAAAGCACCCCCCCCCATCACAAACACATTCCTCCCGATCTCAAGCACCATCGCATCCCCGCGCCGGAGATGAGTTTTTCGCAACCAAATTTGCCGGCGCTGATCAACGAGATTGAAAGGCTAACCACGGAAACATGATCAATATGTTGGTGTTCGGCGTGTTTGCATGAGAAGTGTTGTCGCTGCTCGAATATAAAAGAAAGGCCTTTTCTGTAATGGAAAAAATCCTCACCGAAGCCCTCACGTTTGACGACGTGCTGTTGGTGCCGCAGCATTCAACTGTTTTGCCGCGCGAGGTGGAGCTTGCCACGCGTCTCACGCGCCGCATTCAACTCAATATTCCGCTCGTGAGCGCGGCCATGGACACCGTGACCGAAGCGAGCCTCGCGATTGCGATGGCGCGGCACGGCGGAATCGGCATCATTCACAAAAACATGTCCATCGAACGCCAAGCCAGCGAAGTCGATAACGTCAAACGCTCGGAAAGCGGCATGATCGACAATCCCATCACGCTCGCCTCGCATCAAACCGTGAACGAAGCGCTGGTGCTCATGCGGCGCTATCGCATCTCCGGCATTCCGGTGGTGGATGGCGAGAAGCTCGTGGGCATTCTCACCAATCGCGATTTGCGTTTTGAAATCGACGGCAACCAGCGCGTGGCCGAAGTAATGACCAAAGAAAATCTCATCACTGCGCCGGTGGGCACCACGCTCGAAGAGGCGGAGCGCCGCTTGCAAACGCATCGCATTGAAAAGCTGCTCATTGTCGATGAACGCGGCCGACTCAAAGGCCTCATCACTGTGAAAGATATTCAAAAGAAAAAAATGTTTCCCGATGCGGCCAAAGACGAGCGCGGCCGTTTACGCGTGGGCGCCGCGGTGGGCGTGGCGCGCGATACGCATGAACGCGCCGCGGCATTGGTGCAAGCGCAAGTGGACGTGTTGGCCGTAGACACGGCGCACGGCCATTCCGAAGGCGTGCTGCGCACCGTGCGCGAGTTGCGCGCGACGTATCCGAATCTCGATATTGTCGCGGGCAATGTGGCCACGGAAGAAGGCGCGCTCGCGCTCATCAAGGCCGGCGTGGATGCGGTGAAAGTGGGCATTGGGCCCGGCTCGATTTGCACGACGCGCATCGTGGCCGGCGTGGGCGTGCCGCAAATCACCGCGATCATGGATTGCTTCCGCGCGTGCAAGAAACACGACATTCCGATCATTGCGGACGGTGGCATCAAACAAACCGGCGACATTCCGAAAGCGATTGTGGCGGGCGCGGACACGGTGATGATCGGCAGCATGTTCGCGGGCACGGAAGAAAGCCCGGGCGAGACGATCTATTTGGAAGGGAGAAGTTTTAAGTCTTATCGCGCGATGGGTTCGCTCGCGGCCATGAAGAGCGGCAGCGGCGATCGCTATTTTCAAGAAGGTGAGACGAATACGAAGAAGCTCGTGCCCGAGGGCATCGAAGGTCGCGTGCCCTTTCGCGGCAAGCTCGGCGACGTGGTGTTGCAAATGGTTGGCGGCTTGCGCGCGGCTATGGGCTATCTTGGTGCGGCCACGATTCGTGATTTGCAAGAGAAAGGCCGGTTTGTGAAAATCACTTCCGCGGGTTTGCGCGAGAGCCATCCGCACGATGTGATCATCACGCAAGAGGCGCCGAATTATAAACTGCGGAGTTGAAGAAGGGTTGCGCGCGAAGGGCGACGACATTATTGCCGCATCAGCAAAGCCGTCCGCTTAACCGAGCAATAAGCCAACGTATTCATAAAACAAAACGGGCATCGCGATCCTCAAACGTAGTTGAGGGTCACGATGCCCGTCGTGTTTTAACGCGAGGCTAGAACTAGGCGGCGACCGCTGCCGGCAGCTTGTTCACGAAACGCGACAACCGCGATTTTTGATTCGCAGCTTTGTTGCGATGAATGATGCCCTTGCCCGCCATTTTATCCAACGTCGAAGATACGTCGTTCAACAAAGTTTTCGCCTCCGTTTGTGAAGGCGCTGCGAGCACTTTCTTGGTGATCGTTTTCAAAGTTGCGCGCTCTTGTCGATTTTTGAGCGCGCGCTTTTTCGCTTGCCGATTGCGTTTGATCGCCGATTGATGGGTTGCCATGGTCTTCCTTTGTGATAGTAGGTACTTGACGGCGGGCAATATAAGCAACCAGCTTTCGGATTGTCAAGCGGAAATTCCACGGAGGGTTCAGGCCGCAAAGAGCATTTGTGCCTAAAAATAGAGCCCAATATGCTTCCAATTGTTGCCGAAGCATGCGATAAAATTTTTCCCCACTCTCGGTGCGCGGCTTGCTTTTCTGGCAGGCTCGGTTTATTTTGTTCAAACCAAACTAGCGCATGAACTTTGTTGGACATTGGCCATGATCACCACCTTTTCCTTTCCCACCAAAATAATTTTCGGCGCCGGTGCGTTGGAGCACTTGCGCGCGGCGGTGCATGAAATCAACGGCAAACGCCCGCTGCTCGTGACCGACAAAGGCGTGGTGACGAGTGGCATCATTGAGCAAGTTACGGCGCAGCTCAAGCGCGCGCAACTCGACTATGCGGTCTTTGACGGCGTCGCTTCAAATCCGATTGAAGAAAATGTCGTTGCCGGTGTTGCCTGTTATAAAAAAGAAAACTGTGATTGCATCATTGCTCTCGGCGGCGGCTCGCCGCTCGATATGGGCAAAGCGATCGCGCTCATGAGCACACATGCATGGCCGATGGAGCAATACGATGACAAGATCGACGGCTGGCAGCGCATCACTGCGAACGTGCCGCGCGTGATTACGATTCCCACCACCTCGGGCACAGGCAGCGAGATCGGCCGCAGCACGGTGATTACGTTGAAATCCACGCAGCGCAAGACTGTGATCTTCTCCCCACACCTCATGCCGCGCGTGGCGATTTGCGATCCGGTGCTCACATTGAAATTGCCGGCGAAACTCACCGCGGCCACGGGCATGGACGCGCTCACGCATTGTTTGGAGGCATACGTTGCGAAAGGCTATCATCCTATGTGCGACGGCATCGCGCTCGAAGGCCTCAAACTCATCGGCCGCAGCCTTGTGGCCGCGGTGGAGCATGGCGATGATCTCAGCGCGCGCAGCGACATGATGATGGCCGCGAGCATGGGCGCGGTCGCGTTTCAAAAAGGCCTCGGCGTTTGTCATTCGCTCGCGCATCCGCTCTCTTCGATTGCGGGTTTGCACCACGGGCTGGCAAATGCGATCATGCTGCCGTATGTGCTCGCGTTCAATCAGAGCGTGGCCGCGGAACGTCTCGCTGAGATTGCTCATGCTTTAACCGGCGACCACACTCGTGATCTCACACAGATCATTTCCGATATGAACGCGCGCATTGGCATTCCGCCTCGCCTCGCCGATGTCGGCGTGCGCCGCGAACAGATTCCTGCGCTCACCGCTCAGGCGTTTGAGGATGCGTGTCATTTGCTCAATCCGCGGCCAGGGACGAAAGAGGATTTAAGGGCGCTGTATGAGGCGGCGATGTAAACGCTAGCAAAGTTTTGTTTATTTTCTTGGAAGTAAGGACCACACTATGGCTGTGAGAGAAGTAGCGCGGAGAATTCCCGCACCGATATCACGACTCAAAACCTCGCGAAAACTTATCGCTTTCGGTTGGTATGGCGGAAAATTTTCTCATCTCGATTGGCTTCTTCCTTTGTTGCCGCAATGCTCTCATTACTGCGAGCCGTTTGCCGGCGCTGCGGCTGTTTTGTTGAATAGGCCGCCCTCGCCGGTTGAAACTTACAATGATCTTGACGGCGAAGTGGTCACTTTCTTCAAAGTGCTGCGAGAAGAGAAGGAAAGATTGATCGAAGCCATCGGCTTGACGCCTTTCTCGCGGGAAGAATTTTCCAAAGCCTGCCAACTGGATCCGAATCTACCTGCTTTCGAGCGAGCTCGGCGCTTTTATGTACGTGCTCGCCAAGTTAGAACCGGTTTGGCTCAGACCGCAACCATCGGTCGATGGGCTAACTGTATAAACACGAGTCGAAACGGGATGAGTGGTGTTATCAGTCGCTGGCTTGGCGGCATCGAAGACTTGACATTCATTGCGGAAAGGCTGCTTCGCGTGCAGATTGAGAACCGCCCTGCTATTGATGTTATCCGGCTTTATGATTCTAATGAAACCCTGTTTTATTGTGATCCGCCTTACGTTCACGACACCAGAGGCGATACAAAATCGTATGGCTACGAAATGACGAACGAAGAGCACCGGCAACTCGCTCAAACTTTAAATTCCGTGGAGGGCCGCGTGGCCATCTCCAATTATCAGTGCGATCTGATGGAGGAGCTTTATCCTTCGCCGCGTTGGAAAAAACATCTCAGCCCGTTGAAAACGATTCATTCGACCAAAGACAAGCGGCAGGAAATTCTTTGGGTCAACTACGATATTCACAAGTTGAAAAACACATATACTCTGTTTGACTAATGACGCCAGAAACGCTTTTACAGAAGCTCTATCAAGAAGCGCTAGCCAAGCCGGATAGAAGTTTTGTTGGCAACGACGAGCTTCGCTCGAAACTTGAATTTGTGTGCCGTTGCATAACCAACAAGGCTCCGATTCGCTTTCTCTTGGCGTGTTTGCTCGGTAAGCTTGATGATCCCAAGGTGGACATCAGAAAACCCTACACGGAGATTGGCGGTAAAGGCACTTTTTCTGGGCGAATTTATGACGAACGTTATGTCGAGCCTTTTGTTATCAAACACAACCTCCCCACGAATTCGACCACAGCATTTTTAACTCCGGCTTTCAGAAATATCGATCGCAAACTGACGACGGATTTGGTTTTTGTCGGCAGGCCGCGCCAAGTTTATGAAAATGTTCTAGTGGTGCTTGATCTTGTCCAGCGTGCAAAGATCAACGCGGCGGACGCTCTCAAAGAGATCATTCGCTTTCTGCTCATCATCAAGAGCGAAAACGAAACTCGGATGAAACAGCTTCTGAGAGAGTTGAAACACACCGAAGACACATTGCCGTTATCATCCGAACAAATCGTTACTCTTCTCCAGCAACACCTCGGCAGCAAAAATTCGAGTAGACTCCCAGTCCTGATGATAGCCGCTGCCTATCTCGCGGTTAAAGACCATATAGGGGAAACCGCATCGCCGCTGCACTCGCACACGGCAGCGGACCGCCAAACCGGATCAATCGGCGATGTTGAGGTGACGCTCATTAACGATGATCGCGTTGTTACGTGCTATGAGATGAAAAACAAACGAGTGACGATTGTTGATATTGAAAACGCCATCAAGAAGATCGCAACTAACAAGCACCGTGTTGACAACTACATTTTCATCACAACAGACGTCATTGAAGATGAAGTCAACCGGTACGCAAAGAACATCTACGACCATACCGGGGTCGAGCTTGTTGTTTTAGATTGCATCGGATTCGTTAGGCACTTTCTTCACTTCTTCCATCGCTTCCGCACCAAATTCTTGTACTTTTATCAGAGCCTTGTTTTGGCAGAGCCGGATAGCTCCGTGAGCCAACCTCTCAAAGAGGCTTTTCTAGTTTTACGCAAAGCAGCGGAATCCGACAAATAGATCAACAAGTGGAATCGCGATACACGATTGTTCCCCAATGAATTCATTCACTTCAAAATTTATCAACCCAACATTATAATGACCACACGCATCGCCTCCCTCACGCAACAAATCCTCCCCGAAATCATTCGCCTGCGCCGGCATTTGCATCAGCATCCGGAATTGAGTTGGCAGGAAAAAGAAACCACGGCGCTTATTCGCGGCTGGCTTGCGGATCATAAGATTGAAATCAAGCCTGCGGAAAAAATTTATGGCACGCTCGGCCTCATTCGCGGCAAGCAGGGCGGGCCGATTGTCGGCCTGCGCGCGGATATCGATGCCCTGCCCATTCGCGAAGCGACCGAGGTGCCGCATCGCTCGCAAAACGCAGGCGTGATGCATGCCTGCGGGCATGACGGCCACACCGCGACTTTGCTCGGCGCGGCGTATGTGCTCGCGCACTTGCGCGACGAGTTGCCCGGCACGGTCGCGTGCGTGTTTCAACCCGCGGAGGAAAACGGCGGCGGCGGGCGCGAGTTGCTCGCTTCGGGTTTCCTGAACGATCTCGATATCAAAGCCTTCTTTGCGCTGCATGCGTGGCCGTACATTCCAACAGGCACCATCGGCGTGCGCTACGGCGCGATGATGTCCGCGATTGATGATTTCAAAATTATTGTGCGCGGCAAATCCGGACACGCGGCGCATCCGATGACGGCGATTGATCCGATTTGGATTTCTGCGCAAATCATCAACGCCGTGCAAGGCCTCGTCACGCGCGAGCGCCACGGCGCGGATCCGTGCGTGATCACAGTCGCGACGATTCACGGCGGCATTGCGGATAATGTAATTCCGGCGCAGGTGACGATGGAAGGCACGATTCGCACGATTCAACCGGAGACGCGCGAGCGCATGGTGCGGCGCTTCATCGAACTCGTGCAAAGCGTCGCGCAAACGTTTGGCGCAACCGCAGAGGTCGAGATCGAACCCGGCTATCCTTCGCTGCGCAACACCAACACGCTCGTGGATTTGATTGCGCAAACCGGCGCGGAGTTGGTCGGTGCAGACAAAGTGATTGAACTGCACGAACCGAGCATGGGCGGCGAAGATTTCGCGTACTACCTGCAAAAATATTCCGGCGCGATGTTTCGCCTCGGCGTGGGTCCGCGGCCTTCATTGCACGCGGATAATTTTGATTTCGACGATAACGCGCTCGCTATTGGCATCAATATGATGGCGACCGTGGCCTGCAAGTTTTTGGAAAGTGTGTCGTAGTTCGTCATGCGATTCGTTTTGCAAGCGTAGAAAAAGATTCTACCTGAATTTTGCCTTCGTGATGCCGTCACCCTCCGCCTGATGCTGTAAGCATCAGGCTAAAAGGTGGAAACCCCGCAAGCGGGGTTCATACCAATTGGGTGACAGCCCCGCTTGCGGGGCTTGCATCTCCTAGCCTGATGCTTCAGCATCAGGCGAAAGCCGGCGCAAGCACGGTGCAAAATTCAGGTAGCAACTTGAACCCTGTTACCGTAACGGCAACCTTGCTTCTTCCCGGAAAAATTCTATCTTCGCGCTACGTCAAAACTCAAGCAGGATTGCTCAAGATGCACAAATTTGATGCGCATTCTCTTTGTCCGTAATCACGGAGGTCAAATATGCCTCAACCAGTCACAATCAAAGCCCCGAGTTGGGTGGCCGCAGATGATTTGTTCGGGCTACTGCGTCAAGACCTGCAATTGAAGCGCGCATACTACGACAGCCAGTGCCGCGGTTTTGAGCAAAAACACAAGCAGACGCTCATCGAGTTCGAAACCGCCATGCGTTCCGCGCAGGAAAATTTTGAGGCTTGGGAAGATTATATGGATTGGGAATCCGCGGCAAGCGCGCGTGAAGAGCTGACGCAACGTTTGCATGAGCTTGCGGCATGGAAAGCCTGAGCCAGATTCTTCAGGACTATGCGTTTGTTGCCGGCTACGAAGTGCTCAAATTCGAGCGCACCCAAACCGTACTGCGCTCGAAAATCGTCGTAGCCATGCGTGACGGCTCTCGCCTGTTTATCAGTGAAGCAACCACGCCGCGAGGCTTCCGCTATGCTTATCATTGGCAGGACGCCGAGGACCGTTTGCTGGCAAGATGGAACAATGCCCCGCATCATCAAGACCTCGTCACTTTTCCCGATCATTTCCATTCAACGGAAAAGATCGAATCCTCCGCTCAACCTACCATTCGCGAAGTTTTTGAATATATCGCCGGCCGTTGGCACAACCACGCCGAGAGCGAATCGTTTGACCACCCGAAATAATTCAAACTGTCCGTACGATTGTTGGAAGATCACCCATGCCCGATTCCAAAACCTACCGCAAACTCAAAATCTTCCTCGCCTCCCCGAGCGACGTGGCCAAAGAGCGAGAATATGTGCGCGATGTTGTCAATGAACTGAACAAAAGCGGCAGCGGCGTGGCCGATGAAAAAGGCCTGCACTTCGAAGTCATCGGTTACGACACGCACGTTTCGCCCGACATGGGCCGGCCGCAAGGCGTGACCTTTGATCAATTGCCGCCGAAAGATTGGGATCTCTTCATCGGCATTCTCTGGCAGCGCTTCGGCTCGCCCACCGGCGCGATTGATCCGCAAACCGGCAAAGAATTTCAATCCGGCAGCATCGAAGAGTTCACGTGCGCTTACGAGCTTTGGCAGCAACATGGCGCGCCGCGCATATTCTTTTATCGTTGTGTCCGAGCGCCCGAAGCTGCAAACATCGTCGAGTTACAAACGAAATTGGCGCAATTGCAGCCAATCAATGACTTCTTCGCGCAATTCGGCCCGAACGCTGATCACCCCGGTTTTTATCGCACCTATCAAACGCCGGAAGAATTCAAAGATTTTGTGCGCCAAGATTTGACGAAGTTCGTGTTGGAATATCAAACCGCACCGCAAGCTCAAATTGCAACACCCGTCGCGCCTTTGCCCGCTCCTCGCGAAAGTGACACAACGCTCCAACGCCGTTACCTCCAAAACCTGCAACGCTATTGCGATCTCCTCCCGCTCGCCGCGGTGGATGAGAAAGCCGACTCTTCCTCGGGCAGCCGCCTCACGCTCAGCCAGGTTTATATCAATCTCAACACCACGGATTTTGTCGATGAAAATGGCAAGCTCGTGACGCATGAACTGCGCGGCGCGCAACGCGAGCGTGCTCCCGATGAAAAAGAAAAGCTGCAACCCTACACTGCTTTGCAAGCCGCAACGCAACACGCTGCGCTCGTGTTGCTCGGAGACCCCGGCTCGGGCAAAAGTTCTTTTCTCAATCATCTCATGTTCATGCTCGCCGCAAAGCAATTGCAGCACGATTATGCCTTGCCCGAAACGTGGCCGCACGGTGCGCTGCTGCCCGTGCGCGTGCTCTTGCGCGAGCTTGCGGTCTCGCTCCAAAAGCAAGGCGCGAAAAATTTTATCAACCTCAACGGCGAAGCGCGGCGCCGCGAGTTCAGCCGCGTGCTGCACGAGCACGTGGCCGAGCATCTCGTGGAATATGACGCGCAAGATTTCGCGCCGGCTTTGAAGACCGCGCTTGCCAACGGTCAATGCCTGCTCGTGTTCGACGGCCTCGATGAAGCGCCCACGCCACAGCGGCCGCTCGTGCGCCTGGCCGTGGAAGAATTTTGCGCCGCGCATCCCGGCAATCGCTATCTGCTCACCTGCCGCATTCGTTCGTATGAAGGCAACGCATGCCTCGGCTCCTTCAAAACCGTGACGCTCGCGCCGTTTGATGACGCGCAAGTGGGCGGCTTCATCGAACATTGGTACGACGCGCTCCCGCAAAAATTTACCGCGGACCAAGCCACGGCCAAGAAAGCGGATTTGCGCGAGGCCGTGCAGCGCCTGCCCGCAGACATGGTGCGCAATCCGCTCCTGCTCACCACGCTCGCCAACATGCACACGAATAGTTTAGAATTGCCGCGCCAGCGCATCAAGCTATATAAAAACGCGAGCGCGCTGCTCTTGCAACGGTGGCACGCGCACAAAGCCGGCAAAGTCTCGCTCATCGAAGCGCTCGGTTTGCAGAGCGACCGTGAAATTTATCGCGCGCTGTGGGAGTTGGGATACTTTGCGCAAAAGTCCGAGCGCGGGCAGGCCGCCGCAGACATTCCGGAGACCGAAGCCGCGAATATTTTAACCAAACATTTTGCCGCGCTCGCAAAGCCGCTCGTGGCCGCGGGCGAGTTTTTGGATTTCGTGGATCAAACCGCGGGCTTGCTCATTGGCAAAGGCGGCGCGGCCGGAAACGTCTATGCCTTTCCGCATCGCACGTTTCAAGAGTATTTTGCCGGTTGTCATCTCGCCAAAGGCAGCCGCGATTTCAAACGCGCGCTGCGCGGCTTGCTCGCTGAAGGCGATTATTGGCGCCTCACCGCGCAGCTCGGCATGGAAGAATTTTTGTACAATGACACCAATGAAGGCCCGGCCATGGACGCGGCCTATTCGCTCTGCACTTTGCCCGAGCCATTGCCGGAAGACACGCCGGCTTGGCGCGGCGCGCTATGGGCCGGACATTTCGCGTTGGAGATCGGCGTGAGCCGCATTGCGCAAGATGATTTGCCCGAAGGCGGGCCCGCGTTTTTAGAGCGCGTGCGCCAACGCTTGCTCCGCATTGTGGAAAAAAATCTTCTGCCTCCGCTCGAACACGCGGACGCCGGTTTCGTGCTCGGCCAACTCGGTGACCCGCGCGAGGGCGTGTGTACTTTGCCGCCGGTTTGGGTGGAATTAGAGGGCGGCAAATTTACCATGGGCAGCAATGATGGCGAAAGCGACGAGAGGCCGGCGCACGAAGTCGAAGTCTCGCCGTTCAAGATCAGCAAGTATCCCATCACCAACGCGCAGTTTGAGATGTTCATGAACGCGGGAGGTTATCATGAACAAAAGTGGTGGAGCGAGGAAGGCTGGGAATATCGCCAAAAAGAAAATTGGGAGCAGCCGCGCTTGTGGGAGAATGATGATTTCAATCTGCCGAACCAACCCGTGGTCGGCGTGTCGTGGTTTGAAGCCGAAGCTTTTTGCAAGTGGCTGGGCGAGCAGGGGGCAAATGGCAAGGGGCAAAATGCGAGAGTGCGTCTGCCGACGGAGGCGGAGTGGGAGTTTGCGGCGCGCGGCAAAGAAGGGCGCAAGTTTCCGTGGGGCGATGATGCGCCAAAGCCGGAGCATGCGAATTTTGATCAAACACAGATCAACCGTCCGACCGCAGTTGGCGGCTATGCGAAAGGCGCAACGCCCGAGGGCCTTTTCGATCTTGCCGGCAATGTGTGGGAATGGTGTCTTGACTTCTATGATGAAAAGTATTATGCTGCGTGCAAGAAAAAGGGCGTGGTGAAAAATCCGCTGTGCACGCAGGAGAGTTGGGGACGAGTTCTTCGTGGCGGTGCTTATTACTCGGATGCAACCGGCCTGCGCGGGTCGCGGCGTCTCAGGGACGTTCCTGTCCATTGGGTCGACTTCTATGGTTTCCGCGTATGCGCCTGCGAGTCATGAGCTTTTGAATACCTGAATCCCTGACCCACTGAACCCCTGAAAAGGCAAAACCCGCTTTGCGGGTTTTGCCTCGATTTTTTTTTAAAACGAGGAGGCTAGTCATGGCGGAAGAATTGAAGCTTGCGCAGAAGAGTTATGACTTGTGCCAATGGCTTCTTCATCACACCAACAAGTTTCCCAAGAGTCACCGCTTCTCCATTGCGATGCGGATCGAAAATCATTTTCTAGAATTTCTGGAGTTGGTGTCCTTGGCCGAGTATCGCCGCGGCAAACTGCCGCTGTTGCAAAAGGCCGATGAGTTGTTGTTCAAAGTGCGTTTGCTGGTGCGGTTGAGCCACGCCCTGCGGTTTATCAACACCGGCTCGTATGAGTTCGCGGCGAAAAGTTTGGATGAGCTTGGCCGCATGCTGGGTGGGTTGATGAAGAAGCAACCGGCCGTCGGCTAATACGATACCGATAAGTTTTGAGCTTCGCGCAAAAAACTCATATGTCATTCTGGAAGAACCTTCCCTAGCGCTCGGAACAATTCTAAGAATGAAGTTGGGGCCGAGTGCGAGGGCAGGTTCTTACAGAATGACATTTTGAGAAGCGTCGTCTTAATGTTATTGGCTCATTCTCCTTGTTGGCGCTTTATCTTTTTTGCTTCAAAACGGGGTGGAGCCGAACCGGCCTGCGCGGGTCGCAGCGTAACAGGAACAATCCTGACAATAGGAACGACAACAATGGTTTCCGCGTATGCGCCTGCGAATCACGTTCAATCCTTCCGGCGAGTTTAGCCGGCGATGCCTCGCGTTTACGGACGCGAGGACGACGACTGAACATGACAAGGCTCCCTCCGGTTGGGCCGCATGAAAAACGAGCATGCGGCACACAAACAAAGTCCGGTCGCCTCGGTCTCTCCGCCGGTGCGGCCGGTGCGGGCTTGGCGGCGCTGGTAGGGCCGAGCCTTGGGTTTCGAACGCGCCGCCGTGTCCAAACCCGTAGCCCTGCCCCCTTGTGGGGCATTGGAACCTCCACGTAATCAGCGGCCCACAAGGGGCCGGGGCTACTTTATGAAAACCCACAAAAACCTCTACGCCCCAATCTGCTCCTTCGAAAACTTCCTACTTGCAGCGCACAAAGCCGCGGCGGGCAAACGCATGCAGCCGCAGGTGCTCGCGTTCTTTCGTGACTTGGAGCACAACGGCTTTCAGCTTTTGCGCGAGCTGCGCACCTTCTCCTATCAGCCCGGCGCTTACAATGCGTTTTACATTTACGAGCCGAAGAAGCGTTTAATCAGCGCCGCGGACTTTCGTGACCGCGTCGTGCACCACATGCTCATCAACGTCATCGGCCCGTTGTTCGAGCGCCGGTTCATCTTCGACAGCTACGCCAATCGCGTGGGCAAAGGCACGCACGCGGCGATTCGGCGCTTGCAATACTTCATGCAGCACGCGACGCACGTGCTCAAGTGCGACTTCCGTTGTTATTTTCCCGGCATCGATTTCGAAATTTTGAAGCGTGAGATTCGCCGCGTCCTCGGCGACGCGGAAACGCTTTGGCTCATCGACCAGATCATCGACGGGAGCAATCCGCAAGTGGAGACGAACTGGTATTTCCCCGGCGACGATCTTTTCACGCCCTTTGAGCGACGCCGCGGGTTGCCGATCGGCAATTTAACGAGCCAGTTCTTTGCGAATGTTTATCTCAATGCGTTCGACCATTTCGTGAAAGAACAATTGCGTTGGCGCTTCTATCTACGTTACGTCGATGACACCGGCTTTCTCGACGACTCCCCGCGGCGTCTCGCGGCGCTCGTGCCCGCGATGCAGAGTTTTCTCAACGACTATCGGGTGAAGCTTTATTTGGAGAAATGCCAAATTCGCCCGGTGAATTGCGGCCAAAGATTTTTGGGGCAGGTCGTTTTCCCCAGCCATCGTTTGCTGGCGCCGGAAAACGTGCGCCGCTTTGCGCGGCGGATGAGAAAAAGGCAGGAGCAATATGCGCGGCGGGAAATTTCTCTTCAGGAAATCAAGCAATCGTTGGCGAGCTGGCAGGGTCACGCGCAGCAGGCAAACACGTGGTCGTTGCGCAAGTCACTGTTGCCGCGCTTCGCGTTTATGCAAGCGTGAATAAAAAAACTCTTGTGCTATGACCACGTCGTGGTAGAGCAAGACGCACTCACCTCACTCGCGATGCCGCAACAACAATCCTCCGACACAAAAAATCCTCGCACCTGAAAACTTTCTTGCGTACACTCGCCTTGCGCCTGAAGGCGCTACTACGAACGCTATGTCAATCATCTCTCAAACCAACGCTGTAAGGAGCAGCACGTTTCAATTCACCTCTATGAAAAAAATCCTCTCAGTTTTCCTCATTGCTATTCTCGCCGCCGTTGTGTTTCAAGCTTGTGAGTTCGATACGGGTCTCGGTCTTTCGCCTTCGAAAATTTCGGGACGTGTTCTGTTTTTGAGCACGGACTTTCGTCCGAGCAACGTCGAAGAAGTGCGCGTGGTGGCCGCGGCGAATTTTCCGCCCGCGAGCATTGCCGACGTGTTCTTCAGCAATGCGGTTCGCTTCGATAAAGACACCGCGGACTACGAAATCATTTTGCCCTACGGCACGTACCCCGCGGTCGCCGTGCTCTGGAAGCCGCGCGGCCGCGATTGGGCGCTTGAAAGTTTGCTCGGCTTTTACGGCTTCCAACCGCCGTTGCAAGCGAGTCTCAAAGCCGTCACGCTTACGCGCGAACAACCCATTGCCGCCGGCACCGACATGCCCGCGTTGTGGAGCTTCGCACAATTTGATGCGCGGGTGGAAGGCGATCTCACCTTCGTCGGCGATTGGCCGACCGACACGGAGATGGTGGTCATGGGCGGTTTCAACGAAGTGCCGGATTTGGAAAACTTCGGACTCTCCGCGCTTGCGGTGCTCGGCGGTATCAACTTCACGTTGCCGAAGAACGTGACTGCGTATCATTATGAGCTTGCCGTGCGCAACGGCGAGTACAAGTTCGTCGGCTTGTTTTGGAAGGGAAGAAATATTTCGTGGGAAAAAATTCGATGCATCGGTTTTTATCGCGCGCCGAATAATCCCACGCAACCGGGCGGCTTCACGTTGCCGCGCGACGGCCGCGTCACTGGCATTGATTTCAGCGCGGATTTCAGCACGTTGCCCAACGGTGTGAGGATTGGAGGAGGATTATGAAAAGAGTTTTTTTCGTGATTCCCCCCTTGAGGGGGGCCAGGGGGGTGTCGGCAGCAACATCAACTTCATCGCAATTCTCGGTTATCTCGCACGATATCCATGACACCCCCCTAACCCCCCTCAAGGGGGGAATATCGTGGGGCTTCTTGAAAGCAAACATGACACGCACAATTTTCATCATCTTCTTGCTCTGTTTCATAACCACCGCCTTCGCGCAAAATACCGGAACGATTGCGGGACAAATTCTCGACGCGGAAACCAAGCAGCCGTTGCTCGGCGCGAATGTGTCGGTGCAAAAGACGTTGCTCGGCGCGAGCGCGGATGCAAACGGTCGCTTTCGCATAACGCGCGTGCCCGAGGGTTTGCAGCAGGTGCAAATTTCCTATGTCGGCTATGGCACGCTCACGTTGCCAATAAAAGTGCAGCGCGATTCCGTTGTGGTGCTGAATGTGACGT
This sequence comes from bacterium, assembly GCA_041918175.1. Classification (GTDB taxonomy): domain Bacteria; phylum Zhuqueibacterota; class Zhuqueibacteria; order Zhuqueibacterales; family Zhuqueibacteraceae; genus JABWAN01. The sequence goes on from JAYRWE010000089.1 coordinate 29,589, forward strand.
TGCAGCCCGCGCCGATCACGTTCAATCAAGTCATCGTCACCGGCTCGCGCCAAGCGGAAGATCTCAACTTCGCCGCGAACAGTGTGAGCTTGATGTCAGCCGCTGAAATGCGCAAACGTGATCGCGTGCGCATCGATGAAGCGCTGCAAATCATTCCAGGCATCACGCAGGTGGGCGAGAACGTGAACATTCGCGGCGGCGGCGGCTATAGCTTGCTAGGCTTGGGCGGCAGTCGCGTGCTGATGTTGATCGATGACGTGCCCGTGCTCACGAGCGATCTCGGTCGCGCGAATTGGGATATTCTGCCCGTGACCGAAGTGGAGCGTGTGGAAGTGTTGAAAGGCGCGGCCTCGGTGCTCTATGGCTCCGGCGGCATCAGCGGCATTGTGAACATCATCACGAAGCAGCCGAGCTCGGTTTCCAAATTTTCTTTTCGGCAAATCGGCGGACTTTACACGAGGCCTTCGGTGGCAGAGTGGGATTGGACCGATCGCAGGTTGCATTACTATCGTTCGGACGCGAGCTATAGCAACACGTTTGGGCGCGTGGGCATTCGACTCGCAGCTTCGCGGCACGTGTCCACGAGTGATCGGCAGAACGGCGATTTTCGTCGGTGGTATTTTACGGGCAAGTCCACGATCACTCTCGACGAGACTTCGAATCTCGCGCTCTTTCTCACGTACAGCCGCGATGCGCGCGGCTTCTTCGTGTTGTGGCGCGATCAAAATCACGCGCTCGAAACCACGCTCACCGATCGCATCAATGTCGATGGCGCGGCCGGTTCTTTAATCTACAACAAAATATTTTCGCCCGTGCTTTCATTGAAAGCGCGCGCTTCTTACAACGCGCAGCTCATCGGCTTGCCGTTCAATCTTACGAAAGATTTTAAACCCGCTTTGGGATTGAGCGGCGAAGTGCAAGCGAATTGGCTGCCGCACATCAATCACAACCTCACCGCGGGCATTGATTATCGCCGCGATATTGTCGAAGCGAAGTATTACGGCAAGCATCAAGGCGATGCGATCTCGCCGTATATTCAGGAAACGTGGAAGCTTTCGGGCATCTGGCAATTGAGCGCGGGCATGCGTTACGATACATATGTGCTCGTGGGCGATTCGACCGAGTCGCAATTCAGCCCGAAGATCGGGTTCAGCTATAATCCGTTTGCGGGCACGATTCTGCGCGGCTCGTTCGGTCGCGGCTTTCGCGCGCCTTCGATTGCCGAACGGTTCAGCGTGAGCGATCGCGATGACAACGTGCAACTGCGCAGCAATCCCGCGTTGGAGCCGGAGCGTTCGACGTTGCTCGATTTCGGCGTGCGCCAAACCGTCGGCGAAAAAATCTCCGCGGAGGTGAGCGTATTTTCGAGCGACTATTTCGACGCCATTGAGTTGGTGCAAACCAATCCGCGCGCTTTGGAATTTCAACTGCGCAACACGCCGCGCACGCGCATTCAAGGTCTTGAAGCCGAGATCAAATTGAGTTTGTGGCGCGATCACTTCGGCCTGCTCGCAAACGCAACGTGGATGGATTCGCGCAGCCTCGCCGATGACGCCATCAGTCTTATTAAAAAAGATGATGCGCTGCCCTATCGCCCGCGCTTCATGGGCTTGCTCTCGCCCGCGCTCCGCGTGGGCCCGTGGACGCTCGAAGGTGATTTTCGCTATGTCACGCGCGCGGAGCGCGTCTCGTTCTTTCCCAACTATGTGCGCGTGCCGCAAAAAGTTTTTAATCTCCGCGCGCGGTATCAATGGCAAAACTTCAACGTGCAATTGCAGGTGAAGAACCTTGCGAATTACAACTATACGATTGTCGAGCAAAATCTTGAGGAGATTCGTAACTTCTCGCTGTCGCTCTCGGGCGAGTTTTAAGCAAGCACAAATGAATTTAAAGCGAGAGCTTTTTGTAAGCGGATTGAACGAATGCAGCGGATAAAGCTTTTGTTGTATCCGTCATATTCGAAAAATCCGCTTACAGCCAGCTTTGCGCTTTTGCTCTCGGTGGCTAAAATTTATGTTGCGCGATTGTTTTGAAAGACTAAATTCGGAGGGCCGGAATGAGGAAGAAAGAGCCGCAGCTCAAAGATCTCTTCTTCAAAGACGTGACGCAAAATTACGCGCGCGAAATTCTCGACCTGTTGCAGCTTCGCGGCGAGTACGAAGTGCTCGACGCGGAGCGCAATAAAGAGTTGATCGTGCGACGTAGGGAGAGCGACCAAGTTTTGCGCGTGCGCATTGGCGGCAAGGTTTATCTGTTTCACTTGGAGTTTATCAGCCGCTATTCTCGGCGCGAGGTGCGCAAGGCCTACGGTTTCGGCGGCGCGCTCACGGCGAAACACAACTGCGACGTGATCACAGTGCTGGTCGTGTTGAAGCCGCCTGCGCGCCCGCGAACGAGTCTCGGTTACTATGAGATCGCGCCGTTGGGAGATGCACTCAATCAACACGGGTTTGTGGCGATTGACGTCTCGGCGTTGCGCGCTAGAATTCTCGCCGGCGACAAGGGGCTGATCGGTTTGGTGCCGATCCTGCCGGAAATATCAAAGCGTGTGGATAAAAAGCTCTTGGCGCGTCAGCGCGAATTGATTCGCAGCGTGGATGATCCCAAACGTCGCGCCGAGTTGTCGTTGTATACGATCGCTTTCAACAAACCGCATTTCGGCATTTCCTTTTTGCAAAAGTATTTTCAGGAGGTCAAGCATATGTCACTGTACGAAGAACTTTTGAGCGTGCCGATCTTCGGCGATGTTTTCAAACAACGCACGCGCGAGGCCGAACGCAAAGCCGCACAAGAAGCGCGGGACAAGGCATGGTCCGAGGCGTGGACCGAAGCGTGGGAAGAAGCTTCCGTTAAAGGAGAAAAGCGTGGAGAAAAGCGTGGAGAAAAGCGCGGAGAAAAGAAGGGGAAAACGGAAGCCCTACAAGACACGGTCCTCCAAATCTTAAAAACTCGTTTTGGTCCGGTTAATGGTCAAATCGAACAAAAATTAAGGGCGTCGAATGAGCCGCGACTGCTCAAGCGTGCGGTGCAGCTTGCGGTGCAAGCCTCTTCATTGCAAGAGTTCAAAAACAATTTCCCCAAACCGGCAAATGCTCCTCGCAAGCGCGCTGCCGCGCGTTGAATCTCTTATCTCGAAAACTGCGCATGCCTCGCTCACGCCTTTGTGCTTTCGTTGTGGCGCTGCTCGCCTTGCAAGCATGCGACACCGCGCCACAGTTTGAAGTCCCCAACACGACCGGCATGCGCTGGTTCAAAGGCAATACGCACGCGCACACGACGATGAGCGACGGCGACTCTCCGCCCGAAGCCGTGGCGCGATGGTATAAAGCCCATGGCTATTCCTTTCTTGTTCTCTCCGATCACAATGTCTTCACCGACCCGACTGATTTATCCGCGTTACAAGACTCGTCTTTTCTTTTAATCCCCGGCGAAGAAGTCACGGCAAAATTTCGCGACAAGCCCGTGCATGTGAATGCCTTGAACGTGCCGCGCGTGATCGCGCCGCAAAGCGATAGTACGCTTGTGGGCACGATTCAAAAGAACGTGGATGCGATACGCAGCGTCAATGCCGTTCCGCATATCAATCATCCCAATTTTAGATGGGCGTTTCATCAGCGCGAGCTTCTGCAAGTGCGCAACGACAAGCTGCTCGAAATTTTCAACGGTCATCCGCTTGTTCATAATTTGGGCGGCGGCGGTTGGCCGAGCATGGAGCAAGTGTGGGATCATCTTCTCACCGCGGGCAAGCGCGTGTATGGCATCGCAGTGGATGATGCGCATCATTTTCAAGACGAGTTCGCCGCGGAGCGCTCGAATCCTGGGCGCGGGTGGGTGGTCGTGAAAGCGCGCGCATTGGAGGCGCGAGCGATGGTGGAAAGTTTGGAGGCCGGGCTGTTTTATGCGAGCACCGGCGTGGTGCTGCAAGACATTATTATTACGCCGCGTAGCATAAGCATTCACATTCAGCCCGAGGGCGATTTTAAATATCGCGCAGAGTTTCTCGGCACACACGGCACAGTGTTGCATGTTTCCGAAAGCAATCCCGCCGTGTTTGAATTGCGATCGCAAGAGAATTATGTGCGCGCGAAAGTTTATGACTCCGCCGGTCGCGTCGCGTGGGTACAGCCGGTGTTTGTGAAATAGTTGCAGCGACAAAATAATATTGTACCCGCGAATCGTCAAAATTTCGATGCTCACTCCCAAGCGCTTGTGTTTGGAATGCTAACACTCAGACCTCTCCGCTTTGACATGATCATGTCGTTTCATTCGTTGCCCCTGCCTTGACATTCCCCCATCTTTTCTTTATTCTCTTCGCCACTTTTTAAACTACTCGGCTGCGCACTCACACGGGAGCACTTCCTATGCGATATGCAGGCTTTTGTTACGCGCGACAAAGTGACGTCTCGTGGTCCCCACTTTAATACCGAAAATGGAATAAACCAACGGCTAGCCCGATTCATTTATCGCACTCAAAATATGAATTCCTTTTCTGCAGCTTTTGATTTTTCAAGACCGACCAGCTTCGAAGAGAAATATCGGTTGTATATTGACGAATCCGGCGATCATGTTTTTCGCGAAGTAACTGAAATACAACATCGCTTTTTGTGTTTGCTGGGATGCTGGTTTCGCAATCGCAATTACTTGCTGTTTCATGCTGCACTCGAATCTTTAAAGGCGCGATACTTCCCTCATCATCCGGATGAGCCGGTTGTTTTACATCGCGAGGATATTGTCAACGCACGCGGTGCATTCAGAGCTTTACTAAATGCTCAGATCCGGCGCAACTTTGATGATGACCTCATCCAAAGTCTTCGAGTAGCAGATTTTCGCATAGTGGCGGTTGTGATCGACAAAGCGGCTTTGCGGCAATCTTATGGCGAAGCGGCAGCGGATCCTTATCTCCTTGGGCTTGGATTTTTACTTCAACGCTATGTAGGTTATCTCAATCATAGTAATCGCATTGGCGATGTGATGGCAGAAGCCCGAGGAGGCAAAGAGGATCGCAGGCTCAAAAAGTCTTATGTTCACGTTTATGAGCGCGGCGTCTGGATGACTGGCGGACATGTCTTTCAAGCGGGGTTGAGCTCTCGCGAAATCAAGCTAAAAACAAAACAAGCAAATATTGCCGGCCTGCAGTTGTCCGACTTGCTCGCCCACCCCGTCAAACAATGGGTATTACAAAAGTATGGTCTATGGGAAGGAGCGCTTCCGCCTTTCTCGATGCGGCTTATGGAGGTCGTTGTCGAAAAATTTAATTGCCACCTTTATGACGGAAGAGTAGAAGGTTATGGCTATGTGCTTTATCCAAAAAAATAAGGGAGCCTCAAAGAGACTCCCTTACGCTCGCCCATACGGGCGATCCAACTCCGCTTAACGGATTGTCATTAGAATAAGATATTTTTCGAAAATTGCAAGCCCCAATTTCTGCTCAAAAATCTCTGGAAAGGAGCATGACTCATGCGTAACACCTCGCGTTTTTTTAAAACTGCTATTCTAATCGGCTTCATCAGCTTGCTTCCCGTGAATAGTTTTGCGAGCGCATTCGCTCGGTTTGACACCACCAAAGCCGACACCTCCAAAAAGAAAACGCCAGCCAAAGAGCGCGACCTCCCGCTCAAGGCCGAACGCACGATTGCTTTCAACACGAAAGAAGTCACGTGGATGTCGCTCGACGTTGCGCCCGACAACAAGAGCATCGTGTTCGAACTGCTCGGCGATTTGTATACGCTGCCCATTACCGGCGGCAAGGCCACGCGCATCACGAGCGGGCTTGCGCTCGACACGCAGCCGCGCTATTCGCCGGACGGCAAACGCATTGTGTTCGTGAGCGATCGCACGGGCAATGAAAATCTCTGGCTGCTCGAAACGAGCAAGAGTACCAACGACACGACCGCCGCGGTGGATTCCACGGGTTTGAAGCAACTGACCAAAGGGCCGGGCAACACATATGCTTCACCCGAATGGACGCCAGACGGCAATTATATCATCGCGTCAAAACTCACGAGCGGCCTCGGCGTGAATCATTTGTGGATGTATCATGTTGAAGGCGGCAGCGGCGTTGATCTCACGGCAAAAGAGAAAGAGCGCAATGCCATCGGCGCGGCGTTTGGCGCGGATGGGCGTTACATTTATATTGCCACGAAAATCGGCCGCTGGGGTTATGATTTGCGCTCGCTCGATTTTCAAATCGCATTGTATGATCGCGACAACGGCAAAGTTTTTCCGCTCACCGGCCAAGTTGGCGGCGGCGTGCGGCCTGCGGTTTCGCCCGACAGCAAGTGGCTCGTGTATGCTTCGCGCTCGGATGCGAAGACCGGTTATCGTTTGCGCAATCTTGAAAGCGGCGCGGAGCAATGGCTCGCATATCCCGTGCAGCGTGATGATCAAGAGTCGCGCTTCACACGCGATTTCATGCCCGGCTATTCTTTCATGCCCGACGGCAAAGCGATTGTGACTTCAATTGACGGCAAGTTGTATCGCGTGGAAGTGCCCAGCGGCGCGCGCACGGAGATTCCTTTTGAAGTCGAGGTCGCGCTCGCTGTCGGCCCCAAAGTTTATTTCGAAACGCCGGTGGAAGACGGGCCGGTGAAAATTCGACAAGTGCGTTGGCCGCGCATCTCGCCGGATGGCACAAAGCTCGCGTTTGTGGCGCTGCATACGTTATACGTGCGCGATCTCGCCACGAACACGAACACGCGCATTGCCGAGATGCCGAAAGGCACGGGCCAATTTGCGCCCGCGTGGAGTGCGGATAACAAATGGCTCGCGTTCGTCACGTGGTCGGAAGCAGAAGGCGGTCATGTTTATAAAGTCGCCACCACGCCGCGTGCCGTGCCGCAAAAATTGAGCACGATCGCGGCGTTTTATGATGATCCGTTTTGGACGCCGGATGGTAAAGAAGTGATCGTGAGCAAAGGCCCGTGGCAACAACGCCGTGCATATGGCAACGGCAGCGGTTTCGGACAAGGCATGGAACTCGTGCGCATTCCCGCAGCGGGTGGCGCTTCTATTCGCATTGCTCCGCTTCGCGGCGTGACGCCGCACTTTGCCGACAAGCCCGATCGCATCTACGTGTATGAAGGCGAAGAAGGTTTGATCTCGATGCGCCTTGACGGCACCGATCGCCGCGTGCATGTGAAAGTCACGGGCACGATGCCGTACTTCGGCGGCGAGAAGCCGTTGCCCGCGGATGAAGTGATCATGGCGAGCGACGGCGAACATGCGCTGGTGCTCGCACAGAATCAGCTTTATCACATCATCGTACCGCAAATCGGTGAAGAGCCGCCCACGATTTCGGTGATGGATCCTGCGAGCGCAGCGTTTCCCGCGAAGAAGCTTTCGAGCATTGGCGCGTCGTTCATGAGCTTTGGGCCTGGCGCGAAAGAAGCGGTGTGGGCGTTGGGCAACACGGTGTTTCGTTATAATTTTGCAGCCGCAAAAGCGTTTGAAGACTCCTTGAAGAAAGGAGCCCAAAAAGAAAACGAGGATAAAAAGAAAGAGGAAGAAAAAACGTATGAGCCGAAACGCATTGTCATCAACCTCGAAGCGCCGCGCGTAAAAGGAACGGGCACAATCGTGTTACGCGGCGGACGCATTCTCACAATGACGCCCGACGCAGCGAACAACGGTATCATTGAAAACGGCGCAGTGGTGATTAAAGATAATCGCATCATAAAAGTCGGCGCGAGCGCGGAGATCGCAACGCCGCCGGGTGCGCGCGAGATTGACGCGAGCGGCAAAACTTTGCTCCCCGGTTTCGTGGATACGCACGCGCACATGTGGCCGGCGTGGGGCGTGCATCGCGGCGTGGTGTGGGAATATCTCGCGAACCTTGCCTATGGCGTGCTCACCACGCGCGATCCGCAAACCGGCACGACTGACGTGCTCACATACAGCGATCTCGTCGAAACCGGTGATCTCATTGGCCCGCGCGTGTTTTATACCGCGCCCGGTGTGTTTACCATCGAGCAAATCAAAAGCCTGAAAGATGCGCAGCGCGTGATGGAACGCTACGCAGATTATTATCACACCAACACGCTCAAGCAATACGTGGCCGGTGATCGCAATGTGCGGCAGTGGATCATCATGGCCGCGAAAGAGAAGAAGATCATGCCCACCACCGAAGGCGCGCTCGATATGAAGCTCGATCTCACGCAGATCATTGACGGCTATTCCGGTCATGAGCACGCGCTGCCGATTCCGCCGTTGTACAACGACGTGGTGCAATTGCTCACGCAAACGGAAACGTTTTACACGCCCACGTTGCTCGTTTCATACGGCGGCCCGTTCGCGGAAAATTTTTATTACACGAATACCGAAGTGCATGACGACGCGAAGTTGCGGCGCTTCATGCCGCATGTGGATATTGATCAAGCCACACGGCGGCGCTCATGGTTTCGTGAAGACGAGCACGTGTTCAAGCTGCACGCGGAGCAAGCAAAGAAGGTCGTCGAAGCCGGCGGCAAAGTTTGCATCGGCGGGCATGGCCAATTGCAGGGCCTCGGCTATCATTGGGAATTGTGGTCCGTGCAATCCGGCGGCATGTCGAATTTCGATGCGCTGCGTTGCGCCACGATCTTTGGCGCGCAGGCGATTGGTTTCGAAAAAGATTTGGGTTCAATCACCGAAGGCAAGCTCGCCGATATTCTCGTGCTCGACCGCAACCCGCTCGAAAACATTCGCAACACCAATTCGCTGCGCTATGTGATGAAGAACGGCTTGCTGTACAACGCTGAAACGCTCGATCAAATTTGGCCGGTGGAGAAGAAGATGGCGAAGCTGTATTGGGAAGGAGAAGAGCCGGCGAAGTGATATGATCATGCCATAGCCTTGCGAAGGTTTAGAGCCTTCGCAAGATCTTATTGCAAAGCACAAAATCGTTGTTTGCAAATGCAAATGCCCTCAAGTATATTTGCGTAGACACATAACTGGGCAGCTATCAAATAAATAAACGTTTTTGATTCACGCAGGAATATAACGCGGGAGACAGTATGAGCCTTTACATTATTCAACCCAAGAATGCTTTGCTCGACGGCGCGACAAACTTCATTTCAAAAAAACTCACACCGGAAAAACGAAGCGCTCAGGTCAAAGAAATTTCTTTGCAGCGCCAAGCGAATCCGCTCGCGCAGGAAATTCAACGCTGGCTCGCGGATGCACAAAGCCGAAAGGTCGCTACGTTTGCCAATGATGATCGCGCGCAGCAAATCGCAAGTGCGAAAGTGGTGGAACTGTCCGACGTAGAAGCCGAACGGATGAAAAAAGAATTGCCGGAGGTCTTCGTGCTTCGCGATCAACCGCTTGAGCTTATCCGTCCGCGCCGAATTGCGAGCGACAAAAAGAAGGTAACGGCAAAAGAGCTTTGGCATCAAAGCGCTATCGGCTTGCGCGCGGCGCGTAAGCGCGGCTTCAAAGGAACCGGCAAAGGCGTTACGATTGCCGTGTTGGATACCGGCATTGATGCAACGCACGCGGAGTTGCAGGGCAAGATAAAGGCGGCGTATACATTTCATGTTAACGAATGGCGCGCGCAGCCGATGACGCCCTCGCGCGACACGGATGGCCACGGCACCCACGTCTCCGGACTTATTTGCGGAAAGAAAGTCGGCGTCGCGCCGGGCGCGGAGGTTATCAATGGCATGATGCTGCCTCAAGGGCGAGGCAATCTTTCAGATTTTATTCTTGCGCTCGAATGGGTGAGTTCACAGCCGGAAATTCAAATCGTGAATTTGTCCGCGGGCATTCCGGGTTACCTGCCCGAAATGCGAACCGTCGTGGCCGATTTGCTCGCGGTGGGTGCGTTGCCGGTGTTCGCCGTTGGCAATGAAGGCAGGAACCGAACGCGCAGTCCCGGCAATTACATCGATCCGGTGTCGGTCGGAGCGAGCAATCGCACAAATCACGTCGCAAGTTTTAGCAGCGGCGGAACGGTGATCGCCGACAATCATCATTATACCGTACCGGATCTGATTGCGCCAGGCGAGAGTGTCTATTCCTGTGTTATGGGGGGAGGCTATGAAGCGTGGGATGGAACTTCGATGGCAACGCCCATTGTTTCCGGCCTCGCGGCGCTCGTGCTGGAAAAGTATCCGGACATCGCCGTGCCCGATCTTATTGAAGCCTTATTTGCCTCGTGCAAAAATCTCGGCGAACCGCCTGATCGCCAAGGCAAAGGACTGGTTCAATTGAAAGGCATCATATGAAGCTCACGACGAATCACCTTGAAAAAATCGATGCGCCGTTGCGCGAGGCTTTAGCCCGTGCGGATGAGGGCGAAGTACTGCGCACGGTCATGGTTCTCGGCGAGGCCGAAGGGCACGAGCGCGCCGGGCATACCACATTGACGCCCAAACAATTTTCCTCGCGCGCAGCTTATCGCGGCGCTCTTATCAAACAACGCAGTGTGCAACTCGGGCAAGAGCTGCAAGACACGTTGCAAGCGCTCACCGAACTTTCATTGCTAACTCGCGGAGGAGCCACAAGCCGCACTCTCGTGGTCGAAGGTGCGAAAGGCCAAATCTTGAGTGCGCTCGATCTGCCCGGCGTGCGCCATGCGACCCTTGATCAACCTTTAGAGTTGGTTGAGCCGAAGCGCAACAAACGAGTATCCTTGAAGCGAAAATAGTTTTTAAAGACATGCCGCAAACCAACCAACCCAAAATCTTCATCAGCCACTCTTGGGAAGACAAACCCCTCGTGCGGCGTTTGGAGAACGAACTGCAAGCCGCGGGCGCGGAAGTGTGGGTCGATCACGAAGGCATTCGCGGCGGAGATAATTTGCCGGAGCGCATTAGCGAGGCATTGGAGTGGTGCAACACGCTCGTACTCGTGTGGACCAAAGCCGCAAGCCAATCGCGCTGGGTCAACCTCGAATGGACGAATGCTATTTCTCTCGAAAAGACTATCATTCCCTGCCGAGTAGATAACGCTGCACTGCCCGCGATTTTGGCGCATAAGGCGTATGTGGGGTTTAACGATGTCGAAGCGGGTCTCGCACAGTTGCTGCGAGATTTGCGGCTGCGTACGAGCCCACCTTTTACCACGAAGACGGACATTGAAAGTGTGCTTCGTCTGCGCAGCACACCAGTAACGCTCTCGAGGGCTAAGGCCAAAGCCATGCTGCGAAAATATGATTTCTATTGCAAAGATCATAGGTTAAGCAAAAATTGGAGCAATCCCCAAGGCAAGGGAATTAGCCACAAATTCGAGCTTCAACAAAACGGGCAGGTGGTTTTTGATCATGCTACCGGTCTCATGTGGCAGCAATCCGGCTCATCAGAATTGATGTCGTTTGCAAAGGCAGAGAAATATGTGTGTGATTTGAACGCACAGCGTTTCGCCCGTTTTAATGGCTGGCGTTTGCCAACTTTGGAGGAAGCCATGTCGTTAATAGGGATTGAAGCAAACAACGCCGGCTTGTTTATCGATTCCATGTTTGATCGGGAACAGGGCTGCATTTGGACTTCGGATAAATGTAGCTGGAGCTGGTCGTCGTGGCGGTGGGTTGTCCTTTTTAGCTCCGGTGGTTGTTATGAATATCCTGTCGGAGTACCAGGCAATGCCCGTTTAGTGCGCTGAGGGTAATCGACTCTTCGAACATTTGAGTCATTCGACCATTTTCTTTTGCAGAACCCGCATTGCGCGACTTGCCTTCAACACCATCATTTGCTATCTTGCTTTCAAATTGCTAAGGGTTATCTTTGCGAGTAGGGAGAGTCGGTATGAGCTACCAATCTTGGTTAGACAAAGCCGCGGAGAATTTGGCCGCAGCGCAGTTGTGTTTCGACAACGGCTATTTCAATGCGTGCGCCAATCGGCTCTATTACGCCATGTTTCATGCAGGCATCGCAGCGCTCATGAAACATGGTCTGCTACAAGAGACGAGAAACATTGGGCATGATTGGCTGCAATCCAATTTTTCTAACCACCTCATTCACCGCCGGAAAGTGTTTGCTGCCAGATTTCGCTCGTACCTCCCGGACGCCATTCTCATTCGCATTGCGGCGGATTATGAATCCTTCTCGGTGAGCAAAGCCATCGCGGCGAGCGCTCTTAAAAAGGCCAAAGAGTTTCTCGATGTTATAAAACAGGAGACGGCACGATGAAGCTAAATCCCAAACAAGAAGAGTTGCTCAAACTCTTGGTTCATGAAATTGAAACCAAGTTTGCAGACATAAAATTTGTGAACGCCTTGCAGAGTCCCGAAGGCGAGAACAGTTGGTGGCTTCGTTTCACCAAGCCGGAAACGGATGAGCGTTTCATTGAGATCGGCGAATACACGAGCGAGCGCACCACGGATATTTTGTTGGATTATGGGTATCATTTCGTCGTGCTGCCGGTGGTGGGCAATGGCGAGCTTGCGGCTGTGGTTTAAGCAAGTTATCGAAAAGAGCGGTTTGCGCTGTGGAATCGGAGTCTATACCTTAGTTTTGCGAAAGGGCGGCGCGATGAATGAAATTGACTATGCCATCAAAACCGTGTGCGAAGCGTTTCCCAATTGTTTGTTGGATTTGTTCTATGGCCGCGAGCGCAGGGTGGTGCTGAAGAACGTCGAAGACGCGCACATACAAATTCCGGAGCACCGTGCGGATAAAATTTGGCGCGTGGAAGAAGAGGGGCAAGAGGGTTTCCTCGTGCTCGAAGCGATCACGGTTCCGGACAAGCGCGTTTTGCCGCGGTTCAATTTGAAGAACGCGACGCTGCAAGTGCACTTTGAATTGCCCATCATCACGATTTTGGTTTATGTTGAGCGCGGCAAATACGCGACGTTTCCCGAAGGCTATGAACAAGCGTTTGGCGGCCTCAAGAACCGGCACAGCTTCGAGCGGGTTCTCTTATGGGAGCACGCCGATCGCATTCGCAGCGGCGAACTGAAAGAGCTTGCGCCATTTCTGTCCCTGCTCGAAGACGATCCCGCCCCGCAAGTTTTGGAAGTCGAGAAGCAGCTTATAGAAACCATTCCCGAGCCGGAGCGACAGGCAGAGTTAAAAGCCGTTGCCGCATTGCTGGCGACGCGAAAATTCCAAGATGAAGTGATCAAACAAGTTTTAAGATTGGAGATTCCTATGACCAGAGAAATGAGAGAGAGCACAATCTTCAAGGATCTGTTCGGCGAAGCTCGTATCGAAGCACTTGCCGAAGGGTTTGCTGAAGGGCAAACTAAAGGCGAGCACAAGCGCCAAGCTGAAATCGCCAAGAAGATGCTTGCCAAAGGCTTTGAAACTGCGCTCATCATAGAGTTGACCGGCCTTTCCGAATACGACTTAGCAAAGCTCAAAGAAGAGAGCAAAGGCAACGGGTTGCCCAATTAAAACCGAAAGGAAGGATAAGTGCGATTTCGTTTTCTCACACTCGTTCTCTGCGCAGTATTGTTTGGCGCCCACTCCGCCCACGCGCAACCCGTGGTCTACCTCATCCGCCACGCCGAAAAACTTCCCGAATGGCTCGGCGAATACGATGCGCATCATCCGTTGAGCGAAGTGGGCATGGCGCGCGCGCACAAGTTGGCGGAGCAATTTGAGAAAGGCGCGCTCGTTGCGATTTACAGCAGCCGCACCACGCGCACGCTGCACACCGCCATGCCGCTCGCGCAGAAGCTCTGGCTGAAAGTGGAAATCGCGCCCGCATGCACGGACACCTCCGCGATGGCGAGCTTCTTTGCCGAGTTGAAGAAGAAATACAAACCGAACGAGGCCGTGCTGTTGATTTCACATTCCAACGTCATTCCCTTCTTGCTCCTCAAAGCCGGCCTGCCCGAAGCGTGCCGTAAAGACATGGGCATCATCACCCCCGACGACTCCGGCGAGTTGATGATTGAAGGTTACGAAAATATTTGGCGCATTGATCTCGCGCGCAGCGGCTGCGACAGTTTTACGCGAAAGCGCTTCTGACAAAATAAGATTTGAACGCGAGTCTCTCACCAGTGTCTTTTCAAACGCCGACTGGTAAAAAAAATCAGAGCGCTGCTGCAAAGCCTGCCATTCGGGTTCGAACCCATAACGGAGGAGCAATGAAGAACATTTTTAACACGCTGCTGCTTGCCGCGTTGTTGGTGGGTTGCCAACAACAAGCGAGTGAAGATGCGCTCAAAACCAAAGCGCGCGCGTTGGCGCAGAGGTTCATCATCATCGACACGCATGTGGATGTGCCGTATCGTTTGCGCGAGAAGATGGAAGACATTTCCACGCGCACACCGAGCGGCGATTTTGACTACGTGCGCGCGAAAGAGGGCGGGTTGAACGCACCGTTCATGTCGATTTACGTGCCTGCAAGCTACGAGCAGAATGGCGCGAAAGCGTTGGCCGATACGTTGATCGATATGGTGGAAAAATTCACGCGCGACTGGCCGGACAAGTTTGCGATTGCGAAGTCGGTGGCGGACGTGCGCGCGCAATTTGCGCAAGGCCTCGTATCGTTGCCGATGGGCATGGAAAACGGTGCGCCGCTCGAAGGCAGTCTTGAAAATCTCAAACACTTTTATGAACGCGGCATTCGCTACATCACGCTCACGCACGGCAAGGACAATCATATTTGCGACTCGTCATACGACACGACGCGCACGTGGAACGGTTTGAGTCCGTTCGGTAAAGAAGTCGTCGCGGAGATGAATCGGCTCGGCGTCATGATCGACGTTTCGCACATTTCCGATAATGCGTTTTATCAAGTATTGGAGCACACCAAAGCGCCGGTGATTGCTTCGCACTCGTCGTGCCGCTTCTTCACGCCGGGTTGGGAGCGCAACATGGATGACGAGATGATCAAACGGCTCGCGCAAAACGGCGGCGTGTTGCAGATCAACTTTGGCTCGTCTTTTATCAGCGACTCGTATCGCAAGACCGAAGAAAAGTTGTGGCAGTATTTTCAGGAACACAAGCTGAATCCGAATAGCGAAGAGGGCGTCGCGTACGCGAAGAGGTTTAAAGAAGAACACAAGTTTGATTATGCGGACCTCAGCGAGGTCGTGGCGCATATCGATCACGTGGTCAAACTCGTGGGTGTGGATCACGTCGGCTTTGGTTCGGATTTCGACGGCGTGGGCGACTCGTTACCCAAAGGGTTAAAGAGCGTTGCGGATTTCCCCAACTTGATTGCGGCGTTGTTGGAGAAGGGTTATTCGGAAAGCGACATTGAAAAAATTTGTGGTGGGAATACGCTGCGCGTGTGGTCAAAGGTGGAAGAGGTCGCGCAGCAGTTGCAGGCGAGCAATTGAGGCGCGTGGCATTTCTACTGTGATATTTTTTCTGCCCACGAAACACGCGAATTACACGAAAGGCTTTTTCGAAGACAGAAAGATGAAGGCCGGAAAAATTTTCTTTAGTGTTCCGATTTTTGTTTTACCTCTACAACGCGGCTTTATCTTTCTGTCCTCCATTTTTCTGTCTTAAGCTTTTGCTTTGAGGCAACTCAGGCAGAATTATAACACGAACCGAAACCAGCAAACTCGCGCGTCATCACCAACTCCCCGAAGCGCCTCCGCCCGAGAAGCTGCCGCCCCCGCCGGAAAAACTGCTGCTGCTCGAAGAACTTCTCCACGAAGAACTGCTCCATGAAGAGCCGCTGCGATACGAGCTACGCGCGGCATTGGCAGCCCAATTCTTCTCCCACTTCTTCGATACGACTTTTCCCGCCGTGCTTTTCAAGAGCCAGACTTTCAAAGCACCAATCCCCAAAACATAAAGTAGAAACAGCAGCAAGCCGCCCTTCACGCCGAAGCTGACCATGGGAAACACCAACCAAAACGGCAGCAGAAAAAAATAGAGCACCCAACCGGCCTTGCCGGAGACGACGCTGATGTATGTGAACACGCCCACCACAAGCATGAAAATGCCGAAGAACATCAAACGAAATTTCCAATCCGGTTGCGCGGCTTCTTCTTCCACGTCGGAGGCCGTATACGCGCCTGCAATCGCCGCGAGAATCGCATGCACGCCGTTGCGCACACCGCCTTCGTAATCGTCGGCTTTGAAGCGCGGCACGATTTCATTGCGAATGATGCGGCCGCACGTAATGTCCGGCAAATTGCCTTCGAGACCGTTGCCCACTTCGATGCGCATCTTGCGATCGTTGCGCGCAATAAGCAAGAGTACGCCGTTGTCCTTATCCGCGCGACCGAGCTTCCACGTTTCCACCACGCGTATCGAATACTCTTCCAAGGCCTCGCCGCCCAAGCTGGGAATGAGCAGCACCACGACTTGATTCGAAGTGGAATCTTCATGCGCCTTCAGTGCTGCTTCCAACTCTGCAACGGTGTTGGACGAAAGCAGATTGGCGTAGTCATTCACATGCCCGCTGAGATAAGGCACAGAGGTTTGCGCGTGTCCGGTGAATGAAAAAAGATAGAGGGCAGCCAACAACATGAGCACAACACGATTGCAAATCCCCCCTTGAGGGGGGTGTGCTTTGATTTGAAATAAATCTTCAAACGGCTGATGACTGCTTTTAGTAATGCCAAGAACACCCCCCTGACCCCCCTCAAGGGGGGATTTGCTGGGAGCATATTGCGGAACATGTTTCATCACTCAGCCTCCTTCATCCGCAGCACGTTCGCCAACTCGTCGCTATCATCCACGTGACGGAGCACGCCCTGCTTTTGCAAGAGCGCGCCACATTTTTGAATCGCTGCGATCAAGCCTTCGGCAGGTTGCTGCGCGTGCATGCCCGCTACAATGGTTTGCACGACTTCTTCCCATTCTTCCTGCGCGACCTTTGCGTTGATGCCCGCATCGCCGAGCACCACGACTCTTCTTTCAAACAAGCTCATAAAAAGCAGAATACCGGTGCGCTCGCGCGTTTTAAAAACTTCTTCGCGCAAAAAAGCGGTTTGCGCTTCTTGCTGCACGGCGCGGGTGAGCGCGGTTTGCCCCGCAAAAAATCTTTTCACCGCGGGAATGCGCAGCGCGAGCATCATGCCCAAACCTTGTGCGAGCATAAGGCTCAACAAAATTTCCGCCAGGCCGAACGCAAACCACGTTGCGCTCAATTCATCCCAAAGTAAAACGGCGAGCCACACAAGCGCGCTCAATGCAAATCCGCCGCGCCAGATCGCGGCTTCATAGTTGTCGCTGCGTTCGACCACATTGGGCACGATCTCGCCCGCAGTTTGGCCTTCCGCAGCTTTCACTGCCTCTGCGATACGCGCAAGATCGGCGGAGGAAAACAGCCGCGATAATTTAGAGGTCATGAGAAGAGATTTTATGGTGTTGTTATCAATGCCAAACGATGACCGACAAAACCATTAAAAGCGAAACGGCTGCAAATATACTCGTTGCGGTTAGTTTTGTTAGTCATGCCCGCGAAAGCGGGCATCCACAGATCCTAGGAAAACTGGATTCCCGTATTCGCGGGCATGACAGTGTGGAGTGAAATTCTAGCCCGCAATGAGTATCGTTTTGCCGGCCATCGTTTGGCGCAGGGGGAATTCGTCACTTCTTTTTATTCTGCATCTTCTTGTGCGCGGCGTGAATCTTTTTCCATTTCGATTTCTCTTTCAACTCCGCCATGAGATCGCTCTTGCGATGTTGATAGGCAATCTCTTTTTGCAGCTTCAAATAATTTTCATAACGTCGTGTCGTGAGCGTTCCGTCTTCCAACGCGGCGCGCACCGCGCAGCCCGGCTCCGCAAGATGTTGGCAATCGCGAAAGCGGCATTGCTCCGCGACGCGGTGAATGTCTTCAAATGTGTCGTCAAAGCCCTCGCCGCCGCCCCAAAGCTGCAATTCGCGCATGCCGGGCGTGTCCATCAACAAGCCGCCGAACGGGAGCGCAATCAATTCGCGATAGGTCGTCGTGTGGCGGCCGCGCGAATCGTTGGCGCGCACTTCTTTTATTTTCTGCCGGTCTTCGCCGAGAAGCTGATTGATGATCGTGGATTTGCCCACGCCCGAAGAGCCGAGCAACGCGCCCGTCAGCCCCGGCCCGAGATAAGGCCGCATCGCTTCCACGCCTTCATTGCCGAGCGCGCTCATCATGAGAATCGGCACACTTAACGCGACGGCTTGCACCTCTTGCAATAACGCGGCTTGATCTTCGCACAAGTCGATCTTGTTGAGCACGACGATCGGATTCGCGCCGCTTTCCCACGCGAGCACGAGATAACGTTCGAGACGCTTGAGATTGTAATCGCCGTCCAAACCGGTAACGAGAAACACGTTGTCAATGTTCGCGGCCACGACTTGCTCTTCGACTTTTTCGCCCGGCGCTTTGCGCACGAACTTGCTCTTGCGCGGCAACAACTCGTGAATCGTCGCGGCGCTTTCTTCTAAACGCGGCCGAATCGCAACCCAATCGCCGACCGCGGGCAGATCGAGCGGGCTATCGGAGAAGTACAACATTTTGCCGGTGATTTCGCCACGCAATTCGCCGTGTTCGGTGAGCAGCGTGTATGCGTTCTTGTGTTGAATCGCGACGCGGCCGACTTCGTAGCCTTCTTGCGCGAACGGCGCGAAATGCTCGGCGAAAAATTCATTCCAGCCGAGCGCGATGAGGGGAAGTGAGGGGGTGGATTCGAACATTTTAGCTATAGAATTCTATTGGGAGCAAATATTCCGAACAGGGCAATTTTATAAAAAATTTTACAACCACTTATTTTGTACTCTTAACTATTGATGCCAAATTTGACTTGATAGGTAAGTCATCGGTTTCGATAGTTTTTTTATCTTCCCGATTTAATAATGCTAGCTCCTGCGGTGGTTGGAACAACATATCTATGATCCGCTTTATATATTGTTGAAGGTCTGGTTGCATTGATCGGCTTTCTGGCGGTAACTGACCAATTCTCTCAAGCTCGTTCCGTTCGGCTATTTTTAGGGCATTAACAATATTTTCAAAGTATGTTACACGCCTAGCCAGATTTAGGAAAGTGGCCATTTGCTGACCTTCTTGTCGTAATATTCCTCGTGCTGCGGCTAAAAACAAAAAGCCAAACGAAACGCCGGATAATAAGATTCTCCAATCTCTTTGCGCGGCAATTTCGTTATAGGAAGGTATAATTCCCAATTGCTCTTTTAGCGTTTTAGTGAGCCTTATTGTTTCGTCAGTTATTGGTTCTGTGCTTAAATACGCAACCCAAGATAGTATTGGTGCGAAAACGGAAAGAACCATTAGTGCAGTACCAATCCCGAATAAAACACTCGCCCTTCCTTGAGCCCGAAGCATTGTAAGTTTTTCACGTTCATTTGCCAAATTTATAATTGCTTCGATATATTTGACAATGGTCTCTTGTTTCTCTGCCTCTTCCTTGACGAACTTCTCTGCACGCTCGACCTTGGTTTTCTGCTTTTTTAGTTCGATTAATCTCTGAAGCCAAGTAAATATCGCGGGCAGAAATACCGACAGGAGGTAAATAAGTACAGATGGGTCGTTGAACAATGACCGTATATATTGCGAAAATTCGTTCATAGCTTAGAATTCCTTATTAAGGCCTACGTCACCTGCGACCTAAAAATAAAATACACCGCGCCGACCAAGCAGAGCATAGCGTAAACATAATCCTGTTTGATCGGCTCATTCATATAAAAAATTGAAAACGGCACGAACACCGAGAGCGTGATGACTTCCTGCATGATTTTGAGCTGCGCGAGACTGAGCGCGCCATAGCCGATGCGATTCGCCGGCACTTGCAAGAGATATTCGAACAGCGCAATGCCCCAACTTGCGAATGCCGCGATGATCCATTTCTTGTCATGCAAATTGCGGAGATGCGCATACCAAGCAAAAGTCATGAACACATTGGAGAGAACGAGCAAGATAACGGTGGTGAATACGACGGACATCAAAGCCTCGGAGGTTGGTTCTTTGCTAAATGAAGTTTGTGAAAAAAACTCCGAATGTCATTTCGGTGGAATCCTTTTACTCGCTGGAGGCTTTGCCGAGTGCTTAAAAAGATTCCTGCTGAATAACAGGATATGAGCGGCGCACTTCAAACTTCCAAACGCTCGCCTTCCATTGCCACGAAGCCGTCGGGATTCGTAAACGCGACTTCATGTTTGCGGCCTTGCGGATAGCCAATGGCCGCGCAGCCGACTTCGCCTTTTTTATTCACCGCGACGAACTTATCGTAGAAATCAACCTTCTTGCCGAGTTTGTGATTGATCTCAACGATGCGGCGACACGCTTCCAAGCAAGCTTTTGAAGGGTGCATGCCTTGCCGCATAAGTTGCACGATATAAAAACTGCCGCACGTGCGAATGACTTCTTCACCGCGTCCGGTTGCGCCCGCAGCGCCGACTTCGTTATCCACATACAAACCCGCGCCGATGATGGGCGAGTCGCCGCTGCGGCCGGGGATTTTATATGCGAGACCGCTCGTCGTCGTAATGCCCGCAATGTTGCCTTGCGCATCCACGCCGAGCACGTTGATCGTTCCGCTTGGCCGGCCATTGCGCTCGCGATACACGCCATCCGCGGGCGGGAGCCAATCATCGTCCGCGCTCAAATTTTCTTTCCACTTTAACCACGCGAGTCGCGCTTTCTCCGTGAGCAAGTTTTCGATTTGAAAGCCGTGCGCAACGGCGAAACGCTGCGCGCCTGCGCCTACGAGCAGCATATGATCCGTGCGCTCCATCACCAAACGCGCAACACTCGACGGCGTTTTGATGCCTTCGAGGCATGCGACTGCGCCGGCTTTATATGTGGGGCCATACATGCACGAAGCATCGAGCTGCACCACGCCTTCTTCATTCGGCAAGCCGCCATAGCCCACGCTCGTGTCTTCGGGATCAAGTTCGGTGACGTTCGCGGACTTTTCAAGCGCATCCATCAAGTTGCCGCCGCTCTTGAGAATCTCCCAGCCTGGCGCGTTCGTTTTCATGCCCCACTCTTGCCCGCGACTGCAAACGATGACGGGCAACTTGCCGCCGGCGCGAGATTGCGCGCGCGTCTTGCTCGTGAAGATTGCGGGAAAGGCCGCAACACCGGCAACGGATTTGATAAAACCGCGACGCGAGAGTTGAGACATGGCGTGCTCCTCTTCGAGATTGAGTTAAGCGCGTACGAGAAATTTTAAAAAGTTCAGGGAGAAATGCACATCGGACGAAGGTTACAACGCACAGCCGATTCGCGCAACATGAGAAGCGTATGCACGCCCAATTTTATCTAATACCCGCCTGCTTTAGTTCTTGCCCATTCCCAATTCTTCCTTCACAAAATACGAAGGCGCTTGCGTATTCGCAGCGGTGATCATTTCGCCGAGCAAGCCAATCGAGACGGCTTGCACGCCGATGATCATGAGCAGGAGCGCGAGAAAGAGCACGGGACGATTGGTGAGATAGGCATTATACACGAGGCGCTCGTAGGTTAAATATCCCGCAATGGTGAGTCCGCACAAAAACGCAAACGTGCCCGCAACGCCGAAGAGGTGCAGTGGCCGCTTGGTATAACGCGAAAGGAAGAGCACTGTGATCAAATCAAAAAAGCCTTTGGAGAAACGCGAAGGGCCGAATTTGCTTTTGCCATGTTTGCGCGGATGATGCTTCACCACCACTTCGCCGACGCGAAATCCTTCTTTGAACGCAATCACCGGCAGAAAGCGATGCAGCTCGCCATATACTGGAATGGACTTCGTCACCTCGCGGCGATAGGCTTTGAGGCCGCAGTTGATGTCATGCAAGCGCAAGCCTGTCATAAACCCCGTCACGCGATTGAAAATTTTTGAAGAGATCCGCTTGATGAAAGGATCGTGGCGCTCGCGCTTCCAGCCGGAGACCAAATCAAAATCGCCGCGCTTCATTTCATTCAAGAGATGGCCGATCTCCGCGGGATCGTCTTGCAAGTCCGCATCCATCGTCACGATGAATTGACCCTGCGCGCGTTCGAAGCCCGCGGCGAGCGCCGCGGACTTGCCAAAGTTGCGGCGAAAGCGCACAACGCGCACACGCCGATCACGGCGATGCAACTCGCGCAAGACTTCGTAGGAGCGATCGGTGGAACCGTCGTCAATGAAGATAATTTCCGCAGGCACGCGCAACTCATGCAAGGCAGAAGAAATGTTCTCGTGCAATTCGGACAATGAACCCGCTTCATTAAAAAGAGGAATGACGAGCGAAAGTTGCGGACGGCCTCCGTGCGTTTGCGGGCGCGCTCTCTGCGGTGATTGCGCCGGAGCTTTGGCTCTGGTCTCTTGCGTTGCGCCGGAAACGGGCGCAGTTTCCGCAACGCGCGGTTCATTTGCCTTGTGCTCCGTACGGGGCCGGCGAAAGCGCCGGCGACGATTGTTGCGAGGGCGCGGTGTATTTTGATTTTCAGAAGGAGCGGGATCGGGAGTCATTGTTGCGATTCCTGTGGCTGAGAGTTTGGAGTGTGAAGCGAGTCAACGGGCGCGGCGAGGTTGATGCGCGCCGCGGAAGCCGGCACCCGCAGACTGAAATCGGCTGCGGCGATCTTTGCGTTAATCGCAATGCGATCATAAAAAATGGTGAAGCGCTCGCGCGTGGTGGGGCGATCCAATTGCAACCATTGCGGCAGCCACACGCCCTCGGTTTTATGAAAACGCCGAAAGGTTTGGCGGCTATAAAGCGCGCCCGTGCTGTCGTGTTGCTCCGCTTTGGTGACGGCGCCGCGCTTAGGGTCAATCCAATACGTCACACGCCAGGCTTCGCGTTTGCCCTCGAAGCGATAGGTGTCGTTGTCAATCGTCATTACAAATGTGCTGTCAAACGGCGGGAGCATTGCGCCGGTGATGCCGCTCAACATCTCGTCGTAGTTTACTTGCATGCGAAAGAGCAGCAATTGGTCCATGTGATTCACGTCGCCGTAGAAATACGTATTCTCGAACGGCGAGTAACTTTCAAAGCGTTTGCGGTCGGCGAAAAAGAAACCTGCATCCACGCCGAACGTGGCTTCGACTTTGATAAACATGGAGTCGGGTTGCGCGGTCAACACCGTGGCCGCGGCCGCGAGCTGCATTTCCGGCGAGTCGATAATCAAACGACCGTTGCCGCGAAAGGATTGCACCCGGCGGTAATTCTCCGCGACTTTGAAATAAACTTGTTGCGGATCAGTAGACACGAGCGGACGTGAGGAACGCAACGCGGCGCAGCCGGCGAGAAAGCAGAATGCAAGAGGTAGGATTTTTTTCATGAAGAGGAATTATTTGCAGCACCGCACACAATTCCAAACTAAAAGAATCTTCCCAGTGCCAAAAAAGATTCCGCTGGAATGACAATATGAAAGGGCCGGGAACGATCACGGCACTTGCGTCTTTTGCTCCATTCCCAGCCTTTGCAAAACGCTCGCGCGTTTGCCGTCGAGTTTCAGCGCTCTTTCCCATGCGGCGCGCGCTTCCTCGTGGCGTCCGAGCTTTTCATACACGTCGCCGAGATGTTCGAACACTTCCGCGGAGGTGTCGCGCACTGCAATGGCTTTAAGAATGTACTCGAGCGCAAGCTGATATTCGCGGCGTTTGTAATGAATCCAGCCGATGGTGTCGAGAAACGCGCCATTGTTCGGCTCGGCTTTGAGCGCACGCTGCACCATCTCCACGGCTTTGTCCAATTGCACGCCGCGCTCGGAAAGGCTATAGCTATAATTATTCAACAATGTCGCATCATCGGGAGAAATTTTGAGCGCGCTTTCATAGAGTGAATCGGAAGCCGCGTGTTTGCCCATTTCATCGAGCATGGCGGCGAGTGTGCCTTTCCATTGCGCGTTGGTCGGCGCCATTTCGACGGCGCGCGTTAAATGCGGCAAGGCCTCCTCATGCTTACGTTGCTGGCTCAGACTTACGCCGAGGAAGAAATTCACCACCGGATTTTCCGGCGCGAGCTCGTGCGCATGCTCAAAGCTGCGTTGTGCTTCTTCGTTTTGATTGAGTTGAAAATGCGCCAAACCGAGCGTGGACCATGCTTCGAGCATGGACTCATCCAGCTCCACGGCTTTGCTCAAATGCTTAACCGCAAGCGGCAAGCGATTGCTTTGATACGCCAGCCTTCCCAAAAACAAATGTGCGCGTGGATCTCTTGGCGCACGTTGAATCCAGGTTTCCGCGGTCTTCAACGCTTGCGTGGTGTCGCCGCGCTCGAAGAACAAACCGCTCAACATTTGCAGGCTTTCCCAGCTCGTGGAATCATTGCTGGACTTGCTCTGCAAAAATTTTATCGCGCGCGCTAAGGTTGCATCCGCGCCGGTGGAATCGCCGCGCTGTTGTTGCAGATCGCTGATTTGCAGCAGCAAGCGCACATTGGTGGAATCCTTCTGCCAACGCTTCTGCAAGCCTGCGATAGCGCGCTCTAAATTTGTGTTGGCCTTGAGTGTGTCGCCTTGCTGCAAATAAAGCTCGTGCAATTGCACCAGCGGCACGAGGTTCGAAGAGTCTTCCGCCGCGGCTTTCTCAATCAACGCAATTGCTTTTGCCGTTTGCTTCGTGGCGAGGTACACTTCTTTTAATTTGTCGCGCACTTCGTTAAAAGAGCCGTCTTTGGCGAGTGCTTTTTCATACCACGCAATCAAGCCGGTCGTGTCGTTTTGGGCTGCGTAAATCGCCGCAATCGCAAGGTAGCCGCGTTCATCATCCGGCGAATCTTTAAGCGAGTATTCAAACGCGGCGCGCGCTTCGGGATATTTTTTGAGCGAAAGATAAAGCGTGCCGAGTTGCCACCATTCGCGCATGCCGGCCTTGCCCATATCGACAAGGCGCTGATACATTTGCGCCGCAGACTCGGGCGCACGCTTCGCGAGATAGTAGGCCGCGAGATAATACAACGAGCCGGTGTTTTCGGGATCGATATCCAGAATGGCTTTGTGCTGTTGCGCGGCTTGTTCCACTTTGCCCAAACGCTGATAAACCTCGGCAAGCGTTTCATGGCTCGGCACGTCGCGCGGATCGAGACGTAGGCCGCGCTGCAACGAGCGCTCGGCGCCGTCGAGTTTGTTGAGCACAAGATAAGCTTCGCCGATGGCGTTATACAAAGAAGCCGAGGTGGTGTCATAAAGCAAGGCTTCTTGATACGCGATCAAAGCAGAGCTATAATCGCCTTGCAACTCCGCGATTGCGCCGCGTGCAACCAGCTCCGCGGCGCGGGTATCGGCTTGCGCCACGGACTTGCGGTGCGTTACGGATTGGTTCGTCTTTTTGATTGAAGAGGAATTGCAACTCAATAAAAAAAACACGGCGAGGAGATATAAAAGGAGAAAGAGGATTCGTTTCATGACTCGGAGTAAACGACAATAGGTTTGCTGGAAGTTATTGGGTTCGTCATTCACGCAGAAGCACGGCCCGTTTTGCAATGCGAGGCAAGCACGCGAGGATTCAGAGAATGACAATTATATGAAAGCACACAAGCCCAAAGCAGCTTTGAACTCGCGGCCAATATAGGCCACCCTCCAAAAAATAACAAGCGATTTTATCCCCGTCGTAGCGCGTGCTTGACAATGTAGCCGCACCCGCTTATATTCACGCCCTGCAATTCATCCCACGCTCTGCTCCGTCTCCTTGCCGGACAGTTGTGCCTGACATTCTCCACACTTGCCTCATGGAAAAATTCGAACTCGTTTCCGAATATAAGCCCACGGGCGATCAACCTGCTGCGATCAAAGAATTGACCGCAGGTTTAGAGCGCGGCGAGCAGCATCAAACGCTGCTCGGCGTCACCGGCAGCGGCAAAACGTTCACACTCGCGAATGTCATCGCAAATATCAACAAGCCCGTGCTCGTGATCTCGCACAACAAAACGCTCGCGGCCCAGCTTTACGGCGAGTTCAAGGGCTTCTTCCCGCGCAATGCCGTCGAATACTTTATTAGTTACTACGATTACTACCAGCCCGAAGCATACGTACCTTCCTCCGATACTTATATTGAGAAAGACACTTCGATCAACGACGAAATTGATCGGCTGCGTTTGAAGGCCACGAGTTCGCTGCTCTCCCGGCCCGACGTGCTCATCGTCGCTTCGGTTTCGTGCATTTACGGCTTGGGCGATCCCGAAGATTACAAAGCCGAGTTGCTCATGCTCCAGCGCGGCCAGCGCATCGAGCGCAACAAAATTCTCGAACAGCTTGTGGACATGCAATACTCGCGCAATGATTTCGATTTCGCGCGCGGCACGTTTCGCGTGCGCGGCGACGTGGTCGAAATCATTCCCGCGTATGAACGCGAGGCCTATCGCATCGAGATGTTCGGCAATGAGATCGAATCGTTCGCGCAGATCGACACCGTGACCGGCGAGATTATAGGCGAGGTCGATAGCGTCGCGATTTTTCCCGCGAAGCATTTCGTCACGCCGGAGCATAAAGTGAAGCGCGCGCTGCAACTCATCAAGTCCGAGTTGGAAGAACGGCTCGCGCTCTTTCGCGAGCAGAACAAATTGCTCGAAGCGCAGCGCCTCGAAATGCGCACAAACTTTGATTTGGAAATGCTGCAAGAGATCGGCACGTGTCATGGTGTGGAAAATTATTCGCGTCATCTTTCCGCCCGCGCTGCGGGCCAGCGGCCATTTACTTTGCTCGATTATTTTCCCAAAGGCTTTTTAACCATCATCGACGAGTCGCACGCGACCATTCCGCAAATCAATGGCATGTATCATGGCGACCGCGCGCGTAAAGAGACATTGGTGGAGCACGGCTTTCGTTTGCCCTCCGCGCTCGACAATCGCCCGCTCACCTTGCCGGAATTTGAAGCGCTCGTCGGCCCGATGATTTATATTTCCGCCACGCCCGCGGATTATGAATTGCAAAAGAGCAAAGGCGTGATCGTCGAACAAATCATTCGGCCCACCGGCTTGATCGATCCCGAAGTCGAAGTGCGGCCCATCAAAAGCCAGATCGACGATCTCATCGGCGAAGTGCGCAAACGCGCGGAGAAGCACGAGCGCATTCTTGTGACCACGCTCACGAAGCGCATGGCCGAGGATTTAACCGACTATCTCGCGGAGATGGGCATTCGCGTGCGCTATCTGCATTCGGAGATCGATGCGCTCGACCGCGTGGGCATTGTGCGCGATTTGCGCCTCGCGGAGTTTGACGTGCTCGTGGGCGTCAACTTGTTGCGCGAAGGCCTCGATCTGCCCGAGGTTTCGCTCGTCGCGATTTTGGATGCGGACAAAGAAGGGTTCTTGCGCAGCGAACGCTCGCTCATTCAAACTGGCGGTCGCGCCGCGCGCAACGTGAACGGCAAAGTGATCATGTATGCGGATGTGATCACCGGCTCCATGCGCAAGATGATCGATGAAACCAATCGCCGCCGCGCGATTCAGCGCAAGTATAACGAAGAGCACAACATCACGCCCACGACGATTTACAAGAGCGCGGAAGAGATCATCAAATCCACACGCGTGGCCGACGCCAAAGTGGATAAATATGGACAAGAGCGTAAGCCGGAAATCCCCGAAAGCGCGTGGCAAAATTTATCTGCGATGGAGCGCGAAGACGCGTTGGAGAAATTAGAAGAGGAAATGCTCGCGGCCTCGCGCAAATTGGATTTCGAGCGCGCCGCAGAATTGCGCGACGAGATCGAACGTTTGAAAACCGGCAAAAAGAAAGCGCCGGTCACGTATGCGGTGAAAAGTTCGCGTCGTCGCGGACGATGAGGTGTGTTTGAAGATCGAGGATAGAAGGTTGTAGATAGTTGATCGTAGATCGTGGGCCGTGGATAGTGGGTCGTGAAGCGTGGTTTGATTTTGCGCGCTCATGATAACTGCGCACGATCAACGATCCACCATTCACAATCCACTACCCACAATCTTCTATCATCAATCCTCGTCTCTCTAAAAATAAAATCTCATGCAGTCTTTTCAGCCTAAAGAAAACCTCCGCCTCCTCGTCGTCGGCTCCGGCGGGCGCGAGCATGCGTTGGTGTGGAAGCTGGCGCAAAGCCCGATTGTGGCGAAAATATTTTGTGCGCCCGGCAATCCCGGCATTGCGCAATTCGCCACCTGTGTCGATATTTCTTCTTCTAATATTGCGGCACTCCGCCATTTCGCGCAAGAAGCGCGCATCGATCTCACCGTGGTTGGCCCAGAAATTCCGCTCGTTGCGGGCATCGTGGACGAGTTTGAAGCGCACGGCTTGTTCATCTTCGGCCCCTCGCAACAAGCCGCGATGCTCGAAGGGAGCAAAGCCTTTGCGAAAGACTTCATGCGCAAGTATCGCATCCCGACCGCGGAGTATCACATTTTCACCGAGACCGAGGCCGCGCGCAAGCATGTGCAAAGCTGCAAAATTCCCGTGGTGATTAAAGCCGACGGATTGGCCGCGGGCAAAGGCGCAATCGTCGCGTATTCGCGCAATGAAGCATTACACGCGCTCGCGACGATTATGGAGCACAAACAATTCGGCGAGGCCGGCAAGCGCGTCGTGATCGAAGAGTTCATGGAAGGCGAAGAGGTTTCGGTGTTTTGTTTAACCGACGGCGTGAACCTTTGCCTGCTGCCCTCGGCGCAAGATCACAAGGCGATCTACAACGACGATCTCGGCCCGAACACCGGCGGCATGGGCGCATACTCGCCCGCGCCGATTATGAACGCCGAACTAATGCAGCGCGTGCATCGCCAAATCTTGCAGCCGGTGATCGAAGGCATGGCGATGGAACACAAACCTTATCGCGGCATTTTATACGCGGGTTTGATGCTCACTGTGGACGGCCCGAAAGTGGTGGAGTTTAATTGTCGCTTCGGCGATCCCGAAGCCGAAGTGATTCTGCCGCTCATCACTTCCGATCTCGCGGAGGCGATGTGGCTCGTGGCCCAAGGCGATTTGAGCGATTATGAACTCACGCTCTCTGCGCACTGGGCGCTGACTGTGGTGCTCGCTTCGGGCGGCTACCCCGGAGAATATCAAACCGGCAAAGTGATCAACGGCGTGCCGCGGGCAGAGGAAAAGCACGTGCTCGCTTTTCACGCCGGAACGCAAGAAGGCGCGCGCGGGAAGTTAATCACAAGCGGCGGCCGCGTGCTTGCCATCACGGGATTGGGCGACACGTTTCAACAAGCGCGCGAACGCGCGTATCTTGCCGTGAATCGCGTGCGCTTCGAAGGCGAGTATCATCGCACGGATATTGGCGCGAAGGCGTTGAAGCATCTAAGTTCGTAGTTACGCCTTGGGGCGTGCTCTCGTTATCCTCTCGTTCCCAAACTCCGTTTGGGAACGCCCTTGCAACTGAAACTCCGTTTCAAGTGGCTTGATAAAAACTCGAAACAAAGTTTCTCAAACAAGTGTGTTCCCAAACAGAGTTTGGGAACAAGAACGCTCTCTCATGTCATCTCGTTCTCTCGTTCCCAAACTCCGTTTGGGAACGCCATTGCAACTGAAACTCCGTTTCAATTGGCTTGATAAAAACTCGAAACAGAGTTTCTCAAACAAGCGTGTTCCCAAACGGAGTTTGGGAACAAGAGTAATAGCAACGTATTCAACCTCGACGCCTGAAGGCGTTACTACAAACGCATACACATCACGCACAGCAACGAAAGGAAAGCGCAATGAAAATTTTAGTAACCGGCGGAGCCGGCTTCATCGGGTCGCATATCACGGATGCTTTCATCAATCTCGGCCATGAAGTTGTGGTCGTCGATAATCTCGTGACCGGCCGCAAAGAGAATCTCAATTCGCAAGCCAAGTTTTATGAGACCGACATTCGCAGCGAGCAAATCAAAGAGATTTTCGCGCGCGAGAAGTTCGACGCGATTTGCCATCAAGCCGCGCAATTGGACGTGCGCAAATCCGTGGCCGATCCGCGCTATGATGCGGACGTGAACATCATGGGCACGCTCAATCTTTTGGAGCAAGCGCGCGCAACCGACGTGCAGAAAATTCTCTTCGCCTCTTCCGGCGGCGCGATGTATGGCGAGCAAGAAAAATTTCCGGCAGATGAGGAACATCGCACCTGGCCCGCTTCGCCCTATGGCATTACCAAGCTCACGTGCGAAAAGTATATCGCGGTGTTTAGCCAAATGTACGGCATGACCTACGGCCTCATGCGCTATGCCAATGTGTATGGCCCGCGTCAAAGTCCGCACGGCGAGGCCGGCGTGGTTGCGATTTTCAGCGCGCGCTTGTTGGCCGGCGAGCCCGCGGTGATCAACGGCGACGGCAAACAAACGCGCGACTATGTTTATGTCGGCGATGTCGTGGCCGCGAATGTTGCCGCGCTCAATTATGCGCACAGTGATTATTTCAATGTCGGCACCGGCATTGAAACTGATGTGAATGAATTGTTCGCGATTATCAATCGCGCCACGGGCAATCGCGCGCAAGAGCAACATGCTCCCGCAAAAGCCGGCGAGCAAATGCGCAGCGTGCTCGATACTTCAAAAGCCAAACGTTTGCTCGGCTGGGAGCCGAAGATGAAGTTGAGCGAAGGCTTGGCTGAAACAGTGGAATGGTTTCGCCTGCGCGCGAAGCATTCTTGATGAAATGACACGTTACACTTTGCGCGTTACACGAAGGCGTGTAACGTGTAAAATGTAACGGCAAAAAATGCGTTGAGCTTAGATCACGTATGATCACAACACAAAACAAGATCACTGACACGGAAGTTACGCTCGATACGTTGCGCGCGGAGATCGGCCTCGTCGGCAACTCGCCGGAGATTTTACAAATTCTCGAAACCGTGCAACAAGTCGCGGCGACCGATATTACGGTGCTCATTCACGGCGAGAGCGGCACGGGCAAAGAATTAATCGCGAACGCGATTCATCTACTGAGCAAGCGCGCGGACAAGCCTTTCGTCGTCGTCAATGCCGGCGCGATTCCCGAGGGCATCATCGAATCGGAATTGTTCGGCCACGAGAAGGGCGCATTCACCGGCGCGATTGGCGCGCGCAAAGGTTACTTCGAAGCCGCAGATGCCGGCACGCTCTTTCTCGATGAAGTCGGCGAGATGCCGCTCGCAGCCCAGGTAAAATTTCTGCGCATACTCGAAGGCAAAGATTTTATTCGCGTGGGCGGCAGCAGCGCGCGCGGCGTGGATGTGCGTTTGATCGCGGCGACGAATCGCGATCTGCGCGAGTCGGTGAACCAAGGCAACTTTCGGCAGGATTTATATTATCGGCTGAATGCGATTCGCGTGCGCATTCCGCCGTTGCGCGAACGCAGCCAAGACGTTCCGCCGCTGGTGAAAAAGTTCGTCACCGACTTTTGCCGGCAAAACAAAATCGAGTTCGAAGGTTTTTCCGATACGGCCATGCGTTTGATGCAAGAGCACCATTGGCCGGGCAATGTGCGCGAGCTGAAAAATTTTGTGGAAATGCTGATCGTCATCGAGCGCGGCCGGCGGATTGATGAAGCCACTCTGCTGCGGCACCTTCCGCGCAAAAACGATTTCACGCGGCCGCTGCCTGTGCCCACGAATCGTACGAGCGAAGAAGCCGAACGCGAGTTGATCTATCACGCGCTGGTGGATTTGAAAAACGAAATTGCGCAATTGCGCGAGTTGATCATGGGCAAATATGTTCCGCCCATGCGCCGCCTCAAGCCGGGTTATGAAGACGGTGCGATGGTGCATGAGGTCAACACCGGCGAAGTGACGAAGATCGAAGACAGTTTCGAGTCGATTGAAGGCATGCAAAAGCGTTTGATTCACGACGCGCTCGAACGCACGCGCGGCAATCGCCGCAAAGCCGCGAAGCTGCTCAAGATTAGCGAGCGTACGTTGTATCGCAAGATCAAAGAGTATGACTTGCCGTTTTAAGTGCGTTGTCGCTCGCCGAAAGAACAAGATGAACGTGATGACTACCTCTCTGTTTCGCGCTCAAGACCTCCGCTTCGAAAAGCTTGCACGAAACGGACAACACGCCTCGAACACCCCACAAGCGGGGAATATTCTTTCCATCCTCTCCGTTTCGTTGGTATGCTTGTTTGTGTTGATCGGCATGCTCGCCTGCGGTCCGTATTCCTTTTCCAGTTCGGGCAATACCGGCTTGAAAACCGTGGCGGTGCCGGTGTTTAATGATCAAACCGCGGAGTTCGGTGTCAAAGAGCAAATCACAAATGCGATCATCGCGGCTTTCACGCGCGACAATAGCCTGAAGATTGCCGATCGCCGCACGGCTGATGCGCTGGTGAATGGCACATTGCTGCGCGTGACTGAGCAGGCCGGCGCTTACACGAAGACGGAACAAGTGCAGGAAATTCGCGTGACGGTCACGGTGCAAATCAAATTTGAAGACGTGAAAAAACGCAAAGTGATTTGGGAAGAAAGTTTGACGCAGTTTGGAACCTACGCTCCCGGCGACGCGACCTCTGGCGACCGCGAGAGCGCCATCCAACAAGCCGTGGAAAAAATCGCCACGGAGGTCATTAACAAATCGGTGAGCGGTTGGTGAAAGAAAACTCATGAGGCACAAATTACTGTGCGGCAACAGCGCGGAACAAAGCCTTGCGCCTGAAACCCGTTTTGCTTATACTTGCCGCCGTTTATATTTTTTTAAGGAGAGAGGAAAAGATCACGCCGGAGCATGTAAACCCATCCAGCGCAATCTCAGCTTATGAGTACGGTTCTTGAATATGGCATTCTGTCCGCATATTTCGCGGCTTTGTTCGTGCTGCTCATTTTCGGCGCGCACGGGTTTGTGATGGTGTACTATTATATGAAGCATCGCGGCCTCACCGGCTTGCGCCCCAAATCACTCACGCGCCCACCGCGGGTCACCGTGCAACTGCCGGTCTTCAACGAGTATTACGTGATCGAGCGCTTGATTCGCGCCGCCTGTCGTTTGGATTATCCGCGCGCGTTGCTGGAGATCCAAGTGCTCGACGATTCCACCGACGAAACGTTGAGCGTTGCGCAACGCTGTGTGGAGGAATATCGCAGCCAGGGCTTCGACATCAAACTGTTGCATCGCGAAGATCGTCGCGGATACAAAGCCGGCGCATTGCGTGCGGGCTTGGAGCAGGCCCAAGGCGAGTTCGTGGCTATCTTCGATGCGGACTTCATTCCGCCGCGCGATTTTCTCATGCGCACACTGCCCTATTTTTCCAACAAAAAACTCGGCATGGTGCAAACGCGCTGGGGCCATTTGAATCGCGATTACTCCATTCTCACGCGCTTGCAAGCCATCGGCTTGGACGGGCACTTTGTGATTGAGCAAGCAGCGCGCAACGGCGCGGGCTTTTTCATCAACTTCAACGGCACGGCCGGTATTTGGCGCAAAGCCTGCATTCTCGATGCGGGCAATTGGTCCGATGACACGCTCACCGAGGATTTGGATTTGAGTTATCGCGCGCAACTGCGCGGCTGGAATTTTAAGTACCTTGCCGACACGGTGTGCGATTCGGAATTGCCCGCGGAAATCGGAGCATTGCGCTCGCAGCAATTTCGCTGGACCAAAGGCGCGATTGAAACCGCAAAAAAAATTCTGCCCCGTTTATGGCGCGCGGCTTTGCCTCTGGGGCTCAAACTGCAAGGCACCGTGCATTTGACCAACAATCTGGTTTTCCCGTTCATTCTCATCGTCGGTCTTTTGAATCCCCTTTTGGTGTGGATCAAGAACGAAGGCACGACGAATCACAGTTTTTATTTCACCATGACGTCGCTGTTCGCGCTTTCGTTTTGGGGTTCGTTTTTGATGTACCTCCATTCGCAGAAGGCGCTCTATCCCGATTGGCGGCGCAGAATTTTGGGATTCCCGTTGTTCATGTCGGGCAGCATGGGCTTGGCGTGGAACAACACGCGTGCGATCTTCCTCGGCTTGTGCAATCAGCGCAGCGAGTTCACGCGCACGCCCAAGTATCGCATCGAGAACAACGCGGATCAATTTCGCGGCAAAATTTATTTCAACGCCAACAAGCGCCGCGGCCGTCTAACCGCGACCGGCATTTTCGAAATACTCCTTGCGAGTTATAGTTTGGCCGGCATCGGTTTGTCGATTTACTATCTCGAACTGGCAGCTATTCCCTTTCAAGCGTTGTTTGCTTTTGGATATGGCTTTATCGGCTACCTCTCATTAAAAGACATGGTGTGGCCGCAAATCAAGACGCGGTTGGAGCAAGAGTCGTGGCGGTGGGGGCGCATCAAAGGTGCGTTGCAATCGCATTAGTTTCTCGTTCAAATTCAACCTCGCCGTCGCGCGCGGCGGCATACGTTTCCAAGGAAGTGTTGTATGAGCAAAGCGGAAGTAGAAAGCCTCGAAACCTTGCAGGTTTCCTTGCAGCAAAATCCCGAATCCCTCACCTTCGCCCGCGTGGCCGATGCTCTAATGAAAAACGGCCGCCTGGATGAAGCCATTCGCATTTGTGAAGAGGGCATTCGGCGGCATCCGTACTATGTCACCGGCCATATGGTGCTCGGCAAATGCTACATGCAGAAGAAATATTTTGATCAAGCCGAGAAAGAATTCAAACGCGTGCTGCATTTTGATTCCAAATATATCGCGGCGCATCGCTATTACGGCGACCTCATGCGCGAGATCGGTTGGGAAAATACGTGCGAGATGAGCTATCGCAAAATTCAACATCTCGATCCGCTCGACGACAAAGTGCGCGGCATCGTCGAAGAATTTGCGCGCAAGGCTGAAACCAGCAAACCGATGGAACCGGTCGCTGCGCCAACCGCAAGCGTTCCCCGGCCTGCACCTAAGCCGGCTCCTCCCAAAGAATCGCGTGAAGCTGCAACCGCGACATTTAAAAGAGAAGAGCGTGTTGCGCCGCCCGCTCCCGCGCCGACGATCATGAGCAAAGCGGAGCCGGTCAATGGTGACTTCGAAATTCCGATAGTCAAACGTCCCGCGCCCGAACCGGTTATCAGCACTGCGCCGACGCCTTCTTTAAACAAAAATGACGAGGCGCGCTTTTCTTCTATCTTAGATGACATCTTCCAAGATGAAATGATGGACGCAGCCGCGTCTGATATCGCAACTTATCAACGCGGCAAAACCGATGTGGCTTCTTCGGCTCCTGCTGCGCCTGCGCCCAAAAAAGAAGAGCCTGTGCGCGAAGACTATTTGGATTGGAAACGCGCCGCTAAAGAAGAGAAGCCTAAGGTTGAAATCAAAGCCGCGCCTCCGATTGCGCGCGAGAGCATTGCGCGCGAAAACATTGCGCGCGAAAACGTCGAAACCAATTTGCCGTCTGCGTCGAGCACGCCCTCGAAACGCCGCCCGGTAGATTTGGATCTCGATCTCGACGAGTTGGCCGCCTCCGAAGAAAGAATTTGGTCGCCGGCAGTGCGCAAGCCGGTTGATACACAGCCGCGCGTGGAGCAGCCGCTTGTGGCAAAATCTTTTGAAGGCGATCCCCTCGCGCCCGGCGGGTTGCGCGAAAGCAGCAGCCGCGATAAAATCGTCACGCCGACCTTGGGCGAGATTTACGCGGCGCAAGGGCAGTATGCGAAAGCCATCGGCGTGTTTGAATTGTTGAGCAAGAAAGACCCGGCGAACCGCAACTATCGCGACAAAATCGATTACCTCAAAAAACGTTTGCAAGAGACGCAGAATGCGGGATAGAATTGCGCGCGTGCAGCAACGCCTCAAAGCCGTGGGCTTGCACGGCTTGTTTCTCAGCGCGCCTTCCAGCTTGCGCTATCTCTTCAATTTCACCGGCACCAACGGCATAGGTCTGATCACTTCAGACCTTTCTTATTTTGCGACCGATTGGCGCTATCGCGAT
Organism: bacterium; assembly: GCA_041918175.1. GTDB lineage: Bacteria > Zhuqueibacterota > Zhuqueibacteria > Zhuqueibacterales > Zhuqueibacteraceae > JABWAN01. Next base: position 65,115 of record JAYRWE010000089.1, read on the forward strand.
CAAGCGCAAGAAGAAGTGCGCGGCGCGGAAATTCTCGTTGCGCAACGCGATCTCATTGGCGCGATCAAAGACCGCAAACCGCTCGCGGAAAACGCCAAAGCCGGCATCGAAGAACATCATCTCACCTACAGCGTGCTCGCGCAAATTCGCAAGCACTTTCCCAAGCTCGAACTCAAGCTCACCGAACATTTTCTCGGAAAAATTGCCGCGGAAAAATCTCCCGACGAGATTGCGATCATCAAGAGCGCCGCACAGCTTACCACGCGCGTGTGGCAAAATTTGCTGCCGCATCTGCGGCCGGGCGCAACCGAGGCGGACGTGACCGCGGAGTTGAATTATATCGCGCGCAAATGCGGTTCGCAGATCGAACCGTTCGAGCCGATTGTGGCCGGAGGGCCGCGCTCCGCATTGCCACATGCGCGTAGCTCTTCGCGCGCGTTGCAGCACGGCGATATGGTCGTGATTGATTTTGGCTGCGTGGTTGAGGGTTATGCCGCGGACTTCACGCGCACGATTGCCATCGGCGAGCCGGATAAAAAATTGCGCGACGCCTATCGCGTAGTGAAAGAAGCCGGCGAACTCGCGTATGCCGCGGCGCGCGCGCCCATGAAAGCGATTGACCTCGACGCGGTCGCGCGCAAACATTTCGAAGCCCACGGTCTTGCGACTTATTTCAATCATTCGCTCGGTCACGGCCTCGGGCTTGACGTGCATTCGTTGCCGCGCATCGGCCCGGAGAGCAAAGATATGATTCCCGTCAATGCCGTGGTTGCCATCGAGCCCGGTGTTTACTTCCCCGGCCTCGGCGGGATTCGCATTGAAGACGACGTGCTCATCACCGCAACCGACTGCGAAGTTTTAACACCCGCCTCGCGCGAGTTGGTTTGCGTGGAGTAAACTTTCACGCCCAAATGCTCTAGCACATTCATGTGGAACTTAAAAATTCTGTTGGCAAAATCGGTTTTCATGCTATATTAAAAAAGTTCACAAAACCTAGGGCGTTCGCCGAGGTCAAGAGTGTTTCCGAGCGAGTTCACAATAGTCGGAAAAATCTCCTTCATTGAGACGATAGCCAGTGGCTCTGAAATTAGAGACTTGGCGCTTCTACAAGAAGGCTTTGGCAAAGGGCGATGGCGCAAGCGAAAGGGCATAGCCACGGTTAGATCGCTTGACGGCGAAACGCGACTTGCCGAAGTGCATTGGTATGAGGCGCATGGCATTGGCAAGAAAGAACTGAAGATTAAGTGCTATCTGGATTGAGTCATGAAACGAAAAATGTCACCTCCGCGTTTTGCGATTTGTATCAATAGCGGCAGTTACTCGCATTCCCTAAAAGTCAGAACGATTTATCAAGTTCTACCCGATGCTTCCGCGGCGAGGAGCAATTATCTTCGCATCATCGATGAAACCGGCGAGGATTACCTTTTTCCTGCTGCCTACTTCGTTCTCATTGATATCCCGCGCGAAGCAGAACAGGCGCTCTCGGATTTTCCCGGCTCTACTTCAATTGAACCCAAGAAGCGCACCAAGAAACCATTCTCCTCCGCCTCCGTTCGACGTGCTGCTGCTGTGCGGGCATAACAAAAGATTTCTCCCCGCGTGAATCTTTTGCTGCAAAAGAATTGACCCCTTGACTTCTCCTTCCCAACAGATTGCCATCATCATCGTCACCTACGAAAGCGGCCGACACATTCGCGCTTGCCTTTCTTCGCTGTGCCAGGCCGCGCCGCAACAGCAATTACACCTCATCGTCATCGACAACGCTTCACGCGACAATACGAGAGAAGAAATTCGCGCCGTCATGCAAGGCATGCCTCATCCTCGCATTACCGGTATGGGAATCACGAACGCCGACAACTACGGCTTCACTGCCGCGCTGAATCAAGGCCTCGCGCACGTGCCCGAAGGCGCGGCTGTGCTCTTCCTCAATCCTGACACGGTTCTGCCGCCCGATAGTTTGGCGGGTTTAATGAAAAGCCTGTATGCGAATGAAAAGATCGGCGTCATCGCGCCGCAGTTGCGTTTCCCTTCGAGCGGCGCGATGCAGCACGAAACGATTCAGCCCTCGTGTCGTCGCTTTCCAACGTACAGCGATTTGTTTTATGAATTCACCGGACTCGCGCGCGCGTTTCCAAACTCGGCGCGCTGCAATCGATGGAAGATGGGCGACTTCGATCATCGCAGCTCACGCGAAGTGGAGCAGCCGCAAGGCGCATGTTTGCTCGCGCGGCCCGAGGTCATCAAACAGGTGGGATTGTGGGACGAGCGCTTTCCGCTCTTCTTCAGCGACGTGGATTGGTGCCGCCGTGTGCGGCAAGCCGGTTGGAAGATTTATTTCAATGCCGAGGTCTTCATCTATCACGAGCAAGGCGCGAGCGTGAAGCAAGTACGCCCGCGCGCAATTTGGAGCTCGCACGTTTCGTTCTGGCGTTACTTCCGCAAATGGCGCGCGACCTGGTGGGATGAAATTCTCAGCGTGCTCATTGCTATCCCGCTCCTCGTCGCCGCGGCACTGCGCATCGCGTGGAATGGCTTGCGGCAAACAGGCTCGCGCCAATTTCTAAACCGCGAATAGACGCGAATGAGCGCGAATTAAAGAACTAAGGGACATTCACGCATTAGCATTTTAAAACATCGCGTTACTTTACGATCAACAATACCGCTCCTGCGATCATCACCATACTCGCCACGGCGCGGCGCAAAATATTTTCCTCTTTGAAGATTTTCCAGCCCAACCAAACGTTCAACAATCCGCTCAATTGAAACAGCGCGAGCACATACGCCACGGGCATCATGGCGAATGCTTGCAGCGTGAAAAGCTGCATTAAGAGAAACAGAGTGGCCATGAGCAGCAGCACGGCGAAGTGTGCTCGTGTTTGCCGCGAAATTTCTTCAAAGCGCGCGCGACGCGTAATGAAAAATAAAAGCGCAGCCAGCAATGCGCCGAGCACGGCCCATGCGAGAAACGTGTGCATGGCAGAGGAGGCATTGATCGCCGCTTTCAAAAAGATCGACGCGCTCGCTGTGCAAAGCAAAGCGAGCAAACGGAACCACGCGCCGTGCCTTTGCCCAAATGCTTTTGTTTTATTTGCTGAAGAAGCCACGACTTTGGGCGCGAGCAACAGACTGCCGCAAAGGATGATGGCAACGCCGATCCCGCCTTGCAAGCTCGGCACTTCCGTGAGAAAGATGATGCCGAGCAACAATGCCACCACCGGTTTGTACGCATTGAGTGGCCCGATCAAAGACAAGTCAGCAAGTCCGACGGATTTCACCAAAAAGAAATTGCCGGGAATATCGAGCGCAATGACCAGCAGCATGTTGCGCCAAAACGCGGCGGGCAAACGTGCGAAGGAATAAGTGAAGAGAACCGGCAAGCACAACGCCGCGAGCAGAACGAACGTCGCAGCGACGAGGAGCGAAGTGGAGAGTAGTTGCAGCGCACGTTTTTGCAACACATTTAACCACGCGTTGCAAACGATGCGAAGAGCAACGAGCAGCAGCGCCATTGAGGTTCATCGTGAAATAAGTTTGTAGTAATGCCTTTAGGCGTCGCTTGTTGCTTGGCAGCGGACGCCTGAAGGCGTTACTACGAGCGTTCATCACAAAAAGAACGAGAGCACAAACACTACGGCAAAGCCGGTGAGCGCAATGATCGTTTCCATCACGGTCCACGAGCGCAGCGTGTCTTTTTCGCTCAAACCGAAGTAACGATTCACGAGCCAAAAGCCGGAGTCATTCACGTGCGAGAGGATCGTCGCGCCGGAAGCGATTGCGATGACCATTAATGCGAGAGCCGTGGGCTGCACTTGTAGTTCGGTGACAATGGGCGACATGAGGCCCGCGGCAGTGATCATCGCAACGGTGGCGGAGCCTTGCGCAATGCGAATAATCGCCGCAATCGCAAACGCGAGCACCAGTGGCGGCAAAGCCGAAGTCGCCATCATCTTGCCCAGCGCTTCGCCCACGCCGGAGTCGATCAACACTTGTTTGAGCACGCCGCCCGCGCCGGTCACGAGAATGATCAAACCCGCAGGCTCCAATGCTTTTGTCGTGATCTCTTGCAACTCTTCGCGCGAGTAGCCTCTTTTTATCCCCAACAAAAAAATCGCCAAGAGTGTGGCAACCAGCAACGCGACAAAAGGATGGCCGAGGAACGTGAACACTTTCCGCACGAGATTCGCTTCGGGTAAGCTCGCGCCGGAAACGGTGTTGGCAATGATCAAAGCGAGCGGCACGAAAATGATGCTCGCGATCATCGCAAAGCTCGGCAATTCTCGTTGCGGCTTCGTCTCACTCTCTTGAAAGTATTCCGGCACGTTGACGTGAATACGTTGCGCAATGTACTTGGCGAAAACGACGCCGCCGATGATTGTCGCAGGAATGCCTGCGAGCAAGCCGAAACCAATGACTGCGCCGAGATCGGCTTGCAAAATTTCCGCGACGGCAATCGGGCCAGGCGTGGGCGGAACAAAGCTGTGCGTGACTGCAAGGCCCGCGAGCAAGGGAATACCGTAATAGAGCAGCGAGCGTTTGGTTTTGCGGCTGAGGCCATAAACAATGGGCACGAGAATCACAAAGCCGACATCGAAGAAAATCGGAATGCCGACGATGAAGCCCGTGAGACCGAGCGCCCATTGCGCTTTCTCTTCGCCGAATTTCGCGAGCAGGGTTTGTGCGAGGCGTTCCACGCCGCCGGAAATTTCGAGCACACGTCCGAGCATGGCGCCCAAGCCGACCACAATCGCCACGAAGCCGAGCGTGTCAGCCATGCCTTTTTTGATCGAGTTCAAAACCTCGAGCAGCGGCATTTGCATCGCGACGCCGACGAGCAAACTCACGAGCAGCAAGGCGATGAATGCTTGCAGCTTGAAACGCATGACGAGCAAGAGCAGAAGCGCAATTCCAGCGAGGGTAACAAGGATGGGAAAGAGCGGCGGCATAGTTTTCTCGCGCAATAATGAAGTGAGAGTTGCGGGATTTTGTTGGCGTGAAAAATATACCGAACCGGCACGCAAGGCGCAAGTGGAGGGCGAGGTTGCAAGAGCGTCGTTCCCGCCAAAGAGAAAACTCGTTTTGCTTTTTAACGCAACGCCGATATATTATTCCGCGAGCAACGCAACTTCAAACCGCAACAGCACAACGCGATCATCTCACTTCTTCCAAAGGAGCATTCATGCCTCATCCACTCAAACTCGGAATTGTCGGCACGGGTTTTATTGCGAGGTTTCATGCGAAGGCCATGTTGCAAGTGCGTCAGGTTGAAATCGGCGGCGTGCTTTCGCGCACGGAAGCTTCTGCGCACAGCTTTGCGCAGATGGTAAAAGAAAACGGTCTCGGCGATTGCAAAGTATTCAAAGACGTTGGCGAAATGGCGAAGCAGGTGGACGTCATCGCGATCTATGCGCCGAACTTCACGCGTATCGAAACCGTGGAGAAGATCGTCGCCGCAGTCAAACAAGGCGCGGCCTTGCGCGGCTTGATTTGCGAAAAACCGCTCGCGCGCAATGTGCAAGAAGCGCGACGCTTGGTCGAGCTTGCGCAATCGGTGAATCTGCCCACGGCGTATTTTGAGAATCAAATTTTCATGAAGCTGATTCAGGCGCAACTCAAACAGCTTGCGCCGCAGCAACGCTCTATGGGCCCGCTCCTGCTCACGCGCTCCGCGGAAGAACACGGCGGCCCGCATGAACCGTGGTTTTGGGATCCAATCCGGCAAGGCGGTGGCGTGCTTTCCGACATGGGTTGCCACAGTATTGCGGTCGGTTGGTATGCGCTCACGCCGCTCGAAAAGCCGATCACGTTTTTGCAGCCGACTTCGATTTCGGCGGACTGTTCTTTGTTGAAATGGGGTTTGCCGCAATGGCGGGAAAAATTAATGCAGAGGTTCGGCATTGATTATAAAAAGACGCCCGCGGAAGATTTCGCCACGGGCATGATCACGTATCGCAATCCCGAAACGCAGCAACTCGTGAAAGCGCAATTCACCGACTCGTGGATGTTTGAGAAGCAAGGCTTGCGTTTGTTTATGGATGGCATGGGCCCGGGCTATGCGTTTGAGGTGAATACATTGCAATCTTCGCTGCAAATTTTCATCGGCGATGCGGCCGCGGAAGCAACCGCGGACGCAGAACTCGCGTTGGAAAAATCCACGGCCTCGCGCGGCTTGCTCGCGGTGCAATATAACGAGCCGGATCTCTACGGCTATACGGATGAAATCGAAGATGCGGTGCGCGCGTTTGCCGCGGGTCGTGATGCGATGCTACCGTGGAGTTATGGTCTCGAAATCGTGAAACTAGCAATGGCGGGATATATGTCCGCGGAGCGCAAGCAGACAATCGATCTCACTTCGCCTGCGATACAAAAAGAATTGGAAACGTTTGTGCCGCTCATTCAACAAGGCCGCGGCGCAGAAGTTTTGTATGCGTAGCAAACGCAGAAGATTTTTTATGATGCGGCAGCAGAATAGAACCTAAAATCAACGCAAGGGCTTAACGTCTTGCCGCACGTCACCCTTCGGCTGCGATCAGCGTGGCCCAACGGCAAGGCGTTAAATTTTTACCAAATTTCTTTTTCCGCACTGCAATATTTTGGTAGGTAATACTGACTAGTTTGCCGTGCCGGCGGGAACGGAGTGCGGAGAAACTACTTGACAAAGAAGCTCGTGCCTTGTATTTTGCCCGCGTTTTTCCAGGGTATTTCGGCCGTGAGATCGCCTGTAATTGGCGGCAAGTGGAGTTGTGTAGGAGAAGTGTTGTCGCAAGACAGGCTAGCAGTCTTTCCTTCCTCAAGGCTTTCGCAAGCCGAGCGCATCGAGCGAAAACTACGAGCTTGATCACAACGCAGCCAACCCAAACGTGTCAAACGTACGTCTCCGTTTCTCCCACGTCGTTTTTCATCTTTCTCCCGCTTGCAGGAGTCAAACATTTCGCAAGTCCGCGCCCATTGCAGTGTTGCGCTTGAGTCGCGCATAACACTGCGCGGGTAAGGGGTTTCTCAAAGAGGCCGTCGTTCGTCGCTGCTGCACGAATGCACGTCGCCGTTTTCATATGGTTTAGGCGCATGGTTACCGCTGCTGTAAAGGAAAATCGCAAAAACAAAATCCTCGTGGTAGATGACGTTGCCGTCAACGTGCAATTGTTGACGACGTATCTCACTTCCGTGGGCTACAACGTCATTGCCGCGCGTGACGGGCAGGAAGCCCTCGAAAAAGTTGCGGCCTGCAATCCTGATTTGGTGCTGCTCGATGTGATGATGCCCAAGTTCAACGGCTTTGAAGTGTGCGAGCGCATCAAAGCCGACGAAGCGACGCGCATTGTGCCGGTCATCATGGTGACGGCATTGAACGAGATCGAAGATAAAATCAAGGCCACGGAAGCAGGCGCAGATGATTTTGTGAGCAAGCCGTTTAATAAGCTCGAACTGCTCACGCGCGTCAAATCTTTGTTGCGCATCAAAGAGCTGCACGATCAACTCAACGCCAAAGTGAAGGAGTTGGAAGAGGCGCACGAGCGGCTGCGCCAACTGGCCATCACCGACGGTCTTACGACGCTGTTCAATCATCGCTATTTCAAAGAGCATCTTGAGCAAGAGTTGTATCGCGCCTCGCGCAATCACTCCGAAGTGTCTTTAATCATGCTCGATATTGATTACTTCAAACGGTACAACGACACCTTCGGCCATCCTGCGGGCGACGCGCTGCTGCGCGCGGTGGCGCGAATTTTAAAAGACAACATTCGCAAGATCGATATTGCCGCGCGTTATGGCGGCGAAGAATTCGCGCTCGTGCTCGCGGAAACCAATAAAACCGCAGCGAGCATGGTCGCCGAAAAAATGCGTCGCATGGTGGAAACCAGCCCGTTTGAAGGCCTGCCTTCGCACAATAATGGGCACATTACGGTCAGCCTCGGCGTCGCGTCTTTTCCGTTGGATGCCACCAATACCAACGACTTGATTGCAATGGCAGATCAGCGCTTGTATCATGCCAAACAACGCGGCCGCAACCAAGTGGTCGTCGAGTAAGGCCGCCGGTGTGCACGAAATAGATGTTGACATGGCAGCCAGTTTTTGTTAATGTGGGAAAGAAATGACGCGTCAGAGCTCTGAACGTTGTGCCGTTAGGAACCCGCGGTCAACACCGCGCCAGGGAGAATCTCGTGGATTGGCTTTTCTTTAAGCAGAATACCATTTTCCGCAAAATCTTCTCGATTACGCTCTCGGTCTCATTGCTACCGCTGTTGGTATCGTGGATTTATGTGCTGCGCAGCGCCGCGCAAAAAGGCTTTGACCCCACCGATCGCGTGGCCATCGTGTTCTACCTTGCCTCCGGCGCAGCCACGATTTTAGCGCTCGCCGGTTCTTACTTCGTTTCCCGACGCATTAGCCAACCCATCACGCATTTCGCACGCACGGCCACGGAGATCGCGCGCGGCAACTTCGAAACGCGCGTCGTCATTGAATCGCAAGACGAGGTCGGCCGGCTCGCCAAAATCTTCAACTATATGACCACCGAGCTACAACGCTTGGACAAGTTGAACCTCAACAAGCTTATCAACGAAAAAAATAAAACCGACTCGATTCTCAAAAACATCGCCGACGGCGTCATCGGCACCGACACCAACAACCGGATCATCATGGTCAATGCCGTGATGGAGCAATGGTTCGGCATCAAAGCCAAGCAGTGCTTGGAGCAACCGCTGGAAACGTGTATCTCCAACAACACGCTGCTGCAATTTATCAGCAAAGTGCGCGACAATGACAAGCCGGAAAACACTTTGCCGGAAACCGAGATCAAAGTGAAATCCACCAAGACGTGGCGCGACATTTATCTCAACGCGCGCGCGGCGCGGGTGTTCAGCGAGAAAAACGAGTTGATCGGCATCGTCACAATTTTGCGCGACATTACGCGGGAGAAAGAGATCGACCGCATGAAAACGGAGCTCGTGTCCATGGTCGCGCATGAGTTGCGTTCTCCGCTCACTTCCATCTCCGGCTTTAGCGAGTTGCTGCTCGATTCCTCCGTGAATCGCGAACAATCGGAAGAATATGCCGGCATCATTCTCAAGGAATCGAATCGCCTTAGCGAGTTGATCAACAAATTTCTCGACATCTCCAAAATCGAAGCCGGTAAAATTCAAATCAAGCGCGTGCCCATGCAGCTTATCGAAGTGCTCGATAAAGTGCTCGATGTGAACATGACGCAAGCCGAGCGCAAAGGCATCGTCGTCAGCGTGAAAGTCGCCAACGACATTCCGCTCGTGCTTGGCGACCGCGATTTGCTGGAGCAAGTCGTGCTCAACCTGTTCAGCAACGCCGTGAAATACAGCCCGGAAAATACCGCGATTGAGATTCGTTTGACCGAGCAACTGGATTTCGTGCTCTGCGAAATTGAAGACAACGGTTTCGGCATTTCCGACAAAGCCTTGCCGCGCATCTTTGAAAAATTCTACCGCGTCACCGACAACGAAAAAGTGCGCGAAATTACGGGCACGGGCCTCGGGCTTTCGCTCGTGAAAGAGATTATCGAAATTCACGGCGGCACCATCGAGGTGAAGAGCAAGCTTGGCGAAGGCTCGACCTTCTTTTTCACCATTCCCAAATACACCGGCGCGTTTCAAGAACCCGGCACGGAGACTTTCGAATACGGCTTGATGGGCGAGATGGGGTAAGGGCGTGTCGCAGCATGTGGCTGTGCCCGCTTCAGAATGCCGTTTTTATAATGCACGCGCACAAACCCGGAACACTCTTCTCGTGTATTCCGTGGGCAAGACTCCGATCTGCCCAAGTAGAGTTTAAAAGCATTCCTGCGCGCCCGCGCTGTGCTCCCTGGCAACAGGCCTTGAGCACTTTTTCTCACCAGATTCCGTGCAAGCGTTTTCCTCACCCGTCAGTCCGCAAGCTCCATCCCGGCGCGCAGCCAATCGTCATGTAGGCATCAGCCATTTCGCAAAGAGTTTTTCGGTGCTCGCAAACACTTCAGAATTTTCTATGACTCCTGCACAAACGCGCAAGACGATTTTGATGATCGATGACGACCCGGATCAGCGCGAGATTACGCGCAAGATTTTGGCCGCCCACGGCTATCATTTTGCCGAAGTCGATTCGGGGGAAGCTGGTTTGAAATTCATCTTGCAGCGCCAGCCCGATCTCGTGTTGCTCGATTATTCCATGCCCGGCATGTCCGGCGCGGATTTTTTGCAGGAGCTCACCGCCAACCCGCATTACAAAACAGTGAGCGAAACGCCCGTCATTATGCTCACCGCGCGCACACGGTATGAGGTGAATCAAGCGCAGCTCTTTCAAATGGGCCTGCGGATGTATCTTGAGAAGCCGTTCAACAGCCATGAACTCATCAACGTTATCGAGAACGTGTTTGCGCTCAACGACATGCGCCAACGCAACCGCGAGTTGGAGCAGCGCATCCGACTCACCGAGTACAAGTATCAGGACATCATTGAGAACGCCAACGATCTCATCTTTATGCTCAATGCCGCGGGCGAGTTTGTGTTCTTGAATCGCCGGCTCTCGGTGTTGACCGGCTATCTGCGCGAAGATTGGAAAGATCGCCCGTTGCTCGACATTGTGTTGCCCGAAGATCGCAGCACAGTGGAAACCAATTTCAAAAACACGCTCAAAGGCAAATCGCGCATCTTTGAAATGCGGCTGCCTTCCCACAACGGCAAAATTTTATATCTCTCCACTAATATCAATCCGATCCTCGAACACGGCGAAGTCACGGGCTGCGTCGGCATCGCGCGTGACGTGACGCAACGCAAAAAACTCGAGCAGGAAATTACCGATCTCAAAAATTTTAACGAGAGCATTATTCAAAGCATCGGCTCGGGTTTGATCACGTTGGATTTGGAAAAGAGAATTACCTCTTTCAACCTCGCGGCGGAGGAAATTTTAGGATGGCGCGCGGCGGAAGTCATCAGCTTGGATTTGGAAGAGGTGCTCCCTGCCGCAGAAGTGCAACGCTTGTTGCCGCAACCGGAATGGCACGAAGCCAAAGACGCCTCGCTCTTGCATCGCGAGATGGAGATTACGCGCAAAGATCGCAAGCGCATTCACATCGGCTATACCGTCACCTCGCGCCGCGACAATCGCAACGAGCACGTGGGCGCGATCATCTCGTTCCGCGACATCTCGCAGATCAAACAAATGCAAGCCGAAGTGCTGCGCATGGACCGTCTCGCCTCGCTCGGCGTGCTCGCGAGCGGCATCGCGCATGAAATTCGCAATCCGCTGGCAGGCATTAAAACCGTGGCGCAAACTTTAGAAGAAGATTTGGAGGAAGGCGACAACAAACGCGAATACATCGCGCGCATCATTCGGCAAGTGAATCGCATGGACGAGTTGCTGCGCACGCTGTTCTCCTATGCGCGGCCGCAATCGCCCGTGCGCCGTCCGCTGCAACTGCAAGACATCATCAACGAGGTGAAAGGTTTGATGATGCAGCGCTTCGAGCGCGCGAATGTGCGCTTCGAAGAAATTTACGCGGAAGATTTGCCGCTCGTGCAAGTGGATTTTCATCAAACGCAGCAAGTGTTCATCAATCTGTTTTTGAATGCGATTGACGCGATGCCGGAAGGCGGGAGTTTGAGCGTGCATGCGCGACCGGTGCCGGCACCGCCCCTGCGCGGAGAGCGTCGGGGGAAACGCTATCAAGAAGCGCAACGCCGCGGACAATTTGTTGAAGTGCGCGTCAGCGACACCGGCGAAGGCATTTCGCGCGAGAATATGCAAGCGATCTTCGATCCATTTTTCACCACAAAGCCACAAGGCTCCGGCTTGGGGTTGTCCATCGTCTATCGCATTATCGAAGAGCATCGCGGCAACATCCACGTCGAAAGCGAGCCGGGCCAAGGCACGACGTTCAGCTTGTTTTTGCCGGTAGAGGAATAAATGATTTGCGCTTGAGTGCAGTCGGTTGCTATACTTTGCGAAGGAGTTCGTCACTTGTTTGAAAATATCCTTCAGCGCATGCGCAACAAAGTTCGCACGGGGGACTATGTCATGACCTTGCACGGCGAAGAAGAAATCGACGAAGAAGGTTTGAGTGCCTTTGACGTCGAAAGATGCATTCTGACAGGGCAAATTATCGAACGGCAAAAGGATGTGCAAACCAACGAAACCAAATATCGCGTTTGTGGTTTGATGGTGAGCGGAGAGTTGATGGAAGTCGTTGCGAAATTCGGCCCGACGGGAAGATTGTTTATTGTCACAGCCTACTCAATCTAAAATTGCTTGGAGTCATTCATGAACAGCAGGTCGAACAGTAGTAAGCGCCAAAGAAAATGCGACAACTGCGGAAAGGTCGGCGTGAGCGAGAAACGGGTGACAAGAGTATATGGACGTGGCCGGAATGCGCTGGTGATTGAAAACGTGCCCATCCTCTCCTGTCCGCATTGCAGCGCAAGCTATCTCGAAGCGAAGACTCTGCACGAAATAGAGCGCATCAAGCTTCACCGAAAAAGCTTTGCAACGCAGAAGCCGATGGATGTCGCGACTTTTGCTTTGCAGGCCGGCGTTGCAATGTAAACACTGAGCTCGCCGCGGGCAATTTGCCGAAGTGCGCGTGTGCTCGACACCGGCGAAGGCATTTCGCGTGAGAACATGCAAGCGATCTTTGATCCATTTTTCACCACGAAGCCACAAGGCTCCGGCTTGGGCTTGTCCATCGTCTATCGCATCATCGAAGAGCATCGCGGCAACATTCACGTCGAAAGCGAGCCGTGCCAAGGCACGACGTTCAGTCTGTTTTTGCCGGTAGAAGAATAGATATTCAAATTTAGTTTGCCGGAGTTCGTTATGCGTATAGAAGTGGCAACTCTTCCCGATGCCGCCCCAAAGGATAAAGGCGACTTGTTGGAGAATATTTCAAGCGATTTTCTGAAAATGCAAAACTATGAGGTTGAAACTCAAGTCAGAGTTGCTGCATCAGAGCTTGACCTTTTATGCAGGAATCGAGTAAATCGGAAAAAAATTTACGTAGAGTGCAAAGCCTATCGCGATACTCTTAGTGCAGAAGTACTAACAAAACTTTTGGGCACTGTCACTTTTAATGGCTATCAAGAGGGTTGGTTAATTTCAACAGGACCCTTTGGAAGAGACGCAAAAGGTTTTCAGGATAAGTGGGAGAGCAAGTCTATTGAAGAATCACAAAAGCTAAGTTTTTATACTCCCGAAAGAATCATTGATGCGCTTGAGACTACAAAAGTAATAACTCATCGTTCGCTTATTTTCATACGGCGCATTTGAATTTTGCCTTGAATCTGCGTTTATTATTCTGAACCAAACCGGAGGACACGACCGCAGAAACGAATACCTTTTCCCCGACCTCCGAGCGGTGCGATGATGTGCC
>JAYRWE010000090.1:0-8332 GCA_041918175.1 bacterium
GAAGCGATTGAGCCATCAAAAACCGCGTAGCGGTGATATGTTTATAGCAAGCATGCCCCTTATCAGCGTCTTCGAACCCCGTTAGGGGTGACATGTGGATGCCGCCTCCTGTGTCCAGTAACGAAGTTATGGGGCATGGTCAGCCCCTTGAGGGGGGTTGGGGGGGGGTGCTCGGTATCATAAAGAAGCAAAGAACGATTTGAAAGTTCTTTTCGCCATCAAAAACACCCCCCCTGGCCCCCCTCAAGGGGGGAATTTCATGGGCCGCACTCTTAGCTTGAAACGTATGGGGGGCCGGATGATGAGTTCAAAAGACATTTTAGCCTATTGGCACCCGACGCCTGAAGGCGTTACTACGAACGTCACGCCTTCAACGTCTGCACCAATTCCGTCACCATCTTCTTGGCGTCGCCGAAGAGCATCATGGTTTTTTTATCGTAGAACAACTCGTTGTCTTCGCCGGCGAAGCCGGAGCCGAGGCTGCGTTTGACGATCATCACAGTGCGCGCGTAATCCACGTTCAAGATCGGCATGCCGTAGAGCGGGCTGTCTTTCTTGGTGCGCGCCGCGGGATTGATGACGTCGTTCGCGCCGATGATGAGGGCCACGTCGGTGTTTTGAAAATCATCGTTGATCTGCTCCATTTCCAAAAGCAAATCATACGGCACATTCGCCTCGGCAAGCAGCACGTTCATGTGACCAGGCATGCGGCCGGCAACGGGGTGAATCGCATAGCGCACGGTTGCGCCGCGACTCGTAAGCAGGCTCGCCAACTCTTGCAACACGTGTTGCGCTTGCGCCACCGCGAGGCCATAGCCGGGCACGATGACGACGGACTGCGCGCTTTCGAGCACAAAGGCCGCGTCCACTGCGGTGTAGCGAATCACGGTACGTTGCTCGGTTTGCGCGGCGCTCGCTTGATAATCCGCGCCCACGCCGGCAAAGAGCACGTTGCCGAGCGAGCGATTCATAGCCTTGCACATGATCTGCGTGAGAATGAGGCCCGAAGTGCCGACGAGCGTGCCGCTGATGATGAGCACGTTGTTCGAAAGAATGAAGCCCGTCATCGCGCCCGCGAGTCCGGAGTAGGAGTTCATCAACGAGATCACGACCGGCATGTCCGCGCCGCCGATGGGAATGACGCTCGTGACGCCGAGTATCGTGGCGAGGAACAAAATGCCGAGCAGCAAATAGCCGCGCGAAGGATCGAGCGCGAACAAGACTCCCAGCACGATAATGATGAAGAGCATGGCGGCGTTGATCTGCTTCTGCATGGGATAAAGAATCGGCGCGCTGCGCATGGTGCCCTGCAATTTTGCCGCGGCGACCATGCTGCCGACGAACGTGACCGTGCCGATCAAGATGCCGAGGCCGATCGTAATGAGCACGTCGAGGCTTGCGGCGCTCGCGGTTTCGCTCATGCGCAAATATTCCGCGTACGCCACAAGCGTGGAAGCGCCGCCGCCAAAGCCGTTGAGCACGCCGACCATTTGCGGCATGGAAGTCATCTGCACTTTCTTCGCCATCCACACGCCAAGCGCGGTGCCCACGAGCAAACCGGCGAGGATATAAGTGAAGTCGATAATCTTTTTATCCAACAACGTGACTACAATCGCGATCAACATGCCGAGCGCGGCATACATGTTTCCGCGGCGTGCGGTCTTCGGCGAACTCAAGAGTTTGAGTCCGAGAATGAAAAACACGGACGCGACCAAATAGGATAAACTAGTCATCACATTCATGCGTTATGTCTCCAACTTCTCATAGGTCGTTTCAATTTTCCCCCTGCATGTCAAACAAGGCATGATTCCCCCTTTGTGGGGGTAGGGGGTGTTTTGTGGTGCGATGATCATTTTTAAAATCCATGATGACGCTTTGCACGACTTGATTTGTTCATCATGCCGAGCACACTCTTATGAGTTTTGACGATCAAGTTCGCTAACCTGAATTCATCCCCCCCGCCCCCTTCTCTTGGGAAGAGAAGGGGGAGAGCCGAAAATTCATGCAGGTCTTTTCTCCCCTTCTCTTAAAAAGAGAAGGGGCCGGGGGATGAGTTCGAAGTGATTCGCTAACGATTTTGATTGTCAAATTTCATTGGGGGAATTTTTAGCGCGCTCACCTCTTCGCGCCCGTCTTCTTCGAATCATCTTGTTTGAACATTTCGAGCATGCGGTCAGTGACGAGAAAGCCGCCGACCACGTTGATCGTGGCGAAGACCACGGCGATCATGCCGAGATAAACGCTCACACTCGCGTGGCCTTCGCCCGCGGCGATGAGCGAGCCGACGAGCGTGATGCCGGAAATCGCATTCGAGCCGGACATGAGCGGCGTGTGCAACAGCGGCGGCACTTTGCTGATGATTTCCACACCGACAAACGTGGCGAGCACGAACACATAAATTGAAACCATCAATGTTTCGTTCATTGTTTTCCTCCTTCGGCTTGCAATGCTTGTTTGACCGCGGCGTTCACGACTTCGCCGTTGTGCGTAATACAACTGCCTTTGGCGATTTCATCGTCAAAGTTCGGCGTGACGCTGTCTTTGGGAAAATTGTTGAGCAAGAGATTGGTAATGTTCTTCGCGTACATTTGGCTGGCATGCACGGGCAGCGCGCTCGCGAGGTTGACGGCGCCGATGATGATGACGCCGTGAACTTCCGCGGTGAGGCGCGGCACGGTCAGTTCGCAATTGCCGCCGGTTTCCGCGGCGAGATCGACGATGACGGAGCCGGGATGCATTGTTGCGACCATTTCTTTGGTCATTAACACCGGCGCGCGTTTGCCGAACACTTGCGCGGTGCAAATCACGATGTCGGCTTTGGGCAAGCGCGCTGCAATCACTTCGCGCTCTTTGCGCAAAAATTCTTCGGACTGCTCTTTCGCATAGCCGCCCGCGGTTTCCACTTGCTCGGTGATTTCCATTTCAATGAAATTCGCGCCGAGACTTTTGACTTGCTCTTTCACCGCCGGGCGCGGATCAAACGCTTCGACCTTTGCGCCGAGACGTTTGGCCGTGGCAATGGCTTGCAAACCCGCGACGCCTGCGCCGAGAATAAGCACGGTGGCCGGCGGAATCGTGCCCGCGGCGGTCATGAGCAATGGAAAAAATTTGCCGAGATGCTGCGCCGCGAGCAGCACGGCTTTGTAACCCGCAACCGTGGCCATCGAACTGAGCGCGTCCATGCTCTGCGCGCGCGTGATGCGCGGCACAAACTCCATCGCAAAACTGGTGACACGACGCGCGGCAAGGTGGCGAATTGCATCGAGGTTCGAGAAGGGCGCGAGATAGCCGAGATAGGTTGCGCCTTCGTTCATGAGCAAAACTTCGTGCTTGCCGGTTTGCGGGTGCATCTGCGGGGGATTGAGCTTGAGAATAACTTCGCTCGCGCGATACAACTCGACCGCGTCGCGCACAATGGTCGCGCCCGCGTTTTGATACTCTTGATCGCTAAAGGAAGGCGCAACGCCGGCGCCGCTTTCAATGAGCACCGTGTGCTTGGCGCGCGTGAGCGCGCTGATCGCACTCGGCACAAGCGCGACGCGCGTTTCGTTTTCCAAAATCTCTTTGGGAACACCGATTTTCACATCAAACCTCCTTCTCATTCAGAAAACAGCGTATGAACTTAACATGCGGAAATTGCACCGCGGCGTGTCGCTTTGGATCTAATTCTACTTCAACGGATTCATTTTATGCACGCGAAATACGCGAAAAACCTCTTACGTCTCTCATGTATTTCATGGGCAAGGCGCAAACCTGCCTCAGTAGAACAAAGCGTTTTTTTTCAGAGAGCGAACAACAGCAGTGGGCTCATTTAACCCAAAAGATAAAGTGGTGAGATTATTTGGAAGGGAGATCTATCGTAGGCGCAACCACGCTTATGCAAATGAGCGGCGCATCGTCCTGGGGGGAGGGTTGGTCATCCTGACCGGTGAGTTGCAACATCATGGTTTGAGATGTTCGGCCAGAAACGCGAGCGTTTTTTTCCACGCGTCTTTGGCGTCGTCGGGGTTATAGCCCTTGGTATTGTTCTCGTTCATGAAGGCATGGCCGGATTTGGAATACAACTCGACGCGCACTTCTTTGCCCATGGCTTTGAGTTGCTTCTCAAAAGCTTTCACGTCCTTCACTGGGATGCCGCGATCCAAACCGCCAAAGATGCCGAGTATCGGCGCGTTAATTTGCGCGATCAAGTTTTCATCGGTGACAAGACGGCCATAGTTCATCACGCATGCGGCCAAATCCGGTAGATGCACTGCGGCTTGCAGCGAATAGCCGCCGCCCATGCACCACCCGATGCTGCCGATGCGTTCTTTTTTGACATCGTTGCGACCGGCGAGATAGGCGAACGCCGCACGCAAATCGCGAATCGCGCGATCTTCCGGCAGGCCGCGCATCAATTCATGAGCGGCTTCGGCGTCGTCCGTCACACTGCCGCGATAAAGATCAACGGCAAGCACGATATAACCTTCGCGCGCGAGGCGTTTGGTGTTTTGCTGTACCCACTCATTCAAGCCCCACCATTCGTGCATGACAAGCACTGCGGGAAACGGGCCATGGCCTTCGGGCAGAGCAAGATAGGAGCGCACTTGCTCTGCGCCGCTGTTGTAGGTGACCCATTGCGTTTCGTTGGCGGTGTTCGCGCGATGATAGACCAATGCTGCGGAGGACAAGCTCACCAGCGTCGCCAACACAATGCCCGAACCTTTCACGTTCTCCTCCTCGGCGGGGTTTTGCTTAGATCGGGATCATTATTGTTTGTCGAACGTCCTATGCGCGTTCTCCTTCGGGTTGTTCTTCTGCTTTGCGATGCAGCGTTAGAATCCGAGCTTGTTTATGCGGCTTGCTCGGCGTTTCTTTGCCGCTTTCGCCGTCCTCGGGAAGTTCTTCTTCCGGGGGGTGAATTTTTTCGATACGCACCGGCGTTCCGCCCATGGTAAACTCCGCGCCCCGAATTTGCTCGTCGTCGATAATCCAGGTCACGACTTTCATGGGCAGCGCGAGAATAAAAAATTTGACATGCCACCACCCGCGTTTATGATCGGGCGAGATGTCTTCCACACGCGCAAAAAAAGCCGGTTTATGTTCAATGTGAATCAATGCTAGATCGTAAGGCTCTAAAGCCCGGGCTTTGCCAAGCATGCTATTCTCCACTTTGCTGCGAACCAGCGCGAAACATAACGAGAACGCGCGCGAATGTCAAAGAAAATTTCCACACGCCGTTTGCCGCGTCTCATATACTCGCCTGAAAGGTGAGCTTATTGGGCGGTGGAAGCTTGATGAATTGTTTCCAGCCAACGTTCAGTGGAGATAAAGCCGGAGCCCCAAGCTTTCCATTCCTCCGGAACGCCTTCGGTTTGAATGGTTTTCAAATCTTTTCCGGCTTTGATTTTGGCGCGCACCAGTTCCGTGGTCGAGGTGAGCATGCGATGATAGGTTTTCAAATCGTCGAGCGTGGAAATCGGCCCGTGGCCGGGAATGATTTTAACGTCCGCGGGCAATTGCGCAATGACCTGCGCAATATTTTTGATCAAACCGTCCACACTGCCTCCGGAGTTGAGATCAACGAAGGGAAATCGGCCTACAAAAAAATCATCGCCCATGTGTACCACATTCGCGCCGGTGAAAAAGATAATGCAATCGCCGTCGGTGTGGCCCGCGGGGAAGTGCATGACTTTAATTTCTTCGCCATTAAAGTGGAGCGAGAGCGATTGGTCAACCGTGATAATCGGCCACGCTTCTTTGGGCTCCGCCGGAATAATGCGTTCGCCGCGCTTCTGCTCCGTCATCAATCTCTGGCGCACGTTGCGATGTGCAATGATCGTCAATTCCTCGCCAAAATTGCGATTGCCGCCAGTATGATCGCCGTGATGATGCGTATTCAACAGAAACTTCGCCTTGCCGGGATTAAGCGTCTTCAACGCAGTTTTAATCTTTTCAGAAAGCGGAGCAAATTGGCTGTCAACAAGAAGCAAGCCTTCCTCGCCTGCGGAAACGCCAATATTCCCGCCGCTGCCTTCCAACATGTACACGTTGCCGCGCACAGGCGTGGCTTTAATTTCAATCTTGGAAAAATCCTGCTGTTGAACAGCCACGAGCACTGCGGATAAAACAAACAAACCGGCAAAGGTTGCAAGCAAGGCTTTGCGCATACTTCCTCCTTGAAATTTTTCGTAACTGCGAGCGTCGCAAGCTCACGTAAAGTTCGTGGAAAGTAGCCTGCGCACAACTTGCAGGCAAATAAATTTTTCTCTCCTGGGCATGCGCCTACTTCGCAACCGTAAGCTTTGCGGAATGTGCTCAAAGTAAAATCAACGCTTGCATTTCGACGAAATAATATTTACTATTTGCCGCTTTCGTACACCACTTTGCGCTTCAAGAACAGTTTTACCCGGCGGTGGGTGAGGTTTAGTCTGGATTGAGTTCCGCGTTTGGGTCCCGCTTCTCAAGATGTCGAAGCGGTGACTATGGTTGTTGCAAAGGTTGTTGTCTTCAACCAGCGATTCATCCGGTTCTACCTCTTGCAAGAATCAGTAGGAGACTAGAGCACAGCTACTGGAGTTGTGGGAGTCACAACGGCTGCAAAAGCTGGTTGTACAGTTCAACCGAGTCTCGGCGGCGTCACGCTCCGAGGTAACAACTAATCAAACGATGAGGTCTGTACAGATTATGGAAACCGGTACCGTCAAATGGTTCAACGAAGCAAAAGGCTACGGCTTCGTCAAACGTGAAAGCGGCGAGGATGTGTTTGTGCATTTCAAGTCCATTCTCGTGGAAGGTTTCAAAACCTTGAAGGAAGGTCAGAAAGTGCAGTTTGATGTGGACCAAGGTCCCAAAGGTTTGCAAGCCACGAACGTGAAGCCGCTCTAAAAAAACTCGGCAAAAAATTAACCCCATCTTCGTTTCCGAAGATGGGGTTTTTTATTTTAATCCATGCCATGTTTAGACACGAAAGCCACGCATGGAGGCTTTCGTATTTTATGCACACTGCAAAGCGTTTTTTATCGGACTCATGCCGATCACGTGCAAATCACAGAATCGCTTTTCCCAACAACGAAGCCAACAACTCCGCGGCTTGATTGGCCGTGTGATTCTTTTGATCGAGAATAGGATTGATCTCGACCACGTCAATCGAACCGACCTTGCTGCTATCGTGGAGCAGCTCCATAATGAGATGCGCTTCGCGATAAGTGAAACCGCCCGGCACCGGCGTGCCAACTCCCGGCGCATCCCACGGATCCAAACAGTCTAAATCCAAGCTCACATGCAATCGCGGCAAATGATGCAAGCGATCAAGCGCTTCATGCAATACCACAGGAATGCTGCGTTCGTCGATGTCGCGCATCGTATAAATCGTGATGCCGCTCTCTTTCAAGAGCACGCGCTCTTGATCATCCAAATCGCGCACGCCGAAGAGCACAACCTCGGTCGCGCGCAATTTCGGCCCGGGCCGTCCGATATTCACCAACTCCGGCGCGCCTGTGCCGAGCAACGCGGCGAGCGGCATGCCGTGAATGTTTCCACTCGGCGAGCTTTCCGGCGTGTTGAAATCGCCGTGCGCATCAATCCACAACAAACCCGAAGGCCCATCGTGCGTCACGCCGCCGACGGTGCCGGCTGCGATGGAATGATCGCCGCCGATGAAAATTGGAATGCAATTTTCCGCAATCGCGCGGCGACCTTGTTCATAAGCAAGATTGCACGTATGCACTACCGAAGGAAGAAATGCCAAACCACCTTCGGGCGGCAGCGTATCGCGCACGCGCACTTCGAGATTGCCGATGTCTTCCACGGCATAGCCCAGTTTGCGCAAACGCGCCGCAAGCTCGGCATAGCGCAACGCGCTCGGTCCCATGTCCACCCCGCGCCGCGATTGGCCGAGGTCCATAGGCACTCCGATAAGACGAACAGTTTTCTTTTTCATGCGGCAAGGTAGCCGCTCGCGCGCAAGGTGTCAAGCAAAAAATCCGCGTGGCATTGTTCGTAGTAGCGCCTTCAAGCGCGAATCGTATTTCGCGCCCGGCTGCCCGGCTCCTAATGAAATTTGATGATCAAAATCGGTAACCAGGTCCTCGTGTCATGTCATTTGTATATTAAAAGTGCGTTTTATTCTTCTTTCTTTTGGGGTTGGCTTTAGAACTTATATCTGATTCTTCTGCTGAGGTTCTTTGACAATGGTGTTTGCGCCGTAGAGGCTCACGCCGTTTCTTGACGTTTTCGCTTCTCCCCTCTCACGCATGGGAAAACGTCATGAACGCTCATCTGCCCCGCACGTGCGCAATTTGTCACCAGCCTTTGCCGACCTCCGGCGTGGGCCAACGTCGCAAGGTTTGTC
>JAYRWE010000091.1:0-279791 GCA_041918175.1 bacterium
AACGAGCGTAATCTTCAAAATAGCGCAAAGCCTGGTCGAGATGCCCGAGGCTCGTGTGCGTCGCGCCGAGTTTGGAGTATGAAATCGCCAAGCCGTTTTTGAATTCCACATTGTTGGGGAACGCCTCGTGGAGTTCTTTTTTCAAACGCGCGTAATCTTCAAAATAGCGCAAAGCCTGGTCGAGATGCCCGAGGCTCGTGTGAAGCGAACCGACTCGCTCATATGAAATCGCCAAGCCGTTTTTCACCGCCTCATCTTCCGGCGCTGCTGCGCTCAAAGCCTGCGTCAGCGCGAGGCGCTTTTCATAAAAAAACAAAGCGCGCTCCAAATTCCCGGTGGTCTGGTAATAGTTGCCAATCCGATCACACAAGAAATATAACTCTCGCTTCGCCTCCGCAAACGCCGCGATCACACTGGCGCCATAACGCGCAAACACTGCGGCCTCTTCATACGTCGCGTTCAACGGATGACCAATATTGGTTTCATAATCCAGTTTGTCCGTCAGCGCCTCAATCAACGACTCGCAATCTTCAAACAGTCGCGGGTTCTTCTTTTTCACAATCTCTTGCACCACGGGGCTGCATTTGAGCGCGGCCGGGTTAGGGTTAAATTCCAGCCAGCCTTTTTGCGCCAGGTTGAGCAGGTTGGTCTCCAAATCCTTCTCGGCGCGCAGCAAAATTTCCAACGCGGCAAAGGGCAAACGCTCCGCGGGCAACACAGCCAGGGCCGAAAGCAGCGCGGTCTCCGCGGGCGCGAGTTGGCTGAGATCATACATCGCGCGGATAATGTCCTCGGGTTGGGCGTGGCGCAAACTGCCGCGGCTGTGATAGCCCGTGGCCACGGTGGCGCTTTGGCTGAGGCCGAGCACGCCCCGGCTTTGCAAATCCGCGAGCAGTTGCGCGAGCGCGTAATGCGTTTTCAAACGATTGCGCGCGTGCAGGGTTTTGGCGAGCAGTTCGAGCACGAGCGTGTTGCCGCCCACGGCCACGCGAATTTTTTGGAAGAGCGCATCTTCCTGCGCGTTATGCCCGGGGTAAAACGCGCGAAAGAGTTGCAGGGCCTCGGGCTCGGGCAAGCCTGCTATTTTGCAGGTCGCGGCCGCGCTAAACTCGGTCACGCGCGTGGTGAGCAGCACGTGAAAATTCGGGCAACGCTGCAGGTGCAAATAGTGCGCGGCGAGATCGTCGAGTTCGTTCGCGTTGTCAATCACGAGCAAACACGGGCCGGGCAAAGCGGCCATGGCCGTGAGCAAACGCTCGCGCCGCTCGGCAAGAGGCAACGTGTCTTCGAAGCGCACGCCGAGCGCAGCGGCCAAGCCGAGCAAGGCCGTGGTGATATTGCTCTCGCTCAACACCCACGCGAGATGCGTGTATTCTTTTTGGTAAGCATGAAAATAGCGCGCGGCGAGTGAGGTTTTGCCGATGCCGCCGTCGCCATTGACCAAGAGCAGCACACTCGCGCCGGAAAAGAGTTGGTCGTGAATGTCGTGCAACTCGGCCTCGCGGCCAATGAAGCGCTCGGGCAAAAACGGCGGCGGGGTGAGCAGGTGCGGAAGGGTGTTGCGGTCCGGCGGTTCAAAGTTGATGAAGCCTTCGTCCGCGAGCTTATCGAGTTGCCCGCGAAAGTGGAGGCACAGGCCTTCGGGGTTGTGATATTCGGTTTGAAAATGTCCGAGCTGTTTGAGCTTTTCTTGAAACGCCCACAGGCTGTTCAAATCTTCTTTCTTCAAACTGCCGAGGTTGACGTCGATATTTTTAAAATAGGTGAGAAGGCGCGGCTTGTTCGTGGATTGAAATTGCCCGAATGCCGTGGCAAATTCTTCCGCGGTGTATTTGCCCACTTTGGTGGAAAAGAGCATCACGAAAATATCGCAGTCGCGAATGGCTTTGTTGTATTCATCTTGCAAGCGCGTGCGGGACACCGTATCGAGAAAGTCTTCCCAAATGACGAGTTCGAGCAACACGCCGCGCTTGGCCCACAGCTTGTTTTCGCGCCCGAGGAAAAGTTCAAATGCCCGACGGTCGTCTTTAAGTTCTTGCGAAGAGGCGAGGAAAATTTTGAGTGGCGTCATAAAATACCCATGTGAGCGCAAAGTTCGGGATAAATACGCGGTGCCAATGTACAATCCCTCCCGGCTTTTCGCAAGCTTCGAAAACGCGGCTTGCACTAAGAGCGCGCGATGGCTAGGTTTTAAAACCAATCGGGAAATATCTCGTCGCCTTCTTTCGTCTTTTCTTCTACCTGAATTTTGCACCGTGCTCGCGCCCACCATCACCCGATGCTGAAGCATCGGGCTAGGAGATGTAAGCGCCGTGAACGGCGCTCTCACCCAATTGGTGGCTAGTCCCGTTCACGGGACTTTCATCTCCTAGCCTACGGTTTCAACCGTAGGCGGTGGTTGGCGACATTATCAGTGCAAAATTCAGGTTCTACGATTTTTTTTCGCCGCGCGCATCCCTCCAGCACAGCGCTCGATACCGTTGCACTCACTTTGCCCGCGCTGTTGGCGCTCTGATATTCTCCGCAAACTTTCTTTTCCAGGGCGTTGCCCTTCGCTTTCACATTCGTCCCCTTCGGGGACGGCGATCCTGGGAGCATTTTGATTCGATTGACAAGAACGTAGGAACGCGAGAAACATATACGTTGAAAATTTTTTATGCAAAAGCGAAAGCATCAAAGCAAAGTGAGACGCCCCCGCCTCTTGCTTTTTAAACGGAGAATCCTTATTTACGCCCACCTTTTTTATCCCACCGCGCGATCAACCTGCTTTTGCTTTGTGAAAAAAATGCTGTGAGCTTTTACCTCAAACCGGAGCCGTTATGAAAATTTTGAGAGTGCTTCCGTTGTTGTTTGTACTGCTGTGTGCAATGCAGCCCGCACACGCGCAAGACTTCATGTTGCAAGGTTGGTATTGGGATTATCCCGGCACGGCGAACGGCCACGTGTGGGCCGATACGCTTGCTAACAAAGCGCAAGAGTTGAAGAACGCGGGCTTCACCTATGTGTGGCTCCCGCCGCTTTCGCGCGCGAGCTTTGGCAGCACGAGCAATGGCTATGATCCCAAAGACCTCTTCGATCTCGGCGAGTTTGGCGGCGGGCCAACGCGTTTCGGCACGCGCACGGATGTGAATGATCTCATGACGGCATTCAACACGCAAGGCCTCAAAATGGTCGGGGATATGATCTACAACCATCGCGACGGCGGCAAAGCGGAAGACAATCCCTCGGTCGAAGGTTGGATCGAGAACATGAACGCCACGAAAATTACGAACGGCGATCAGCCTTATCCTTCGGATCGTTATCGCAGCTATCTCCCCATCGGCGGCGCGACCGGCCGCGGCACGGGCACGTATTATTTCAAATTCAAATCCGCGTCCGAACATTCGAACTTTTACGGCAAGCCGTACAAAGTTTATATGCAAACCAACACGGTCGGCTTTCAAGGCTTGCCTGCGCAAAATGAATCCGAGCCGAATGGCGGCGGCGGTTGCGGCGAAGCGAACAACACGATTACGCTCGGCATCGACATGCAAGCCAACATTGACGGCGCGGGTTGCAAGATCGATGAGTTCGCGCTCACCATTGGCGCGGGCCAATACAATGCCGCAGGCGACACGGTTTGGATTTACACCAGCAACTCCAGCGGCTACACCGATCATTACGTGCAGGAAGTTTGGTACAGCGGCACGAATCATCAAAGCGCGATCAAATATCAAACCTTCACGAATTTTTTCGGCATGCCCAGCGGTCGCGGCGGCATGAATCACACCTGCTTCAAGCCGAACGGCAGCGCCACGTGTTTGTGCGGCGATTGGGATTACATGTATTTCTTTTATGACTATGATCAATTCAGCACAGCCACGCGCGATACGCTCTTTGCATGGTCGCGTTGGATGTGGAGCAACGTGGGCATGCGCGGTTTGCGCATGGATGCCGTGAAGCACTTCACCCCGCAGTTCGTGGGCGATTTGCTCGACAATATGCACGCGAACGCAATGGATCCCGGCATGGTCGTGGGCGAGTGGTTCGATTCGAACTCGTTCATTTTGAAAGATTGGGTCGATGATGTGAAGAGCTACATGGACGCGGGCACGCTCGCTGCGATCAAGCCGCGTGTGTTTGATTTCGCTCTGCGCGATGCGCTCGAAAAAGCGTGCGACTCGTTCGGCTACGACGCGCGCAACGTGTTCAATTCGAGCATTGTTGATGCGCAAGGCGTGAGCGGCGACTATGCCGTGACCTTTGTGAACAATCACGACTTCCGCGATCCCGGCCAGCCCGTTGACAATCAACCTATTCTCGCGTATGCCTACACGCTCACGAACAATCAACTCGGCGTGGCGAGCGTTTTTTATCCCGACTATTATAATGCCGGTTTGAAAACGAAGATCAATCAGCTTATCGAGATTCACAAAAATTATTGCTACGGCGCGACGAGCCGCGATTATTTGAGCCGCTTCAGCACGCCGTATAGCGCAACGTATACGACCGGCTATCCCAACACAACTTTGCTCTATCAACTGCGCGGCGCTGCCGCAGGCCGTGATGTCATCGTTGCCATCAACTTTGCGGGCGAAGCATTGAACGTGACGCATGGCGTGAACACCACCGACTTGCCGAACGGCGCAACGCTCGTCGATGTCACCGGCAACGCGACGAGCGCAACGCTCACGGTGAGCGGCGGGCAAGTGATCGTGCAAGTGCCCTCGCGTAGCTATGCCGTGTTTGTGGAAGACGGCGGCGCGTGGAATCAAGCGAGCGTGAGCGGCTTCGGCGCTTCGACGTATACTTTTAATGAAGTCGATATGCTCGATAAAGACACCGGCTATGCGGTCGCGAGCAGCGGCAAGATTGCGAAGACCACCAACGGCGGGCTTGCATGGAATGCGCTCACAAGCGGCACCACGAGCACGTTGAGTGGCGTGAAAGCCGTGGATGCGAACACGGTCGTCGTGGTCGGCGCGAGCAACACGATTCGCCGCTCGACCAATGGCGGCACGAGTTGGACCTCGGTTGCGCCGAGCATGTCGCCGACTCCGACGTGGCGCGGCATTGAAGGCGTGGGCAATACGCTCTATGCTGTGGGCGAAGTTTCGAGCGGCTCGCGGCGCGTGCGCGTTGTGCGTTCGACCAATGGCGGCGCAAGTTGGACGCGCATTGATAACGGCACGCTCGGCAGCTCCGGCACTTCGGCAACCGCGTTTTATGGCGTGGATGCCGTGACCGCGGATCTCGTTTACATTTGCGGCACGTATGCGACCGGTGGCAACAGCATCTATCGCACAACGAACGGCACTGCGGGCACACCAACGTGGAGCGGCCTTTCAACCGTCACACCGTTTTATAGCATCGAGATGATCGACGCGAGTTGGGGCTATGTCGTCGGCTCCGCCTCGAAATATTATCAAACCACGAACGGCACTTCGTTCTCGACGGTTTCCGGCAGCGGTTTGGCCGCGAGCATGGCGGTCGAAGATGTCTCATGGAATGCGAACACGAAGCGGCTTTATGTTGCCGGTCACACCGGTTCGAGCGGAAGCTACGTGCCGCGCATTTATCGCACGGGCGTGATGACGAGTTCTGCCTCTTCCGATGTCGTCACCGCGATGACGGTGAATCTGCCCGCGAACACGCGGCTCTATGCCGTCGATGCTGCAACCTCCGCTGCGACGGCGACGGGCGACGCGAATCGTTTGGGTTATTACGGCGGCCTCGGCGCAGTCAAAGCTTCCGCTTCTTTGTTTGATGAAGAAGAAACAGCTTCGGAGTTGATCACGAGCTATGAGTTGTTCAACAACTATCCGAATCCATTCAACCCGACAACGACGATCAGCTATCAAATTCCCGAAGCCGGCCGTGTGAGTTTGCGCATTTACAACATGCTCGGCCAGCTCGTGCGCACGCTCGTTGATCGCGAAGTCGTCGCGGGCAAACATTCAATTGTTTGGGATGGAAGAAATGAACGCGGCGAGTTTGTCGCGACCGGCGTGTATCTCTATCGCATGGAAGTCGCTGGCGTGGTGCGGACAAAGAAGCTCGTGCTCGCGAAGTGACCCAGTTGGCCCGACTGGAAAGCCACATAACCTGAATGGAAGTAACCCAGACGGCCCGTCTGGAAGGTATGACGTGCGACGCACTTGCGAAGTGCGTCGCATTCTCGTCAGAGTGAAGGGCGCAAGGTGAAAGCTGCAACCGTCGCCTTGCGCCCTTTTCTTTTTGTTGAATCAATCCGCCGTGCTCTCGCGTCAGCGGGAATAAAAGTTACGTTTGCTTCCGTGCATGCGCTAAATTATATTCAATGCATTCCCGATGACCATAAAATGGAGACGCCGTGCGAAAAACGCGCGTGAAAATTCATCCGATGTTGCAGGAGCTGAAGGCGGAATTGCAGACGCTGTACGGAACCCGTTTGCGCAGTCTCGTGTTGTTCGGCTCACACGCTCGCGGCGAAGCAACGCCGGAAAGCGATATGGACGTTCTTGTCGTGCTGCAAGAGGCAAGGAACACTTCCCATGAAGCCAGCCGGCTCGTTCCGCTGATTGCCAAACTCAACCTGAAATACGGCATTCTGCTCGCGTGTCTTCCTATTGATCTCGCCGAATATGAAAAGGGCGGCACGCCGTTGTTGAGAAACGTTTATCGTGAAGGGGTTTTGATTCATCGCTATCTCATTGACGGTTTCGAAGACCGGCACATTGCCGATTATGGCAGAACCGAAGACATCGGTCCCGACAAAGCCTCCCAACACATCAAACATGCCGAAGCTTTTCTACGTGAAGCCAAAAAGTTTTTACGAGAATCTTCAAAATGAGCGTTGAGGGTGTTATGACCGGCGTGTATGTCTATCGCTTGGAAGTTGCGGGCGTGGTGCGGACGAAGAAGCTCGTGCTCGCGAAGTGACCTAAGACCGGAGCGCATACAAAACTAACCGAGCGCTTTGAAAATTACTCAGCCCACGCCGCCCCAACGGTGTGGGCTTTTTTTGTTTTTGAGAAGCGAGCCGAGAACTTGCTTGTTTGGGAAAATGAGATGGTAGTTTAACTTGCGAACGAACAACCCTGCGAAAAGGAGAAATCGTTATGAAGAAGCTCCTCGCTTCCTTGCTTATGAAGAACAGAAAGATCTCATCAAAAATTACTCTCACATTGGTTTTGTTTTGCGGCTTTGTTGGGAACAACGTAAGCGCGCAGAATAGACTTTTCATAAAGGTCGGCGGCAATTATTCATATTTGAAAACTCCATCCTACAGCGAGCCTGGTAGGGACTATCTGTACGGAATCGGCAAGGATTGGAAGCTTTATCGCTGGATTCATTTGCGAACCGAAGTTCTGATTACAAATTCCGCCACGGCGCTGAAAAATAAAACGGTCCAAAGCGGCAGCGATTTGTCTGAAGTGATTCGCAGTTTTCCACATCTTCCCGATGAACCAACCAGTTATGACGATATACACTATTTCAACATCGATTTTCAATTGAGGTATTTGGAAATTCCTCTTCTTCTTAAGGTGGAGAAAACGCTTCGAAGAGGTTTGAGCATAGGTTTGGAATTGGGTTACTCCTTAAGACTTTTTCCCAAAGATGCTTCCAAAGCCACTTACCAGAGAGAAGTGAAATCCACTGATTTGTCCCAGGAAGAGCGACAAAACTTCCGCTTTGATTATCGTTTTACAAGTAATAGTGAGAACTTCTCTTATTCTGGAAGGGGATTATGCCCTACTGTCGGAGCGTACGTTGATTACTCACGGTTCCAAGTTGGCTTGCGCTACCAGGTTGACTATGTGGATTGGGTTTCAAGCATTGTCATAGGCTATGACGCTCCCCTTCGTGTATGGAATCTGTCAATGGGTTATCGATTTTAAGAAATGCTTTAACGGAAAGGAGAAATCGTTATGAAGAAGCTCCTCGCTTCCTTGTTGATTGGCGCTTTTTTATTTCCGCTCTCGCTGTTTGCGCAGCCCTCGAACTACTTGAAGTTGGGCAGCAACTACTCATTCCTTCGTAAGGAAGGTGGCAAAAGCGAACCAGGATTGACCTTAGGCGTCGGCAAAGACTTTTATCCGATTCGGTCGATTAACGGATTCTTAGGTCTAAATTTAGGCTATGTCACCAAAAGGCTGAAACTGGAGAACAAAACATGGCCGGAAGGACTTGATCCTGAGCATTCGAATGCTCGGGTTGGAGATATTCCTCTCGATAGGTCATACTTAGAATTTCATCCAAAGTTAGGATACAGTTTTCCTCTATCCCGCAATAAGGCATCTATCGGGTTATTCGCCGGACCATCATTATCGTTCCCTATCAAATATTTGTCTCGTTTTCTTGCTGATAGCACAATCTTTCTTGATCCCGACGAACGGGACAAATACGAATTCGATTATTTAAGGTGTGAATCAGAGGGTGCGGATAAAATTCTGCATTGGTTTATGGGGGGGGCTGTTGTATACAAAAGCATCGGTATTGAGATTCGCTATGATCGGGCTTCACGTCAAAACTGTATTCGAGGCTTAACCATCAACGATGCCCTGGATTCGTTTCATGTCATGTTGCTTTATGTTTTTTGAAATGAGTACGACTCTTGATCAAACCTAAATTCAAACCGTTATCCCGTAGGTGTATCATGAAAAGCCATCGTTCATTTCTTATTTTTTGCCACAATCATTGGCGTTTCAGTGTAGGCACAAAGGTTGTATAACGGCGTTGAGCAAATAGCAGGGTGAAGGAGGAAGCGCAACGTTATAGTGCAGCGAGTGTTTGTGGGAGGTGATGTGTTATCGGCTATCCTGCTTGTCGTTGCTCGACAAAAAAAACGCCCACGAATGCTTTGCAAGAAGCGATGCTTCTTTGCATGCGATTCGTGGGCAATTTTTTTATAACACAACGAAGCAATGGCTTTTTGCAAGCAGCGCCACTGCGGCGTGCCCGCGTTTGAAAATTTTACTTCACCATTTGCATGCGGCCACGATACAAACGCTCGCCGATTTGCAGGCGATAGAAATACACGCCGCTCGCGACGAGATTGCCGGTGTGATCATGCCCGTTCCAATGCTTCTCATGCAGCCCGGCTTTGTGCTCGCCGTTTGCGAGCGTGCGCACCACTTCGCCGCGCAGATTGAAGATCTGCAATTTCACACGCCCCGGCTCTTTCAGGGTGAAGCGAATCGTGGTGGAAGGATTGAACGGATTGGGATAGTTCTGCTCTAACTGATAACTGGTCACCGATGACGGATCACGGCGCACTTCTTCTTCATCAATAAAAGCCTTTGGCAGATTGCCCGGCGAATCGTGATGCAAGAACAAGCAATCACGCTCGACCAGGATTTCGTTCGCGGAGATCGCGCCGCGCAGTTGGCTGTTCTTCGCGAGCGTGACGACGGCGTTCGGCGCATGGAAACTTCCCAACAAATAAGCTTCTTTGCCAAAGTTCACTGCGCTGCTTTGCAGCGTGTTGAACGTGACGAGCTTGCTGTCGCTTTCGCCGTTGGGCAGAAGTCGAATCGCGACTTCTTTGCCGAGCTGCAAATTGCTCACGACGTTGATCGTTGCTTGCTCGCCGCTGGAAAGATCGATTTCGACCTCGGCTTCGGAGCCGGAGTGTTTTAGCTCATTGAAAAAATACTCGCCGCTCGTGAGCTTCAATGTGCCGCCACTGTTGAGCGTGACGAGGTTGTACGAACCAGGCGCAACGGCAAGTGAACCTCCGCTCGGCACGGTTTTGTTCAATCCGCCCGCAGAATAACTCAAGCTCGGCAAGGCTTCAGTATCAACCGGCTCCACGCTCGGCGTGCCGGTGATCGTGCCGAAGTTGCTGATGCTCGTCTGCGAAGTCACGTCACCGGTGATGGTGTTGTCTTTTTGAATGGTGATTTTGCCGACCGCGGTGAGATTCGAGTTGTACGTGCTCGGCTTGCCTTTTTCCACGGTGAGTAAGCCGGTGGAATAAATATCGCCGGCGGACGTGGATTGCTTCGTGCTCTTGAGTGTGACTTTGTTGGCAAGAAAGACAAACGGCTTCGTGACTGAGGCGGGTGTAGCTGTATAAACCCAGGTCTCACCGTACTGACCACCCGCAACGCTTCCGCCAAATAAAAGTACCTGGTCGCCGCCGAGGGAGGCCATCGCAATATCTCGCGCCGAGGGTTTCGTGGCCGGGCTTTTCAGGGTCCAAGTGTTGTCGCTCAGGTCATAGACCCAGGTCTCATTATCATCAGCACCACCCGCAACGCGCCCGCTAAATAACAGCACCTGGTCGCCGCCGAGGGAGGCCATCGCAGTAGACCATCGCGCCGAGGGTCTCGCTGCAGGGCTTTTGAGGGTCCAGGTGTTGTCGCTCAGGTCATAGACCCAGGTCTCATCGTCAAGATGACCATCTGCCCCGCCAAATAACAGCACTTGATCGCCGCCGAGGGAGGCCATCGCATGATTAATCCGCCCCGAGGGTTTCGCTGCCGGGCTTGTTTGCGTCCAAGTGTTGTCGCTCAGGTCATAGACCCAAGTATCATCAACCTTAGAAGAACCATCGTCCCCGCCAAATAACAGCACCTGGTCGCCGCCGAGGGAGGCCATCGCATGGTTTTCTCGCGCCGAGGGTTTCGTGGCCGGGCTTTTCGGCGTCCAAGTGTTGTCGCTCAGGTCATAGACCCAGGTCTCATCGTCCCAAACATGATGATTGGGCCCGCTAAATATCAGCACCTGGTCGCCGCCAAGGGAGGCCATCGGAGTAAACCATCGTGCCGAGGGTTTCGTGGCCGGGCTTTTCAGGGTCCAGGTGTTGTCGCTCAGATCATAAACCCAGGTCTCATTGTTAGGAGCACCCCCAAAATCGCTTCCACCAAATAACAGCACCTGGTCGCCGCCGAGGGAGGCAATCATCCTAGGATCACCTCCCGCCGAGGGTCGCGTGGTGTCCGGACTTTTCAGGGTCCAATCATCCTGGGCCTGCAGAGCCGGGTTTAAGAACAGGCCCAGCCCGAAGAGTATGACATTCAGGGTTTTCATCAATCACATCCCCTTTGTTAAATTTAAAAAGCTAAAGTTCACCCTAGCGCATGGCTTTGAGTGTTGGTTATTGCCATGCGCCATACCCTTTGCGCGTTGCAAGGTCACTTTATCATCTGCATGCGGCCGCGATACCAACGCTCGCCGATTTGCAGGCGATAGAAATACACGCCGCTCGCCACGAGATTGCCGGTGTGATCATGCCCGTTCCAATGCTTCTCATGCAGCCCGGCCTTGTGCTCGCCGTTTGCGAGCGTACGCACCACTTCGCCGCGTAGATTGAAGATCTGCAATTTCACACGCCCCGGCTCTTTCATGTTGAAACGAATTGTGGTCGAAGGATTGAACGGATTGGGATACACACTCGCCGCGATAGCATCGTCGTTCGCAACTTCACTTTGCTCCGCGACGAGCGGCTCTTCTTCTGCAAGCTTGGGCAAGCCGAGATCAATGCGACTATACCACAAATCGTCCGTGGTCGTGTTTCCGCCGAGCACCATCAAGCCGGTCGCGCTGGTGGCGGGCACGAGCGGCGCGGAAAGATGCGCGAAGTTGTTGCCAGCATTTTTCATGAACACCGTGGCGAACGCATCAATGATCGTGCTCTCTTGCCCGAACGCAATCGAAACATATTCGCCGATATTCGGCGTGCTGTTCATGCGAATGCCCATCAAATAAAGCCGGCTGTTGGTCGCATCAATCGCCAATGTGGGGCTGGCCCAATCATAGCCGATATTCACGATGAACTTCGTCCACGTACCCGCGGTCGTGCGTTTATAAAGTGTGTTGTTCGGATCGTCGCCCGTGGCCGGGTTCGTGCGCGTCATCACATACACCACGCCGTTGCTCGCCACCGCGGCGCTGAGCGAACCCTCGGGCTTCTCCGAGCCGAAGCGCGTAATCGCGTTGGTTTCGTCGGTCCACACGTTGTTCAAATCGCTGTCGAGATGTTTCATGAAGCCGAAGAGTTTTCCGCTCGCGGTGTTGATCACGTTGTAAAACACGCCGACATAGTTGCCGCTCGCTGAAAACGTCACGGCCTCGGTTTGCCCCTTTGCGCCGGGCAAACCGCTCTTGAGCGGAATAACCGCCGACCACGTGGCGCCTGCATCTTTTGAAACTTTGGCTTCAAGCACGCTGTTGTTGATGCGAAACACCCAGAGCGCATTGTTCTTCGCGCGCGTCATGGTTGCCACCGGGCTGGTGCCAGGCCCGTGGCCGAAATCCGCAAGCGTGACTTGCTTTTCAATCGTCCACGCGCCTGCGTTATAAAGCAAGCGAAAGAAAATCGCGCTCGTAGATTGTGAGCCGAGCACAAAAAGTTTTTTGTTCGCTGCGTCGAGAATCAAATCCGCGCGCGCGCCGAGGCGGCCATCGACTAAAAGGTCGCGGCTCCAACTCGCACCGTTGAAGAACCAAAGATACCATTTGCTGTCGCTCTCTTCTTGCGCCAATGCCCACCATTTGCCTTCAAAATAAAAAATCTTGCTTTGACTCGAACGCTCCAACGTTGCTTTCGTATTGCTCGCGAAGCGCGCGCCGGTTTTGGGAATAGGCAGAGCTTTGATGTTGTAGTTCGGCGAAGTCGCGTCCGCGTTCTGTTTGCTGGTTTGCACCTGCAAAGCGTAATCACCGGGCGCGGGATTGATGAGGCCCGCAGCGCTCGTAAACAGCAACGTCACGAGCGCGTTGTTCGCGAGGTTGCTCGGCACGGTCACGACGGCTTTGCGCGCCGCCGCATCAACGCTCACGGCAAACGCATTCACGTTGTTAATCTTCGCCGCGCTCTTCGCAATCGTCGCAGGCAATTGCGTGTCGTTCGGCCAGGTGACCGTAATCGTTCCGCTGCCGCCCGTCAACGCGCCGCTTGCGCCGAGCGTGATCGGAATTTTATAACTCGCTGTGCGCTGTGTGGTGTCGGGCGTGACGACGATATTTCCCAAAGCCACCGGTGTCGCTGTGGGATTGGTGATTTTATAAATCGGGGACGTCGCAAAGACTGCTTGCACATTGGTGCGCGCTTGCAATGTGTAATCACCGGCAAGCGTGGGATTGATGATGCCCGCGCCGCTCTTGAACAAAACAGTCACCAGCGCGCCGCCCGCAATGTTGTTGGGAATCGTCACCGTTGCTCTGCGATTCAACGGCGCCATGGCAACGCTCACGGCATTCACGCCATTGACGGTCACCATGGTGCCCGGCATGCTGGAAGGCAATTCGGTATCACTCGGCCAAGTCACGACAATCGTACTCGTGCCGCCGACAAGTCCATAACTCGCGCCGAGTGTAATTGGAATTTTGTAGGAAGCCGCTTGCCCTTTGGTCGCGGGCGTCACGACGACGCTGCCAATAGCCACCGGCGGTTTCGTGGGCGCGCCGCCTTTGATCTCAAAAAGCTGATACCATACGTTGCCTTTGGTATTGTTTTCCGCGGCTACAAGCAAACCGGTGCAAGAATTAACAAAATGCGCCGGCGTAGAAACGTTGTGAAAATCGTCGCTTGCCACTTTGAAATAGTTCACGCTCGTTGCCGTGGCCAAGCTGTCTTCTTGCTCCAGCTTGCACTTGCGATAGCGCCCCAAACGCGGTTCGCCGAGTGTGGTCGTGAAAACATAAAGCTCATTGTTGGTTTCATCAACCGCCAGCGCGGGCCGCGTTTCCGCGCTGCTGATGAAAACCGTGTGCATGCTCCACGTGCCCGCGGGTTTGCGTTTATACAATGCAATGCCGGTCGAGCTTTGATCGTCGGGATTGGTTTTCACCACCATATAAACCGTATTGGTGGGCGAGACCATCATGGAGATATGATCATCCGCGAACGCGCGCGGCGGCACACCGACCTTGCTCGACTCATCCGACCACACGTTGTTGGCGTCGCCGTCTTTGTGTTTCAAAAAGCCGTATTGTGAAAAATCATCTGTATCTTCGCCATAGCCCACGCCGATATAATTCAAGCCATTGGCCGTGAAGCTCACCACATCACACATCGCCGTGTACGTGCCCAACTGTTTGATTAAAACCTCCGCGCTCCAATTCACCCCGTCATTGGTCGAACGTCGGGCATAGAGCGAACCTTCGCGCGTTACGAAGAGCCAAAAATCGCCGTTCTTCGCGCGCACCAACACACCCGGATTTTCGCCGTTGTGCGTGAAGCCCAACAGCGTCACGGGAAAACCCGCATCTTTCGTCCACGCATCAGTGTTGGGGTTGTAGGTCAAGCGCAAGAATTGCGGACTGTCTGCGGAACTGTGGGAGAGAAAGATATAAAGTTTGTTGGTCGTCGCTTCGAGATGACAATCGGGAACCGCGGAGCCTTCAATGCTCAGTTTGATGGTCTTCGTCCACGTGTTGCCCGATTTCTTCCACAAGAACCAATCGTTCTCGTTTTGGTCAAGCGCGGTTACCCACCATTGGTCCGCATGAAAAAAAACTTTGCTCTGATTTGGTTTGAAAAATTTGCTGGAGCCGCCGAACGTATTCGCAATGGCGCTCGGGCCTCCGGCCGCGGGCGGCGTGCAGCCGGCAGCAAGCTCAAATGCGTCCGCAGAATTGTCACTCGCGGTTTCCCGCACAATTGCGGCTTCGAACTGTGCGGCAGAATCGGCAAAAGCCGTGGTGGAATCTTGCGCCAAACTTCGTGATGCGCCTCCGACGATTGCGAGCAAAAGCAAAAAGCGGGCGGCTCCCAGACTCAGCCAATTGTTCAACAGCATCGGAGAAAAACACATAGACAAAACCTCCTGTCAGTACGGAACTACACATGCAAGCTGTCGTGCCCTTATTCGATCAGAGCGCATCACAACATTGCGCCGCAAACAATCAAGCACGAGGAGGTGAAAGTGATTGAGAGGTGGCCCCGTCGTGGGGGGATTTGAGCAGTGCTTGTCCCTAGCTTTCTGCTGATCATGGTGGCGGGTTTAATAACAAAAGCTGTTTTACAAACAACTACAGAGGTTCGCGGAAACCGCGGGCGCATCTCCTCCCTTGATCTTTTTTGGAAAAGTGGCTATCATGCGGGGCGCTTTTGCAAACGCTATACGCTGTGAGCATAACTATAGGGAGCTTCTTCATGCCGCCTCGTCGAGTATACTGCCAGATTCTCTTCTCCGTCTTTCTTGCCGGCGCCGCAGGATTGGCGCAAACACCGACGCCCCACCACGCCAAACGCGCCAATCAACTCGTCATCGCCAACGCCCTCATGCTCGACGGCAACGCTACGCCTGCCGAGGGGCCGGTCGATATTCTCATCAAACAGAATCGCATCTTGCGTATTGCACGCGCCAACGCGAACGCGGACTATCGCAAAACCGCGGACGCCATCATCGACGCGACGAATCATTACGTGTTGCCCGGCTTCATCAACATGCACGGCCATCTGCAAGACGAGCGCGCGGGCCAAGCCATGCCGTTCGAGTATCAACTCAAGCTCTGGCTCGGCTGCGGCATCACCACCATTCGCGATGTGGGCAGCGACGTTGATAAAACGATTGCGATAAAAAAGCAAAGCGCTGCGAGTGAAATTGTCGCGCCGCGCGTGTGGCAATATATGTGGTGCCCCGGCGGTGCAAACGAAGCGGAGATTCGCGCGAAGGTGCGCGAGCTGAAAGCGAAGGGCGCGGACGGTTTGAAGTGTCATCAAATGGATCGCGACACGTATATGATCGTGGCCGATGAAGCGAAGAAGCTCGGACTGCGTCTCGCGCATCATGTCGGCGTCGAAGATGCGAATGCGTGGGACGATGCGAACGCAGGCACGGCAACCATCGAGCATTGGTATGGCGTGCCCGACGCCGCGCTCCATGGCGTGCAAAATTTTCCGCCGGAGTTTAATTACAGCAACGAGCTGCATCGCTTTCGCTACGCGGGCCGCTTGTGGCGCGAGGCCGATCCCGCGAAGCTGCAAAAAGTTTTGCAGCGTTTGGTGGAAGCCAATGTCGCGTGGGATCCGACGTTGTGCATTTACGAAGCCTCGCGCGATCTGCAGCGCGCCCTCGGCCAGCCGTGGTTCAAAGAGTATTTGCATCCGGCTTTGGAAAAATTCTTCGCACCCAATCCGGATTTTCACGGCTCGTTCTTTTGGGGATGGACGAATACCGATGAAGTTTTTTGGAAGGAGAACTATCGCATTTGGATGAAAGCCGTGCGCGACTTTGCCGATCTCGGCGGGACTGTAACCACCGGCGAAGACGCGGGCTTCATCTATCAAATGTACGGCTTCGGCTATTTGCGCGAACTGGAGTTGCACGAAGAGGCAGGCTTTCATCCCCTCGAAGTGATTCAACACGCAACTGTCAACGGCGCGAAGGTGCTTGGTCAAGCGCATGAGTTGGGCCGCATCAAAGCCGGTTATCTCGCGGACCTCGTTGTTGTGAACGGCAACCCGCTGGAGAACTTGCATATTCTCTACCCCACGGGCATCGACTCTGTGCTCGATCAGCAACGCAATGGTCGCGGCGGCATTGCGTGGACAATTAAAGACGGCATTCCCTATCACGCGCCGACCTTGTTCAAAGAAGTGCGTGAGCTCGTCAAAGCCGCGCGCAACTAATCACTCGTTCAGCTACGGCTTGGCCGTGGCTTTGTCTTTTGACTCGTCTTTACCTCCCAACTCGGGCTTGGCCCGAGTTTGTTCATCACTGATGGAAAAAAAGGAAAATGTCACGCTTGAAAACCATATCACTGCTCATCGCTTTCGGAGTCGCGTTTTGCTTCTTGCCGCAAGCGCACGCGCAAAGCATTTGCTTCGATTTCAAATTCGGCGCGTTCTATCCCGCGGAATTGCCCGGCGGGCTTTATCCAAATATTGCATTGCACAAAACGCTCGACAGCGACGGCGTGCTCAAATGGGACATCGGCGTAGGCGCGGGCTATTATCGCCGCAGCTATCGGGAGTTGGTGTATGTCGCAAGCGTTGCGCAGACAAACGCCGCGGAGCAGATTGACTTCACGCGCAAGACGACGCCGCTGCAAATCAAGCTCACGATGAAATTTTCGCTCGTCGAATTGAATCTGCCCAGCATTCCCGGCCTCGGCGCTATCGCACGCAAAGGCATGTCAAAGACCACCGATCTCAAAGACATCGGCTTTCTGCTGCGACCGTATGCCGCGCGTTTTAAAATCACGAGCACGGAAGAGAACAGCGCGTTGCAACAAAGCGCGGAACGCGAATACGAAAAGTGGGGCGGCGGCGCGGAAGTCGGCATCTATCTCACCACCGTGCAAAACTTCACTACCACGATTTCCGTGCTCTATAATCGCGCGCGCGTGGAGCGCGTCAATCGCGAAATCACCGCGCCCGCAAGCAACGAAATTCTCGGCCTGCCTCGCGAGCAAGAGCTGAATTTGAACGGCTATGCCTTCATGTTGAGCATGGGCTGGGGCTTTTGAACAAGCTCGTAAAGTAAAGCTCCGCCTGATGCTGAAGCATCAGGCTAGGAGATGCAAGCCAACTAAAGTTGGCTATCACCCTATCGGCGATCAGCGATCTTTAGATCGCTTCCACCTTTTAGTCTGATGCTTCAGCATCAGGCGGAGGTTGGCGATTTCACCGATGCAAAATTCGGATATGAACTAAAACGCCTGAAGGCGTCACTACAAACGCTCGTCATCCATGCTCGAAACACTTCTTCAAATCGACACCGACTTATTTTTTTTCATCAACCATTGGACGACCAATGCCGTGCTCGATTGGCTCATGCCGATCATCACCAATCAGCGCAATTGGTATCCGCTCTTTATCGCCGCGTTTGTTTATCTCATTTGGAAAGGCGGAACCAAAGGCCGCACCGCCGCAGCGTTGATCATTCTCGTGATTGTGTTGAGCGATCAGCTCTCCTCCGGCTTGCTCAAACCGTGGGTGCATCGTCTGCGGCCTTGCACTGCGCTCGAAGGCGTGCGCATGCTGCCCGGCATCACCTGCGCGAATTATTCTTTCCCTTCTTCGCATGCGAGCAATTCTTTTGCTGCGGCGATATTTTTTGCGCACTACTATCCCAGCGTGCGCTGGACGTTGTTTGCATTCGCAATCCTGGCTTCGTTCTCGCGCATTTATCTCGGCGTGCATTATCCCTCGGACGTCATCGCCGGCGCACTCTTGGGCGCATGCTGCGCGTGGGCGGTGATTTATTCTTATACAGCAGCGGCGCGTGTTTATCAAAACCGACGCGCGCGAAAAAAATAATTGCGCGCACTCCTCGACTTTGTCATTCTGCAATGAACCTTCCCTCGCACTGGGAAGAATGTCGAGCACGAGGGAAGGTCCTTCCAGGATGACAGATTGGTGGAGAGCGCTGAACTCAAACATAAAAATTCAACCATGCCCAATCTCGATCTCGTTGTTTTCGACATCGCCGGCACTTTGATCCAAGACACCGGTTTTGTTTTCACCGCATTCCGCGCGGCGATGCAAGAAGCCGGCGGCACAATTAGCGCGGAGCAATTGCAGCAATGGCGCGGCGCTTCAAAGCGTGAAGTGTTGCAAGCGCAACTCGCGCAGCATGGCGGTGAAAGCGCAGAAGCAATCACCGCACGCTTGCAGCGTTCGGAAGACGCGTTTCGTGCAAGCCTGCAAACCTCGCTCGCGCAATCCGGCGTGCGGCTCATTGCCGGGGTCGAAGAAACGTTCTTATGGCTGCGTGCGCACAAAATCAAAATCGCATTGAACACAGGCTTCGACCGCACGGTGATGGAAGCCCTCATGCACGCCGCGGGCTGGAACGAGAGCGTGCTCGACGCTGCGGTGTGCAGTGACGACGTTGCGCACGGACGACCCGCGCCCTACATGATCTTCCGCGCGATGGAGGCCACGAGTGTGTATGACGTGCGCCGCGTCATTGCGATTGGCGACACGGTGAATGATTTGCTCTCCGGTTATAACGCAGGCGCAGGCGGCGTGAGCGGTGTGCTCACGGGCAGCCACAATCAAGAGCAGTTGCAGCGCGCGCCGCACACGCACATTATTCCCAGCGTCGCGGCCTTGCCGGAGTTGATTGAGCGCGCGTTTGTGTAATGCACCTCATTGCGAGGAGAAAAGTTGGTAGTAGCGCCTTTGGGCGCAAACCTCGCGGAAGAACCTGCTCCTAAAGGAGCTACTACAAACGCAGCGGTTGCTTGAAAATATCCGCTAGGCGGCGGGATGCCGTCGCTTTGAAGTCAGCTAGCTCGCAGAGGCCACCTGGGTAAACAAGCGAAGAAGAACCCTCGGTGGAGCAGCGACAAAACATAAAAAGCTTTGGCTGTAATGATGAGAGCGTGATCATCGATGCGGATATTTTTTAACCACACGTGAACGAAAAGAGTGAGGAGCCTATCATGAAACGTTTATCGGTTTTTCTGCTGCTTGCATGTGCGCTGTTTGTGCTGAGTGCGGCGACGCCCGACGAGGGCATGTATCCCATTAGCGATATTCTCAAACTCGATTTGCGTTCGAAGGGCTTGAAGATCGATCCGAAAGAAATTTACAACCCCGAGGGCGTGAGTTTGATTGACGGCATTGTGCAAGTGGGCGGCTGCACCGGCTCGTTCGTCTCGGCGCAAGGTTTGATTTTAACCAATCATCATTGCGCGTTTGGCGCGGTGCAAGCAGCGAGCACCACGGAGCATGATTACATTGCAAACGGCTTTCTCGCGCGCAACACGGGCGAAGAGATTCCCGCGAAGGGTTATACGGTGCGCCTCACGGACTCGTATCGCGACGTATCGAGCGAAGTGTTGAGCGCGGTGAATGACACGATGGATTTGGCGGCGCGCAGCAAAGCGATTGAGAAGAAGATCAAAGAGATTGTTGCCGCAACGGAGAAAGCAAATCCCGGCAAGCGCGCGGAGGTTTCGGAGATGTTTATCGGCAAAAGTTATGTGCTCTTTGTTTATACCAATCTCAAAGACGTGCGGCTCGTGTATGTGCCGCCGCGTTCCATCGGCGAGTTTGGCGGGGAAAATGACAACTGGGTTTGGCCGCGCCACACCGGCGATTTCTCTTTCTTGCGCGCGTATGTTGCGCCCGACGGCTCGCCCGCGGAATATGCGCCGAACAATGTGCCGTACTCGCCGCGCAAGTTTCTGAAAGTCGCGGCAGAGGGCGCGAACGAGGAAGATTTCGTTTTCATTCTCGGGTATCCCGGCAGCACGTTTCGCCATCGCACGGCTTCGTATCTTGCGTTTGAAGAGGAAGTGCGCATGCCGTATATCGCGGATTTGTATGCGTGGCAGATTGAAACGATGGAAGCCATGGGCAAAGCCGATCGCGCGATTGCGCTGAAACACGCGAGCCGTATCAAAAGCTTGGCAAACGTGATGAAGAACTATCGCGGCAAATTGCAGGGCTTGCGCCGCTTGCAGCTTGTGGAGAAGAAGAAGCTCGAAGAACGCGCGCTGCAAAACTTCATCGACGGCGATGCAGCGCGCAAAGCAACATACGGCAGCGTGCTCGCAGAGATCGATAAAATTTATCAAGAGATGCGCAGCCAAGCCGAGAGCGAGTTGATCTTGAGCAATCTGTTGAATAGCTCAACGCTGCTGCGCTTCGGCAATGCGCTCTATGAAGGCACGCAGGAATTGCAGAAGCCCGATCTCGAACGCCAAGGCGCATACATGGAGCGCAATCTCAATGCGACTAAACAAAATTTGAAGCAAGCCGCGCAGGATTATTATGAACCCACGGATCGTACTTTCCTGCGCGAGATGTTGCTGCGCGCTGCGAAATTGCCGAAGGAGCAAAGCATTCCGGCAATTGCCGCTTTGTTAAAAGAGAACACGCCGGAAAAGAGCGTCGACAAATTTCTCGCGCAGGCATATGCGAAGAGCAAATTGGCCGATGAAAAATTTCTGCTCGAGGCGCTCGCGCAAAAGCCGGAGCAGATCGCGAAGCTGAAAGATCCTTTTGTCGAATTTGCGCGCGCGCTGTATCCTTCCTTCAAAGCCTTGCGTGAAACGCGACAACGCCGCGACGGCGCGTTGAACAAACTCTCGGCGCAATTCACGGACATCAAGCAACTCTTTCTCTCCGCTGATTTCGTGCCCGATGCGAATCGCACGTTGCGTTTGACTTTCGGTCACGTGCGCGGCTATATTCCCGCGGATGCGGTTTACTATCATCCGCTCACCACGCTGCAAGGCGTGATCGAAAAGACCACGGGTGTCGAGCCGTTTGATACGCCGCAAAAGCTGATCGACTTGTTCAACGCGAAGGATTTTGGACAATTCAAACTGCCGCAGTCGAACGACGTGCCCGTGGCGCTGCTTTATAATCTCGACACCACGGGCGGCAACTCCGGCAGCGCGGTATTGAATGCCAATGGCGAAATCGTGGGCGTGAATTTCGACCGCGCGTTTGAAGCTACGATCAACGACTATGCGTGGAGCGAGTCATACAGTCGCTCGAT
Organism: bacterium; assembly: GCA_041918175.1. Taxonomy (GTDB): domain Bacteria; phylum Zhuqueibacterota; class Zhuqueibacteria; order Zhuqueibacterales; family Zhuqueibacteraceae; genus JABWAN01. The sequence continues at coordinate 21,375 of JAYRWE010000091.1, forward strand.
TGCCGTGGACATTCGCTACGTGCTCTGGGTCACGCAAAAGTTCGCAGGCGCGCAATACTTGCTCGATGAAATGAACGTGCGCGCGGAGAATTAAAAACTGACGCCCACGAAATACGCGAAGCACGCGAAAGTTTTATTCGTGTGTTTTGTGTGTTTCGTGGGCTATAAAAGGAACGCCCCATGGCCCAAACCGCTTCCAACATGCTCCCGCTCGGCACGCGCGCGCCGCATTTCATTTTGCCCGATACGATCTCCGGCAAAACGTTGAACCTCGCCGAACTCAAATCCGAGGCCGCGACAGTGATCATGTTCATTTGCAATCATTGCCCCTACGTCAAACATGTGCGCTACGAGCTTGCGCGCTTGGCAAATGATTATCAACCGCGCGGCGTGGCGTTTATCGCGATCAGCTCGAACGACATTGTTGCCTATCCCGAAGACGCGCCGGAGCACATGCAAACTTTCGCGCGCGAGGCGGGTTTCGCGTTTCCCTATCTCTTCGACGAAACGCAAGACGTGGCGCGCGCGTATCAAGCCGCATGCACGCCGGACTTTTATGTTTTCGACCGCGCGTTGCAGTGCGTGTATCGCGGCCAGCTCGACGGCGCGCGCCCGAAGAACGACGTGCCAGTGACCGGAAAAGATCTGCGCGCCGCGTTGGACCATGTGCTCGCCGGCAAGCCTGTGCGCACAGAGCAAATGCCGAGCATCGGTTGCAATATCAAGTGGAAGTCTTAGTCAGGGAATTTTTTGCTATGCTTTTGGGTTGAAGAGAGCACAACTAATGCGAGCTGCCCCAGTGCTTCAACCCGGAGAGAATATGCCTCTACTTTCGCTTTACGCTTTTTGGCTCACCGCTTTTTTCCTCAAACCCGAAACCCAAAACGACGCGCCTCGCCTGGCGCCGGAGTTTCCGAAAGTTGCCGCGGAGCGTTGGCTCAATTCGCCGCCGCTGAAAATGGCGGACCTGCGCGGCAAAGTGATTTTGCTCGACGTGTGGACCTTCATGTGATGGAATTGCACCAATGCCATTCCCTGGGTCAGGGAAATGCACAAACGTTTCGAGAGCAAAGATTTTCTCCTCATCGGCATTCACACGCCGGAGTTTGAGCGCGAGAAAAAAATCGAGAACGTGCAAGCCGCGGTGAAGAAGCACGGCCTCACGCACCCGCAATTCATCGACAACGATTTCGAATATTGGCGCGCGCTGAAGAATCGCTATTGGCCGGCGTTTTATATCATCGACAAAAAGGGCATGATTCGCCATCTCGCTATCGGCGAAGTACATGTGGGCGATAAGCGCGACCGCGAGATCAAAGCTTTGGTTGAAAAACTGTTGGAGGAAAACTGAGGCTCTGAAGAAGAGAAGTTTGATTTTGGGAATGTCATAGTCGTTTGCGTGACAGACATTCTTCCAGTACGCGCGAACCACTCCGGCTCTGGTTTGCGCAAGCCTTTAGTCAAAACATTTTGCCGCATTTGCAAAACGTTTGAACCGAGAAAGGATTTGCGCAAAAAAGCTCGTTTGCATAAGTTGTCCGGTGAAAATGCGAAGCAGGCTTCGAATCGGATTCAAAGCAAACGGAGGAAGGCGGCATGAAGCATCTGTATCTGCACGTTCTGGTGTTTATTTCCGGCGCAGCGGTGTTGGCTCTTGAAATCTTAGGCACGCGCATTCTCGGACCGTTTTATGGCGTGAGCCTGTTCCTGTGGTCCGCGCTCATCACAGTGACGCTTGCGGCGTTGAGCGTGGGCTATGCGTTGGGAGGGCGCTGGGCCGACCGCGCGCCGCAACTCTCACGCTTGTGCGCGATCATGGCCGCGGCCGGCGTTTGGGTTTTGTTCATCCCGTGGTTGAAGTATCCCGTGCTCACGCTCACGGAACCGATGGGGTTGCGCGTCGCAGTCTTGATTGCAGCGTTCATCCTTTTTGCGCCGCCACTCACGTTGCTGGGCATGGTCAGTCCATATGCGATCAAACTTAAAACTCTAAGCCTGGCGGAAGTCGGGCGCTCTGCGGGAAATCTCTATGCGCTCTCGACGATTGCAAGTGTGCTCTCTGCGTTGGCCACGGGCTTCTTGCTCATTCCTAATTTCGGTGTGCGTCGTTTGACGGTGAGCATTGGCTTGCTTTTGCTCGCCAGCGCGGTCTACGGCTTGATCGCCCACAAAGCGCTGCGCACGAAAATCGCGACAGTGTTGCTTGTGCTCGCGGGTAGCCTCGGACTTTGGGCCGCGGCGAGCACGCAGGCTGATCCCAGCCTCGGCGTGAAAGCCGTCGCCGAGAGTCCGTATGCAGAACTGCGCGTGGTCGATACCGCGGCAGGCCGCCACCTGCTCATTGACGGTGGGATTCACACGATTGTTGATACGCTCTTTTTTGATTCCGTCTTTCCCTATGTGGCCGTGATGGAAGCCGCGCAGAATGTTTTTGAAAATCCCGGACGGGCCTTATTGCTCGGGTTGGGCGGTGGTTCGCTGGCAAAAAATTATGTGCTCGCGGGCTGGAGCGTCGAAGCGGTGGAGATTGATCCCGCAGTCACGCAAATGGCCGTAACACACTTCGGTTTGGATTCGAGCCGTGTGCGCATTCATCACATGGACGCGCGGCAGTTTCTGCGCGGCGCAAAAGCACAGTACGATTTGATCATGGTTGATGCCTTCGGCAGCAGCGCAATTCCCTTTCATCTCGTTACGCAAGAAGTGTTTGGCATGATGAAAGCACGGCTTGCGCCGCATGGCATGCTTGCGTTAAATATCGAAACCGTGGGTTGGTATCATGCGCTCACCGGCGCGCTCACGAAAACATTGCAACAACATTTCACGCATGTGCTCACACTGCCGATCAACGAACCGCCGAGCCGTTTGGGGAATTTGATTCTCTTCGCGCGCGACCAAGAGCCACTTTTAGTGCGCGAGTTGGAGCGCAACTATCAAGAGGCAAACTATCGTTCCGGTCCGAGCTATACCAAAGTGCATGCGTGGGACAATCGCTTCACGGCGAACACAAAACACGCGCCGATTTTTACGGATGATTTGAATCCGGTGGAAGTGTGGTCGGAGGAAATCAACTTCGCGGCGAGGAAGGAATTGCACGGCTACTTTGGAAACTCGCGATTGAGTTGGTAAAGTCAGCGCCGTGCCCGGGGCGCATCGACTTTTTGTTCTGCTGCGTTGGGCCGTGTCTTGGAGTGCATTTGAAAAACCCGAGCACGCTACAAGCCGCCCGTGAGGGGGTTAGGGTGGCATAGCACGAGCGAGCGTTTCAAAACCTGCACTGCGCGATAGCCACGGCGCAGTCGCGGTTGAACGTCGGCGGTTTTGCTCGTCAAAAGCACGAAGCTCTTACTGCTCTCCCAACGGGCGGATGACGCCCGTGACCTCGATCTCTACAGGCTTGCCTTCCAACATGGTTGGAATTTCCCGCGCGAGCACTTCAGTTTTTTCCACAACCATCACGCGAATGCACAGCGTGCTGTCTTCACGCGCGCCAATATAAACGCCCACCACGCCCGGCAGCGCCATTAATTCCGCAGTGTGCGCTTCCATAACGCGCGTGATCTCTTGCAGGTTGGAATCGTGTTGCGGCATCTCGGACTCCTCGTGTTTGATTTCCCCTTCACACGCAAACCAAGTCAGGCTCATGCAGAGGCAGATAAAACCCCACGCACGGGCCTTACATGAGCGCGCAAATCGCATATTACCTCACTCGTCTTTTTATAAAACAAAACACCCGCCCAGCGAACAACGCGCGGGCGGGTGCGGGAAATTTTCGAACTAAAACGCTTTTGTTTAATTGCCGACCATCGTGGCATTTAAGAAACTGAGCACTTGGCCGATGGGATTGGCGATCGCCGAAGTCGAGCTGCCGGCGAACAACAGGCCGACCGCGCGCGGATTCGTGGTCACGTCTTCGACCATGAGCGAGCCGGAGTCGCCGCCGTCGAGGAACGAACTGCCACGGTTCGTGATCACGATCTGGCCCGTGAAAGTTTTCGTGAACGCCGTTCCGCCGGCGCATTCATTATCATAGGTAACGCTAATCGTGGCATTCAAACCACTCACTTTGCTGCGCGTCAAGCCCGTGGTGCGACCGCTCTTTTTTACGGCTTGGTTTAAAGAAGCACCGACCGTGCTCGCAGAGATCGTTCCGATTTCGAGGATAGAGCCATCGGTGCGCACCATGCCCGGATTCACTTGCGCAATCGCGGCGTCAACGTTACTGCTAGGCAAGCTGTTGCGCACGTCCAGTGTCGCGACGTTTTGCGAGTTATTCGCGTTGCAACTCACGTCAATCAACGCCGGTTGAATCACCGGGTCGCCGTCGGTGGCCACGCGCGAATTGCCGCCGCTCACGATGTCGGCTTCGAGCACATGGTAGTTGCTTAGAATGTACTGAGAGCCGCCGATCTGGATCAGCGAGCCGAGCGTGCCGCCGCAGCAATAGCCGTTCGCCAAATCATGACGCCAGCCTCCAGAAGTACCGAGTTGAATCGGGGGCGTTTGAATCGCGGTATGGCTTACGCCGCCGCCGCCGCCCTTCATCGCACGAAATTGCTCCGTATACTCAACGACTACCGGCACACCTTCGATGGTTTGCGGCAGTACCGGGCCTTTGGCCAAACTTTGACTGCGCAATTCCGAAAGCACATACACGATGATCGCGGGTTGCCCTTCAGCCGTGAGGCCCGTTGCCGTACCGATGACGCCTTTCTGCGCCATGAGACTCTCCGTGTGCCGATCTTGCACCGCCATCACAGCGGCCACCTGCGGGTTCTCCTTGCTTAACGTGATTGCTTGGTTCGCAGCTTCGGGCTGGCTTGGGTTGTTGAGGTTCTCACTACAGGCCACAACAACAACCAGCAACGCCATGGCGAGAAGCCTGCCGCCAAGTTGAAACCACGTGTGACGCGTGAAAAAGTGACGCATCCCATATCCTCCTTAAGAAGATGGTGAGGAAAGAAGAAAGTGAATTAGAATTTTTGCGTTTGGCAAATGATGTGAATGAAGTATGACGCAGCGCCGCTCTTGAGTGACGCGAAATAGATAATGCCGGGGGGAAGAAAGAAACGACAAATTCGCACGTGCGCGATGCAATGGTGCAATATAAAAAGTAAAAGCCCGTTGTCAAGTTTGAATTTGATTTTGCGGCTTTTTTTTCTACCGGAATTTTGCACTAATGATCTCGCGCACGATCACTCGATGCTGAAGCATTGAAGGAGAAGTGATCGGCAGTCGCAAAGCAACCTTTGCAAACAAAAAGCCCCTGCCATAGGATTAACCTCTCGCAGGGGCTTTAGCAAAACAAGGCTCTTTTTCTTTGGAGACTTATTTCATGAGCATCATTCTTTTCACGCTCACAAACTCGCCCGCCTCGAGGCGATAAAGATAGATGCCGCTCGGCAAGAGTCGGCCTGCGTCATCGCGGCCATCCCATTGCTTCGCATACACTCCCACCCTCTGCTTTTCATTCACCAACACGCGCACCACTTGCCCAAGCATGTTGTAGATCGTCAAGCGCACTTGCACGTCGCGCGGCAATTCATAATGCAGGTTCGTCGTCGGATTAAACGGGTTCGGATAATTCTGCGCGAGCAGGAACGTTTGCGGCGCGGTCTCAACCGTGCTCGATTGCACCGGCGTTTTGATGACCCAGCTCGTGCGCGCCGTGTCTTCGCGATCAAACACCCACGCTTCCACCGTGTTCCATTTCACTTCGCTGCCGAACTCAAACGTGTTCACGATGTTCGTCGTCATTTGCCCGTTCACAAACCAGCGATAACTGAGCACGTCGCCGTCCGGATCGTTGGCATTCACGCGCATCGTGATTTTGCCGCCTGCAATCGAAGTATCGGGATACACGCCCGGCACGCCCACGGGGTTGCGGCTCACAATGATCGGCGCGCGATTGCGATTCGCCACCTCGATGATGACCAACTCTTCATCCACGCCGCCCCGCATATCCGAAGCAAAAAAGCTCACTTCGTAAAAGCCGGCGCTATTCTCATTCGTCGTCCACGTAAACTTGCGCGTGCCGAGCGAATCGAACACGGCGCCCGGCGGCAAATTAGAAGCGCCGTAACGAATCGGATCATTGTCCGCGTCCGTGGCTTGCAAGATGAATTCAATGCGGTCGCCTTCGCGCACGCTGCGATCGACCACGTCACCCAAGATCGGGAAGTTGTTGCCGCTCACTCCGGTGGCAACGAATTGCAACGGCGAGCCGGTTAGACCGAGGCCGATAGCTTCGGCTTCGTTGCGTCCGGCTTGCACGGTCCACTTCACTTCGGCAATGCCTTTGTCGTTCGTCGCAACCGTGGCTGTGGGCGCGCCGCTAAAATTGCCGCCGCCTTTTTTCACCACGAAATCAATCGACACGTTGCCGATGCCGTTGCCATATTGATCGCTGACTTTCACTTGCAATGGAAAGTTCAGCGGCAAGCCGATGGTGCCGCTTTGATTGTTCGTGCGCGTGACGATGTGCATTGCGGTCGCGCTCGCCGCACGCGCCGTCACATTGAACAAAATCGGCGAGCCTTGCAAATTGCCCGCGCTCGCACGCACCATGCGCACGCCGCTTTCTTGGCCAAACGTAATCTTACTCGAAGCAAAGCCGCCGTTCGCCGTCATGCTCACATTGCTCGAAAGCGAGCCGCTGCCTTGCAGCAATTCAAAAATCACGGGCACGCCGTCGATGCCGTTGTTGTTCGTATCCGTCACGCGCACCGTGAGCGGCGCAGCCAGTTCTTGATTCACAATGCCGCTCGCGTTGTTGCCGCTTTGCAGCACGAGATGCGCGGGCGAGCCGGATTGCGCGGAAGCTTGAAAATCAAACGGAGAGCCGGTGAGACTGCCGCTGCTCGCACGCACGACATTCGTTCCCGCATTCGGCCCGAGTTGCCACGTCACACTCGCTTCGCCCAACTCATTGCTCTTCACAATTGCTTGTGCGCCGCCATTCACTTTACCGCCGCCGAAAGTAACGGCGTAAGTCACTTCCGCATTGGCCACGATGCGATCATTACGATCGACAACGCGCATGACGAGCGGATTGGCCAAATTCTGCAACACCACACCGACTTGATTATTGCCCGATGTTGCAATCAACTTGCGCGCGGGATTGTTCGTCGCCGTGAGCACAAAGATGAAGGGAGAATTGCGCAAGCCAGGCGCGGTCGCGCGCACGCGATTCTCCACCGCGCTTGCGCCGAGCACATACGATACGCACGCGAATCCAACCGAGTCCGTGAGCACTTGATTCGAGCCGACAATGCGGCCATCGCCCGCATCGACGCCGAACGTGACGCTGTAATTCGGCACACCGTTGCCATATTGATCTTTGATCATCACACACAACGGATCGGGCAACGCGGTGTTCACGTTTCCGGTTTGCGCATTGCCGCGAAGGTATGTCAGTTCTTTCGCCGCGAGCGCTTCGAAACGAATCTTCGCGCCGTTGGTCAAATCATATTGGCCCTCCACTTTTGCAGTGACAATCTTTAACTCTGCTTTTGTGGAAGCGATCGAGCCAAGGGCTTGGCCCGCGCTATTCGTTTTAGCCGGTTGGCGAATGTCATTCAAACCGCCGGTTGCGAGAAGCAGCACAGTTTTATCCGCAATGGGATTGCCGAATTTATCTTTCACCGTTACCGTGATATTCGAACGCGCTTGACCATCCGCAGGAAGCGGCGAATCGCCCGTGATCGTCGAAGTGATCGCGCTCGGCAAGCCCGCGCTCGCGAAGGCGACAAACTTCAACGGCGAGCCTTGCAACTCTTGCAAGCCGTCGTTCGCCGTCGCAGTGACGGATTGACTATCCGGCAAAGTTTTGCTGCCGAGGAACCATTTCATTTGCGCAAAGCCGTTAGCATCCGAAATCGCAGTCGTATCGCGCGTGGTTGTATTGCCAAACGAACCATTTGCTTGCGCCGTTGAGCGGAAACGCACCGCATGATCTTTAATCGGATTGCCTTGCGCATCGACCACACGCACGCGCAGCGCATTCGCCAACGCTTCGCCCGCAGGCCCGGTTTGACGATTGCCCGCAGTAATGTTCATTGCGCGCGCTTTGCTCGGCGTGACCGAAGCCACAAACGTGAGCGGCGAGTTGTTCAATTCCAACGTGCCGTTGAACGCGCGCACGCGCACTTGATTGTTATATAAACCCGAAGTCGAGCCCGCAACGAGCGTCACTTGCGCGAGGCCTTGGGCATTCGTTTTAATCGTGTCTTTCGTCGCGCCATTGATTTTGCCACCGCCCGCAGTCACTTCAAAAATCACGTCAACATCTACGAGCGCGTTATTCACTTTGTCCGTTACTTTCACCACGAACGGCGCGGGCAAAGGATTATTCACCACGCCGGAAAGACTATCGCCGGAAATTTCTTTGAGCACGAACGGCGCGCCCGCGTTGGCGCTCGCTTGAAAGATGATCGGCGAGCCGCTCACTGCAATCGCCGAGGCTGCACGCACCTTGTTGTTGTTCACGCCCGGCAAATTACCCAACGTGAGTTTCACACTCGCTGCGCCGGTCGAATCGGTTTTCACCGTGAGCGGTGACGCGCCGCCGTTGAGTTTGCCATTGCCTTCAGTAATTGTGAACACCACGTCTTGTTGCGCCACCGGCTTATCGAGCGTGTCGGTGATCACAACTTTAAACGCATTCACCAGCGGATCACCTGCGACGCCGATTTGATTGTTACCCGACACGAGCGCCATCGCTTTCAAGCTCGCGGTGTTGATCGTAAACACACGTGGCGAGCCTTGCAATGCTTGGCCGTTGTTGTCGGCCGTGGTGCGCACTTTATTTTGTACGCCTGCAACCGGGCCGGTTACATATGGTGCAGCAGCTTCGCCATTCGCATCCGTGCGGAATATCGCCGTGCTTGCTCCGTTAAATGAACCGCCGCCGGCGTCAATAGAAAAATTCACGGCAACGCCAGAGACCGGATTGTTGTTCGCATCCGTGACTTTCACCACGAGCGGCGTTGGCAACAATGTCGCCGCGCTCGCGAGTTGCAGATCACCGCTCACTTTTGTGAGCTTCGCGGGAATCGCGGCAGTCGCAGTAAAAGTAACGGGGCTGCCACTCAAACCACTCGTGCTTGCGCTCACGGTATTCGTTGCGCCGCTCGTAGGGCCGAGCGTTAAAATTACGCTCGCAAGGCCGCTCGCATTCGTTGCAACGCTTTGCGATGTGTTGCCATTGCCGAGCTTGCCGTTGCCGCTCGCCACTTGAAACTGCACATTCACATTCGCCACGCCGTTGCCAAAGTTATCCGTGACTTTCGCCACGAACGGCGCACCGAGCGGTTGATTGGCAGAGCCGAGTTGATTGTTGCCGCTCGCTTCGACCAGTTTCGCTGCGGCCGCGGCGTTCGCTTGCGCATTAAACAAAACCGGCGAACCATTCAATCCCGCACTCGTGCCGAGGGCGAGCGCTTGCACTTGTTGCGTGCCCGCAGTGTCGCCGAGCGTCCAACTCGCCGCAAGCTGGCCGTTGTTATCCGTGGCCGGAATGATTTTTACATCGTCAATATTGAAGTAGCCTTTGCCGTTTGTGCGCAAATACAGATTGCGTTTGCCGGCCAAACCATTCGTGGCTTGCACTGTGAAGCGCTGCCAGTTCGTGCCCGTGGCTTCCGCGCCAATGTCATAAATCTTATCCACGAAATTGCCGTTCGCATCATTCATGCGCCAGAGCACACGCAGCACGCCGCTGTCGATCTTCGCATAGAATGAAAGATAATACGTGAGGTTCGATTCATACGAAATCGATTGCGTCACGCCCACCACCGAACGACTCGAATTGACCGCAAGACTTTGCACGCCGCTATTCTTCGGCTGCGTGACCACGCGCACTTCTTGTGCAGAAGGCGAGCCTTCCAAATTCCAATCCGAGGGCAATTCATTTGTGTCAAATTCAAAACCCGGATTGAGCACGATATTGTGGCCCGTGGTTTTGCCGCCGCCGGCCACGGTTTCAAACTCGACCGGAAACTTCGCGATGTTCGCGTTGTTCGCGTCCGTCACTTTCACCACGAGCGGCTGCACGAGCTTCGCACCCACTTGCCCGGTTTGATTCGAACCGCTCACGAGCGCAACTTTGTTGGCAATGCCGGAAGTTGTCGTCGCGTTGAAATTCACAATCTGTTGCGTGAATGAAGCGCGCGCTTCCACTTTGTTGCTCGCGCCGTTATTGCCCAATGTAAAACTCGCCGAAGCTTTGCCTGTGCTGTCACTCTTCGCGCGGAAAGTTGCAAGAGAGCCGTTGCCTTCGGTGACGACGAACGCAACATCTACATTTGCGGAAGGATTGCCGAACGTATCGGAAACTGTGACGGTGAAAGGAGTCGCGAGCGTTTGTCCCGCAGCGCCCGATTGATTATTACCCGAAGCGAGCGTGATCGCATACGGCAACGCCGCTTTCGCGGTGAGATTAAAAGCCGCTTTGGGCAATGAAGCATAACTCGCTTCGACCACGACCGGCCCGACTTGATTGCCGAGCGTGACTTCCGTCGCAGCGATGCCGTTCAAGTCCGTAATGCTGCCGCCCTCTTCTTTGCCTTGCGGCTCATAATTCGGATCGCTGGTGATGAGAATTTTATCCAAGCGCGTATCATGCGCGCGGCCTTCGAACACAAGCGTGTGCATGCCCGGCGTGAAATCATGCGTCTTCGGATCAAACTGCGGCAAGTCGGGCGTGCCGTTGCCGCGTTCGCTTAAAAGATCCCACGCCCAGGTGTTCGAGCGCGTGTTTTGAAAAACATCATACGTCATCGCCGCGCCGCCATCCACGCTCACCGTCCACGAGTTTTTGCCGCTCGCGCCGGGCGTGAGACCGCGCGTCCAAATGTAATACGTGCCGCTTTGTTTGATTTCAAAATTATAAACCGCGGAACCGGCCTGCGCTTGCGGAGTGGGATAAACCACATAGCTACCGCCCGAGGCCGCAGTGTCTGCGCGCGTAATCATCGGCGCCGTGATCGCACCCGCCTCGGCTTCAATGCGAATGTGCTCATCGGATTTCGTAAACGTTGCCGCGCCTTGCGTCGCGATGAATTTGATTTCCGCGTCGGCAATCGGATTGTCAAACGCATCGTTGAGTTGCACGCGCAACGGCTGCGCAAGCTGTTGCCCCACGCGGCCGCTTTGATTGTTCCCGCTCACGACGACGAGCGCTTTCGGCGCAGCAGGCGCAGCGCCGGCTTCAAATTGCGTAATCGCATTTTGCGCACCGAGCGTGCTCTCTATCACAAAACCGGAGAACGTGCCGTTCTCGCGTTTGGCAACATCGAGCAGCGTGCGATCAAATTGGCCGTCGATATACACGTCGAAGTAATGCGCGTCGGTCTCTTTGCGAATGACGACCTTCATCGTGCTGCCCGCTTTCGGCGCGGGTCCGAACGCCGTGCCTTCGTTGATCAAAGCCGCGCCGCTCACTTGCCCGTTCTGCACATGATACAAGCGCGCTTTGCCGTTTTGTGTATAATGTTGAATGAAGTAGCCGTTCGGCGTGGTGGAAAAAGAATCCGCCATCACCAAAACGCCGCTGAAGTTCGCGCCGAAAGTCGTGGCGCTCGCGCCGTACGTGATCGTTACTTCTTGCGCGTTGCGCGCTTTTCTAAAAACACCTGTGCTCCAAATATCGGGCGCGGCGGTGTGCTGCACTTCGTTGTTGATAATCTGCACGCGCGGGTCAACGGACCAATCTGCGCCGAGCGCCGGGCCGGTGCGATTAAATTCATCGACGGTCACGCTCAACGCCGAGGTCGTGGCAAAGATCACATTCGAAATATTCGAAACGTTGTTCGCTTCATCCGCGGATTTGATGGCGAAATAATACGTCGTGTTGCTTTGCAAATTGCCGATGATGGCGCCTTCAATCGTGCCTGCGGGGCTGGGCGCGCCGAGGCCGGCAACATGCGTGGCCGCGTTGAAGTTGTTGTTGTTGATCGGAGAAATGGAATAGCGCACATCATAAGAGCGCGCGGTGCCGTTGTTCGCATCGTCGCCGGGCGCGGTCCAACTCAAGTTTACGCTGGAAGAAGTGAAAGACGAAATCGCCAAATCCGTAATGGCCGAAGGCGCTGTGGTATCCGAAGCGCGCGTGAGATGCACATCATCCACGCCGTCGTTGGTCGCGCCATGCACGAGCATGCCCGCGTATTGCGTGGCCGTATTGCCTTGCAGCTTGTTGATGTCGGTCAGCGTTGCATCGAACTGGCCGTTGATATACGTGGTGAAATGATGGCCGCCCGCATCCGAAGTCCACTCCACGCGCATCATGTCACCCGCTTGCGGCGTGGGGCGTTGGCCCGTGATCTTTTGAATCTCTGCGCCGGGCGCGCCATTAATCAACGTCCACAAACGCACGTCCGCGTTATTGCGGAACACCATGTAACCGCTCGCGGTCGTGGTCGTGTTATCGAGCATCACTGCCGCGGAAGTGAAGTTGCGCGCTTCCGCATCGGAAAGGCTGCCGAATTTAAATTCGAGCACATTGGGATTTGCAATCACGGTAGGAATCGCGAGATGATTGTTCCACGCGTCCGTCGTGGAAGTATTCACGAGCTGATTGCTCTGCACTTGAAAACCGGTGTGCGCAGACCAACTCGCGGAGAGCGTGCCGCTGTTAAAGTCATCGAAGAAATCATTCACGCTGCCGCCGCCTTGCAGGGCGTTGAACCATTCTTGCGCCATGATTTCATAGCCCGCGTCGTTGGGATGTTTGTCGTCATCCATCAACGTGTTTTGCCAATTCGTTTCGCCCAGAATGCGCGCCGCAATATCCACGAGCACCACGTCTTGCCCATTCGCCACTTTGCTGCTCACGAGCGCGGGCAAGAGCGCGTTCAAAGCTTCGGTCGCGGCTTGTTTGTTGTCACGGCGCGGAATCGTGGTGGAGAGATACGTGCGCGCGGAAGGATTCTGCGCAAAGATCGCATCGAGAATCGCGTCGATGTCGTCGCGCACTTGTGTGGCGCTTTCGTTGGTGGAAATATCGTTCGTACCGATCTCGAGCAGAAGCACGTCCGCGGGGTTTGCGTTGAGATAGTTTGTCACTTGCAAATCATCAGCTTTGATGCCGGGATGGCCTTCATGATCTTTATCCGGCAACACCGTGCCAAATTGCATGCTGCCCACAAAATCAAACGAGACATTGGCATTGGTGAGCAAATTATATAAAGGCAGTCGATAGCCCGAGCCGTCCGTCGAGCCGACGCCTTCGGTAATCGAATTGCCCAGCGGCATGATGCGCGTTTGCGCAAGCAGATTGCCGGCACACAACACCGCCGCCACGAACCACGCGCGCACTTGTGTCCTGCGCCCGAGCTTCATCCCTAAGCCGCGAAATCCATTTGCGAAAGTACCCACGATTTTCTCCTGAATGATTGACGTTGAACGAGAAAGCAAAAAACTCTTGCTCTTTCTTTGCCTGCGAATGACGAAAATCAAGATGATCGCACGCGTTTTACGCAAAGCCGATGCCATGCCGTAGCCCTGCGACACCTGTGAAATTGCCCGCCAATAATCAGGGTCTTAGCTGCGGCAAATAACGCGATTGTTTCAAATTGTTCTGCTTGGAAAAGGGCGAAGTGTTTCAGGATTGAACAAGAAGAGACGGAAGTGTGGGAGGAAAGATCGTTATCGCAAAGCGTTCAAAGCATTTCAAGTTTTCAATTGAAAATTTAAAATGCTTTTCTATCTCTTCGTATGCTGTCAGAAAGATTGCCTTTGATGCCGCGCGTCAGTTTTTGCACGGAACGGAACGAGGCGCGCGACAGGTCGAATTTGGGGATCACAAGCACTTTCACTTCGGTATCGTCGGGAAAAGGCACATTGCGCAATTCCAAACGGCCTTGGGCCACGCGGGTTTCAACGATGAATTGGCTCATATGCCAAGCTCCATTTTTATTCAAGCATGGGAAGAGACACGGTCAGCGTGCTCTTGATTATTCGATTTGCGCAGAGGGATCAGATTAGACGAAATGGCTTGAAAAATCCATGGCATCGTATAGGACGCGGATGATTTCAATGCCGCGCGGAAGGGGAAGATAGAAGATAACGTGCCGCCCTTCATGATAACCCCGTGGAGCGCGAGGCAACTCGTGATAGAGTCGTCCATGCTCCGGATTTTGCGCCAAACGTTGAATTCTGGTGTTCAGTTGCGCGAGGTATTTCTTGCGTTGCCCTTTTCCCCACTGCTTCTCGGTGTAGCTGCCAATGGCAACCAAATCCTTCCGCGCCTTTGGGGTGATAATTATCCGTGGCGTCATTTGCTGTTTTCAAACTCTTGGTCTAGCTCGCGGTTGATGTCCTCGATATCAAACGGGATCCCTTCACCGCGATCAAGCTCATCGAGGCCTAGTTGTATTTCCCGGCGGAGCCTTTCTAATTTGAGCCGATCAAATTCCTCTGCGCGCAGCAACACCGCAGAGACGAACGTCGTGGCATCCGGATAACCTCCGGAAATCAATTGGGCTTTCACAAATTCTTCCGCTTTACCGGAAAGTTGTATTTGCATAAAACCACCTTTCAATTTTTGCAGGCCATGGTGTTTGGGGCGTGGATACTTTCTGCCACCGAACGTAAGGAGGGGCGATAGAAAAAGCAAGCGCAGTGTCCAAACGATGCTATTTAAAATTGTTCACGTGACCAACATCCCCCTAAATCCCCCTTCAAAGGGGGACTTTCTCTCGCGCTGCGCGCGTTCGGTTGACGCGAATGGGCGTGTGCAAGAGCCGACGACACCGCGTCACGGCTTAAACGCTGCGGCGAGTTGGCTGCGCGTGTTTTTGTATGCGGCCCAATCGAATTTCATCAGAAAATTTTGCGCCGCTTTTGCGCCGCGCAAAAAGAGATCGCGCTTGCCCTCCATCGTCATTTCGAAATCCAGCCAATAGTGCTCGCCGGTGTCGATGTACGTGACCAGCTTGCGATAATCCGGATTGCGCACGATGAAGTCATAATCCAAACAATGGCGCGCGGCGCTGAACACGGCTTTGAGCAGGTCTGCCGGCTTGTTGATCTTTTGATGTTGGCGATGATCCGTGCCCAGCTTCACACCGAACGTGGGCGCACGCGGCGTGCGCGCGGGTTTATGAAACAGATCGATGGGAAAATTCGACATGATGCCGCCGTCAACGAACATGCACGTGCTCGGCAAATCCTCCGTGTAGCCCGCCAGTTTCTCCCAATGCTCCCACGCTTTTTCTCCGCGCGGAATATTTTCCACGCGCAGCGGCTCGAAGAAAAACGGAATGGACATCGAAGCGCGCGCATACAACGCAGGATTCACGCCGGCGGGATCTTCCCAATACAGCGCGGCCATCTTGGGAAATTGCACTTTGGTTTCCGTGGTGATGTCCGCGGCCACCAGCGCGAGAAAAGCCGAGGCTTGCTCCTGCGTGAGTGCCTCGCCTCCGCGCTCCTGCAAGCCCGCGGGCAAGATCGCCATTTGTTGCTCCAATTGCTGCGTGGTTTCGATGCCCGCGGTTTTCAAAACATTCGACAGCCATTGCGTGAACGCATGCCCGGGATTCAGCCCGAGGCGCTCTTCAATGTTATCGAAAACCTGCGCGGCTTTCCACCCGAGTTTGAATTTGCCGGCTTCTTGCACAATGCTCTTCACCACGTCCTTCACGTCTTGATCGCCGTCGACAAATTCGTACATGTTGAGTTGCGCGAGCACGTCGAGAATCTTTGCGCTCTTGGGCGTATCCGGCGCGCCGAGGCCGGCGAGCAGCAGCGCATTGATGGAGCCCGCGGACGTTCCGCCGATGCGCAGAAAGCGAATGCCCATCGCTTCCAACACATAGGTGTAACCCACCAGCGCGATGCCGAGCACGCCGCCGCCTTCCATAACCAAATCAACATACTGGTTGCCGTTCGCGTCGATGATGTCCGAGAAAGCTTTGCCGGCGCACGCTTCTTTCAATTCGCGCATCAAGCCCCGCACTTCCGCGCGCTGGGTGAAATCATCTGCGTTCATGTGCTCTCCTTTCGTTTCCATACTTTTCAGAGTGCGTAAAGTTTTGATTCCGGCTCTTCCGGCCAGTGCATGTCATTCTGCGAGAGGGCATTTGAACAGCCCGAGCGAGCACTTCACAATTCCCCCCTTGAGGGGGGTTAGGGGGGTGTTGTTTTGAGGGCGAAGATAATCTAAAACACTTCATTCCTCCTGCAATGCTTTTCAAAAAACTCTTCCCTGTAAAATGCACTTTAATCTCTTCGGATGCCGTCGGAAAGGCTGCCTTTGATTCCGCGCGTCAGCATGAGCGCGAAATTCCTTTTTCGAAAATCATCATCGCACGTTTGCGTTGATTTGCTCATAAAGCGCATCCGGGCAAATATCCGCACCGTTGGGCCAGCGAATGGTTCCCTCCCACGCTTCGACTTGCGCGAAGTATTCGGGGTTCTGCAGCGGCTCGAATATGCCGCCGGGCTTCGCCCGATGCAAACGTTCGCTCCAATCGAAAACGCCCTTTGCGCCGTCGGAAAAAATTATTTCGAGCTTAAAGTTTTCCAGCGGCCGAACTGTTACGACTCTCGGGTACATATGCTTGACGTGGCTTGATTTGTAACACCTTCTCGCTCTGTCATTCTGCAAGAATCTGAGCCGTGCCGATTTAAATTGAAAATTTAAATCGTGCTCCATCCCAGCACAGAGCATTTATAGCTTCGAGATTATTATATCGTATTCGGCATGTGAGCCAATCCAAAACCAACTTGCTCTATTGCCTTGCTTGATGCCCAGCGCTCGCCATCCAATGGCAACTCGGACAGAGAAGATTGGTCTCGTTTGATGCACTTGCTTAAATTCGGGACTGGGATGATACGGATTTTGTTGCCAGCGCAGATAATTCTTCCGCGCTTGCCGTTGGATTCTGTCCGGGAGCTTGCGAAAAGCTTTGCGAAACTCACCGGTGAGGTACGAGATCATAACTCATCGAATCCCATTTTCTTGACCCGCCCGGCTTTGATTTCTTGCAAAGCTTTGTCCGCCATCTTCGCGAGTTGGTCTTGCGTGTTAGCGAAAGTTTGATCCCACTTAAGCTCGGCTTCGAGGTCTTCGAGCCATTGCGTTGCAATCTGCTCTTGCATCGTTTCCGGTAATTGCGCCGCTTTCTCAAAAGCTTGTGTGAGAAGCACGGTCATAAAATTCCTCCTTTGGCGTTTGCTGCGAGCGAATTTAGAAAAAAATGTTATCGAAGCAATCGCGATTTGGGGGTTCGCTGCCAAGATCGCACGCGTTATTTCCTCGGCTGCCCACGAGCTTGAAGATATGAATTCCATCTCGTTCTTCGCGCTTTGCAATTGGCTCTTTGCCTCATTATCTCTTTTGGCTCCTTGCTTTTCCGCTGCCAACTGACTACGGGACGAACACCGGGCGGAAACCGACATCGTCACCGCTGAAGCTCGGGACGGCGAAGTTGCGATCCGTGGAGCGGCAACCCCACGCATGGCTGTACAAGCAACCGCCGCGCAACACCCGGTGCGAACCTGCTTCCGGCCCAGTGGGGTTTTCTATCCCACGCGGGCGCGACTGCTTGCACTCATCATAGTAATTTTTGCCGTACCAGTCAAGGCACCATTCATAAACGTTGCCGCTCATGTCGTAAAGCCCAAGCTCGTTCCGCTGCTTCTTTCCCACCGAATGGATTTTACTATCAGAATTTTCCCAATACCACGCCACGGCATCGATACTGTCGCTGCCGCTATAACGATAGCCCTTGCTCTGGTTTCCGCCGCGCGCGGCATATTCCCACTCGGCTTCCGTGGGCAGGCGAAAGCCTTTTGCCGAAACCTCGTAGCGTCTGTCTTTGAGATTGTAATCGGGCTGGTAACCGTTGCGCTTGCTCATGTAATTGCAAAACGCTGCGGCGCCGAACCAAGTGACCGTTGCCACCGCATCATCTCTTTGCGTTTCATCGAATACCACGAACCTTCCGCCTTTTTCTATGATTAGATTAAGAGGGTTTGAAAAGTTCAGCCACGCGCTCGCTTTCACTTTGGCCGAATCATCCGCGTTCAAAAAATCGCAATACTGCTGGTTGGTGATTTCATACGCACTGATTTTGAAGTCATCAAGTTTTACTTGATGCACGGGCTTTTCACCATATACTCCATCGCCTGAAGAATCGCCCATCTCAAACTCGCCGCCTTCGACTGCCACAAATTGCGCCGTGAAATTTTTCAAGCGCTGCTCTCGGCGCATCGGCTCAATCACGTTCGCATTGAAAGACGGCCACAAGAACAGCGCGAGCACGAGCGCGAGGCCGAGAGCAACTTTGAGCACGCGCGCGTTTTTGCTCTGCCGAATATAACCCAACAAGTCCGGGGTTAAAGCAAAATGGCCGCGGTATTTGAGCACTTCGCGCAGCTCTTTGCCGCTCAAAAGAAACTTGCGTTGCCTGGCTTTCATCCATGTGCGAAAGCGCTCGTTGAGCAAGCGCTTAGCCTGCTCCGCCGCGGCGAGCAATTCGCCGGCTAAAGATTCGAGCGCGGGAATCAAGCGTTCGTGCGCAAGGCGATAGCGTGCTTGGGATTCGGGCGAGCTTTTATCGCGCCGCTCTTCCAAAATACGCACCTCTTGCGCAGCGAGATAACGCAGGTTGTGCTGCATGCGGTGGAGCGGCAGTTGCGCCGCGCGTGCCAACTCCTCCGCGGTTTTGCCTTGGGCCAAACGTTGGTGCGAGGTTTCGGGATCGATCAGCTCGAGCAGCGCGGCTTGCACAAGCGGCCGCTCGTGCTCGGGCATGCCGTCTTCGAGCTTGCCTTTGATATACGCGCGCAAGAGCCCGGTCACGCCGCCGGCCTCTTGAAATTTACCCAAGCTGAGGTCGCTTTCCGGTCCGGCGTATAGCTCGTTGAGCACCATCATGCCGATGCCGATCTCCACCGGCGAAACTTTGCCCTTGTCGGACATGGCCTTGATCATTTCCTTGATCACGGCCTCGTCGGGCGCCAAATCGCTTTCGGCGGCGAGCACGGCGACAATATCGCGCGCTTGCGCCTCGGAAAAAATTTTGAGCGAGTATTTCGGCGGATAAACCTGCAGGCCCTCTTCAAATTCAAACCAGGTGGAAGCATACTCTTCGCGAAACGCGATGATCCATGTGGTCGCGTGCGGCGGCTTCTGCGCCACGATCTTTTTGAAGAGCGCAAAGAGAGCCGGGTGCTTTTCGGGCGAGAGCTGCTCGGCTTGATCGATGATGATGACTTTCTTATTGCCGGAAATTTTATCCACGAGATCATCGAGATTTTGCAGGCGCTCTTTCTCTTCCGGGCAAATCGTTTGAATCGTGCGCAGAAGCTCGGCCTCGGCATTTTCCGGCACGGCTTCCCAATAGACCGGAGTGACGCCGTGCTTTTCTTTTTCACGCACGAGGGTGTAAGCCAGGCCGGCGCGCAACAGCGAAGTCTTGCCCGCGCCAGATTCGCCTTTGAGCGCGGCAAAACCGATTTGCGTATCCAACACCCAGCCGAGCAGCTTGCCGAGATCCGCCTCGCGACCGAGTTGCGAAAAAATTTCGCCGTCCATTTCGCCGAAGGCAAACGGGCCTTTGATGGCGCTGGGCTTGATCGCCGCGACGACGCCGGTTTTGCGCGGCACGGCTTTGCGCCACACGAGCACGATGCCCCACAGCAAAGAGGCGAGGCCGATCAAGCTCAAGCTCAAGCGCGAGAAAACTTGTTTTAAAAAATCCGGCAAGAGCTCCAGCAAACCGTCTTGCAAAGCTTGCGGCAAAAGCTGCGGCAGCGCCAAGCATGCGAACCCGAAGGCAAAGAGCGTTTGCTCTCTTTTGCCGTGTTTGAGGATGCGAACGAGGTTCTCGACCTGTTCGGAAAATTTTGAGGCTTGCTCGAAGATATTGGGCATGAGGCTGCGGCTCTGTTTATTATCTAAAGAGTCAAATCAGTGCAAAATAAAGCAAAGATTTTCGCGCAAAGACGCAGAGCCGCAAAGATTCCGCAAAGAAAAGCTTTGCGAGTTCTTTGCGTCTTAGCGGCTTTGCGTGAGCTTTTGATTTTCTTTTGGGCTGCGACTTGTTCGCGTTGTGAATATCGATTGGTTCTGTAAACGTGGACTAAAATTCTAACGTTTCCCCAACGGATAAAGCCTCTTTGTTTTATCCGTTGGTCTTAACCTATCCGCTGGAGCCTCCCGAAGGGCCGCAGTTTCAGGTTGCTGAAAAGCCGCCGTAGCTTTTTCCATCTAAAAATCCTCCATCAACTCCACTTGCATCCCATCCGGCGCTTCCATGAACGCGACTTTGCGCGTGGGCGCGGCGAGATAGTTTTCGAGCACGAAGCGCGCGCCGCGTTGTTTGCATTCCGCGACCGCAGCCTCCAAATTGGGCACGAGAAAGGCGAGATGATAAACGCCCAAACGATTTTGATTTTCCTCGGCATGCAATTCCGTTGCGGCCGGCTTGGGCGAAAGGCAGAGATGAATACCGCCGAGGCGCAGCGTGATGATGACGCGACCGTTGTGCTCCGTGCGTTTGATAAACTCTGCGCCGAGTACGTGTTGGTAAAATTGCGCCGCGGCTTCCAAATCGGCGCAGCGAAAATGCGCGTGGTCAATGGTGAGGTTGAGGGGCACGGTTCTTCTCCATGGTAGCTAAGAAATTTGAACGATGCAAAAAAGCAAAGACTCTTCCGCCGAGCGACACCGAAGTCACCGCGTTTCACCGAAAAAAGCTTTTCTTCCGCGACACGCGGTGGCTTCGGTGAATTTCGACGGGTGAGTTTTTCTTGTTTAGCTTTGACTCGTTCAGGTTCAGGAATAATTTTTTTGGGAAGGAGATTGTGGCCACAGGAAGAGAGCTTTAGCTTATAATAGGGGCACCATAAAAACTCAAACAAAAATCTTTTCCACCTCCAATTCGAATCCCGGCAAAAGCTCCGGACACGTAAGTTTTTCCGACTCCCAACGACGCGAGTTTGGAGTCATGACCACGACGCTTTTTTCGGTGGGGAAAATGATCCACACCACTCTGCTGCCCCTTTCTAAAAACAGTCTCGCCTTCTCAAAAATCAATGTGGCACGATCATCATCGGAGACGATTTCAATGGCTAAATCCGGCGCGCGGGTTTCATATTTTTCCTCTGCGCGAATATTCTGATTCAAAAACACGGCAATATCCGGCGTCCGCAGGTTAAGCTTGCTCTCGGGCCAAAGCCGCACGCTACATTCCGGCAATGCTCGTCCGATCGGGTTGTGGGTGAAATAAAGGTAGAGTTCGCCGTGCAGCACATCTTGGCTTTTGGCATGCTTGGTGTCTGCCATTTTATGAACCATCCTTCCCTCAATCAATTCAAACGAACGGCCTTCCGACAGCTCTTCTGCTTGTGCAATGGTCAAGGGAAGCTGCCGGTCAACCTCTTTCTCCTCGAAATAAGCTTCTTGGGCGAAAGCGCGCGCTTGGGGTTCAACGAGTTCCTGCTCAAAAATGTCGGCCATAAAAAGCTCGCAAGGTTTAGTTCAATGTCTGCATCCGAAATCTCACGCGGCAAATTAGTAGATGTCTTCAAAATAGCAACCACTTTTTAGAAGCTTCCTCGAATGCCGACACCGTTGCTCTGCGCATGAACAAACGCGGCTCTGCGCGTGGTCAATAGCGAGGCTTGTATTCACGTTTCTTCTTCTCCTTCTCCTTCTCAACGGCTTTGCGTTGCAGCTCGGCGAAATTGTTCGCGGCTTCGTCGCGCAGTTTTAGGGCGAGCGCTTGTTCGTATTTGTTCTCGGCATAGGCCGCGGACAGTTTGTTGGGATCGTTGTTGATGACGTATTCCAATTGCTCGCGAAACAGCTCGGCTTTGTTTTCGGGCAAAGCATAATGCCGCGCATACGCCGTGTGATTCGCAAAATAATCCGGCGCAATGGTCAGCGCGCGCGCGAAGCCTTCTTGCAAACTCTGCGCGCCGCTATAGGGCGGCTTCATCGGCACCACGCGGCTCGAACGATAAACCCCGCCGTAATCGAACGTTTCATCCACTTCCAACACCGCGCGTTTGTAAATCTCGATTCGTTTTTTATTCCCCAACCTGCGCAACGAGTTTTGCGAATCCGTCCAGCGTTCTAAATTAACACTGAGCCAGTAAATCGCAGCGAGCCAATGGCGGCTGCGCTCGACTTGATTGTTGCGTCGGTCAAAGCTGATCTGCCGCACCACTTTATCGAGCGCTTCGTCTTCGTCCTGCGTGCGAATCATGTGCATGCGAAACGACTCGTGCAAAGCGAGCGTGCGCTCGGCGATTTCGAGGCCGGCGTAATACAGCGTGTCGCGCTCTTCCTCGGTTTGCGCGCAATAATCGCCCACGAACACAAAGGCCTGCGCGAGCTTCACGCCGATTTGTGGATTGCGCGGCGCCGCGGCAAACGCGCGTTGATACGCATACAGAGCGTCATACGCGCTCTTGCGCTCATCGCGCTTGGCCCAAAGCGCTTGGGCCTCGGCATTGAGCGCCGCGGTGTCGGCTTGCGCACGAGGCGCGGGAATTTTTTCCAAGAAAGCGGATTTGCGCCCGCTGCAATTGAGCAAAAGAAAAAAGCAGAAAGCGAAACCGAGCGTGCGAGCGAGGGGAGAGAGTGAGATGCGCATGTGAGGGGAGAGGTTAAATGGGAAGCTTGAACGTGAGAAAGAGTTCGTAGTGACTTCTAATGATCTTTGATGATCAAATTCGGTAATGAGCCAATTCGAACTTATCCCCCGGCCCCTTCTCTTAAAAAGAGAAGGGGAGAAAAGACGTCGAGCAAATCTCAGTTCTCCCCCTTCTCTTCCCAAGAGAAGGGGGCCGGGGGGATGAGTTCGAAAGCGTGAAGATTACCGAACTTGATCGTCAAATTTCATCAGGTGTTTGCAGCCGATCAAACAGAACTGAATGAGTTTTGACGACCAAGTTAGCTCGTGCTCCGCCACGGCTTGGCCGTGGCATGCCTTTCAATCGTAATCAAGAGCAAACCACGGCCAAGCCGTGGTTGAGCATTGCCTAACTTGATCGTCGAATTTTACAACGCCTCACCACGAAGGTTGAAACGGCTACGCCATATCCGCTTTCGCAATCACTTCGCCGTCTTGTTCGCCGAAGTGCTCGCTCTCGTGCGAATTCGCGGCTTCCATTTCGAGCAGGTATTGAAAACGTTTGCGAAAGTCTTCGAGCGAAACGTGCGCGGTGGCTGCATACTTCGCCAGTTCGTGCGGATCATTGAAATCTTCCGGCGCAAGCCGAATCATATATCGCCGCGCGACTTGATAATACTCAGACGTCATATCGACCATGCGTATGCGCGCGCGTCCGGTTTGCGGATCGAGAATCTCCACGAACGGAATCGGCAGGAAGCGGCCGTTTTGCACGGACACCATCGCGGCATTGCCGCCTTCGAGAATGTAACGCGCGGCGCAATAGCCGAGATCGCGCGTGTATTCCATGTCGTACGGAATGGGATCGGCGCAGCGCAACTCGTAGCCGATGTTCTTCGCGACGATGGTTGATTTCAAGCCGAACTCTTTCAACCGTTGCTGCACTTTGGCTTTTACGATTTCGCCGAAGTTGATTTCCGCGAGGCGGATGTTGTCATGCGCGTCGCGCTCGACATTCACCAGCTCCTTCAAATCATCCGGATCAAGAATTTCCACCAAGCCTTCGGCGAGAATGACCACGCCGTCGGGACGGCCATAGCTCAAGCGCTTGATAATCGCGCCCGCCAAGATATCGGTGAGCACGCCGAGCTTGAGCTTTTGTCCGCGAAATTCTTCGGGAATGAGCGTGAGCGTTGCGCCCGCGGCTTTGCCGATGCCGAGCGCGAGATGACCGGCTTTGCGGCCCATCGCCACGACAAAGTACCAACGCGAAGTGGTGCGCGCATCGACCATGAGATTCTTCACAATGTCCACGCCGATGTGCCGCGCGGTTTGAAAGCCGAAGGTGTTGAAGCCCTGCGGCAAATCGAGGTCGTTGTCGATGGTCTTGGGCACATGCACAACGTGAATGCGACCATCGGCCATTTGCTCCAGCTTCATCGCGGAGTACGCGGTGTCGTCGCCGCCGATGGTGATGAGGCGATTGACATTCAACCGCAAGAGCGAGGTGACCGTGTTTTCGAGATACTTCGAGTTCTTCGTGGGATTCGCGCGCGAGATGCCGATATACGAGCCGCCGCGAAAATGAATGCGGCTCACTTTTTCGATGGTCAACTCCTTGACTTTGTCGATCTGGCCGGCCATGAGCCATTCGAAACCGTCTTGAATGCCGATGACTTCCGCGCCGCTGAGGATGCCGCGAATGGTTGCCGCGCCGATGACGCTGTTGATGCCCGGGGCCGGGCCGCCGCCCACGAGGATGGCGAGTTTTTTGTGTTGCGTACTCATGGTGTTCCTTTCACTACGTTCGAGGTGTTTGCGCAAGGTGCATGTGGAACCGAGTGAAGCTCCATATCATATCACGACTTAAAAGCAAGACACCGCTGTGATGGTTATCATCGCGTGAGTGCTCACGCGCTTGTGGTGGTTTGAAGGCGTTGATAGAATTTTAACACTTCGGTTTGTGCTTCGTCTTTGTTGCGAATGTTTTTCAAGTCAATCACATGATTGCTGCCGTTGATCATTTCGAAATCAATCTTGGCGTCGGTACAACTCACATTGCGCACGTCGCGCCAATGCAGTCGCAGCTTGCGCCAGGGCGAGAGGCGCGCGGACAAGCCGGTTTCATTCAACGAGATGTGGCGCAAGTGCAAGAGGCGTTGAAATAGAAAGCCACGCACGAGCATGACGAGCGCGATAAAAAAGTAAGGATACGGCAAATACTTTTTGCCCAAATGCAGTTTATGAAAACCTTCGATGAGCAAGACGGGCACGGAGAATAAATCCACCCAGCCAAAGCTGCCATGCTCATGCCGCCGCAAACTGCGCAGTTCGAGAAAGACGGCAACGAGCACAACCGCGCCCGCGATCATGGCCAACCAAGTAAAAATAGACTGCGCGCCATTCGGCTCTTGCAAATGCTCGAAGCCCGCGAGTAAGAGCATAAAGCCCGCGACGCCGTGTTGCACCGCGGAAGCGCGCATCGAGCGCTCGAACGCGAGCGCGTAGAGAGGGATGGTTTGGGAAGGCATGTTTTATTTTTGATTCAGATTTCAATTAGGAATTTTTTGAGCGCATCAAATGCCGAATTCTCCCAATCGAAATACCCGCTCTCCGCAGCCTCGCCCAAACGTTTATCCGGCAACTTGCGCGAAGCGAGCCAAGCGTGCAGTCTGGCTTTGCTCATATTTTCGGGAAGCGGATGTTGCGCCTGTGCGAGGCATTCAAAGTATCCCTCGACACACGACATCGCAAGATCCGCTTGTTGCGCCGCCAAACATAAATCTTCCAGCATGCCGGCGCTTTTGCCGTCGGGCATAATGAACACTCCGACGCGCGGCGAGTGCATCGTAAATTCGCCGTGTCGTTCCGGCTGGCTTAAGTCGGCTCGTCGCAGCGCAGCGCAAACGCTTTGAAAAGCCGCGTCGGCATCTTGATCTGCATCTCTGGTAATTGCTATCGCGGTGAGATTTTGAAAACCTGCACGAGGGGTAACTAACGTTCGCAAATAGGCAGACAGGTTGTTTTTGCCGCCGTATTGCTCCACTTGAATCTCATTCAGATTCAGGTAACTCAAGAAGGCATGGAAGAAACGCACTTCTTCTTCGCCTTCCCCAATGAGCAGTTTCGGTTGATGAATAGGCGAGGGCGGTTTTAGCATTACCGCACCTCGAAATTCAAATCAAGCGAAGTGACCAGAGTCTCCTGATCATAGGCGGCAACAGCAATCTCTCCATTCGAATGATCGAGTCGAAACAAGCGAAAATCATAAACGCCGTTCCTCGAAAACGCGCCATGCGCGGCGCGGATACACTCCCAACTATGCGTCGTCGCGAAAATTTGAACCTCAAAACGACGCGCGGCTTCGGCAATGGCCTCCCATGTTTTTTCCATCACGCTGTGATGCCATCCGTTATCGATTTCGTCAATCAAAACAATCCCGCCGCGGGCATTGGCAATGCGCAGCAGAATCGAGGCGAATCGTTCCAGGCCTTCTCCCATCAAAGCCATGGGCAGCATTTTACCCAATCCGATGTCGCCCCACAACATGCCGCCGCCCGCGCCGATGACCGTGCTGAGGCGCGTCAAACGCGGCTCGATAATGCGCAGCACCTCGATCAACTCATATGGCGCTTTTTCGATTTCCACTTCGCCGTATAACTTCGCGTCCTCTTCTAAAAGCAAAGGCGCGCGCGCGGGAATAAAATAGCCGGGGAGAGCTTTCGACGTTGCGGGAGGCGTAATGCGAATGCCTTGCTCATCAAAGAACATCTGGGCAGAAGCTTCTGCGCCCGTCTCATCGCGGCTCTGCAACTGCAGCACTTGTGAAGCATAGCCGTTGTGATTGAGTTCCTGCGCCAGCGGTTCGCCGAATGCAATATGGGTGGAGGTACGAGGCAGCAGCTTGATCGTCGCTTCACGGCTCTTGCCATTCGCGGTTTCGCCGCGCAACGAAATTGCCGCATTGCTGCCGAATTTGTAAAACAGCGGCGTCCACAACCAATCGCTCATCTTGTTGGGTTCGCCTCTGAGTTTGTCGAAGCCGCGCATCGCGTATACTTTCAACAGCAGCGCCGGGTTGGTTTCGCCAATGAGCAAATAAATCGCTTCCAGCAATGCGGTTTTGCCGACGTCGTTCGCGCCGGTGATGAGATTGATGCGCTCCAAGGCGTTCATGGAAAAATCCTTGAAGCCGCGAAAATTTTTAACGGCAATCGTTTTGAACATTGTGGCTCCGAACAAATTTTATGCGCGTGAATATAAAGATAAAATCGCTCGAAGCCAATCCAAAATTCGGCCTTGATTCCACAAGCAAAAAAAACTACTTTGCCGCCGCCAAAATTTGGAGCAGGCTTTATGACGATGTTACTCGATTTCACTTCGCCCACGGAAATCTTCACACCAGTAAGCCACAAATGGCCGCCGCAAGGCCAGTGGACCTACGAAGATTATTGCCGCCTGCCGGATGACGGCTGGATTTACGAAGTCATCGAGGGAGAATTGCACATGTCACCCGCGCCTTTAACTCGCCATCAGAAAGCCAAACTTAATCTTTCCGCGCAGCTTTGGAATTATAATAACGAGCATCCCTTTGGCGAAGTTTTGATCGCGCCCACCGACGTGATTCTGCCGGGATGGACTTCGCCTGTGCAACCGGATATCGTTGTCGTGCTTCAGCATCAAATCGATATCGTTAAAGACGAAAGAGTCGAAGGCGTGCCCGACCTTTTCGTCGAAATCCTCTCGCCGTGGAATTGGAATGTTGATCGGCAAAAGAAATTTAGAATCTACGCCAAAGCTGGCGTGTCGGAATATTGGATCATTGATCCCGAAAAGCGCACGATCGAGCTTTATGCTCTGTGCGGCGACACGTATCACTTGCTCGGCAAATACGGCGTGGGCGAGCGCGTCCGCTCGGAAGTAGTTGCCGGATTTGAAGTATATGTTGAAGAAGTTTGTCGAGCCTGAATTGCTTTGCAATTAAATCATGAAAGAGAGAGCATGAAAAAAATCCATCACCTCCTCGCGGCATTTCTTTTCGGCGTCGTGATTGTTTCGCATTCCTTTGTCCTCGCCGGCGCTTCTGCTCCTCCCGTGCGCGCGAAACACGGCATGGTGGTTTCTTCGCACTATCTCGCCTCGCAAGCGGGCCTCAAAGTTTTGCAAAACGGCGGCAATGCGGTTGACGCCGCGATTGCCACGGGCTTCGCGCTCGCGGTCACGTTGCCTTCCGCGGGCAATATCGGCGGCGGTGGATTTATGATCGTGCATACGAAAGAAGGCCAAGTGCGCGCGTTTGATTTTCGCGAGAAAGCGCCGGCCGCGGCGCATGATCGCATGTTTCTCGATGCGAACGGCAAATACTCCGCGCCGATCAATCACGAAGGCTATCTCGCGGTCGGCGTGCCGGGCACGGTCGCGGGATTTTTTCTCGCGCATGAAAAGCTCGGCCGCAAGCCGATGCGCGAGTTGATCGCGCCGGCAATTGCGTTGGCAGAGAACGGCTTCACCGTGACGTGGGGCTTGCACGAGGATTTCAATTATCTCGCCAACGAGTTTCTCCAATATCCCGCGAGCAAGCAAGTCTTCTTTAAAAATGATAAAGAAGTTTATCAACCGGGCGACATGTGGAAACAACCCGATCTCGCGAAGTCGCTCAAGCGCATTCAACAAAACGGGCGCGAGGGTTTTTATAAAGGCGAGACCGCGCGTTTGCTCGCCGCGTGCATGAAAAAATACGGCGGCATTATCACCGAAAAAGATTTGGCGGATTATGAAGCCAAAGAGCGCACGCCAATTCACGGCACGTATCGCGGCTATGATGTTTATTCAATGTGTCCGCCCAGCTCCGGCGGCACGGCCATCGTTGAAATGCTCAACATTCTCGAAGGCTTTGATCTCAAAGCTGCGGGCTTCGGTTCCGCGCAGCACGTGCATTTGCTCGCGGAGGCGATGCGCCGTGCGTTTGCCGATCGCGCGCGTTATGTCGGCGATCCGGATTTTAATCCCGACATGCCGATTGCGAAACTCACGTCGAAAGATTATGCCAGCCAACTTCGCCGCAGCATCAGCCTCAATCGCGTTTCAACGAGCGATCCGATTGCGTTCAATGAAGCGCATGAATCCTCGGAGACTACGCATTACTCCGTGGTCGATGCGGAAGGCAACGCGGTGGTCGTCACCTACACGCTCGAAGATTGGTATGGCTCGAAGATCGTGGCCGAGGGCTTAGGCTTTTTATTGAACAATGAAATGGGCGATTTCAACCCGCAACCGGGGCGCACGGATAGCACGGGCATGATTGGCACGAAGCCCAATCTCGTTGCGCCGGGCAAACGCATGCTCTCTTCCATGACGCCGACCATCATCGCGAAAGATGGCAAGCCTTATTTGCTCACCGGCTCGCCAGGCGGACGCACGATCATCAACACGGTGCTGCAAACGATCGTGAATGTGATCGACTTCAACATGGATGTGTCGGAAGCGGTTGCCGCGCCGCGCGTGCATCATCAATGGTTGCCGAACACATTGAGCATGGAGAAATTCGGCTTCTCGCCGGAGACGCAACGTTTGCTCGAGATGTATGGGCACAAGCTGCGCGTGTCAAACTCCTCGCGCAGTCAAGGCCGCGCAATGGCGATCATGATTGATCCCAAATCGAGCTTGCGCCTCGGCGCGGCTGATCCGCGCGAAGACGACGGCGGGGCCGTGGGGTATTGAGCATGCTCGTAGTAATCCCTTTAGGGATCGATTGTTGATTTGAAAATAGCGCCTGAAGGCGCGACTACAAACGTAATAACACGGAACTCCTCACCTCAGGACGACGCATGAACGACAGCACTTGGTTCGATTCAATCTTCTCCGGTTTTAATGTTTCGCTCTTTTTGTTGATCATCTTGTTGGGCATCTGGCTGGGCGCTTCGATGAAGAGCATGCAGGTCTGGCCCAAGCTTCTGCAGCTTTTCGGCGAGATGATGGCGGGCCTGCTCATCGGTTTGCTCATCGGCTTCGCGTTGCGCGCGCACAGTTATGTTGGCATTATCTGTTTGGGTAGTATCGTGCTCGGCGTTATGATTGTGTTGAACGCCGATCCGCCGCGACGCCCGCATCGTTTCTTCGCGGTGCTCACGGCGGTTGCCATGGCGCTGTTCATTTATTGGGTCGAATGGCAAGACTTCGGTTACTTGCTCGACTCTTTCATCGAGGACTTTCGCGGTGGAAGTTAAGTTTCATCACACCACGCTGCGCTTATTGCAGGCGGACATTACGGAGATGGCGGTAGACGCAATCGTCAACGCCGCCAACTCCGCGTTGCAACTCGGCGCCGGCGTGGCCGGCGCGATTCTGCGCAAAGGCGGTGCAATCATTCAAAGCGAATGTGATGCACTGGGAGGCACGCCGGTGGGCACTGCGGTAATCACAACAGGAGGGGCGCTCAAAGCGAAATACGTGATTCACGCCGTCGGCCCGATGCTGGGCGAAGGCAATGAAGACGACAAACTCCGCAACGCCACGCGCAACTCCCTCAAGCTCGCCGAGCACCATCATCTCACCAGCATTGCCTTCCCCGCGATTTCCACCGGCATCTTCGGTTTCCCGATAGAACGCTGCGCGAACATTATGCTCGCGACGACAGTTGAATATGTGCGTAACGAAACGAGTTTGGAGGAAGTGAGCTTTTGTTTGTGGGGGAAAGATGCGTTTGCGATTTTTCAGAGAGCACTTATTTTGATAACAGAAGGAGACGCAAAATGATAGTCATTCAAATGCCAGTCGGCGTTCCCGAGCATAACATTTTCGCGGTGAAAATAGGAACCTATCTCGAACCGAAACTTGCGCGTAACGTTATCGTGCTCTATGATACCTTTTACTATATTGCATCCGAAAAATTAGAAGCCATGGGGCATTTTAAAGGGGGCGACCCACACGAGTATATGCAAACACGCTTGCTAGAGTTAGGGGCTTCGTCAAGTTTTATCGTCGAAACCTTTGCCCAACTTCTCAAACAGGGGCTTATGCCCTCCGTTTATGCGCCGGACGTCTGTGTCATTAACGAAGCAGATTACAACAACCGCTTTCGCGTGCCCATATGGATCGGCGAAGTGATTTCCAAAGACACGCGTGATTATGATCTTTATTTCAAAGCCTATCTTTATGAGCGCATGGGCGTGCAAGAGTATTATGTATTTGAAACCGGCAAACGTTCGGGCAAGCTGCTGCGCGCGTATCGTCTTGACGAGTCGGAAAAGCCCTGGCCGCAATATCGCGAGCTTGCGCTTTCCGGAGCGAGCACGCGCCTCGCAAGCTGCGAAGTCGATTTGCCCAATGAATGGAGTCTATGAAGATCTCGATAAATTAAAAGGAGAAGCTTCGTACCAGAGTCGGAGGGTTGTACTGTGGAAAAAGTCGATTTGGAAAACTTGGAGGTTTACTGCCGCTACGAAGATTGCGCCGATCAAGTTTTTGGGCCGGACAACAAGCCGAGGCCGCAAAAACGTCGCATGCAATTCACTGGTTACAGTGCATGGGGTGTAGCGATCTATATGTGCCCAGTGTGTAGTCGCGAAAAACGCTATAAAGAGCGCACCTTAGGAACAGGTTTCACAGAAGCGTAATGCCCGGGCGCGACAATGCGCACGAATATACGGCGCCGCAACACGCTCGGCGGCGCCTTCTTTGGTCTTGAAAGGTAGACATGAAGACTTTTTTCAAGCTGCTCTTGTTGGTCGTGCTGCTCAACGTTGCGCGCTATGTTTTGGGGTTCTATTTGGAAAGTTGGTTCGTGTTTCCCGGCATGTTTGGCGTAATGGAAAAATTTCCCGAAAGCTTCAACACCAGTTTCAGCCGCGCGGATTTTGCGATCTCACTCTTTTATAACTTCATGCTGTGGTTTTGCGCCGCACTGATTTTTCATTTTGCTCACCCGCAAGTGCAAGGCGGCTTCATCGTCAGAAGTTTGAAACTCTACGGCCTCGCCGGCCTGTTCTTTTGCAGTCTGAGCGCGATTTATATGAATCATTACGTTGCGGCGATGCAGCCCTTTTATCTTTACAGTATGCTCGATGCCGTGCTACTCTTCCCACTGGTCGGCCTTGTGAATGGTTTGATCTATCCGCGCTTATTCAAGTCATAACGCGATCACTCGGCAAAAGGAATTCCAGCTTGCTTCTCTCGCCTAACCCGACTATCTTGCCTGCCAGAAAATTATTTTGAGGCCCACCATGGCAACCGCAACCGCACAGACAATCTATCCTACAAAACTTCGCACGGGAGCACGGCTTCCGGAATCGGATGGGAAACCTATGGCCGAAACCGACCTACACCGCAACGTGATGATCTACGTGATCGAGGCGTTGGAAGAACGTTTTCGAAGCGAACAGGACGTTTATGTCTCCGGCAACATTTTCTTATATTATCCGGAGGAGGAGGACGAGTTGAAATCCGTTTCGCCCGACGTGCTCTTCGTGCGTGGCGTAGAAAAAAAGCAGCGGCGGATTTACAATATGAAGGTTGAGCGCAAAGCTCCGGACGTAGTGTTTGAGATGACTTCGCCGAGCACGAAAACCGAGGATCTCGGCAACAAGCGTTTTATCTACGCGAGCCTGGGCGTAAAAGAGTATTATCTCTTCGATCCCTATGGCGAAACGCTCCGCCCTGCGTTGCGCGGCTACCGGCTCGAAAACGGAGATTATGTTCCGGCCATGGGTTCGCGCATGTACAGCAAGGTTTTGGGATTGGAGATTAGATTGGAAGAAGGCAAGCTGCTTTTGTATGATCGCGAGAAGCAGGAGTATTTGCGCAGCTATCAAGAGGCCGAAGCTGCGCGAAGACAAGCAGAAGTTGGCCGACAAGAAGCGGAAGCTGCGCGACAATCTGCCGAGAATAGAGCTGTCGCCGCAGAGACAGAGTTGGAGCGCTTGCGGCTCGAGTTGGCGAAGCTGCAAGGCAAACCGTAGTTTGCCATGCAGTGCGCAGATTTTTTTGAATGAAACAAAACGGCCACGAAAGTGCAATCGCTTTCGTGGCCGTTCCATTTTGGGGAAAGAGTTTTTATTCTTTCATCGTTGGCGAGTCCATGGCTTCGCGCTCTTTTCCAAAAAAGAACACGAGCGGCCGCCACACCCGCCGCGACCATGAGCCTTCATCATGGCCGTCGCCGATGCCGTAAAAATATTCCAAATCGTGCCGGGGTAAAAAGCCTTTTTTGATCAACGTGTCGCGCATGCGTTTGAACACCGTGGCGTATCGCCCCTCGTCGCCCTCGCTGCCATGATCGATATAAATTTTGAGACGCGGTTTCGGCATTGCATCTTTACGAATCTCTTCAAACACCTCGGCATGATGCCACATCCATGAAGCCGAAAGGCAACCCGACATTCCAAAAACTTTCGGATGCCACCATGCGAGATAAAACGAAATCAAGCCGCCGAGCGAAGAACCCATCACTGCCGTGTGCTCGCGATGCGGCAGTGTGCGATAGTGTGTGTCGATAAACGGCTTTACTTCTTTGATGATGAACTTCGCGTACTTCTTGCCGCGACGCAGCGTATACTCTTCCAAACGCCCCGGCGTGTTGTACATGCCCACGGCAATGAATGGGCGAATCAAATCGCGGCGCAGCAAATCTTCGGCGACTTCATCCACGCGCCAATCCACGCCGGCAAAAGCCGTGGCCGGATCGAACAAATTTTGTCCGTCATGCATGTAGATCACGGGAAAGCGCGCATGCGGTTGCGTTTCATATTGCGGCGGGAGCCAAACCACAATATCGCGTTTGTTGCCGAGGCGCTTCGAAGCAAATTCGTGGTGATAGTGCAATCGGCCGTGTGCGGTCAAAGCTTCCTGCTGCTCCGCGGGTGGTATTTCTTGAGTCACGTGTTGGTTGGTCAGAAAAATCTCTATGGCAGGTTGATTGACGGAGGATTAGTCAAAAACGTGTGCGATTTAAAAGCATTGCTTCCCGAATAAATTCGTGGGCATTGGGATAAATTCCTGAAGCAACTTTTGCTTTCACGATTTGTTCCAATTCGGGAGAAAGGTCGATAGTCATGACAAACTCCTATTGTGATTGCAAAAAGCTTGGCAGATCGTGCGCGGGCGCGCGCTCTTCCCATTTGATCCATTCGAACGGCGTGCGGCACGCACGGCAATAAAACTGCGAATACGCATGCGTGGTGCCGAAAGCCGCCTCCTGCGCCGTATTGTGCGAGCCGCAAAACGGGCAACGCACCATATGAGTTCCGTTCCTATCATTCCCCCCTTGAGGGAGGCAGGGGGGTGTCCTCACTTCGCTCATCAATCCCCCAACTTAAACATCGCGTTCTTGCTGCCGCGCAGATGATAGAGCAATTTTTCTTCGGGATGTGTGGCGGCGCAGCGGCGCGTGTGCGGATTCCAATCCGCGAAATTCAAAGCCTCGCGCAATTGCCAATGGTTGTTTTCTGGTTCTAATCCGATGCTCAAGTTTTGCTCATGAGCGAACGTGCCGATCCAATCCAAATAATTTTGTTGCACCTGTTGCCAGCTTGTGTTGAGGATGCCGGCAGCCGTGAGCACACTGGCCGACTCTTGCGTTTGCGGTCCGAGCCATTCGCAAGTGGCGCGCAGTACGCGCGCGCAAGAAGCTTCGAGACTCGCTTTGGTTTGCGCGTTAGCCGTTGCGAGCGAACGCGTCCAACCTTGAGCATTGCGCAAGTGATGCTTTTCTTCTTCCACCATTTTATCCATAAAATTCGCCACCGCCTCGAAGGCAGAACGTTGCAACGCGGAGAGAAGCACAGTCATCGCGCCGTCGGTGAGCAAATTCACCGCGACAAAATCCGACCATGATGCGAGCGCTTGATCTAATGACGGAACATTCGAAAACGTTTTGAGATCACGCTGCTCGAGCAACTCTTGCGCGTTCATGCCGAATTGCGTCGAGAGGCACGCATGCAACAAACGCAGATGCCCAAACTCGTCTTGCGACATGCTGCACGCTGCCACGCTCGCTTCGAGCGCGGGCGTGCCGAACGTCCATTCGCCATAATGAAAACCGAGAAAGAGTTTGGTGTCTGCGAGCGCAAGCAACAACTCGCGCAGCGCAGTGCGTTGCACTTCGGAAAGCTCGGAAGCAGATTTAAAAGTGGCCACGTTTTCCTCTATCTGAAAACTGATTGATGACTGTTCACTGATAACTGGCTTTTCAATTTCCCCAAATCGGTCGCGTCTCGGGGTTCAACACCGGCACGATACGTTGGCGCGGCACGACGCACATCTCGATCCAACTTTCTTCGTCGTACGCGGTCCACGCATACACTTTTGCTAACTCGTCGTTCGGCGCATTCACGCTGCCGACGTGCTGCAATTGCTCTTCATGGTTTTTGCGCGCGAAAACTTCGTAGATGCTTTGGGAGGGCATAGAGTGCTCTAGCATTGGTTGTTGAAAAGTGATAACGAAAAAAATCTTGCTCTTGGGTGAATGAACAAAACTATTTGTTGCGTTGATAAACAATCGCATTGCCCTTTTTGGCGACACGCGCAAGCAGCTTCATCCGTTCGAGGCAATATGCCATCTTCTGTGCAATGCGGCGCGACATCTTCAATGCGCTTGCCAGATCGGCTGTCGTGAACTTCTCGGGCAAGTGCGCGGGAATAAGGAACTCCAGCGCTTGCGGCTGCTCAAAAAGATGTTCTGCGATGACGCGCAAGAGTCGACGCTCGTGCGTGAGCCATCCTTTGCGTCGCCAGCCGCGACGGCTATCATGGCGGCGTAATTCTTCTTCCTCGATTAAGACCACTTGCAAAGAGAAGTTGGGATGGAGCAGCAGTTCCGGGAAACTCACCAATTCCTCGAAGATATGAAAGAGCGTGCCGCGCTTTGGCGACTTTCGGCGACTCGCTGGCTCGTTGCCGTTCGTCGCCAGTTTCAAAATCCATTTTAATTGCGATATGGGATGAATTAAGCGAACCCGGTGTCGCTCCGTCAGCGCAAACAATTTGGCTTTGATGGCGGAAAAATTTCGCGTTTGAATTTCAATGAGCAGGTCGCCGCGAACAATGTCGATAATATATCCGTTGACCGGCACTTCGGTTTGATCGCCTGGCTGTTGATACCTCGCTTTTAAGGCTGCGTGGAGAGGTTTCTCATTTAAAGAGCCGATAGAAGGCATTTTATTCATGTGTATTGGATGCCGCGAAGGCGTGCCTCGTCAAGCTCTTTCGGAAAATTATCGAGAAACTCATCCAACGAAAGCCCGGCCTCGAGATTGTTCAACAAGGCTTCGCTCGGCACGCGTGTGCCTCGAAAAACCGGCGCACCGCTGACAATTTCGGAATCAACCGTGATCGGCAGTTGCTCCACTTCGCTTTCTTCAATCACAAGCATCATAACGCACCTCTAACAATGCCGTTCATCTGCTCTTGGGAAATATCATGCACGACTCGTTACTAATTGCTCTCTCCTGTTTGCGTTGGCACGATTGCGCGCTTTGCTTTTAAGCGGGTGGATGCGCAAATATTCCGCTTCGTTTGTTTGCAGCGTTTGCCACATATCATAGTTGGTTTGCAGTCCGATCCAAAAATCCGGAGTCGTATCAAAAAATTTTGCCAAGCGAAATGCCGTATCCGGTGTAAGCGCGCGTTTGCACAAAATGATTTCATTGATACGAGCGCGAGCAACACCGAGCGCGTCGGCAAGCTCTTGCTGCGTCATATTTAAGGGCTCCCAAAACTCATAGCGGATGATTTCGCCCGGAGGTGTTGGCCGGCGATGTTTTGGCATCATGGGATTTTTTCTCGTTCTTAATGATACTGCACCAATTCAATTTCAAAAACATCTCCATTAGCCACGTTTGTTTGAAAGTTTTTATCATATTCCCGCTAACATATTACGGCCGTCTCCTCACGCCACGCGCGCCCTCGCGGCACGATCCACCTTTGCAACTTGCGGCACGGGCGCGAGATTCTTCCACGCAGCATTGGCGTTGATCACGCCGTAGCCCAAATCATAATCCCAGCCGTCGCCTTCCAAATCAGTCGCCGTGCGTTGCAGCACGCCTTTGAGCTGCGCGGGCGAAACTTTGGTTGGAGAAAATTTTTGCCGCAATGCCGCAGCCACACCCGCTGCGACTGGACACGCCGCTGAAGTGCCGCTGTCCGCGGGGTAAACACCCGAGCCGGCAAAATGACTATATGCCGCGAGATCAGGCTTGCGCGCCTCCAAACCGCCGGGGCCTTGGGAAGAATAACCGAGGCGGCGATCATTCACCGTCACCGCCGCGACGGTGATGACGTCGGGATGCGAGTTCGCGCCGTGAATGCTCGCGCCCGGGCCGCGATCGTTCGCGCCGCAACGTTGATCGGGGCAATGCGCGCCGCAATTGCCCGCGGCGAAGAACACGTCCGCGCCCATGGAAACGAGGGTGCGCACAATTTGATTGAAGGGATGCTCGAGGTTCGTACTATAATTTTCCGGAGAGCCAATCGGCGCATCGTCGGCACGATTGTACATACCCCAACTGTTGTTCACGATGAGCGCGCCCGGCTCGCGCGTGATCAACTCGATCAAATCCGCATACGCCGTGATTGCATCAGAAAGAAAAGCGGTCCATGAATCATTCGCGGAACTGAGTAGGGCATAATCGAGAATTGTAGCTTCGGGCGCGGCGATGCGCGCATCGAATGCGACCATTGTGCCGTGCGCACTCGCCGCGGTGCCGGGCACATAACTCGGATTCGGGGACCAACCGCCGGCAACTGGAATCACTGTACCGTTGATGCCGGTATCGACAACCGCGACGCGCACTTTTTTGCCGGTGAGATTTTCGCGCTGCAGCGTGCGCACGCCAAGTTTGTTCGCAACGTCCGAAACCTTTCCCACTGCGGCGCGGCCGCAATAAGGCGCGGGAAAAATCGAAATTGCGGGATCGGCGTAAATGCCAACGACTTCGTCTTTGCGATCATGCAGCAAACGTTGCAATGCTTCTTCATCCTCCGCAACGACGCGCGTGCCATATGCGGCGCCGAGCGAGGCCTTATACATTTCACGATAATTACCGCTGCGCAGGGTCATCGTATCGCGCGCGGTGGCGCGCAAACCGGGCACGGAAACCGGATGGTAATTTTCATCGAAGCGCAAGCCGCGCACTTGGATTTGGCGTTCAAGCATGCCTTGGGTAGACGACATCGAGCGTGTGCGCGCCGCGAGTTGCAACTCGTCATTTCTGCGCAAAACCACGATTCTTTGCAGCATAAAGCCCCTTTCGAAAATGGAGTGATGGAGTTGTGGATTGTTGGATTGATGAAATGCTGAGGGCCTCAGTCCCAAACTCCGCTGTCACACTTTTTTGCCGTTGGCTAAAGGTTGAACCCGACTGTCAGCAAAAAATTTTACATCCGCGCCAAACTGTTGCTCGGCGCGATGGCGGGCTTCCAATGTTGCATCTCCGCGCACGACGAAGCGCCGTTGCCCCGGGTTGATGCACACCGGCGCATACCTGGCGTCCAACTCAATGCCCGTGTGATCTAGTAGGCGTTGCATCACCTGCAAATCGACGCGCGTATTTTTCTGCATGGCGGCTTCCGCGAGATCGATTTGAATGAGGTAACGCTGCGCTAGCGCATGTTGCTTCATTGCACACCTCTTTCCAACGAACGCAAATCACAAACAAAAACCAACAACGAGCTAAACCGCAATTCCCAAACTCTGCAACACTTCGCGGCCTTGCTCGGTCAACCGCGATTTGGTCCACGGCGGATTCCACACGACATTGACGCGCGTTGCAGCCACTTCCGGGAGAGCAGAAATTTTTTCGCGCACGTCGTCGATGATCATGGTCATAGCCGGGCACGCAATCGCCGTGAAGGTGAGATCAATTTCGACGTCGCGCTGCTGCGTGCGCACGTCGTAAATCAATCCCATATCCAAAATGCTAATCGGCAGTTCGGGATCCATGACTTCGCCGAGGGCCTGCCAGACTTTTGCGGTTTCTATCATCATGCTCGTTTATATGGACGAAAAGCATTCTAAATTTTCAATTGCAAATTTTCAATTTTAAATTTGAAATGCTTTGTGCTTTACCAATTTAGCCCGCCGAACGTGCCGTTCTTGTCGCCTTGAATCATGTTGATATAAGTTTGATTCATTGGGCCGCGCTGTTTCCAGCGTTGAAAAACTTGTTGCCACGTGATGGGTTGATCAAACAGCCAACGCTTCTCTTGCGCGTCGTATTCGACCGGAAACTCATACTCGATCACATACTCTTTCTTCTCTTTATCAAAATGCGCGGGCACACGAATGCCGATGCCTTCGCACAGCGGCACGGTCGCACTCATCCACACTTGGCGGAGTTGATCGTTCGTCAAACCTTTGAGGCGATAATCGAGTTGGTCGTTGTGCTTTTTAAGATGATCGGGCAGGCCAAACCATTCAAGGGTAACGGGGAACATCCAATCGACGGCTCGTTGCAATGCCTCGCGCGCTGCGCCGCCAGCTTTGGCGAGGCGCTTCATCCAACTCTCGCCGTGGCGCAAATGCAAAACTTCTTCGCGATCGACTTTCGTGAGAGCGCGTTGCCACGGACCGAAGCTGCAATTTTTGTGAACGTCGGCCAAGAGCGTGATGCCCGCGCGATCAAAGAAACCGTTGGCCACCACCATCTCAGCCCAATTCTCCAAAGGTTGATCAAAGCCATAGGGATGTTTGAACTCATGCGGCGCGCGGCCATACATGAGCCACTGCTTCGACACGCCGAGATCTTCCAACAAGCGATACGCAATATTCGCATGGCCGAGTTCGTCTTGAATGATCGCATAAACCGCGAGCCGGCTGTTGATCGTCGGCGCATCTTTCGAAGCGAAGTAATACGCGGGCGCGCTCACGAGTTCGGTGTCGCCTTGCACGGTGAGAATCACTTCGAGCGCGGCTTTATAAGCCGGCGTCATGTCTTCTTCCGACTCGACGATGAAACCGTTCGCAATCTTTTGCCGCAACTCAGCATCTTTTTCCGGAGGGAGCATAGTGGCCTTGGGGTTTGGTGCGTGTTCCAAAACTTCAAAGGCATTTCAAATTTAAAATTGATGCGTGCAATTGAAAATCTAAAATGCGTTTGCTCAATAAATTCGCGAAAGCAACTTAGCCTCGCAAGAATTGCGCGGCAAGATAGGAAGCCGTGCGGGCATTGTCAAGGTTGACGCCGCGCACGGCTTGGAAAAATTTTTATTGATGAAAGAGCAAAATCTTGAGCGCGGCAAATCGCTTGCACAAAGAAGCGAAATCGCATAGATTGCGCTCCATTAGAACGGCTTCATGACGACGAGCGCAACGATCACGACGACGAGCACCATGCTGAACGAGGCGAAGAGCAAATGGGTTTGCTTCACGCTGTCAACTTCCTGGGTTTTGCCGGCTTCGCGCAGGGCGATCATGCGTTTGATATTGCGCAAATCGACATGGCCCAAGCCCAGGAGAAAAATCACGAGCAGGGATTTGACGTGCAGATAGCCGCCGGTGCCGAACGCGCCGGTCTTGATTGCGAGGACGAGGCCGGAAAGAAATGCCACTAAAAAGCCATAAAACTCCGCGAACTTGGTGAGAGCGAGCGCCATGCGTTCGCTTGCCGCGGCTTCGCTCGGGCTGGCGCTGCGAAACTTTTTGAGCAAGTGCAATTGCGCGATGACGCCGCCGATGCCCATGGAAACAAACAACACATGCACAATTTTGAGCAAATGCTCAGTCAGAAATTGCGAATCCATACTCTCTCCGTTTTAGACTGCACTCACAGCTTTTGTTTATTGTGGCAAGATAGGGAGGCATGCCTTCAATGTCAAGCTCGCCACCCGCGGAGAGCGTTTTAAAAGAAAAAGGCTTTGCTACACACGGATCAAAGGCGCACGCGGAAGGGGCGGTTTTCAGAGAGCGTTTTTGCTCCGTGTATAGCCTGTGTTAAATGAAAACCGTCTTAAAGAATTTTGCTCACATGATTCCGGCTCAAACATTAATTGAAGCATATAGTCAAGGCATCTTTCCCATGGCCGAGGAAGACGGCGCGATCAGTTGGTATGAAGCCAATCCACGCGCGATTATCGAGATTGACGGCTATCGTATTCCGCATGATCTCAAACGCATTCTGAATCGTAATAGCTTTGCGGTGTATCATGATCGCAGCTTTGAGCAGGTGATGCGTAATTGTATGCAGCGCAATCCGACGTGGATTTCGGAGGAAATGGTGCACTCGTATGTGGAGTTGCATCGTTTGGGTTATGCGCACAGTGTTGAAACTTGGCGTGAGGGCGAGTTAGTGGGCGGATTATATGGCGTGCATATCGGCGGAGCGTTCTTCGGCGAGTCAATGTTCCATCGCGCCTCGCATGCCTCGAAAGTGGCGCTCGCGCACCTCATGCGGCATTTGGAGGAGCGGAACTTCGTGCTCCACGACGCACAAATGATGACCTCCACGCTCAAACTCTTTGGCGCGAAGAATATTTCGCGCAGCGAATATTTGCAGCGCCTCCAGAGCGCCTTGAAAAGAAAAGCCCGGTTTTAAACGCGAAAACTTATCTCGCGCCCGCAACATTCCTTCTTGCTCGACTCCGGCCCGTGTCCGTTCTCAGAAAATAAAAATAGCCATCGTTTTTTTCCGTGCGTCTTCTTCAAATCGCAATTCGCGCTGCTATATACTTGAGTATTTTTCGGGCAAACCTAAGGAGCATGAAATGTTGACGCGGAAAGATCCCAACGAGGTCGAACGCAATAGCGGCGAACTCAATACGATCATTGGGCGCGGTTCGGTGATTGAAGGCACGCTGACCGTGCAAAGCAGTTTACGAGTTGACGGCAAAATCATTGGCACCGTGAACGTGGCAGACTCATTGATTGTCGGCAAGGACGGCGAGATTGAAGGTGAAGTGCGGGTGAAGAACGCCGTAATCGGAGGCAAAGTGAAAAACAAGATCATTGCCTCGGGGAAAGTGGTGTTGGAAGCCAAGTCGGTGGTCTATGGCGAGGTGAAGACGTCGCGCTTGGTCATCGATGAAGGCGCAATCTTTGAAGGCAAATGTACGATGGGCGAAGACGGCAAGTCCCCGCTCATTACGGAAAATGCCGCGAATCGTAGCGGAAGCGGGCGGCCCCTCGGAATGGGCCAAGAGGCAGCGAACCGTCAGGAAATGGCAATCTCCCGATGAGGGACAAACTCAGATCAAAACTAGGTGAATTTTTTGGCGGCTCGTCCCCGTCAAATTCCAATTCACCGGAGACGGAAGCCGTGTTTGAGCCGCGCCAGCCAAGCCCAAGCCCTCCTCCGCCGAGCATACAATCAAGACAGGAGAAAGTCATGGATGATAGCAATCGTGTCGGTGATTTAAACACCATTATAGGCAAGGGGACCGTCATTGAAGGCACGATCAAAATTCAAAACAGTTTGCGGTTGGATGGCAAAGTTATCGGCCAAATTCTCACGACAGACTCTTTGATCGTCGGTAAAGAAGGCGAAATCGAAGGTGAAATGCGGGTGAAAAATGCCGTCGTGGGCGGCACGGTGAAAGGCCACATCTTCGCCAGCGGGAAAGTTGTGCTCGAAGCACGCTCAGTTGTGACCGGCGAAGTGAAAACGGCAAAGCTTGCAATCAACGACGGTGCGAAGTTCGAAGGGCATTGTGTGATGAC
Source organism: bacterium (assembly GCA_041918175.1). Classification (GTDB taxonomy): domain Bacteria; phylum Zhuqueibacterota; class Zhuqueibacteria; order Zhuqueibacterales; family Zhuqueibacteraceae; genus JABWAN01. The sequence continues at coordinate 63,612 of JAYRWE010000091.1, forward strand.
TGAAGAAGGTCCGCTCAAAGCATTGCCGCCAGGCAGCAAGCCGGAAGGTGTTGAGGCTTCACGCCAAATCGGGCGAGGCCCCAATCGCTAAAACTATTTTCGAAGATTGCCGACTTCTCGTGTTTCGTGCGGTTAAGAACGCGATTTTGACGACCCCGACCTCCCTTATCAAGAGCTCGGGGTTTTGTTTTTATTTCAAAGCGCGCTCTTGCTCAAAGTGATGTGTAAGCGTCAGCTTTCATATTGGCTCTGAACGCGCGACAGCAGATAGCAAAACACGTTTTTGAATTTGCCTGTCTTCAAGTGAGACAAACTTTTAACGAGCTATATTACGCAAAATTTCAAAATTGGCAAATTTTCGCCATCTGGTTGATAATCGTGCGGCGGATTTTGCCAAAAGAAGCGGTGATTAACGCATAAAAATACAAGTGTGCAGTTCGTGAAAATATTTCCATGAATTTGTTCAGAGTGTAATTACTGTAAAAATCGTGGCACTTCTCTGAACAGGCACGATATGTAGTGTGAATCTCTCCATGCACTTCCCCGATGGCATATGCCTTGCCAATAAAAAGTCCGTCGTGACTAAAGGATTCGACACGATGCCATCAACAACTCAGCACCCAATAGGACGTTAACTCAGCCGGAGGAGTAATGGACAAAGGCACAATTCAGTATTTTGGCAATGGCAGCCTCAACACAGTGCAATTAGAGCATCTGTTAGAGGGTGAAGGATACATGCTGCAGTGCAGCGAGAGCTTGGATGGAATTCAAGAATTTTCGCTGGAGGACAAACCCGCGGTTTTGATTATCGACTTGGACGAGTTTGGCGATCGCGTGTGGTCGATTTGCATGGATATTAAAGACGACCTCGCGACGCGCAAAACCGCGCTTATTCTAATTTCGTCCAGCACGGACGAAAATCTGCGCGTAAAAGGATTGGAAAGCGGCGCGGATGACATTCTCGCGAAGCCCGTGGGCGCGCGTGAATTAGCTGCGAGGATTAAAGCAATCGGCCGTCGGCTGACCATCAACGATGCGAAAAAGATTCGCGTTAAGGACATTGAAATTGATTTGGACGAGCATCGGGTCAAAAAATCCGGCAAGCCGATTGATTTAACCTATATTCAATTCAAGCTTCTCTATTTGCTCGCTTCACGTAGGAACAATGTGTTTAGTCGCAAGGAAATCCTCGATCGCGTTTGGGGCAAGAAGGTCTACGTCACCAACCGCACCGTGGATGTACACATAAAGCGGCTGAGAGAGAAGCTTGGCGAGAACAAATATCCTTCTCAATATATCGAAACGATTCACGGCACAGGTTATCGTTTCCTCTAATACCTCATTTTTCCTCCCTCCGGGCCCCTGGCGTAAGCTGGGGGCTTTTTTATTTCCGCAAAAGGCCTCTCAAATTTAAAATTGAAAATTTGCAGTTTACAATTTTCAATGCTTCTTCTTGATAAACCCTTCCCGCTCCGCATACTCGCGTAACTGCTTTTGCAAGTGCCCGCGCGCGCGAGAGAGCCGTGACATCACCGTTCCCATGGGAATGCCGAGGATCTCTGCAATCTCTTTATAGGCAAACTCTTCAATATCGCAGAGAATAATCACCAGCCTGAAATCTTCCGAGAGGGTTTGCAACGCGGCATTGATCTCGTCGCCGAAGAACTGCGTGTAATCGCGCTCCCCTTGCGCCAACGCAATGCGATCCTCCGCACCAAGAGCACTCGTAGAATTTTCCGCTTGCTCCTCATACTCCACGTGCTGCGGCGTGCGCACCTTTTTGCGATATTCGTTGATGAAGGTGTTCGTCAGAATCCGAAATATCCACGCCTTAAAATTGGTCCCCTCTTCGAATTTATCCAAAAAGCGAAAGCCGCGGAGGTACACCTCCTGCACCAAATCTTCGGCATCGAGCGGGTTGCGGGTGAGGCGCAATGCCGTGCGATAAAGCGCATCCATATGGGGATATGCCAGTGCTTCGAAGTGTTTGCGCTTGTCCGTGCCGGTGGATTTTTTTCCAATCACAGCGGGGTGCCTTTCGCGGGAACACAGTGGTCTTCCATCCGAAACCGTTTTGCCTTCGTATTGCTATTGTGCAGTGTACAATATGTTTGCTAAAAAAGCAAGCAACCGGCAGGGTATTAAGTTTCTATGAAGTTTTGCTTCCCTCATTGCAACAAAATCGGCGCTTGTGTATCTTGTTCGGCACAAAAACAGATGACCTCTCCGGCGCTCACCTCGCGCAAGCTTCCAAGCTGCAAGCGAAGGTAGCGTTAGAACATAACTCGGCATTCGAGCTTGCCATGAAGACAGACAACCTCCTTGTACTCGCAGAAAGTTTTGCTTTGCCCGCACACGTCATTCCGCCAAACTCGTTTCTAAATCGCGAACTCAGTTGGCTAAATTTTGCGCGGCGCGTGCTTGCGCTGGTGGAAGATCGCGAGCAACCATTGATGGAGCGCGTGCGTTTTGCGGGCATTATGGGCATGCTCCACGATGAGTTTTTCATGAAACGCATGAGCGGCCTAAAACGCATGATCAAGCAAGGCGTGGAAAAAGCCTCGCAAGACGGCATGAAGCCCGGCGAAGAAATGAAGGCCTGCCGCAAAGAATTGCTCAACCAAATTGGCTTGCTCACGCGCGTCTTGCAGGAGGAAATTCGCCCGGCCTTGCGCAAAGCCGGCATTCCCATTCTTGATTATGCGGATTTGAGCAAGAAGCAGATTGAATACTTGCAAGCGTACTTTCATTCTTCGGTGCAGCCGATTCTCACGCCGCTTGCGGTTGATGCGCAACATCCGTTTCCGTTCATCAGCAGCCTCGGTCTCAATCTCGCCGTGCAAATTCCGGAAAAGAAAAAGGGCAACAAACGTTTTATTCGCATCAAAGTGCCGAACAATCGTCCCCGCTGGGTGCCGCTGCCTGACAACAATGGCATCGTGCCTTTGGAGCAAGTCATCGCGGGCAATTTGCATCAGCTTTTCCCCAACGCGGAATTGATCAAAACCTATCTATTTCGCGTCACGCGCGGTGCGGAAGCCGAAGATGCTGTGCCGGAGGAATTGCTGGAGAGCGATCCCGACACGCCCCTCATGCCCGGCAGTATTATTCGGCAAGTGACCAATGAACTCAAAGCGCGTCGCTTTGCGGGCGTGGTGCGCTTGCAGGTGGATCCCGAGATGCCGGAGAAGCTGCAAAAGTGGCTCGCAGCACAGCTTCAAATCCACACCGACGACGTTTATCCCACCGAGTATTTTATCGGCCTGCGCGACCTTTCAAGCTTCAAAGTGGAAGGGCGCGAAGAACTCAGCTATCCGGTGCATCAACCCGTCACGCCGCCGCGTTTGCGTGATTTGCTGCCGGAAAACAGCAAAGCCATTTTTGAAAAAATTCGCCGCGGCGATATCTTGTTGCATCATCCCTATCATAGTTTCGATGCTTCCGTGCTCCATTTTATTCGTTCTGCCGCAATCGACCCCGATGTGCTCGCGATCAAACTCACGATCTATCGCACGAGCAAGGATTCACCGATCGTGCAGGCGCTGGCTGAAGCGGCGCGCCGCGGCAAACAAGTCGCCGTGCTCGTGGAGGTCACCGCGCGGTTTGATGAAGCGCCGAACATTCAATGGGGGCAACTATTGGAGCGCGAGGGCGTGCATGTGAGCTATGGTTTGCCCAAGCTCAAGACGCACGTCAAGCTCGCGCTCGTGGTGCGCGAAGAACGCGGCCTCGTGCGACGTTATATTCATGCGGGCACGGGCAACTATCACTCCGGCACGGCGCGCGTGTATGAAGACCTCGGCATTCTCACCTGCGACGCCGAACTGTGCGAAGACGTTGCGGCTTTGTTCAATGAACTCACCGGCGCTACGCCCTATGATCATTATCGCAAGCTCATAGTCGCGCCCAAACACATGCGCACGCGTTTCGTGACCATGATTCGCCGCGAAATCGAGCACGCCAAAGCCGGCCGGCCGTGCGGCATTCGCGCGAAGATGAATCAATTGCAAGACCCCGATCTCATTCAAGAATTGTATAATGCCAGCCGCGCAGGCGTGCCGATTACGCTCCACGTGCGCGGCTTAAATTGCCTACGACCCGGCGTGCCCGGCATGTCCGCCACGATTCGTGTCTTCAGCGTGGTCGGCAGATTTCTCGAGCACAGTCGCATTTATCATTTTGTGAATGGCGACGCGCACGAGTATTACATCGGCTCCGCGGATTGGATGAAACGCAATCTCGACGGCCGCGTGGAAACTATCATTCCGGTTTTAAATAAAGAAGTGCAACAGCAGCTCGCGAGTATTTGGGAGGTTTATGAAAAGGACAATTGCTCGGCGTGGGATTGCCAACCGGATGGGCATTACATTCGGCGCCGACCGATTGCAGGGCAGGAGCGCATTTCGGCGCAAGAGAGGTTCATTCAACTCGCAAGCGAAGAGGTGAGCTTTACACAATAATCAATCAAAGTCGCGCTTCACTTCAACAAACTGCGCAACGCTTGCCAGCGTGCAAGCGCTCCTTCGCCATAAGCGTTCATCTTCGCCGTAATACTCTCAATTGTCAGCGGCTCATACAAAGTTTCTGGATTCTTCACATAAAAACGATCCGCCAAACAGATTATCTTTTCTTCCAATGACAGCGGCACATAATCGCGCAAGGGAAGCGGGAGTTTTTGTGCAATCACGTCTTCGCGTGTAAGCCCCGCGCCCGTGTGGCGCTCGCATACCAACGCATGCCGCGGCAATCCTTCCCTCTCCAAAATCTCACGCCCAATGATACCGTGTTTGATATACGGCTCCTTCCCGAAACAATGAATGCCCGGCGCATCACATTGATAGATGCCAATGTCGTGCAACAGCGCCGCCTCTTCAATGAACTGAAAATCAAGCTGCGCTGCAACGTGTCGCGCTTGATACGCGCGCGCAATCTCCAACGCACGATTCGCAACGAGCAAACTGTGCACGACTAAAATGTGATACAGCGGACTGCTCGGCGCATAATACTTTTGAATAATCGCAAAGGGCTGAAGCTGTGGCAGAGGCGACATGCTACGCTCGTTTTTAATGGAGGAGATGTCGTTGCTTTTTGATGACGCCGCAACGCAGGAGCTATGAATTGAAATGAGAATGGCATTTTTTGGGGCAAGAAGCAAGCGGCGAATATTCAAAAAAAAGAGTGCAAAGCCAAAGCCTTGCACTCTTCAAAAGGAGCTTTACGAAGCTTGAAAAATTTCGTAAAGCGGATGCCTCTGCTACGCAGCTCACTTTAAGAACGTCATGCTGCGTGTTTCGGAAAAGATCGTTGCGCCGGTTTGATTGCTCACATTGACGCGATAAAAATACACGCCGGTCGCGACGAGATCGCCGGTTTCATTGCGGCCATCCCACGACAGATCGTGCCGACCCGCGGCAAACTCTGCTTGCGCGAGCGTGCGCACCACTTGTCCAAGATGATTGTAGATGAGCACCTGCACGTTGCCCGGCTCAACCAAGCCGAAACGAATCTTCGTGCTAGGGTTAAACGGGTTGGGATAGTTTTGCTCCAACACATAATCCGCGACGGTTTGCGTCTCGGGTTCGTTGGCGGGCTGCGCTTTGGGAATGCTCGGGCCGAGATCATGATGCCGCACGCGCGCATCTTTGTTGACGGCAATGCTCTTTGCGGCAATGGAGCCGAGAAAGCCCGCGTTGCTGCCGATTTCAACGAGCGCGTTGGGCGCGACGAACGAGCCTTGATAGCCGCCGTCTTTGCCGAGCACGACTTTTTTCGTGCCGCTGAAATTGATGGTGAGTGCTTTCGAGTCTCCGCCGCTGATAATGATGTCCGCGTTCTTGATGAAGTTGATTTCCGTGCAAACATTGATCGTCACCTCGCCGCCCGAAACATCGACAAAGAGGCGAGAGCGATCATCCAACCGCAAGGTGCCCACGCTGTATTCGCCCGCGGAGAGATTGAGTTGCGCGTTTTTGTCGGCGCGGAGCGTGTTATAATCGCCCGGCGCAACGTTCTTCTGCTTGTCTTTTCCGGCGGTGATGCTGCCATTCGAAGCCGGACACGAAAACGAAAGCGAAGGCAATGCGAGAGGATCCACCGCAGCGCTCGAGGTGATGACGCCGCCAATGGTTGCGTCGTCATCCACGCCAATCGTGCCGCCCGCGGTGAGATCGCCAGTGACGGTGTTGTCGCGCGCGACTTCGATATTGCCCACCGCCGCGGCGCTGCCGGTGTGCGTGCTCGGTCTGCCGTTGTCATATTCGATATTGCCGTTGGAATGCAGATCGCCTTCGACAAAGCCAAAGTGATCGAGTTCGATTTCGGTGTCGGCGAGAAAGACAAAAGGCTGCACAGTTGAGATCTTGAGCATCGTGGCGTTGTCAATTGCCAGAAAGCTGAACTCGTTGTTCGCAAACCAGCCGTACCGATTGCCGCCGACGGTTGTGCCAATAATGTCGCTGGCGTCGCTCAACGTCCAAGTTTTAATCGTCGTACCGGAACTGTTGATGATGCTCAACTCCACGGCAAGCACGCCGCTGCCGTTGTCGTAAAACGTATGTTGAAAAGTATACCAGCCGGTGGCGGTGACGGCAAACGGATCACGTCCGGGATTCCGAGGAAAAGAGTTCGCGCGTCCTGCGTTGTTGCTCGCGCTGATGACAAAGCGAGGCCCGCTGCCCGTCACATCGGTGTCGTTATAAAAACCCGCGTTGAAAACAAAATCCCGGCGATGAGAACCCGCAGGCACATTGATGGCCGAGCTGAAATCGAAGCGCGTATCATTCGCCGAAGTTGCGCTCAGATTCAGATAAATATCCACCGCCGTAACATATCCCGCGGCTGGAAACACGCCGCCGGCCGCGCAAGTCGTTGTCGCGCATCCCGGCACGCAACTATATCCGCCCCAATTGGTGGCGGCGCTGCTGGCGGAACTCCCTTGCACGCCGCTGCCAATGGCCTCGGCATGGAAGCTTCCTGTGTTTGAAGTCACACCGTTGGTGCCGGAAGCCACACGATTGGCATGCAGGCCTGAAAACACGGCCCAGCCGGAATTGTCCACCTCAAAGCCCTGCACATACACGGTCTGCGCCCAAAGCGGCGCCGCACAAAACAGGAGCACCAGGCTCAACAGAAAATTTTTTTTCATGAGACAATCTCCAGTTTGAAGTGCAAACCTCCGGCTTGCGGCGCATGCTGTTGCAGACCGCAAGCTGGAGGTTGCGAGTGAAAACAGATCTCCTTTTTGAAAAGTCGATCTATTTGAGGAACGTCATGCTGCGTGTTTCGGAAAAGATCGTTGCGCCGGTTTGATTGCGCACATTGACGCGATAGAAATACACGCCGGTCGCTACGAGATCGCCGGTTTCATTGCGGCCATCCCAAGACAGATCATGCCAGCCCGCGGCGAGTTCTTCATTCGCCAGCGTGCGCACCACTTGTCCGAGATGATTGTAGATTTGCACTTCGACCTTGCCGCGTTCAACCAAGCCGAAACGAATCATCGTGCTCGGGTTAAACGGATTCGGGTAGTTTTGCTCCAACTGATAACTCGTTACCAACTCGCTGCTCACTTCTTCATCATCGGCTTCAAACTTGGGCAACAAATCCGGGCCGGGCAAAGTGCCGGTGGAGTTGTGGCCATACCACAAGCAATCGCGCAAGATCTCGATGCTCTTGGCTGAGAGCGTGCCGCGAAATTGCGTGTTGTTGCCCATGACCACCGCAGCGTTCGGCGCGTTGATATAGCCGAGCAGATAACTCTCCGCGCCCAGGCTCAACTTCGCGGTTTGCATGGTGTTGACCGTCACCATTTCGCTGTTGCTCTCGCCGCCGGGGAGCACGCGAAATTCCATATCTTTCGCAATGGTCAAGCTCGTGACCACATTGATCGTGATCGGGCCGCTGGAAACGTCGAAGATGATCGTTGCATCCGAGCCGCTGTTGAGCAACTTGGCGAAGTTATACGTGCCGCTCGAAAGCTTGAGCGTCGCGGTTTTGTTGATGGTCACCGTGCCGTATGAGCCGGGAGCCAACGTGAGACTCTTGCCTTTGGCAATGGTGTGATTGATGGTTCCGCCGGAATAAGACAAGCTCGGCAAGGCTATCGACGAAATGGCCGCGCCGGAAACAGCCGCGCCCGTGATCACTGAGCCTTCATTGTTGGTAATCGTGCTCGCGGTGAAAACGTCGCCGTCAATCGTGTTTTCATCGCCGACGAGCGTCACTTTGCCCACCGCAGTGATATCCACTTCATACGTGCTCGGGTCGCCGCGTTTGAACGTAACCGTGCCGTTGGAATGAATCCATCCGCGCGAGGGCGTTTGCTTCGTGCGCTCAATGCTGATGCTGCTGCCCGCATGAAATACGAGATCGCTGCCGATTGAAGTGCCGCAGCTCGCATCCGTTCCCCACGGCGTGAAGGTGACATCATCGGAGATTGCATCGCCGGAGCCGCCGGGATTCGACGCGTGCGCCGGGCCACTGGCATCGCCCCACCAATTGCCCACGGCATTCACCACTACGCCCGTGGGATTATCCACGCCGATGCCGTTGTCATAAATCTTATTGCAGTTGATGATATTGGCGATCAACGTTGCGCCCGCGTCTTTATAAAACGTGATGCCTTTATCCCAACCTGTGATCGTGTTCGCCGTGACCGTCATGTCCAAAACATTGGTGCCGAGCGCATCGCCTTCCAAACCGATGCCCGAAGCGCTGCCGTCGCCCGTGAGCATGTTTTGATCATAGGTTTGCGTGTACGTTGCGGCGATTTTGTTTTGGCCTTGCTTTGATTGCGTCAAATTATTTGCGGCAGTCAAACCATCAAGCGGATCAGGAATCGCGCGCGGCACATCGCCCGGATCGGCAACGATGCCCCAAAATGTCGCCGAACCCGTGCCCGCTGCGGAAGCGCTCACGCTGTTCTTTTGGTGCAAGCCCGAGCCGTCGATGTGATAGATGCCGATTTGATTCTCAAGCACGTCGTTGTCATCCGTGTTCGCATTGGATTGATAGAGCAACATGCCGGTGGAAACCGCAGTGAGCGGCGTATAAGAATGGCCGCTCACCGTGTTGCCGTTGATGTCGCCGGTCGCGCCGCGGCTGATTTGAATGCCGTTCTGCGCAATGAAATTCACTGCGCCCGCGCCCGTCACGGTGTTGCCGGTGATTTCGGCATAGGAGCCTGTTCGGTCAACGGTGATACCGTTCTTTTGAAAGCCGGAAATAATGTTGTTCGTAATCGTAGCCGTGCCCGTCGTGCTGTAGAGGTTGCGTCCGACTTGAATACCAACGCCGTTCTGGCAACCGCTAATCGGATTATCACGAATGTCGAGAATCTTATTGTCGTGAATATCCGCATGCGCGCCGCCGCGCACGAAGATGCCCGCGGCCAAGCTGCCGCAGCCGGTGGGCCCAGGCCCGCTCACCGTGAAGCCGCCAATATCAACCGTGATGCCGGAGCCGTTGATATCAACCACGGTGGAGGTCACATTGGAAGCCGCCGGTATCGTTGCAGGTGCTTTAATGATCGTCGTGGCTGCATCTGCGCCGATTAGGTTGAGCGACTTGTTGACCGTGACTTGCTCGGTATACGTTCCCGCGGCCACATGCACATTGCCGCTGGCGTTCACGGTATTCACCGCGTTTTGAATGGTCTTCTTCGCATCAGTCGTGGCGTTGGTGCCGCCGTTGGCATCGTTGCCCGTGGTTGCATCCACATAGCAATCCGTGGTGCAAGGTGGCGGCAATTCAAAGTTGGCGGTTTCCACGTCCGCGCCAAATTCGATTTCGACATTGTCCACATAACCCAAAAATGTTTCGCCCCAGCCGGAGCCGACGCCGACATTGATGCCGGTAATGTAGATGCTCGAGGAAAGAACGTGTGGTACATCCGCATCCGCGTCGTCATCAATCGGGCTGCCTTCTTCATCGGCATTGGCCATCCACTCGGCGAGGCTCACGTTGTAATCATCGATCGTGCGGCTCGGGCCAAACGCGCGCATCCAGAAATTGTCCGCAAACACGTCTTCGGAAATCCACGTGTCCGTGGGAATGCTCACATAGCCGTTGTAAATCGGCTCCCAAATCAGCAAGCCGTTCTCGCCACTCACGGAGTTGTAATAATACAAACGCAGCACCGGCGCGAAATGCGCGTCCGTGGTGCTCGCGCTGGAGCGATAAAACTCATAGCTCAGCGCCGAGAGATTGCCCAACGTACGGCCGGCCACGATGCCCCAAATTTTTTCAAAATCCGCTTTGTCTTGGCCGGAGACAATCGTGTTCGTGGTAAACTCCAATGAGCCGAGCCCCGAACGCGGCTGCGCGCCGGTGATGGCGACGGTCGCGTTCGTGCGCACATTTGCCGGCGCCCAACCATTGGGGCTTGTTGGAGTCACATCAGTTGCTTGCACGTTGATCGCCATGAGTAACGCTGCGCTCAACAAAACTCGAAAAATGTTTTTCATAAATCACTCCCGATTTTTAGAAGCTGATTCAATACCACAGCAATGACAAAGGCTCGGGTAAAGCCATTGACCTTACCGAGCGAGAAGGAATTAATAAAGACACGTGCAGACGCCAAAGGCAAACGCAGACGAGCATTCGCATGAACCCGGCTTGGAAGAACCGGTCATGCCGCGCCGAAATGGGTTGCACAAAAAATCTGCACAACCTCCAAGTTGCGTTGCGATTTTTAACCTAAACGTGTCGGCTACCCGCCGTGTGCAAATGACAAACGTCACTCCGGAAAATCGGAATCTCAATGAGAGCCGCGCTCAAAAGCAGGCGTGACGTGTTCCCACATTGTCGGCTGGCAGCGCTATGCGAAAAGCATAGAGGGTGAATGGGAAGCCGTGCAGTGACGGCATATCTGCTGAATTAAGACAGGAAAAAGTTTCGACGCATGAAAGGAGTAACCCTCCTGTGTTGTGTCGCCCTTGCGATATAATTTTGGGGTGGGAGTCGAGCGGTGTCGGAAAGTGTCGGATTCGGAAAGCCTGACCCAAGGCTTTTTCGGCTCCTCAAAGTTTGGTCTCACAGCATTTCTATGGATATTTGCGTTTTCACCTCCTTAGCTCGGTAGATCGTTCAATGCAGTGCTGGCCAATTTGAAAAAGTATTTCTCTTTCAAATCACAGACCATCATTTTTTTATAAACAAAATCGTGTGCCGCTCAAAAGTTTTAACGAGATAGGCACAACAGCAGCGCACGTGCGAAATTGGGCAGGTTCTTAGATACAAGAATCTGCGCACAGATCTTTTGCGTGATTAAGAATCGCGCCGTTTGATAGATACGAAAGCGCCCTCACGACTCACGAAAATTCTTTTTGTTCGAACAGATTTTACTTCAACAAAGGAAAAGCTAATCCGCCGAGCTTCACCGAAGTCACCGAGCGTCGCCGAATAAAAAATTTTTCGGTGAATCTCGGCGTCTTCGGTGTCTCTGGCCGACATGCTTTTGCTTTTCCAGGTTCTCGTTGCGTGAGCACATCGCGCCGTTGCGTTGGCTTACGCCGCCAGCGAGTTTATCTGAAACTGCGAATCATAAGCCGGTGTTTGCGCCGTGCGGTGCAGCCACGTAAATTTTTTAATGGAAGCCGTTTTCGGCGTTGCGGACGATTGTGCGCGTTCGTCCCATTCGTAAGGCAGGGCCAATTGATTGTCTTGAATGCCGGCGCCGATCGCCAGCCCCAAGCGTTGCCAAAAACCGTTGTCCCAACTCATAGCCAATGCTCCGTTGTTTGGGGGGATGTTCACAGCCAAGCGAAATCCGTCCTCTATTCCGCGATCAAAAAAAAAAATCGGATGGCGCCCAACAAGTTTCGATGAGATGAAAGCCTTGCATGGCACAATCCGATTCATAGACGAGTTCGATGTTCGATCCTGAACTCGGTAGTTCTATAACCACACTCTTTTACCAATGCGGAAAAATTAGCGAAAAATTCTACACTCCTCTTAGGCGCATTATGGCCGCGCGTCGGTGCGCACGGCGCGGCCATTGATCGGCTGCACCGGCCGGCGGTTGCCATGCGGAAACGCCTCCCCGGAAAAGAGCGTCACGAATTTCCGAATCTGCGCGCGCGACATGGCAATCGGCTCGATCAAAACATTCCAATTCACCTTCTCCGAACACGGCGGCGTGGTGAGCGAGCCGGCATAGCGAATCGACTTGAGCGACTTGGGCAGCAAATCTTCCAAATCAAAATGGCGAAGGCGCAGCGCCGAGCGTTTGCGAAAAAAATGCACCACGCGGGCTTGATATTCTTGCTGCGCAAAAGCATGAAAATCCCCATGCGCAGCGTTGGCAATGCTCCAAAAGAGTTTTGGCTCCGATGCCGCGTCGAAGAGTTGTTGCGATTGAGCGAGCGTATTAAACCTCTTGAATCCGAGTCACCGAGCCGCTATTTTGCAAAAAAAAATGGACGGCTTCTATGCATGCACTCGGCACGTTTCAATTTAACATTTGGGCTTTGCTGCTCACTTTCGCGGCGCTGCAAGGACTGTTTCTATTCTTTCTCCTGCTCACGGACAAGCGCGGCGATAGCATGACCAACCGCGTCGTGGCCGCGCTCGTTCTCGCTTTGGCGTTGCTGCTCGTGGATCACGGGTTGCGCCTCTCCGGCTTCTTTACACGAGTTCCTCATTTGATCTTTGTCCTGACCCCGCTGTGGTATCTTTTGCCGGTGTTGTTTTATTTCTATGTCAAAGCGCACGTTGCCGCGCCGCTGCGCTTCCGTTGGAAAGATGCGTTGCATCTCGCGCCGCTGTTATATGCCTGGTTGAATTATGCGCCGTTTTATCTCAGCCCGGCGGCGCGCAAACTCGAGATCTTCTCCGGCGTTTGGGCTTTGCCGGCGCCGAGCCTGCGCGTGCAGATATTCCAAGTGTTCAGTTCGTTTTTTTATATGATTCAAATTGCGGCCTATCTTCTGGTTTGCAATCGCATGTTGAAGCGCTATGAGCTGCGCTATAAATCGAGCAACTCGAATCCGGCGAGGGGCGTCCACCTCGAAGGGCTGAAGCACGCTTTCATGGTTTTTAATTTGTACGCCGTGTATGAAATCGCTGCGGGCGTTTATCTCCTTGCCCGTGCCGACGCGTATGATGAAGTGGTATTCCTCTCTTTGTGCATACTCTCCGCGTTTATCTTTTTGATTGCCTACAATTCCGTGCGCCGTCCGGAAAAATTATTTTCCGCGCCCTCGCCGAGCACAGACGCGCAAGCCGAAGTTTTCGCCCTCGGCAACGAAGCTTTGTGGGAGTCGGAAGTGTCGATCGACGGCAACGGCATAAACGGCTCCAAAGCTAAGTATCAACGCTACGCCGAACTGCCCTTTGACCCCGACGCAACTCTTTCCGAGTTGAGCGCGATTATGGAAAAGCATCGGCTTTATCGCAACAGCGAGCTTAAGCTCAAGGACCTCTCCTCCAAACTCTCGCTTTCGACGCACCAATTGTCACAGTTGTTGAATCAAGAAATGGGATTGAACTTCTACGACTTCGTGAATCAATATCGCGTCAAAGAAACGCTGACACGTTTAGCGGATCCCGCGAGCCGCAATCTTACCATTCTGAGCATCGCACTTGATGCCGGATTCAATAGTCACGCCTCGTTTTATCGGATTTTCAAAAAAGCGACAGGCATGACGCCCACCGTTTACATCCAATCTCGCCACGGAGAACAAGCGTTGGAAGTTTAGGCCCGGCCCGAGGCAAACGCTTGGTGCGCGAGCACAACTACACTTCGTACCTGAATTTTGCACTAAAAATTTCACCCGCCATCGCCTGATGCTGCAAGCATCAGGCTAGGAGATGCAAGCCCCGTGAACGGGGCTGCCACACAATGGGTGTTTAGCGATCTTTAGATCGCTTTCACCTTTTCGCCTGATGCTTCAGCATCAGGCTAAAGCCAGCGCGAGCACGATGCAAAATTCAGATCGTAAACGAACCTTCCCCAACATTCACCACAGAGGCGGCATCCGCTGACCGGAAATCCCCTGCTCGATCCGTTTCGGCTTCACTTTTGGGATACTTTCCTGTCTCATCCGGTCGGATGAGAAGATTTTTGACGGCGCATGTGCTAAATTTGCCCTTGCTTGCTCCTGCCTCAGGCATCAGAGTTTCACCGCTTATTTAACTTTGGAGAAAGGTTTATGCGAAAAGGTATTATTCGAATTGCTTTGAGTCTTGCCGCCCTTACCGTGGCTCCTTCCCAAGCGCAGTTGGTTACAACCGTGATTGGCCCTTCGAAAAACGTTGACGACGCCTTGCTGTTGCAAAGCGATGGCAGTCTGCTCGGCTCAAATTATGACGGCTCGGCCGTTTTCCGGATCACACTCAACGGCGAGGTTACGGTTCATGCCAACGGTTTCAACACACCGAATGGGCTCGCGTTTGATTCCCACGGCAATCTGTTTCTGGCGGACAATCGCGGGAATAAGATTTTTAAAATTGCACCGGACGGAACGATCACGCAACACGGAGCCAACATTACTTCGCCTTCCGGCCTGCTTAAAGACCCGGACAGCGATACGCTCTACGTGACGCAATTCACGCAAAACCGGGTTTTGAAAATGGCGCCAGACGGGACGATGCGAACGTATCTCGCCGGCAATGGCTTGAACGGTCCTGTGGGCTTGGCGTTTGATGAAGAAAAAAATCTCTATATCGGAAATTTCAACAACTGTGAGGTTTATAAAGTCACGCCCCAAGGTGCGATGAGTTTTCTTGCGGACATTCCCGGAACGTGGCTGGGCTTCATCACCTATTCTTCCGGGCTGATCTACGGCACGAGCTTTACGATTCACAAAATTTATACGGTGACGCGCGAAGGCGTGGTGTCGCATTTTGCGGGATCAGGCTCGCCGGGCAAAACCGACGGCCCGGCGTTGTCGGCGACCTTCAACAATCCCAACGGCATTATTGCGAGCGCCACGGGCGACACCATTTTCGTTTCAGACTACGGCAGCAAGTCCGTGCGCATGATCACCGGCGCCACCGTCGGCGTGACGGAGCAAAGCGAGCGCAGTCCGGTTGATTTTCAATTGGAGCAAAATTATCCCAACCCATTCGCGGGCGGGGCAGGCGCGTCGGCTCTTCGCCAAACGGTTATTCCGTTCAGCATTCGCCGCGCCCAGCAAATCACGCTCAAAGTTTATGACAACTCCGGGCGCGAAGTCGCAACCATTTTTGAAGGCACGAAACCCGCGGGCGAATACCGCATGCAGTTCGACGCAGTGAATCTGCCTTCCGGCGTTTATTTCTATACGCTGAAAGCCGGCAACCTTACCGCGTCGCGAAAGATGTTGCTGGTGAGATAAAATCAAAGCGCCGGGAACCCGCCGCCTTCCCGAAAAAAAACTGCCGCAGAAAAACGTTGTTTCTCGCGGCAGTTTCATTTGGCACGTACTCAAAATTTTTTCAAACCCGTTTGTGCCGAGTTTTATGGAACACCGCGCCTCGAAGAGGGCGGAGATTTTTCATGTATGGCCGATCCCGTGCAAAATCACTTCGTGAGCAACATCTTCTTCGTCGCGGAAAATTTCTCCGTGCTCACGCGATAGAAATACACGCCGCTCGCGAGGCCGTTCGCATTGAAAGTGAAAGCATGCGTGCCCGGCGAGAGATTGCCATCAACAAGCGTCGCGACCAACTCGCCGCGCAGATTGTACACGGCCAAATGCACGCGCTCGGCTTGCGGCAAATCAAAGCGAATGATGGTCGAAGGATTGAAGGGGTTCGGCAAGTTTTGTTCGAGACGATAACTCGTGGGCAGTTCGCTTTGACGCTCTACAACGGCGTTGGGTGTTTGCTCGTATTTGACGGTGGTAAAAGTTCTCCAAACTCCGCCATTCGTGTTTTGGCTCCGCCCCGCAACATAGACGTTTCCTGCGGCATCTAAGCCTATACCAATAGGCTGATCGTATGCATCAGCAGGGCTTCCGAAACTTATCCGCCATTGCTCCACACCTGAGGAGTTATATTTGACCGTAACAAAATCCGTTGAGGTCCTCGTTGTGCTTGGCCCGGTGCCGGTAACATAGACATTATCATCTTTGTCTAGTGCCAGTGCTGACATTCGACTTTCGCTGTAGGTTAAAGAGAGATGATACGCTACCCAACGCTTGACACCGGCATCGCTATATTTGACAACCATAAAATCCGTGCTTCCCGTTGCCGGGTTTACGGCTTGTCCTGCAATATAAACGCCGCCCATACGGCTGATTGCCAATAGCGAGGTAGAATTGGAATATAACATCCCTTCCTGGCGCGCTTCCCAAATCTTATTGCCAGATGAATCTCTCTTGATTGTGATGTACTGTTTGTTCGCGATATCCACGCCTACCGTAAAAACATTTCCTTTGGCATCAACTTCAATCGCGTATCCGGGCTGATCGCGAACAACCCAGCGCTCGTTTCCGCTGGCGTCGTATTTGATAGTGGCTGCATTGCTGGCAATATGAATGTTGCCCGACGCGTCGAGCGCGATACGTGGCGGAAAGTGGAAAGAGTCAAATCGTTCCTTCGTATTGCGCGCAACCCACTGTTCAACTCCGTTAGAGTTATATTTGATCGTAACGTGATCATCACGACTCGTTGCTTGCCCTTTGCTTGCACCGGTTACATAAACATTGCCCAGCACATCCACTGCAATCGCTGTGGCTTCATCAGCACCGTTTCCCACGCCATTGTAACGCGCTTGCCAAAGCAATCTACCGTCGGCATCAAATTTGGCTGTAAGATAGTCGGGCGGCAAATTTTCAATGGAAGTATAGCCAGCCAAATAAATGTTGCCGCTCGCATCAACAAAGAGCGAGGTAACATGATCGATCGTTGCTGCACCCGGTAAAAGTATACGCGAGGTTCCGGCAGAATTGTATTTGACTATAACTACGCCCAAGCCAATACTGTATCCAGCTACATATGTATTTCCCGCCGCATCCACAAACGTAGCGTTTGCGTATTCATCGGTACTTCGCCCCTCGTCCAACTGCGCGCTCCATTGTTCCGCGCCTGTCGGATTGTATTTAATCGCAAGATAGTTGCGATTCCGCCCTTCCGGTGCTCCGGTCGTTGTCGTAGCGATATGAACATTGCCCGCCGGATCTATTGCGAGATCGGGTTTGCTCTCCGGATAACCCGAACCCGGCAAAGCGGAACGAATTGCCCATTGCTCCACACCGGCTGCATCATACTTCACAACCGTGCAAGCATTGCCCGTAGACGTGCCGGTCACGTAGACATTGCCGGAAACATCAACGCCGAGAGCGCTCGCTCGATCAAAACTTGCGAACGGCCCGACATAACGCGCAGCCCATTTTTCCACGCCAATAGAATCGTATTTGATTGTCACAAAATCATAGTTGCCGTCGGAGCCGCTGCGGCCGGTAACATAAAGGTTGCCGACTTGGTCAAAAGCTAGCTCGGTAGGGATATTGTATAAAGGTTTATAATAAGACGCGCTCCACCTTTGCTCGCCTCGGGTATTATATTTCACTGTTACAAGTCCTGCCCCTTCTCGCAGCGTGCCCGTGACACCGACATTGCCTACGGCATCGACAACTAATGCGACCGCTACTGCATTTGCGAAGGGCTGATCCGCATTAAACCGCCTTACCCATTCCTGCTCGCCGGTCGTTGCATATTTGATCGTCATAAAATCCGAAAAGAAGTTGTCGTTAGGGTTTCGATTGCTCGTTCCCGCGACATAGACATTGCCGCGTGCGTCAAGATCGATTGCAACTCCGTCGGCTTGGATATTATCAAGGCCGCGATAACGCTTCACCCACTGTTCTCTGCCCAGCGCATCGTATTTGATCGTAACACAAGTGCGTTGATTCATTCTATAGACGGTATCGCTTTTTCCCGTGACGAATACGTTGCCCTTGCCATCGACCGCCACCGCTTTGGCCTCGTCCAAAAGATCATCCGGCGAGTTATAGCGCGCAACCCATTGCTCCTTGCCGCTGGCGTTGTATTTGACCGTGGCAAAATCAGTATTGGTCTTGGATACGTAGCTCGTTCCGGTAACATAAACATTGCCGCCATCATCCAAGACCATCCCAACAGGAATATCATCGCCATTGCCCGGGCCGTTGTATTTCGCGGACCAAATCTTCAATCCGAGCGGATTGAGTTTTATCGTGTAGTAGTCGTAGCCATTGGGCACGGTGGGGCTATAGCCTGTGATATAAACGTTGCCTGCTTGGTCCACGGCATTCGCTACAACAACGTCTTCTCCCAGCACTTTGTTGGCGCCGAAATAGCGCACCCACGCTTCGCGCACGCCGCCACTCGTTTTTTGGTTGCCATTGTTTGTAAATGAAAGGAAGAAAAGGCAGAGGAGGAAAATGAAGGCCTGGTTTCGAAGGTTCATGGAATCTCCCTGATGAGTTTGATGCGATTAAAAAGTTCTGGGCATGGTGCGCGTCCTATTCGCACCATGCCTTTTGTTTTTGCAAAATCACTTCGTGAGCAACATCTTCTTCGTCGCGGAAAATTTCTCCATGCTCACGCGATAGAAATACACGCCGCTCGCCAGGCCGTTCGCATTGAAAGTGAAAGCATGCGCGCCCGGCGAGAGATTGCCATCAACAAGCGTCGCGACCAACTCGCCGCGCAGATTGTACACGGCCAAATGCACGCGCTCCGCTTGCGGCAAATCGAAACGAATGATGGTCGAAGGATTGAAGGGGTTCGGCAAGTTTTGTTCGAGACGATAACTCGTGGGCAACTCCGTCTCCGGCTCGTCAACGTTCACGCCGCTCTCTTGTTTGAGCAAAACCAACTCGGCAATCGCCAAAGCTTCGGGTTGTGTTCCTTGCAACAGACCTTCATACGCATTCCAATATGCGCCCTCGCTCAATGCGCTCGATAATGACGAATCGGGATCAAGCACCACGCTGTACCCACTGAGGCGAAGATAGCGCACATTGCTTTTGGTGATGCGCTCGACCTGTGTGCCATGCAGCTTCGTGTTCAGCTTATCAATCGCCGTGCTCCAATTGCTCCCGTCTTCCGAAGTTTCGACGCGATAGCCAAAATACCGCTGCGCATGCCATTCGGGATAGAGCGCGAGATAATCGATCTTCTGCGCGCTCGGCAACTCGATGAGCGCATAGCCGTTCGTCGCAATCGTGGTCGCGCCTTGAATCACGTAACGCGAGGTGTCGTCGGCACCGCTATTGGTGCGCGCGGACGGCGCGATGATGCCATCCATTAAATAACGGCCATTGAGCACATTCACGCCGTTCACATTCGCATTCGTTTGCCCAGCCAGTGCGAGCACAGAAGTCGCGGCCGCATTCACGCTCACGCTGCGCACGCCCCAGCGCCAATTGCGTGGCGGATTCTTCGTGTTTTCAAAGATGAGCACATTGATGCCGTTGTTAATCACCAACTCATCGGGCAAGAGCAAGTTGCGCGTCTCGCTCCACGACTCGCCGCTCGTCAGCGCTTCGTCGCGAATTTTTGTGGCATTGAGCACAATGTCCACTTCATCAAGATGATCGATGTCGAAAATTTGATACGCGAGCGTAAGATCGCCGGGCTGGCCGGAGAAAAAGTAAACCACCTTGTCCGCATGTTGCGTATCGCCGCCGGTGATATTGCCATAGGCCGCGGGCGAGGGCAGAGCATAAAACGGATCAACCGAAACTTGCCGTACGCCCCAGCGCCAATTCTGCGGCGGATTGCGCGTGTTGTCGAACACGAGCGTGTTCGCCTGCCCCTCGCGCATTTGCGCATCGGAAAGGAGCACGCCCACCAAACTGCTCCACGTATTGTTCGCAGTGAGCGGCGCGAACATGAGCGTTTCGCCGTTCAACGACACACTCACTTCATTGGTTTGATCGATATCATACACCGCGAAGCTGAGATAGCGATCGCCCGCCGGCGCTTCGAAACAGTATGTGACTTTATCCGAATGCGTTTGATGGTTGGGGTTGATGTTGCCATAGGCCTCGCCCGCGGGGAGAGGAATGCCAATACAACCCGTTCCCGGCGTGCGATTCGCGAGCACCCAAGTCGGGTCCGCGGCATCGGGATTTTCCGAAGCCCCGCGATGTCCGGGTTGTTGCAGCGGCGAAGCATCGTTGAGGACTTGGCCCGTACCTTCATCCAAACGCCAATAAGCAACCAGCCCAGACTCATTGCCGGAGAGACGCTCGTGCATGTGGGTTTGAATCTGTTCCTGTGTTCGCGCCACGGTCCACACGCGCACTTCGTCAACGATGCCGTCGAAATGAAATTCCGAAGCATTGAATTGTGCGCCAATCGCCGAAGTGCGATTCAGCGAGGTGATATTGTAAAGTGTTTCGCTCGCACTGCCCATAAGCGCGCCGTCGATGAACACCTGCAACGTTTGCCCGTTATTCACCGCGGCGAGATGGTGCCATTGGCCGTCGTTCAAATTTGCGCCGTAGCCACGATCATTCGCATGAATGCTGCCGCCGTCAAAAAACGGCGTGAACGAACCGACGCTGTAACGGTTGAGAAAGAACGCATACACGCCTTCGAGCGAAACCGCCATCATATAAGTTTTCGTGGATTGATATTTCACCCACGCTTCCATCGTGATCTGCTGCGGTGTGTCAAGCAAGTTCGGCTCAAAGAGCGCGTGATCGTCGAGGCCATCGAGGTCAAGCGCGAAGTTGGAGACTTCAGATTCGGCATATCCGATGCGCCATGTACCGCTGGCATTATGCCCGCCATACCATAACTTGAAACGTTCGCCGTCAAATAAAAGAGAGCCATTTCCCAATCCATCGTCATCCCACGTGCCGCTTCCTCCAGCGAGAAAAACAGGGTTGTTCAAGTCTTTTTCCCAAACGATGCCGTCGTTTGAAGTTGCCAAACCGATTGGACTGTTGCTCGCATTTGAGAAATTCACTCCGGTATAGAGTAATACAAACTTGCTGTCTTTGAATACAACTCCACTGCTAGGCCAAACACGATACTCATCCCAACTGTTCGCAGCGCCCGGTTTTAACACAGGATTATTCGGATGTTTTATCCAAGTTTGCCCATCAGTTGAAGTTGCCAATCCGCCTTGTACAACATTGCCATTAGAACCAGCATACCACATATAAAACTTGCTGCCGGTGAAAACGACTTTGGGATGATAGGTTGTGTTATCATCCCATGATCCGGCATTGCCCGGCGAGAGGATAGGATTGTCAGGATATCTCGTCCAATGAATGCCGTCCGGGGATTTAGCCAGCCCAATGTGATTACCGGAAAGAACGCCAGTGCCGAAGTAATAGAGATAGTATTCGCCATTCTTTTGAATCACAGCAGAACTGCGCACACTAAAACTGTCCCATGCGCCGGCGCTACCCGGACTCAAAACCGGATTGTTTGCGTAATTCGTCCAGGTAATGCCATCAATCGAAGTGGCGTAAAAGATATGGTATGCTCCATTGTGAAAAGCCGAATACCACATTCTGTATTTCTGATTGGTGCTGTCAAAGACAACAGCCGGCTCTGCAGAAAACCCGTTTTGCGCCGGAATGATAGGATTGTTGGGAGACTTTGCCCAAGTCTGTTGGGCGTGAGATTGAGCAGTGAGGCTTAAGGCAAGACAAGCGGCCCAGATGCAAAGAGTGACTCGCATGAGGTCCTCCCGAATTAAGAAGATTAAAAGCCAAATGGGGCTTTAGCGGCGAAGTCCCAGTTAATTATGACCCAGTGTGGCTCGAATATATTATAGCGCATATTCTTTGTCAATGCGTAGATGATAAATGACTAGCGAAGCCCAAAAATGTTAGCGAAAAAATCCTTGCTTTTGCTTGACATGAAGGCTAATATTTACGCCTTTAAAATTCACGCTTCTTCTACACAGAACTTTTGAGTCATCTTTAATGAAAAACCCATTCAAGGACTACGGCGACATTAAAGCCGATTATGACCGTTACGAGCTAACCCTAGAAAGATTGCCAAAGTCCCTTTCTGGAAAAGCTCTTGATCTAGGAGTGATCAACCCTTTTACTCCATTACTTCAAAAAACCTACCCACAACTCAATCTCATTAACACCTCGCCCGATGCTGATTTCGATGTCGGCGCCCTTCCTTATGAAGACAAAAGCTTTGATGTGATCTTTTCCTTCGAGGTGTTAGAACACCTGATGAATCCGTTATGGAATCTGCTCGAGTGCCGTCGTATCCTCAAAGACAATGGAACGTTGTTTTTGACAACGCCCAAAGGCGTATTCCCGTCAACGTTGATGTGGCCACCGGCACATTTTCATGAAATTGATTTCAGTCGTTTACACACACTTGCCGATCGAGCAAAACTGCGCATCAATCGCATCGAAAGATTCAACAAAGGTCCTCTCTATTGGTGGAAGATGGGCCTCATTCGCCCAACGTTAAGAATTCTTATTGGCGGCTGGTTTTATATTGAACTACAAAAGGCTTGATCGACTCACTTGAATAACCTTCACCCTACACGCGCGCTCATCATCGCAGCCGGGCGCGGCATTCGACTCAATGAGCATAGCCAGGAAATTCCCAAATGCCTCATCAGCGTAGGCGAGCGCAGCATTATTGCAACAATCCTGCTCACGCTCAAGCGCGCGGGCATTGAAGAAGTCGTCATCGTCACAGGCTACAAGCGTGAAGTCATCGAAGCGCGTTTGGGCGAGGGCAAGCAGCTTGGCTTGCGGCTACGTTATGTGTTTAATGCCGAATGGCAAAAGAGAAACGGCGTTTCGGTTTATGCCGGCCGCGAGTGCTTCGCACCGGACGAGCACTTCCTGCTCATGATGAGCGATCATCTCTTTTCTCCCGACATGCTCGCCAAGCTCATGGCCGCGCCGCTCGCTGACGGAGAGATCGCGCTTGCGGTCGATCCCAAAATCTCCGCCATCTTCGATATTGACGACGCGATGAAGGTCGTGTATGAAGGCGAGCACATTCGCAACATCGGCAAAACGCTTGCGACTTATAACGGCATCGACTGCGGCTTGTTCAAATGCACGACCGGTTTGTTCGATGCGCTTGCGAGTGCGATGGTCGAAGGCGATTGCTCACTCTCGGACGGTTGCAGCCAGTTGATTGCTGCCGGAAAGATGAAGAGCGTGGAAATCGGCGAGGCGTTTTGGATTGATATCGATACGCCAGAGGCATTGGCGTTTGCGATGGAGAGGTTGAGGGTGTGAGGGCTTGGGGCTGAGGGCGTAGTGCGGAGGGCATAGTGAAAGCGAGCACGTTGTGTTGTGCGTCAATTGTTTGCGTCGGCGGAAATATCGCGCCAGTGTTTGGCTTCGATAAAGAGCGAAAGATGACCGACATTTTCCGTTGCGACGATAGCGCCTACTTGCCGAGCTTGCGCCGCCAAAATGACGTCGCCATCGAGTTCTTTTATGTCAGCAGTCGGTTTGCCGCGCTTTCTCGCCTCGGCCCATAATTCTGCCGCTCGAAGCATGATCGCTGTTGTGATCGGTGTATAGATCAAAATTTGTTTGAGTTGATCAAGCCGTACCACCGATTTAGTGAGGTTCGAAAGCAACAAATTGCGGCGTACTTCATAATCGGTTATTTCCGGAATGATGACAGCGACATTGCCATCTAAAAGCCGCGTGAGCCACGCGATGATTTCAGGGTTCGGATGAGGGTGAGCGATTTTGCCCAGCGGCCCGCTATCTAACATGACGGCCTTAGTCATCAAACCTTCTCCTTGCAGACAGCCGGTTCTCTTCGATGAGCGGCTTGACTATCGCCCAAGCTTTTATATCATACTCCGGATCTTCCGCGAGCCAACTTTGCAACAGCCGCTTGGCGATTTCATTTTTGATGCGTTGCAAAGCAAGAAGATCATCTTGCGGCGCGGGCGTGATTACGTCGGGAGCAGCGGCAACCAAAGCTTCAGCGTGCATAGTCACTCCTGGTTAGCGATTTCGTTCATGAGCAATATAACAAAAAATCCGATATAGGCAAGCACAGAGGCCCGTTGGCAACCGTCACATTAAAAGAGCTAAAGAACTTCAAGCACCGCATCAATCCCGAAGAGCGGCAAGGCGCATATGGTTACTACTTCATTCGGCCGTTCTCGCTGTATCTCACGTACCTCGCGATTCGCGCGGGCTTGACCGCGAACCAAGTCACGGTGCTGCAAATTCTTTCGGGCGTAGCGGGTGCAGTGTGTTTGGCGATTCCGAACATGGCAAGCGCGCTCGCGGGATTGGCGCTGTTACAACTCGGTTTCGTGTTTGATAATGTCGATGGCGAGGTCGCGCGCTTTCGCAAGCAAGCGAGCGTGACCGGAAAATTTTTAGACTCCGTCGGCCACGAGATCGTGGTGCCGTTAATGTTCTTCGGCCTGAGCCTCGGCACATACTTTCGCACGGGCCATTTCGAGAGCATCATTTTCGGCTTCCTCGCGGGTTTCTTTTCGCTGCGCTTCGATATTGCGACGCTCTATCAAGAAGCCGGGCAGCTCATCGAATCGAAGCTCAATCAAGCTTACGATTACTACGCTTCGTTCAAATACACCGGCGTAGAGAATCTTTATAAAAGGAAAAATGAAGCGTCCGCGATTCGCATGGTGTTCGGCATGTTTGCCTATCCTGCGACGATGAACATTATCTGCGTGCTCGTGCTGCTCGATCTTTGGCTCGCGCCATTCACGATTGCCGGCCACCAATGGAGTCTCGCTTACTTCTTCTTGGCGATTTACGGCACACTGCTCCCGTTGCGCCGCGTGCTTACGATTCGCAAGCTCGTGACAGCGAGAGAGACGGAGAGAAAGTATGTGTCGCTGGTGGAACTGGTGCAGAATAAAACCGGAGAGTAATATGAACGTTGCTGCCCTCAAAAAAACCGAGATTATTCGAATCTTGGCGCTATTGCCGGAAGATCGGCTTGAGCAGGTTCGGGTCTATGTTGATTCCATTCTTCCCACCTCTTATCCCTTAGCCCAAAGCTATCGCAGCTTAAAAGGAATCTGGCAAGGCAAAGGTTTTGAGAAACTCACGGACTTGGAGGGCGCGATTAAAGACGCGAGAAAACAATTGCGCGAGAGCATTCTCGAAAGAGCCTTTTGATGGAATACTTATTAGACACGGTCGGCTTGGTGCGCCATTTCACTGGCCTCGGGAAAATCGGCAAAAAGGCTGCGCAGATTTTAGATGCGATCGAAACGAGCGACGACACTTTAGCCATTTCCGTCATCAGCCTCATGGAAGTCATGTATCTGTCCGAAAAGAATCGCATCAACATTGATCTCGCCGAAACCCTCGATCTCATCGCCTCTTCTTCCAAATACGCCGTTGTAGATCTGAATCCGGAAATTCTTCGTGTCGCTCAGTCCGTGTTGTTTTTCGAGCCCCACGACCGCCTTATTCTCGCGACCGCTAAATGGCTTGGTCTCAAAGTGCTTTCTAGTGATGCCGCCTTCGCTCATGTCGAAGGCGTTGAAGTGGTTTGGGATTGAGTTAGTCATCGCTGATTTCGCCTATTCCAAAACAAGGATATTTTCCTCAATGTCAAAAAAAACTCGCCCCACGCGCAAGCCCATAGCGGCAGCAACGACGAGCCATGCCGCCTCGCCTGCAACGAGCACCGGTTGGTTTGCGCAACACCCCGCGGCTACTGCCACGGGGATTTTTTTTATCCTCATGCTCGTGTTCTTTTTCGAAACCATCTTCGCGGGCAAAACTTATGTCTCGCCGGATGCACAAGCGCCCGCTGCGCTCGCGACGCCTTTGAAAGAATCGTTCACGAAAGAAGGCGAGTTGCCGCAATGGTTGCCGTATATCTTCGGCGGCATGCCGAGCGTTTCGAGCCTGGTGTATCATCCCTTTGCTTATTTCCCCGACACAGTGTTGGAGTATGTTGGTCGCGTCATTCCGGTGCGGCGCATGCTCGTGTTCGCGCTGCATTATGTGCTCGCAGGCCTCGGCGTGTTTCTTTTTTTAAAAAGAAGAGGCGCGAGCTTTGTGCCCGCGCTGTTCGGCGGGATTGCGTTCATGCTCACGCCGTACATGATTACGATGACGATCTTCGGCCACGGCTCGCAGATCATGACCGCGGCGTATATTCCGCTCGCGCTGTGGGCGATGGATAGACTGTTCGAAAAATTTTCATTGCTCAATCTCGGTTTGAGCGCATTGTTCGTCGGGCTGATGTTGCAGCGCGGGCATGTGCAAGTGGCGTTCTACGGCCTGCTCCTGCTCGGCTTCTTTTTGCTCTATCAAATTTTCATGGCATTCCGCCGCAAAGAGAGCGCGCGCATTGCGCCGGTGTTGGGCGGCTTTCTCGCGACACTGCTCCTCGGCTTCGGTCTCGCGGCGATTCTGTTTCTCCCTTTGCAAGAATACACGCCCTATTCGATTCGCGGCGCGGCTTCCGTGCTCGCGGAGCAACAAGGCGCGCAAGATACGGGCGTCGGATTCGAGTACGCCACGCAATGGTCGTTTGCGCCCGGCGAGATGATGACGTTCCTCGTGCCGTCTTTCTATGGCTTCGGCGGCGTGACGTATTGGGGCAACATGCCGTTCACGGATTATCCGAATTACATGGGCATTCTCGTGCTCGCGCTCGCGCTCGTTGCGCTGGTGAAGCGCGTGCCGCTCTCCGGCTTTTTCGGCCTCGCGATTCTCTTCGCGCTGCTGCTCTCGTTCGGTCACAACTTCGAAACGTTCTATCGCTTGTTCTATGATTATTTCCCCTACTTCAACAAGTTTCGCGTGCCGGTGATGATTCTTGTGCTGGTGCAATGTCTCGTGGCCATTCTCGCGGGCATGGGTTTGCAGGCGTTGCTGTCTTCCATTAAAACCGAAAACAAACGCGAAGCAAACGAGCAACATGCCCTCGTGTCGCGGCGTTTGTGGATTGCGCTCGTGAGCGTGCTCGGCGTGGTGTTGCTCATTACGCTGGCGCAGAGCAGCGTGTTTAGTTTTATGCAAGGCGTGTATCCCGATCGTTATGAGCCGGCCACGCAGCAACAGCTTGATCAAATGCGTTTCGATAAACTGCTCGGCGATCTTTGGATCGTCGCCCTCATCGGCGGCATCGGCCTCGCAATGTTCGCGCTGTATTATTCGAAAAAGGTCTCAGCTACGAGCGTCGCAGTGAGCATCGTGCTCGTGACGCTGCTCGACCTTTGGATTGTGGATAAGAGAATCGGCGAAGCGCCGGCGCCGGAGCGCAATGCCTCGGCTGCATTGCAACCCGATGCGGTGAGCAATTTTCTAAAAGAAGATGCCGCAACGTATCGCATTTTACCCGTGGCCGAGTTGTTTAATGAAATGCGTTGGGCGGCGCAAGGCGTGCAAAGCGTGGGTGGCTATCATGCCGCAAAGCCGCGTCGTTATCAAGATTTGATGGAAGCAACGAATCTGCAGAACGGTTTGGTGCAAACGTATTTTCGGCAAGTGAATCAAGGCGGGCGGCCGGCGTTGCAGCCGTTGCCCGTCGAAGCAATTCCGCAGGAACAACGGCGCGCGTATCTTGGTTTGTTGGATTTGTTGAATGTGAAATATCTCGTCTCGCGTTATCCTCTGCCCGAACCGACGTGGGTTTTGCAGCAGACCCTTTCGGCGGAGCAAGCGCCGCTGTTTATTTATGAAAACACGACCGCGTTGCCGCGCGCTTATCTCGTCGGCACGCACGAAGTGATCGCGAATGATCTCGACGCGCTCACGCATATTCGCAGCGGGCGCTTTGATCCGCATCAAAGCGTGTTGTTAAAAGAAGCGCCGCAAAACGCGCCCGCCCCGGATTCGACCGCGCAAGCGACGCTGGTCAAATATTCATTACACGAAATTGTCGTAGAAACACAAAGCTCGTCTCCGCAAATCTTAGTGTTAAGCGATAATTATTACCCCATTGGATGGCACGCATATGTCGATGGCCAACCGGCCCAAACGCTGTTGGCGAATTATGCGTTTCGCGGCGTCGAGGTTCCGGCGGGCAAACATCGCATCGAATGGCGCTATGCCTCCACCGCCTACACTATGGGCTTGTTCATCAGCCTGGGCGCGTTGGCTGTGATCGTGGGAATGCTCGTTATCGGGTGGCGCAAATCGAAAAATGATTTGCATAATTGAGCACACTAGTCTACATTGGCCGCGTTTTTTAAACGACCTCCGCCCCACAGGAACGAAACCCCACCGTTGCGATTACACCGGGACGCACATTCCCCCAAAGAATCACGAGGTGAGCATGCGCCGAGAGGGTCGGTTCTAACAGGACCTGGCACGCGTAGACAATAGAGGACTGCGAAGGAGACGAAACCTTGATGAAGTTGAAAGAAATTCTCTCGGAGGATTTGATCAAAGTGCCGTTGCTGGGCCGAGAGAAAAGACAAGTCATAGAAGAAATGGTCGAGATGCTGGCCACCGCGCATCGCATCAAGAGCAAAGACGAAGTGCTCAAGGCCATTCTCGAGCGCGAAGCGCTGATGAGCACGGGCGTCGGCGACGGTGTCGCCATTCCACACGGCAAAGCGGAAGCCGCGCCGGAGATCGTGGCGGCGCTCGGTATTGCCAATTCGCCTGTTGATTTCGACGCGATTGATGACAAGCCCGTTACTCTCGTGTGGTTGTTGGTGGGGCCGCCCAATCAGACCGGTCCGCATTTGAAAGCCTTGAGCCGCATTTCGCGCTTGGTGCATAAACGTGATTTTCGTGAACGTCTCGCAACCGCAAAAAACGCAGCAGACGCCTTTGGCGCCATCAGCCGGGAAGAAGAGATGGTGCACGAACTTTGATTTGCCAACCCTGCAAATACCTGCCTCATGTTAAGCAAGAATGATCTAAAAGCCATCGCCCGCCTCACACAAAAAAAGTATCGAGAAGAAGAGCGCAAGTTTCTCGCCGAAGGCGGGCGCCTTTGTGAAGAGGCGATCCAATCCGGTTGGGAAATCGACCAGATTATTTATTGCACTTCCTTTCTGCATTCGGTGCGCGCGCGGCAAGCGGTGAAGCTTGCGCAACAGCGCCACATTCCCACGATGGAAGTGGCGAGCGAAGATTTCGTCGGCATATCCGATACCGTCAACTCGCAAGGCATTGTCGCTGTGGTGCGGCGGCGGGTGCAACCACTCGACCCTTTGGAGCACATGAAGGGCGTGCCGCGTTGTTTGTGGGTGGGCATTGAAAAGCTGCAAGACCCCGGCAATCTCGGAACGGTTTTGCGCACGGCCGATTGGCTCGGCGTTGACGGCGTGATCGTCGGCCCGACGTGCGTCGAAGTGTTCAACCCCAAAGTGGTGCGCGCGAGCATGGGCTCGGTGTTTCGTTTGGCGATTCATGAGCAGGAAGATTTTCCCGCGCTCTTGAAAAAATTTCAAATGTTTGGCGCCGTGCTTTATGGTGCAGATCAAGGCGGCGATTTCCCCTATACCACGCTGCGTTTTGCCTCCAAAAAAATGCTCGTGCTCGGCGATGAGATCGAAGGCATCTCGCCGGCAGTCAAAGAGATGATTCAACATCGCGTTTCGATTCCCAAGCGCGGCGGCGGCGAATCGCTCAATGTAGCCATCGCAGCCGCGATTTTATTGGCTGAAATGTGCCGGTGAAACATGGCTTTCGCGAACACCTCCGCACCACTCGCTCCCCGCTATCCCTCCGTTTCCAATGTCGGTTGGGTTTTATTATTGACCGGCATTCCTTATTTCGCCGTCGGCTTTTTGTTTCAGGTGATCCTTGCCAAATGGCTCTTGGTGCTCGGCGAGTTGGCGCTCTTGCTGCCGGCGTATATTTTTTTGCGGCGCAAAGGCTTTGACGTGCGCACGGTGTTGCGCCTCAATCTCGTCAGCAAAAGAATTATGCTGCTGAGTTTCATCCTCGGTTTGGCCGTCACCGTGCTCGCGATGGAATTGAATCTTATTGTCAAATTGTTCCTGCCTTTTCCCGAGCATCTCGAAGCTTCGATGAAAGAGACTCTGCTCGCGAGGAATTGGCACGATTGGGTGATTCTCATGCTCGCCAGCGTTTTACTTGCGGGCGTTCTGGAAGAAATGCTCTTCCGCGGTTTCGTGCAGAGTGCGTTTGAGCAAAGACACCCGGCGTTGTTCGCCATTTTTAGCACCGCGATCTTGTTTAGCTTTGTGCATCTCTTGCCGTGGTGGTTTATTCAGCTTATTTTCATCGCCATGTTCCTCGGCGTGCTCGCCTGGCGCAGCGAATCCATCATTCCCAGCGCAATCATACACGCGCAGAACAACTTGATTGCAATTTTGCTGGTCAATTTTGGCGAAGAGAGCCTCGGCCCATGGTTCAATTGGAACGGACACATTCATCCGCTCGTTTTGTTGCTCGCGCTCGCGCTCCTCGCCGTGTGCTTACATTTGTTCTTTCGCTTTTGTGAAGAAGAAACCCCGATTCCGACCTTGCTCAACACGCCGTGATGCTTGAAGCTTGATGCTGGATACTCGACGCTCTTTCTCCGACTCAGTTCGCAAGCAACCAACATCAAGCATCCAGCAACCAGCATCCTGCCTTTCCGCACTCCCTCCTATTTGACTCTACTTTTACACAACGATTTAAACAATTAACTTTTTTTGTGAATACGGTTGGATCAGTTTATTCTCCGAGCAGGTTTCGGAGAAAGAGTTCGCCGACTGAGATCATGGGTAGCCATCATGAATCGAATTGTCATGCTCAACGACGACCTCGAATCCCAGATGCGGATGTATTTGGCGTTGTGCCCGCGTTATCGGATCGAAATCGCGGAGAATGAAGTGTCGCTTATGCGCCTCATTCGTCGCAAGCGCCCGACGCTTTTGATGCTGGATGCGAATCATAGCCGGCTTTCGTTTAGCGGCAAATCGCCAGGCCGATTGATTGAAAAAATCAAACAGAAATATCACAGCTTGCACGTGCTTGCGATTGTCAAAGACGGCGACGAAACGTTCGGCCATACGCTGCAGGAGCGCGGCGCGGATGGTTGGGTTGATCATATGATCGATAGCGACAAGCTGCTCGATCACGTAGATCAAGTCATGAGCTTTGCGCCAAAGTATCAACCTCCTCTCGCAATGGAAGAAGAAGCTCTCGTTTAGATACGTCCATCAACCTCTGCGTTTCATTTTCTCGAGCACGCATTCAACCCCGAAGCTCCGGCAATTTTGCCGCTTCGGGGTTTTGTTTTTTGGGGGATAAAAGCCCGAGCATAATTCTGCAGTTTTCTTTTTCTGTTCAATCTCGAACCAAGCCCGCCCAAAACTGGAAATTGCCTTGCATTTGCCCTGGCCGTTCTCTAATTTTTCAGCACTAAACTGAAATGCAGACCCTGGTCTAGCATTTGCCCGCCACATAAACGTCATCTCACACATCACACAACCAAAGGTGCCTCGCATGCGAAGACTCTTGGCTTTTCTAATCACTTTGCTGCTTACTTCACTGCTCTCTGCTCATCCCCAATCGCAAAACCCAACGCCTGCAACGCGTCAAAGTTGGTGGATCTTTTTTCAAGACAAAGGCCCGCAGGCATTGTCGAAATCTTCCGCGTTGATGCGCGAAGCGCGGCAAAATCTTTCGTCGCGCGCATTGGAGCGCCGCGCGAAAATGCGTTCGCAAGCGACTTTGGTCGATGAAACCGACGTTGCGCTTTATCAACCCTATCTCGCGGAATTGACAAAGTTAGAATTGCAGCCCGTGGTCGAATCGCGCTGGCTCAATGCCGTGAGCGTGGATGCATTGCCGGAGCAAATCGCCGCCGCGCAAAAACTTTCTTTCGTGAAATCCGTGCGACCGGTCGCGCATCTTAAACTACCGCCCACACACGAAGCCCAAGCCGACGAAATTTCTCTGCCAAAAGTAAACGGCCCGCATCGTTATTCCTACGGCATCTCGCTTTCGCAAATGAATCAAATCGTCGCCACCACCTTGCACGATGCCGGCATTACCGGTCGCGGTGTGCTTGTCGGCATGATGGACAGCGGCTTTGAATGGCAAACGCACGAGGCTTTTGCTCAACTGCGTGTGGTTAAAGAAAGAGACTTCATCAACGACGATGACGTGACGCGCAACGAAAGCGGCGACTCTGGCGGGCAAGATACGCACGGCACGCAAACCCTTTCCACGATTGCCGGCTATCTTCCGGGCGAATTGATCGGCCCGGCGTTTGGCGCAAAATTTTTGTTGGCGAAAACGGAATACGTACCTTCTGAAACGCATGCCGAAGAACAATACTGGGTCGAGGCCATCGAATGGATGGAAGCGCAAGGCGTGGATATGACCTCGACCTCATTGGGCTATAGCACGTTCGATCCCGGACAAGTGAGTTACACCACGGCGCAAATGGACGGCAAGACCGCGATCATCACCATTGCCGCGGAAATCGCTGCGAGCAAAGGTGTGATCATCGTCAACAGCGCGGGCAACGAAGGCGGCAGCAGTTGGAACATCATCACTGCGCCCGCGGACGGCCCAAATGTCATCGCAGTGGGTGCAGTGAATGCAAGCGGCGGCCTCGTGAATTTTTCGGGGCGCGGGCCAACGGCCGACGGTCGCATCAAACCGAATGTGATGGCCATGGGATTAGGCGTTTATGTGGCAGTGCCGCGCACGGAAAATGTTTTCACTTTTGCGAACGGCACGTCGTTCTCTTGTCCGCTTACTGCCGGCGTCGTGGCGCAAATTCTCTCCGCGCATCCGAACGTCACGCCCAAACAAATGTTGGAGACGCTGCAAGCAACGGCCTCGCGCACCAACTCACCCAACAATGATTTCGGTTATGGCATCGTGAATGCGAAGGCCGCGATCACCGCATTTGGCCCGGCATTTAGCAATGTGCCGGAAGTGGATGCGAGCACGAGTGGCGTGTTTCGCATTACGATACGCGTACTCTCGCGCGACGGCTTGCAAGCGAACAGTATGAAAGCGTTCTACGCCGAAACCCCGAGCACGAATTTCACGAGCGTCACGCTCACGCAGGTCGATTCGATTTCATACACGGGACAAATTCCGCGCGCGGCTGCGGACACGGCGCACATGCAGATTTATTTCACCGCAAACGACAACGGCTTCGGCAACGTGATTCATCCCCAAACCGCGCCGACAAAAACTTTTCTCATTCGCCAAGACGGCACCGTCAACACTGGCGAGCCGGACAGCGAACCTGTGCCGCGCGAGTTTGCATTGGAGCAAACTAGGCCCAATCCGTTCCGCGCGGTGGCGAGCCAGACCGTGACGTTCTCGTTTGCATTGACGCAGCCCGCGAGCGTGCGTTTGCGCGTTTATAATGTGCTCGGCCAAGAGGTCGTCGAGTTGGTGAATGCGACTCGGCCCGTGGGGCGATACACCGTGCAATGGGATGGCCGCAACGCTGCGGGCCGTCTCGTGCCGAGCGGCGTTTATTTCTATGCGCTCACCTCGGCCAAAGACCAATCGCCCACAGTCCTTACGAACGACGGCAGCGGCACGCGCTTGACGGGAAAGATGTTGATCGTGAGATGATTTTCACTTTCTGCCCACGAGACACACGAAATACGCGAAAATAGCGAGTGACTCGCGGGTTTCGTGGGCAGAAAAAAATGTCGGTTGGCAAAAATTTGTTTGAAGTGCCCGTGGCAGCGACGTTTCAATTGCAGCCGAGCACATAAACGAGTCTGAACTTTATTAGCCTAGAAGCGAATTTGGTGCACAAGAAGCTAAGACCTTTACTACCTGAATTTTGCACTCGTGATACCACCAACCTCCGCCTGAAACTGTAAGCATCAGGTTAAAAGGTGAAAACCCCGCAAGCGTGGTTCGTATCAATTGGGTGGCAGCCCCGTTCACGGAGCTTGCATCTCCTAGCCTGATGCTTCAGCATCAAACGAAAGCTGACGCAATTCGCAAGCAGCATTCATTCAAAAATAAAGAAAGGCCCCATTATGTCTCTTTGATGGAGACGATACTCCAATACACAGCGGTTCATTTTAACCATAGGAGGTTTTATGGGCATGCGCAAAGAAAGAATCATTTCAATCCTCTTCTGTTGGGCTTGGCTGGTTGCCGTTGGCCACGCACAAATTGAAGAAGCTTGGCGCAAACGCCTGAACGGCGCGGGCAATGGCGTGGACGACGCGAAGGGTCTTGTCGTGGATGGTTCTGGGAATGTATATGTTGCCGGCGCGGTGGTGAATGCGAATGGCGTGACGATCGCCGCGATTACAAAGTACAATGCCAACGGTGACTTTGTGTGGAGCGTTGGCGATAGCGCCGGAACTCCGGAGAGGCTTGCGCGCGAGGCCTCGGGCAATTTGTACCTCGCAGGCACAACGGGCGGAACGGGAACACAGCGGGATTTTTTCATTGCCAAATTCGACCCCGCTGGAGCAATGCAATGGTATTATCGCCACAACGCTTCTCCGAATGGCGAGGAGACAGTCACTGATTTCGCGCTTGACGCTTCGGGCAATACTTACGTGACCGGAGGCTCCTCCGGAAATTATTTGACTGTGAAGTGCAACGCGAGCGGCCAATTGCAATGGCAGGCACATTATAATGGGCCCGCCAATGGCTATGACAACCCCACGGGCATTGCGCTCGACAACGGCGGCAATGTCTACGTCACCGGCAGAAGCGTGCAGACCGGATTTTTCAGCGACTATTTGACGGTGAAATACAACAGCGCCGGCGTGGAGCAATGGTCGAAAAGTTTCGACGGCGCGATTGCGCGCGAAGATCGCGCCGCGGAGGTCGCGACGGATAACGCCGGCAATATCTATGTCACCGGCTGGGCTTATCATCCGCACAGTTCCATCACCACGGTCAAGTATAACACCGAAGGCGTGCAACAATGGGCCACGACCTCGGCGAGCAACTACTACGTGCAAGGCGCGAAGGCCGTCAAGCTGGACAATGCCGGAAATGTTTACGCGCTCGGCTATTTTCAAAACTCCTCCGAGATGTATCGCTACCTAATCATCAAATACGACAATGCCGGGGTGCAGCAATGGGATGCGGTTCATATCAGCGGCGACGCAAATCCTACGGACATGGTCATTGACGGCTCGGGCAACGTTTATGTGACCGGCTACAGCGGCCAACCATTATCCTTCCCCATCGACGTCAAGCAAATCAAATATGACTACAACACGGTAAAGTTCAACAGCGCGGGCGTGCGCGAATGGTTCGTGACGCTCACGGAAGACGCGGACTCGCGCGATTTTGCGCGCGCGATGACGATCGACGACGCGGGCAATGTGTATGTCACGGGCCGCAGCATCGATGATATTGTCACCGTCAAATATCGTTTGCCGATTCAAACCACACCCACGGAACTGGTTGCGGATCGAGTTTACTTGCGCACCGCGGCCAACGGCGGCGAAGAAGTCAGTGTGCCTGTTGCCGGTCAGCAATACTATCTGCACGCAAATTGGCGCAACACCGGTTCCGAAGCGGCATCAAACTTTCGCGTGGAATTGCAGCTCAATGGCAGCGAAGTGTGTTCTTTCAATTCCACGAATGCGCCCGGCAATTCTTCTCAAACCACAGTATGCTCGACACCCATCACTTGGCCCGCGGGCAGCGCCGTGATCACCGCCACGCTTGACGGCTTTGATCAAATAAGCGAAGCGATTGAGAACAACAATTTCTCCAGCCGCATTTATGGCTACGCCGCGTTCGGAGATTTCGAACTGACCACGCACGTGCGTTCGACCGATGACTTTAACCAAAACGGCGGCGCAGATATTTGTTTGGTCTATGGCTATCAAGACGAGTTTCACTATTACTATGTGATGTTCAATCGCGCCGCAAACGAATCACGTGTGTACAAAGTGAGCGGCGCGGACCGCATCGACCTCGGCAGCCTCGGCAGCTTTACACTTCCCGACAATGCCTATCATGAAGTGCGCCTCGTGCGCAGCGGTGCAACGCTCCAAGTGTTTTTCGACGGCGTAAGTTTGGGCACGGCGAATGATAGCGAGTATGGCAGCGGCGGTTTGGGCTTGGGTTCATATAACGACGCGCCGTTGTTCGATGACCTTTGCATTCGCGCGCTGCAGGGCACGGCATGTTTGGCTTATGAAAATTTCGAAAACGGCGCTGCTGCAAATTGGCGCGCGGTGACTGCCTCGCGCTGGCACGTGGTTGCGGATAACGGCGACAATGCTTACGGCCTCAACACGACGAGCTACAGCAATCTCGATCCGTTGCGCCTCGGCGAGATTAGTTTGTTTGCGCCGAATGGTGCGCAGCCGCCGTGTCCCGGCCCGGCAATTTATCCCGTTGCCGCGGGCGCGACTTCGTTGCCCAATGCCATTCGCGGGCGCAGTGGCAGCAGCATTCAAGTCGATATTCGTTTAAAAGAAAACCCGCAGCCGATTGACGCTTTCGGCTTTACGTTGCAAGTCGATCCCACGCAGCTTGCGTTTGAAGGCGCGAGCGCGGGCGACTTGACCTCCGGCTTTCTCACGCTCAATGCGCAAGAGAATCCCGTTGGCTCCGGCAATATTATTTGCGGCGGCTTTGGCAGCGCGGCTATTCCGACCAACAGTGCGGGCGTATTGCTCCGCCTCACGTTTCGCGTCAAATGTGAAACCGGCGATTCCAGCGCGCTCGTGTTGCGCGATCCCGTTGATGATGCAACGAGGTTGTCGCTGTGCCCGAATGTCTTTCATTGTCTTCCGTGCGTGCGCGATGGCGACGTAAACGTTGACGGTACGCTCACGCCGGGCGATGCCTTGTGTGCCTTTCAAATTTATTTGAACAACGGCGTCACGCCCGCGGCATGCGATGCTGCAAACACGGATTGCGAAGCCACGACCTCGGATGTGAATTGCGACGGTCGCGCCACGCCCGGTGATGCGCTCGCCATTTTCTCGCGCTATTTGCAAGGCCTGCCGCCGCTCTCATGTTTCGCGCAAGCGCCGCTTTCCAAAGCGCAACTCGCGCCGCGCTTGTCGCTGCACACGCGCACCGCGGTTGCTTCCGGCAACGAGCCGGAGTTGGTTTATGTGACGCTCACCGCAGCGCAAGTGCAAGGCCTGTCTGCTTTCGGGCTCGCGTTGGATTATCCGTTGGACAAATTGCAATTTCTCGGTGTGAGACGCAGCACCCTCACGGCGCAATGGCACGCGCTCGACGGCATTGAGAATGCGCCCGGCCAAATCACGCTCGGCGGCTTTCATCATGAAGCAACGCGCGCAGCAGAAGGCGAAGTCTGCGAACTCATCTTCGCCGCGAAAGGCGAGCCCCTTGCGTTGCATGAGTTGCACGTGCAGAACTTGAGCGATGACTTCAAAAATGCGTTCGTGCATGCACCGAACGCTGTCGCCGCTGTGCCCGCGGCGTTTAATCTCTATCAAAACTCGCCGAACCCGTTTCATGCCGCAGGCAAAGGCGACATGCTCATTCGTTTCGATCTACCCGGCGCCGAAGCAACGGTGGTGGAGTTGAGCATCTACAATATTGCAGGTCAGCTCGTGCGGCAATTGCTCAAAGCCGAGCGCACGCCCGGCGCATATGAATTGCGCTGGGACGGTCGCGATGCGCAGCAGCAACTCGTGCCTTCGGGAATCTATCTCTATCGCCTCAAAGCCGGCAAGCAGGTGTTGAGCAAGAGTATGACCGTGGTGCGATAACAGCTTCGTGCTCCGCCACGGCTGCGCCGTGGCATGCTCTCAACCATCATTGAGAATAGTCATGGCCAAGTTAGGGCGGAGCATTCGCAAACTTTCATATCAAATTTCATTTGTAAGCGGATTTCATCGTAAGCTGATACAGCCTTTGCCTTATCCGCTTACATTAAAATCCGCTTACAAAAAGCTTTTGGGTTTTGGCGCGCTCGCGTTATGATTGTCAATTGCGAATCGCGAATGCTCAATCGTCAATTCAAAAATCTCCCGATCGTGATAGCCATTAAAAAGTGAAGGCGAAACCGCATGGCAGCAATCCTCAAACTCACCGACGCAGAAGTGCAGCAAGCTTTGCAAACGCTCGCTACCTGGAGCTTGTTCAATGGCAAGCTGCACAAGGCGTTTCAGTTTGATTCGTTCATCGCGGCGTTTGGCTTTATGACCAAAGTTGCGCTCGTGGCCGAGGCCATGAACCATCATCCGGAATGGAGCAACGTGTATAATCGCGTGACAATTGACCTCACCACGCACGATGCCGGCGGTATCAGTCGCCGCGATTTCGAATTGGCTGCAAAGATGGACAACCTCGCGCAAGCGTGATTCCGCGCGTGTTTGCTTCCCACTCTCGTGCAGGATTTGCTCTCGTTTTTTGTGTGGTAACGCGCAGATTGTGCGCAAAACTCAAAGCCCGCCATTTCGTTTTCAACCTTGCCGCCTTATTTATCACAACCTATTTCCGCGTTTTTGCCGGGCATAAAATTTGTCTTTACTGTGGTCGCAACCTTTGCTGTAACCCAGTGGACTCGGGCCGATCGGTTGCGACCCTTCTCTTTTCGCGAAAGGGAGGTGCTCTTGATTCGTGTCGCACTCTCGGCCCGATATTTTGCAAAAAGCATTGCCCCGGGTTTCTCCGCTGGTTCATGTTTGCCGGTATGAAGTGTTTGGCTTCATGCCTTTTCGTTGTTTGAAGTAAGAACGGGGCGCTGCTCGCCTTTCTTTTTTCTAACCTACTTTCATTGCGGGAGTCTGCTATGCGCAAGGTGATTCTATTCCTCACCGCCATTGTATTCGTATTGGCCCTGCCCATGCTCGCGTTCGCCACGGGCGCGCTCTTCGTGCGGCCGCTCAACAGCGCGCAAACCTATCAAACCATGTGGATCAAAACGTATGATGCGCGTGTCGCGATTCAAGATCAGCTCGCAGAGACGCACGTCGATCAAACGTTCATGAACGAAACCAACGCCGTGGTTGAAGCGACCTATGTCTTTCCTCTGCCCGAAGGCGCGGTGATCAGCGAATTGATTTATTGGTTCAACGGCCAGCGTTATGTCGCCTCCGTGCGCGAACGCAAAGCCGCGCAAGATGCGTATGACAATCGCATTCGCCAATTGCTCGATCCCGCGCTGTTGCAATACCTCGGTGATAATCTTTTCAAGCTCAACATTGCGCCCATCAATCCACAGAGCGAGGTGCGGTTTGAAATCACTTATGTGGAGTTGCTGCCCTACGAATTTGGCGCAACGGATTATCGCTTCTTCCTCCGCACCACCGGCCTTTCCCCGCGACCGCTGCAACGCGTGACGCTGAACATCACCGCGAACACGGCGAAAGAATTCAAAACGCTTTTCTCACCGAGCCACCCCAATTCCACGGACACGCAGATCGACAAAATTTCCGCGCGGCAGTATCGCGTGCTCTTTGGCGATGAAAACTTTCTGCCCGATCGCGATTTTGTTTTGCGTTTCGAAACCAAGCGCGAAGCGGTGGATATGAATGTGATCACGTACACGCCGACGGCCATCGACTCCTTTGGCCGCGATAGTTTTTACGCGTTGTGGATCACGCCGCCGGACACGATCAATGCCGACGCCGCGATTCCGCGCAACATCGTGTTCACGGCCGATATCTCTTCGAGCATGGAGGGCGAGCGGCTGGTTGAACTCAAGCAAGCGCTCAATGGCTTTCTCGATCATCTTAATAACGACGATCATTTTAACATTGTCACCTTCGGCACGAGCGTGGTGAAGCATCGCCCGGATTTGATTCTCGCCTCGGCCAATGAGATCGCGCAAGCGCGCGCGTTTGTGAACGGTTTGAGCGCCGTGGGTTTGACCAATATCGACGGCGCGCTGAAAGTCGCGCTCGCGCAAACGTATCGCGACAGCACGGCGAATGTGATGATCTTCATGACCGACGGCTATCCTACATGGGGCGAGCAGCGCGTGCGCGCCATTGTTGATAGTGCGGTCGCGCGCAATCGCAAAGGCGTGCGCCTCTTTCCATTCGGCGTCGGCAATGACGTGAGCAAGCCGTTGCTCATCGAACTCGCGCGGCGCAACGGCGGCTATCCGACTTATATTACGGCGAACGATAGCATCGCGCTTGTGGTGGAGAAGCACGTGCGCAGAATTTCGCAGCCTGTGCTCTCGCAACTGAGTATTGATCTTGGCGGCTTGCAAACGTATGATCGTTACCCGGCTGTACTCTCGGATTTGTTTTTCGGCAATCAAGTTTTGCAATTCGGGCGCTACACGAACACCGGCACGTTTGGCGTCACCCTGCGCGGCAAATCGCGGCAGGATAATTTTGCGTTGACGAGCAACGTGACGTTCGGTAACAATCCCGGCGGCGCTCGTGCGGTCGCGCGTTTGTGGGCGCGATACAAGATCGACTACTTGCTCGAACAGATCGATCTCTAC
Source organism: bacterium (assembly GCA_041918175.1). Lineage (GTDB taxonomy): Bacteria > Zhuqueibacterota > Zhuqueibacteria > Zhuqueibacterales > Zhuqueibacteraceae > JABWAN01. The sequence goes on from JAYRWE010000091.1 coordinate 103,821, forward strand.
GGCGAGTTGAAAGAGTTGGTCGATGCGATCATTGATTTGAGCATTCGCTTTAGCATTCTCACGAAGTACACCGCGCTCTATAGCGATCCCGGCACTGCGGTTGATGAAGACACCGACGCGCAAATTTTGCCGAAGACTTTTGTGCTCGAACAAAATTATCCGAATCCGTTCAATCCCGAAACGCGCCTAGTGTTTTACGTGCCGCCCGGAACAGAGCAGCAGCGCGTGCGCGTTAAAATCTACGACCTCCTCGGCCGTCTCGTCGCCGTGTTGTTTGATCGCACCGCCGCGCCCGGTCGCTATGAGGTCGTGTGGAATGGGAAGGATCTGCTCGGGCATGATTTGCCGAGCGGGACGTATCTCTATCGCCTCGAAGCAGGCGAGGTGGTGATGGCGAAACGGATGACGTTGGTGCGGTGATAACTGAGCAATGCCGTTTTCTTTGCAGCGCAGGCGGCTTGAAAATATCATCTAGGTGACGGAAGGCTATCGCTTTGAAGTCAGCGCGTCTGAAAAGATAAAGATGAGATAAACAAGCAACGAAGACACGCAGGTGGAGCAGCGACACAACATTAAAAATTTTGTTTTTAAACTTCACTTCTTCCCGCGCTCTTTTTTTGTTTTGTCGCTGCGCGTTCTTGCGGGTCTTCTCCGTTTGTTTACCTTCGTGGCCTCTGCGCGCTAGCTGACTTAAAGCGCTTCGCGGACTTCAAAAAGCAAAAACCTCTTCCCGCGAAAATGAACCAATCACAAACAAAAGATTTTCACTTTCGCGGGGGAAATATCAGTGGAGAGCGTCATGAAAAAAATTGCAACCGTATTTCTTCTCGCCCTCGCCTTGCCCGCGTTCGGCGATGGCGTGATGAAGATCAAAGGGCAAGCCGCAACCTATCTCACGCCGCGCGAGGTTGAAGTCATTGCGGAACTCGACAATCAAGTTGCGACGACGATCACGCGGCAGACGTTCGTCAATCGCACGGGGCAACATGTGTTTCTGCAATACGGCTTTCCCACGAGCGTGAATGCGAGCGTGCTGCAATTTCGTTGGCGCGCGGCAGGGCAATGGCGCACTGCGAAAATCACGGGCGCGGCGCAGGACACGAGCGGCATCATTGATCCCGGCGGCCAAGTCGATCAACAATATCTCGATTACCTCGGCGAAGCGCCGTTCTTGTTTGCGTTCAAAGACTCGCTGCCCGCGGATTCGACGCTCGTGCTTGAGCTGACTTTCATTGAGTTGCTGCAATATCGCTTGGGCCGCGTGAATTATGATTATCCGCTCAGTCTCAAAACCTTTGCGCAGCAAACGCTCGCGCGCTTCAGTATGCAGCTCAGTTTGCGTTCCGCGCGCGATCTCGTTTCGCTCGCAAATCCTTCGCACGGCGCGAACGCCACGAGCTTTAATGATAGCGCGGCCGTTCTTTTATTCAACCAAAACAATTTACCCGCGAACAGCAACTTCGTGGTGCAATACGAAGTGAGCCAGCGCGACCTCGGCGTGTTCTTGTTGAGTCACAAGCCGCGCGCGGAAGACGGTTTCTTTATCATGCTCGCGGAGCCGGATCCCAACACTTCGCAGCAAGAGGTGATCGACAAAGTTTTCACGTTCATCATCGACGTGTCAGGCAGTATGTTCGGCCAAAAGATCGAGCAGGCCAAAGCCGCGGCGCGCTACACCATCAACAATCTCAATGCGCAAGATCGCTTCAACGTCATCAAGTTCAACAGCAGCGTCACGAAGTTGCGGCCTAACCCGGTCGCTGCAAATTTCAACGAAACGCAGCAAGCGCTCGCCTTTATCGACGCGATCAACGCTGCGGGCGGCACGAACTTGCAGGACGCGGTGCTCGCGGGTTTGCAGCAAGAGATGAGCGATACGACCGCGAACGTGATCATCTTTATCACCGACGGCATTGCCTCGCTCGATCAACAAGTAGTGAAGGCTGCAAACACGAAGAAGGTGCGCATCTTCGTGTTCGGCATCGGCAACGATGTGAATAAAGATTTGCTCACGCAGCTTGCGGCGAACAACAACGGCTTGGCGGAGTTTCTCGGCAACGATGAAGTGACGCAGCGCATCAGCGAGTTTTATGCGAAGATTCGCAATCCGCTGCTGCAAAACATTCGGCTCACGTTCACGCCCACCGCGGTTGAGGAGGTTTATCCGCTGCAATTGCCCGACATCTACGTGGGGCAGCAGTTGATCGTGCTCGGAAGATATGCGCAGCCCGGCGCCGCGCAAGTGACGCTCATCGGCACTTCCTTCGGCAACCAAACGCGCTATGATTATCCGGTTTCATTCACCGCGGACTCGCTCGCGAATCGTTTTCTGCCGCGCATGTGGGCGAAGTCGAAGATCGACGCGTTGCTCGTGCTCATGTCCAGCGTGCCGGTTGGTTCGAATCAATATGAAGAGTGGAAGAAGGAAGTCATTCGCTTGAGCTTGGAATACGGCATTCTCACACGCTTCACGAGCTTCACGGATCCCGGCCCGCCGACGTTTGTGGAAGAAGAAAGCGCGAGCACGCTTGTGCCGAGCGCGTTCGTGTTGGAGCAGAATTATCCGAACCCATTTAACCCCGAAACGAAGATCGTCTTCCATGTGCCCGCGAGCGTGAAGTCGCAGCGCGTGGTGATTAAAATTTATGATCTGCTCGGCCGCTTGCTCCTCGTGTTGTTTGATCGCGAAGCCGCGCCCGGCCGCTATGAAATTTTTTGGAATGGGAAAGATAGGTTCGGGCACTATCTGCCGAGCGGAACGTATATCTATCGCCTTAAGGCGGGCGAGGTGGTGATGGCGAAACGGATGACGTTGCTGCGGTGAGTGTTCGTAGTAGCTCCTTATTAATTTTGACGATCTAAATCGGTAATGGGTCATTTTGAACTCATCCCCCGCCCCTTCTCTTCCCAAGAGAAGGGGGCCGGGGGGACGAGTTTGAAAGCGTGACGATTACCGAACTTGATCGGCAAATTTCATTAGGACCGGTCGTTCAACAATGTCCGCGCCTAAAGGCGCTACTACGAGCTTCGTGCAATGGCGAAGCGGATGACGTTGGTATCGAGGTTGGAACATTTTTAAGGAGGCGGTGCATGAGCAAAAGATTACAAGTGAAACGCTATCACTATTGGCTCCGCTTGGTGTTTTGTGCAATGCTCTTCCTCTCGCATTCACTCGTCGCGCAGTATACGAGCGTGGTGGATGGCTATGACAATAAAGTTGTGGCAATATCCGCCCAACTTTCTTTTGCGCCGCAACAGACAGATGCACCGATAGTGCACTATCTCTCTCGGCGGCATCTCCGCGAGCTTCGCCTCTACCGCAATATCAGCGCACGAACATTTCCTCACGCCACAAACCCCAATACGCAGTTCTTGCGATGGAAATATCCGAGCTTTAATTCAACATTGCCGGTTATTGCGGATTACGATTTCAGCAGAACGACTAAGATCGAACTGAAAAATTACGACGGCGAACAATGGCGCCGTGTGCTCTCGCCTCCGGTTACGATCTCTAATTTTGATTTTTTGCTGCCGGAGGCAAATGATTTGAGCAACGTTGAATGGGCATTTCTGCAAGGAGATTATGTGCAACAAGGACTGATCATTCTCCACGCCACGCAGCGGATGAACGTCTTTGCTTTGGACACACTTGGTTTTCTACCCGGCCTTGCTAATGTCTATGATCCGAATCAAGCCATGATTTTGCTGCGACACGGCGATGCCGGCAAATCCATTGCGATAACCACAGGCCGGAATTTCAACGTGTTCTTTTGGGGTGGCGCAAACTGGCAACAGCATACCGTAACCACGAACACGTTGGGTTGGGGCGACGTTTATGGCGGAACCTTGGGAGACGGCACGCCTTTTTGGTTGATGCGCCATTATTGGATGCAGTTGCGCGGGAATCAACTCGTGGCGGACTCGCTGGAGTTTTTGCCCACCTCGGGGCCGCTCGTTTGCCGCGCGCTCTATCAAGACGAGCAGGCCCGAGTTCACGCCGTCTATGTAGTGAGCGCGAGCCATGAGTTTTCATATTTCTATGTGCAATACAACGCCGGCGCTTGGTCGATTGAAAAAATTCCTCTGCCTTCACGTTTTTATGCTTTTGCTTTATCAACCCAACGCGACACGGTTTTGCTGGCTTATTCCGGCTCTAACGGCGAAGTCAAACTCACGCGGCGCAGCGCTCCGGCGGAGTGGAACTTCAGCCTCCTAGATCGCGCCGGCGACGTGGGCAACGATGTTGCCGCGGCCTTCGATGCTTTTGAAAACCGCGTGGCATTGGCATATTATGATCGCACCAACGGCGATCTCAAGGTTGCGCACGGCGCTTCGAATGCGCGATATTTTTACGCGCATGATTGGTTTGCGCTTCGCGTTGACAGCGTGGGCAACGTCGGTCGCATGCCCGCAGCATTTTGGAGGCATGACACGCTGCACGCCATTTATCTCGATGACACACGCGGCCTCTTGCAACACGGCCAGCACGTGCTATTAAACGACAGCACGTTCGGTGACTGGCAGGTTGAAACCGTGGATTCCGTGGGTGAAACACAAACTCGGCATGCAATCGCGCAGAGCGAAGACGGCACGTTGCGTGTCGCATATAGCTCGGCGCGCACGGAGGAAATTCGTCTTGCCACTCAGACGCAAGGTGTTTGGCAAGTCCAACGCTTCCCCGCTTCCGAGCGGCCGGATACACCCGGCGAGATCAGCCTCTTCTTTCATGCTCAAGCCCTAAAAGTTGGATACGTTCGTGGCGGGCTCTTGCGTCTGGGCACGCAAGAGGGCGGCAGCGGCGAATGGCGTTTTGCGGCTATCCCTTCACTCGCACCCGCGGTTTATGCGGTGTGGGCCACGGATCCTTCCGGCCATATGCATGTGGTCTATCGCGCGCGCCGTGGTTTTCAAGACGAGATTCGGCATCTCACCGAAACCGGCATTGAGCGGCTCGTCACAACCACGGTTACTAATGACATGCGCTTACGCCTGCGCTCCATCGCGGATCGACGCATTCTGGTATTGGCCTTGGTTGATGACAGCGCCGTCAAGCTCTTCTGTTATGCCGGGGAAAATTGGCAACTCTTTTTAAACAGCACCGAAAGTGCAAGCGAGGCCGGCTTTGATTTCCTCAGTGCAGTTTACGGCGGTACGTATATGATTTATCGCAATCCCGTGCCGAGAGGAAATCCGTTGCCGTCGGCATTCTCCGCGGATCTCATCAGCGAGTTTTGGCCGGGCGTCATCGACGCCGTGGAACAACGCGAAGTTGCGGAGTCGGTGCATGCCAGGTTCGCGGTTTTTCCCAATCCTTTCAATGCCGCTACGCGTATCATGCTTTCCTTTTCTAATGAAGCGGAAAGCACGGTGATGATCCATAATGTGCTTGGCCAGGTCGTTCGCAAATACACTTTGAGCCGGAGGTTCGGACGCGCGCAAACTATTGTTTGGGACGGCAATGATGATCTCGGCCACGCGCTGGCGAGTGGGGTTTATCTTTTACGATTAAACCAGGGCGCGCGCTCGTGGTCACAGAAAGTCGTCTTGTTGCGATAATATCTAACGCCGCGATTCCCCTCACGGCGTTAGCTCGCATGCGCATTCACTTCCTCGCCGTCGCATTCAATTGCACGAGTGCGGCTTCGAGCACGGTGTCGCGGCCCGCGCGGAAATCGGCAACGGTGGGCTGCACCAACTTGTTCGGTTGAATGCCGAGGCCCACGAACGCGCGCCCGTCGGGATAGGTGTCGCGCTTCGTGCAGACGCGTGCGTTGCCGCCGCCGGGCAATTTGAAAAAGAGCGGTTGCCCTGTGCTCCCGCCGGTCGGCTCGCCGATAATTTTGCCGCGGCCCATCGCATCGAACGCCACGCAAAAATCTTCCGCGGCAGAATAAGTGCGCGGACTGGTGAGCACAACGACAGGCTTCGCATAAAACAGCGAATCATGCGGCGGCACTTCATTCTCCGCGCTGCCATAGGTTCCTTCCAGGCGGCCCCACGCGCGCAATGAAGGACGATAGTCGCGCGTTTCCCAGCGCGAAGTTTTGAACGGTTGCTGTGTGAGCGTTTGCAAAACGCGATAGCCCACATTGCTGTTGCCGCCGCCGTTTTCGCGCACGTCAATGATGAGCGCCGCAGATTTGGCGAGCGCCACAAAGTTTGCTTCGAACTGCTCCGCGGCTTGCGTATTGTCGAAAGTGTTGAGCGCCACATGTGCAACATTGCCCGGCAGCATTTTCAACTCAAACGGCGGTCGCACAGGAATGAGCTTGTTGCGCGCTTCGCGCGTTAGGCGCGGCAAAGTTTTTTTGAAAATTTTTCCATTCGCCTCTTTGAGCGTCAAACGCACCGAGTCTTGCACCGCGCCGGAGAGCAGCGCGTATTCAAATGTGCGCACTTCAAGATCCTGCGGTGTGGAGGCGCTTTGATACGGCTGCACCTTTTCCGCGGCATATTGCGATACAGGCATGCCGTCGATTTCGAGCAACTCTTGGCCGAGCCGTAGGCCGAGGCGATGCAGTTGTTCGTCGAAAATGCCGATCACCAGTACTTGGTTTTCAATCAAGCGTGTGCGCAACACGGGACGCGCGAACATCGCGTTCGTCAGTTCATTCGGCGCGGAAACGCCGGTGTGGCCGTCGTGCAGCTTCGCGTAAAATGCCATGAGCACGCGATAGTATTCCAAAGTCGAGCGCGCCTCGCGCACGTGCGTGAGATGCGCGAGATACTCCGCATCCCAATCGAGCTCCGGCACGAGATGGAAATAGGCGAAGTTGAATTTGGCTTCGGCCCACAGCTTCGAAAGCCCGGCGACTTTTTCTTCTTCGCTGAGGTTTTCGCGATACGGCGTGGCGAGCACGGGGCTGCTCCAAAATTTTTCGTGCGCCTCGCGCCGTGTCGTGCATTTTTCGATAAGCTTGGCCCAACGAGGATCACGGTGCAGGCTGTTGAGATCGGAATCTTTTTGCATGTGCTCGGCGTTGCTCCAGCCTTGGGCAATGGCGTTATTCAAAAGCGCAAACGCCTTTTCGCCCTGGCCGCTCAAAGCAAAAGAACACGCAGCGTTGTAATACGTGTCAGGCTCATGATCGCCCTGCGCAATGGCTTGCGCATAAAGCTCGGCGCTCCTCGCGTAGTCTTTTTGATGATAAGCTTGGCTCGCTTGCAGAGAAGTTTTATTCACTTCTTGCGCCGTCGCGACAAAGGTCGAGATTGAAACGGCAACGATAAGCAAACGCAAAATGCGCGTCGCTGGCATGGTGCTCTCCTCGGAAGGTTGGTGTGATAGCGCTGTGTGGGGTTTGAAGCTTTGACAAACATGCGCATCAAAAGTTTGCACGCTGCCAGAACGTTTCTTCGCGAAAAAGTTCGCGGTCATGCCGTGAGATATATTCTTCGCTTTTCACAAGCACACGAATGCGCACGAACGATTATAGAGACCGAGCGTCTGGACTGCATTCCCAAGCTGCAAGCCTTCAACGTCGAAGCGCAACGCCGCACGTATCAATTCACTTGGGACGGCCGCAACCACGCGGGCGAGATTGTGACCACGGGGACCTATTATGCCGTGTTCAAAACCGCAAAGCAGAGGCATACGTTGAAGCTGCTCGTGGTGAAGTGATTTGCAAATAGGCTTAAAACGCGTGAGCACACAACTCACGCGTTTTTCTCTCCCACCAACAACCTCTTCAAACTCGCCAAATCTTTTTCATTCGCGCGACGCATGGCGCGCGCCATGAACGGCGCAACGAAACGCGAGAACCCTGCGGGGTTGCCGCGATTGCGCAACGTCATGCGCGTGTGACCCTCCGGCGTTGTTTCCCACGTGTACGTCGTCTCCATCGGAAACGAGCCTTCCGCGGTGCGCATCACGAGCCGTTCGTGCGGAATCAACTCGACGAACTCATACGTATACGCCAAGCGCCGTCCGAGAAAGTGCGCCACGAACGCGAGCTTTGATCCCACGCGCAATGGCGGCTCGGTTTGCCATTCCACGGATTTGATATTGACATACCACCTCGGCGCGTTGTCGGGATTCGCCGCAAACGCTGCGACCTCTGCGCGCGGCCGTGCAATGATGATTTCGGTGAGAACATCGACTGCCATGGGCTGCTCCTTTCTCGCTCACTGTGAAATAGGGTTACACTTCTCTATTCTTGAATATACCACAAACGAAATCACCAATACTGACGCTCTCCCCTCAAAATCGTTTAGTTCCCGCGAACGCCTCAAACTCCCGCCCATGAAGCTGCGCCTGCGATTTTGCATCTCATGAGTTTTGACAATCAAATTTGATCATCATCGCAGTTCCGGCTCCTTGTAGGCCGCGGTTCATGCGCGTTGCCTTGGCCCTCAAACGGCAGCGCTACCGAGTTTGATCGTCAAAATTCACAACGCGAACAAGCCACATACAAATAGAAGAAGCCTCTCCGCCGAGATTCGCCGAACAAAAGCTTTTTTCGGCGAATCTCGGCGACTTCGGTGCCACTCGGCGGCAAAGCCTTTCCACCGAAGTGCGCGGAAGTCACCGAGTGTCGCCGAGAAAAACTTTTCAGGATCTTATTCTGAGTTTGCGGGCGTTATTGCCCAACGCGGTCGAGCCGCAACCCAAAAGCTTTCTATAAGCGGATTTTATTGTAAGAGGATAAAGCAATGGCCTTACCCGCTTACGGTAAAATCCGCTTACGATATTTTTTGCTTTTAAAGCACCGACTTCACTTTTAATGGAATAAGCAGCGCCGGCGGCGGTTTCCTCATGCGTGAGCTTTTCACTGCCACGCGTGTCTTCTTATAAACCCGGTGCAGCGTGTTATGCCGCAAAATTTTTAGCCGCAACCGAACGCGACGCAACGTGGAATTGGCTTATGCCAAAATTTTCTTTTCACCTCGCGCGCGCATTCATTATCTTCCGCACAACTTTTTGATTTGGAGCCCTCATGTCCAACAACCACATCTTCATCTCGCACAACACCAAAGACGATGCCTTCGTCCAACAGCTTCGCATTGCCCTCGAAAGTTTGAACCTGCCCACGTGGGTCGATTCGCGCGACCAGCCCGCGGGCACCAAACTCGCGCCGGAAATTACTGCGGCCATCGAACAGGCGCGCCACTTCCTCGTTGTGCTCAGTCCCAATGCCATCAACTCGTCGTGGATTCCCAAAGAGATTCGCACCGCGCTCGCAGTGGAAAAGCAGCGGCCGGGCTTTCGCGTGATTCCGCTGCTCTTGCCCGGGGTGGAGCCGAGCGCGCTCAACTTGTGGTTTGAAGAAACGCCGGTGAGTGTGTTGATCAAACCAAACGGCCTCGCCGAGGCCATGCCACAGATTCTCGCGGCGCTTGGCGAACAAATGCCCAATGATTTTCAACCCGACCAAAATGTCGCCGCGCAACCTGTGGAAGAACTCGTGCTCAAACTTGTTGATCCGAAAATTGAAACGCACGAAGGCAAACACCGCGTGAGCGCCACGGCCACGCTCGTGTATGAACCCGCGGACAAATCTGCGCGCGCCGTGGAAAGCAAACGCTACGCTTTCACCGCGCCGCTCGGACCCATCGAAGCCGAGGACCTGCGCTGGTATTTGGAAAGTTATTATCTCTGGCCCACCGGCGTGTTTCAACAGCGCGCGAAGGACATTGAAAAGCGATTGCCGCAATGGGGACAGGATTTGTATCACGCCGCGCTGCGCGATGCCGCCGCATCCGAGGCGCTCACTGCATGGAAGAACAAAGCCAATGGCACCGAGCGCCGCTTCTCAGTTTATATCGACAGCGATCCCGCGCCGAATGCCGAGGCCGCCGCGCGCCAAGCGACAATGGAAGCCGCGAGCAGTTTGCTCGCGCTGCCGTGGGAGTTGTTGCACGAAGGCGCGGGCTATCTCTTTCGCGGCAAAAATGCCGTGGCCGTGCGACGCCGTTTGCCCAATCGCGAGGCGCGCGAGGTGCGCCCCACGAGTTTGCCCATTCGCATTTTGCTCGTTAGTCCGCGACCCGAAGACAAAACCACGGGCTACATCGACCATCGCGCCAGCGCAAAGCCGCTCGTGGAAGCACTCGAAAGTTTGGGCGAACTCGCCACGCTCACGGTGCTCACTCCGCCCACGCTTTCCGCGCTGCGCACGGAACTCAAACGCGCCGCGGACGCGCAGCAACCTTATGACGTGGTGCATTTCGACGGCCACGGCGTGTATGATCGCGAGCACGGTTTGGGCGCGCTCTGCTTTGAAGATCCCAACGGTCTCGACAAGCTCGACCGCCGCGAGATGCAACCGGTGTATGCCGATGATCTCGCCAGCGATTTGCGCGATCATCGCATTCCGCTCATTTTTTTGGAAGCCTGCCAAAGCGCGAAAGTGGAAGACGATCCCACGGCCTCGGTGGCTGCGAAATTGTTGGAATGCGGCGTGGCCTCGGTGGTGGCCATGAGCCACAGCGTGCTCGTGGAAACCGCGCGCCGTTTTGTGGAAGCGTTTTATCGCCGGCTCGCGACCGGCAGTCGCGTGGGCGAGGCCATGCTCGCGGGACAGGAAGCGCTCGCCGGCGATACCTATCGCGGCAAAATTATGGGCGCGGGCGAGCTGCGCCTGCACGATTGGTTTGTGCCCGTGCTCTTTCAAGAAGAACAAGACCCGCAGCTCATCACGCGTTTGCCCGCGGCCGCGGTGCAACGCCTGCAAAAACGCCAACAAGAGTTGCGCTTGGGCGCATTGCCCGCAGCGCCGGCGCACGATTTTCATGGCCGCAGCCGGCAACTGCTCGCGCTCGAGCGCTTGCTGCATACGCACCGTTACGCCGTGGTGCGCGGCAATGGCGGCGCGGGCAAAACCACGCTGGCGGTGGAACTCGCGCGCTGGCTCGTGGCGAGCAAACGTTTTGGCCGCGCCGCGTTTGTGAGTTTGGAAAATTTGCACGACGTGCGCAGCGTGCTCGATAGCCTGGGCCGCCAACTGCTGCCTGCGTATTCCGTGGCCGAGTATAAAAATTTGGACGAGGCCCTGCAGCCCGTGGCCCGCGCGCTGCAAGATCGCCCCACGATTTTGGTGTTGGATAATTTGGAAAGCATTCTGCCGCCTTCGACAAGCTCAGGCGGCGTAGACGCGAGCGGCAATGCGCCCGTTGCTGCGGTGCCGTTTGCCGAGTTTTTTAGCCTCTGCCAAAAGCTACTCGCGAGCGATGCAGCCACGCGCCTCGTGTTTACCACGCGTGAGGCTTTGCCTGCGCCCTTTGATCACAAGCTGTGCGAGCGCGTGCTCGAGCCGCTTGATCGCCACGACGCGGTGGCCTTGGTGAGCAGTGTGATGAAGGCCAATGGCCTGGAGCCGAAAGCCAACGACCCTGGCAGCACGCCGCAAGAGATTGAGGATTTGGTGGAGGCCGTGAACTGCCACGCGCGCGCGTTGGTGTTGCTCGCGGCTGAGGTGGCGCGCCACGGCGTGCGCACCACCACGGAAAACCTGCACCACCTCATGGCGCGTTTGGAACAAGCCCACCCCGGGGACCGGGAAAATTCTTTGTATGCCAGTGTGGAGCTTTCGCTGCGCCGTTTGCCCGAGGCCATGCGCGAGCAGATCAAACCGCTGGGTTTGTTTTATGGCGGCGCGCATCTCGCGGTGATGGCAATGGTGTTGGAAGTGGATGGCGAAGAAGCGCAGGCCATTGCGCAAGGCCTGATTGCCGTTGGCTTGGCCGAGATGAAAAACTACAACCACCTGCGCCTGGACCCGGCCTTAGCGCCCTATTTGCTGGAGCAAATGCAAGAGGCCGAAATAGCCCAAGCCCGCCAACGCTGGGCCGCGGGCATGCGGCAGTTGTTGGGTTATTTGTATAAAGAGTGGTTTAAAAACGCCGAACTTGCGGCGACGCTTACCCTGCTGGAATTGCCCAATCTGTTGCCCCTGCTCGATTGGGCTTTCGCACATGTGACGCCGGAAGAAGTGGTCGGCTTAACCAGCAGCATGGAAACCCTGCTCCAACACCTCGGCCGGCCGCAAGCGCTCGCACGGGTGGTGGCCGTGCGCGAACAAGCCGAAAAGCAACTCGGCGGCTGGAGTCATGCGAGTTTTCAAACTATCGATAGCAGCATTGACCGGCTTCTGGAAAATGGTGATCTGCAAGCCGCTTTGAATGCGGCGCAACAGCTTTTAAAGAAATGTTTGGAAGCTGGTGCAACCGCATACGCGGGTGCGGCTTATGACATTGCAATGGCTCATTTCAATCTCGGCCGCGTGCTCAAAATGGGCGGCGCGGCCGAGGCGGCGCTGTCGCCCTTGGCCGAGGCGCAACAACGCTTTCAGCAACTGGCCGATGCCAGCAACACCAGCGCCGCAAAGATGGCTTCTGCTGCCGTTACCGAAAGCGGCGATTGTTTGACGGATTTAGGACGGTTGGAAGAAGCAGCCGCGGCTTATGAAAAAGCCCTCAAGTTGGATGAAAAACGCGGTGATGCGAGAGATGTTGCTGCCGGTAAATTCCAACTCGGCACGGTGCGCATGCTGCAAAAGAAATATGCCGAAGCGCTGCAAATCTACGCCGAAGCGCGTGACAGCTTCGAAAGCCTGGGCGAGCCGGGCAGCGTGGCAACCGCCTGGCATCAAATCGGCATGGTGTATAAAGCAGCCAAGCAGTACGACCGAGCCGAGCAGGCCTACCGCCAGTCCCTGGCAATTCGTGTCGCTCGCAAACTCCGTGGTGATGAAGCAGCGAGCCTGAATCAGTTGGGGATTCTTTATAAAAACATGAGCCGCCTGGAAGAAGCCACGATCTTCTACCGGCAGGCAGCGGATATTTATGTTGAACTGCAGGATCTGGCAAAAGAAGGAATTGCTCGCAACAACCTCGCCGACACGCTGATCCAATTGCAGCGCTACGACGAGGCCCGGCCCGAACTGCTGCGCGCCATTGCATGCAAAGAACCCTACGGCCATGCCGCCTTGCCGTGGACGACGTTTGATATTTTGTATGACCTCGAGCAGGCCACCGGCAACCCGCAAGCCGCAGCCGCGGCGCGGCAACAGGCCATTGCCAAATACCTCGCGTATCGCCAGGCCGGGGGAGAAAACCAAAACCCCGGCGCCAAACTCTGCGCGTTGGTCTTGCAAGCCATTCAACAAAAGCAAAAAGGCAAGGCCGAAAAAGTTCTCGCGCAATTTCTCGGCGCAGATGCAGAGCCGTGGGCCAAAGCCATGGTTCCCAAACTGCAAGCCATTCTCGCAGGCGATCGCAAACCAACGCTCGCGCAAGACCCCAATCTTGATTATGACGATGCCGCGGAATTACAACTGCTGCTGGCGCGGTTGGGGTAAATGATCGCCCGTAGAGACGTGCCGCCGGCACGTCTCTACGCGTTGGCGGCAGATTATTTTTCCTTGCAACGGCCACCTCGCTGTCGCCCGAAATTTGCATTATCAATTTGCCGCGGAATTGCATCTGCTGCTGGCGCGGTTGGGTAAATGATCGCCCGTAGAGACGCGCCGGCGGGTAGAGACGCGCCGGCGGGTGGAGACGTGCCGGCGGCACGTCTCTACACGTTGGGTGTTCTACCCCGCTGCCGAGGCATTCACTCTCGTTCCCAAACTCCGTTTGGAAACGCCATTGCATATGAAACTCTGTTTCAAATGCTCTTTGAGCGGCACGTACTCTTGCTCCTATGAGCCGCACCGAAACAGAGTTTCTTCAACAAGTGTGTTCCCAAACGGAGTTTGGGAACAAGAAGGGTTCTATGTCGATTCGTGTGGGTAGAGCAAATCGTAATTCTCCTACGTGATGTCTGTTTAACCACGCCAACGGCGTGGCAGAAGAAAGCCCAGGGTGCCCAGCTTCTGGGCACCCTGGGAAAAACCACCCCGTCACAGAGAACCCCAACGGGGTTCAATAGAACAACGAGAAAATGCTCAATGAATCGTTGGTCTTGTGACGCATTCTCTCGAACCTCTTCAGGGTTCTTTGTGCTCATGGTTATGATCCCAGGGTGCGCTTCGCGCTACCCCGGGCTATCTTGTTTAGCGCCTTCGGCGCTTGACGTATTTGTTTCTTACCCACACGGAACAACATAGAACCACAAGAAGCATTTCACTTACGTTCTCACACTCCGTCTCGTTTTACTCTCGTTCCCAAACTCCCACGGCGTGCTAAAAGCAGCCCGCCCGCGCGGCAGGAGAGTAGTTCCTGCCCTTTGTGGGCGGCTTTTGCAAGCACAGCGCCCCACAAGGGAGCGAGACTACAGTCACTCAAAAAACTGGAGCACCATGAACCTCTTCGATGTTTATCCCCTCTATGAAGTCGAGCCGACGCACGCGCGCGACGTGTATGTGTGGGACAAAAACGAAACGCGCTATCTCGATTTCTACGGCGGCCATGCGGTGATTGCGATTGGTCATTGCCATCCGCATTATGTGCAGCGCGTGTCGGAGCAATTGCAGCGCATTGGTTTCTATTCCAACTCCGTGCAAATTCCGTTGCAGCAAGAGTTGGCGGATAAACTCGGCAAGCTTTCGGGTTACGACGACTATCGTCTCTTCTTGTGCAATTCCGGCGCGGAGGCCAACGAGAATGCGCTCAAGCTGGCTTCGTTTCATAACGGCAAGAAAGTCGTCGTGGCGTTCTCGCATTCGTTTCATGGCCGCACCTCCGCCACAGTGATGGCAACGGACAATCCGAAAATTCGCGCGCCTATCAATGATCGTCCCGAAGTGATATTCTTGCCGCTCAATGACGAAGAGGCATTGGCGCAAGCGTTCGAGCGCGAAGACATTTGCGCCGTGATCGTCGAAGGCATTCAGGGCATTGGCGGCATTCACGTGGCCGCGCCCTCGTTCTTGCAAAGGATCGCCGCGCTGTGTGCGCAGTCCGGCGCGATATTTATTTTGGATGAAGTGCAATCGGGCTATGGCCGCAGCGGAAAATTTTTCGCGCATCAATTTAGCGAGGTGCGGCCCGATCTCATCACCATTGCCAAAGGCATGGGCAACGGCTTTCCGGTTGCCGGCGCGTTGATTCATCCAAAATTTCAAGCTTCGCACGGCTTGCTCGGCACAACCTTCGGCGGCAGCCATCTCGCGTGCGCCGCGGCGCTAGCTGTGGTGGAAGTGATCGCGCGCGAAGATTTGATCGCGAACAGCGCGCGCCTCGGCGAATATTTGATTGGCGAGCTGCGACGCATGCGCACAGGTATTCGCGAGGTGCGCGGTCTGGGTTTGATGCTTGGCATCGAGTTGGAGTTCGCGAGCGCGAGCCTCCGCAAGCAATTGCTCTTTGAGCATAAAATTTTCACCGGCTCTTCGCACGACGCGAACACGATCCGCCTGTTGCCGCCGCTCACGCTGCAGCGCGAGCACGCGGATT
Source organism: bacterium (assembly GCA_041918175.1). Classification (GTDB taxonomy): domain Bacteria; phylum Zhuqueibacterota; class Zhuqueibacteria; order Zhuqueibacterales; family Zhuqueibacteraceae; genus JABWAN01. The sequence continues at coordinate 119,157 of JAYRWE010000091.1, forward strand.
ATTTCCTTGAATGCTTCGCGAAAGCTGTAGTGCAATAACGCCAAACGAAAAGAAAAGACTGAGGCAGAAAGATGGAGGACAGAAAAATACGGCTTGTTATCGCGCGCTTTTGCCGCAGCCGCCTTTTCAAGAAGCGATGCTTTATTTTTCCGTCCTCCATCTTTCTGTCATAAAAGAGAAGGCAGAAAGATGAAGTGCAGAAAAATGCAGCTTGTCTGCAAACGCTTTTGCCGTAGCTGCTCTTTCAAAAAACGATGCTTTATTTTTCTGTCCTCCATTTTTCTGTTATAAAAGTGAATGCAGATGAAAGACCTCATCATCATAAAGATCGGCGGCAATCTCATCGACGACGAAGCGAGCCTTGCCGCGTTTTTGCGCGACTTTGCCGCCCTCACGAGCAAAAAGATTTTGATTCACGGCGGCGGCAAGCTGGCAACCGACTTGGCGCAAACGCTCGGCATTGCAACGCAAATGGTCAATGGCCGCCGCGTTACGGACAAAGAGACGCTGAAAGTTGTGACGATGGTTTACGGCGGCTTGATCAACAAAACCATTGTGAGCGGCTTGCAAGCGCACGGCTGCAACGCGCTCGGCCTCACGGGCGCGGACGCGAATATCATGCTCGCGCACCAACGCCGCAACGCGGAGATCGATTACGGCTTTGTCGGCGATATTGATCAGGTCAATGCCGCGGCACTCGCGCACATGCTCGAAGTTGGTTTTACGCCGGTGCTCGCGCCGCTCACGCACGACGGCAAAGGCAACCTGCTCAACACCAATGCCGATACGATTGCGTCAACCATCGCGCGCGCATTGCAAGCGCAATATCACACGCGACTCGTTTTTTGTTTTGATAAAAAAGGTGTGCTTGCTTCGGGCGATGAAAACGACGTCATCGCAAAGTTATCTGAAGCAGAGTATCAGCGTTTGCGCGGGCTGGGCATAATTTCAAAAGGTATGCTGCCCAAGTTGGACAATGCCTTCGCGGCTTTGCACGCGGGTGTGGGGAGCGTGCGCATTTGCCATGCGTCGGAGTTGACGCGGGCCTTGCGCGGAGAGGCTTGCGGGACGGAGTTGGTACGGTGAAGGATTGCTCAAGCAGTCAACAATGAGGTGATAGTATGACTCAAAAAAATTTTCTCAATGGGCTTGCACATAGCCAAGCCGACGTCATTCAAGAGATGCTCGATTTGTTGCAAAGCCAAAGTGCGCCCTATTGCGTTATCGGCGGCTTGGCCGTGAATGCTTACGTCGAGCCCGTGGCGAGTTTGGATTTGGATATTGTGATTGCAGTGGACGCACGCGAACAACTTGTGCAAGCTGCGGCCGCTTCATTTTCCATCAAACATTTCTCTCATAGTATCAACCTGGAGAGCACGAGTTCCGCCTTGAGAATTCAATTTCAGATCGACCCGCGCTATCAAGCTTTCATTGCCAATGCCGCTGTGCGCAATGTGATGGGATATGAGATGAAGGTGGCTGCGCTCGAAGACGTTTTGCAGGGAAAAGTTTGGGCTTATCTTGACGACACGCGCCGTAAAAGCAAGCGGCAAAAAGATCTCGCTGATATTTTTCGTTTGATCGAGGCCTATCCGCATTTGCAAACGCGCTTGCCGGAAGCGATCCAAAAGCTATTGTGACCGCAACTCGCGCGAACCGCGAAGGAATATGCGCTCAACGATGATTCGCGGTTTTAAAAAATGAAGCTTCTTTCTCCCACGAAAATCAAACTGCCACGAAATGGGATTCTCATTTTCGTGGCAGTTCAGCTTTCGTGGGAGTTTTTTTATCTACCTGAATTTTGCACTGATGATGCCGCCAACCTCCGCCTGATGCTGTAAGCATCAGGCTAAAAGATGGAAACCCCGCAAGCGGGGTTCATACCAATTGAGTGACAGCCCCGTTCACGGGGCTTGCACCTCCTAGCCTGATGCTTCAGCATCAGGCGAAAGCTTCGCCTATCTACTTTGCAACACGCCCTCGACAATCGCATTGGCGAATTGCTGGCGAAACTGCGGCGTGCGAATGCGTTTCTGGTCTTGTCGATTGGAGAAATTCGCGGCTTCGATGAGCAAGGCGTTGGGCACACGATTATAACGAATGATGCCGGGCGTCCATTTTTTTCCGCCGCGATAAACATACTTGCGTATCGGTTGATGCGCGTGAATCGGCAAGCGGGCTTTGCGCAGCGCCGCCATGAGTGTTTGGCTCAAGGCCAGGCTCGCGCGCTCGGCGTGGCGATTTTCTTTGGCTGGAAAAAAGAGCGTGCGGCCGCGGCTCTCGGCGTACTTGTCGAAAATATCTTCGCTCGCTTTGAACTTCGCCGCACGCTGACTTGCGCCCGGCACATAGATCATCGTACCGCCGACCGAGGGGTGCAGATGATCCAAATGAATGCTCATGAATATGATGTCCTCCGCAGCCACGCCTTCGCGTAGGAGTTTGCGATAAAGCGCGTCGATGAGATAAATGCGCAGGTTCACGCTAATGCGGCCATCGGCAATGTAATACGCGGGCGTGACGTTTACATATTCATGGCGTGCGGCTTTGCGGCTCGCCGTCATTGTCATCTTGCCGTTTGTCGAAACGAGCGGATGCACTTCCACGCCGCGGCTTATCAGGCCTTCCCGAATGCGGCGCATCAAATCAAATGCAATTTCATCTTCGCGCAAATCGCGCATCATGGTGCCGGGGTCCTCGCCGCCGTGGCCGGCATCTAAAATAACATGCAGCTTTCGTCCGTGGCGCGGCGTCGGCGAAGGCGCAATTTCCACTTCCGCTAGCGGCTCTTCACTCAGCAATGCTTCGTCGAGCAGTTCCAGCGGAATTTTGATTTCTGTGCCGATGGCGATTTTGCTCGCGTCCGCAATACCGTTGATCACGAGCAGCTCGCGCGCGATTTGATTGACTTCCTCCGCATCAACGCGGCCGGTGAAGCGCACGACGACGGCGCTATACAATGCCTCGCCGCGTTTCAAGCGATAGGTGCCGTAGGTTTTGCCGCCAAGCATGATGAGCTTCAACTCGGGATCTTGCGAGTGCAGCGGCTTTGCCGGCGCGGACGGTTGCGGCGCGGGTTTGCTCTCCGGCTGCGGTGTAGTGAGCGCGAGCGGATGGCGACGCAACGATTCCTGCAATAACCGCGCGGGAATTTTTATCACCTGCCCCAAACGCACTTCGCCTTCCTCGTCAAAGCCGTTCTCTTGCAAAAGCAAATCCGCCATCTCTTCATCATTGGAAAAAATTTCCGCAATACTGCCCCACGTTTCATCGGCGTAGTTGACGACATGCACCCAACTCGTGTCCGTCTCCGTGTCTTTCGGAAAAACGAGCGCGAGCACGCGCTTTTTATAGGTGTAATTAAAAAAAGCAAACGGCACTTCGAGGTAACTCGCGCTCGCGCCTGCCGCGGGCAGCGGCAACAAATGCCAGTCTTCGGGGTGATGGAGAATGCGCTGGCCCAGCGCGTGATAATTTTCATCAACGCGCACCAGAATTTTCACGCTAAGACCTTCCGCCGTGAATTGCGCGCGCACTTCTTCGTTATTGGCAGATTGCGGCGCTGCCGTCACTTCGAGTTTGAGTGGCGCAACACGCGGAGTTGCATGCGTCGTATCAGCGGGCGCGGGCGCTTTGGCTTCGGATTGATAGAGCTTGGGCTGCGGAGAAATGCAAGCGGTGAGGAAGAGCAAGCTTGCGAAAAAGAATGCGCACAGAGCAATGCCGTGATCTCCGCTATGAAGAAGGCGATGGGCTTGTACTTGATTGCTGAAAGATGCTGCTGAATGATTGGAGCGCGGGGTTCTGACAACTGTCATCCTGTAAGGAACTGCTTCAACTCTGGAGGTCATTCCCGGTGTGAGGGAAGTTTCTTCCAAAATGACAACGTGAGGGGAAGAATTTACCACTTCATCAGTCCTTGCTGAGGTGATCACAAAAATTCGAAATGGCGTGCTGCCATTCCTCGTCGGTGGCATAGAAAACGATTTGCAGATTCGGGTCGGTGTTGCCGGTGAGCATGCGCGTGAGAAAAATTTCTTTATCACACAAACACAAAACCGGCTTTTGCGATTGCAAAGCCAAGGCGATTTCATAACCCACGCCAAGCGAGGGCCGGCTCACTTCGGCAATCATCACTTCGCATGCGGCGACCATTTGCATGTCGCGTGCGTAAATTTCTTGCGGCGTGCGTTGCGCTTCGGCGTGCAACACTTCGGCATGCGCGACGTGCGCGGAGAGCACGTCGTGGCCGCGCTCTTGCAGGAACGCCACCATGCGCGCATAAAGCGGCTGGCGCTCGCGACCCGCGCTGATCGCCGCGGAGAAATAAATTTTTAGTAGGCGTGCGATGCGATCACCTCGTGAATTTCGGCGTCGGTGAGATTGCGATTCACAGATTTCGCTTTGAGAAAGATTGCATCAACGAGCGCGCGCGCCGGTTCGAGGCCGTGTTGCGTGAGCCAATAGATCACATTCGATTCGCCGCTCATGTGGCCCACTTCGATTTCTTGTTGCCGGCCAAACCAACCCGCGGGCACGCCCGAGTACACGCGATCAGCGAGCCAATCCTCGCCTTTGTTCTTCGCTTTGATGATGGCCGCAGCATGCACGCCTGTGCCCGTGCGAAACGCATCGCGGCCAAACACGGGATAGTTCGCCGGAATCGGCACCTCGCATGTTGCCGAAACGAGTTCGCAATACGCCTGCAAATGCGTGAGATCGTTGTCGATCCAATTGAGTAATTTGCAATTCACGAGCACGAGGTCGAGCGGCGTGTTACCCACGCGCTCGCCGATGCCGAGGATCGTGCCATGCACGCGATCCGCGCCCGCTTTGATTGCCGCGAGCGTATTGATCACCGAGAGGCCGCGATCTTTATGACCATGCCAATCCACTTTCACGCGCGGATCGATTTCATGCACGGCCTCGCGCACGAATTTGATGAGCGCGCGCACGCCGCTCGGCGTCGCATGGCCGACAGTATCGCACACCACCACACGTTGCGCGCCGCATTGCACCGCGGTTTGATAGAGCAAGCGCACGGTCTCGGGATGCGAACGAATCGTGTCTTCTGTGACGAACATCGAAGGCAAACCGTGCTGCACAACGAAAGTCACGGCCTTCTCGACTGTGCGCCGGAGAAAATCCACTTCCCAATTTTCAGCGTAGAGCCGAATCGGGCTGGAGCCGAGGAAGGTCGCGGCTTCAATGGCCATGCCCACTTGCTGCGCGGTTTCGACGATCGGAATGATATCGGCCTCGACCGTGCGCGCGGCGCAGTTCGGCGCGAGATTTAATTTCGCACTCACAATCTCTTTTGCTAAAGCGAGCACATCGGCGCGCGCGCGTGGGCCTGCGCCGGGCAAACCGATGTTGGCAGAATGCACGCCGAGTTCGTGCATGAGATGCAGCATGCGCAGCTTGTCGCCGATCGCAGGATCAGTCACCGAGGGCGATTGCAAACCGTCGCGCAACGTTTCGTCATTGAATTCGATCGGAGCTTGCGGATGCCAAGTCGCCTCATGCACGTTCCAATCGTAAATCAATTCGTGTTCAAGCGGAGCGCTCATCGTAGCCTCTTTGCCGTTTACCAGCGTTTAGAATTTGTAGCCTGCCGTGACTTCCAAAGAATTGAAGCGCGAATGATCATCTAAGCGCGCGATCTGCTGCGAGCCATAAAGCGCGCGTTTGAAACCAATTCCAAGCATAACGTGATGCGATTCGGCGATAAGGCCGAGGTTTAAACTAGGATAGAACCAACTTTCTGCTGGTTCCTCGTACTGATGAGCGACATGACATTCCTGCGAAGAAGTCGGCGCATTCGGTGTATCCGTGGTTTCAAAATGTGAATGATCAAGCACCACGACAGAATTGGAAGGGCCGAGAGCAAAAAGCAAACTTACTCTTTGAGAGCGCAATAATCTTACTTCAAACAAAAGCGCGGTCTCAATATAACCCACCGAGAAATCGACCTTCGTGTGGCGATAACGACGCGGATCGGGTGCAGGATAGGCTTCAGAATAAGAACTCTGCGAAAATTTGCGCGTCGCATAAACCACCTCGGCGCGTATGCCTGTGTGCTTGCCGATTTGATACAAACGACCGAGGCCGAGCGTTATGCCCGCGTGCGTTTTCGCGTTGGCGCAATTGGGGAAAGTGTATCCCGTTCCGATTTTAACATTGAAGCTGCCGCGCTTCGTGTTTTTTGAGCGCAACTTTCGACCGATCTCGTGCAAAACAAATGGAAGGGTCATGCCCCCAATCATTGCTCCTCGCAATGCGTCGACTAACTCATCGCCTTCAAGGGGTGCGCTAATCAGAACGCCAAGCACAGCACCGGCAACTGCGCCAAACGTGAAATCAGCAACAACGGTAGGTGTAGACTCGGTGAAGGCGCGGCTCGTGGTATCGTTTCGTACCGAAAAGAGAAATGAATTCGGTGCAACGCTGATCTCTATCTTTTCCGATGATTGCGCTAAACTCGCAGTTGTGCAACACGCGATGAAAAGAAGGCTAAGAAAAAATAATTTTTTCATTGCGCCACCTACACGAAAGCTTGGCACGCATACAGCAAAACGCGCATGATTTTTGGGTAAAATAACCTCCGGCCTTGAGCAAAGGCAAGGAGATTTTTTGCAAAGATTTTATATGCGCATAAAATCTCACGGCGAGCGCGAAAAACCTAGCTTTTTGCTTGCATTTGTCCGGCGGAGGCTTAAATTCACTGCGTGATTTTTTTAAGACGCGCCAGCAATTTCATTTTAACTTTTTTGCGAGGAGGTAGATTTGGATACGCCCAAGAAGCAAGCATTGCAAGTCGTCGCGCAATTGCCGGATGATTCTTCATGGGAAGACATCATTGAGAGACTTCATAGTGCGAAGCATACCCACTTTGGCAGCGGCGACATTGTTGACTGGGACGGTTTCATGCGCCGCGTCAAAACCATTTTGAACGACGAATTTCCCGAAGCCGACGCATTGAAGTTTGAAGTGGAAAAAGACGGTCGTCGCATCAGCGGGTACGTCGTGTCGAAGGATTTTAACGGAATGGAAGACGCGGATCGTCAAGATCGTCTGTGGGATATTTTGGAGAGCAATCTTTCCGTGGAAGAACAAAGCCGCATTCTCAGCATATTGGCTTACACTCCTGACGAGCAGCGCATCGCGGCGTAACGCGCTGCCTCACCCTGCCTCCTTCACGCTTTGTACCTACCGGGGAGTCGTGTTCGTTTCGTAGCGAATATCATTTCTGATGAGCACACAGCACAGCAGCACGACTCTTTTTTCCGCTCTTCTTTCGCATCAACTAATCACTACCCCCCTCGCGTGCAAGCACTGTGTCTAAATTTTTCTGCAATGCGTTCGCCGTAATGCCTTCATGCGAATCATGCCAGACAACTTTTCCTTCATGCAAGAGCAAAACCTGCGGGGATTCGTGTTGCACGCCGGTTTGCCGCGCGAGGTGTTGCGAGAGCGCGCGTTGCTCCAGCACAAGCACGCGCCAATGCTCCGGCCGTGCTTCGCTTGCGGCAAATTTTTGAAATATACGCCACGCATACGAAGAGGTGAAACAGGAGGTCGAATGTTTGAATAAAAAGACCGGCCGCTGTTGGCTTGTTTGCAAAATTTCTTCAAATTGCTCGGGCGAGTTCAAGTCTTTGATCATCATTTTGCGAAAGGTTCGTTATGTTCAGCAAAGCATTTCAAGATTATTATCCCGACGATCTCGCGCAGTGCTACGGTTGCGGGCGTTTGAATCAGCACGGCTTGCAGATCAAAAGTTATTGGGAAGGCGAAGACTCCGTCTGCACGTTCATGCCCAGGCCGGAGCACAGCGCGATTCCGGGTTTTGTGTATGGCGGTTTGATTGCATCGCTCATTGATTGCCACGGCACCGGCACCGCTTCCGCCGCGGCGTATCGCGCGCAAGGCCGTGAGATGGAAACCACGCCGCCGTTGCGCTTTTTAACCGGCTCGTTGCACGTCGATTATTTAAAGCCCACGCCGCTCGGCGTGCCTTTGGAATTGCGCGGCAGCATCCAAGAGATGAAAGGTCGCAAAGTCGTCGTCACCATCACCCTTTCTGCCAATAACATTCTTTGCGCACGCGGCGAAGTCGTCGCGATTCAAATGCCGGAAGCGCTCCGCATGGCGTGATGGAGCAGTGGATGGTTGGAGTCGTGGAGTTTTGGAGTCATAGAATCTCAAAACTCCATCAATCCAAGATTCCACCAATCCATTTCAAAGATGATAGAGCATGAAATAAACAATAACCCCGGTGATGGAAACATACATCCAAAGCGGGAAAGTCCAGCGCGCGAGGCGGGCGTGTTGATCGAAATTTTCTTTGAACGCGCGGGTGAGCGTGACAATGACGAACGGCACGTTGACCACGGCGAGCACGGTGTGCGAAAGCAGAATGATAAAATAAATCGTGCGAATAAAGCCCGTGCCCGTGAAAGCTTTAGAGCCGGCGTGATAGTGGTAATAAAGATAGCTGATGAAAAACAAAATCGAAGCCGTGACCGCGCCGAGCATACAAAACTTATGTTGCTTGATGCGCTTGGCGCGGATGAAACGATAGCCCGCAATCAAGAACAGACAACTCGTCGCGTTGAGTATTGCATTCAGCGTCGGCAAAGGAATCATGACTCTTCCTCCGCAACAAGCGCTTTGAGATCCCGCAAAATTTCTGCGTTAATACCTTCCATCGTGCCGTCATAATACTTGCGAATGCGGCCCGTGCGATCCACGAGCACAAAACGATTGCTGTGAATGATTGCCTCGTCCGCCTCGCCGCCGGTTGCGGCCGCGAGCATAAATCCTTCCTTCGCCAATTTTTGCATTTGCTCCCCCGGCCCGGTGATGAAAAACCATTTGTCGCGCTCCGCACCATATCCCTCCGCAAAGCGGCGCAACACTTCAGGCGTGTCGCGCTCCGGATCGACCGTAAACGAAACCAAACGCACGTCTAGTTTTTCTTCCGCAAATGCGGCTTGCAATGCGTTCATCTGCGAAGTCATGATGGGGCACGTGCCCGCGCAGTTGGTGAAGATAAAATCCGCGAGCCAAATATGTCCGCGCAATTGCTGCAAACCGAAAGGCTCGCCGCTGCGTTCGGTGAATGAAAAGTCGGGCACGGTTGCGAACACGGGCAGAGGTTCGGCTTTCGGGCGAAACCAACCGCGGGCGGAAAAACCTAAGACGAGCAGGAGCGCGGCGGTGAGCATTCCCCAAAGTAGGCGGCTAAAGTTTTTTTCTTTCATACGATCACCAAGACTCCATCATCACTTCATCAAAACGTCGTTTTATCAAAAGCCATAAGCCCGAGCAACATCGGTAGGTAAAGCAATGACGCGTGCATCAAACGTTGCGCGGAAAGATTCGTGCGCTGTGTTGTCACACCGAGGCCGGAAATAAAAAAGAGCAGGCTCAATCCCAGCGCGCCGAAGAAATAAATCGAGCCGGCCATGCCGACCAACGTGGGCAACAAACTCACGGGCAGAAGCGCGAGACAATTGGTGAGCACTTGCCGGCCTACGCTGTGGCCCTCGGGATCGATCACGGGCAACATGGGAAAACCGCCGCGCGCATAGTCTTCGCGATAAATCCACGCAATGGCGAGAAAGTGCGGCAATTGCCAAATGAAGAGAATCGCGAAGAGCACCCACGCTTCGATGCCAAGCTCGCCGCGTGCCGCGGTCCAACCGCCCATGGGCGGAAGTGCGCCCGGAACCGCGCCAACAATGGTCGAAATCGCGCTGCGCGTTTTGAGCGGTGTGTAGAGAAACACATAACTCGCGAGCGTGAAGCCGGCAAGCAACGCCGTGAGCACATTCACAAAAACGAGCAAATGCGCGAGGCCGTAAATAGAAATGAGCACGCCGAAAGCCAGCGCTGCGTTGGGCGCGAGGCGACCCGTGGGCAGCGGGCGATTTTTCGTGCGCTGCATTTTCGCATCGAGGTCCCGCTCGAGATATTGATTCAGCGCGCTCGTGCCGCCGGCCACCAACGCCGTGCCGAACAAGGCATGCAGCAAAAGCGCCCAATCCATGTCGCCGCGGCCGCCGAGATAAAAGCCGAACATCATGGTGAGCAGCACCATGAAAGTCACGCGCGGCTTGGTGAGGGCGAGGTAGTCGGAGAGTTTTGAAGATGGTTCGAAGCTTTGATTCATAATTTTTGATCACGTTGAGGCAAATAAAAAATCCTGTTTGCTTATTGCAAGGCGCTCTGCTCTTGCTGAATAATCGCTTCAATCTGCTGTGTGAGATTTGGCATTTTCTTTATCACCGCATCCCAAACGATGTCATAGTCCACGCCGAAATAGCCGTGAATCAACTTGTCGCGCATACCTGCGATAGCCTTCCAACCGACGGTCGAATATTTTTCACGAAATTCCGGCGACAGATTCTTTACCGCCTCGCCAATAATCTCCAGGCTACAGGCGAATGCGCGTTGCCGTACGTTATCTTGGGGAAACTCTTCATGCGTGATGACTTTTGATTGTTCCTCCAAGAACCGCGCTTCGTCGAGAATATGGCGCAAGTATTCAAGCGGTGAGGGCGACATATTCAACTTCTTTGAGCATGTGCGGTCGAATATAGGGGCTTAATGCTTCTGCGGTAAATAGCTCGACACGTTTCGCAAAAAGCTCTTCTAAAAAAAATGCCAACTGGATAAAACCGTCAAAGGTTTTTCGGCCTTGGTCAAATTCAACCAAAACGTCGATGTCGCTGTCACGGTTTTCTTCATTGCGCGCAAATGAGCCGAACAGGCCTAACTTCGTCACGCCAAAATCGCGAAGGCGTGTTTGGTTCTTCTCCAGCAGAGAAAAGATTCTTCCTTTCGTTAAAGTCGAAGGCTCGCACAAGAAATCTCGTTCAACCGGAATCAGCTCTTCCCACGCGCGCATATCGCTGGCCTGAGCGATCACGAGATTGTCGATGACGGCGTCGGATTTTGCTGGAGTGTTTTTGATGGTATTCATCTACTTGCTAGAACTTTTTCTACTTCACTATCGGCTTCTATATGCGCAATGCTCGCAACTTTCATCACCAGCTTCGCCCTCACCGCCAGCGCGAAGCTCGTGCCCAAAATCAACGCGCCCGTGGCAACGTGCGCCGTGGTAATAATCACGGCTTTCTGTGACCAGATCGTAAACGCGCCGAGGGTTAGTTGCGTAACGAGCGCAATGCTCAACAGCAGCGCGGGCCGGCGCAGCAAAGGTTCGTTGCGATAATATCGGAAAATTCGGCTCACTGTCCAAACAATAAAACCGGTGACCACGAGCGCCCAAACGCGATGCGTGAAATGAATCGCAACGTGCATTGAATCGAAAGGCGGAATGATTTTGCCGAAGGCCAATGGGAAGTCGGGGATGGCGAGGCCGGATTTGGTGTGCCGCATGATCGCGCCGAGAATGAGTTGTATGAAGACTGCTCCGGTCACGAAAAAAGTTAATTGTTGCAAAGACGGTCGCTGGGTGTCGTCAAGTTTTGTGCGCGGCTTTTGCCAATTGGGAGAAGTGCAAAGTGCGAGAGCTATCGTCATGCAGAAAAAAGTTTGCGCTAACGCCCCGTGCGCAACAGAGATCGGAAGCGGGAGAAGAAAGAGCACGGTCAAACCACCAAGCACGCCTTGTACAATCACCGCGAGCAAAGCCAGCCAGCCGAGCGTGCGCACCCATTTGCGCGGCTCTTTCCACCACAACCACAGCGCCAATATTACCGTGAGCATGCCGACAATCGAAGCAACCATCCGATGGCCGTGTTCATAAAAAATTCCGCCCACCATTTGCGAGAGCGGAAAGGAAAACATGAATTGCCCATACGTCGTTGGCCAGTCCGGAACGGCGAGGCCGGACTCGGTGCTCGTCACCAAGCCGCCGATGAAGATTAAAATAAAAGTGGCTCCTACCACTAGCCAAGCAAAGCGGTGGAGCCACTCGTTGTTTTGCGACGAAAGAGTTCTCATGTGCGTTCGAATTCTAACTATGACGTGCAATGTTTAAATCGTGGATAGTTGATTGTGAATCGTGAAGTCAGCAAGTGTCGAAGTGCTTTTACGATCTACTATCCTCCATCCACGTGCCTTGCTACTGCTGCTCAACTTGTTCCGCCGCTGCGGCCGGTTCGGACTTGCGCGTGCTGCCGGTCAAATCGGGCAAAAGCGCGATGATGAGCAGCGTGCAAAGAATCATCGGCGTGAGCGCGATGATGCCAAGCGTGCGCTTTTCAAATTTGAGATGCATGAAATACATCCCGACGAGCGCAGCCTTGACCACTGCGAGCACGATTAAGATCAAACCTAACAACCATAATGGAAAGCCCGAGATGAGCACATTGAGATAAGCCGCGCCGACCTCTAAAACCGTGAGCACAAACAGCGCGTAAAAAATTTTCATGTAATTCGGTTCTTGATGCGTGGCAGACATGTTTTTCTCCTTACGGCTTGGGCGCGTTGGGAATGAGATAAATGAACGTAAAAACCAAAATCCAGATCAAATCAACAAAATGCCAATAGAGACCGACGAGTTCGACGCCATTGTAGTTGCTCGCGGAGTATTTGCCGCGCATGCCGTTGAGCAGCACGATGGTGAGATAGATCACGCCGCCGGTGACGTGCGCGCCGTGAAAGCCGGTGATGGCGTAAAACGTTGTGCCGAACAAATGGCGCGTGCCTTGATAAGTCGTGAACAAAACCTGTTGGTCGTTGATGAGATGCGTCCACTCATAGGCTTGCAGGCCGAGGAAGATGGCGCCGCCGATAATGGTCAGCAAAAGAAAATTGCGCATGCTCTTTACGTCGCCGTGTTTTATGGCCGAGAGCGCTTTGACCATGGTCACGCTGCTGCAGATGAGCAGAAACGTCATAAACGCGGTAAGATTGATGCCGAGCACGTGCGTGGGGTCGGGCCAATCCACGCTGCCCGCGCGGATCGCGCCGTATGCGGCGAGCAAACCGCCGAACGACATGGCGTCGCCCGCGAGAAACACCCACATGCCGAGCTTGCCCCAACTTTCCGGGGTCAGCGGCGATTCTGCCGGATCAACGGCGTGCGTCATTGCTGCAACTTGGCTCAAGATCGGGCCTCCTGGTTTGATTCAAAGCGATAAAAGAGTTTTTGTTTAATTCAAAAGCAAAGCTTCCTCCAACGGATAGATTAAGACCAACGGATGTTTTTATCCGTTGGTCTTAATCTATCCGCTGGTCAATTCGTGTTTGTGATGCGCTACTGCTTGCAGGCATCGCGCGCGGCATTCTTTTGCGCATGGCGCGATTGAGCATAATAAAACCGAAGATGAAAGCGCCGAACAGCGTGAACGGCATGGCCATCATGAACAACACGCTCGCATTGAATGCGCTCGCGAGCGATTTGCTGAACGTGCTCGCGCAGCCGGGGCAGGCGTGCGCGGCGAGAGGGGTTAATAACACAAACGCGATGAGCATACATGCGTTTGCTCGAATGTTTTTGTGCATCTCAACTTCTCCACGTCGAAGAAAGAACCAGCGCTCACCAACGTATTGTCATCCGCGTATGATTTCAAGCGTGTCTTTTCTTTCTATCCGCTAAATACTCTTCCAATGAGCGCGAAGGCTCGCGTTTGCGTTGCTCCAGAATTACAAGATCAAACAAATCTTCCATGAAATCTTTATCCCCGATGAGCCGCTCAACCACAGCGCCTCGGTCTTTTTTCTTTAAAGAACGGAAGGCAGTCCAAAACACCTCGGCGGTTGCTTGTGTGCTGGTCATGATTTAATTCTCCAAAGTTGCTACGATGTTTATGACATTCTTGCTTCCATTGCAATGCCTTGGTTTACTTGCAAGAGTTCAGTATCGCGAAAAATCAAATCAATTCAAATACACCACCACAAACAACACCGGCCACAGCGCGACTACGAGGAACCAATACATCGCGCAAAGCTGCACGCCGAGATGACTCTCTGCGGTGTAATCTAACCGGTGCGCTTTAAGATTGACGACAAGCAACCAGAGCACCGCGCCGAACACGTGCAGCGCGTGACAACCAATGAGCGTGTAAAAAATCGAGCCGTACACGCTCGAAGACATCGTCAAACCGAAGCCCACGAGGCGCACCCATTCCGAGCCTTGAATGAGCAAGAACGTGACGCCGAGGCCGCAAGTGAGCAGTAAATAACGCAACAGCACTTGCGCTTTATCCATGCGAATCATTTGCAGCGCGCGCAGCATGGTGAAGCCGCTCGCGAGGAGAATGAGCGTATTCACGGTGGTCACTGCAATCGGCAAACGCGGCTGGCCGGGCGGCGGCCACATCGTACTTGCGCCGCGAAACACAAGGAACGCGCCGAGCAGTGCGACAAAGAACATCAAATCCGCGCCGAGGAAGAGCATCATCGCGATGAGAGCGTTATTAATGCGCGGCTCCGGCTCGGCGTCGTCGCGTCCATTCTCCTCCGGGCCAAACGGTAATTCCGGCAAATCGGGCGGCGGCTCGCCTCCCCATGGCGCCATTACTTTTTTTTTAATTTGAGGCCGCTCGAGTTGCTCTTCGATTAGCACGGCGATTCCTTCATAAGGCAATACTATTTTAAAGCGATGGGTTCAATTTAAAACAATAACCGACACAATCGTGACGGCGATGAGAAAGCCGAGCACGCCGAGCAGGATCATGGCTGTGCGCGTGTTGCGTTGCGAGAGAGGAATTTGTTGCATGAAGCTTCTTCCCTTTAAACTGTCATTCAGGAAGAATCTTTTTACTCGCTGGGAACACACTCTATTGAACTTCCTCTCCAGCGCTTAAAAGGATTCCTGCTGAATGACAAAGTATATGGGGTCAATGCGCTGCGGCGATTTTATCGGAGTGCTGCGTTTGCGGCACGAAGTCTTGCGACTCGCCGGGCACGCTGTATTCATACGGGCCGTGATGCACAACGGGCGTCGCGAGGAAGTTGCCGTGCGGCGGCGGCGTGGGCGCGGTCCATTCGACGGTGTTCGCGTTCCACGGATTATCGCTCTCCGCTTTCTTGCCTTGATAGATGCTATAAATAAAATTCCAGCCGAAGATAAGCTGCGCCGCACCGAGCAGGAACGCGCCGTGCGTGATCATCACATTCATCCATTGCAGATCGTGCAAGAATTCATACTGCATCGGATTCGAGATGCGACGCATGTGGCCGCCAACGCCGAGAATGTGCATCGGAAAAAATGTGATGTTCATCGCCACAAACGTGATCCAAAAATGAATCTTGCCGAGCGCTTCGTTCATGTGGCGGCCGAACATTTTCGGGAACCAATAATAGATGCCCGCGAAGATGCCGAAGATGCTGCCGCCGAACACGACGTAGTGAATGTGCGCGACGATGAAGTAGGTGTCGTGAATGAAAATATCAACCGGCGAAGACGCCATGTAGATGCCGCTCAAGCCGCCGATAACAAAGAGCGCCACAAACGCGAGCGAGTTCAGCATGGGCAGCGTGAAGCGAATATTGCCGCCCCACAGGGTGCCGAGCCAGTTGAATGTTTTGATGGCGGAGGGAATGCCGATGGCCATGGTTGAAATCATGAACGTGAACCCGAGTGTGGGATTCATGCCGCTTTGGAACATGTGATGGCCCCACACGATCCAACCGAGAAACGCGATGGCGATCATCGCATAGACCATGGCTTTATATCCGAAGATCGGCTTGCGCGAAAACACGGGCAAAATTTCGGAAGCGATGCCCATGGCGGGAAGAATGAGAATGTAAACTTCGGGATGGCCGAAGAACCAGAAGAGATGTTGCCAAAGCAGAGGCTCGCCGCCGCCAGCCGGGTTGAAGAACGTGGTGCCGGCCCAGCGATCAAACAAGAGCATGGCCAGCGCGGAAGTGAGCACGGGCAATGCGAGCAGCAACAAAATCGCGACGATGAAGAGCGACCAAATCACGAGCGGCATGCGGAAGTAGGTCATGCCGGGCGCGCGCATGTTGATGATCGTGGTGATGTAATTGATCGAGCCCATGAGCGAAGAGATGCCGAGCACGATGAGGCTGATGCCCCACAGCGTTTGGCCCATGTCAACGCCGCTCCAAACCGGGTCCGCACTCAACGGGGCGTATGAAGTCCAGCCCGCGGCGGCGTGTCCGCCAGGCACAAAGAAGCCGGCGATCATGATGATGCCCGCGACGACCGAAGTCCAAAACGAGAGCATGTTCAACACGGGAAAGGCCATGTCGCGCGTGCCGATCATGAGCGGGATGAGATAATTGCCGAAGCAGCCCACGAGAATCGGCATGACCACGAAGAAGACCATGATCGTCGCGTGCATGGTGAAGAGCGAATTATAAAACGCCGGAGCAATCGCGCCCGCGGGCATATTTTTCGTGAGCCAGTTTTGTTCGGCTTCGTCTTTGGAAAGCCACTCGGCCCAAGTTTTATCCATGCTCGTTTGCGGCTCGCCGGTTTCAATAAACTGTTTCGACGCACCGATGAGCGGCAGCGGCTCGTTGGGATAGGCAAGCTGCCAGCGGAAGAGCAAGGCCAATCCGCCGCCGAGAATCAACATCACGAGTCCCAAAAGGAGGAACTGCTTCGCGATCATTTTGTGATCGAGAGAAAAAAGATAGGTGCTGACAAAGCCGCCGTGTGCGTGTTCGGTATGTGCTGCTTGTGCGTGCGTGGCACTCATGTTTTATCCTCGGAGTTTTTATTTATCTCGTCGCGATTACAACTGCAAAAGCGTAGCGCAGGCATCTTGCCTGCTTATTTTGCAGACTGGAAGTCTGCGTTACGGTTGCGGGATTTCTTGGGAAGAACTGTCGGCGGGAGCCGCTTCGGGCGCGGGCCAAGTTTGCGCGACCCAATTGTCGTAATCGGCTTGTTCATGCACAAACAATTTGCCGAGCATGCCGGAGTGCCCAAAGCCGCACAATTCCGCGCAGGGAATTTCATACTCACCGGCTTTCGTGGCTTCGAACCAGGCCCAAATCTCGTGACCGGGAACCGCGTCTTGTTTCAAGCGCAATTGCGGCACAAAGAAGCTGTGAATCACGTCTTTGGATTTGAGCAGCATGTGCATAGGCTGATTGACCGGCACATGCACTTCGTTGTCCACTTGATAATCATCCGCAGTGCCGAATTGGCCGTCGGGGCCGGGATAGAGCACTTCCCAGTTGAATTGTTTGCCCGTGATGTGCACTTTGTGATTCGCGGGCGGCATCTCTTGCTTCACCGTGCTCCACAGCGGCTTGCTCGCGATGGCGAGTGAGACCATCGCAATCGTCGTGGCGGAGGTCCACACCACTTCGAGTTTGTCGTTACCGTGGGTATAAGTCGCGGTGCGGCCTTCGCGATAGCGATACTTGATGAGAAAATAAATCATCGTGCCCGCAACGAGCAGGAAGACGATCGAGGTGATGTAATAGATGACGTAGAAAAAGAAATCGATCTCGCCGCCATACGTTGAGACGTTCTGGGGAAGCCAATCGAGCATGCGCAACTCCTCCGGTTGAGGTGATGAAGCAGGTTAGATGATCACATTCAAACTTATTTTGACACTACTCACGAATCAAAAGTATATGCTAAAGCTTTTCCGCGTGCGTTTTTGATCCGTGTGTAGTCCGACCTTTCTAAAATCCGTTGGATTGCTATTTGAGTTCGAATTTAAAAGAAAGCTCATTGCTTTCTGAATCCTGCACTGTCACGCTTTGCTTGATCACTCCGAGGCGCTCGTGCCACGCCGTAACTTCATACTCACCCGGCGGCAATTTCCCCAAACGAAACTCGCCGTGCTCATCGGTCACGCTGTAAAAAGGATGATTGAGCACGCCGGCATACGAGGCCATCCACGGATGCACATTGCAGCGAAACGGAATCATCACCTCGGGCTGATCAAACCGCCGCGTGAGTTTGCGCACGGAGAGCGTCATGCCGAGATTGAAGGGCCGATTTATTTTCGCCGCGGCAAAGACATTGTGAAAGGTGCTGTCGCTATTCACCAAAACTAACGGTTGTCCCGCTTGTATGCCGAACACATGCGGCAGATAACGACAGCCTTGTTGGTTTAAAAAAATCGAGTCTTGCGGAATCGGAAATGGCCGAGCGTTCAAGCCTTGCGAAATATAAACGAAAACATTGCGGAGCGTCCCATTTGCGTTGCTGACGAACTCTTCGGCGGGCATTACACTTTGGCCTTCGTGCCGACAGGTGCGGTCATTGACCATCGACCAAGAACGTGGCTGCGGAGCTTCGCCGCTAAATGAAACGCTGCCGAAGATCTCACTGCTCGCGCTGCCTTCCTGGGTCGCAGTTGCAGGAGGAGGATGGGGTATGGGTATCGTTTTTTCAGAAGTGTCGGAACAACTCGACCACAGCGCGACGAAGCAAAGGGGCGATACATGAATGAGGAGAGAGAGAGTCGCGTTCTTCAATGCGTGTGTGAGATCAAATTTCGCCGGCGCTCATGCGATACCGTAAAAAATTATGGCGGCGAATGTAGTCACGCATGCGTGGAATGTCAAGCAGAAATTCCGGCGCAAAAAAAATCCTTGCCTGCGCACGGGCGTTTTTGTATTATCGCGCGCGACTTGGGGACGACATGGCTTCGACGGAGGCCAAGGAGTCGATGGTTGCATGTCGAGGTTGTCTGGACCCTCGTTAAATATCTGGGCAAACATTTAAACGCAGACAATTATGCGTATGCTGTTGCAGCCTAACTAAACACTAGGTAGCACGCTTGTGCCGAACGCGCCACTCGGGAGGACACAAGCGACGACTCAAGTGGCTGGCACTCTGCTCGGTCTGGAAGCGGAGCGCGAGATTCTACAGGCTGGCGCGTGACGACCCTTGTTGGTCGAGGTCGCACGCGCGAGATTGATCGATCAAATAAGCATGTAGAGGCTGTCGGTGACTGACCTTCGGACGCGGGTTCGATTCCCGCCGTCTCCACTATTTTTCAAGGCCTGCTTGCGTACAATAACCAAGCAGGCCATTTTTATTTCATTCCCAAGCGCTGCTATGCCAAAAACAATTCGTGTTCAAGTTCCAGGCTCAACTTCCAATCTCGGCGCGGGTTTCGATGCGCTCGGTTTGGCGGTTGAATTGTATTTGCACGTGAGCTTTCATTGCGATACGGACCGCACGCACGTGCTTGCCGCAACCGGCGAAGGCGCGGCTGAAATTGCAAACCCCGAAGACCATCTCATCTTGCAAACGTTTCACTATGCTTGTCATGAACTGAAGCAAACACCGCCGCAGGTTGCGTTGGAAATTGCAAATCAGATTCCGCTCAAACGCGGCCTGGGCAGCAGCGGCGCGGCGATTGTTGCAGGCTTGCTCGCGGCGCATGCTTATTATGAGCATGCCCTCACGCCGCAACAATTGCTCGATTTCGCCAACGTGCTCGAAGGCCATCCCGAAAATGCCTCGGCGTCATTGCTCGGCGGCTTGACCGTGAACGGCGTGCAAGAGGGCCGCGTCGTTTGCGAGCGTATCGAACCACCGGCAAATTGGAAAGCCGCGTGCTTCGTGCCGGACTTGCAAATTGCGACGGAAGATGCGCGCCGCGTGCTGCCCGCCTGGCTTTCGCGCGCACATGCGATCGGCAATTTGCAGAGCGCAGCCATGATGGTTGCCGCCTTCGCGAAAAACAATGCGACACTGCTCGATTTGGCGACGCGCGATTATTTGCATCAACCATTCCGCAAAAAATTGATCCCCGGCTTTGACGAAATACTGGCCGCGGCCAAACGCGCGGGCGCGCACGGCGCTTTTCTCAGCGGCTCCGGCTCGACGATGCTCGCAATTGTGGAAGCCGCGGATGCAGAGCAAGTTGCGCAAGCAATGGCAGCCGCGGCGCAAGCACATGATCTGAGCGGAAAGCCCATGGTGCTCTCATTCGCCGCGCAAAGCGCGAGCTGCGAAGTATGATGTATTGCATTTTTGCCAAGCATCCGCATAAACGCAACGGGCCGGAGCTAAACAAGCCATCGCCTGATGCTGCAAGCATCAGGCTAGGAGATGCAAGCCCCATGAATGGGGCTGCCACCCAATGGGTGTTTAGCGATCTTTAGATCGCTTTCACCTTCTAGCCTGATGCTTCAGCATCAGGCGAAAGCCAGCGCGAGCACGGTGCAAAATTCAGGTAGAAAGGCTTTTTTCGGTGAAGCTCGGTGGCTTCGGTGTTGTGGCTCGGCGGAGAAGTTTTTATTCTGGGGGGAAAGAAGAGAGCCGATTCCGGCAAGACTTATTCAATGTTGTACTTTTCCAAACGATAGCGAAACGTATCGCGCGAGAGTCCGAGCAAAGAGGCCGCACGCGTCTTGTTGCCCTGCGCCAAAGCTAAAGCTTGCGTCAAAAACGATTTCTCCACTTCTTCGAGTTGAATGCCGCTATCGGGCAAAACGAATGTACTGGCCGTGGGTGACGCGGCCATGCGCGCGGCAAACGGCAAAGATAAATCTTTCGCGCGAATCTCCGGCGTGTCGCAAAAGATCATGGCGCGCTCGATGATGTTGCGCAATTCGCGCACGTTGCCCGGCCAGTGATAAGCGCGCAATATCGGTTTAACTTCCGCAGCGAGGCCGGTGATTTTCTTTTTGAAATCGAGGCTATAAAGCGCGAGAAAATGCTGCGCGAGTGTGATCACATCCTCGCCCAACTCCCGCAACGGGGGCAATTCCAAATTCACGACATTGAGGCGGTAATACAAATCCTCCCGAAATTGTTTGTTCTCCACCGCGGCTTTAAGATCGCGATTGGTTGCCGCGATGCAACGCACCTGCACCCTCTTCTCTTGCGTGCTGCCTAGTCGGCGAAACTTGCGCGTTTCGAGCACATGCAATAGCTTGGCTTGCAAGCTCACCGGCATCTCGCCGATTTCATCGAGAAACAAAGTTCCGCTGTCGGCCTCCTCGATCAAACCTTTCTTGCTTCTAATTGCATTCGTGAATGCGCCTTTTTCGTGCCCAAACAATTCGGCTTCGAGCAAGTTCTCCGGAATCGCAGCGCAATTCATTTCCACAAACGGCGCGGAGGTGGCGAACGAAAGATAATGAATCACGCGCGCGAGATGGCTTTTGCCCGTGCCGCTCTCGCCTTGCAACAACACCGTAGCCGTGGGCGCGTGCGCGAGCCGTTGCACCAATTCTTTGATACGCATGATTGCCGGCGAATTGCCAAGAATGCTGTCCGCTAAAAATTGCTGCCGGCCGCCGAGCGTGGCGCGCAGCAAAAGAATTTCATTGCGTTGCTGCTGCCGTTCTTGCTGAAGCTGATACTTCTCGGTTTCGTCCGTTATCGTGAGCAACAGTTGCGTTTGTTCCGTAGGAGAAAGCACGGTCACGAATTTAAAATCGAGATAGCGGCTCGCTTGCGTCGCGTCGCTGCGCTGCACACAGGGCAGCGCCAAATTTTCTCCCGGCTGCTCATGCAGCTTGAGCAATGCTTCTTCCAAGCCGACAACTTCGGGATAACACGCTGCAAGCTGCTGCCCAAGCGCTGGAGGTTGCATCGCCCATTGCGCAAAGAGAGTGTTGAAGCGCAAGAGCCGCAGCTCGCGATCCAACAAAGCGAAAGCAACTTGATTGTCGAGCAGCAGTTTTTCCCAAATTTTTTCCATGCTCAAGTCGTCAAAAGTTGTGCGAGTTTGGTGAAGGCCAATTCTACATTCGCGCCGGTTTTCGCGCTGGTCAAAACCTGCACGGGAGTTTTTTGCCCGAGCGTAGGTGCGAAGTCGAGTGCCTCGGCGGGTTGAGAGGCCACGAGATCACTTTTATTGCCGACGAACACAAGTTTGGCTCTCGGCGCAACCCGCAGAAAGCGTTCGCAATACTCCTGCAATGCCTGAGCAGAATCTGGGCGCGTGAGATCGTAGACGATGAGCGCGCCGTGCGCCCCGCGAAAATAACTCTCCGTGGCCGAAGTCTCTTCTTCTTGCCCGGCAATATCCCACAGCAAAAGATTGAGCGTCGTATTCGCAAGCGTCACTTGCTTGTGATCAACTTTGACACCGATGGTGGTGAGATATTTTTCCTCAAACGATTGCTGCACGAAGCGCCGCACCAAGCTGGTTTTGCCGACGCCGAACATGCCGAGCATGCATACTTTTTTCTGAAGCATGATTTTCTATTCCTTCCGCAAAATACCTTCGCGCCCAATCACGAGCGTGACGGCCTGCTGCACATTTCCAAGCGCCCCTAAATTTTTTCCATCAAGATAAAGTTCGGTTTGCCCCGCATTGCCCACGCGCAAACGCAGGTGTGTATTTGCACGCCAAGCATAGGTTTCGCCGGATTGAAAGCGAAAGTCGCGATACTCCGAGGAATCTTGCGCGTCGGGGAAAACGCGCATCCAAACTTCGCCGTGCGTGCGTGTTTCCAAGCGGAACGCTGCCGGTTCCGCGGGCAATTGGCTCGTTGCGGTTTCAAAGATGGGTGGGGTTGAAAAAAAATCTGGGCGCGGTTTCCAAATATACCATGCGAGCAACACCAACGCGAGCATTCCGATTATGCCAAAAGCCGGTTTGAGAAAAGGCGAAGCTGAACGTTCGGACGCATTTGGTGCGGGCGCGGCCCCGGTTTCAAACGAACGAATAAATTTGTGCATAAACGGCCGCGCGCTTTCCATGCTCGAAGTATCGCCGTCGAAATTGACCAGAGCTTGATAGCAAGAATTTTGAATGCGATTCAACGTGCGTTCGAGCAGCCGCGCAAAATCGTGCGGCGTTTGGCCTTTGGTGGCCGCGGCCAAGAGCAGCATGGGGCTGGCAATCAAATACGTAATGCCCTCACCGTGATGCACCTCGTGCAAATCGCTTGAGCCTTCCGCGCCGAGCGCGTCTTTCATGAAATCCTGCAACGCAATCAACATGCTGCTGACCATTTGCGCTTTGACATCGGCTTCGGTGTGCGTGTCCGCGGAAACATGCGCCATCAGCAATCCGGTTTTGCGCGCGATGAGAAACAGATTTTCAACGGAAAACGGCAACACTTCTTGCAACACGGCCATCGGCTCGGGCACGCCGGTGAGTTTGCCTTTCACGCGACGCCACGTGCCTTGCAGGTTAAACGCGCGATCGAGCCTTTGATTGATTTGTTTGATGAGCTTGCGCATGGCCTCGGCCACGGCACGCTTCACGGTTTGGCCGATGATGGGGTGCAGCGCTTCGACCATCTCGTCTCTTGAATCGTGAATCTGTTGCTTAATGGCGGGCGCCATAAGCGGGGCAACCACTTCCGCCATCTCCTCGCCCGAACTGGCAATTTTGCGCGCTAATGTATTGGCAATGACCGGCTCCATCGTAGCCGTGAAAGATTCTTTATCCTCAATTTTAAGCCGCAGCTTGGCCTGCTCATCGGCTAAACGATCTTGCTTGAACGCGAGCCGTTCTTTTTCCTGCAAAAGATTTTCATGCGCCTGCATGAGCGCCTCATGTCGTGCGCGCAAATCACTCTGCGAATTTTTGAGCGCAAGATTTTCTTGCAGCAACTCCTGCACGTGCGCACGATGCGCGTCGACGAGCGCTTGATGCTGCGACAATAACTCAGTGTGCGCGCGATTGAGCCGCGCGTTCTCGCTTTCCAAAGCCTGCAACTGCGCGAGCGCATCTTCCAAAAGGAGGAGGCGAAGTTGCTCGAATGCTTCATCCGCGACGAAAGAGGCGAGAGGGGAGCCGTTTTCGTGCGCGTCGGCAACCGCATACACTTCAGCTTTGCGCGGCATCGTTGGGCTGCGGTTTGGTTTTCTTGCGCGACACTTTGGGTTTATGATTGAAAGAGGAAAGATTCAAGCGAGGGGGCGCGGGCAAGGCGCGAAGCTGGCGGGCGAGTGCGGCCATGGTTTTGGCAAATGCGGCGCGGCTTTCATGCTCGGTCTCAAACTGCGCGGCGATCTTCTGCATTTCATGCGCAATGTGTTTGAGGCGCAAAGTGGTTCGTGCCCGATGTCGCGCGGCGCGCTTGACCATGCGTTCCATGCGCGTTTCAAAATCGGACTGTACGCGCTCGAGCTTTTGCGCATAGTCGGCGCGCGCGTTGTGATTTTGCGCCTGCAATTGCTCAACCTGACGCGTGAGCTTCTCAATTTTGCCTTCGAGCGCGCGAACCTGTGGCCCTACGATCAAATCGCGCACTGCTTGGATTTTGTTTCCCGGCAGCCCGTTCTCGGGCAGAGTCTTTTTTTCCGTCATGATAAAAAGGGAAGAACGGTGAAGAGAGTCATTAGTACACTGTTACCTTGGTTTTTAGTCATGGTGAGCGGAGTCGAACCATGATAACGCCCTTCGACTCCGCTCAGGGTGACTCTAACAAATTGAGGTAACAATGTACTAGGAAAGCGATCGTGAAGAAATCCTCGGCGCTGCAGCGGGTGGCAACGGCTGGTTGGGCATAGCGCATTTGCTATCCTGAAGAGCAAATCTGCTCTTTGAGCGGGCAGATGATAAAGAAAACTCTTTGGAAAGTCAAGCCGCGACGCCGAATAGTTTGCGCGATGCAATGCGCAGAAAATATTTTAAAACGCATGAGAGAAGATGATTGGGAGGCGACACTCATCCACTATAACCTGAGAATTTAGATTGAGTTTTCGCTTTGAGCCAAGCGCGAGCCGGGTTTCGTTGGCCGTTAGGCAAAACCCTTCGTCATTGCGGCATTTGCTCGAGGAAGTGCCGGCTTCGCTTGCAATAGAACGGGACCACTTGTTTGGAATAGTCTTTGTCAGAGAGAATGATGAATTCACCCCTCGTCCCGATTTGGCCACGCACAAAGAACGGAGAAGAACAATGTCGAGCAATCGCTCAAATCGTGCTGTTATCGCGGCAATGAGTCATCAAACGCTGGTGCAGGCGTTGACGCGCGCTCCGAAAAATCGCACGGTGCAAAACGAGTTCATCAGTCGCTATGAGCCTTACATCCGCACTGTTGTGACGCAGAGAATTTACGCATTGGGAAAGTTGAGCTATAGCGAGCAGATGCGCGATATGGCCGATGACGTCGTGAATGAGGTTTTCTATCGGTTGTTTCGAAATGAATGCCGCGTCTTGGCGAATGCTGATTTGCGTTATGAAAGCTCGATCTTCGCTTATCTTCGCTCGATGTGCCGCAACATGGTGCGCAATTACGTGCGTGATTATTTCAGCCGCGATCCGTTGGCGCATACTTATACTCCCACGAGTTGGAAGGAGGAAGAAACGTCCGGCACGTTGGTTGAGCAAATGCCCGCGGAAGAAAAATCGCAGCAAGAAGAATTCATCAGCGAAGCGTGCAGCTATGCCGCGGATCTTTGGCGCCGCCAAGCCTCTTTTGCCGGGAACATGGATCGCAATCTTATCATTTTTAAACTGCATTTTGTTTATGGCTATCATTACGATGAAATCGCGCGGATCAAAGGCCTCGGGCTCGGCGAAAGCGGCGTGGGCAACACGATCGCGCGACTCAAACATCGTTTCCAAAATGAAGCTGTAAGCCGCAATCGTCTTTTACATTAGGCCGCGTTCGCTCCGCGTAAACGCGGCGTATAAACTCTACGCCGGCGGTATCTTCCTCGCTTGACCTCACGCTACTGCCTCTGGCAATTTCAGAACCTTGCCGCCAACACAAGAGGTTTACTCATGCAAACCAACCACCCGCACTCCTGCCTTGATGGTCATGCGATTTCCAGTTACATAAACGGCTCCGCTTCGAATCTGCTCAAAGCGCGAATCGAAAAACATCTGAATCTCTGCTCTCCCTGCTTTGAGGGATTCATGGAAGCACTCAACGCCCTTCTCAATGGGACGACGCAAAGCTGCAAGCGTCCCGAGGCAATGCCGCGTGCGCGCCGTTGCGCGTAAAATTCGCGCTTGACTTTATGGCTTCATCATAACACATTGCTCCATGAAAAAGACTCTCATTGGGAGTGGGCTACTACTGCTCATCTCGGTATGGCCCGCTCAACCTCAAACGTCGCCGGGCGCAATCACAAAAATTTCAGAACCGGTTTATCGCCGTGCATCCCAAGCCGTTGTGAAAATCTCTCTCGGCGATGGGCAGCACACGGGAGCCGGCGTCGTGATCGGGAAAACGCGCAACGGCGCGCCGATTATCTTGACTTCGAATGCGCTCATTACCGGCTACGAAGCGCAAATCAAAGTGCAACTTGAGCAGCAGGCTGCGCCCGTTACCGCGCAAATTATCACGCCCAATTGGCGCAATAGTGATTTGGTATTGTTGGCAACGCGCGCCGCGCTGCCCGGTGCCGCGCCCGCACTTCCTTATGGAAGTTCGGAACAACTCGCGCGCGGGGAGCAAGTGAGCGTACTCGGTTTTCCAGGCACCTCGTTTTTGTCGCAAAACTCCGGTGAGGTATTGCAACTCACGACCGATCGCATGAAGTTGAACTTTCGGATAGCGTCGGGGCAAGGGGGCGGCCCGGTAATTGATCAAAAGGGGCGCATTGTGGGCCTCGCCTTCGCGCGCGGCGAGGAGCAAGATACTGCAATCTCAATTGACTTTATTCGCATCGTGGTGGAAGAGTGGTTGCGCAATTCAACTATGGCAGAACGTTGGCAAGAAGGAAAAGAACAAAAGAGATGGTATGGCTGGGTGCTCGGTGTTTTCCTGCTCACGGCCGCAGGTGTTGCCGTCGGCGTCTCTGGAGTTTTATAATTTGTAAGGCTTATCTCGAAAAAACGGTTGACTTTGTAGCCTTTGACGATTATTTTCCACCCACTTTTTGAGCGTTGATCGGCATTTCGAACCGTAAAGCTTTAGAAGTTCTCAAAAAGCGTGACCAGTTGTTTGCGTCGCGCTTTTTTTTGGTTTGGATTAAAAGGGGCGGTTAGCTCAGTCTGGTTAGAGCGCTTGCTTGACATGCAAGAGGTCACAGGTTCAACTCCTGTACCGCCCACCATAACAGTTCGGTTGAAGAGTTTTCGCGCCGATGATTGCTGTGATGAGCGGCGTGCCGGTCATGCGAAACGAAGCATGGCTACCGAACTGTTATTTTATTTTTGAGATGCAGGATATGAGTGATCAAAAAATTCGGGTCGCCTTTCCCGATGGCAACGTAAAGGAATACGCTCGCGGCGTGCGTCCGCGTGAGATTGTCCAGGAAATCAGCCGCTCGCTTTTCGCCAAGACATTTGTGGCGAAGTTCAATGATAAAGTGATTGATCTCGAACGCCCGCTGCTAGAAGACGGTGCGATTCGTTTTATTACGTGGGATGATGCCGAGGGCAAAGAAGTTTATTGGCATTCCACTTCGCACATCATGGCGCATGCCATCAAGGCGCTTTATCCCGAAGCGCAATTCGGCGTGGGTCCTCCGATTGAAAACGGTTTTTATTACGACCTCGACGTTGAAACCAAACTCACTCCCGAAGAGTTGAGCCGCATCGAAGCAAAGATGCGCGAGATTATGGCTGCAGATCAGCCGTTTCAGCGTCAAGATTTGAACAAAGCCGAAGCCATTGCGCTCTTTGAAAAACGCCAAGATCGTTATAAACTCGAATTGCTGCGCGATTTGAAAGACGATAATCCCAGCGTGTATCATGAAGGGGATTTTGTCGATCTGTGTCGTGGTCCGCATTTGCCCTCGACTGGCCACGTGAAGCATGTGAAGCTGTTGAGCCTCGCGGGCGCATATTGGCGCGGCAATGAAAAGAATAAAATGCTGCAGCGCATTTACGGCATCTCTTTTCCCAAAAAAGAAATGCTCGAGGCGCACTTGCACATGCTCGAAGAAGCGCGCAAACGCGATCATCGCAAACTCGGGCAAGAGCTTGAGCTTTTCTTGATCACGCCCAACGTGGGCAGCGGGCTTCCGCTCTGGTTGCCCAAAGGCGCGATTGTGCGCGAGCAGCTTGAAAAATTTCTGCGCGAAGAGCAGCGCAAGCGCGGCTATCAAGCGGTCATCACGCCGCACATTGCCAATATTAATTTGTATCGCACGAGCGGGCATTATCCATATTACAAGGACAGCCAGTTCGCGCCGATGAAGGTGGAAGAAGACGAGTTCATGCTCAAACCCATGAACTGTCCGCACCATCATCAAATCTACATGGCCAAGCCGCATAGCTATCGCGATCTGCCTTTGCGCCTCGCGGAGTTCGGCACGGTTTATCGCTACGAGCAATCCGGCGAACTCAGCGGCTTGACGCGCGTGCGCGGCTTCACGCAAGACGATGCGCACATTTACTGCGCGCACGAGCAATTGAAAGACGAAATTCGCGCGACCGTAGAGTTGACGCAACTCGTATTCAGCACGTTCAATATGGATGTGCGCGTGCGCCTCTCTTTCCGCGATGACAACACCGAGAAGTACGGCGGCGAAGCGAAGTTTTGGGAGCAAGCGCAGGCCGAGTTGAAAGAAGTCGCGGATGAGATGCAGTTGAACTATTTCATCGGCCTCGGCGAAGCTTCGTTCTATGGCCCGAAGATCGACTTTATGATTCGCGATGCGCTGGGCCGTACTTGGCAGCTCGGCACCGTGCAAGTCGATTACGTGATGCCCGAGCGTTTTAATCTCGAATACGTGGGCAGCGATAATAAGAAGCATCGTCCGGTGATCATCCATCGCGCGCCGTTCGGCTCGATGGAAAGATTTCTCGGTATATTGATTGAGCACTTTGCAGGCGCGTTTCCGTTGTGGCTCGCGCCGGTGCAAGCGGTGGTGATGCCGATCACCGATGCGCAGATGGATTATGCGATTGCGATCAACCAGCAACTGCAAGCTGAGGGCTTCCGCAGTCACCTCGATACGCGGCAAGAGAAGATCAATTTTAAAATTCGCGACGCGGAGACGCACAAGGTTCCGTACATGATCATCCTCGGCGCGAAAGAGGCAGAGCAGCAAAAAGTTGCGGTGCGCAAACGCAAAGCCGGCGATCTCGGCGCGATGCCGCTCGCGGATTTGACGAAACGGCTGAACGATGAGATTGCGTCGAAGCAGCTTGAATGAAATTTTGAAGACAAAACTATTGTTGGCAAGACGATTAAAAGATGTAGTGCGACAACGTTAAGTCGAACACGCATCCCCAAAGCGTTTAGCAGGCAGAAAGATGGAGGCGGAAAAATGTTTGTTGTTTTTTGTTTTGTAAGGTGGCGACTTCCACTTCACTAGCCCGAACCCAAGCTTTATTTTTCTGCCCTACATTTTTCTGTCTTAAGCTTTTGCTTTAAGGCCATTGAGACGGAACTTAGCGTTGTAATAAATAGGCAAAATCGTTTTGCTTTCGCTGTTCAATTGAATCAAAGGGAGAACACAGGCCACGTCTAAGCCCAAATTTACTCGCATCAATCATCAAATTCGCGTGCCGAAAGTGCGCTTGATTGGACCCGAAGGCGAACAAATCGGAGTGGTGTCCATCGCAGATGCGCAATCGCGCGCGCAAGCCGCCAATCTCGACCTAGTGGAAGTGGCGCCGAACGCCGAGCCGCCGGTGTGTCGTGTGATGGATTTCGGGAAGTACAAATACGAACTGGCGAAGAAAGAAAAAACGAGCCGAAAGAAGCAAACCGTCATTCAGGTCAAAGAACTGCGGTTCCGGCCCAAGATCGACGAGCATGATTTTGAATTTAAAAGCAAGCACGCGCGCAAGTTCATTGAAGAGGGCGACAAGGTGAAAGCCACTGTGTCGTTTCGCGGGCGTGAAATGGTGCATAGAGAATTCGGCTTGGAAGTCATTAAGCGCCTCGAAGAGGTGCTTGCAGACATCGCCAAACCCGAACGGCCTCCGCTACAGGAAGGCCGCAATTTGGTTGTCTACTTTGTGAAGAAATAGAAAGGTCGAAATGCCGAAACTGAAAACGAATCGCGGCGCCAAGAAGCGCTTTCGCGTGACGGGCACGGGCAAAGTCAAACGCAATCGCAGCGGCCATCGTCACATTCTCACCAGCAAAGATCAAAAGAGAAAGCGCAATTTGCGTAAAGGTACGCTCGTGCATAAGTCCGATACCCCGCGCGCGTTGCGCATGTTGGGCTTGCGTTAGTTCGTCGTTGCTCCTTTTAGGAGCGGATGTGATTACAAGTAAAGCGGTTTCAATTTAAAATTGAAAATTTGCAATTGAAAATTTTCAATCGTCATCTCTCATCTCACGGCTGTGATCAGAGCCATATCGCATTAGAAAGGTCCATTCCATGCCTCGCTCCAAATATTCGGTTGCTTCGCATCGTCGTCGCAGAAAGCTCATCAACGCCACCAAAGGCCGTTGGGGCGGCAAAAGCCGTTTGCTGCGTAGCGCGACCGAAACCTACGAAAAGGGTCTCACCTACGCCTATCGCGATCGCCGCAACAAGCGCCGCAGTTTTCGACGCTTGTGGATTGTTCGCATCAATGCCGCCGTCCGCGCCGCAGGCATGACGTATTCCGCGTTCATGAATGCCTTGAAGAAGAAGGAAGTCAACCTCGACCGTAAAGCGCTCGCCGATCTTGCCGTCAAAGACCCGAACGCATTCCAACAACTCGTACAGCTTGCGCAAGCCTAGGTGCCGATTTGATCGAAGCCATTCTCAACGAGCTGGAGGCGCTGCAACACAAATTTGATGAGCAGATTATAACGGTCAATTCGGCGAATGCCGTTGAAGCTTTGCGGATTCAATATCTCGCGCGCAAAGGCGAGTTGCCGCAATATTTCAAAAAATTGGGAGAAGTTCCCGCCGAGGTCCGGCCCCAGCTTGGACAAAAACTCAATGACCTCCGCGACCATTTCGAAGCCGCGCTGAATATTAAAAAAGAGCATTTCGGACAAGCCACGCGCGGCCCGAAGGTCGATCTCACCCTGCCTGGCATTCCACGCCGCTTGGGCACACGACATCCTTTGCTGAAAACGCTCGATGACATCAAAAACATTTTCAGCGCTATGGGCTTTGCGGTGGAAAGCGGCCCGCTCGCGGAAAACGATTACTACAACTTCGAAGCGTTGAACATCCCGCGCCATCATCCCGCGCGGGAAATGCAGGACACTCTCTACCTCTCCGACCCCGCACGCGAAGAAGGTGAAATCTATTTGCTGCGCACCCATACCTCTCCCGTGCAAGTGCGCACCATGCTCAAGCAAAAGCCTCCCATTCGCATCATCGCCCCTGGCCGCGTCTTCCGCAAAGACAATCTTGACGCCACGCACTCGCCGGTCTTTCATCAAATCGAAGGTTTGTATGTTGATGAAGGCGTGACTATGGGCGATCTCAAAGGCGTGCTGCTCGCGTATGCGCGCAAGCTGCTCGGTCGCGACATCAAAGTGCGCTTCCGCCCGAGCTACTTTCCTTTCACCGAGCCGAGCGCCGAGCTTGATGTATGGTTCCCGGCGAAAAACCGTTGGATGGAATTGCTCGGCTGCGGCATGGTCAATCCCGCGGTGTTCGACATGCTCGGCATCGACTCCGAGAAATACACCGGCTTCGCCTTCGGCATGGGCATCGAGCGCGTCGCGATGACGAAATACGGCATCGATGACATTCGCTATTTTTATGATAACGACGTGCGCTTCTTGCGGCAGTTTTAAAAAAAGTACCTCCGCCGAACCTCGCCGAAGTCACCGAGAGTCGCCGAGTAAAAGCTTTTTTCGGCGAAACTCGGTGTCTTCGGTGCCAATCGGCGGAAAAGTTTTTGCCTTTGAATAATTTTGCCTGCAATCGTTTTGCCTTTAGCGAACAATAAAAATGAAATTCACCTACAACTGGCTCCGCGACTTCCTCGACACGCCGCTCTCCGCGCAAGAGGTCGCCGATCAATTACCACTGCTCGGCTTTGAAGTCGAAGACTTCTCCTCGACCTTGCCCAATCTCGACGGCATTCTTGTCGCGCAAGTCATCGCATGCCAGCCTCTTGCCAATTCCGATCATCTCAAACTTTGCCAAGTTGATATTGGCCGCGAGCGCCTCGAAGTCGTGTGTGGCGCACCAAATGTCGCGAGCGAGCAATGGGTCGCATTCGCGCCGCCCGGCACCACGCTTTCAAACGGCCTGCACATTTCCGAGCGCAAAATTCACGGCGTGGTCTCGCACGGCATGATTTGCAGCGAGCACGAGCTTGGTCTTTCCGAGGAAGCCGACCGCATTTTGGTTTTGGATAAACCCAAAGCCGCGGGAACATTGCTCCGCGACGTGCTCGAACAAGATTGGATCATCGACATCTCCGTCACAGCCAATCGTCCCGATGCACTCGGCATTATTGGCATTGCGCGCGAAGTCGGCTTGCGCACCAACACGCCCATCAAGCTGCCGAAGATGCGTTTGAGCGAGACCAAACAAGCTATCAACAAGCTCGTAAAGCTTCGCATTGATGATCCCACCGGCTGCCCGCGTTACGCCGCGCGGCTTTTGCAAAATGTTGAGGTGAAGCCTTCTCCCACTTGGATGATCAAACGCCTCAACGCCGTCGGCATTCGCGCCATCTCCAATCTTGTTGATGTCACCAACTATGTGATGATGGAAACCGGCCAGCCATTGCACGCATTTGACTTCGACACGCTTGACAAAGGCACCATTATCGTCCGCCGTGCACTCGCCGGCGAAAAATTCACCACACTTGATGATCGCACGCATGAATTGAAAACGAATGACGTGCTCATTTGCGATGCGAGCAAGCCCGTCGCGCTCGCGGGCGTCATGGGCGGTCTCAATTCCGAAGTGAAAGACACGACGCGCAACGTGCTCATCGAGTGTGCGCACTTCGAGCCGCTCAGTGTGCGCCGCACGGGCAAGCGCCTCGGCATCGCCTCCGAGGCGAGCCGCCGTTTCGAGCGCGGCACGGATCCGAATAACATTCCCTTCGTGCTCCATCGCACCGCGCAGCTCATGCAAATGACTGCGGGCGGCGAAATCGTGCGCAGCATTGCGGATGAATATCCCAAACCGATCAAGCCTGCTAAAGTTGATTTCCGTCCCAAGCGCGTCACGCACGTGCTCGGCATCAAAGTGCCGAATGCGAAGATGGAAAAAATTCTGACCGGCTTGGAATGCAAGGTCAACAAGAAGAATCCCGCGCAGTGGCAAGTGACCACGCCAACCTTCCGTCCGGATTTGACGCGCGAAATTGATTTGATCGAAGAAGTCGCGCGCGTGCACGGCTTCGAGCACATCGTCGAAGACTTGCACTCCAGCGTGCCGATTGACACGGAAACGAATCACGAAGAGATCGTGATCGAAAAAATTCGCCAAGCCATGACCGGTCTCGGCCTCGACGAAGCCGTGACGTTCGATCTCATCGCGCAAAAGCACGCGCCGCTTTTTCTTCCTCCCCAAACCGAAGCTTTGGCGCTGATCAATCCGTTGAATGAGGATTTGACCACGCTGCGTCCGAGCTTGTTGGCGAGCATGCTGCACTCGCTTGCGTATAATTTGAATCGCAAAAATCGCAACGTGTGGCTGTATGAAATTGGCTCTGCGTTTTGGAAAACGGCGACGCAGCCGATTTGCGAAGAGCGCCACTTGGCCGCGATTGCAGTCGGCTCCGCGGAATTGGGCAGTTGGCTCGGCGCGGGCCGCACTCTTTCGGCGCACGATATTCGCGGCCTGCTCGAAGTGCTCGCGCAACAACTTTGTTGGCCGCAGCCTGAGTTCAAACCGATCACCGAGCATGCGTATTTCGAATATGGCTGGCAAATTGAAATCGCCGGCAAGCCGCGCGGCTACGCGGGAAAATTGCAGAGCGCGATTTTGAAAACATATGAAGTCGATGTGCCCGCGTTCGGCTTCGAGATTGATTTGCAAGACGCGGTGAGTTTGGTTAATTGGAACCGCACGCTGCAACCCATTCCCAAACTTCCCGCGAGCGAGCGCGACATTGCGGTGGTCGTTGATGCGGATGTGCCCGCCGGCAAAATCGCCTCTGTGATGCAATCTTCCGGCGGCGTATATTTGGAAAAGTTCGAGCAGTTCGATCTCTACACCGGCAATCAAATTCCGCAGGGCAAAAAGAGCCTCGCCTACGCCCTCGTATTCCGCGCCAGCGACCGCACTCTGCGCGACGCAGAAGTGGAAGAGGCAATGCAAAATATTCTAGCGGAGCTGCGCAAGCAGTGCAATGCGGAATTGCGCTCATAACTAGCATCGTTCAACCACGGCTTGGCCGTGGTTTGCTCTTGCCTTGCGTGAATATGCAACAATGGCTTGGCCATTGTTTGATAAACCAAGAGGTGAAAACCCATGACCATCACCCTCACACCCGAAATCGAAAACGCGCTCGCTACGTGTGCAAGTAGAGAAGGCACGACGCCGGAGCAACTTGTTCTTGAGACATTGCGCAAACGGTTCGCTTCTTTTTTAACAACCCAGGCCCCGACTGACGAAAAGCTCTCGCTCTACGATCTTATCAAAGATCATATCGGCGTGATCGACAGCAGCGAAAAATATCCTGAGGGCGGGCGCATGTCGGAAAATATCGGGAAAAAGTTCGCGGCTGGAATGAAGAGAAAGCGGGAGCAGGGACGGCTATGACGTTGGTTGACTCGGGCCCGCTCGTTGCACATTTAGATAAAAATGATGCTCGTCATGCTGAGTGCATTCACGAAGCCAAAGAACGCATCGAGATTGAAGTGGTGAGCTTGGCGTCAAACCTGTGCGCCACTCCGTTAGGAGTGGCATGTTTCTAGTAAAGCCCACATCTCGTCGACGCAAAACTCCGATAGGAGTGTCATGTTTGGTTTTCATCACAAAGTCTGCACCAATTCAATAAAAGCGACATGCCACTCCTAACGGAGTTGAGGACCATCTCGATGCACCGTTGCTATAAACATTTCACTCCTAACGGAGTGGCTTGAAACTTGAAGTCGCAGCGTCGATGGAATGAGCGCTGACTATGCAAGTCCGACTCCCTGGCAAAGCCGCGGAGATTTTGAAAGCTAAAGTGATTGCCGGTGAATATCCCAGTGAACAAGCTCTGGCAGTTGCTCGGAATCGCACCCAACGCGAACGAGCCGCACCCCAAAGACACAACTACGAATGCCGCAAATTCACAAGGAAATTTTACCATGAGACGTTACGCCTTCAATCTCGCGTTAATTTTGTGCAGCGCGGCAGCCTTTTCAGCTTCGGCACAGTCCTTTGATTGGCCGCAGTGGCAAGGGCCGGAGCGCAATGCCATATCAAAAGAAAAAGGCTTGCTCCAAGAATGGCCGCAAGCCGGTCCTGCTCTTGCGTGGAAGGTCACCGGCCTCGGCGGCGGTGAGAGCACGCCTGCAATTTCTGCCGGAAAGATTTTCGGCATGAGCAATCGTGGTGCAGATGAAGTCGTGTGGGCGTTGTCTGAAAAAGACGGCAAGCCCCTTTGGACGACGCGCGTCGGCCCGGCTTTTTCGCAGAGCTATCCGCAGGCCAAAGACGGCCCAGGCTCCACGCCCACGGTTGACGGCGAGCGGCTTTATGTCATCGGCTTGGCCGGCGATATTTCTTGCTTACAGGTGCGCGACGGCAAAATCGTTTGGCAACGCAGTTTTCAAAAAGATTTTAACGCGCAAGTGCCGGTTTGGAGTTTTCGCGAATCGCCGCTCGTGGATAGCAACAAAGTCATCTGCACGCCCGGCGGCGAAGACGCTACGCTGGTGGCGCTCGACAAGTTGACCGGCAAAACGATTTGGAAGAGTCAAGTGCCCGGCAGTCCCGGCGCGGCGTACTCTTCGGCCATTGCCTTTGACTTCGAAGGGCAACGGCAATATGCGCAGGTCACCGCGAAAGCGGTTGTCGGGATTGCCGCGTCCGACGGCAAATTTCTTTGGCGCTATGATCGGCCCGCCAACATGCACGGGATCAATTGCTCCACGCCGCTTTATCAAAACGGTTTCGTGTTCGCCGCGTCCGCATATGATAACGGCGGCGGCTTGGTGAAGTTAGGCAAAGATCCGAACGGCGGCATCTCGGCGACAGAAGTTTATTTCACCAACCGAATGCAAAACCACCACGGCGGCATGATTGTCGTTGACGGCTATTTGTATGGCGCAAACGGCGGCAATTCGGGCGGCGCTCTCCTCTGTCTTGAGTTCTTGACCGGCAACGTGATGTGGGACGAGCGTCGCAGTGAGCGCAAGACGCCGAAGGGCGCGCTCGCTTTCGCGGATGGCCGTCTCTATTATCGCCTCGAAGACGGCACGATGCTTTTGCTTGAGCCAAGCCCGAAAGAGTATCTTGAACGCGGCCGTTTCATGCAACCCGAGCGCACCAAGCAACCAGCATGGGCGCATCCGGTCATTGCCAACGGCAAACTTTATTTGCGCGATCAAGATGTGCTGCTCTGCTATAATGTGAAGGAATAAGAGCAATCTGGCCTTAAAAATCCATATACTGAAGCTGAGATGGTAAAAATGAAACTGCTCGCAACGATCGCCTTGTCGCTTTCTCTGCTCGCCTCGGCAAGCGCTCAGACAAATCAGGCAGGAGCAACCTCGACAATGCCAGTCCAAGATTCGCAGACAATCACCATCACGCGAAGCGGCTCGCTGCCCTCCCGAAAGGGACCGGCCGAAAACTTCACGGGTTCCGTACGCATCGATCCTCTGTTCGAGGCGAAAGCTCCCTCACGCATGTATGGCGCCTCTGTTACGTTTGAGCCTGGCGCTCGGACGGCATGGCACTCGCATCCACTCGGTCAAATTCTGATCGTTACGGAGGGTATCGGCCGGGTTCAACGCTGGGGCGATCCGGTTGAGGAGATTCGAAAAGGAGACGTGGTCCGGATTCCGCCCGGTCAAAAACATTGGCATGGCGCCGCACCAAATTCTGCAATGACACATATCGCCATTGCGGAACAGATCGACAACGCGACCACCGATTGGATGGAAAAGGTCAGCGACACGCAGTATGGTCTGGCACAACAACCGGCATCTGCTGCACCTGCACGCGCAGTTTCCGGAGCCAGTGCGCAACAACCTTCGCGGGCGCAACAGTTGATGGGCGACTTAGCGCCCAAACTCGCTGAGTTAACAGATGACGTGCTCTTCGGCGATGTCTGGGAACGTCCGGAGTTATCAAAGCGTGACCGCAGCCTGGCGACGGTGGCCGCGCTGATCGCGATGAATCGTCCCGACCAGCTCCGGTCTCACCTCGTCCGAGCGCGCGAAAATGGCGTGACGCAGGAGGAGTTGATCGAGACCATCACGCACTTGGCGTTTTACGCGGGCTGGCCTAACGCAGTAACCGCCATTGGCGTGGCCAAGGAAGTTTTCGATAAGAAGTGAGTTATGAAAACTATTCGGCGAAACTCGGCGACTTCGGTGTCACTCGGCGGCAAAGCTTTTCCGCCGAAATGCGCCGAAGTCACCGAGTGTCGCCGAGAAAAGCTTTCAATCTGAAATTCTCGGACTTCAGGATCACCGGAGCAAATTCTATGAGCAACAAGCATCGGAATTCTTGCATCATGGTCTGGCTCGTCGCAGCGATCTTTTTTATTTCAGCAAGCGCGCAAGAAACCAAAAAGAGCGGGCCGACGCCGACGGTTCGTACCGCCTCCGGCATCGTGCGCGGCGTGACGGAAGGAGAAATCTCCAGCTTCAAAGGGATTCCGTATGCTGCTCCACCGGTCGGCCCAAACCGCTGGCGGCCGCCGCAACCCGTGCCCGCGTGGCAGGGAGAGCGTGATGCGAGCAAGTTCGGCGCAAATTGCGCGCAGGCAGGATGGCCCCGCGGTTCCGGAGCAATTGCGGAAGGCTCGTCGGAAGATTGTCTCTTTCTAAATTTGTGGATCCCTGCCGGAACGAAGCTGGGAGCAAAGCTGCCGGTTATGGTGTGGATTCACGGTGGCGCTTTTGTGGGCGGAAGCGGCTCCGATCCTGGTAGTGCAGGAAATGAATTCGCCAAACAGGGCGTCATTCTGATGACCTTCAACTATCGTCTCGGACGCCTCGGCCATTTTGCATTCCCGGCGTTGAGTGCTGAGCATCCGGAAGAGCCCAAGGGCAGTTACGCTTACATGGATCAGATCGCCGCCCTCAAGTGGGTGCAGCAGAACATTGCCGCGTTCGGTGGCGATCCGAATAATGTGACTATTTTCGGTTTCTCTGCCGGTGGCGTATCAGTGCATTCACTCATGACCATACCGGAGGCAAAAGGCCTTTTCCATAAAGCCATCAGTGAATCCGGCGGCGGCAGGGACGGTGTTCTTACCGGTAGGCCGATTCGTAAAGAAAATGCCGATCCCCTCTACCCCGTTTCCGCAGAAACGATCGGAATAAATTTCGCACGCAAACATGGGATCGAAGGCACGGATGCAGCCGCACTGGCTAAGCTACGCGCCCTGAGCGTGGAGGAGATTGTGGACGGAGGTCAAGAAAATAACGGCGAAGGAGGTCCGCGTATCTATTCGGGCCCGATTCTCGATGGTAAACTGGTGGTTGAAACTGCGGAGAGCGCATACAATGCCGGCAGACAGGCACGCATTCCGCTCATCATCGGGAATTGCAGTGGGGAAATTGGCGGAGGCTTTGTGAATGCCAGCACTTCAAAGGAAGAACTGTTTGCACGGTTCGGGGAAATGGAGCGTGAGGCAAAAGCTGCCTATGATCCTGAAGGCAACAAAGAATTTGCCGAGGTCATCACAAAGTTTAACACCGACTGGGTATGGGGTGAGCCGGGCCGTTTAGCCGCCAGGGCTATTGTCGCTCATGGAAAACCTGCCTACATCTACCATTTCGATTACGTCCACGCCGCAATGCAGGAGAGGATGCGATATGGCGCCGGACACGGCTCCGAAGTCGCGTATGTATTTAACAACCTCAATGCGCGCTGGGGTGCTCCAGAGACAACATCTGAAGATAAAAAGCTAGCGCAGATGCTGAACACCTATTGGGCGAATTTCGCCAAGACCGGTGATCCCAATGGTAAGGGACTGCCGCAATGGCCCGCTTACAATTCTAAAAGTGAAGAGCTCCTCGATATCCAATCCGATGGTAAACCGGTCGGTAAGCCCGATCCCAGGAAAGCGAGACTGGATGTGATTGAAAAGGCCTTCAGGATGAGGGTTGCTATACAATCACGTGGCGGTATTTAGGATTGCCGATTAAACCTCGAGATGGAGAAACAGGATATGAGCAAGAGAACACGCACACGGCAGAACCTTGCGTTGCAAGAATCTGAGAGAAAGGCGAAAGCAATGTCAAGCATCAGACACGTATCACGAAGGATGGCCATTTTTATGTCATTGTTATTAGCAGCGATGGTGAGCGGCTCATCAGGGACCGCAGTGGCCGGAGACCATAAACGAAACCCATTCACCCTGACCTATGACGGCGCCATTACTGAAAACGTAAAAGGCCAAGTCAATATTCATCCGGTCACGTACAAGGTGAATGGCATTGATATTTCGGCAAACGTTTATACGCCTGCGAACTATAACCCAAGCAATAAATATCCTGCGGCGGTGGTGGCTCACCCCAATGGCGGCGTGAAAGAACAAGTCGCCGGCCTGTATGCCCAGCATCTGGCCGAACAAGGCTACATTACCATTGTTGCTGACGCGGCGTATCAAGGCGCAAGCGGCGGCACGCCCCGCAATGTAGATAAACCGACCAATCGCATCGAAGACATTCATGGCATGGCGGATTTCATCAGCCAATACGCCGGCGTTGATGCTAATCGTTTAGGCTTGCTCGGGATCTGCGGTGGTGGCGGTTATGCATTAAAAGCGGCTCAAACTGACAAGCGGTTTAAAGCAATTGCCACTTTGAGCATGTTCAATTCAGGTCGCGTAAGATGCAACGGCTTTATGGATTCGCAGCTTTCCACCGTACAGGATCGCTTAAAGCAAGCCTCGGAGGCTCGAGCACAAGAGGCGGCTGGAGGCAAGATCATCTATGCCGGTGATACCAAGCTGACTGATGAGCAAATTGCCAAGCTGCCTGACCTTTATCGTGAGGGCTTTGAATACTACGGCAAGACCCACGCCCACCCCAATTCGACTTTCAGATATACGATGAGCAGTCTGCTCGCTTTAATGAATTTCGATGCCGCCGGCAATATGGACCTGATCAACCAACCATTGCTGATGATGGCGGGCAGCAAAGCCGACTCAAAGTATATGACCGACGAGGCGTTTGAAAAGGCCGTCAACGCGAAAAACAAAGAACTATTTCTGATTGACGGCGCAACCCACATCGAAACCTATTGGAAGCCGCAATATGTGAATCAAGCTCTGGGTAAGTTGACTGAATTCTTCGGCGATACGCTGAAGTAAGGAGACAAAAAGATAGCTATGAAGTCCAGGAACTTAAAGGTTGCGCTTGCGCTGACTTTCATCGGCGTGAGTCTCTCCGCCTGCGCAAACGCCAATCGCAGCGGCGAACTCGGACCAATGGTCATTCAGGAGCAAGGCAGCTTCGCGGTCGGCGGAACGGTCATCACCGCGCCCGGCACTTTCGACCACATCAACCGAAGCCCCGCCGGACAGACGTTGCACGGCGACCATGCATACGTGTTCTACCAGATTCCAGTACGCGCGCGTAAACTACCGCTCGTGCTCTGGCACGGCTTCGGGCAGTTCTCGAAAACTTGGGAGACCACGCCCGATGGACGCGAGGGCTTTCAAAACATTTTCGTGCGCCGCGGCTTTCCGGTTTACGTGATCGACCAACCGCGACGCGGCCGTGCGGGTCGCGGCACGCTGCCGGCGACAATCACGCCGACGCCCGACGAGCAGGACTGGTTCGGTACGTTCCGCCTCGGCATCTGGCCGGACTTCTTTTCGGGCGTGCAGTTCTCACGCGCCCCGGAGGCGCTGAACCAATACTTCCGTCAGATCACACCCGACACGGGCCCGCTTGATCCCGGCCTGAACGCGGACGCAGTCGCCGCACTATTCAAGAAGATCGGGCCGGGGATTCTCGTAACCCATTCACACAGCGGGGGCATGGGCTGGCGCGTCGCGGTGAAAAGCTCGGACGTTCGCGCCATCGTCTCCTATGAGCCTGGGAGCGGCTTCATCTTCCCGGAAGGCGAAGTGCCTCCCCCGATGCCGAGCGCTGGCGGCGCGCTGTCTGCGGTCGGCATACCGCTGTCGGAGTTCATGGCGCTCACGAAGATTCCGATCATCATCTTCTACGGCGACAACATTCCAGCAGAGCCGCGCGCGAATCCGGGCCAGGACGGTTGGCGTGTCCGTCTGGCGATGGCGAGGTTGTGGGCAAACGCCGTGAACCACCGAGGTGGTGATGTCACCGTTGTGCATTTGCCCGAAAAAAATATTCGCGGCAACACGCACTTTCCCTTCTCCGATCTGAACAATCTCGAAATCGCAGATCTGCTATCAAAATTTCTTAAGGAGAAGGGTTTGGATTGACCGGTGTTATAGTTCACGTGGGAATGCAACTTGATTTCATCTTCATAAAGTACGACGAACGATGATACAAAAACGCAAACTTGGGAACAGCGGTTTGGAAGTCTCGGCGCTCGGGCTGGGTTGCATGCGCATGAGTTTTGGCGACAAGCCGATTGGCGACAAACAAGAGATGATTGCGTTCCTCCACAAAGCGGTCGAGCGCGGCATCACTTTCTTCGACACTGCGGAAGTTTATGGCCCATTCACCAACGAAGAGCTTGTCGGCGAGGCGCTCGCGCCTTTTCGCGGGCAAGTGGTAATCGCCACCAAATTCGGTTTCAAACACGACGGCGACAAAGGGCCGGGGCCTGGAACCGGCTTCGATAGTCGACCGGAGCAAATCAAGCGGGTCGCCGAAGCTTCACTCAGACGGTTGCGCGTCGAGGCCATTGATTTGTTTTACCAACATCGGCCCGACCCCAACGTGCCCATCGAAGAAGTGGCCGGCGCGGTGAAGGAATTGATTCAGCAAGGCAAAGTAAAACATTTCGGCCTTTCCGAAGCGGATGCCGAAACGACTCGTCGCGCGCATGCGGTGCAGTCCGTCACGGCGCTGCAAAGCGAATACTCGATCTGGTGGAGAACCATTGAGGCAGCCGTGCTGCCAACCTGCGAAGAACTCGGTATTGGTTTGGTGCCGTATAGCCCACTCGGACGAGGCTATTTGACCGGCAAGATTGACGAGACCTCAACTTTCGATAGCTCCGATATCCGCAGCCGCAACCCGCGCTTTACGCCGGAGGCCATTAGAGCCAATCGCGTTGTGGTGGAATTGCTGGAACGGATTGCAAAGCAAAAAGGCGCCACACCGGCGCAGATTGCACTCGCGTGGTTGCTCGCGCAAAAGCCGTGGATCGTTCCCATCCCGGGCTCGCGCAAGTTTGAGCGGCTGGAGGAAAACCTCGGAGCAGCCGAGGTCACATTGACCGCCGCTGATCTTGATGAAATTGCAAACGCCATGTCGCAGATTACGGTGGTGGGCAATCGGTATTAGTTCAACAGAGGCAGATTTATTGTTTTGCCCGCGAAATACGCGAAGCACGCAAAAAAAACTCTTCGTGTGCTTCGTGGGCAGAAAAGGAATCTGTTGAAGAAGAACTAAAATTTTCATTCATTGTTATCGCTACCACGCTCGCGGAGATCGATTAGGTTTTAGGTACGGAGCATGAAGTCAAAGAAGGCCTCGAGGTTGATGTGGTGAATTTGATGTAGAAACAATTTGAAGAGAGATAGGAGAATGCCATGTTACAAACAGTTGAAGCATTGATTGACAAAAACGGCAAAGTCCACCTCTTAGAGAGCCTACAGTTCACAAGGCCGCGCCGCGCTTTGGTTACGATTTTGGATGAAGAAATTCTCGACGAGCAATCAAACATAAAGTGAGCTTTATTCGCTTCATCCGTTCAATCCGCTTACAAACGCTTTTGCTTTTGATTCATTGAAAGCCGTCAGGAGTCAAGCATGGATATACAACAATTCGAAGCATTGGAACAAAAAATCGCGCAAGCGATCAAGCTGATTCAAGATCTCAAAACCGAAAACACCGAACTGCGCGAGCGCGTGTTGTTGCTGGAAACACAGAGCCGCGAGAAGGATGAGCACGTGGCCCGCATGAAGAGCGAGTTGGGCGGCATTCAGAAACACGCCGAAGAGTCGCGTCAGTTTCGCGAGCGCGAGGAAAAGATTCGCAGTAAAGTTGAAGACATGTTGGCCAAATTGGAAGAGTTGCAACTCCAGCTTTAAAATCATTGCGTCGCGTTTTCTTCTCATTGCGATTGCTCGGAGCGCAGACCTCCGGTCAGCAAACGATGATGCCGACAAGAGACCTGCGCTACGAAAACGAATTTCACCGTCGCTAGAGCACAACCATGTGTCCCGAAGGCACAATCTTAAAAGTAAACATCTACGGTACGGAGTACCCGATCCGAGGCGAAGTGGACGTGGAATACATCCGTCGTGTGGCTGAGTATGTGGATCGCAAGATGCGTGAAGTCGATCAGAGCACCACGGCCAAGTCCTCGCTCAAAGTCGCGATTTTGGCGGCTTTGAACATTGCCGACGAGCTTTTTCGGGAGCGCGATGAAAAGACCGGTTTGCTGAAAGGTTTTGAGGCGCAGGCCGATCGTTTGTCGCAAGTGCTGAATGAGAATTTGAAATAGACCTTTCGCCATTTATGGCGCGAAACCCCGGCTCCGAGGTCTTCAAGCGACGTGACGCAATGTCGACGCAGCTTCGGCTGTGGCGCGATTATTTCTTGAAGGAATTGGAGTCGGGGTTTCCGTTTTCATGGAGGAGTATATAATGGCGATCATTGCGATCGTGATAGGCATAGCAGGTTTAGGCGTGGGCTTCGCTCTCGGTTGGCTGTTTCGGCAAAAGCTCGGGCGCGACAAGATTGCAGTTGCGGACGAGCATGCACGGCAGCTCCTCGCTGAAGCAAAGCAAGAAGCCGAAAACCTGAAGCAAAGCAGACAACTTGAAATTCGCGAAGAGCTTTTTCAAAAACGCCAAGAGCTGGACCAGGAAGCCGGCCATCGCTTGCAACAATTGCAAAAGCAGGAGAGCCAGCTTGCAAACCGCGAGATGAATCTCGACCGCAAGGTGGATTTGCTCAACAAGAAAAAGCAGGAGCTTTCGCAGGTTGAAGAAAGCTTGCGCATGCGCGACAAGACGCTGCAATTGCAACAGCAAGAGTTGGAACGGTTGACGCGCGAGCAAAACGTGCGGCTCGAACAGATTTCCGGCTTGACCACGGAAGAAGCGCGACGCTTGCAGCTCAACAATGTTTTCGAGCAAGCCAAGCAAGAAGCCGCGCAAACCGTGAAGGAGATCAAAGATCGCGCGCGCATGGAGGCCAATCGCGAGGCCAAAGAGATCATCGTGCAGGCGATTCAGCGCACCGCGATCAGCCACGTGGTGGAGAGCACGGTGTCGATCGTGCGCTTGCCCAATGACGACATGAAAGGCCGCATCATCGGGCGCGAAGGCCGCAACATTCGCTCGTTCGAGGGCACGACCGGCATCGAGGTGTTGATCGACGACACGCCGGAGATGGTGATGCTCTCCGGCTTCGATCCCGTGC
Source organism: bacterium (assembly GCA_041918175.1). GTDB lineage: Bacteria > Zhuqueibacterota > Zhuqueibacteria > Zhuqueibacterales > Zhuqueibacteraceae > JABWAN01. Next base: position 163,476 of record JAYRWE010000091.1, read on the forward strand.
GGCGTGAAGTGGCGAAACTCGCGTTGGAGAAGTTGATCACGGACGGTCGCATTCATCCCGGCCGCATTGAAGAAGTGATCGAAAAGACGCGCGAAGAGGTGGAAGAAATCATGCGCGAGGCCGGCGAGCAGGCGATGATGGAAGTGGGCGTGCATGGTTTCCACTCGGAATTGATTCGCCACCTCGGGCGCTTGAAATATCACACGTGTATGGGCCAGAATCTTTTGCAGCACAGCATTGAGACCGCGATTCTGGCCGGCATTATCTCTGCGGAGCTTGGCGTGGAGACCCATTGGATCAAACGCGCGGCGTTGCTGCACGAGATCGGCAATGCGGTGGAGAAAGAGAGCGAGTCGAGCACCGCGGAGTTGGGCGCGGAACTCGCGCGGCGTTACGGCGAGAATGAGATCGTGGAGAACGCGATTCTCTTTGCGAATAATTTGCACCGCGAAGGCCAAGCGCTCACCGCGGCGACGATCATTGTCGGTGTGGCGAATGAAATTTCACTTGCCCGACCCGGCGCACAAAAAGAAATGCTCGCAAATTATTTTCAGCGCATGTCCCAGCTTGAGAGTATTGCCAATTCATTTCCCGGCGTGATCAACACGTATGCCTTGCAAGCCGGTCGCGAGATTCGCGTCGCCGTGGAGCACACGAAAGTGGACGACGCGCGCGCGGAGCAAATGGCCGTGGACATTGCGCGCAAAATTCAAGACAGCATACACTATCCCGGGCAGATTCGCGTGTCGATCGTGCGGCAATATCGCGCGGTGGATTTTGCGAAATGATTTTGGGCAAAGACAAAAGCTTTTTGGTAAGCGGATTGAACAGATCAAGCGGATAAAGCTTTGGAGTTCTATCCGCTATATTCGAAAAATCCGCTTACAACAATCTTTTGATTTGCTGTAAAATAGTTATGCCAGCAATCGTTTTGCATTTGCCGTGTCAGAATTTTCCCTTGAATATTTTCTTTTTTAGCTTAGATTCCAGCCGCTTTGAAATTTAAACCAGCGCGTGTGTGACGATGAAGGATTCGAGTGTTTGGACCGTGCTCTTTGTTGCAGATATTGTCGGGCAGGCGGGAATGGAAGTCACGACACGGGTGTTGCCGCGTTTGAAAGAGCAGCATGAGGCGGATTTAGTGATTGCAAACGGCGAGAACGGCGCGAACAACGGCAAGGGCATTACAAAGAATATCGCAAAAAAGTATTTCGAGTTGGGCATTGATGTGATCACCGGCGGCAATCATACGTGGGAAAATCCCGAGATTTATAAAATTTGGCAAGAGAACAATGAGCGCGTGTTGCGCCCGGCGAATTATCCCAAAGGTAATCCCGGCAAAGGCACGGTGATCGTCGATCTGCCCGACGGCGCAAAAGCGGCGGTGATCAATCTGCAAGGCCGCACGTATCTGTACTCGATTGATTGTCCGTTTAAACTTGCGGATGACATTCTGCACCGCCTCGAAGGCCAGGCGAATTTTGCCATCATCGATTTTCACGCCGAGGCCAGCGCGGAAAAAATGGCGCTCGCTTGGTACCTCGACGGTCGTGTGAGCGCGGTGATCGGCACTCACACGCACGTGCCCACGGCAGACGAGCGAATTCTTCCGAATGGCACAGCTTACATCACCGACGCGGGCATGACTGGGCCGTTCGACTCGGTGATCGGCATGAAAAAAGATATCGCCATTAAAAAATTTATGCGCCAAATTCCCTTTCGCTTCGAGCCGGCTACGGATGATGCGCGTTTGTGCGCAGTGCTCGTGAAGATTGATAAAGCCACGGCGAAAGCAGTAAGTATTGATAGAATTTTGGCAGTTTAAGTTGTATGTTGTTTGGCCGCGTGGCTCCGCTATCATCATTCGGGAAGAACCTTCCCTCGTGCTCGGAATGAATCTTAAAACGAAAATTCTCTCAAGTACTAGAGAAGATTCCTCCAGAATGACAAGCCCGCAGGAAGAACGATGCGGCTGTGTTGATGAGAGAAGACACGCATGACCGCGCGCATTATTGACGGCAAGAAGATCGCCGAGGAAATCAAAGCCGAGTTGCTGCAGCGCCTCGCGCTCTTGCAGAGCAAAGGCGTCACGCCCGGTTTGGCGGTTGTGCTCGTGGGAGATGATGCGGCTTCCGCGGTTTATGTGAATTCCAAAGCGAAGATGTGCGAAACGCTCGGCTTGTTTTCGGAAGTGCATCGCTGCGAAGGAAAAACTTCTGAGGCCGAGTTGGTGCAATTGCTCGCGCGGCTCAATCGCAATGAAAAGATTCACGGCATACTCGTACAATCGCCTTTGCCCAAGCATATGAACGAGCAACGCGTGTTTGAGCAGATCGCGCCGGAGAAGGACGTTGACGGCTTTCATCCTTGCAATCGCGGTCGCCTGCAACTGGGCGAAGAGACTTTCGCGCCGTGCACGCCCGCCGGGGTGCAGGAGTTGATCACACGCAGCGGTTATTCCGTGAATGGCAAGCACGTCGTAATTTTGGGCCGCAGCCCAATTGTCGGTCTTCCGCTCGCACTGCTCCTTCTACAAAAAAATAATGCCGCAAATGGCACGGTCACGGTTTGCCATTCAGGCACGCACGATTTAGCTTCACATACAAAGCACGCGGATATTCTCATCGCAGCAATTGGTCGCGCGAATTTCGTGACCGCAGATATGGTGAAAGCCGGCGCGGTCGTTATTGATGTCGGCATCAATCGCGTTGAGGATGCCGCGAGCAACAAGGGTTATCGTCTCGTTGGTGATGTTGATTTTGACGCGGTGCAACACCAAGCCGCGGCGATCACACCGGTTCCTGGCGGCGTGGGACCGATGACGATCATGATGTTGATGCGCAACACCATTCTCGCGGCAGAGCGTTTTCATTTGCGCCAGTAGCTCAACTGGACAGAGCGTTGGCCTCCGGAGCCAAAGGCTGAGGGTTCAAGTCCCCCCTGGCGCACTTTTTCAGTTTATGAAGTAATCAGTGAACAGTTATCAGTTGAATCCGCATAAACCTCGTAAGTTGTAATCCATGACTCCTCCGTCGGCCTCTAAAACGATTTCGGCCTCTCTATCCCTCGCTGACATTCGCAATTTTGATCAAGAGATTAATAACTTACTCGCGGGCAATAGCGACCCGACTGCCATCGTCAATTATCTGAAACGCCGCTATGACAACAATGGCAAGCTGGAAGTGCGCCTGCTCGATAATAAAGTAGAGTTGAAGTGGAATATCGGGACCACGAATGCGCAAGCGGAGCAGCATCATCACGAGGCTCTGGCGTTCGCGCGGCAAAAAGATTTCCCCAAAGCAACCGCAAAATGGTCGCAAGCCATTGCGCTAAATTCCTCTGACCCGGATTACTATTTCAATCTCGGGCTGGCTTGCTTTGAAAATCGGAACTACAAAGAAGCAGTGGAAAATCTTTCGCAAGCGACGCGCATTTGTCCGATCTATCACCGCGCGCATTTGATTCTCGGCACGATCTTGTTGAAGACGCGCAAATTCGTGGAGGCCGAGGCGCATCTGCGCGAGAGCACGTACTTTAACTCGCGCAATGCCCTGGCGCATCTCAACCTGGGCGCGGTGTATAGCATTCTTAAAAAATATCAGGAAGGCATCACGAGCTTCCAACGCGCGATTGAGCTTGCGCCCAACGAAGTGCGCGCCTATTTCGGCGTCGCGAAAATTCACTCCATACTTGGCGATGTGGAAAACGCAAATTTGAATTATCGTAAAGTAGTGGAGTTGGACAAGACGGGCGCGCTCGCCAATCACGCCAAGCGCGCGATTATTACCACGGTCGAAACCGCCGTGCCGCAAGCGGATTTGGAAAATCTCTACGCCGAAGGTTACAAGGCCTTTTTGTATTCGGATTTTAAAACTGCGGCGAACTATTATAGACGTTACCTCGATAAGAAAGCGGATGACGATCAAGTTTGGGCGATGATGGGAACCGCGCTATTGCGTTCCGGCTCGCCCGAGCGCGCCGCGGAAGCTTTCGAGCAAGCGTGTCGCCTCAAGCCGGCGAAAGGGCTGTACTTCAAACAACTCGGCGTGGTTTATGATCTTCTCGAGCGGGTCGATGCGAGTGCGCAGGCATTGCTGCAAGCGCATGAATTGGGCAAGGCGGATTCGGTGACGCTGGCGCTATGGGGAAAAAATCTTGTGCTGCAGAATCAATTGACCGAGGCGCTCACGCATTTGGAACGTGCGACAAAGTCAAACCGCGCGAACTTGTTGGCGCATTATTATCTCGGCGTGGCGCTCATGCGCATGGGGCAAGCCGACCGCGCTACGGCGCACTTTGAAGCCGTGATGGGCGCAAAAGTGAACACGCCGTTGAAAGCAGAGGCGCAAGCACAGTTTCGGAAACTAAGGGGATAATAACCGGGCGAGTCGATGACAGAAATTCCAAAGCCGGTTTGCGCCGGCTTTTTTATTTTCAAGCTGTCGTTGCGTCAATACGGTTATAAAGTGCAGGCCTTCACGAGATGATTCATTTACGAAGCGGCAGAGTCGTTGTGTTTTTCAAGCCGAGGTCCCTGCGCATTCACTCGGCGCGATAATGATGCTCCGTAAATCTCTTCCAACCTTTCTTGTTCTTCGCTTCCACTGCCCAGCGTAAGCCTCCTTCTTCATCGGGCCAATAAATCATGCGCGCCAAACCTGCGGGCATTTGCGCCTCAAAGCCAATCGCTTGCGGATGCGCGTCGCTCACGTCGGCGAGCACACCTTCCGATCTTTTGCCGTCTGAAGTGAATGACCAAAACCCGAGCACGCCTTCATCATTCACGCCGTAGATCGCCACTTCTTCATAACCGCCCTTGCCGAATTTCCACTGCGCCGTGAGTTGAATATACGAGCCATTGAGAATCGGCGCGAACGTTCGCGTGCATTGCACTGGCCCCATGGGCGATTCGGCTTGCGCATGCCAAGTGCCTATCAGCGGCGCGAGCACACCGAGTTTGCCGCGACCCTTTTTCCAAACTAAACGTTGCTTGGCCACTTCACTCTCCATACGATGATTTAAAATCTCTGCCAAGGAAGCATCGCACATCATCCGCGCGCTTCAGGCTTCAAATTGAAATTGAACATCACGGTTTCCGGCGCGGCTTCCACACCACCAGTAGCGACGTAGAGGCGCATCGCGCGAGTGTTGTCACGCTCGGTGAGCACCCACGCCTCGCCGCAACCGAGCGCACGCGCATGCTCAAGCAGTACCGCGCATAAGCTCCTTGCCAATGCCGCGGCCTTGATGTGTGGGCGCAACGCCGACTTCGTTGATCCAAAACTCGGGCTGCGGCTTGTCCGGATGCACATAATGCACGCCGCTCGCAAAGCCGACAACCAGCCCATGCTCCTGTGCGATGGCAAGATGATGCCGGGCGTCGTTGAGAAACTCTTGCGTGGCGTGCGACACCAACGGATCGCCAAAAAGATCCTCCGCAACCTGTGCGAGAGCGCCAACCGCACCGCGTTGCAGAACACGAACTTCGATTGCCATGAAATGCTCCAGTAAGAGTTGGTTTAAATAGCCGACTGCGCCACGTGTGCATGAACATAGACCCACGCTTGTTTCCCGGAAGTGAGCGTCACGGCGAGGCGCTCATAAGCCGCGAGCTTTTCGTATTGGTCCGCAGCCGCAAGCTCTGCCTCGGTAATTTCGAAGACCATTCCGGTGACGCTGCGGTCGGCGCGACCGTTGAACGTGAGCGTCACATGTTGCGACTTGCCGCTGATTGCAACGAGCTGCGGATTAGTAATTTGTATCGGCAGCATTTCGAATCCGACTAGTTCATCTTTCTCTCCATGCAGCAGCCTGCCGAAAGTGGATTGTTGCACATTTTCTTGCTGCAACGAGCCGTAGGAAAAGAGAAGTGGCATAGTGAGTAAACGTGAAATGGTTCATAACGTCAAACATTACGCGGTAAATTGAAAATCGAGCCGGTTGAGGAAAATAGCAAGGTGAAATTTCCACCCGAAGCGCGGCCTCATTTCACGCCGGTGTGCGGCTTGCATTTCCACGTGTGGTTCGCTACTTTGCTGCGCTTCACAAAAATAAAACAACATGCGTTAAATGAACCCACCAGGAAAGCGTGTATGAAAATTCGCGTTGCGCAATTCGGCCTCGGCCCGATTGGCCAGGCATGTGTGAAAGTGTTGTTGCAAAAATCCAATGTAGAACTTGTCGGCGCGATTGATATTGATCCCGCCAAGAGCGGACACGATGTCGGTGAAGTATGTGGCTTGAAAGAGGCGCTGGGGGTGCTCGTGCGCAGTGATGCGTCCACCGCACTCGCAGAATGGCGACCGCAAGTGGTGGTGCATACCACTAGCTCTTTTTTGGATAAAATTGAAGAGCAGTTGGTCGAAATTATTCGCAGCGGTAGCCACATCGTTTCATCAAGCGAAGAGCTGTTTTATCCCTTTGAACGTAATCCCGAGTTTTGCACGCGCATTGACAACCTCGCGAAGCAGCACAACGTCGCAGTTGTGGCCACGGGCGTGAATCCCGGTTTCACGATGGACGTGTTGCCGCTGTGTCTCACAGGCGTTTGCACCAACGTGAAGGCGCTCAAAATCTCGCGCATTGCAGATGCGAGCAATCGCCGCTTGCCGTTTCAACAAAAAATCGGCGCGGGCATGACGCGCGCAGAGTTTCGCAAACGTCTCGCGGCCGGCGGTTTTGGTCACATCGGCTTGCCCGAGTCCGCGCAAATCGTGGCGAAGACTTTGGGCTGGAAGATTGAATCCTACAAAGGCACATTGCAACCTGTGATGGCCACGAAGCGCGTGAAGACGAAATATCTCACGGTGGAGAAAGGGCAAGTCGCGGGCATTCATCAAACGTTGCGCTGCAAGATCGCGGGCAAAGATGCGCTCGTGTTTGATTGGATGATGTTCGTGGGCGCGAAAGAAAGTTACGACGGCGTGGAGATCAGCGGCGATCCGCCGATCAGCATGCGCATCAACGGCGGCGTGTTTGGCGATACCGGCACCATCGGCGCGCTCGTCAACACCGTCCCCAAAGCGCTCAACGCTGCGCCCGGCTTGCGCACAATGACGGATTTGCCCGTGCCGTATGCCTTTCTATGATGCGAAGCAAAAGCTTTTTGCGTAAGCGGATTGTGCGAATAACGCGGATAGAGTTTTTTGCTTTATCCGGTTACCTCATAATCCGCTTACAATCTTTTTGACTTTGCGCCTGAGAAAATCGGCTTGGTTTTTCTCGAAAACTTGCTTATGATTTTGGCAACAAAAGCCGCTTGAACACAAACGCAACGAGGGTAGATTCATGGCATTGCTGCTGTCACCGGAAACCTATCAGCGCCTGCAAAAAAGATTGGGCGAAGAAGAAACACGCGACATCGTGCAAGCATTGGATGAGGCATTGGAGACTTCCAACAAGAAGACCGATGAGGCCTTACAACGTATCGAGAACAAGTCCGATTTTCTCATTACGCAAAGGAAATTCGAATTGAAAGATGAGCTAACGAAAGAGCTTGCGACCAAAAACGATGTCGTAAGACTGGAGGGTCAAATCAAAAACATCAAAGTGGAGCTTGACCGCAAATTTACGATCATGTTCATCATTCTACTCTTCACCACTATTTTCCTCAACCAAAATGCGCTCACGTTTATAGCGCAGTTGTTCGGGTTGATCAAGCACTGAAGCTCGCCCGTGTCCTTCCGATGTCATTCATATACCCGCATGAAACCAGGCTCTCGTCTTTCCTGCTGCCGGCTCGTTATGAGCACACTGCGGCTTTGCAATCCAGGTTCATTCCGAGCGCGGCACTATGCTGCCGTGAAAAGCAACACCCATGAATTTTAGAAAGGCCTGAACATGGAAGCTTGGCTCTTTTGGCTCATCGCGGGCTTGCTCTGCGGCATCGCGGAAATTTTTCTACCGGGATTTGTGCTCTCGTGCTTCTCCTTCGGCTGCTTTGCCGCGGCTGTGGCGGCGGCATTGGATTTCAGCGTCACCGTGCAATTGCTCGTCTTTTCGAGCGCGACATTTATCGTCTTCATTTCCGTGCGGCCGATTTTGATGAAGTTTCTGCTCAATCGCGATAACCCCGCGGCGCGCACGAATGTCGAGCGCATGGTAGGTCTGTTCGGTATTGCACAAGAAGAAGTCACGGCATGGCAAGGCTCCGTGAAAGTGGAAGGCGAAATTTGGTCGAGCCGCAGCGAGGGTGATTTAATTTTATCCGAAGGCAGTCACGTGCGTGTGCTGCGCGTGGAAGGCAACAAACTCATCGTCGGGCCGAATGGCGGCTCGTCGTATTTGTAAGCTGGTTGCTGGTCGTTGGTTTCTGGTTGCTTGCAACGAACGACCAGCAACCAGAAACCAGCAACCAGTCACCAGCAACCAGGAGGAGCTATGGACCCGATACAGATTATTGCGTTGACGCTTTTGGTGTTGATCATTCTCATGGTCGTGCGCGGCTTGCGCATTGTGCCGCAGGCCGAGGTGGTGATCATCGAACGCCTCGGCAAATATCACACGACGCTGACGAGCGGCGTGAACGTCATCTGGCCGTTCATCGACAAGCCGCGCAAGATCATGTGGCGCTATGTGAAGCAAGACGCCGCGGGCGGCCAATCTTATATCGTGCAACTCTTCGTGGATCACATTGATCTTCGTGAGACGGTTTATGATTTCCCGCGACAGAACGTGATCACGCAAGACAACGTGCAGATCGAGATCAACGCGCTGCTCTATTTTCAAATCACCGATCCCACCAAAGCAGTTTATGAAATTTCCAACCTGCCCGACGCCATCGAGAAGCTCACGCAAACCACGCTGCGCAACATCATCGGCGAACTGACGCTCGATCAAACCTTGACGAGCCGCGATACAATCAACCGCAAGCTCCGGCTCGTGCTCGATGACGCCACGGACAAATGGGGTGTGAAAGTGAATCGCGTGGAGTTGCAAGACATCGTGCCGCCGCCGGACGTGCGCATCGCGATGGAGAAGCAAATGCGCGCGGAGCGTGATAAACGCGCGACGATTCTTGAAGCCGAGGGCCAAAAGCAATCGGCGATTCTGCAAGCGGAGGGCAAGCGGCAATCGCAAATCTCCGAGGCCGAAGGGCAGAAACAAGCGGAGATTCTGCGCGCAGAGGGCCAAGCCGGCGCCATTCAACGCGTGGCCGACGCGGAAGCGGAAGCGATTCGCGCGGTGACGGAATCGTTGGCCGCGGGCAAAGCCGATCCCGCGCAATATCTGCTCGCCGTGAAATATATTGATGCCTACAAAGACATGGTGCAAGGCAGCGGCGCCAAAGTGGTCTATGTGCCCTACGAGGCCACCAGCGTGCTCGGCGCGCTCGGCGGCGTGCGTGAGTTGTTCAAAGACATAAACAACGAAAAGTAATTCACCTCAACCGTGATTGTTTCCAATGAAGCGCTGCTCTGCTTTTGTTCGAAAAACACTCTTGGGTGCAACGTTCGCTCTTCTGTCATGCGTACAAGCACAGCCGAAGAGCGTGAGCTATGATTTTTCCGATAAACAAGCGACAACTGTTGCGTTGCCCAAAGCTTTAGGAGAAATCTCCGGCTTGGCGTTTACGCACGACGGGCGCTTGCTTGGTCATAATGATGAAGCGGGTATCGTCTTTGAGATCGATTACAAAACCGGCAAAGAGGTGAAACGCTTTGCGCTCGGCACGTTTACCATCACCGGCGACTTCGAAGGCATCGCGACGAAGCGGGATACTTTCTTTCTCGTGAACAGCAGCGGCACGATTTATCGTTTTCGTGAGAGCGGGCCGGGCAAGAATGTGAAGTATGAAATTTTCAAAACGCCGTTGTCGGTGAAGAATGATGTGGAAGGTTTGGCGTATGATCCTACGACCGATTGTTTGCTGCTCGCGTGCAAAGGCGAGGGCGGCAAAGGCCTGGGCAAAAACAAAGCGGTTTATGCGTTTTCATTAAAGACGTATAAGCTCGATCCCAAGCCGCGCTTCGTGTTGCCGCTGGATGATATTCTCGCGCAAACTGGCAAGAAAGAATTTAATCCCTCGGCCATTGAGCGGCATCCGCAGACGGGAAATTTTTTTGTGCTCGCTTATAACGGTTTCGCCATCGTGGAGATCAGTCCCACGGGAAAAATTTTGGGCGTGTCGGAGTTGAAGAAATCAATCAACCCACAGCCGGAGGGCTTGGCGATTGCAAATGACGGCACGCTCATCATTGCGAACGAGGGCCAAGGCAAGGCTGGGAGTTTGACGATCTACACGCCGAGGAAGTAAGATGTAGCGCAGGCATCTTTGCCTGCACTACTGCTCCACGCGTCATGCTGCTTGACTTCCCACCTCCTTCTGCTTACAATGTCCTCCGTGAACCGAAACACGGAGGATTTTTTATGTCTACTCTCTCTTATCTTTCTCCCAAAACGCAAGTGCAGCCGAGCGCGATTCATGGGCGCGGGTTGTTTGCGCGTGCGCCGATTGCGCGCGGTGAGATTGTTTGCATCAAAGGCGGGCATATTTTTAACCGCCAGACTTTGCGCGAGTTGCAAGCCACGCTTGGGCCGGCAGAAATTCAAATTGCCGAGGATTTGTTCATTGGGCCGACGAGCGAAGGCGAGCGCGAAGGGAGCATGATTTTTAGCAATCACTCGTGTGCTCCGAATATCGGCGTGCAAGGGCAGATTGTCTTTGTCGCCTTGCGCGATATTGTTGCGGGCGAGGAGTTGACGCACGATTGGGCCACGACGGACGACGATGACTATATGCTCACGTGCAATTGCGGCACGTCGAATTGCCGCAAAACGCTCACCGGCAAAGATTGGCAGCGCGCGGATTTGCAAGAGAAGTATCGCGGATATTTTTCGTGGTATTTGCAGGAAAAGATCGCGCGCTTGAAGTGACGCCTTCCTCTCGTTCCCAAACTCTGTTTGGGAATGCAAGTGTGTGAGAGACTCCGTCTCGAACGGAAACGGAGTTTCCAGGGCAAGTGTGTACCCAAACGGAGTTTGGGAACAAGAACGAAAATTTTTGGAACACAAGTACGAGAGAGACTCCGCCTGGATTTGCAAGCGTGAGCTGAAAGGGAAACTGAGTTTCTCATGCAAGTGTGTTCCCAAACGGAGTTTGGGAACAAGGACGCAACGAAACGTCTTCAGGCTTCGTAGGCAGGTCGGATTTGGATGCCTGAAGGCGTTACTACGAGCGCTCTCACTTATTTTGAAATAAATCGTTTGGCGGCGGGATGCCGTCGCTTTGAAGTCAGCTCGCTTGCAAAGGCCACCTCGGTAAACAAGCGGAGATGAAAAGCAACAACGCGCAGCGACAAGACAAAAGAAGCGGCAAAGAGGAGCACGGTGCGTAGATGGCCTGCACGTGTGGGAACGCAAGTGCGCGAGAGAATCCGTCGCGACTTGCATGCGTGTGCTGAAAGGGAAACGGAGTTTCCAGAGCAAGGGTGTTCCCAAACGGAGTTTGGGAACAAGAATGAAGAGGAGCACGGTGCGTAGATGGCCTGCACGTTTTGCTTGGTTTGATTTTAATCGTAATGCTTTCGCAGTGAACTCAACAAGGAGGAAGTGGAGATGCGAAGTCATCGTGGTTGCGGGCTGATGCTCGCGTTGTTGCCGTTGTTGCTCGCGTGCGGCGCGAAGCAAGAGGCTGCGGATTTGGTTCTGCGCGGCGGCGTGATTCACACGGTGGATGCGAGCCATCGCACGGTCGAGGCTGTGGCCGTGAAGGGCGACCGCATCGTGATGGTGGGCACGAACGCGGAGGTGGAGAAAATGATCGGGCCGAACACGCGCGTGATTGCGTTAAACGGCAAGACGGTGGTGCCGGGTTTGATTGATAGCCACTATCATTTTCAAGGCGTGGGCAAGCGCGAATATGATTTGAATCTCGACGGCTCAAAGTCGTTGGAGGATTTTCAAACGCGCATCAAGAGTTGGGCAGCGAACAGAGCCCCAGGCGAATGGCTGCTCGGTCGCGGGTGGATGGAAGAAGATTGGCCCGTGAAAAATTTTCCGACGGTCGCGGATCTTGATGCGGTGGTTTCGGATCGTCCGGTGTTTTTGAGTCGCGCGGACGGGCATATGGCGGTGGTTAATTCGAAGGCGCTGGAGATTGCGGGCATCAATGCGAGCACGCCGAATCCTGCGGGCGGAGAGATTTTGCGAGATAAGAGCGGCGCGCCGAATGGTTTGTTCGTGGATAATGCGATGGATTTGATTGAGCCGCATATTCCGACGAACTCGCGCGAGGTGCAAGAGGGCTATGCGATGAAGGCGAACGAGGCCGCGCTCGCTTATGGCTTGACGACGATTCACGATGCGGGTGCGGATTGGGAGACGATTGCTTTGTGGAAGTCGCTTTATGAACAAAACAAATTGAAGATTCGCATTTATGAATTTGTGCGCGGGCCGAGCGCGGCAGTGGACACGTTGCTGGCGCGCGGGCCGGAAGTCGGTTCGTTTGGCAATCGTTTGACGATTCGCGGCATTAAGATTAGCGCGGATGGTGCGCTCGGCTCACGCGGCGCGGCGTTGTTGGAAAAATATTCGGATGAAAATACGACGGGATTGTTTTTGTATCCGGATGAAAAAGTTTATCCGATTGTGAAAGCCGCGAACGAGAAAGGATTTCAGATGGCGATTCATGCGATTGGCGATGCGGCGAATCGCAAGGTGCTCGATTTTTTTGAACGCGCTGCGAGCGAAGTGCCGGCGGAGTCGCGCGCGGTGCGTGAGCCGCGGCATCGCATTGAGCACGCGCAGATTGTGCATCCGAATGATTTGCCGCGCTTCAAAAAACTCGGGGTGATTCCTTCGATGGAGGCGAGCCATGCGATTGGCGATTTGCATTTCGCGCCGCGGCGCTTGGGCGATGCGCGCTTGATTGGTGCGTATGCGTGGCGCACGTTGCTCGATGACGGCAATATCATCGCGGGCGGCTCGGATGCGCCGGTGGAGGAAGGCAATCCGATGATCGAGTTTTATGCTTCGGTTGTGCGCAAAGACACGACAGGTTTTAGCGCGAGCAATTGGCATGAGGAGTTGAAGATGACACGGCTCGAAGCGCTGAAGTCGCTCACGATTTGGGGCGCGTATGCTGCATTTGAAGAAGATTTGAAAGGCTCGATTGAGGTGGGCAAGCTGGCGGATTTCGCGGTGTTGGATGGCGACCTCATGACTGCGCCGGAGGAGAGTTTGTTTCGCATTCAAAATGTGATGACGGTGGTGGGCGGCGAGGTGGTGTTTCAGCGCGAGGGCTTTGGTTTGTAGATGGACGCGATTGCGGATTTTATAAAACAAAACGCCCACGAAGTGCTGCTTTCGTGGGCGTTTTATTTTGAAGAATACTTTCGCTGCGCTGGGCAAGGGAGGCTCAACCCGCGTTGGTTTGCGCAGCCTTTTTCAACTTTTCATTCGCCATGATGGCAACCTCAACGCGGCGATTGGCGGCGCGACCGACTTCGCTGTCATTGCTCGCAGCGGGATTGGCTTCGCCATAGCCCATGATCGAAAAGCGGTTCGGCGCAACGCTTTGGCTCGCGAGGTAATTCGCCACGGATTGCGAACGTTGGCGCGAGAGTTCGAGATTGTGCTCTTCGGTGCCGCTCGCATCGGTGTGGCCTTCGAGCAGAATGTTGGTGTCGGGATATTTGTTGAGAATGGTCGCAAGCTGCGCGAGATTTTGCTGGCTCACGGGTTTGAGCGTGGCTTTGTTCACGTCGAACAAAATGCCGCTGTCGAACACGATGTGAATACCTTCACCCACACGCTCGACTCTTGCGCCCGCGATGTCGCGTTTGATTTCCGCGGCTTGTTTGTCCATGTAATTGCCGATATAAACGCCAGCGGCGCCGCCGACCGCAGCGCCAATGATCGCGCCGAGCGCGGTGTTGCCCGCGGCTTTGCCGATCAATCCGCCGACCACTGCGCCGCCTGCGGCTCCGGCCGTGCCATATTGCACTTTCTTGCTCGCACCGCAGCCCATTGCAGAAATGAGCAGGGCCGCTGATAAAACATGAACCAACATTTTTTTCATGAGTACACTCCTTTTGTAATTCAACGCGCTTTGTGAGTTTGAATGAAAAATTTTTGTTTAAAAGAACTCTGCACGCAGCATGACCTGCACGCACTCTTCCGCGGCAAGTTCAGTGCATTCTAGTGGGCAGATGAGGTACGAATTGCTCGCGGCATAACTTGCCACATCGCCGCTGCCTTGCGAAGGGAGCACGCGCACCTGATAGCCGCCGGCTTCATACCACGTCCAAGCGGGCGCATAATTCTCGCGGCCCGAGCGATTGACGAAACGGTGCGCCAAACGTGCCTGAACGATTTTATTTTGGTAAACCTCATTGCCCATCATCTTTCGAATCGCGGGCCGTACCAACAATTCAAAAACCGTGGAGGCAGAAACCGGATTGCCCGGCAAGCCAAAGACGAGCGTGTTGCCCGCGCGCGCGAACACGACCGGCTTGCCCGGTTTCACGGCAACTTTATTGAAGAAAATTTCAAAGCCTAACTCGGCGAACACGTCTTCCACCAAATCCAAATCGCCCATGGACACGCCGCCGGTGAGAAGCAACAAATCATGTTGCAAACCGCGCTGCATCAACTCGCGCAATTGGCTCTTTTGATCGCGCGCAACGCCGAGCATATGCGGTCGCGCACCGAGTTGCTCCACTTGCGCGAATAACGTATAGCTGTTCGAATTGCGAATCTGCGCGCCGCGCGGCTGTTGGTGAATTTCAACCAATTCATCGCCCGTGGCAATTAAACCGACGGAAGGCATACGGTACGCGAGTGCTTCACTTTTGCCTACAGCCGCCAGCAAACCGATCATCATCGGAGAAATAAAACTTCCGGCGTGCGCCACGATCTGCCCGGCTTTTGCTTCGCTGCCGCGTCGGGTGATATTTGCACCGCTGGCGACCGCTGCGAGAATGTCAATTTCATCCGCGCTGGGCGCGGCTTGCGTGCGTTCGATCATCTGCACGGCATCTGCGCCGCTCGGCACGGGCGCGCCGGTCATGATCTTTGCAGCTTGCCCCGGCGCAATCGTAAACTCCGGAAATGTTCCGGCAGCGATAGTGCCGACGACTTGCAGACGCACAGGAAGTGGCGACAAATCCGCGGCGCGCACGGCATAGCCATCAACGCCGCTGCGCGGAAATGGCGGCATATCTATGTCGCTCGCAACTTCTTCGGCAAGCACGCGACCGCGCGTTTGCAAGAGCGGGACATGCTCTGCGTTCAAACGCGAGGTGTGTTGCAAAACGATTTCAAAAGCTTCGTGTAGTTTGATCATGCGTGTATATTGAATCTCAATGCAATCAAGCGCACCCACTTCATATTGCTCTCCGCACACTCGGCACACCTCTCAAAAATAAACCGTCTACCAAGCACGAGAGAAGTTTCTTGCAGAATGAAAACTGGAGAGGCATCACTCATCACGCCGCACCGTATGTGCGCGTACTTTGAATTTCTTTTTCAGCTCTTCAACGAGCGCATACGCTTGCTCGCGCGTCGCCAGTTCGCCCACCCACACGGCGTAATATTTTCGCCGGCCTTCCTGCTTTTCCACCACTTCAGTTTTGTAGCCTGCTTGTGCATAGCGTTTGCGTTGGTCTTCGGCGTTTATGCGCTGCAAATACGCACCGACTTGCGCGGCGTAAATCGCAACGGGTTTCGGCTTGGGCGCCGGCTTTTTTGCGGCAGGCTCGGGCTTCTTTTCTTCTTTACGTGGAGATGTCGTTTTGCGCTCTTCTGTTTGCGCGGCACCTTTTTGCGCTGACGGTTTCACAGTCGCAGCCGGTTCACGCTCAGGTTGATTTGCTTCAGCGACAGCAGGGCGAGCTTTGCTTGGTTCTTCCATGATTGCCGGCTTGGATTGCTCCTCAATGCGCGGCGGCAAAGCTTTCAAGGCCTCTT
The DNA here is from genome assembly GCA_041918175.1 of bacterium. Classification (GTDB taxonomy): domain Bacteria; phylum Zhuqueibacterota; class Zhuqueibacteria; order Zhuqueibacterales; family Zhuqueibacteraceae; genus JABWAN01. Next base: position 179,385 of record JAYRWE010000091.1, read on the forward strand.
GCTGCAAATCTTCTTGCGCAAATTTTGCCGGCCATGTTCCGGCATGACGGCGCACAACATTCTCCAACTCGGCTTTGGCGCCGTACAAATCTCCTGCGAGCAAAAGCGCTTTGGCCGCGTAATATTGCGCAGCAGGATTAAGCGCCGAACCGGCGTGCTTGTTCGCGACTTCGACGAAGTATTGCCGGCTGCGATTAAAATTGTTTCGCGTCAAATAATATTGCCCGAGGCGATAACGCGCACGATCCATGTACGCAGAGTCTTCGAAGCGTTTGACAAAATCCAAAAACGCGGAGGCCGCGGCATCGGCGTCATCTTCGAGCGCAGCGCTGTAATAGGCCGCAAGCGCGGAAGCAGGCGTCGTGCGCCGCATTTCCTGCACGCGTTCACGTGCAAGCGCCAAGTCATTGGCGGCGATCAGTGCGAGTATTTCTTCTTCGGAGATTTGGCTATAAGCCGGCGGCGAGAACACGCACACGCAACACAGCATGAGCGCGAGGAACCAGATGGGCATTTTCATATGAAGTGAAGAAACTCTCAAGCTTCATAAAAAGAGCCACGGCGTTTGCCGTGGCTCATTGCGATGACTGCAAGATTAACTCTGTGCGGGCGGCTGCTCTTCGATGGGATACGTTTCATCAATGCTGAAGTCAATGCCTTCAGCCGACACATTTTCCGCCAAAGGCTCAATCACGCCTTCCGCGGTTTCTGTGCCTTTTTTGCCCTTCTTCTTGCGCTTGCCTTCGCCATCGGCGCTTTCTTTGGTCAAGCGTTCGGAGAGGATAATCTTTTTGTTGTCTTTGTTGAACTCGATCACGACCAGTTCGATTGCATCACCGACGGCGTAACCTTCCGAAGGTTTGGTCAAGTTGCCTTTCGCCAAATGCGAAAGCGGAACAAAACCGTCAACTTCTGAAGGCAATTCGACGATCACGCCTTTGTCGATCATGCGCACGATCTTGCCCGTGGTCTTCGTGTGAACCTTGTAATCGCCCTCGAACGTGTCCCAGGGATTATCGCGCGTTTGCTTATAGCCCAACGAAATGCGGCGATTGCCCTTGTCCACATTGAGCACGACCACATCGACTTCGTCACCTTTCTTCACGACCTCGCCGGGGTGGCGAATCTTCTTCGTCCACGACAAGTCGGAAATATGCACCAAGCCATCGATGCCCTCCTCCAACTCCACAAACGCGCCGAAGTTGGTAAGATTGCGCACGACGCCTTTTTGGCGCGAGCCGATGGGATATTTCTGCTCAATACCTTCCCAAGGATCGGGTTCGAGCTGTTTGAGGCCGAGCGAGATTTTGCGCTCTTCCAAATCGATGTTCAACACTTTGGCATCCACCATCTCGCCCACCGAAACGACTTTGCTCGGATGACGAATGTGTTGCGTCCAACTCATCTCGGAAATATGAATCAAGCCTTCGACGCCCTTCTCCAATTCCACGAAAGCGCCGTAGTCGGAAATGCTCACCACCTTGCCGCGAATGGTTGTGCCCGTGGGATACTTCTTGTCGACTTCGACCCACGGATGCGGCAAGAGCTGCTTGAGGCCGAGCGAGATCCGGTCTTTGGCTTCATTGAAATCGAGCACCTGCACTTTGATCTTTGCGTCGAGCGTAACCACTTCGGAAGGATGGCTCACGCGGCCCCACGAAAGATCATTGATATGGAGCAAGCCATCCACGCCGCCGAGGTCGATGAACACACCAAAGTCCGTGATGTTCTTCACCGTGCCTTCGAGCACTTGGCCTTTGGCGAGGTTCACGAGAATCTTGCCGCGTTGCTCGGACATCGCCTCTTCCACGAGCACACGATGCGACACGACGATATTCTTGCGCAGCTCGTTCACTTTCACCACGCGAAAATCCATCGTCTGCCCAATATACGCATCGAAATCGCGAATCGGCTTCACGTCGATTTGCGAGCCGGGCAAGAACGCGTCGATGCCCAAGAGATCGACCACGATGCCGCCTTTGATGCGGCGCGTGCAACGGCCGCGAATAATTTCGCCCTTGTCGTGCGCGGCAATCACGCGTTCCCACACGCGCATGAAATCGGCTTTCTTCTTCGAAAGCACGAGTTGGCCGTCTTTGTTTTCGACGTTATCGAGGAAGACTTCAATGTCATCGCCGATACGCAATTCTTGCGGATTATAAAATTCTTCGAGCGGAATCACGCCTTCGCTCTTGAAACCGATATCTACCGCCACTTCTTTGTTGGAGATCGCCAGCACTTTCCCGACGAGCAATTGGCCTTCGACAAATTCCGAAAGCGTGTCTTCATAGAGACGCCGAAAATTGCCAAACTCTTCATCCGAGTATTCGCGTTCGTCCGGCAAATCTTTTTGCGAGATCGTTTTGCCGGTCGTGAAGTATCCTACCGAGTTTTTGCCGTTCGTAGGTGAGGAAGGTTGGTGAGCTGCCTGTGCGCCGGCGGGTGCTTCTGCCGAAGCGTGAGTTGAATCAACGGGTTTGAACATGGTTAAAAACCTCCTTGGGAATTATTTATTGAGCCGCAGCACATTCATGTCGCGGCACGAATCTCCCTTCGGGTGAGGAAAGGAGGAATCGTCGAGAGAGGAAAATTTGACTTTCAGTATGACCAAGCGCTTTTCATTTCAAGCTACGTCGAAGACGGATGCGCATCGTCCCACAATTTTTGAAACGTTTCCTTGACATCCACTGCTAAAGGCGAAGACACACTTTTAACCTCTAAAAACGCGCCTTGATAGCTGAGCTTCTTATACCAGAAAAAACCTAAATACAAAACGTCATCGATGCGATATAAATTGAAAGGAGGCAGCGCTTGGTATAATCGTATTTCGATTGCAGCCGCCGCATTCGCGGTTTGATTGATCATTCGCTTTAACGTATCGCGGCTGGTTTGTGCGGCTGCTGTCGGCGTATAACCAAGATCTTTCATGCGAAGCTTTAAAATCGGCGTCTTCGCATTCTTATCCAGAAAAAGAATTTTGACGTGAACGCCTCTTTGTGCCGCTGCCAATAGAGAATCGGGCACGGCGTCCGGCCGTGAGAACCAAGTATCTAAAATCCAAATTTCGCTTCGCGCTTCGGAAAATTTTTGATCAAGTATATTACGCGGCAACGTCGCGTGAATTGTAAGGTTGCCTTCGGCGTTGCGCAGCAATTTTTTCGGCAACTGCTCAAGTCGGCGCCGATTTACCAACGCGGATACCGCCAACAACCCCAGCACCGTCAAGGTCAATGATTCGGCCAGCCCTTCCGAAATATGAACGCCGATAACATTGAGCAAAACCAAACCGAATGCGAGCACAATAGTCACATAGAGCTCGACGCTCTCACCACGCTTGATTTCGCGCCAAAAATTCTCCAGGAGTTTCATCGGCAAGTGTTCCTTCCCAATGAATGTCAGCGTCCAAATCTTAACTCGCCTCGATCGTTCTTCCTGGTATCAGAGCACATCTCCACAAATGTGCATCAACATCTCCTGAATGCTCTTCGTAATCTCACCTTGTTTTAACCTGCAAACTCCGCCAGTTTTACTCGGAACTTCTTCTCCGCTCGATGTCATCAAACAACTCGCCCCAAGTGGGATCATTTTTGAATGCCCCGTAGCACTCCCATGGCGTCTCATGAAGCAAGTTCTCTGAAGTCAACTTTTCTTGCGTCACTCCCGTCTCCTCACGGGCTTGGCGAAGGAGAAAACCGATTTTGAAGTTCTCATAACCGGTTTCGAAATGTTTAGCGAAGTACTCGCTTTCGGCTTTGCGCTTGGCGATGTATTTTTCCACGTCGCTCATTGTGTTCTTCAATCATGTGAATGATTCGCAACGCGCGGCCTTGATCAAGTAGTTGGAATCTTTTTAAGCGCTCGGCAACATCTCCAGCGAGTAAAAAGATTCCTGCTGAATGACACGATCTAGGCGTCGGCCAGTCTCAGCAACCTCTCCTCCACCCTCGCCGTGATCTCGCCGTACACTTCTTTGCCAACGCTGCCGCTTTGCAGGAACGGCGCAATCGGCACAATCTCTCCGAACGTGATGCGCACGGCCGGGCGTTTGAAGAGCGAGCCACGCACGCGGAACAGACCATCGATATACACCGGCATGATGTCCGCGTGATTGCGCGCGGCGATCATGGCCACGCCTTGCTTCAGCGGCAAAAGACGGCCGGTTTTGGTGCGCGTGCCCTCGGGGAAGAGCAGCACGGCGTCGTCTTGCTGCAACAAGCTTTCGATGCGTCGCATGCTGCTCAAACTAAACTCCGCGCGATCGATGGGGATGCAGTTATAAAATCGCACGAGCGGAGCGAGCAACGGATGCTCGAACAACTCTTTCTTCGCCATGAAGTACAAAACGCGCGGCACGTGGCTCCCCACGACAAACGGATCGATTGCGGAGACGTGATTGACCGCGAAGAGCAACCGTCCGGTGCGCGGGATGCGTTCCTGCCCAATCACCGCGATGCGATATTGCGCGCGGAACCAGCAGCGCACCAACCATTGCGAGAATCTAAATAAAAAGCGCCTCACAGCAAAGCTCTATTTGCGAGGCTTGTTCCGCCCGTCCCATGGACTGTCATTCAGTAGGAATCTTTTTACTCGCTGGGCACTATCCCCAGAGCTTAAAAGGATTCCTGCTGAATGACAATTATGAGGAGGCGTGCAAGCCTCTTTTTTTTTTCAACCAACAACCTGCGGGAATTTCTTCTGCAACGCAGCAACAATAAAATCGACTTGCTGCTCAATACTCATATCCGTGGTGTCGAGCATGACCGCGTCTTCCGCGGCGCGGAGCGGGCCGGCGGAACGCTTGGTGTCTTTCTCGTCGCGCGTGGCAATCTCATCACGCAGCACGGCGAAATCGCGCTCGATGCCTTGCTTTGCCAATTCAAGTTGGCGGCGTTTCGCGCGTTCGTCAATCGAGGCGGACATGAAAATTTTTAAATCCGCGTTCGGGAAAACGACGGTGCCAATGTCGCGGCCTTCCATCACCACGCCGCCGCTGCGACCAATTTCGCGCTGGCGATTGACCATAATCGCACGCACGCGCGGATTGCTCGAAATCGGCGCAATCGCGTTGGTGACATGCGGCGCGCGAATTTGCGTCGTGACATCGCGATCATCGAGCAAGACGCGGTCACCTTCGGGCGTGGTTTTGATCATGATCGTCGTGCTCTCCGCGGCTTGCACGACGACGGTCTCATTTTCCGGCGCAATGCCCGCGTCCAAAACTTTAACTGTGAGTGCGCGATAAAAAGCGCCGGTGTCGAGATACGTGAAGCCTAAACGTTTGGCCAACATGCGCGCGGTCGTGCTCTTGCCCGAACCGGCCGGGCCGTCAATTGCGATAATCGGTCGTCGCTCACTCTGCGCATGAGCGCGTTGATCTACTGCAGTCCGGTGAGACATCTGCCATCATCCAAAGATTAAACGTGGATCGACTTCCCTATCCCTTTTTCTCCAAACAGCAGGCTCGCGTCCGTGAGAATATTTTGCCTGCCGAAATACGTCAACTATTAACAAAGGAAAATAAACTCAAAACGACGACTCGACGTCGTCGAGACATCATCTCAACAAAACAAGCTTTTGATTGGCAGTAAAAGTAGCGGCCTTCATCTTCAGCAAATATATGCCGCTCGACATCTGCTGTCCAACTTCATCTTTTCCATCCCAAAAGACAGAATATGTTCCGGCAGCCTTTATTTCGCTTACCAGTTTTCGAATCTCGTGTCCCATCGAATCATATACGATAAGCTTGACTTCAGATTCTCTAGGCAAGTCAAACAGAATTTTCGTTGAAGGGTTGAACGGGTTGGGGTAGCCGTTGTGCAAAAAATACTCACTCGGAGTTTGGGAATCGCCATCTTCCAACGCACTCTCTTTTGATAGTTTTTGGTAGACCAATCTAAAAATTTTCACCTCGTATCCCATCCAACCTGAAGTTGGAGAAATCCTGTTGTTAGCGGATATTGGCTGAACTACATCATACGTTTGTATAGGATTGCTGGCGTTGTACTGATTTTCCCAAGCAGTTCGCGACCAGCTACCAGTGGAAGGAGGGGCGGGAGCCAATACAAAGCCAGAAGAAGTGTTCGCGTTTTCATTAACGGAGAAAATATAATACTCTTTGTAGTTCGTTAGGTTTGAGTATGTTTTTGTTCGATAATGAATCCAACTGCTATCATTTTGAGGCGCAGCGCTTTCGGCTGTCGTTCCATACATATTGCCGAGATTACCGTGAAAGGAGCTTGCCTTAAACCACTGTGTGAAGCGATGCACTGTTTTCCAACTATCGGCAGGATTGTCATTGTTACCTCGACGGCTGGCATTGGCATAGCTCCAAAATAAAATACCCTTTGCCCCCCAAATCATGGGAGAGACGACCATATACCTCATTTGATGCATGTCAGGGTCAGTCATATTATAATCACCACAACTCCCATTGTTGTTGTCCTCATTGAAACCCTGGCCCTGAGCAATGAAATAGAAAATACTCGAAGAAACATTAGCATCATTTTCAACCAAAGATTTAGCATATTGAGCTTGTGTACGACACCCCAAAATGCTAGTCCAAGGCGCATCTATCATCACGGGATAATGGTCTGCCATTAAGATATCATAAAACTTTGCAACTCGCGGAAGGCCATCTCCGCCCATGGTTCCATCGCCATACTTGTTTCGAAAATCAAGCGTATTCGCTACTGCAACAAACACATTTTTAGTTGATAAACTCTTAATCAAATTATATCGATTTACTAAAGGGGTTCTGTCATAATAAAGATCATTGTCGGATTCATCTGCCCAAGCCCCTTCAGGTTCATCGGCGATATACCATCCAATCACTTGTGAACGGTTCTTGAATTGATTAACGTACGTCGTAATGTCACTAGAATTGCGAAAAATGGGATTGTCAATGGTTCCCGTACTTATATCTAAAATTACTTTTTGGCTTGGATATATTGCCAAGAATGACTCAGTGTTGTTCCTCAAAGTCGTTAAGTTCATTGGCCAGGCATTTCCGTTATAAACCTGGTAGATTCCATGCTTGTAAGCTAGTAGGGTATTAATTCCAACACTAGCAAAACTTCCAGATGATGAACCGTCAGGAGCACCCCATTGAGGATTAGGTTTGTTTGGATCATTACAAAGAAACCCAACCTGAGAAGAATGATCATCTGGACTATACCATCCAATACGGAAATCCTGAGCAAGGGCAGCAGATTTCATACTAACCAAAACCACGATGGCGGTCAACAAAATTTGCTTTTTCATAAAACCTCCGAATGGTTGAGTGGGAGTTAAACACTACCTTACATGAATTTGATCAATCCTTCATCCGCAATCCTTTTTCTTCATTTGAAAAAATCCAGCCAACGATTTTGCCGGCGTCGATGATGTCGTCTTCGAGCCAATAGCGTCGATCGCGCTCGAACTGGGAGCTGGTATCGTCCTCGGGTATCGCGCGAATTTCGTGATAAATTTTTTGGGCGCGTTTCTGCCAATCGGCGATGTTTTTCACCCGCAGATCTACCCAGCCGTCGTGGGCCCAATGCTCGATATTTTGCGGCGTGATCTCCAACTGCGCGTTGCCTTTGAACGGAGGAATTTTTATTTCCGGGCCGCGCAACAAACGTTTGCCGTCTTGCAACAGGATCGGAATGCCGATGGAAATAATTTCCGCGCGCAACTTGCGCTCGGAGAAAATTAGCGCTTCAACGCGATTCGCAATCTCTTGCGCGTTGCCGTTGCTCACGGCTTCCAACGTCTTGCAGGTCAATTTCAGCAAGTGTGCCTCAAACAACAGCTTGGAGAGACGCGGCGGGCCGAGCAATTCGAAGGCAACACTGTCGCACTCGTGCGCTTTGACCAACTCTTTCATGCGACTGAGCACTTTGCTGCGCAAGATACCCGCACGATACGTTGGCCCCATCACCGCATTATCGAGGGCATTGATAATATCATGACCAGTGTTGCCGCCTTTGATCTCATAGATTACGCTCTTGGCAATCTCCTCGGGCGTGATAAACTCCATCTGCCCGGAATCGGAGATTGCGGTAAATTCGCCCAACGAGAAGATGCCGTTCTCGCCGGTATCGACATAAACGGATTGCAGCACTTCACCGCTGACGGATTCCCACTGCGCGGTGTTTGCGACAAGGTTCAGGTCAAGTGTTTTATGCAACTCATACGCGCGCTCAGGCGGACAATCCAAAAGCGGAATCGGTTTGCCGTGTTTGTGAATGGGGCCGTAGTTGATGCCTTTCCACGCAATGGCTGCCGTAGGTTTTACTTCTTTGGTAATCGGCGCATCGGGCGTGCGCGCCATGAGAAAGAGCAGCAGCGAATGCGCGCCCGCAATCGAAGATTTGCTAAGCAACACGCGCGAGGGTTTTTCTTCCGAATGCGTGTAAGGAATGTTCAAACCCATGCCGCCAGTTCCGCTCGTGCCGACTTTGCAATACACTTCCGTGCGGAAGCGGCGCATGGCCTCATAAAGAATCTGCACGTGCCGAATCAATTGCGGCACGTACAAAGTGCAGAGCAGCTTTTCGACTTCATCGACAAATGACGCATCATAACTCTGCTGCGCCTTCACGTGGCCGAGATGCTGCTTGAGACGATAGTAGCTCGAAAACACGTCCTGATAGGCGAGCGCCGTGGCGGAGTTGACGCAATCAACGATCACTTGCGGGCGATAACGCTGAATGATTTGAAACAAAGAAGAGCGCTCCAAAATCGCTTCGCTCAATTCATCCAATACGTCTTCGATGAGCATGTTGCGCAAGGATTCGTCGCCTAAAATCTCCGCGCGGGATTTGTTCTGCAAGGCTTCGCGCACAAAAATGTTGCCCCAATACGGCGTGACGCGCAGGTCGCCGTTGCTTTCGGCTTTCAAACGCGTCACGGCTTCGCGCGCTTCCGACTCCGTGAGCGAGGCCACGATCAACTCGTCCGGGGCTTCGCGCAAAATTTTGCGACACACAGCCATTCCGACCAAGCCCCAACCGCCGAGAATCATCACGCGTTTATTGCGAATCTCCATGTTTGCCCTCACTGCTAGATGCCAAACCATCTCAGAACCCTGTCATTCAGAAGGAATCCTTTTAAGCGCTGGGATGAGTGTCCAGTGAGTAAAAGGATTCCTTCTGAATGACAGCTTTATTTGCGCTCAAGATTCACTGCTTCAAACAAGCGTTCGACTTCATCATCCGTCAAGTGCCGCCACTGGCCCAACGGAAGTTTGCGCAAATGCAACGGCCCCACTTGAATGCGTTGCAAGCCTTTCACGCGCAAGCCGGTCTTCGCAAACATGCGTCGCACCTGGCGATTGCGGCCTTCCCAAACCGTGACTTCACACAAGCGATGATTGCGCGGATGCGAGAAATGCAATTCGCCGCGCACGGGCTTGCCTTCTGCTTCAATCTTTACACCGCGTTCGAACATGCGCGCGGTTTCCGGCGTGGCCGGTTCATTCAACAATACGCGATAGATTTTTGGAATTTTAAAACGCGGATGCATCAAACGATGCGAAAGGTCGCCGTCATTGGTGAGCAGTAACAAGCCCTCGCTGTCAAAATCCAAACGGCCCACGGGAAACAAGCGATACGGCGCACGCACGAGGCTCACCGCAGTGGGGCGACCTTGCTCGTCTTTCACGGTGGTGACATAGCCCGCGGGTTTATTGAGCATCACATACGCGCGCTCTTGCACGGCGCGCGCGGAGTTGCCTTTGACGCGAACTTCATCATGCTCGGGATCGATTTGCACGCCGAGTGTGCGCACGGTCTTACCGTTGACTTTGACCTCGCCCTGCTCGATCAAACGATCCGCTTCGCGCCGAGAGCATATGCCCGACATCGCCACAAAACGATTGAGGCGAATCAGCGACCCAACAGTTTTTGCCACGTGTTTCTCAGCCATCCGACCGCCTTTTTCAACAAACCAACAATGCCGCGCTCTTCAGCCTGCGGCTCGCCTTCTTCCCCGCTCATTGGCGGGGTCACACGAAAAAATCCGGTTCCGCAATTGGCGCAACGTTTGGCGCGTCTTCGGTTTCAGGTTCACGCACTACGACCGGTGCCACGGCAGGCAATGCGAGCACTTCGTCAACAATATGAATCGAAGTTGAACTGCTCTCTTCCGCCATTGCTGTTTCTACCTCATCGGCGTGTGGCGCGAAACGCAGCGCTACCTCGCTGGGCACGCTGCTTCGCGACTGCTCGAAGCGGACTTCATGCACCTCTGGCCAAATGTCTATTCCGGAAGATTCCTCCTCTGCTTTCTCTTCCGCGAGGAGAAGGCTTGGTTCCGCAAGCACCGGTGCGGCAGCGAGCATAAGCTCCGGCTCGGAGTTGATGACTTCATCCGCCGGAGCCACATTCACATTTGGAATCACTGCAGGCGCGTCTGTAACTGTGGGCAGATCAAACGACGAGGGCTCGACCAATTCGAAAGTGCGCGTCGCTTCGTCTGCAGCGACAATCGTAACCTGAGCGAGCGGATAATTTTCCACAATAGCATCTTCGTTGTCTGCCTCTTCCGGTGGGGCGCTCCGTGTCATTGATAAATCTTCTGCAACTGCGGCAATCGACTCGTGCACCTGCTCTTCTTGTGAATCAAGATCACTCTCAGCCAGCACGAGCGCATCTATTGCATCCGCGGACGTTTCAGCAGCGAGGTCATCTTGCGTCGGGGCTTCTTGCTTGGGCACGGGCGAATCGTTCGCCGACGCTTCTTCGTTCGCTGTAATTTCAACTATCGTATTGTCCGCAATTACTGGCTCCGCAGCTTCTTCGGCAACAACATGCGCGCTATCTGTTTCCGCGATCGTCTCGCTTGTGTTTTGCAGAGTCTCGCTCGCGCTGCTTTCTTCCACCACTTCGCTCGTGGGTTCACTGCGCTTGCCACGTTTGCGGTCTTTAGATTTTTTGGTTGGAACAACAACTTCCGCCGCAACGATTGGCGCAGGCACTTCCGCCGGCTGCTCTTCCAGCGGGATGAACGACTCCACTTCCGCTTCCGAAATTATCGTCACGGGCGCGGCCGCTTCGTTTATTGTCGCCCCGATTTCGTCGTGCGCAGATGCTTCATCAGTGGGGGGCGCTTCTTCGGAGGCCGACTCCGTTTGCGGTGCAATCACTTCGACCGCATCATCTTCTACCACAACCGCGTCAACCAACTCTGTATGCTCGCTTGTTCGCGGCAAAAGCAGCGGCACGTTCGGCGCAATGCCTTCGGCAAGCGTTTCCGGCTCGAAGCTGATCGGCAGCTTGAGTTGTTTGTCACTGCTCAAGGCCTGCAACACTTCTTCGGGCATGCCTTCCTTGCCGATGAGTTCTTCAATTTCGCGCGGCTTGGGCAATTCCGCCAAATCATTGATGCCGAAAAATTCTAAAAACTCCGGCGTGGTGCTATAAAGCAACGGACGGCCAATCGCATCCGAGCGGCCGCTGATGGTGACGAGCTTGCGTTCGAGCAACGTGCCGATGACGGCGTCGGAATTGACGCCGCGAATTTGCGCAATATCCACGCGGCTAATCGGCTGCTTGAATGCAATGATCGCGAGCGATTCGAGACCGGCTTGCGAGAGGCGGCCTTTCTGTCTGCCCAAATAAAGCTTCTTGATCCAATTGCTATACTCGGGGCGCGTGGTGACTTGATAACCGCCGGCCACTTGGCGAATCATAAAAGAATGGCCCGCGGCTTCATATTCGCCGTTCAACGTTTCGACGGTTTGCGCCAACTCTTCGTCGGTGCTCGCTTCCATTGTTTCGCGGATGCGCTCCGGCGTGAGCGGCGCGTCGGCCGCAAAGATGAGCGCTTCAAGCACGCGCTTAAAATCATTCGGATTCATCTAGACCCTTGTGAAAATGAGCTCGCCGGTTCAGCTTCGATTGCTTTCGCGTCCAACCTTCTAATCCAGATTTCGCCATAAGGACTCGATTGCGTCGCTTCGATCAAGCCGCGCCGCATCATTTCAAGCAAAGCAATGAAGGTAACGATCACATATATTTTGCTCGGCAATTTTTGCAGCAGATTGACAAACAACAATTGCCGTTCGACTTCGATTTCTTGCAGAATGTAATCGATCTGATCGTCAATCGTAATAGGAATAGCTTCGACGCGATGCTGCGTCTCTTTGGGAATACGCATCAGCACGCGTTTGAACGCCGTCATGAGATCGAACAGCGAAAGGTTGCTGGTGTTCGGCACGAACTCCGGTTCGACGTCGCTGAAGTCGTAGTCGAAAAAGCCGCGGCGGAAGAAATCGCGCTCGCGCACTTCCAACTCGCCGAACTTCAATGCGACTTCTTTGTACTGTTGATACTCGAGCAGCCGTCGCACCAACTCCTGTCGTGGATCTTCCTCATCTTCTTCGCCCTCTTCGGGATTTTTGGGCAGGAGCATTTGCGCTTTGATGCGAATCAAAGTTGCCGCGACTAAAATAAAATCGCCCGCGGTTTCCAAATCCAACAGCGTGATAAGCTCGACGTATTCCAGAAATTGTTTCGTGATCTCGGCAATGGGAATGTCGTAGATATCCACTTCTTCTTTTTTAATCAAGAAGAGCAGCAGGTCCAGCGGACCTTCGAACATGTTGAGCTTGATGCGATACGCCATTTAAGCACTCACTCCCAACTGCATCGCATTGCGCACTTCGCTCATCGTTTTTTGCGCTTCGGCGCGCGCAATGGTTTCGCCGTGCTGGAGAATGTCCTTCACTTCGTCGAGATGCGCTTCATAATGCGCACGCTTCTCCCGCATCGGCGCGAGAAATTCGGAAATGCGATTGGTGCAACGCGTTTTGCATTCCACACAACCGAGCGCGCCGCTTTCGCAGCCCGCACGAATCTCATCCGTTTCCGTGGGATTAAATTTTTTGTGATAGGTATAAACGAGGCAAATATCCGGGCGGCCGGGATCGCCCTTGCGCAGCTTTTGCGGATCGGTCACGGCTTTGCGCAGCTTGGCTTGCACCTCCGGCTGCGAGTCCGAAAGCAAAATCGTGTTGCCGAGCGATTTGCTCATCTTCGCTTCGCCATCGAGGCCGGGCAAACGCGCGAATTGCGTAAGCCGCACTTCCGGCTCGGGAAACACGACGCCGTAACTGTGGTTGAACTTCCGCGCAATCTCGCGTGTGATTTCCACGTGCGGCGCTTGATCTTCACCGACCGGAACGACGTCGCCTTTATAAAGCAAAATATCCGCGGCTTGCAACACGGGATAGCCGAGATGGCCGAAGATGAGCGTGTCCAATTGCAGATCGCGGGCTTGCTCTTTGAGCGTGGGGTTGCGCTCCAAACGCTCTTTGGTAATGAGCATACTGAAAATCAAAAACAGTTCTGCATGCTCTTTGATTTGCGATTGACGAAAGATGGGGCTATGCTCGGGAAGAATGCCGGCGGAGAGCCAGTCAATCACCATGTCGAGGGTGTTTTGATACAGCGCGGAAGTATCGAGCGTCGTGGTGAGCGAATGATAATCCGCAATGAGATGAAAGTTGTGGAAATCTTTTTGGAGTTGAACCCAGTTTTCGAGCGCGCCGACGTAGTGGCCGATATGTAGGCGGCCGGTCGGACGCATACCGCTGAGGATGCGTCGTTTATTCATCAAAAGTGCAAAGCTTCCAACATAAGGTGAAAAGTTCAAACGTGAAAAGACCCTCCGCGTTGTTCCAACTCGGAAGGTCCATGATTTCAAAAAACAAAATGCGTCTCGAACTTGCTCATCGTACACTCAAGCCGAGGACGCATTTCTAAAAAATTGCGCGATCGACTAATTCATAAACAAATAAGGCTTCCACCGTTCATCCACCACGCCGACAAAATGCTGCATGAAGAAAATGTGGTTCGGACGTTGCGGCTTGCGCATGAGCGGCATGCGCGCTTCTTCCGGTGTGCGATTGCCTTTGCGATTGTTGCACCACACACAGGCGCACACCAGATTTTCCCACGAATCTTCGCCGCCGCGATTCTTTGGCAACACGTGATCGACCGTGAGCGGTTTTTGCAAGGAGCCGCAATATTGGCAACGGCCGCTGTCGCGCTTGATGATATTTTTGCGCGAGAGCACCACGCGCTTGCGCGGAATCGACACAAACGAAACGAGGCGCACGATGCTGGGAAACGGCATCGCCAAACGCACGGAACGGACTTCCAACCTCGGATGTCGTTCGATGATTTCGGCTTTGCCGAGATAAATCAGCACGACCGCTTTCTTCGCGGAGATGACGCTCATCGGCTCGTAATTCTGGTTCACGATGAGCACGTTTCGATTCAGTGAGGCCATAGTCAACTCGAAAAGGCGCCTTTCATCGTTTAGAATGTTGGCGAATGTACAAACAAAGCCGCGCAAGAGTCAAGCATATTTTCGGCGCGAAATCCGCGCTCCACAAGGGTTTTAGCGCATTTGCGTGTGACTCGGGATTTCAAAGAAACCTTCCACCGAATCATGAGTTTGAAAGAGCGACTTCACTGCTCGGAGTTCATCAAATCTGTTGGTCATCAACTAATTTTCAGCCTCGACGCTGTTGTAACTGAACAGACATGAAGCGCTGACTTCAAAACTGCACGAGGAAACCGCGTGCGTTTCCAATACGCAACACTGTCGCCTTTTTTCACAAAACAAAACTGCGGACATGCCAGAGCCGTTCACAAAAACAAAGCCTGCAATCGCCTCGCTACGTCGGCACAATACTTGAAGTGAAGCTGGCATGTAAGACACGTCAATGGCTTCGTCGAAAATCACGCAGCCTGATTTCATTCATAACCGTTTCTCAATCCATTAGGAGGATTTGCCATGAAAAGAAATTCGATCACTCAACTCCTTGTCGCGGCATTGCTTGGAGCACAACTGCTTATGACCGCCTGCGATAAGAATCCTGCGGATACGGACAATCCGCAACAACCCGCGCTGCCCCCGCAAAACTCGATCACACTTGACCTCAGCGCTTTCAACCAAGCCTTGCCCAAAGGCCAAGACGATGCCGCGGTTATCGGGCAAAATTTTATCACCGCGCGCTTAACGGTTGCCGCGATCAACTTGAGTGTGGGCGCGATACTCGCCGTGCCGACCGCGACGTTTGCGGCCGCGCTCTCGCAACAGCCCGTGCTGAAGGCCGATGGGAAGTATCACTGGATTTTTATTTTGAATGACGGTGCGAAGTCTTTTCAAGCGGATTTGGCGGGATGGATTGATGTGCCTGCCACGGAGGCCGTATTTGAAATGTACATTACCACCACGGGCGTCACGCCGGCGTTAAACAATTTCCTGTGGTATAACGGCCGCGCGAAACTCGACAACAAAACCGGCTATTGGGAAATTTACGATGCCTTGCGCCCTGCGAACCCGATCAAAGTATTGCGCATTGACTGGCAGGCAACGGATCAAACACACGCCACTCTGGAATTGACTGCCGTTGAGCAAGGCGTGCCGACGTTTGGAGATAAAGTGACGTACATCACAAACGGCACGAGCCGCAGCGTGGGTTTAAAGGATGTTTCGGAGAATGCGACTTTGACGATTCTGTGGGATGCCGTGACAAAAGTCGGCTCGATCACCGCGCCGAATTATAATGGCGGGAACAAAGCGTGTTGGGATGAACAGTTAAATGACGTGACGTGTCCCTAGCTTGCAAAAGCATTTTTTTTTATAAGCAAAAAAAGTCGCGAGCCGGACGCTTGCGACTTTTTTATTTTCGGCGAAGAGCAAAACCTATGCGGTCGCAATCAGTGAGCGCCGAAAAAAATCACGATGCCGCAAGAGCCAGTAGATAAAAACTGAAGAAAGGAAAAGAATCGTCGTTGCGAATACAATGAAACTGGGGTGTGCACGCAACACATACATCGCGCTCGCGGCTTGGAGCAAGAGCCGCGCGATCTCGCCTTTATACGCCCACGTTCTTTTATCCAACAAACCTCCCAAAGTCAAAATCGCGAGCATGATCAAGCTCGCCACGCTAGCGAGTGTGGGCATCGTCCACGTGTTTTCCATTTGCAGAATGAGAAACGTTGCGGCAATGACCGGCGCGAATTGCACGAGCACATACAGCTTCAAACCCACGGGCACGAGGGTTTCATATTTGACGTACGTTTCGGGTTTGACTTCGGGATGCGGCGGCAACGACGCTATGCCGGCTGGTCGCCACTCGGGCGGCATAACGAAAAGTTTCACGCGATCGATTAAACGCGGAAATGTTTTCGCGAGGTCTTTGAGTTTGGCCCAATAGTGAAAGTTCGCCCAAATCGGATTCCAACTATTCAGCGGCTCGGTAACGCCATACACCACCGGCTCTTCTTCCGGCACAAACGTTCCGAACATGCGGTCCCAAATGATAAAAATGCCCGCATAGTTTTTGTCCAAATATCTTGGATTGCGCGCGTGGTGCACCCGATGATGCGAGGGCGTATTCATAAACCATTCGAGCGGGCCGAGCTTGTCAATCGCGCGCGTGTGAATCCAAAATTGGTAGAGCGTATCGAAGGCCGACATGGCGAGAAACATCGGCGGCGGAAAGCCAATGATGGCGAGGGGCAGATAAAAAATCCACGAGAACCAGCTTTGAAACGTGCCTTGCCGCAGCGCGACGGCAAGGTTGTAATCCTCGCTTTGATGATGCACGATGTGCGCAGCCCACGGTGCGTTCATGCGGTGGCTCACGCGATGAAACCAGTAATAACACAAATCCACACCAAAGAGCAACACGACCCACGCAACTACCGACTTGGTAGAAATTTCAAGCAGTCGAAAGTTTTCGTAAATCCACATATAGCCGGCGAAGATGAGCACTTTCGAAAAGATGCCGACGACTTGTTGCGCGATGCCGCAACTTAAATCGTTGATCGCATCGTTGAAACGATAGAACTCTTTCTGCTCATGCCGCGCGAAGGCCAACTCGACGCCGATGAGCACGAGGAAGACTGGAATGGCGAGGGCGATGTAGTTGAGGTCCATATTCTCCCGGCCTAATGGGTTTTGACTTTCAAAATCGGTAATCACCTCCACGAATTGTCATTCAGCAGGAATCTTTTTACTCGCTGGAGACTTATGCCAGTGCTCAAAAAGATTCCTGCTGAATGACAGGATACAGGTGGTGCGCCTCATTGCCGAATTTGATCGTCAAATTTCATAAGGAGTTTCAAGAGGGTGATATGAATTGAAGGCTTGAATGCTTATCGCTTTTGTTTTGCGTACAGTATAAAAAAAAGCCTTCCAGAGTCGTCATCTGGAAGGCCTATGTGCTTACAGCTTCAATTTCGCAATGCTCTCTTTCACATGCCCCGCAGACTCGTGCAGCATTTTCATTTCCGCGTCGTTGAGTTTGAGTTCATATACTTGCTCAACGCCGTTTTTGCCGAGCTTCACGGGCACGCCGACGTAGACGTCTTTCAAGCCGTATTGGCCATTGAGCCAAGCGGCGCAGGGGAGAATGCGTTTGGAATCGCGCACGACCGACTCGGCCATTTCCGCGACTGCGGCGGAGGGCGCATAATACGCGCTGCCTTCTTTGAGATACTTCACGATTTCCGCGCCGCCGTTTTTCGCGCGATCAACAATCGCGTTGATGCGGTCTTGCGCCAGCAACTCCGTGAGCGGAATCCCGCCAACGGTCGTGAGACGCGGCAAGGGCACCATGTCGTCGCCGTGCCCACCGAGCACAAGCGCCGTAATGTCGCGCACGGAAACGTTGAGTTCCATCGAGATGAACGTGCGATAGCGCGCGGTATCCAACACGCCAGCCATGCCGAACACGCGATTCGGCTCAAAGCCACTGACTTTCATTGCGACATAGGTCATCACATCGAGCGGGTTGGTGACCATCAGAATTTTGCATTGCGGCGATTGATTAACGATGCTCTCGGTCACGCCTTTGATGATGCCCGCGTTTTTCTCCTGCAAATCATCGCGGCTCATGCCCGGCTTCCGCGCGAGACCTGCGGTGATCACTACAAGATCGGAATTTTTCGTGAGCGAGTAGTCGTTGCTCGAGCCAATAACTTTGCAATCGAAGCCTTCGATGGGCGCCGACTCCCACAGGTCGAGGCCCTTGCCCATGGGAATGCCTTCGAGGATATCGATTAACACCACTTCATTCGCCAATCTTTTTTCGGCGAGGCGCAAAGCCGTGGTTGCGCCGACGTGTCCTGCTCCAACGACAGTGATCTTCATATGTGACTCCATTTCCTGGTTAAAATAAAAAAGGCCAAGTTGAGTTAGAACTTGACCTCGTTGCGAATCATTCCATAACAACAGCCTTATTAAAAATTTTAAATTGAAGGTTTTCAATTTAAAATTTAGAATGCTCTGGTGTGTAATGCAAACCTTTATGCAGGCAGAATACTGACCCGTTTCCTGAATTTGTCCAAGCGTTGAAACTTCACTTTGCCGTCGATCAGCGCGAACAAAGTATCATCGCTGCCTTTGCCGACGTGATCGCCGGGATGAATCTTCGTGCCGCGTTGGCGGACGATAATATTGCCCGCGCGCACGGCTTGGCCGTCATACCTTTTGACGCCGAGAAATTGCGGATTGCTGTCGCGACCGTTGCGCGAACTGCCAACCCCTTTCTTATGTGCCATTCGGTTTTGCTCCTTATCGTAACGCAGGCCTCTTGCCTGCATGCTGTGCAGACCGCAAGTCTGCGTTACATGTTGATCGCTTCAATGCGAACTTTAGTGAGAGATTGTCTGTGGCCGTTTTTGCGGCGATAGCTTTTGCGGCGTTTCTTTTTGAAGACGATGACCTTGGTATCACGAAATTGGTCAACGATCATGCCCGAAACGTTCGCGCCTTGAACACGCGGCTGGCCGATTCGCACTTGCTCACCGTCGCCGACCAACAGCACGTTCTCGAAAGTCACGTTATCACCGACTTCGCCCGCAAGCTTTTGCGTGTTAATTGTCTTGTCTTTTTCGACTCGAAACTGCTGACCGGCGATTTCAACCATTGCGTACATCGAACCACTCCTTTAACGAAATTGTATGCGCATGAGATAAAAAAAGCGGGGTCAATATAAACATGACCCCGCTTTTTGTCAAGGCGAAATTCTCCCAATTTGCGGGAAGTTTGGGATTTACAGCCCGCCGCGCGCTTAGATGATGATTTCACTACCGTCGCGTTTGGAAACGAATTTAAACTCGTCCATCCGCAACGTATCTTCGGGCATGACTTGAATATTGAGCCAGTAGCGCCACATCAAGCGACGTATCCGGCTGCGCAATCCATTTTTCATAAATTTAGCCATTTCCGAATGCACCATCAGGCCCAGGCTGCGTTCGCCGCCGGTGAGTTTGTAGCGCATCAGCCAGCGCTCGATGCGTGTGAGCACCGTGGCTTTTGAAACCATGCGGCCCGTGCCTTCGCAAGTTGGGCACGTTTCCGTGTAAGAGAATAACAAACTCGGGCGCACCCTTTCGCGCGTCATCTCGATCAGGCCAAATTCACTAATGGCACTGATGCTCGATTGCGCGCGATCTTTTCGCAATTCTCGGCGAAACTCTTCTTGCAACCGCTTGCGGCAGCGCATATCCGTCATGTCGATAAAATCAACGACGATGATGCCACCGATGTCGCGCAAGCGCAGTTGTCTGGCAATTTCTTTCCCGGCTTCGAGATTGATGCGCAAAGCATTTTCATCATGGTGGGCGCGGCCCATAAACTTGCCGCTGTTGACGTCGATGGCGGTCAGCGCTTCGGCATGGTCGAAGAGGATATACCCTCCGCTCTTCGTCCATATCTTGCGCGCAAGACTTTTATCTATCTCTTGCTCGATGCCATACATGTCAAACAACGGCTTTTTGCCGCGATACAACTCCACCCGATCGATGAGTTGGGGGGTGACTTCTTGGAGATACTGAATCGTCTGTTGATGCAGTTTACGCGAGTCGACCACGACGCGATCAATGTCCAGCGTGAACAAATCGCGAATCACACTGGAGGCCATACTAAGGTCTTTGTACACCAAAGCAGGGGGCTTGCCGTTCTTCAGGCGTTCTTGGGTTTTGCGCCAAGTTTTGAGCACATTATCCAAATCGGCGCGCAGCGTTTCTTCTTCTTTATCTTCCGCAACTGTGCGTATGATCACACCGTAACCCGGTGGCCGCAGACTTTGGACGATTTTTTTCAAACGCCGCCGCTCTTTAATGCTCATGATTTTTTTCGAAACGCCCTCGATATCAACTTGCGGAGCGAGCACCATGTACCTGCCTGGTATCGATAACTCCGTCGTTATGCGACACCCTTTGGTGCTGATCGGCTCCTTGATGATTTGCACCAAAATCTCTTGCCCTTCTTTGGGTATCGGACGATGATGATCGTTGCGCGGTCGCGCGTACCCGTTTTCAGAACCAGGCTCTGGCTCTAAAAACGCACGATAGTCGAGCAGCGTTTCTCCGATATCGCTAAAATGTAGGAACGCATCTTGTTCCTGCCCGATATCGACAAATGCTGCGCGCATCCCTTTCACCACATTGACGACTTTCCCCAAATAAATGTCCCCAACCATGCGTTCATTCTCTGGCCGTTCCGTTAAGAGTTCCACCAGTCGTGAATCTTCGAGGATTGCGATCCTCGTTTCGCCTACCGAGGAATTGATAAAAATCTCTTTCCTCATATCATTCCTTGAATTTTCTTGGGAGTCCAACCCCGCCTCCGTGCGAACACGTGCGTTCGTCGTCACTCCCATTTAATAAGAGGTTTTAAATTTGACTGGACGTAGCTGCAACAAAGCTACGTTGCTCTTCTTGTGCTTCATGCTCCATGCAATGAATCGAGCCGAGCAAACAGAAGAACATGGTAGGCCAAATGTCGGCTGTTACCAATTGTCAAAGAACGTTTGGTTTATTAAAAAAAGAGCTTGCCGCGTAATTGAAGATTGGCTGCAAGCTCGAAAAGGCTTAGAACCGTTTTTACGTGGCGATGATAAAAAAAAATGCAGGTTAATGCAAGGTCTTTTTTAAACAAGGCGGGGCGCCGCATTGCGCTCATGAATGTTCATCGCGGACGAAGAACAGCACGCCGCAGGCATTGGGGGCAGATGGGCACGAGTTCTTGATTAGCTGCAACGACTTGCATGATAACATATCGAATGGATTGCCGCCTATACAATTATTCCCGCGAGTAATCGCTCCAATTAGATGGCTACCTCAACTTGCAGTCAAGTTGCAAATCAAAGCCTCTGCGAAGCAGCTATTCGGTGTCACTCGGAGGCAAAGCTTTCCACCGAAATGCGCCGAAGTCACCGAGTGTCGCCGAGAAAAACTTTAGAATTTTATTCTGAGTTCGCTTCTCTAATCCGAGTACCTGAATTTTGCACTGATGATGCCGCCAACCTCCGCCTGATGCTGTAAGCATCAGGCTAAAAGATGGAAACCCCGCAAGCGGGGTTCATACCAATTGGGTGACAGCCCCGTTCACGGGGCTTGCACCTCCTAGCCTGATGCTTCAGCATCAGGCGAAAACCAGCGCGAGCACCATGCACAATTCAGGTAGCAACGAAAAGCAGCAAGGAAGGAAATGCTTTGGAGTGAGTGCTGAATCGCTGCAAGCTTTTGGCGTGGAGCGAAAATTTTGGGATTTCTGACAACAATTTGCTCGTAGTTCGAAATCGAAAAAAACTTGCGAGCGATTTTTTCGCGTAAATCGCTCGCAAGACGTGGCGTGTAAACGCTTACTTGACTAACAAAAGTTTTTCTTGCGCCGTGAATTTCCCTGCTTTGAACACAGCGAAATATACACCGCTCGTCGCAAACTCCCCTCGTACATTTTTGCCATCCCAAAGTATTTCATATCTGCCGCGCTGCTGCATGCCGGCGACGAGTTGCCGCACGAGTTGTCCCGTCGAATTATAAATCGCTAAACTCACCTCGCTTGCTTCTGGCACAGCAAAGCGAATCCTCGTGCTCGGATTGAAAGGATTGGGATAATTCGGCTCGAGCGCGTAACTCGTGATCAAAGCTTCGGCGCTCACGGCTTCGTTTGTAATGTCCGCGCCTTCATCACCTTCAAATTTAGCCAAAGACAAACTCAACGCCGCGTGCGGCTCGAAAGCCACGTCGCGCTCAATCGTGATCTTGGCTGCATTGAGCGAGCCTCGGAAGCGGCTGTTCATTCCAACAAGAACCTCGGCGTGCGGCGCGAGCACCGTGCCTTGCACATTACTCCCGCGCCAGAGCACGAGCGGAACGTTTTGCAATGTCGTAAAGATAACGCTCCGGCTTGCGGTTGCGCTCGCGGGCAAGACATTCACGAACGTGCGCCGACCAAACTCCATTAGAGTCACGACATGAATGCGCACCGGACCATTGGCAACCTCGAGCCGCAGTTTCGCATCCATCTTCGTCACCAGCGTTTCGAAAAAATACTCACCGCTGTGCAGCACGAGCCGCGCGCTCTCGCCGACGATGACATGACGATACGAACCAGGCGCAAGCTCGCGCGTTTGCTCGCGCGGAATGAATTGATCCTCGCTGCCAGCGGTAAACGCCGGCGCGGAAAGGTTGATCGTTGCCACATTCGCATTGCTCGTGGCTGCGCCGAGAATTTGCGCTTGCGGCGCAAGCGTGATCGCGCCGCCCGCAGTCACGTTGCCGTCGATGCGATTCTCTTTGTCGATTTGAATATCGCCGACTGCACTCAAATTGCCCGTGAACGTTGTCGGCGCGCCGGGCTTGAAGTGAATGCTTTGATTCGAATGAATATCACCGCGACTGTTGCTGAATTGATTGCGCCGAACTTCAATGCTTTGATGCGCGAGCAAAACAAACTCATGTACGGTGATCGTCACCGTATCTGCGATCGTGCAGCCTTTGCTGTCGCTCACCGTGAGCACATAAGTCGTCGTCGCTTCCGGCGTGGCCAGCGGATTCTGTGCGCTCGCATCATTCAAACCGGAAGCAGGAGACCATGCGTACGTGAATGGCGCTGTGCCTCCTGTCGCAGTGGGCGCGCCGCCAAGCTGAATCGTTTGTCCGACTGCAATCGTTTGATCCGCGCCGGCATCGACGAGCAATTGCGGATTGACCGTCACGACAACTTCCGCGGTGTCTTTGCAGCCCGTGGCGTCGGTCACAATCAACATGTAGGTTGTCGTTGTAGAAGGTGAAGCCATGGGATTCGCAATCGTCGCATCGTTCAAGCCCGCTGCGGGCGACCAATGATAAACAAATGGCGCAAGCCCCTCGCTCGCCGTGGGATTGCCGCCGAGCTGCGCGGAATCGCCGAAACAAATTTCAACATCATTGCCTGCATCAGCGGTCAACTCGCATTGCACATACATCACCATCGCGTCGTGATCCGAAGCGCGCAGAATCGTGGCGTAATCATTCTCAAAATTCACCGCCGCGTCCGCATTGCCGCGTGCGTATTGCACGCCGCGCGTGGCCGGCTGCAAATGCTGCGAGATGAGCATGTGATCCAAAACTTGCGCGTTACCTTCATTCAGAAAAGAGTATTGCTCTGCCTCAGGCAAATCGAGCACGAGATTGCTCAAATTCGGCTCGACGATTTCCACGCCGGGAATGAGCGCCTCGTTCGCGCTCGCGGGATCGCCAAGAATTTGGCCGAGCACGTCAACATAGCCGTCAGAGAATTGAAACGCGTTAAAATCGCCGCACACCACGAGATTGACATTTGCGTTGCTCGTTTGCAGGCTCTGCACCATGTCGGCAACGGACACGGCTTGTTCATGGCGCTTCTGCCGCACGCGCGCGCCCGTGCTCGGATCATCAACATCATTGAGCGAGCGTTGATGCAGATTCAACACGGTGAGCGGAATGCCGCCAGGCATGGTCACGTCAAGTTGCAACGGAGGCCGATCGTGCAGCAGCGAATTATCCACCGAAAGAATTTCACTCGCGCCGAGTTGGGTGACGCTGTGAACTTGCACGCTGCTGCGCACGAGATAACCCACGTCGATGCCGGAGACGTCGTTGCCTTCGATCAAATACGGCGTGTAATTGAGCGCCGCATCGTCCGCGTGCAGCTTGTCCGCCAAATCTTGCAACGCGTTGAAATTCTCCACTTCTTGCGTGGCAATAATTTCCGGCGCGAGCAGCACTTCGCGAATATAGCGCGAGAATTTGGCGAGCCGGTTTTGATAATCTGCAGCAGAGGGCAAAGGCTCGCCGTTGCCATTGTTCACGTCATCATAAAAGCGGAGCATGTTGAATGTGGCGATCATCGACTCGCCGTTGTTGCGCGCACGCACGCTGCGCGGCAAAGTCGCGGGCGTGAAATCATATTGCGTGGCCCAAAGCTCATAATCGCCGAACTCAAAACCGAGCACGCCCGTCGCGGTGAAAGTTGAGCCTGCGGGAATGATCGCATTCGCGAGGCCGAGCTTATCGGGATCGATTTCAAAAGTTTCCGCGTTCGCATCCCACACGGGCAAGCCATTCAAACCGGGAAAAGCAATGCCGGGTTCGCGAAACGGACGAGTGCCGCGCGCGACGATTGTTATCTCCGCAAACGGATCGTTGCCGAAAGATTGATTCGAAGCGGCAACCACGCCGTTGGCAATTTGCACGAGCATGCCTTCGAAGCGCTCGAACTCATTTGCAGATTGCGGCTGTGCGGGCGAAGGCGTAAGCGCATCGAGTTGAATCGCAGCGGGCAACGCATTGCCGGAAGAAGCGATGGTCACACTCGGCGCAGCGGGCGTGTTCGTAAATTCGGTGAAATTGAAAAACTCAATCACGCTGCCGGTGACATCAACCATGTCGCCGACACTCACACTCGGCGCGCTTCCCATAAACACAAAAATGCCGTCGGAAGTTTGCGCGTCGTTATCGCTGCGCGTTGTTGGTGTTTGAATAAAAAAGCCGTCGCTGCGCAACGCAGTGACAACGTTGTCTTTGGTCGTGATGGTTTGTCCGGCAAATGCAGAAGCCAAGCCCGCGCCTTGAATCTCAAAAATTTCTTTGGTGAGAATAGGGGAAATGCAGCCGGGAAATTGCGCGCCGTTGATGAGCGTGCCGGGCGAAAATCTCCGGCCCGCAGCGCCGCTTGCAAACGTGTGGCGAATAAGCGGATCGGCACCCGTCATGTCGGGATCGCGCGTGAGCGATTGATCCGCGCCGCTTTCGGAGCCATACGTGTACGTAACGATGGTCGTCGCGCCGTTCTTCAGCGTGACCGTGTCGCCGGTGTTATTCAAACCAAGCTGGCTCGTGCTCGCAACTTGCACGGTCGCGCCGCCGAATGAACCTGTGGGTGTGCCGCCCGCGAAGATGACGACTGGACATTGATCGAGCACCATCGTGTTCGCGGGAAAAGTATGGCGCACGCCGACCGCATCCGAAAGCGTCCAGCCGGAAATATCCACGGTCGCGCCGGAAGTGTTCACGATCTCGACGAACTCATCTTGCGCAGTATTCACCGCGCCGTCGCCGTTCGCATCGCCGAGCGTGGGATGCGGGTCTGCATGAATTTCATTGATAACCCAACCGCCAACCGGAGCCGCGGCTGTGATGAAATCGAACACGTGATTCGCCGTCATGTTATCCGGCGGATCGTTCGCATCGGCATCCGTCACATTCGCGGCGAAGATTGTGACGGTGATCGTTTCATTGTTTTGAAAATCGGGCGAGGGATCGAGTGTGAAATTTTGCGGGCCGCCGCTCACTATCGCAGTGTAGGTCGTGCTCGAAGAGCCAGTGATCGCGAACCAATTGCCGGTGACGTTCACGGCTTCGTTGAAGTTGATGAGGAGATTGGCATCAATTGCAATGTTGGTCGCATTATCCGCGGGCGTGCTGCTCGAAACCAAAGGCGCCGTATCAACACCGACAAACGTTTGGCCGGTATTGCACGCGCCAAACGAGCTTGCCGCAGGCGCGTTCCAAGTGAAGTCTTCATAAAATTGCCCGGTGCCGCTGAGGCGCAGAGAATTTCCCACAGCTTCGTTGCCCACTTCAAGCACGCCAATATCCGTGCTTGTCATACCGTTCGCCGCGCCGCCCACTGCGACGAATGAGCCTTCGTAACTGAGAAATTGCACGACCACGTTGGAAGCATTCACCAACGCAATGCCGTCGGGCGCGCCGTTTTGAATGCCGTTGGCAGGATAATTCAACACGACGGTGCCAAAGCCGTTGCACTGATTGGGAATCATGCCGCTCAACGCATCGGTGTCGTAAACCGCTCCGCCCGCGCCGTTGTAAAGCACAATGCTCCAGCCCGTGAGATCGGTGCCTGCAGGGCCAGCGATTTCAATGGCCTCGCCCGTGTCCGTGCCGGTATTGTCGTAATGGATTTCGTTGATGAAGACGGAGGTTTGCGCGTGGGCGTGGGGAATGCCTGCCGACAAAATGAGCATGAGCAGCACGCCTACAAATTTTACGGCAAACGAAAATCTTCCACGCGAGAACAAAAGGAGGCGAGAAGGTTGTTCGCAAAAATTGTTGGGGTAAGAAAGGCGCATGTGCACTCCCCTTTCGAAATGCGGTTCAAAGCAGAATGACGTTCATAAACCCAAACACCAAATGCCGGCGCGGCCAATGACCACGCGCGGGCATCGGAATTTTCTTATTTAAGAGGTGATAACAAGAAGGAGGTAGGAAAAAAACGGCGAGGTGAATCTCCGCAGATGCAATACGGGCGGAGATTCGATGCTAATCTGCGCAGACAATACCTGCGACTAAAACCAAGTGCGGAAAAAGAGGAGGCCGCGGCCACAATCGCTCTGATGAAAACTCAGTGCTTCGCCTGTTGCTCCGTGGGCGGCATGGCCAAAAGCATTTGGAATGAGTTTTCGCGCCCGCCCAACGCGTCGACGATTTTAGGAAGGCCCACGGCCTCCAAAATGAGTCATGCTAGGGCTTGGTCGTAGCATGACGCGCACGCGTGAAATCCAACAGGTATTTGAAACTAGGGCCAAGCCATAGTTGAACGAGTGCTTAACTCGAAAAATAAAGCCACGGCCAAGCCGTGGCTGAACAGATGCTCGAAAGGTTTATAAAGCGTTCGGTTGAAACTCGTTTATCTAACATCTGTTTGCAAATAACGAAGCTGCAACACACGCATCTTTTATCGAGCGCGCGCTGCGCATCAAAATCTCGACCCCAAAATATGCGGCAGCATTTTTCTCCACGTGGGCCAATCGTGCGTCATGTCGTGGCCCCACACGTCGAGGAAGTGCGGAATGCCTTTCGCGTGCAGCACGCCGGAGAGATCGCGCGAGCGGTCGGGCGATTCATACGCGCCGGAGCCGGTGAGAATGTTGATGTGCTGCTTGCCGCGCAGATGCGAGAGATACCAATCGTCGTTCAAGTTCGGCAGATAATCCATGGGGCTGTTGAAGTACACGTCATCGTCGTAATAACCTTCCGTGTAATACTTGAGATCGTACACGCCGCTCATGGCAATCGTGCCGTCGATCAAATCAGGCCGGCGCAAGAGCAGGTTCGCCGAATGCAGCGCGCCCACGCTCGCACCCGAGGTGATAGTCATCACGCGACCGCCGCAGTGGTTGTGAATGAACGGAATCACTTCATTGTAGACATAATCATTGTACTGTTGATGGCGCATGCTGCGATGGCGTGGGTGCATATTTTTGTTTAACCAGCTTTCCGTGCTGATACTGTTGATGGAAAACACTTTGACCTTGCCGCCGTTGATGAAATCGCCAATGGCGTCCATGAGATGAAAGCGTTCGTACTCCAAATAATCCGCCGCGGCCGTGGGAATCATCAATAACGCAAAACCGTAATGGCCGTACACGGCAATTTCCATGTGCTTGTTCAAACTCGGGCTCCACCAACTGTGAAGTTCGCGATGCATGCTGCTCTCCTCTTCTGCGCTGTAATGAGACAATGAAAATATTTTTGTTTGCGCAAAATAATAACGCCCAAGGGGATTGTCAATAAGCCGTTTCAGTTGCTGTCGTAACTTGGCGCGCAGCAAAAAAGAAAATCTTTTTGCGAACGAATAAAACATTTGATACCATACTCCCTGCGCGAGGCCTCACGCCCGGCCTCATGAAGTTTGACGATAACATTTAACAGTCTTGCTCCTTTGTGGAGTATTGCAACGTGCATGAACTGCAAGCCCGCCACGAAGGGGTTGAGACTGCGAACGATCCCGAAATTTGAACGTGAAAAATTTGTCTTGCTCGATTTTTCGCACCGACCTAAATTTTGTGCCTGCTAAATGAGTCTGCTCGCCCTTGCCCTAGCCAGCATCCTCCTAACATATCTCATCGCGGCACTATTGCTGGCGCAGGGCGCATCTTCAAGTGCGCCTCCAATTTTTACGAATAACGAAGAGTTGCCGCAAGTGAGCGTTCTGCTTGCCGCGCGCAATGAAGAGCAGCGTTTGCCCGCTTGTCTGGAAAGCTTGCTGCGTTCGGATTATCCCAGTGACCGACTGCAAATCGTGATCGTAAATGATCGCTCCCACGATCGCACCCAACAAATCGCGGAAGCGTTTGCGCAACGCGACCATCGCGTGCAAACGCACACCGTTACGCAACGTTTGCCGAACATGTCCGGCAAGGCCAGCGCGCTGTGTCAAGGCATGCAGCATGTGCGCGGTGAAATCGTTTTGCTGACTGATGCGGATTGTCTTGTGCCTCCCAATTGGGTGCGCGCGATGGCCGCGCATTTCACTCCCGCGATCGGGCTTGTTGGCGGCTTCACGTTGCTCAGTCCCTCTCCCAAGTTGCGCGAGCTATTGCCGGCAACCTATCGTGATTCACTCTTCGCCAAAATTCAAACCCTCGATTGGATGTATTTGCTCACTGTGGGCGCGGGTGCAGCCGGCTTGGGCAAGCCGATTTCCATTCTCGGCAATAACTTCGGCTTTCGGCGTGCGGCTTATGAACAGGCCGGCGGTTATGAAAAACTCGGTTTTAGCATTATTGAAGATTTTGCGCTCATGCGTCAAATCGTCGAAGGCACTGCGTGGCGCATGCGTTTCGCGCTTCATTCTGCCACGACGATTTTTAGCTTTCCCTCGTCATCGTGGCGTGAGTATTTTGATCAACGCCAACGTTGGGCCGCGGGCGGCAAGGAAGTAGGCGCATTAGCAAAGGGCTTGATGCTCCTGGCCTTTCTCGCGCATCTTATGCTCATACTCGCCGCGTTGCTCTCGCCCTTGGCACTGCTCCTTGCGCTCGCCGCGATTCTGTTCGCCGATGGCTTGCTGCTTCGGCGTTGCGCCGTCGCGCTTGATTATCGCGTTTGGCTCAAATACTTCGCGCTCTTCGAACTGTATTTTTTGCTGTACAGCCTCGTGTTGGCGCTGACCGTGCTTTTTCCAACGACAGTGCATTGGAAAGGCCGGCGCTACACATGGAATTGGCGAGGGCGAATCAAAAGTGTAGAGGAATGAAGGAAAACCGCTTGCATGCCACTCACGCTCCCGTTATATTCGCGTTCACTTCGGGTTCATCTAAAAATAACTTCCCGCGCCATCGTAGTCCCCGCCTAGTGGGCGGAGGGTGGAGCAATGAAATTTCTGTGTTCCATCAACGCCCCACAAGGGGGCGGGATTGCGGCGATTTCGGGAAGCAATTTTCAGACGCGCCCTTAATTCCCGCAAGAAAACCAAGCGCGATACCGTGGACGTGCCGCGTTTCGTGCAAGACGTGCTCTCCGCTTGGATTATTGGAGCAATGGAGTAAAAAGAATGTCTTTGCAAAATCTTTATACCAAAGCCTCCGCCGGCGAGCGCTTGACGCCGGAAGAGGGCTTGCGTTTATTGCAAGAAGGCGAGCTGCTGGAAATCGGCGCGGCCGCGGATAGTATTCGGCGCGCGAAGCATCCGCAGCCGATGGTCACGTTTGTCGTCGATACCAATCCCAATTACACCAACGTGTGCAATATCGACTGCATCTTCTGCGCGTTTTATCGCCACGAAGGCGAGGCCGATAGCTACACGCATTCTGTCGATGAGATGATTGCGAAGTTCAAAGACTTCGCGCAAGCGGGCGTAACCACCGTGCTTTTGCAAGGCGGCGTGAATCCCAAGCTGCCGTTCGATTATTATCTCGACATGGTGCGCCGCACACGCGCCGAGGTGCCGGAGATTCATCCGCATTTTTTTTCGACCTCTGAAATTCGCGGCATGGCCGAAGTTTCCGGACTCTCATTGCGCGAAGTGTTGCTGCAACTCAAGCTCGCCGGATTAAACACGATCCCCGGCGGCGGCGCGGAAATTCTCACCGACCGCGTGAAGAAAAAAATCAGCAGCAAGAAAGGCACGACCGCGGATTGGCTCGAAGTGATGCGCGAAGCGCATTTGCTCGGCTATAAAACCACGGCCACGATGATGTACGGCCACCTCGACACCGACGAAGACATCATCGAGCATCTGGACTGCATTCGCAGATTGCAAGACGAGACCAACGGTTTCACCGCGTTTATTCCGTGGAGCTTCAAGCCCGGCAACACGCCGCTCGAAAAAATCATTCCGACGTACGCCACGCCGAATCGTTATCTGCAAATCCTCGCGCTCTCGCGTATTTATCTCGACAATTTCGCGCACATTCAAGCCTCGTGGTTTTCCGAAGGCAAAAAAATCGGCCAAGTGGCCTTGCACTTTGGCGCGGATGACTTCGGCGGCACGTTGGTGGAAGAGAATGTGCATGCCGCGGCGAACTTCGTGAACAAGACGACGACCGATGAAGTTGTGCAACTCATCCGCGAGGCGGGCTATACACCCGCGCAGCGCACAACGTTGTATGAAGTGCTGAAGGTTTATGAGGCGTGAAGGCAAAGGCGATACGGTGAAAGAGCTCGCAGCATTTTGGCAAGACGCATCGATTGAAGAAATTCATCGGCGCGTCGTCGCATGGATAGCTGCTCGCCATGACGAGGTTGAGGATCAAACTCTAAGAGGCTTTTCTCGGCGACACTCGGTGACTTCGGCGCATTTCGGCGCATTTCGGCGAAAAAGCTTCTCCCGCCGAGTTGCGCCGAAAGCTCCGAGTGTCGCCGAAAGGCGAATAAAGCGTGAGGTGGCTTTACAAATGGAGCGATCAAATGGAAGTAACCGAAATTCGCAAGCTTGTCTCAACGCGACCATTTCGCCCGCTCATCTTTCATCTGAAAGACGGCGGCAGCCGGCTGATCTCGCATCCCACGCTGATCGTCACCAACAACATCGTTGTGGCGGTTGATGAAAGAAACGAAGCGGTTTATGTAACGCCGGAAGCGATCAGTTCGATCAGTTATCAGAAGCGCGGCACGCTTCCCATGCGAAGCTGCAAAGCCGCGGCGCACAAGCGTTAATTCACCACAAAAAAGGCGGGATATTTTGGAGGCAGAACGATTTTAAATTATTCTGCCAATGATGATTCTGCCAAACGGCAACCCTATCAGTTTTAACTTTTAAAAGCAATAGTGCTCCGTTCTGCTTGGCTGCGATGCGCATGTGCTCGTAAGTGCAAGGCATGCCACGGCCAAGCCGTGGCGGAGCAGAAATACAATCGACATTCCCTGCTTGGTTCTGTTTTGTCCATCGTGTATCTTGCCGCACCGTTGTCCCGCGACACGTGTAGAAGTTGAGCAAACGTACCGGACCACAATCGACAGGAGAAAATTTTTCAGCTCACGCTTTTGGAGGAGAGGAGCATGCGGCTATTCGTTCGCCGATCTGCACTCATCGGCCGCATCGTTATTTTTTCGGCTTTGACCGTTCTGTTTTACCTAACCCAACGCAACACCGATTCGATTCATCAACAACCGCTGCAGCCGCTTAGTTTCGACTCCACGGCGACGACGAAGAAGTTGAGCCTGTTGGAGTTCACGCACACTATTGCGCACGGCCAAACCCTTGGGCAAATTCTGCAAGCGAGCTTCGTGCAGCCAAGCGATATTTTTCCCGCATTGGAAGCGCTCCGCCGCGTATTCGATCCGCGACGTTTAAAGCCCGGCCAAGAGTTGCAACTCATGGTCGATTCCACGGGCGCGCTGCACCAACTTACCTATCAAGCCTCGCCGGAACTGCTCATTCATGTGAAGCGCGCGGACACCGGCGATTTTCTCACCGCATTCGATTCATTGCGCGTTGTGCCGCAGGTGCATTTTCTTTCCGGCGAAATCAATTCCACATTGTACGAAGCGCTCGTGGCCACGGAGGAATCGCCCGAACTCTTGCTCGCGTATACGGACATCTTTCAATGGGACGTGGATTTTTTCATCGACACGCGCAAGGGGGATCGCTTCCGTCTGCTTTATGAAAAGCTTTTTGTGGAAAAAGAAAACGGCCGCCGCGAGTTTGTGCGCTATGGCAAAGTGCTCGCCGCAACGTATGAGCAGGCGGACACGAGTTACTTCGCCTGCTTCTATTCCGACAGCACGGGCCGCAGCGGATATTTTGATCGCAACGGCGGCTCCTTCCAAAAAACTTTTCTCAAATCCCCGCTCAACTATCGCCGCATTTCTTCCTTCTTCTCCTACGGCCGTCGCCATCCCATTCTCAAAAAAGTGCGCGCGCACACGGGCGTTGATTTCGCTGCGCCGCAAGGCACGCCCGTCACTTCCACCGCAGACGGCACCGTCACGAAAATGGATTGGGAAGGTGGTTACGGCAATTGCGTCATCGTCGCGCACAAAAATCATTTCACCACGCTCTATGGTCATCTCTCCAAATACGCCGCGGATTTAAAAGTCGGCGACGTGGTGAAGCAAGGCCAAGTCATCGGCTATGTCGGCACGACCGGGCTTTCGACCGGACCGCATCTGCATTACACGATGTACCTCAACGGCAAGCCGATGGATCCGCTGCGTCTGCGTCCGGCCTCGGCAGATCCGCTCGCACCGGAGCAATTGCAGAACTTTTTCAAACTTCGCGATCACATGCTCGCATGGTTTGAGCAATCGCCGCCGATTGCCACGCTCGGGCCGTTGCAGGAGTTTTTGGTTGATTAAGGAGCAAGAGCTGTTTTGATTCAGCGTGCTGGAGGGGAGTGCAGAGAGAGGGGGGAAACAGTGAAGTAAAATTTGAGCGTCTCAAACTGCAAGAGCCGCGCTTCGATTCAGGCATCGAGGGCGCGGCTTTTCTTTTTGAGGCGCGTGAGCAAATATTCGCGCAAGGCCACGGCTTGATTACACTCCACGTCTTGCGCGGAGAAGAGCAATGTAATGCGGCCCTTCTTTGTGAGTTCGAGCAGCGTTGCTACTGTTTCAGAGTTGGCAGCAAGCTCGGCATGATACCGTTGTTTGAAACTCTCCCATTTGGCGCGATCATGATTGAACCATTTGCGCAAATCCGTGCTCGGAGCGACTTCCTTCAACCACAAATCTGCGCGTGCCGCGGTTTTGGTCATGCCGCGCGGCCAGATGCGATCGACAAGCACGCGCGTGCCGTCGTCTTTGGCTGCGACTTCATAAACGCGTTTGAGGCGAATGTCGATCATGAATCCTGCTCCGTTTTGCAAACAACGGCTGCGTGATTTTATCAAAAAGGAAAGGCTTTTGCTTTTTGAAGTCTGCGAAGCGCTTTAAGTCAGCTCGCTCGAAGAGAGGCGGTCAGATAAACAAGCGAAGAGGAACCGTTGGTGGAGCAGCGACAAAACATAAAAAGCAGTTTGTGTGATGACCAAAGAGCAGGCCCCGCGACAAATGCAGCGGGGCCATAGAATGCGGGCTTACTTGGTGTTGCTCTTCACAAGCTTGGGCCAGTTGCCTTCCGCTTTGCGAAAGTTGGCTTCTTTGTTTTTGGCGAACTCTTGTTTGATGTCTTGGCTGTATTGCAGCACGAGGCGACCGTTCACGATTTCCCAGGTGTCGATTTCGACGGGGAACAATTGGCCGATGGAGACGCCGAAGGCACAATAGCCGCCATAGAGCGGGAGATATTTTTCGGGTTGTTGCACGAACGCGGCTTTGTTTTCTTCGGAAGCGAAGATATATTTGAAGCCGTGATATTCGGCGGTAATAGACGGATTGCCTTTGGTGGCTTTGCCGACGGTGTGAAAGGCAACCGCATCGTAGCCCTGCAAGGCGGTTTTGCTGTTTGCGTCCGCATTCACGAG
The DNA here is from genome assembly GCA_041918175.1 of bacterium. GTDB lineage: Bacteria > Zhuqueibacterota > Zhuqueibacteria > Zhuqueibacterales > Zhuqueibacteraceae > JABWAN01. Next base: position 213,349 of record JAYRWE010000091.1, read on the forward strand.
ATCGCCAGCCAGGGCGAGATTCGCGAAGATAAATAAACTTGCCAACAACATGATGACACGTTTCATCTTGTGCTCCTTCGAGATTGATAGAGATTGCGACGCGTAAGGCGTCGGGAATTTGTCGTCACCAGTATAGACGACGCGAGGAGCAAAAGTCTTACTTCAAAATCAGAGCTATTCTGCGTCTGCAAAGCCGGCACTTTCCTGCAACGCGGCAAGCAAGAGTTGAAACTCTTCGTCGCATTCGGGGCACAATTCAATATGATGCAGCACGGGCGCAAGCTCTTCGGGGACGTTTTCGCCGCGCTGCAGAGTATCGAGCAGACGGCCGACACGTGCGAGCCACTCGTTGCAGTCGATTTCTTCCGGACGAGTAGCGACGAGGCTTTGCGCCAGGCGGTCGAGTATTTCCGCGGTCAGCTTCATAGCAAGTTTTCTTCCCTTTGACTACTCGTGAAAAAGTTCTCTTACATCTTCGGCACGGACGCCGGAGCTTTCGAGTCCGGTTTTGAGTTTTTTGCGCGCGTCGTGCTCGAGTTTGTAGAGCGCGTTGCGCGTGAGGACGAGGCGTTCCATTAGCAGCGCTTGCGGCACGCCGGCCAAAGAGCCGAGCACGGCTTCGCGTTGCCGCGGGGTCAATTCTGCTTCGATCATGTTATAGAGCAATTGTACGATCTCTCGACGCTGACTGTCCAACTCCTGCGTCGGGCTTGCTTGGTCGTGCTCCAAACGATCCAACATCATGTCGTCGAGCGAGACGTTTTTCCAATGTGCGCGACGCAGCCCGGTCATGGCCGTGCGTATGGCAATGGCCGTTGCCCACGTAAGGAAGCGGCTGTCCCCGCGGAAGGATTCTAGGCTGCGCGTGATTTTGAGCAGCGCATCCTGCACGAAATCTTCGAGCGCGGCTTCGTTGATGCCGGCGCGATTTCCGAGGGCGCGACCCAGGTTGCGCCGAAGGAGATGCGTAAGATCGCGCAACGCGATTGTGTCGTCCCGGCTCAAGGCGGTGAGCCATTCGGCATTGTTGCGCTCATGGTTTTGAGGCATCATGCTTTTCCTGTCAAAGAGAATCGTTTACGATTGGTGGAGCTTTGCTTGAGTTGCCACTCTTGCTTATCGAAAAAAAATCAGAAAGGCAACTGCTTTTCCACAATTGCGCGACGGCTGCTAAATCGAGCTCCGTCGCTTTGAGCGGCGCATAAACCCCTGCCTTCGCAATTTTGCGAGCGCTAGGCGCGAAGTTTCCCATTCCTGAGAGCAAGCGCTCGCCGACTTCCGGCAACGCAGCTCTTGCATTCTTTCTAAACGTCGCGAAATCAACTCAGCCAGAAACCGTGTGCCGCCTTGTGCTTGGGCATGTTCTTTGTCCTTGTTGCCGGCAAATCAAGATTGAGATTTTTTTATCTGATTTGAACCAAAAGCAATCGGCCATGATCACGCACGTTTCGCATACTTTCGAGCGCGCTCCTTTTCAAACGGAAAAGAGCATCAAAAAAATCCCCCCGGACCTGCGCCGCATACTCCATCCCTCGCGAGAATTGTCCGGGTTCGCGCGGTGGCGCTGGCGCATAAAGAACGATTCACAATACTTGCGCTTGCATGTGCAGATCGCTTTCACATTGCTCGTGCTGTGGATCGGTGTGGAGTTTATTGCGTTCGTGCATTGGCTCGAAAGCGGCGGCGTTGGCGCGGAGGCCACGCGCCCGCCCGGAGTCGAAGGCTTTCTCCCTTTGAGCGCATTGATCTCGCTCAAACATTGGTGGCTTACCGGCAGCTTGAATCTCGTTCATCCTTCTGCGGTGTTCATTCTCTTGGCAATTGTCGCAATCAGTGTGTTGCTCAAAAAATCTTTCTGCGGTTGGCTCTGTCCCGTGGGATTTCTTTCTGAGCTGCATTGGAAATTCGGCCGCATGCTCTTTGGCGGAAATTTGCGCGTGTGGAAATTTTTAGACTGGCCCCTGCGCATGGTCAAATACCTCCTGCTCTTCTTTTTTCTCTACGCGATTGTGTGGCAGATGAACGTGCGCGAGTTGACGGCGTTTATTTATAGCCCGTACAATCAAGTGGCCGACCTCAAAATGCTGCGCTTCTTCACCGAACTTGATCGCACGGGTTTGATCATCCTCGGCGTGATTGCGCTGCTCTCGTTGCCGATCAAAAATTTTTGGTGCCGCTATCTCTGTCCCTATGGCGCGTTGCTCGGCTTTGGCAGTCTGTTCAGTCCGGCGAAAATTACGCGCAATCGCGAGAGCTGCATTGATTGTGAGCTTTGCACCAAAGCGTGCCCCTCGAATATCAAAGTCCATCAACTCGCGCGGGTGCATTCGGACGAGTGCATGGCCTGTCTTTCATGCGCGCAAGCCTGCCCGGTGAAAAATACGCTCGACCTGAAAACCGCGTTGCCCGCGCGCCGCATTCCCGCACCCGTGTTGGCGGCGTTGATGCTCGGCCTCTTCGTTGCAATCACCGGCGCGGCCATGCTCGCCGGCGTTTGGCAAAACGCGATCACGACCGAAGAGTATTTGCAGCACATGCCGCGTATCGAAGCGTATGGCCATCCGGGGAGGTAAGCGTTTGCGCATCAGACATCCTCGAGCCAATAGTCTTCCTCGTAATGCCTCAGCCATGTTTAGCGTTCATTCGGGTTAATTTAGCGGTTCGAAAACGACAGCGTCGTTTAAGCAACACTCATTAACTTCTCCAACGCCCGCCGGACCATCACTTTGGTGAGTTGAATCTTATAAGAATTTTGCGACATCGGATTTGCATTCGCCACTGCGGCATTCGCGGCTTTGGCGATGACGTCCGCGGTGAGTTGCTTGCCGTTTAACTCCGCTTCTGCGGCTTCCACACGCCACGGCTTCGGCGCAACGCCGCCGAGCACGAGGCTCGCCTTCTTACACGTCTTGCCTTCCATTTGCAATACAGCCGCCACACTTACGATTGCAAAGTCGAGTGATTGTTTTTCGCGAAATTTGAGGTACGTGCTCTTCGTTCCCGCAACTGGTTGGGGCACACGCACCGCGGCGATGAATTGATTCGGCTGGAGAATATGCTCGCGGCGAATGTTGTCAATGGGCAGTTCATAAAAGTCTTCGAGCGCAATCTCTTCTTTGCCTTGTGGGCCGAGCACATCGAGAATCGCGCCGAGCGCCATGAGTGCGGGCGCGGAATCGGAAGGATGCACGATGAAGCTCGGGCCGCCGCCAAAGAGGCAATGATACTTGTTTAAGCCGTCGACTGCGTAGCATCTGCCGCCGCCTTTTTTGATACACACAATATCCTTCGCACGAAAATACCAGCAGCGCGGCCGCTGGCAGAGATTGCCGCCGAGCGTGCCCATGTTACGCAGTTGCGGCGTGGCAATGCTCTCTGCGGCTTCGGCAAGCGCCGCAAAATTTTTCCGCACCGAAGCGTGCTCGGCAATTTCCGCGATGGTCGTGAGCGCGCCGATCTCCAAGCCCGCGCCGTTCTTGATGTAATTCAAACCGGGGATGCTTTTGAGATTGATCACGCGCTGCGGCCGCACGAGGCGCTCTTTCAGCATGTCGAGCAGATCCGTGCCGCCCGCGAGCAGCATGGCTTCGTCCCACTTCTTGCTCAATAAAGAGGGGACGCTCTCCAAAGTTATGGGATTGATCAATTCAAAATTAACCATGATAGCTCTCCTGTTCGTAGTCGCGCGTCTCATGTTGTGTCATTCGAAAGAAATCTTTTTAAGTTCTGGAGTTGTCGTCCAGTTCTAAAAAGGATTCCCTCTGAATGACAGGCCTTGAGGGGTGCTGATCGAATTTGAAAGTCAAACCGCAAATGCCGTCGTCACGGACGCGATGAACTTAACGCCGTGAGCACGCGATCGGGCGTCATCGGAATTTCGCGCAGGCGTTTGCCGGTGGCGTGATAAACCGCGTTTGCAATCGCCGCGGCGGTGGGCACTTTCACCGGCTCGCCGATGCCGATCACGCCGCGCTCGGGTTGATCGGTGAGCACGATGTCGATCTTCGGCATCTCCAGCGCGCCCGCGATTTTATAATTTTCAAACGTGGCGTTGATCTGCGCGCCGATGATGCGATCCATCAGGCGCTCTTCGAAGAGAGCATACGACAAGCCTTGAATCACGCCGCCGTTGACTTGGCTCTCCGTGGTCAAACGATCCAACACCAAGCCGCAATCTTGCACCGCGAGTATGCGCAGCACCGTGACGCGACCGGTTTCGGTATCGACTTCCACCTCCGCGAATTGACACCCCGCGACTCCAGCCGAGGACAAACCTTCGACCCATTCGCCATTCACCAGGATCGGCGTTGCGCCGAGCAGCGCGCAGAGCTGTTTCCACGAAAGCGCTTTCTTGGCATCGGCCTTCACGAAAGCCTTGCTATTCGCAAGCACAACGTCGTTCGCAGTCACGCCAAAATGTTGCGCTGCGAGGCCGAGCAATTTTTCTTTCGCCTTCTCTGCCGTGTTCTTAATCGCAGGCGCAACCGAGGGCGCGGTCGTGCTGCCGCCGCTGCCGCCGGAGTACGGATAATTTGTATCGCCGATGAGGGCTCTCACAGCTTCAATCGGCACGCCGAGTTCTTCGGCCGCAATCGCTGCGATAAACGTGCGCGTGCCTGTGCCGATATCTTGCGTGCCGCAGCGCACCTCAATGCCGCCATCGGGAAGAATAGTCATCTGCGCTTGCGTGCCGCGACCTCCGGGCCACCATATCGCCGCGGCGAGGCCCATGCCGCGTTTGATTGGGCCAGCATCCGCATTGGCTTTGGGCGCGCGCTTGCTCCAGCCAAACTTTTCCGCGCCGAGCTTCCATTGCATCTGCCGCGTTTTATTCGAGTCGTTGTGCAAACGAAACGCAAGCGGATCCATATTTAACTTCTCCGCAAGCTCATCCATCACTTGCTCCATCACAAACGAAGCTTGCGGACAACCGGGCGCGCGAAACGCACGCGCCTCGCCGGCATTGGTGAAAACATCGGAGTGCTCCGTGCTCACATTCGGAATTTCTTCATACACAATCGGCAAACGAATGCGCGCATTGCTCGCGAGGCCCGCGGTGCCATAGGACTTCGTGCTGAATGCAATCACTTTGCCGTCGCTCGTGGCGCCGGCTTTGACATGCACAATGGCGTTGGGCCGATTGCCCGCGATCATCGAATCTTGTTGGCGCGTGAGCATGAGCTTCACCGGCGCGTTCGTAAGTTTGGCCAAGCGCGCCGCAATCGCAGAGTAGCGGCCCGCTTGTAATTTGCTGCCAAAGCCGCCGCCCATGTAATCACAAATCACGCGCACGTTGGTTTGCGGAATGTTCAAGAACTTCGCGACCGCCTCGCGCACGGGATTGATGGATTGCGTGGAATCCCACAGCGTGAGCATGTCGCCGTCCCATTTCGCAATGGAGCCGTGCGTTTCCAAACAGGCATGCACTTGCACTTGCGTGCGATAGTCGCCTTCAACCGTCACCGCCGCTTGCGCAAAACCCGCGGCAATATCGCCTTTGCTCTCTTTGCGCGGCTCGCGCACATTGGTTTGATCGCTGAATACACGCGTCGCGTTCTCTTGCATGGCTGTATCAATATCGCAGGCAAAGGGCAGAACTTCATACTCGACTTTGATCAGCTCCAACGCATCGCGCGCAATGGCAACTGAAACCGCGGCCACCGCCGCGACTTCTTCGCCGATATAACGCAAAGTTCCCGTTGGATGCACGTCCGTGAGCACGGCTTTCACGCCGGGCAAGGCTTGCGCGGCGCTCGCGTCGATGCTTTTAATTTTCGCCGCGGCATGTGGCGAAGAAAGAATCGCCGCGTGCAACATGCCGGGCATCGTGAGATCGAAAGTATATTTGATCGCACCGGAAGCTTTGCCCGGACCATCGAGGCGCGGGTAATGCTTGCCGAGATACGTCATTTGATCGAGCGGTTTCCAGGTTGCCATGATGGGCCTCGTAACGAGAAATGTTCCAACCTCGGCTTGGCCGAGGTTTTAGTTTTGCGTTGAGTATGCGTTCGTAGTGATGCCTTCAGGCATAAAACATTCTAGTATTTTTAATATTTGATCGTTGCCAAAAAAGCAAAGACTTTTCCGCCGAGCGACGCCGAAGACACCGAGCTTCGCCGAAAGAAGCCTTTCTTCGGCGACACTCGGTGGCTTCGGTGAACTTCAGTGGATGGGCTTTTCTTGTTTGGCTCCGGTTTGTTCGGCTTATGCATACGGCTCCTGAAGGAGCGACTACGAACGTGCTTTCGCCGCGGCCAGCGCGGCTTCGAACACGCGCGGATACGTGCCGCAACGACAGAGATTGCCCGAAACGGCTTTGCGCACCTCGGCTTCGGTGGGATTCGGATTGCGGTTCAACAACGCGCGCACAGACATGACAAAACCAGGCGTACAGAAGCCGCACATGAGCGCATCTTTCTCTACAAAAGCTTGCTGCACCGGGTCGAGCTTGCCGTCTTTCACCAAGCCTTCGACCGTCACAATCTCTTTGCCTATCGCATCGAAAGCAAGCGTCATGCACGCGAGCACGGGCTTGCCGTTCATGAGCACAGTGCATGCGCCGCACTCGCCGCGATCGCACACTTCTTTCGGGCCTGTGGTTTCGAGTTGATCGCGCAAGGCCGAGAGCAAGGTCGTGCGCGGCTCCACTTCGAGCGTGCGTATTTGACCGTTGACTTTGAGTTGAATCGAAGTGAAGCCTTTGTAGGAAGTGGCTTGAGTTTTAGACGAAGCAGCGTTCGCAACTTGGGTGAGCAGCGCCGTGCCGAGCGCACCGCCGCCGGTGACTTTTAAAAAACTTCGGCGAGAAAATTTTTGCGGAAGGGAAGACTCCGCTGGCGAGGAAGAATCTTGATCATGATCGTGCATGAATTGCTCCTCAGTTGAAGTCAGCCGTGAAATTATTGTCGCAAAGAAGCATAGAGAAAATCGTTTGGAATGTCAAGCGAAAGTATCCCCGGTTTCGTAAAGCCTCAGCAAGATGTCGAGCAACGCGAGTATCCTGGTTCAATGCCGCTAAAAGCACGCGGGAACGGTGCACGTGAAATGGGAAAGCTATTGCATCGGCGATCTTGAGCGCCCACCCTGTCACATTTGGTGACGGCAAATTCCTTGCTTCTTCTCCGCAAACGGCTGTCTGCGAAGGTAAAATTCTTTTCGTATTTCGTTGTTGTAAGTCGCGCTGTCTAGAACACCTGTCATTGCATTTGCAGATCATCACCTCCACATATCAGGGGGATGAGAAATGACTTTCGGCAGGATCATTTTTGCTTTCCATAGGGCCGTGTCATGATCAGTCAACTCTTCAACAATGCCGCGCACAAACATAGCGAGCGCGTGGTGCTGGTGGACGGCGAGCGCCAGATGACTTACTTTGAGCTGCAAGTTTATGTCGAATGGTGTGCGCGCTATTTTCAAAACCTCGGCATTCAGCCCGGCCATCGCGTTGCGCTCTACATGCCGAATCAGCATGAGTTCGTGATTAGTTTGCTCGGCTTGTTGCCCTTGGGAGGAATCGCCGTGCCCCTGCCGCTCTGCGATGATCCGGAGGAATTGCGCGCCGCATTGCTCGCCGCAAAAGCTCACGCCGTTATCACGATTCCGCCCTATCGCGAAATACTCACCACGGCATTGGCGCAGGCCGGCAAAGCCGAATGGCCGCTGCACAAAATTCCGCTGGCCGTGTTTGAGGAAGACAATATCGCCACGATTGAAGGCACGCTTGCGCCGCCCGAAGTGAAAGTGAAAATCGCCGCGGCCAACAATGACGACGAAGCGCCGCGCGGCATCGGCTTTTTGAGCAACCTCGTCGGCCGTTTTGATGAACACACGGCCGTTATCTTTTTGCAAAAAGAAGAAGACGGGACGTTCTCCAAAGCGCATTTCACGCATCGCGCGTTGGTCGAAGCCGCGGAGAATTTTGCGCGCGCTTCGCAGATGACCAGCGACGATTGTATTTTAGCCGTGCTGCCGTTTTCGCAAGCACCGGGCCTGATCAAAGGCCTGCTTGCGGTGATCGTAAGCGGCGGAAAATTTATTTTGCTGCCTTACTTCGACGAGATCGACGTGGTCGAAGCGCTGTCGAGCGAGCAAGTCACCGTTTACCCCGGCGCACCGGAGATGTTTGATTGTTTGCTCGAGGCGCCAGAAGATAAGCGCCGCGTCATGTCCTCGTTGCGTTTGTGTGTGGCCGCGGGCGCGAGCTTGACGCCCGAAATGAACCAAAACCTTCAGCGCGAATTTGGCGTTGCCGTGCATTCCTATTGATATGATGGCTGAAAAAGATTCAAAAAAATTTCGTGTGGAAAAATGGCTGCTCATCGGCATTCTGATTTTGCTGCCCAACAGCGGCTACCTGCTCGCTTTTGCCGAAGCTTCCATTTTATACCTCGGCAATGTTTTCCTGCACGTCGGTTTGGGGCTGCTGCTCTTCATTCCGATTTTGCTTTACGGCTGGCGCTTTCTGAAACAACAAGCACGCACCGGCAAAGAACTGGGCTTGTATGCCGGCCACTTGGGCTATTGGCTGCTCGTGTTGGGCATGGCGCTCGGGCTTTATTTGACGATCGCCGGCGTCAAGCAAAGAACCACGTTGCTGCTCTACGCGCATCTCGTGTTGTGCTTCTTGGGCGTGATCTTCTTGGTCATTTCGATTCGGCGCGTCGGCCATCAAATCAGCATCAGCAATCCGATTAACACCGCCGGCCGCTACTTGCTCGTGTTTGTTTCCCTCACGGTGTGCATTCCGATTTTGGTTCTCGTCTATCGCATGCTTTTCGTGCGTTATGATGATCGCATTCACAATCCGCACTCCGCGCCGAAGAGCATGGCGGATGAAGCCATGGGCGGCGCCGAAGGCCCGTTTTATCCTTCCAGCATTGCGACCGCTGCGGGCGATACTCTCGCCACGGATTTCATGCTCACGCCGGAAACCTGCGGCGAGGCGAATTGCCATCCCGACATTTATCAACAATGGCAAAGCTCAACGCATCGCTCTTCGGATTTTAAAAATTTTTGGTATCGCCAAGCGTTCGCTCATGCCGAGCAAAAAATCGGCACGACCTCAACGAAGTGGTGCGCCGGCTGTCATGCGCCCGCGGCGTTGTTGCACGGCACGTCAAACTTGCCCGCGGCGCAGCAAACACAGCATGCTTCCGCGCATGCCGGCATTTCCTGCACCGTCTGTCACGCGATTGTTGATGTGCGCGGCACATTGGGCCAGGGCGGCTTTATTATTGAAAAGCCGAAAATGTTTGATTTGCTCGCGAGCAAAAATCCGACGATCAAACAGATTTATGCGTGGTTCGTGCATCTTGATCCCGCGCCGCACCGCGATACTTTTCGCCGGCCGTTTCATCGCAATGAAAACGGCGCATTTTGCTCCTCTTGCCACAAAGCGCACACCGACGCGCCCATCAACAACGCGCGTTGGCTGCAAATCATGAACGATTACGACAGTTGGCAAGACAGCAATTTCGGCCAAGCCGATCGCGACTTTGCTTACATCGAAAAACGCAAGAACTGCGTCGCGTGTCACATGCCGCTTGTGCCCACACATGACGGCAAAGAAGCCGTGCGCGATCATCGCTTCCTCGGCGCCAATTCCCTGCTTCCTCTTTTAAACAAAGATGAAGCGCAGGCACAAGCGACTGCGGCGTTTTTAAAAGAAGATCGTATCGCACTCGATCTCTTCGCGCTCAATCTAGCCGCGCCCTCGGATACTGTGCTCGCCGACACGAGTGCCACGCACGTCGAACTCGCAACGCTTTTAGAGCCGCCGCAAACGAAAACGGCACTTGTTGCCAATGCGCCTGCGCACGATTCATTGTTCGTTTTGCAATCGCAATCTACACTGGTATTGCAACGCGGGAAATCAGTTCGGCTCGAGGTCGTCGTGCGTTCGCGCAACATCGGCCACGCGTTTCCCGCGGGCATGGCCGATATGGCGCAAGCCTGGTTGGAAGTGAAGATCGTGGATGAACAAGGCAAAACGATCTTTGTCAGCGGCGAAACGCGCGCGGAAGAAGTCGATCCGCAAGCGCACTTCTACGGCGTGGAGATGGTCGATAGCACCGGCGCTCGCACTTCGCATGAAAGAAGTTGGGAAGCGCGCGCCGCAAAGTTTGTCAATTTGCTTCCGCCCAACAGCGCGGAATTGGTGCGCTATCGCTTCACCCTGCCGGAAGATTGCGGCGAACGACTGCAACTCACCGCAAAGTTGAACTATCGCAAATATCGGCCGCAGTATTTGCAATGGCTGCACGATTCGGCCGCGCGGCAAAGCCTGGGGTTGCGTGAAGACGTGCGTTTGCCCATTGTGGAAATGGCTCGCGCCGAGGCGCAGATTCAAATCGGCGCTCCGCATGCCGCGAGCGTTGCCGACAGTGCGCATTTCGCGGAACGTTGGCAAAGCTATGGCATCGGCGCCATGCGTCGCAACGAGTGGGCTTTGGCCGAGCACGCGTTTCGGCAAGCCATGCGCCTCGCGTCGGAGAATGTTTATCATTGCATCAATCTCGGCGCGATGTTGTTGCGCGACGGACGCACGAGCGAGGCGAAGGCGCTCTTTGAAGCCGCGGTGGAGAAAGACGACGAGTCTGCGCGCGCGCAATATTATCTCGGCATGGCGCTCAAAGCCGAAGGCGATTACCGCAAAGCGCTGAACTACGTCAAGCGCGCTTCTGAGTTGGCGAATCGCGATCGCGAGTTTCGCGTGGAGATCGGCAGAATCTATCACCTGCTCGGCGATTATGAGCGCGCGATTCGTTCGTTCAAACGCGCGCTGCGCATCGATCCCGAAGCGCCGTTGGTTTATTTTGAAATGATGAACACCTATCGCGCCAAGGGCGACGAAAAAAGCGCGAAGCGTGTCGAGAAGTTATATCTCCGCTTCAGCAAAGATGAAAGCATGAAAGTCTTGGAGCGCAAACTCGCGCCGCCGGTGAAGCGCGAATATGAAACTTCGCATTTCAACAGCTCATTGAGCGACTCCAGCGCAACCAACGGCCACGCCTCTGCGCGTCGCCAATAGATCGAATATTGACGCGCTCGTAAATGCGTGTCAAGCTGAGATAGCATGCATTCATCTATTCCCCCCTTCAGGGGGGTTAGGGGGGTGTTATCCCACGCCATGAAACGATAAAGCGTGTTTTTGAGAGAGCCCGAATAGCCATACGATGAATATTGCATTCATCTTCGTTCTCAAAAACACCCCCCCTGCCCCCCTCAAGGGGGGAATATGTCGTGCATGTTTTTCTAGTTGATACGCATGCCGCGCGGCAAACGTTCTGACCACCTCTTCGTTGTGTCATATCTTATCATGGGTTGCTCATGCGATTCCTTCCGCGAATCGCATTTTTGTTCGCAGACTTCGGCGAACAGCATTTGACTTCATCAACACAAAGGGTTCGAGGTGGATTCACGGAACAAAGCTTCAGCGCAAAAAATATTGTTCATCTCTTGGGCGGAAAATTGTAGCCGCAGCGACACCATTGCGCGCTTGCTTGGCGGCACGTCGAAGATGGTGTATGCGCTCAAATACGGCAGCAAGCCTTCGACGGTCTGGCTCAAGTATCTCGTGCAAATGCACATGACGTGGAAGCTGCTCAAACAAGAGCGGCCAAAGGTCGTGCTTGTCATGGTGCCGCCGGTTTTCATCTGCGTACCCGTTTACTTTTATTGTTTGCTGCATCGCGCGCGTTATATCACCGATACGCACACCGCGGCATTCACCATGTCGCGCTGGAAGCCGCTGCTCTTTCTCAATGCGTGGTTCTATCGTCGCGGCCTCACCAACATCGTCACCAACGCGCATCTCGCGGAGCAAGTGGCGAAGTGGAACGCGCCGCATATCGTCATCGGCGATTTGCCTGTGCGCTTCGAAAAGATCAAAGCGTTTCCGGTGAATGGCCGCTTCACCGTTGCCGTGATTTGCAGTTATAATCCCGACGAGCCGCTCGATGAAATTTGGCAAGCCGCGGAAGAATTGCGCGACGTGGATTTTTACGTCACCGGTAAAGTGAAAGACGCGCCCGCACGTTTGGTGAATCACAAACCGGAAAACGTGAAGCTCACGGATTTTCTCCCGCTCGATCTTTACGCCGGCTTGGTGCGCGATAGCCAGGCCGTGATGGTGCTCACCACGCGCGACCACACCATGCAACGCGGCGGTTATGAAGCCATGGCCTTGGGCACACCGGTGATCACAACAAACTGGCCGCTGCTGCGTGAGACGTTCGACAAGGGCGCGGTGTTCGTGGACAACTCGCCGCGCAGCATTGTCAACGCGGTGCGCGCGCTGCAAGATGCTTGGCCGAAATACAAAGCCGCAATGCAGGCGCAACGACAAGAGCGCCACGACTTGTGGCATGAAAAAGAAAAAGCGCTGCGCGCCGCGCTGGCTTCGGTGCAATAACTCGGAGATCGTTCGCGCATGCAAACCTCGTCGCGCTTTGACCAAGTCCACAAGACTTTGCCTGAGCCACTGCGCTCGGCTTTGTTGAAAGACACGACCTACGAGTTGACTTCGGCGTGGAAATTTTTCGCGCGCTTGGAGCCGAAAACCTCCGCGCTGGTTTATGCGCCCGGCTATAGCGCATTGCCCACCAGCCTCGCGCGCCATTTTGCGCACGTTGACGTCATCGGCCCGGCCGCGGAAGAACAGGCATTGCTCGCGGAGGTGGCCGCGGGCAAAGCGCTTTCCAATTTGGCGTTTCTCCGTTCGCCCGAAGAAATTCTCTCGCAGTATAGTTTGATTGTTTTGCTGCCGCATCACAACGCTTTGCACGATGCGTTGCTCTATGAATTGCTTTTGAAATTGCTCTCTGTGCAGGATGGGCGGGAAGAATGGTGGGTGGCGGTGCGCGAAGTGCCGGCTTTGAAAATTGCGCGCCGCGGGAAAAATTTTTTGGCGCGTTGGCGCACGCGCACTGCGCTGCGCGATTTGTCGAGCCGTTTGCGTTTGCTGTGCGCGCCGAGCATGCTCGTGCGCTCCGCACAATTGCCGCAGATTATTCACGGGCGTTTGCCGCGCTTGCAGCAACAGTTGCAACTGTTGCCCAATCTTGCCGCGCCCAAATACGTTGCGCCCACGCAAGCCATGCGCGAGCAGCATCGCACGTTTGCGCAATTACGCATCTCCTCGCGTGCGCACGCCGAGCATTCCATGATGTGCTTTAGCCTCTCGCACGCGCCCGCGTTTCTCGAACGCTTGCTCGCGCAGTTGAATCGCAATCAACCTTATGCGTGGCACATCGGCCGGCAATATCGCGTGTTGCCCGGCGGCAAAGTGCAAATCGAACTCGTGCGCGATCAAACCGCAGAGCCGAGCGCCGCATTGCTCAAGCTGCCGCTCATCAACACGGCCGCGGCACGCATGCGCGAAAACGCCAATCATCTTGTGCGTTTGGCGCAAGCCGAGGGTTTGTTGGAAGAACAGCGCCGCCTCTTCCCGCAAAGCTTGGCCGAAGGCAACTTTGAAACGCAGCCGTATTATCTCGAAAGCTTTTTGAGCGGTCGCTCGATCGATCAATTGCCGAGCGAACAAGCCGACGCCGCGTTGATTGAAAAAGTTTTTGCGTTTTGGTTTACCGTGCAGCAGCGCATGGTGCGCACCGTGAAAGTGACGGAGCACGTTTTTCAAAGCGTGTTCGGCGACGTGCTCGCGCGCATGCAGGCCTGGCTAAAATTGGAAAACGCAGAGCGGGAGCGGTTGCAACGCCTCCAGGATTATTGGCAGCACACGTTTGCGGGCCGCGAGTTGGGACTCGGCATCGTACACGGCGACTTCTCGATCAAAAATATTTTGATCGAGCCGGGCACGCAACAAGTGACCGGCGTCATCGATTGGGATCTCGCAGATTTTTTTGCGCCGCCCTTGCTGGACGTGCTGCACTTTTTTGTGCGCATGGACGCCCGCTCGTTTCAAGAGCCGCCGCCGGTCATCGCGCTGCGTTTGATTCAAACCAAAGAACGCTTGCATCACAATTTGTTTCGGCAGGCGGAAATGCTGCACGGCTATCAAGCGCAAGACTGGCCCGGCCTCGTCATGCTCTATTGGTTGTTTCGCATGCGCGGCTATCTCGGTTCGCCCAAAAATACGGACGCAAAGTTTTTGCGGCGGCAAGTCTTCGAAGTGCTCGCATTGTTTGAACGCGAAATTTTATCACCTCGAGTCGGAGTCGTGGTTTGAAGAACGCTCTGTTTCCTGCATTGCTCAACGCTCTTGCACATCGCGATTTGCCCTACGCCCTGCTGCGTGATCATCCCGAAGCTCCCGCCATTCGCGATTTAGATTTGTTGATCGACCGCGCGCGCCTTTCCGAATTTTTGCAGATTGCCGGCCAACACGGTTTTCAATTGCTCAAGTCGGGTCGTTTGAATCCCGGCAAGAAAGTTCTGCTGCGCTGGGACAGCGACGGCCCGCATATCATCGATTTGCACGAGCGCTTGATCTATCGCGGCTATGAATATCTGGATGCGAGCCTTGTGCTGCGCCGCCGCCAACCAACCGGCGGGTATTATCATCTCAGCCTCGAAGATGAATTGCTCACGTTGTTGCTCCACAACATTCTCGGCAAAGCGGAAATTCAAGCCAAGCATCGCGACCGCTTGTTTGCACTGCTGGAATCACGTTTGGATGAAAAATATCTCGCGGAGCATTTGCAGCGCTACGGCTTGTTCGATTTGATTACTGAAGCACGCCGCGAGTTCGTGACGCTCACGCGCGACATGGCGCGGGTGGAAAAATATCGGCGGCAAATTTTGGCGCGCTTGAAATATCAACCCAAGATGAACGCTGTGCGACAAATCCGCATTCGCGTGAATGAATGGTTGGAGAAATGGTTCGGCGCAAAACGCGGCGCCCTCATCGCCTTCATCGGCCCGGACGGTTGCGGCAAAAGCTCCATCACCAATGCGCTGCGCGAGGAGTTTCGCCGCGCCACGCTTGGCACTGACATCGTGTATCTCGGGCCGTGGGGCCAAAACAAATTGCCGCTGCACGACATCATGCGCAAGCTGAACATCAAGCCGTATTCGCCGAAGGAGAAAAACGGCAAAGCCTCGCCGCTGCAACTCAGCGCCGTGCGCCGCTTCATTCACTTCAGCAAAGGCACGGTGTTTTATCTCTTGCTCGCTGTGGAGTTATGGTTTCGCTATTACGCACTCGCATTGCCTCGATTGCGCCGCGGCCGCATCGTGCTCGCGGATAGATATATTTATGATCTCATGATTGGTTATAAAAATCGTCCGCTGCATTCGCATCAACGTTTGCGCGCGTGGCTCTGTCGCCGCTATCCCAAACCCGACGTGGCGATTCTATTGGACGCCGCGCCCGAAGTGATCTTCGCGCGCAAGCCGCAATTCGAAGTGAGTCAACTTGAATACATCCGCCGCAGCTATCACGAGCTGCGCCGCGAGTTCCATTTGCAAACGTTGGATACGAGTGTGAGTGTGGAAACGACGAAGGAAGATTTTAAGCAGAGGTTCTTCGCGAAGGTGTTGCAAGCGTTGAAGCCGTGAGGAGGGAGAAGTTCGTAGTAGCGCCTTCAGGCGCAAATCGTTCGAGCGAGCAAGACGCGAAGGGGTTTACTACAAACTTCTTTCAGGTTCGGAGTGCAGCGGGGAAATCAAGCAGCGATAAAGTTCTTTGACTTTGATGAATTGTCCTTCTATGCAACGCGAACACCGGTTCGTAAAATTTCTTCAACGAAGGGGTTGTCTGTGGTGAAATCACCTGAATGGAACGGATGCGTTTCGATATCGGTATCGATTCGAACAACATAAGGGCTGAGTGTGGAACGATCATTAAAAAAGTTCCCTTCAAAATGATCCGAGATCAACGCCAAATCGATATCGCTCCATTCCGTCTGCCGGCCTTGCGCGTAGGAGCCAAAAACATAGGCTTCACGAATGAATAAATTGGCGGCATCCAGGCTTTGGATGAGCGAGTCTACGCTGGTTCGGGCTTTATCTGGGAGATTAGCCATTGATAGGCTTCGCGCTTTCTTGAAACGATCTGACGGAGAGAAAAGGTCTTAAACAATGCGAACGCCGGTTTCGACGATTTCCTCCACAAAGGGATTGTCCAAGGTGAAATCCTCGGGACGAAAGGGATGCACTTCCAAACGTGTGTCGACTTTTAGAATGAAAGGACTCACCTTGCAGTGATCGTGGAAGGGACTGCCTTCGAACTTATCTGATACTAAGGCGACGTCAATATCGCTCCATTCCGAGTGATTGCCGCGGGCATAGGAACCAAAAAGGAAAGCCTGAGCCACCGTCAAATTGTGGTCGTTGAGTTGTTTGATCAACTCGTCGAGGACGGAGCGGATTCGATTTGGGATAGTAGCCATAAATAAAACGTTCGAATTTTTTCGAAATGTTCCGTGGTGAATTCTTTTGTGCAAAGCTTGTAAAATTCAAACTTGTAGTCTGGATAACGGCCCTGAATGTCAAAGTGTGCGATGTTCGCCAAGTATTGCTTTTGATCATCAGACAGTTTCAAGTGAGTTCCTTCAGCCAATTGCACAAGTTTGTGAATGTGTGGCACTCTCTTGTCCGAATCTCTGGCCCAAAATGCTTTTATAGCCTTTTCAAGCGCAAGATGCGCGTGGTACAAACACCAATGGTTTCTTCCACGTGAAAAAAGATCTTCAACAAATTCCCAGTCATCGGCTGCAAGTTTCAGCCAATAATCAATGTGCTCTTGTTTGGTCATCATAATGGCGCCTGTAAATTATCGATTCGGCAAGAAGATAAAACATTTCCCGCGAATGTCAACGTTTGAAATCATATGCCTCAGCGTAAGTGCATAGCTCATGTCTAAAAAACCTCAAAGCGTTTCCGAAAAAGCCAAGCTCGGCATTCTCTACTCCACGATGTCGAAGTTCAGTGGCACGTTCATGCAGTTCTTCGGCAGTGTCGCGCTCGCGCGTTTGCTCGAAGTGTCGGACTTTGGCTTGGTGCAAATGGGGACCATGATCATCGGTTTTGCCACCAAGCTCGGCGAGTTTGGTTTCAACATGGGCCTCGTGCAACGCCGCGAAGAAGTGCGCGAAGAGCATGTCAACACGCTCTTCATTATGGATTTCCTCTTCAAGCTCACGCTGTTCGGCATAGTGATGGCAGCGTTGCCGTACTTGGCCGATTACTTTCATGAGCCGCGTCTGCAAACCGTAATGCCCGCGATTGCGCTGTACATGGTGCTCGATTGCTTCTCCAACCCCGGCACGACCATGCTCGACCGCCAAATGAATTTCGGCGCGCAAGCACGCATTCAAATCATCGAGCGTTTCGTGGAAATCGTTTCCTCCGTGGGCATGGCGCTCGCGGGCTGGGGCGTATGGAGTTTGATCTACAGCAAGATCATTTCCATCTCGCTCTCCGCGGTGCTCGCCTCGCGCGCGGCGCATTGGCGGCCTTCACTCAAGTTCGATTTCCAAGCGAGCAAAGAGTTGTTCCGTTTCGGCGGCTGGATTTTCTTTCGCAACATGTGCCGCGAGATGGCGGACAACGTGGATTACTTCATTATCGGCCGCTATCTCAACGCGGAGCAGCTTGGTTATTACACCAAGGCCTTCGACTTGATGCGCTTGCCGCAACGTCGCATCACGCGCTCGATCAACTCCGTCATGTTCGCCGCGTTCGCGCGTGTGCAGGATCAGCCCGAAAAAGTTCGCACCGGTTTTGAGAAAGCCGTGCTCGCGGTCTCGCTCGTGAGTTATCCGTTGCTCATCGGCATGATGCTCGTCGCGCGCGAGTTTGTCGAAGTCGTGTTCGGCGAGAAGTGGCTGCCCATGGTGTTGCCGCTGCAAATCATGTGTGTGGCCGGCGTGCTGCGTTCGATCGATCCGTTTCTCAACTCTGTGGTGACGGCCACGGGTTTCGTGCGTCATTCCGCATTCCGGCGTTTGATGGAATTTGCCATGCTTGCGGTCGCGTGCTACATCGGCGTGAAGTACGGCATCGTCGGCGTTTCGATTGCCGTGGTCATTGTTTCGTTCGTGGTCATGTTTCTGATGGTGAATTTGCTCAAGCAAGTGAGCATCAGCGGCTGGCGCGAATATCTCGCGCCGCAGATGCCGGCATTTTTCAGCACGCTACTCATGGCCGCGACGATGATAGCCTTCAAATACCTTTCCGAAAATATTTTGCAATTGCACGCGCTCGCGGCGATGATCGGTATGACCGTTGTCGGCAGCGTGACCTATGTTGGCGCGCTGGTTTTAACCAAACCCAAACGCGTGGTCGCGCTCTGGCGCGAATCGGCGCACGACGTGCAGAAGCTCACCGGCGGGCTGCGCAAAAAAATAACCGGCATGCTGGGGAAAGGGAAAGCCTGAGGCTTCAGACTCCCGGTTGACGAGAAAGCCTTCTCACATAAAACAAAATAAAGCTGCTGCAATGCAAACGAAAGTTTGATATTCCACTGGGCGTATTTTCGGGGAAAATGTTATGCTTCACACTTTTTGCCGCGAGTTCATTCTCGTTCTCCTTCGTGTGTTGCATTGGTGGAGCAACGAGCCGGCGGCGCAAACCGTGGAGCGCGTCATCCTGCACGACGCGCTGCAACACGCGACGCTCGTGCAGCTTGCGCCGAATCAAACTTATCACTTTCGCATCGTCGCGCGCGACGCCGCCGATCACCTCACCGTATCACCAAATTTCATTTTTACAACTTTGCCCGGCGAGCTTTATCTCTTTCAACCGAGCGCCGATACTTTTGTGGAGCGCGCCGTGGGATGAGTTGAACGTGACGTGGCGCACGCAGCCTCGCAAGCTAGGCGCTGTGCTCGCTCGCCTCGCAGAAGTGCAAGCCGAACGTTGGCACCCGCTCGTGCTCAACGGCCATGTGCAGCGCAACGGTGTTTATGATTTCGCGCTGCTCGGCGAGAGCACTTATCCGGTCTCGTTCGCCAGCCGAGAGTGCGAAAACTTTCAGCCGGAGTTGGTGCTGAAGGTAATGCCGTGAACACGCCACACCAACGCCGGCTTTTTCCAATCCGCGAAGCGCTTTAAGTCCGCCCGCTCGCAGAGGCCACCTCGGTAAACAAACGGAGAAGAACACCAACACGAGCAGCGACAAGACAAAAAGAAAGCGCAATGCAAGCTCATGCTTTGGAGCGGAAATGATTTTTTTACGCTGTCGCGCCGGCTTGCGAGTATAGATAACACGATTTAGTGCAAGCAATTCCACCTCCTGCTTCGAGCATTTTCGCAGAGTAAATCGTGTCTCTTCGTGCCGCAATCGCCATTCTGATTTTGGTCGTTGGCTGTTTTTGGACGCTGCGTCGCCCGTTCATCGGCATTTTGCTGAACGTCTTGTTCTTCCATTTGAACCTGCGCGCGCTCGGCTCCGGCTTGGAGGAGATCCGTTTTCAGTTTGTGATGACGGTGGTGCTCATCGTCTCATACATCCTCAACGGCGAGGAATTGAACAAAGAGCCGGAACTGCCGCAGCCGCCGATGCACTGGATGTTCGCCTTTCTCGCGATGACGTTTTTGACGAGTGCCTGGGCCGCGGCGGACCCGGCCAAAGCGTTTGACAGCGCGGTCGATTTTTCCAAGATCGTTTTGTTCGCGTGGTTCATGACCAAGATCGTCAAGACCGAAAAAGAGTTGACGATCTTGATGTACGTCATGTTTGCCGGCATGTGGTACGTGTCGTTCATGGTGCAATGGGGCGTGGAGTGGGATCTGGTGAGCGTGGAAGAAGCCGAGGTTGCCACCGGCGGCACGGGCGCGCATCTCATGATGTTCATGCCCATGCTCATTCTGCTCGCGCTCTTCGGCAAATGGCGCGAGCGCATTTTCGTGATCTTGGTCATTCCTTTTGTGTTGAACTACATGCCGAACGCGGAATCCGGCAGCCGCTCGACTTTGGTGATGTTCGTCACCTCGATGATATTCCTTTTCATTTTCGCGCCCGGCTCGATTCGTTTCAAGGCCGCATTGCCCATTGCCGCCGCGGCCGCGGTTTTTGTTTTTTATCTCACGCCCGCGGAATATTGGGAAGACATGTCCTCGATTCTCGCGCCGCAAACCGAAGGCTCGGCGCGCTCGCGTTTTGCGATCAACGACGCGAGCTTTGCGATTATCGCGGATTATCCGCACGGCGTGGGCTACAACAATTACTCCGACATTTCGATGAACTACATGTCGGAAGAATGGCTCACGGATCTCGGCACGCGCGACGCGCACAACAGTTATCTCAAAGTGATGGCGGAGTTCGGCATTGTCGGCTTTGTGATTTGGATCATGAGTTTTTTCATGACGTGGCTCTATTTCCGCAAAGTGCGCAAGAGCATGACGCCCGGCTCGCCGCCCACGCGCTTGCAGCTTTATGCGTTGTCGTTCGAATTGGGATTGATGGGCATCACCGCGGGCATTTGGACGCACAGCTATAACGATCTCGACACGCTGTATTGGTTCATCGCGTTCAGTTGCATCGTTTACAATTTGCACTTGAAACAAAGCCGCACGGAAACTCCCGCGGTGGAAGAAGCGCCGGTGCGCGCGAAGCTGCAACAAAATTTTAAGCCACCGCAGAATTATACACCGCCGCGCAATTTCGCTCCTGTGGGCGCGAGAGCTTCGACGCCACCGCGCTGAATAACCCCGAGCCTCACGGAAGACCTAACTGTACGGCGAGATTTTTTAAAGTCGTTTTGTCGACCACGGTTTTGCCTTTGGTTTTCTTTGCAATGCCAACTCGTTTCCTGCGCAATCATCATCTCAAGACTGTGAGCTATGAGCCGAATTTTTAAGAAAACTCTTTATAGTCTGCTGCGCGCGCTCGGCGTGTATGCCTTTGCGCAATGGCGGCATCGCAAGCAAGCCGTGATCCTGTGCTATCACGGCGTCATGCACGGCGGCGAGGATAATTATTCCAATCGCAACGCCGTCACCTCGGAAATGTTCGAACGGCAGATGGCGTACCTCGCGCGTCATTATCACGTGATGGCTCTGCCGGAGCTGGTGCGGCGTTTGTCCTCGGGCGAAAATCTGCCGGACTATACGCTCGCGCTCACGTTCGACGACGGCTTTCGCAACAACGCCACCGTGGCTACACCGATTTTGGAAAAATATAAACTGCCGGCCACGATTTTTTTAACCACGGCTTTTATCGACAGCGAAAAGCTCGGCCTGTGGACCGAGCGCGTCGATTGGCTGTTGCAATGCGCGGACAAGCGTGCGGTCACCTTTGATTTCGACGGCACTGCGAAAGAGTTGACGCTCGCCACCGCGCGCGATCGCATCATTGCTTCGGACGCGATTCGCGCGCATCTCAAAGCCCTGCCGCCGAGGGAGCGCGAAGCGAGCATCATTGAACTCGCGGAAAAAGTCGGCGCGGCGCGGCGCATGGACAACGGTTTGGAAGAGCGCTACGCGTTTATGAGTTGGAAGGAAGCGCGCGAACTATTGCACAAGCGCATCACGCTCGGTTCGCATACGCACACGCATTCGATCATGTCCACGCTGAGTTTGGCCGAAGCGCATTTTGAGTTGTCCATGTCGCAAAAGTTGATCGAAGCGGAATTGGACGGCAAGTGCGACCTCTTCTGCTATCCCAACGGCGGCCCGCGCGATTTCACCGCGCGCGATAAGGAGCTTTTGCACAAGCTCGGCTATGCCGCGGCGGTGACGCTGATCCCCGGCTTCAATAGCCATCGCACCGACCGCTTCGAGTTGCGGCGTTTCAACATCGTGCGCAGCAATGATTTTAATTTTTTCTTGGCAAAAGTGAGCGGCGTGTGGGGCGGGTTGAAGAAAGTTTTTAAGAATATTTGATGCCGTAGTCCCGCCCCCTTGTGGGGCGCTGTCAATGTTGCGACGCAATCGCCCCACAAGGGGGCGGGACTACAAAAAACTAAGTTATCATCGGAGACGCGATGTCCTCAGTACCCAACACCGAAACCGTTTCGAAGAACGAAGTCGCGGAGCATTTCAGCTCGATTTCGCACGTGTACAACGAACGCAACTATAAGCTCGCGGGCAAGCGCGCGAAGTATCCCGACATTGCGATTCGCCACAAATATTTTTTGGAAATGCTTGAAGGCACGAGCGGCCGCGTGTTGGAAGTGGGCTGCGGCAGCGGCCAAATGCAGCTCGATCTCGCGCGCCGCGGCTATGAAATGTACGGCCTCGACATCGCCACCGGCATGGTGCAAGCCACGCGCAAATTGCTTCGCGAGAACTTGCCTAGCTACAAACCGCGTTTGCTCGTGGGCGATATCGAAGCGCTCGGCTTTCCGGATAATTTTTTCGACATCGTGCTCGCCGCAGGCGTGATCGAATATCTGCGCACCGACAAAAAATCGTTTCGCGAGTTTAGCCGCGTGCTCAAACCCGGCGGCATGATCATTCTCTCTGTGCGCAACAAACTGAATTTCTCACGGCCAATCACCACGGGCCGCGACTTGCTCGAATCCGCGCCCGTGCTCGGCGCCGGCATTAACGCCGCGAATAAAGCCGTGCGCACCATGCTTTCCTTGCCGCCCAACGGCGGCATTCCCGGCAAGCGCCACATGCCCGCGCAACTCAAACGCGAATTGCGCGAAGCCGGCCTCGAGCCGACGGATCACTCGTTCTATCATTTCACCGTGTTTCCGCGCACGCTCGAACGCAAGTATGGCGAGTTCTGCTCAACGTGGGGACAGAAGTTTGAACGCTTCCGCCGCGGCCCGCTCGGTTATCTTGCCAATCAATACATCATTCAAGCCAAAAAGATTTAGCAGCGTGTGTGAAAAGTCCCCCCTTGAGGGGGGTTGGGGGGGGGTCGCTTGATCTCATTACCAGATTGCAATCCATGTTGAAAAGAACAATAGCCGCGGATATGGTTCTGAATCGTATCGCCGCGCCCAATAACACCCCCCTAACCCCCCTCAAGGGGGGAATAGCGAGGTGCTCTACTTTCCCAATACACTCTTAGGCGCAATGGGCATTGTCATTCGCGAAGCTGATCTGCGCGCCGATCGCAAACTCCTGCTTGACACCTTGCTGCGCAATCGCGAGCACGGCGATAATGAATTGCGCCAACGCCGCTTCGAATGGTCATATTATCAAAATCCTTTCGGGCAGCCGCGCGCGTGGCTCGCAATTGACGAAGCTTCTGCGCGCACTATCGGCATGGTCGCCGCATTTCCGCGCAAGATGCTCGTGCACGGCAAACAAGTGCTCGGCTGGAACGGCGGCGATACTTCCATCGACACGGAGTTTCGCACGCTCGGTGTCGCGATCAAATTGCGCCGCGCCGTGCAAGCGCCGGTAGACAAGGGCGAGATGGCGCTGCTCTATTCGCATCCCGTTGATCGCATGCGCGCTGTGCTTGAAAAAATCGGCCATCACACCATCGGCACGTTCGCGCGTCACGGCGCGATTCTGCGCACCGAACCGATCGTGCAAAAATTTTTAGGACGCAATGCCGCGAGCGCAGTGCTCGCCGACGTTGCGAATATCTTTCCGCCGCTGCAATGGAGCTTGCGCTCGGCCTCCACGCCGTGGCGTTTGCATTTGCAGATTAAAAAAAAATTCGGCAACGAGTTTGACGACTTGTTTAACCGCGTGCCCAAACGGCAAGCCGTGCTCAACGTGCGCGACGCCGAATTTTTGCATTGGCGCTTTGTGCAAAATCCGCTCGTGCGCGATTTTCAAATCTATCGTTGCGAAGCTGAAGGCAAGCTTTGTGGTTATGCCATCATCGGCATCGAAAACAATGCCGCGCGTGTTCTCGATTATCTCGTTGAAGGTGAGCAAAACATGACGCGCAGCTTGCTCGTGCAGCTTATTCGCGCAATGCGCGCGCAACGCATTCCCACGCTCGCGGTGCGCGGCATGAATGCGAGCGAGGTGGTGCGGGAAGCGCGCAAGCTCGGCTTCTGGTTTCAAGATCGCAAAGACGCCGGCGTTGCGGTTTATGCCGCGAAGCATTCGCCCTTCGCCGAAATTGTTCATACAGAAAGAAATTGGTTCATGACGCAAGCCGATCGCGATGTATAATTTTTGGATTGATGGAGTCATGGAGTTTTGGATTGATGGGTTGATGCAATGTCATCCTGGAAGGAACTTCCCTCGTGCTCGCGGCTTCTGTTTGCCTATAAAAGCTCTTCCAAGCACGAGGGAAGGTTCTTCCAGAATGACAATATCGTAGATAAGTGCAGCCGATTCTAAGCGAGCCCAAACTTCACCACTCCAACAATCCACAAATCCATCAATCCAATTGAGTGTTTCATGCTCGTGACGTTCTCCGGCATGGTGGGCAGCGGCAAAACCACCAATGCAAAAAAAACTTTGCGGTGGCTTTGCGCGCAAGGATATGAGCCATACTATTTAAGATTTCGTTTTATCAACTGGCGCAGCGTGTGGCGCACGCCCGCAACCTCGCCGTGGCGCGAGCGCGAGAGCCCCAACTCTGCGCGGAAATCGCAACCCGCTGCAAGCGGCGAAGCGCGGCCGGCTGAAACGCATAAGCCCCTCACTTTCGCGCTCGTTGTCGGTTATCTCTTGCGCATTGTGCAGTTTCGTTTGTTCATGTGGCGGCATCATCGCTCGCACCTCATCGTGTTGAATCGCTATTTCTATGACAGCTTCATGCACTATCGCTGCGACTCGCCGCGCGAGCAAAAATATTTGCGCTGGCTCATGCGCGCCGTGCCGCAACCCGATCTGTCGATTCTGCTCGTCGTTCGTCCCGAGACTGCGCAACGTCGCAGGCCCGCATATGCTTTCGAAGCGCTCCGCCAACTCAGCGAGAACACGACACAGTTGCAAAATCTCGCGCCGCACATTCGCGTCGTGGCCACGGATAATTTGAGCACGGTGGATCGACAGATAGAAAAAGAACTGCGCGCCGTTTTTAAGAATAGAAAAGAAGCTGCTCTCTTGGGCGTTGAGAACTAATGCCGATAGCCGCTACTTCAAACGAATGGTAGTTTACGCCGCTCCTCTTCAACTGTCATTCAGAAGGAATCCTTTTACTCGCTGGGGATTCTGCCGAGTGTTTAAAAAGATTCCTTCTGAATGACATCGTTTAAGAGGCGGCCTCCCAATTTGAGTGTCGAAAGAAAAAGTATTACATGAGCAAGCGCCTCATTCGCCGCATCAAAATCGCGCATGTCACCGGATGGATGCACGTTGGCGGCAAAGAGAACGGCATGGTCAATCTCGTGAACGCCATGCCCACGGAGATTTTCGAGAATCATGTGTATGTGTTTCGCGCGGGCGGCATTCTCTTGCAGCGCGTCGATCGCGAAAAAGTTCACGTCGAAGAACTCGGCGAAAAACTTGGCGGCGATTTGAGCATTTACACCAAACTCGCCAAACTCTTTCGCCATTATCGCATCGACATTGTGCACACGCGCTCATGGGGCACATTGCTCGAAGGCATGCTCGCCGCGAAATTCGCGGGCGTGCCTGCGATTGTGCATGGCGAGCATGGTTTGATCAAAGCCGAGAGCAAATCGCATGTGCTCATTCAACGTCGGCTTTGGCAATGGGCCGATCAAGTGATGTGCGTCTCCGATGTGTTGCGCGGCACGCTGGAGCAGAAGCTGGGTTATCCTGCTGCGCGCATTCACGTCATTCACAACGGCGTGGAGTTGGATAAATTTGAAATCAATGTCGATCCCGCGGACTTTCGCGCGGAGCTTGGCCTCGCGCCGGATACGCCGATCTTCGGCAGCATCGGCCGCCTCGTGCCCGTGAAAAACTATGCGTGCCTCATTCGCGCCGCGCGTGTGGTGATCGACAAAATTCCGAATGCCGCGCTCATCTTCGTCGGCGATGGCCCAATGCAGCCCGAACTCGCGCAGCTCGCGGAAGAGCTGGGCATCACAAAGAATGTACACTTTCTCAACTGGCGCAAAGACGTGCCGCGCATCATGCACTCGCTTGATACGTTTGTGCTCTCTTCGTGGAGCGAAGGCATGTCCAATTCGATTCTCGAAGCCATGTGCTCGCGCAAACCCGTGGTCGCCACCGCGGTCGGCGGCAATCCCGAGCTGGTGATGGAAGGCGAGACCGGCTTGCTCGTGCCTTCGAATGATCATCAAAAAATGGGCGAGGCGATTCTTGGCTTACTGCTCAATCACAAACGCCGCATGGCCATGGGCGAAGCCGGCCGCAAACGTGTCGAAGAGCACTTCACGTTACCCACGATGATTCGCAAGTACGAGCGCATGTACGTTGACGTTGCCACGAAGCGCTTCACGTTTCATCCGGAGTTGCGGGAGAACATCACTCGCCACTTCGCGGAGGAGAGCAAAATAAGTTCGCACGCGAACGCTGGCGTGAGCACGTTGGATTGATGGTGTGGTGGATTGATGGATTGCTGGAGTAATGTTAGCAATGTCATTCTGTAAGAACCTTCCCTAGTGCCCGGCACACCGCTTCTTTTGAGATTTGTTTCAAGCACGAGGGAAGGTTCTTCCAGAATGACAAATGAGGAGGACATACGCTCTCGAATCAAAGCGTCACGCATCTCTTCACAACTCCATCACTCCAAAACGCCACCGCGCCATCAATCCAATAGCCCAATACCCAAGTAACCCAATACCCCACACCTATGCCCATCGTCATCCGTGACGCCGACCCCAAACGCGACCGCAAGGTCATGATGGATTGCCTGCTGCGCAATCGCACCCGCTATGAAAACGACGACAGTTTTCAAACACGATTTGATTGGGCCTATGCCCGCAATCCCCACGGCGAAGGTCGCGCGTGGCTTGCGCTTGATGACGGCAACGGCCGCGTGGTCGGCTTCACTTCCGCGTTTCCGCGCCGCGTGTTGGTGAATGGCGAAACCATGATCGGCTGGAACTGTGCGGATTTTTCGATTGATCAAGACTATCGCACGCTCGGCGTTGCCATGAAGCTGCGCCGCGCTGCGAAAGAGTGCGTGGACAAAGGCGAGTTTCAATTTCTCTTTGCGCATCCCAATGATCGCATGCGCGTGGTGCATGAGAAAGTTGGCCACTTGCCCATCGGCAAAATGGAGCGCTACGCCGCGCTGCTGCGCTTCGATAATAAATTGCAAGACAAGCTCGGCAACAAACTCGCGGCCAATGCCCTCGCGTTGCTCGCGAATCCCGTTTTGCGTTTCACCACCCCAGGCAGCAGTCGCGCGGCACAATGCTCTTTTTCTTTGGTGAATGAAAAGCGCTTTGGCGAGGAATATGAGACCGTGTTCGAGCGGGCAAAGTCGCAGCATAAAGTCCTCGTCGCGCGCGATGCCGAGTATTTGACGTGGCGCTTTCTCGAAAACCCGCTCTATCGCACGCGCAGCCTGCGCATGCACTGCGGCAATGCGTTGAAAGGCTACGTGCTCTTTTATGAAGCCAAAGGCACCGCACACGTTGCCGATCTGCTCGTGGAGGGAAACAACGAAGATATGCGCGCGCTCATGAGCGGACTCATTTATCATCTGCGCAAGGCGGGCATCGGCACGATCTCATTGCGTTTGCACAACGACAACCCCGTGCTCGCGCAAGCGCTGCAACTCGGTTTCAAACATCGCAGCGACGCGACTTCGACCGTGATCGCATATGCGAAGCCATCTTCTTCATTCGCGCCGACAATACTCGACGGCAAGAATTGGTTTATGACGGTGGGCGACAGAGACATCTGAGAGGCAAGGAGCCAAAAAAGGATAATGAGTCAAAGAGCCAAGTGAGGCAACCAGTGATCAGTAATCAGTAATCAGTAATCAGTAATCAGTAACCAGCAACGAGCAACCAGCAACCAGGAACCAGCAATGAACATTCATTCCGACGTCACCAACTTTCTCAAGAAGCAAGCGCCGAAAGGCGTATCGTTTTCGGATCAAGACAATCTGCTCACCAAAGGTGTGATCGACTCGCTCAAAATGCTTGATCTCATCAGCTTTATGCAGGAACAATTCAGCATCAGCATTGATGAAGATGAAATGATGCCGGATAATTTTGAATCCGTGAACGCCATCGTCGCGTTCGTTAGCGCAAAGCAGAAGAGTGTTGCGGCGTAAGGCATATCACGCGTGCTTCCTCAAAACTGTCATCCTGAAAGGACCTTCCCTAGTGCTCGAACAAAGTTAATTTGAAGTGTGTGCCCAGTGCGAGGAAAGGTTCTTCCAGAATGACAACACCGGGGCGGTTCGCTCCTCTCACTGTCATTCAGCAGGAATCTTTTTGAGCACTGGAGACAAAGCCCGTATTGACCATGTTCCCAGCGCTTAAAAGGATTCCTTCTGAATAACAAATCTAGATTTCAGATGAGCACAACAATAAAACTTCCCTGGGCCGCGTGGTTCGGCGACCATGAGCTTGAGTTGCACATGCCCGAGTCGTGGCGCGTGCGTGTGTGCAACATGCGCAATGCCCCCGCTCTCTCTGCGACGCAAATGCAGAGTGCGCTGCAAAATTTGATTGGCGCGCCGTCTTTGCGTGAAATGATGCGCGGCTGCAAAACCGTCGTGATTGCAGTCGATGATCTCAGTCGCCCCACGCCCACGCATGTTTTGTTGCCGCATTTGCTCGCTGAGTTATTCGCCGGCGGCATCGAGGCGCAAAACATTTCATTCGTCATCAGTCTCGGCTCGCACACGGCGCTCACGCGCGATGATCTCATCAAAAAACTCGGCGCGGAGATTGTCGCGAACCATCGCGTATTTAATCACGATTGCCACGGCGAGTTGGTCGATCTCAACACGAGCGTGGGCAAAGTGCCCGTGCGTTTGAACGCGGAATTCATGGCTGCGGATTTCAAAATTCTGCTCGGCAGTGTGGTGCCGCATGCGTTCGCGGGCTTCAGCGGCGGCGCGAAAATGGTGCTCCCCGGCCTCTCGAATATCGAGAGCATCGAGTGGACGCACAAAGCCGTGATGATGGGCCTACGCGGCAAAGCCGGCACGCTCGAAGGCAATCGCTTTCGCGCGGAGTTTGAGCGCGTGGCGCGACACGCGGGCGTGCAGCTCAGCATCAACGTCGTAGTCAATGGCAAACGCGAGATTGCGGGCATTTTTGCGGGCGATATTGAAGCCGCGCATCGCGCGGGCGCGCAGTTCGCGAGCGAGGTGTATGCGACGCCATTACCCGAGGAGCCGTTCGACGTTGTCATTCTCAATGCCTATCCCAAAGACGACGAGCTGTTGCAGGCCGAGAACGCGCTCATGTTTCATCACACCGCGCCGGCGAGTTATTTGAAAGATGATGCCATCATGCTCATGGCGAGCGCGTGCTCATTGGGCATGGGCCATCACGGTCTCTTTGGCCCGCAGCAACGCCTTTATCGCACGCCCATGAAGAAAGGTTTTCTCGGCAATCGCCTGCTCGCCGCCTTCATGCCCGGCGTCACCTCGGAAGAGTTTTATAAAATTTATTGGGAAGGCTACCCCCACTTCCGCGCATGGGAAGAAGCGCTGGCGTTCTTGCGCGAGCGCTATCCGACCGGCGCAAGTGTGGGCGTGCTGCCGTGGGGGAGTATTCAGATTGCAGGGTAAGCATGCTTGCTATGCAATCATGATCGACGTTGTTATTCAGGGTGAGAACATGAAAGCTCTAAGCACAATGTTGCTCGTTAGCGTGATAAGCGCAATGCTTCCCGCGCAAGCGCAGAGCGTGCGCCACGATGGTGTGCGGTTGGCTTGGACGAGCCACTATAACGGCGGAGCTTTGAAAGATGCTTATGCTACGGCAATTGCCGTGACGAACGCCGGGCAACACTTCGTGCTTGCGGGTCATCAACAAAGCGGAAGCAATGGGTTTGACTCTTTCGTCGCGCGCTATAGCGCTTTCGGCAAACGCATTTGGGCGGCATCATACGACGGGCCTACGAGCGGCGATGATAGACTAACGGCAATGCAGGTCGATGCCGCGGGCAATGTCTATGTCACGGGCCCAAGCTACAGCGCGGCCAGCAAAGATGATTGGGCCACGTTGAAATTCGACGCGACCGGAAAAATGCTTTGGGTCGCGCGTTATAATGGCGCGGCCAACGGCTATGACTCGCCCACGGCGCTCGCGCTCGATCACGCGGGAAACATTTACGTCACCGGAATAAGCTATGGCATCGGCACGTACAATGATTTCCTCACGATTAAGTACGATGCCAATGGCGCGCAAAAATGGGTTGCGCGTTACAATGGCCCGAGCAATGGCTGGGACGGCGCAGCGGCCCTCGCGGTTGATTCGGCATTTGTGTATATCGCCGGCGCGACTGGATTTTTGGACGGTCCGGTGTATATCACGACGGTCAAATATGATCATGCCGGCCTGCGCCTCTGGGCCGCGCATGAACCCAACTCGAGCCAAACCACCGCGATCGCGCTTGATGACTCCGGCAATATCTTTGTTGCCGGCGCGCGGCCGGGAGCTACCAAGTTTACGGATTATGCGCTGCTCAAATACGATCGCGACGGCACCAAGCAATGGCTGACGCAGTATCACGGCCCGAATCGCAGAAACGATATGGCCGCCGGCCTCGTCGTGTATCAGGGCGAGCCTTGCATTACGGGACTCAGCACGGGCGCGGGCAATAGCAAATCTTACACGACGATTAAGTATGATGCCGCGGGCGCGCAAAAATGGTTGACACATTACACCGGCGGCAGCGCGGGCAATGACAGCGTGACTGCGATGACGATGGATCGCGCCGGGAACATTTATCTCACCGGCATGAGTTGGGCGGATTCTTCTTATGACTTCGCCACGCTCAAATACAACGCGAGCGGCAAACGCCAATGGGCGGCGCGCTATTCCGACTCGCTTGATGCCGTTGCCAAAACTTTGGCGGTCGATTCCCTCGGCTATGTTTATGTCGCGGGCAAAATTGGCGGCGAGATTACCACGGTGAAGTACAACGCGTCCGGCGCGCAAAGATGGGCTGTGCGTCATGAAGAGCCGGGGTATCCGATCGATTCGCCGAGGGCGCTCTTGCGCGATGAGGCAAAGCGCGACGGCAGTTTTTATGTAATCGGAACGGGCAACACAATATCTTCCGCTACTGATATTCTTGTCATAAAATACTCGCACGAGGGTTTGCAAGAATGGGATACGCGTTATAATCATCCGCAAAATCTCTCCGACGAAGCGGCAGATGCAATTGTACAAAACGGCTCAATATTCATCACAGGCACCAGTGCTGGGGTGAAGGGAGACCGTGGCAAAGATATAGTTACTCTCAAGTTTGAAGCAAACAGCAAAAACAAATGGGTCGCACGTTTCAATAGCTCGCCCAATGCCTCGGATTTTGCCATAGCCTTAACCGCTGACAGCTTGGAGAATGTCTATGTCGTTGGGCGTACGTACGGTTACTCGGAAAATCCTGCGGGTACTATTGTAACGATCAAATATAATGCTGCCGGTACACAAGAATGGGCGACCTATTTTAGCAGTTCTACGACGGGTCAGAATACGCCAGTCGCTGTTGCTGTGGATAGACAAAGCAACGTTTATGTTTTTGGTGAAAGTGTCGGATCGCATAGTTGGAGTGATTACGTCTTAATCAAATATAATAGAAGCGGGCAAGAACTGTGGAACGCTCGCTATGACGGCACAGGTCATTATTTCGATTCACCCTCGGCAATGGTGTTAGATAATTCCAGCAACATTTATGTGACCGGCTCGAGCACTGCATTTTTTTCTCCTGAAGGAGATTTTACGACGATCAAATATGATTCTTCCGGTAAACAAATATGGGTAGCTCGCTACGATTGCTCGCAACATTGCCATGAAGGGCCGACGGCTTTAGTATTTTCTTCTACTTCTTCCGGGCAGTTTATTTATGTTACCGGGTGGAGCCTCAATCGCGATTCGTTCGCCGATTGTATTACGGTGAAATACAATACCCATGGCCAGCTAGTTTGGAGTGCAAAATATAAAAGCGAACGATATAAATTTGATATCCCCCTAGCAATGACTGTCGATAGAGATGACAATGTTTATGTCGTGGGCAACACGAGAGGGAGCGAATATCTCAACGATGTTTTCACAGTTAAGTACAATGCCGAGGGTGCCGAGCAATGGCGCACACATTATGCTGCTCAGAATAATGCCGATGACACTCCGTTCGGCTTATTGCTCATTCCGGAAGAACAAAGCCTGCTCGTAACCGTGCGCAGCAAACAAGATTGGGCGAGTCAAATCACGACGATCAAATATGTGCAAACGCCGGTGTCGGTCGAGGAGAATGCCGTCGCGCCGCCGCAGGCCTATGTGCTCGCGCAGAACTATCCCAATCCGTTCAATGCGAGCACGGTTATTCGTTACGCTTTGCGCGCTGCGAGCCACGTGACTTTGGAGGTGCTCGCGCTTTCCGGACAAACTCTCGCGACACTTGTGCAAGAAGAAAAAGCCGCGGGAGAATATCAACAGCAGTGGCAGCCGCAGGATTTGCCAAGCGGCGTCTATTTCTATCGCTTGCGCGTGCAGCCCGTTGCAAAGGCGGCGCAGGCCGAATGGATTGCAACGCGAAAACTCGTGCTGCTGAAATGAAAAACACGATTGCATATGTAGCGTTGTGCTTGCTGCTCGCGGCTCTTTGTTTGCATCAGTACGTTTGGGCGCAGCCGCAAGCCTCTCGCTTGAAGCAACTTTGGTCGCTGCCGGAGCCCGCGCCGCCTTCTTCGTTGCATGAAACGACGACGAGCGGCGAGGTGCATGAAGCCTGGGTGCGTTATTATGGCTCCGGTTTGGCGCGATCGCTTGATGATGCGACTGCAATTGCAACCGACACTGCGGGCAATATCTATGTCACCGGCTCCAGCTCGAATCCCATTGCCAGCTTGGACTTTCTCACGATCAAATATGAGCCGCAGGGTAATGAAGTTTGGCGGAGGAGTTACAGCGGAGAACCGTATGACGATGACGAAGCCAAAGCGCTCGTGGTCGATGCCGCTCGCAATGTTTACGTGACCGGTCGAAGTCGCGTCAAAAAAACTTCGTGGGATTATGCCACGGTCAAATACGATGCTGAGGGCGTGCAGCAATGGGCTGCGCGCTACGACGGCGGCTTGCAAGGCGAAGACGGCGCCATTGCTCTGGCCGTGGATTCTTTGGGCAACGTGTATGTGACGGGTTATAGTTATGGCGCGCGGCAAAACTTTGACTATGCAACGATCAAGTATGATCGCGCCGGCAATGAGCAATGGGTGAGGCGCTACGACGGCCCGCAAAATTCGAAAGACGTGCCCGTGGCGCTCGCGCTCGGATATGCGAACGCAAACTGTGTCGTCACAGTCACAGGCGCAAGCGGCATCAAAAATAGCAGCGCAGGTTATACGTATGACTACGCCACGGTGCAATACGATTGCGATGGCCGCGAGCGTTGGCAGGCGCGCTATGATTTGGCGCAGCGCGATGACAAAGCCGCTGCGCTCGTTGCAGATGGGCAAGGCAATGTGTATGTCACCGGTACCGGTATAGATAGCAGTCGCAATAGTTCATATAACACGATTAAGTATGATGCCAACGGCGTCGCGCAATGGCTTGCGCTTGAGAAGTTTTACTCCCAATTTGTTGTCGCGCTAGCGTTGGATCAACACGACAATGTTTACGTCACCGGAGCCATTGGTGGCGGCGGCCGCTTGGTGAAATATAATCGCGACGGCAAGCGGCTCTGGACCGCTAGCTATGATGCCGGGTTAAGCTCGCGCAATGGAATTGATTTATGTCCGAACGCCATGAAGGTGGATGCCGTGGGCAACGCATTCATCGCGGGCTTCAGCACTGTGGTCGATTGTGGTCCCGATGAATGCTCGGAGTTTTACGTGTATTTCACGATCAAGATCGACTTCGGGGGCGATTTACAATGGGTGACGGGTTATGGCAACGAGGGCGGTTACAGCATGGCGCAAGCGTTAACGCTCGATGCCGCGGGCAACGTCTGCGTGACCGGCTTCAGCAACGGCGATTACCTGACGCTCAAATACAACGCGGAGGGCGTAGAGCAATGGCAAAAGCGCACCGGCGGCACGGGCAGTTCTTCCGACAAAGCGAAGGCTTTGAGCGTCGATCAAGAAGGCAATGTTTACATTCTCGCTTTGAGCGAGAGAGCAAATGGTTATGGCGATTATCTGACGCTCAAGTATGATCGCGAGGGCCACGAAATATGGCAGGCGCGCTTTGGCGATATTCATGAGAGCAAGGTGCCGGTCGCGTTGGCTATAGATGATTCCGGCAATGCCTATGTGACTGGACAAAGCATCTCGCATCGGGCGGGACAAACGATCAAATACGATTCCGCGGGCCGGCAGCAATGGCTCGTGTATTTCAGCGTTGACGGACACGCTGGCATTACGCCTGCGGCGTTGGCGCTGGATCGCGCCGGCAATGTGTACGTGACGGGCAGTAGCCAAACGAGCAACCGGGTTGACGCCCACTTCGATTATGCAACGGTGAAATACAACGCGGCGGGCGTGCAACAATGGGTTGCGACTTACAATAGCGCCACGAACGGCAGAGAGTATGCGTATGCGCTCGCAGTTGACCTGCTTGGCAATGTCTATGTCACCGGCCGGAGTTGGACCGGCGGCCTTAGCGAGGATATCGCAACGGTGAAGTATAACTCGTCCGGCGCGCAACAATGGGTCAAACGCTACAGCCGCGCGAACAAACCCATAGGATATCCCGCCGCGCTCGCTTTGGACCGGCTTGGCGATGTTTATATCGCCGGCTACATTGAAGACGGCAACCGCAGCGCGGATTACGTCACGATTAAATATACCGGCGCAGGCGAAGAGCAATGGGTGGCGCATTATAACGGCACCAGAACGCCCAATGGTGAATCAAACGATCGCGCCGTCGCGCTCGCGATTGACGCTGCGCGCAATGTCTATCTCACCGGCACGAGCAACGCGACCGGCTCCGGATATGATATCGCGACGATCAAGTATAATCACGCCGGTGTGCAGGAATGGGTGGCGCGTTATAACGCCCCCGCAAATCTTACGGAATCGGCTTATGATCTGGCGCTCGACTCTTTGGGCAATGTCTACGTCACAGGCACCGGTTCGCTCGACGCTGACATCGTCACGCTGAAGTATAATCCTTCCGGCGAGCAACAATGGTTGGCGCAATTCACGGGAATCTCTGGTGGGCGAGATTTTCCCCGAAGCCTTAAACTGGATCGCTTCGGTAATGTATACGTGGTGAGCAACAGCGTTGGGGTTGCATGGAATGTATTTACGCTCATCAAGTATGAGCAAGCAGGAACGAGCCTCGTGGGAGAGACGCCGAGCGCCGCACCTTTAGCATATGCGCTCGCGCAAAACCACCCCAATCCTTTCAATCCTTCGACCACGATTCGCTATGCTCTCGCGAAGCCGAGTCGCGTTACTTTGAAAATTTATAATCTCGCCGGGCAGGAAGTCGCGACGTTGGTCGATGACGACAAAATTACCGGCGAACATGAAATAAAATGGACTCCCGCGAATTTGGCGAGCGGCGTTTATATCTATCGTTTGCACGCGGGAGATTTTGTGGAAACCAAGAAGCTTGTGTTGTTGCAATGACTCCCTATCTCATCCATCACTTCCTCGAACGCCATGCGCAAACTGCGCCGGAACATCCGGCTTGCATTCATGGCGATGAAACTTTAAGCTACGCTGAAATGGACCGCGCGGCGAATCGCGTGGCGCACATGCTGCGCGAACTCGGCGTGCGCCGCGGCGACCGCGTGGGCCTCATGATTGAAAACTCCAGCGCGTATCTCGCGGCATACTACGGCATTCTCAAATGCGGCGGCGTCACAGTCGCGACGTATTCCACTACGACGGCGAAGACGCTCGCGTACATGCTCAATGATTGCGCCGTGGGCGTGCTCATCACGCAGAGCAAGCACAGCGTAGTGCTCGCAGAGGTGCGCGACAAACTTCCAACGCTGCGCGCGGTCGTAATGCTTGATGCGTTGCAAAGTGAGAACACGAATGATGAAGCCACTGACTTGCCGTGGCCGCTCATCTCTTCGCAACAAGTCGCGCAGCAAGCCGACGCGCCGCTGCCGCTCGCGATGGTCGATCTCAATCTCGCTTCGATCATTTATACTTCGGGTAGCACGGGCGATCCGCGCGGCGCGACGTTGAGCCACCTCAACATCGTCACGAACACACGCAGCATCGTGAGCTATCTCGGCTTGACTGCGAGCGATCGCATTATGGTCGTGTTGCCGTTCGCGTATGTGTATGGCAAGTCGCTGCTCAACACGCACGTGGCCGCGGGCGGAACCGTAGTGCTCGACAATCGCTTCGTGTTTCCGAATGTCGTGCTCAAAACCATGCAGGAGAAAGAAGCCACAGGCTTCTCGGGCGTGCCTTCAACATATGCGATTCTGCTCGGCAAATCCGCGATTCGCAAAATGGAGTTTCCCGCGTTGCGATATCTCACGCAAGCTGGCGGCGCGATGGCGCCGAGCCTCATTCGCGAAGTGATGGAGATTTTTTCCAAGCAAAAAGTTTTTATCATGTATGGCGCGACCGAAGCTTCGGCGCGACTTTCGTATGTGCCGCCCGAGCAATTGGCGCGCAAGGTCGGCAGCATCGGCATTCCGATTCCGAACGTTGAGCTGCATTTGATCAAGGACAATGGCGAAGAGGCCGCGCTCGGCGAAGTCGGCGAGATTGTGGCGCGCGGCGCCAACATGATGCAGGGCTATTGGAATCAGCCCGAAGAAACGAAGAATGCGCTCACGCAACACGGCTTTCACACCGGCGATCTTGGTCGCATGGATGAAGAAGGTTTCTTTTATGTGGTCGGGCGCAAGCGCGACATGATCAAGTCCGGCGCGAATCGCGTAAGCGCGAAGGAGATTGAAGAGACGATTCTCGAGCATCCGCACATTCTCGAAACCGCGGTGATCGGCGTGCCGGATCAATATCTCGGCGAGGCGATTTGCGCGTATGTCACACTCAAGCCGGAGCAGGTGAATGGCAACGTCGCAGAACTCAGCGAGGCGCTCATTGCGTTCTGCCGCGAGCGTTTGCCGGAGTTCAAAGTGCCGCGCACGGTGTTCGTGCGCGAGAGTTTGCCGAAGAATGCTTCGGGAAAGATCATGAAGGAACAGTTAAGGAGCCAAAATGGAGAAGGAGTCAAAGAGCCAATTCCAGGGAATCGGTCTTAGCTTTTCTTGTTCCAAAACTCCGGTTGGGAACACACTTGCTCCGGAAACTCTGTTTCCACCTCTTTTCGCATGTGCGTCATGAGCGCTTCAGCGGGCATTTGAAACGGAGTTTCAAAATCAATTGCGTTCCCAAACGGAGTTTGGGAACGAGAAAACGAGAAAAAGCATGGTGCGTTTTGCGCATCCGGCTCCTGAAGGAGCAACTACGAACGTTTTGGCACTCCTTTGCAGGAAGGCAATTTTGAAAATCAGCGTGAGGCCGCGGGATGAAGTCTGCGAAGCGCTTTATGTCAGCTTGCTTGAAAAGATAAAGGTGAGATAAACAAGCAACGATGACACCGAGGTGGAGCAGCGACAAAACAAAAGCAATTTCGGGAAGAGTGTCAAGCACTGGAAAAGATTTTTCTTGTTCCCACACTCCGTTTGGGAACACACTTGCTCGGGCAACTCTGTTTCCACTTCTTTTCGCATATGCGTCATGAGCGCTTCGTTGGCGTTATTGAAACGGAGTTTCAAAACCAATTGCGTTCCCAAACAGAGTTTGGGAACGATAGAAAAACGCCACGAGCGTAGAGTTCGGCTAATAAATATATTTCTCAGCCTTGATTTAGGGCTTTTTATTAGGGTTCAGTTTATGGTCAACTACAAGATAGAAGAAATGGTAAAAAAGGCATGGAAAGTTTTCCCTATAAGGTTCATGGGGAGAACACCTTCACCTTGCCATTCTGCTCCAACTTTGTTAGCAGAAAATAGAAGAGGCTGGGTAAGTTCATA
Source organism: bacterium (assembly GCA_041918175.1). Taxonomy (GTDB): domain Bacteria; phylum Zhuqueibacterota; class Zhuqueibacteria; order Zhuqueibacterales; family Zhuqueibacteraceae; genus JABWAN01. Next base: position 251,206 of record JAYRWE010000091.1, read on the forward strand.
TTGCTCGGTCTGTGGCATTTATTCCTCCACTCTGAATGAAAATGATTTTAAGGAACTTGGTTTGTTCGTTGTTTGTCCTTCATGCAGCAAAAGAATGAGTCCTGAATTGATAAATGGCCTTTATTCGTTTGTCTGCGAAGAATGTGATCGGATGATTAAGTTTTCAGATTTTCTTCCGCGAAAAGATGAAGTAACATCTGCCTACGAAACTCTTTTTGTACGTATATCACCAACTAGCATAAATCAAAGAACAGGATCCAGCACCCAGGAGCACCTATGCCTCTCAAGATCACCAACGTTGTCGGCGCGCGGCCGAATTTTATGAAGATCGCGCCCATCATCGATGAAATGAAAAAGCACGCGGACATTGAAGCCACGCTCGTGCATACCGGCCAGCATTATGACGAGAAGATGTCGAAGCTCTTTTTCGATGATCTCGGCTTGCCTGTGCCCGACGTGTATCTCGGCATCGGCTCGGGCGGACACGGTGAGCAAACCGGCAAAGTGATGATTGAGTTCGAGAAGATCATGCAGCAGAACAAGCCGGACATTGTGCTTGTGGTGGGCGACGTCAACTCGACGATTGCGTGCGGGTTGGTGGCAGTGAAGCTCGGCATCAAACTCGCGCATGTGGAGGCGGGGTTGCGTTCGTATGATCGCGGCATGCCCGAGGAAATCAATCGCGTGCTCACGGATCAAATCTCCGATTATCTTTTTCTCACGGAGCGCAGCGCGTTTCTCAATCTCGAACGCGAAGGCATAACGCCGGAGAAAATTCATTTCGTCGGCAATGTCATGATCGACTCGCTCATGAAGCATCGCGAACGCGCGGAGCAATCGAATATCTTGCATGATTTGAAAGTGGAAAGCGGCAAGTATGGTTTGATCACGCTGCATCGTCCGAGCAATGTCGATGTGAAGGCGAATCTCGAAAGCATTTTGTATGCGCTGTTTCAAGTGCAGCGCGAAGTGCCGCTGGTGTTTCCCGTGCATCCGCGCACGCGCAAACAGATCAAACAATTCGGGCTCGAAGAATATGTAGCGCAGGCCTCGAATCTGATTTGGGCCGAGCCGCTCGGCTATCTCGATTTTCTCAAACTCACCGCGAATGCGCAACTCGTGATCACCGACAGCGGCGGCATTCAAGAAGAGACCACGGTGCTTGGGGTGCCGTGCATCACCGTGCGCGAAAACACCGAACGTCCGGTGACGGTGAGCGAAGGCACGAATCTCGTGATCGGCATGTCGCCGCAACGCATTATCGAAGAGAGCTATCGCATCTTGGAAGGCAATGGCAAGAAAGGCGGCGTGCCGGAATTTTGGGACGGCAAAGCCGCGGAGAGGATCGTAAAGATTTTGCTGGAGCATAAAGCGCTGCCGAATTAAGACAAAACGATTTTGGGCAAAACGATTATGCCGCGCGATCGTTTTGCCTTCGTTGCAATGCCTGCCCCCAATTGCTGCGAGTGCTCACTCTCGAAATCTTGCCGCGAAACCTCGGCATTGAATTTTCACACTAAAGTTTTTTGGGGCCCGTCGCTGCTCCACCGAGGTGTCATCTTTGCTTGTTTACCTCACTTTTATCTCTTCGAGCTAGCTGACTTCAAAGCGACGGCATCCCGCCACCTAACGCACATTTTCAAACGAGCCGCGCACGGGCTCGATTTTCACACCAGCGTGCAATGAGAGATTATTCCAATTGCTTCTATGAAGCGCGCTGTCTATTTTTGCCGAGAGCGTTAAGTCATCTCCAGCGAGTAAAAAGATTCCTACTGAATGACATTTTCACTTGCCGTGCGAAATCCATAACTCCATCACTCCACAACTCCACCAATCCAATCATCCACCTTCGTGTCTTCTTCCCTCAATAAAAAAGTCGGTCTCGCGGCGCTCATAATGATGGCCTCGGTGCTGCTCAGCCGCATCATCGGCTTGCTGCGCGAAATCATCATCGCACAAGTCGGCGGCGCGAATGCCGCGGTTGATGCGTACAACGTCGCATTCAATCTGCCCGACATCCTCAATCACGTGATCGGCAGCGGCTTTCTCTCGGTCACATTCATTCCGATCTTCTCGCAATATCTCGCGCGCGAAAACGAAGCCGAGGGCTGGCGCGTGTTCTCGATCATACTCTGCGCGTTCGGCGCCGTGTTGGTGGGATTGATCGCATTCGTGTGGGCCTTCGCCCATGTGCTCGTGCCGTTGAGTGCGCCAGGTCTAACCGATCCGGCGCAAGTCGCGAGCGCAGTGCGCATGACGCGCATCATGCTGCCCGCGCAACTTTTCTTCTTCGTCGGCGGCATGTTGATGGCCGTGCAATTCGCGCAGGAGCAATTCAAGCTGCCCGCGCTCGCGCCGCTGATTTATAATATCGGCATCATCGCCGGCGGGTTGTTGCTCAGTCGTTGGTTCGGCATGGAAGGCTTCGCGTGGGGCGCAACCTGCGGCGCATTTGTCGGCAGCTTTTTCGTGCAATACTTCGGCGCACGGCGCGTGGGCATGCGCTTCCAGCTAATTTTCGATTGGCGTCATCCTGATCTCAAAAAATACGTCGCGCTCACGCTGCCGCTCATGCTTGGCCTCACCATGATTTTTTCAAACGAGCTGCTCACGCGTTTCTTCGGCTCGTATTTGCCTGCGGGCAGCATTGCTTCGCTGAATTATGCGTTGCGCGTCATGTTCATTCTCGTTGCGTTCTTCGGGCAATCCGCGAGCGCGGCCTCGTTTCCCTATCTTGCGCGGCTGGTGGCTGAGAGCAAAATGGCGGAGATGAACAAGCTACTCAACGACACGCTACGGCGCTATATCGCATTGGTGATTCCCTGCTCCGTGCTGCTCTTCCTTGTGCGTCATGAAGCGATTCATCTTCTCTTTCAACGCGGCCGCTTTGATGCGCTCGCCACCGCGCGCACCGCGGAAGTGCTCGGCTACTTTCTCATCGGCGCGTTCGCCGTAGCCGGACAGACCGTGGTGGTGCGCGGTTTTTATGCGACGCAGAACACGCTCTTTCCGACGATCGTGAGCACGTTGAGCGTACTCGCGAGCCTGCCGCTCTATTGGCTCGGCGTGCGCGAATGGGGCAGCGCGGGTTTGGCTATGACGATCTCGCTCGCTTCGATTGCGCAGGTGAGCTTGCTTTATGTTTTATGGAATCGCCGTAGCAAGAATGTTGGCAGCCGTGAGGTCTATTCGTTCTTCGTGAAGATCATCGCGCTGAGTGTGAGCCTCGGCTTTGGCCTGCATTGGTTCAAAACCTATGCGCTGCGCGGACTCGATGCTGCGACGTTTATCGGGAGCACGTTGATCTGTGCTGTGATGGCAGCTCTCTTCAGCGTGCTGTTCGTTGCCGCGGCGTATGTGTTCCGCGTGCGGGAGGTGATCGAGGTGATCAACAGAGTGAAGCGCCGTGTCATGCGGAGGAAGAACGGCTTCGAAAAATCCCCCCTTGAGGGGGGCAGGGGGGTGTCATAGCAGCATTCATTGTCACCGAGGGAACGAGCGGCTTGACTTTGCAGCGCGATTTCGCTATTCTAAAATAAGCGCTGAAAGAGTTGCGATTTCAATTCCCGCCATAGAAAAGAGAGACGCCCGAGCCGTTGACGCGTTATCGAGGTCTTGCCATGAACAATAAGCCGAATGAAAAAATTCAACTCTCACCTGAGTTGGAGGCCACGCTCAAGGAGCGGGGCGTGTACACGAGTGAATTCATGAATGCCGCGCTCGCGTTCGCGCTGAAAAACGACGCGTTCAAACAAGAATGGCGGCAGTATGAATTTCAGAAGGGCCTCGACCAGCTTGAGCGAGGCGAATCTTATTCTTTGGAAGAAGTCATGGACGAAATCGCTAATTGAGCCGCCCCTCACTATGTCATTCAGAAGGAATCCTTTTGCGCACTGGGATTTGTGCCAAGTTCAAAAAAAAAAGATTCCTACTGAATGACGGTTTGAAGGGATTGAGTATTGAAGGCGAAAATCAAACTTCATTAAATCGACAAGCTTCAAGCGATTCCCAAACCACGGGGAACGACGCCCTTGCAAGAGCAAGATCTCAAACTCATCTTCAACGCGATTGAATCCGGCAAATGCCTCGCGTTTCTCGGCGCGGGCGCATGCACGGCCTTTCGCACCTCGCGCGGCAACGAAGTGCTCGGCTTGCCCACCGGCGGCCAGCTTGCGCAGTGGCTCGCCGAAAAGTGCCAATACACCAACGGCACAACGTATGACCTCGCGCGCGTGGCGGATTATTTTCTCTACACACAAAGCGGAGATCGCGAACCCCTCATCAAGGCGCTGCAAGAAAAATTCAACATCGGTTGCCCGCCGCGCCCCATTCACACCGCATTGGCGCAGCTTTCCCACATTAAAACCATCATCACTTCGAACTACGACGACTTACTCGAAACTGAGTTGCGACGTTACGGTCGCAATCTCACGAAAAATGTCTATAGTCTAAACAATTCGCGCGCGGCGCAGTTTCCCTATATTGTCGACTTTGCGGAAAAAGATATTATTCTGCACAAAATGCACGGCAGCATTGACGAGCCGACCAGTATCATCGTCGCGCAGTCAGATTACATCCGCTACCTCGCGCACTTGAACGATCCGGATCGCGGCATGCCGGAATTTTTCCGCAAGGGATTGATCCCGCAGCGCACGCTCTTGTTTCTCGGCTACAGTTTGGAAGATTGGAATTTCCGCGTGATTTGGGAAGGCGTGCTCGCGAATTATCAGTTGCTCAACACGCGCAAGGTTGCCTATGCGTTGGTGAAGAACCCTTCCGACTATCAAAAGAGTTTTTGGATGACACGAAATGTGCGCGTGTTCGACTACGATCTCACCGACTTCGCGATCAAACTCGCCGAGCACTTCGATCTCGAAATTCCACAACTCGACATTCGCAAAAAAGCCGAGGGCGCTACGGCTGCCGTTGCCACGCCGAGGCGCGATCCCAATCGTCCCATCAAAATCTTGTTTCTCACCGCCAGTCCGCGCGACGTGAAAGAGCCGCTTGCGCTCGACCAAGAATGGCGCGCGATCGATGAAGCCTTGCGCAAGTCGCAGTATCGCGACAAATTTCAACTCGAACAGTTCCGCGCCACACGTGTGAGCGATTTGCAAGGCTGCCTGCTCCGCCATGCGCCGGACCTCGTTCACTTCAGCGGCCACGGTTTTATCAACGAAATTATTTTGGAAGACGAGGCCGGCAACAGCGCGCCGGTTTCCACCGAAGCGTTGAGCGCAATGTTTCGCGCGTTCAAAGACACGATTCGCTGCGTCGTGCTCAACGCCTGTTTTTCGCAAACGCATGCGCAAGCCCTCGCCGAACATCTCGATTGTGTGATCGGCACGTACCTGCCTATCGGCGATGACGCGGCGCGACATTTTTCCAAAGGCTTTTATGAAGCGCTCGGCTATGGCCGCAATGTGCAAAGCGCCTTCGAACTCGGCTGCACCGAGATTCGTTTGGCAGGATTAAAAGAGCACGATACGCCACGCCTCACTGCGCTGCGCCAAAAACCGGAAGAGATTGTGTTTGTACAAAAGTAGTAAGCAGCCATCGGTGAGCAGTCAACAGTGATCAGCCATAAATTGAGCGGCTATCGAATACGCTATTGATTTGCAAACTCCGTTAGGAGTGGCATGTTTATAGAAAGCCCAAAATGAAATGACCGAAACTCCGTAGGAGTGACATGTTTTGTCATTTAGATGATCTGTCACCTCCTCACATTTCACTCCTACGGAGTTCAATCGCTATGAGGGTTTTCCATTCTATAAACATTTCAACCCTACGGGTTTTGTTCATCGCTTTGAGTTTCTTGATGAATTAACCAGCAACCAGCAACCAGTTCATGCCCCGAGCGCCCTACAAATACCTCGACTACTACACCTTCGAAGACGCCGACCTCTTCTTTGGCCGCGAGGAAGAAACGCAGAAGATGGTGGGCGAGATTCTTTCCACCAAGCTGCTCGTGCTCTTTTCGCCCTCCGGCTCGGGCAAGACCTCGCTCATCAATGCCGGCGTGCGGCCCGCGTTGGAAAAGCTCGGCTATCGCACGGTCTACACCCGCTTCAACGGCCCGGACCCTATTTCCTCCGTGCGCAACGCCGTGGTCAGCGCGCTCAATCTTCCCGCAACCGACCCGAATAACGACCTGCACAGCTTTCTCGTTCGGGCAGTTACCAGTGATCAGTCATCAGTGAGCAGTGATCAGTTATCAGTGACGAGCAACCAGCATCCAGCAACCAGCATCCAGGATCAAGCAACCAGCAACCAGCAACCTCTCGTCCTCTTCCTCGACCAATTCGAAGAGTTTTTCCTCGTGTTTGATAAACAGCCCGAGGGCCGCAAGGCTTTCATTGAGCAAGTAGCAAAGATCAAATATGACGATCAACTGCCCGTGTTTCTCGTGTTCTCTTTGCGCGAGGATTATTTTGCCAACCTGCACGAATTCCGCGAGGCCATTCCGTCGATTTTTCAAAACAACGCCAACCTGCGTTTGGAACCGTTTACCGAGGAAGAAGCGGCGCGCGCCATTGCCGAGCCAGTGAAGCAATTCGGCTATGAATATGATCAAAGCTTGGTGCAAACGCTGGTCGTAGACTTGAAGAACGGCAAAGCCGGCATCGAACCGATTGCGCTACAGATCGTTTGCCACACGCTCTGGCAAAATCGGCCTGGCGTTGCTGCGCCAAACGGAAGCGCGCCGAGCCTTGCCACGCCGCCCAAGATTGACGAAACGATTTACAAAAAATGCCACGGCGTGCAGGCCATTATGAACGAGCACACCGACCGCCTCTTGCGCCAAATACCGCAACGGCAGCAAGGCTTCATGGCGCGCATCTTCGAAGCTTTGAAAACCCGCGACAACACCAAGCTCTACCGCCGCTTGCAGGATTTGCAGGAAACCTTGCGTCTGCGCGATGAAAACCGCTTGAAAGCGGCTCTACAAAAACTCGCGGAGATCGGCGTGCTGCGCCACGAACAGCGCAGCGGCGACGATTGGTATGAGTTCAAACACGACTATCTCGTGCCGGAGGTGACGAAGTGGATTCAGGCGCGGCGCGAGGCAATCAATCGCCGGCGTTTTTGGTATGGGGTAGCGCCTGGCGCGGCGCTGTTGTGCGGCTTGTTGGTTTATCTGTTTGTACAGTACAACTCGTTTTATGCCGGAACCGTCACGCCGGAAAATGTCAGCTTCCAAGAAGAAGAAATTGCTATTTTTCGCGAGAACCCTTTCCATGAAGTTGTGGTGACGACCGGCTACCGGCTTTACGAAACGCGCGATGACAGCACCAGAAGAGGTTTAAAAAATCATTTCAACCTGGGCTTTCAGAAAGCGGATGATTGGACTTGGCTGGGAAGCAAATTACCTAAAGTAGATGGCGCGCTGGTTGTGTATAAACTTGGTAAGCATCAATTAGCATTTGATGCGCTCGTTGCCAGCCTTAAAGATCAAAATGAGTATGACCGCAGCCAAGCTGCTGATGCGCTGAGCAATCTCGGCCAAGGTGATGACCGTGCGATTGCGGCACTTCTCATCGCTCTCACTGATCAAGATTCTAGTGTGCGTTACCAAGCCACCACCGCGCTGGGAAATATCGACCACAGCAATGACCGCGTGATTGCGGCGCTGGTCGCCGCGCTCAAAGACAAAAATTCTGATGTCCGCAGACAAACCGCTAGCGCGCTGCGCAATCACGGCCAACGTGATGACCGCGCAATTGCGGCGCTCTTCATCGCGCTCTACGATCAAGATTATGATGTCCGTAACGAAGCCGCCGACGCGCTCGTCTTTCTCGGCAATAGGGATGACCGCCTCATTTTGGCGCTTCTCTCCGCGCTCAAAAATAAAAATGAGTATGTCCGCAGCCACGCAGTTAACGCCCTGGAGAATCTTGGTTATAGTGATGAACGCGTGATCGCGGCGCTACTCACAGCACTCACGGATATAGATGAGCATGTTCGCGGACAAGCCGCCAGCGCGCTCGGGGAGCTCGGCCACAGTGATGAGCGCGTGATCGCGGCGCTACTCACAACATTCAAGGATAGAGGTGAGCTTGTCCGTGGACAAGCCGCAGGCGCGCTCGGGAATCTCGGCCACAATGATGAACGCGTTATTTCAGCACTTTTCGCCAGCCTCGCAGATCGAAATAAATTCGTCCGCCGCAACGCCATCGCCACACTTGTCAAGTTTGGCCACAGCAATGACCGCGTCATTTCGGCTCTGCTCGCAGCTCTCAGAGATGAAGATGAGTATGTACGCCGCCAAGCCGTCAACGTGCTAGGAAATCTCCGCCACAGCGATGACCGCGTGATTACAGCGCTTCTCGCAGCGCATAGAGATCCAATAGAGGTTGTCGGTCGCCAAGCCGCTGCCGCACTGGGAAACCTCGGCAAAAGCGATGACCGTGTGATTACGGCGCTCCGCGCGGTGATCGAACATCCGAACGAAAATTATTATTGGCGTGGCAACCATAACCAAGCCGCCGCTGCGCTGGTCAATCTCGGCCAAAGCGATGACCGCTTGATTACGGCGCTACTCGCTAGCCTCAAAGATCAAGATGAGTATGTCCGTGAACAAGCCGCCGCCGCGCTCGGCAATTTCCGCCACCGCGATGACCGCATAATCGCGGCGCTCTTCGACGCGCTTAAGGATTGGAGCCGCCGCAGCCAGCCTGCCGCCGCGCTGGTCAATCTCGGCCAAAGCGATGACCGCGTGATTACGGCACTCTTAACTGATCTCAAAGCTCCAGATGAGAATGCCCGCCGCCAAGCCGCTGCCACGCTCGGAAAGCTTGCCCAAAGCGATGATCGCGTGATTTCGGCGTTCCTAGCAAGCCTCAAAGATTACAATTGGGACGTCCGCCTCCAAGCCGCCATCGCGTTGGGAAATTTATTTAAACAACTACCTGAAGCCGACCTCCTGAAGTTATTATCAAACAACTTTAGCGGCTATCGTACCGCCGGCGCCCAAGCTTTGGCGCGGCAAGATTCACTGTCGCCTGCGTTACTGCGCCGGATTGATCAACTGCGGAAAAATGACAAACCGTGGGTTCGCCTCGCGGCATGGGATGTCTATGAGTTAATTCAAGCTCGTTTAAAATCCGAAACAGAAGCGCAAAAGCTTCTGCACCAAGCGGATTCGGTGTTTGCCACTGGCAAATGGCGAATTGCAAGCCGCAAATATGAATCGGCGTTTGATATTTTGAAAAGCATCGTTCGACTGGATAGCGTTAAAACCGCCCGCGCCAAATTCCAGCAAGCCCGCTGCGCCGCCAAGCTCAAACGACTCGTCCCCGCGCTGGATGATTTGGAAATCGCCTTCGAATACAACCCCGCCCTGCGCGACACGCTACGCGCCGAAATGTCCCAGCCGAAGAACGATTGGAAAATTTTGGAGGGCAATTGGTATTTGCGCGAGGTGCTGTTGAAGAAGAAGGATTGATGGAGTCGTGGAGTTTTGGATTGGTGGATTGGTAGCTTTGTATGTTTGAGGCATATCGATAGGGCATGCGCCAAAAGCGTTGCTTTTGAAACGACCGTTGGCTATGATGAAAAGAGAAAGTTAAGCCCACTTCTCTGCAATTGAAATAATCTACGAGGTGAAACATGCGAGTTGAAGCTCTAAAAGTTGAGAACGGCTTCTTGATTCCGTTCAAAAATTGGCCGGCTAGAATTCAGCAGGATCGAATAATGCTAGACGTCGAAATCGTCGAACTGGCGCGTCTCGAAGAAGGCTATGCCATGCTGGATAAGTTGGTAGGATTTTGCACTTCGGAGAGGGCCGATGCTTCCGTCAATCATGACGCCATCATTTATGGCGCGGAGCCGAGTAAATGACTTTCGTTGATACCGGCGCTTGGATTGCGCTTTCTGATCGCAAAGATCAGAATCACAGCGCGGCTCTCGGCGTGTATGGCCGTCTGAAACAGCAACGCGAACGGCTCGTGACCACGGATTATGTCGTGGATGAGACCATCACGCGGTTACGTTATGATTTGAGCCATTCTGCAGCAAGCCAGTTCATCGATCTGATCGAACAGGTTGAAAAGACCGGCGCCCTGACGGTGATGAGGATCGACGGCAGTATATTGCAAGAGGCAAAAGCCATTTTTCGGCAATATGATACCGTGGCTCTATCTTTTACCGATTGCACCAGCTTTGCGGTTTGCCTGAAGCACAAAATGTCTCAAGCGTTTGCCTATGACCAACATTTTGCAATGATGGGGCTTACTTTACTCGCCTAAATTCGCATATAACCCCGCCCTGCCGGAACCCTGCAAGTCGAAATCACCCAGCCCAAGAATGATTGGAAAATTTTGGAGGGGATTTGGTATTTGCGTGAGGTGCTGTTGAAGAAGGATTGATCCTGCGCTGGAATGATATTGCGCGTAAAAAGAACCAAGCCTCGTCCCTTCTCAAAAAACTCAAAGAGCCGCGAGGCAACTTCGCTGTTTGCCTCGCGGATTAAACTTTCCCCCGCTATCTCCCCACTCCCAACGTCACGCGCCATTCTCTTCCCGGCGTGGGATAGCCTTCAATGATCTGAATCCGTTTGTCGAACAGATTATTCACCGCGAGAGCCATACGCGCGCGATAGCCGCTCGTGAGTGCGAAATCATAATTGCCGAACACACTCGTTAAGCGATAGCCCGGCAGCGAAAGCGAATTGTCCTGCCGCACGAAACGTTTGGCAATGAGTTGATAACTCGCGCCCACGCTTGCGCCGAAGATTTGCGCAACGAGGCTCGCATCAAGCTTATGCTCGGGACGATAGAGTAACTCTTTGCCGTGTGTGAGCGCGTCGTTGCCGTCATCCTTTGCATTGAGCTTGGCGTAGCTTACACGCAGACTCACGCGCTCACGCGGCGCGCTCCATTGCAACGCCGGCTCAAATCCGCTGACTTTCGCGCGCGCAATGTTTTGCGGGGAGAAACGAAAGTTCGCGTCAGGAATCCATGAGATGAGATTGGTGAGGCGATATTGAAACGCGTCGAACGCAAAACGAAAATTGCCCAAGCCGCTCGGCCATTGCAGCAACACGCCGCCGTCATATTGCCGCCCCTCTTCCGGTTTTAAATTCGGATTGCCCGCCACGAATGGCCCGCTCGGCCAGAACAGATCATTCATCGCAGGTACGCGAAAACTTTTGCCCGCGCTCGCATGCAGCGAAATGCTCGCGTGCTTTTCATATTTCCACACCAAACCGATCTTGGGACTGGCGTGCGTGCCGGCATCGCTGTAATCATCCACACGAATCGCGGGCAATACAGTGAAACTGAGCAGACGTTCATGCCGCACGTTGGTCGCGCGCCATTCGGCTTGTGCAAATGCGCTGCGTTGTTCGCGCGTGGGATTTTGAATGTCTGTGCTCTGAATCTCGTTGCGCGCCAACTCGAAGCCATAGAGCAGTTCAAGTTGCGACACGCGGCTGCGATTGTGTGCAATGACTTCGCGGCTATCCACGCGATGGCGGCTGCGAATGGGAAAGAAAGGATCGGGATTGACATATTCCTGCACAAGGCGTTGCACGCTTGCTTGCAGATTGAGATCGAGCCACGCGCCGCTTTGTTTGAAAAAGGAAGCTGCGGTGATACGATTGTCGTCAACCTGCGTTGCCCCGGGAGAAGGAAATGCGAGGGAGCCTGCGACTTTGCGATCGGCGTGAATGTCTTTATGAAACGCAGAAAGCCGTGCGTTGGGCGAGAAAGCATAATCACCGCGCAAATAAAAATCCTCGCGCGCGAATGCGTTGTTGCGCAAGCGCATGGTTTCGTCGACGGCATAATTGCCCTCGGTTTGCAATTTGTTGAAATTTGCCACCGCGGCTAACTTGCCCAAGCGTTGCCCGAGGTTGAAACGCGCGGCGTTCGTGCCGTAACTGCCCAGCGTGTATTCCGCGCTCGGCGTGAGCCGCTTGGGAGGCGGCAACGTTCGCACATGAATCACGCCGCCGACAGCTTCGCTGCCATATTGCGCGGACGCGCCTCCGCGCACGATTTCGATTTTATCCACGCTGCTTATCGGCAACAGGTTGAAATCAACCCAACCGCCCTGCGGATTATTCAAACGCACGCCGTCTTCGAGCACGAGCACTTGCCCCTCTGAAGCGCCGCGCAATGTCACCGTCTTCAATCCGCTCAAACCGCCGTATTCTTTGATGAATAAAGATTGCGCCTGCGCCAAAGCTTCGCCCACGTTTTGCGCCGTCGTGTGGTGCGGCGCGCGCGCCGTCACGATTTCGCTCGCAGCAGGAATATCCGAGGCAGTCGCGGCATAACGTTTCGCCGTCACCGTTACTTCGCGAAAGAGCATCGTGCTTGGCGTGAGCGCAACGGTTTGCAGTGCGCGCAAATCAGCGAGCGCGAGACGCTGCGTTTGATAGCCGACGAAACGCACGGCAATCGAATCTGTTGCGGCGCCGATTGTGAGTTGAAACTCGCCCGCGCTGTTCGTAATCGTGCCGCGCCCGCTGGCAATGGAAACGACAATGGCATTGGCGAGCGGTGCGAGCGAACTCGCATCAAGCACTTTGCCGCGCACGGCTTCGGCATTTTGCCCGCGCAACGCCGAAGTCAATACGCAAGCGCACATTAAAATACCGGAGGAAAGCTTTTGAAACATACCGCCTCCAAAAAAGGTGGGACGTGAAGGAGGCCGGCGAGGGAGGGTTTGCGAATAATGAAGAGAAGATGGAAATGACGAACCACAAGCGCAACCTTCCCGCGAAGGCTCTCCTGGTTGAAAGCTCGTAAGCTTTCGGAGAATTAAACACAGGCAGGTCTCCTGACTTGCAGCCCGAAAACGACGCGCTTCGTCTTCCCCTGGAACAGAGTGACGAAGCAAACGGAACAACGCTGCTTACAGTTGCGGGGCAGTTGCCGATTCGCACGGCATTCCCTATTCTTTCCTTTCGCGCAAAGCGAAGGAACACCTGTGCGGGCAAGATAGAGCACGCGGCTTTCATTGACAAGAACAAATTTCATCTTGCTCGGCCAAAAGCTTTGGGTTATATTCGCGCAACGAATCTTCGATGAAGCTATTAACCTCGGGAGGCGGGATGCACGAATTGCACGATCGCAGCTACGCAGTGCTCTTTTCCAACAAGGAAATTTTCCGGCAATTGCTCACCTCGTTTGTGCATGAAGCATGGGTGAAGGAATTGGATTTCACGGATTGCGAACCGGTGAAAGGGGCTTTCGTTTCGCGAAAGTATAAAAAGACTTTCACGGATCTGCTCTACAAAGTCAAATGGCGCGGCCGCGATTTCTACATTGTCGTTTTGTTGGAGTTCAAATCCACGCCGGAACGGTTCGCCGCGGTTCAGATGGCGGGATACATTTTGGATTTCTATCGCCATTTGCTGGATTCCGAAAAGAAACTGCGCAAATTGCCGCCGGTGTTTCCGATCTTGCTCTACAACGGCAAAAGGCGCTGGAATACGCCCGCGGATTTGTCCGAGTTGATTGACGGTGCAAAGACGCTCGGCGAGTACGGCGTGGGGTTTAAATACTTCCCCATTATTGAGCAAAACTTTTCGCCGGAATTCTTGCTGCGCATCGGCAATATCGTTTCCACTTTGTTTCTGGCGGAAACGCACTACGATCCCGAGGCGATAACGCGGGAGTTGAAAAGGTTGACCGATACCGCGAAAGATCGGCAAGCACTGTCGGTATTCTTTAATTGGTTCACCCAACTCTTCCTGCACGGCAGGATTGAGGAACCCGATTACGCCAAATTTGAACAAGTTTACCATAGCAAAGAGGAGTTGAGTATGTTGATCGAAGCCATTCAAAAAGAGAAGAAGCAGCTTCGCGCGCTCGGCAAAAAAGAAGGCAAGCTGGAAATCGCGCGCACAATGGTAAAAAACGGTGTGCCGCTCGCACAGATCGCGAACTACACTGGATTGAGTAAAGCCGCTTTACTCAAAATTCAAAAAGAGCGGCAGAATTGATTGCGCTACTTTGCGCCGCGCCTGCCGCTTTTTCTTCAAAGTGATTCATCCGCGTTAAAAACTGCGCCGAGAAATCTCACGATGCTCAAGCCAACCGAGTTCGACATGCTCACCTCTTCATGCAAGTTCTACATTCGATGTTTGTATTTCATACTTCTCGGCATCCTCGCATTACATCTCACTTCTTGTTTACGCCCTCTGCCCCCCACTAAAACTCTGTTTCAAGCGCAGCCGGAAGTGCGTGTGGGCTTGATACTCGGGCGCGCGGTGATTCATTTGCAAACCGAGGAGGCTTTCTTGGTGCGCGACGCTGCCGGCGTAACGCTCGCGCAAAATGAAAGCGCGGGCAATTGGACTTTACGCATGGCGACGGAGCGCAATTCGAACAAGCGCATGTTGGAATTAACCAACGACGCGACCAAGAAACGCGTGCTCCTGCCCAGCGGCTCGGAAATGCTCGCGAATCGCATTGGCGTAAAAGAATACACGCCCAATCAAAGCGCCTTTCCCAACTACCTCGGCCGCATGCGCTTCATCATCAAAAGCGACACGGCGATTGCCGTCGTCAATGTTTTGCCGGTAGAAAAATATCTCTCCGGTGTGGTGCCGGCGGAGATGAGCCCCAGCTTCCCATTTGAAGCGCTCAAGGCGCAAGCCATTGCCAGCCGCAGCGAAGTGCTCTATAAACTCGCGAAACCGTTACCGAACCAGGATTATGATATCTGCGCGGACGTGGGCTGCCAAGTGTATGCGGGCATCGCGAAAAAATCCAAAGACGTTGATCGCGCCATTCGTGAGACGCAGGGAATCGTATTAAAAGTCGGCGAAGACGTTGTCACCGCGCCCTACTCCAGTCTGTGCGGCGGGCATACGGAGAACAACGAGAGCGTGTGGTCCGGCAACGCACGCTCGCATTTGCGCGGCGTGTACGACGGCAAACGCGCGCCGGAGTTTGCGCAGCAATTGATGAACAGCGAAGAGGCGGTGCGCAAATGGCTCAATGCCATGCCGCCTGCGCATTGCTTGATTGGCCCCGATGTAACCGCACGCACGTTTGACTATGCGCGCGGCTACTATCGTTGGGAAGTGCAAATCGCTGCGCAAGAATTGGCGACACAGCTTGCCAAGAAAACCGGCGAGAATTTTGGCGAGGTGCTCGAACTGACGCCGCTCAAACGCGGCGTGTCCGGCCGCATTACCAAGCTGCGTGTCGTCGGCTCAAAAAAGAGTTTTGAAATCACTGGCGAACTGGCGATTCGGCAAGCGCTCTCTGCGCAAGGATTGCCGAGCGCGATGTTCGTGGTCAATAAAGAAGGTGCGAAATTTATTCTGCGCGGCGGCGGACGCGGCCACGGCGTGGGCATGTGTCAAGTCGGCGCGGCGATGATGGCGCTGCGCGGCAAAGCCTATGATGCGATCTTGCGGCACTACTACGCGGACGTGCGCTTGACGCGCGTGTATTGAAGCGACGCACTATCTTTAACTTTGTCATGCGATAGCCAACTTCCGCTCTGCCACGGCTTGGTCGTGGCGTGCCTTTCAATCGTAATCACATGCAAGCCACGGCCCAGCCTTGGTTGAGCATGACCGAACTCAAGGACGTTCCGACGAACGTTCCTTTCTGCAAACCAACCGCTTCTGCGGTAAATTGTGAAGTCTTGCAGCCCGCACATTCTTCCAATCCAAATCAATCCCGTTGGCTTATTCAACCACGAGAAAGCAACATGCAAAAGTTTTTTTCAAAGCCGTTCACGGCGGCCGTAATCATTTTGACTTTGCTATTGTGTGCTTTGATCTCGAGCTGCTATGGCGGCAAGGGTTCAAAGGTCAAAAATCCACGGCCAACGCCGGCTTTCACGATTCCCGATAAAATTGCCGGACAAAGATACATTTATTTCGCGGGCATGGGCGATCAAGGCACGGGCGAGCCGGATCAGCGCAAAGTCGCCGAGTTGTTGAATGCCAAAGCGCAAAAGGACTCGCTCCTATTTGCGTTGCTGCTCGGCGACAACTTTTACGGCGACGGCGTTTCTTCGGTGCATGATCCGCAATGGCGCACGAAGTTCGAAGACATGTACAACCTGCCGCATTTGAATGTGCCCTTTTATGCTTCGCTCGGCAATCACGATCATCACAATGGCAATGGCCGTTTTCAAGTAGAGTATGCGCCCCGCAGCAAGAAGTGGAAGATGCCCACGGCTTATTATACTTTCACGCAGAAGATCGACGCGACACATCACGCGCAATTCTTTGCATTGGACACCGAAACGATCAGCAGCACTAAAACGCCCGACGCCGCGCAACTCGAATGGCTCGAACGCGAGTTGAAAAATTCGCAAGCAACGTGGAAGATCGTGTTCGGCCATCATCCCGTGTTCTCCTATGGCGATCACGGCAACACGCCTGCGATGATCACGCACGTGCGGCCGCTATTGGAGCAATACAACGTCGATGCCTATGTTTGCGGCCATGATCATGATCGCCAGCTTCTTGCGCCAGTGAATGGCGTTTATTACATCATTTCCGGCACGGGCGCGAAGAGCCGCAGCACGGCTTACGGCACGCACTCGATTTTCGCCGCGACCAACTTGGGCTTTGCGTGGTTCCGGCTTTCCGCCAAAGAATTTCACGTGCAGTTCCTCGATGGCTCCGGCAAAATCGAATATGCGCACACGTGGAGCAAAGGCAGCGTAACCAAGCAAACGTATGAAGAGATGCTGCCGGTGGGGGAAGGCAAGGGCGGCAAGAAGGATAAACGCAGCACGGGTGAGAAGAAAGAGAAGAAAGAAAAATCAAGCTGGTGGTGGTGAAATGCGTTTCGTCCATTTTGCGGACACACACCTCGGCTTTTCGGATCTCTCCAAAGTCGACGCCGCGACCGGCGTGAATCGTCGTGAGTTGGATTTTTACGAAGCGTGGTGGCGCGCGATCGACGGCATCATCGCGCAGCGGCCGGACTTTGTGCTGCACGCGGGCGATCTGTTTCAATCACCGCGACCCAACAATCGCGCGATTGCCGTGGCATTGGAAGGTTTGTCCAAGCTCAACGAGGCGGGATTGCCGATCATCGTCATTGCCGGCAATCATTCCACGCCGCGCATTCGCGCCACGGGCAACATCTTCGAGGCGATGAGTGTGTTGCCCAATGTGCATGCGGCGTATCGCGGCGTGTATGAAAAATTTGTTCTCACTGCGCGCAATGGCCGCGAGCGTTGCGCCGTGCATTGCATTCCGCATTGCTCATTGAGCGATGAATTGGAGAAAGCATATGCCGCGCTGCAGCTTGACGCGAGCGCGCAATGGAATATTCTCATGACGCACGGCTCGTGGCGCGCCGCGGGCAAAGTCGATACGCGCATGGGCGAATTCAACGAACAGTTTTTGGAAGACCCCGAAACGCGGCTCAATCTCACCTTCGATTACATCGCACTGGGGCATTATCATCGTTACCTCGCCATCAACGATCACACCTTTTATTCCGGCTCCACGGAGCGCACGAGTTTCAACGAAGCGGGCTACACTTCGGGCTACATCGTCGGCGATCTTACCCAACGGCGCTGGCAATATGTCGAGATCGCCGCGCGGCCTATGATACGCTTGCAGCCGATTGAGTGTCGCGATAAAACTGTCGCGGAAATTATTGCCGAAGCGCAGAGCCGCAGCGGTGACGATCTCGCCGGCGCAATGGTCACGCTCGAACTGCGCAATATTGCGCGCGAAGTTTATTTGCAACTTGACCTCGCCGCACTTGACGCGGTCTTCGCCCATGTGTTTTATCTCGACAAACAATTTTCTTTCGCTCCGCAAACTTCGAGTGCCACGACTTCAAGCAGTGAGCAAGCCGGCGTCGGCTCATTGCGCGAGGAATTTTCGCGCTACTTGCGCAATCGCAGCAACGGCGTTTTAGCGCGCGAGGAATTGGAGCGGCTCGGCTGGCAATACCTCACCGCCGCCGAAACGCTTGAGGAGGAAGAATGATCCTCAAACAACTGCGTCTGCGCAATTTTCGGCGTTATGCAGAGCTCACGCTCGAATTTCCCGAGAATGTGATCGGCATCATTGGCCGCAACGGCGCGGGCAAATCCACTTTGCTCGAAGCGATTGGCTGGGCGCTTTACGGCTCGCGCGCGGCGCGCACGGAAAAAATTCTATTGCGTCGCCAACAAGCGCCGGCGAGCGAGCCGTGCGAAGTCGAACTGGCGTTTGCCATTGCCGGAGAAAATTATCGTGTCGTGCGCTCAATTCGCGGCGCGGCGGCGAATGTCGAAGCCGCGCTTTATCGCGCGGGACAACATGAGCCGATTGCTTTGCGCGAAACCGGCGTGAACAGCGAAATCGCGCACGTACTCGGCTTGGATCGCGATTCATTTGAAGTTTCCATCTTCGCCAAACAAAAAGAGCTTGCGGCATTGAGCAGCTTGAGCGACGAGCCGCGACGCAAGCTCATCAGCAAGCTGCTCGCGCTCGAAGCCATCGATGTTGCGCGGCAAAAGGCTTCCAGCGAGGCTTTGCAAAAGCGCAAGTTTCTCGAAGGCGCGCGCGCGCATCAAGCCGATTTTGAAGAATTGCAAAAGCAGCTAGATGCACAACTCGAAAAGTGTGAGGCGGCGCAGATCGCATTGCGCCAGCAGCACGATGAAGAAAAGCGGTTGGTGGTGGAAGAAGAAAAAGCGCGGGTTTTATTGGAAGAAGAAACGCAACGGCGGGATCGCTTCCAGCGCTGGAACGCGGAGTTGAACACTCTGCTCGGACAGTTGCACATTTTGCGGCAGCAGCTTTTGCAACAAGCGGAGCACAAACGCGAACTGCTCGCGCAACAAACCCGCATCGCGGAATTGCAGCCTGCACGCGCAGCGGCGCAAAAATTTAAACAAGAAAAAGAAGCGCTTGAAGCCGCGCAACGCCAAGCGTTGGCGCGCAAAGGCAAACAGGCATTGGCGCAAAATCTTTCGCAGCAAGTCGCCGCCTTGCAAGCCGATATTGCAAATCTGCGGCAGCAACTCGCGCCGCTGCATACTTTGCCCGAGCAAGAAAAGCAGAGCGAGCAGCGCTGGCAACACGCGCATGAGCAAGTGCAGCGCATGCGCGAAGAAGACAAACGCTTGCACGCGGCCTTGAGCGGCATCGAAGCGCGCGGCAAAGATTTGAAAGAGAAAAAGCAGCGCGTTGCGGAATTAGGCCAAGACAGCCCCTGCCCGATTTGCACGCGGCCCTTGCACGAGCACTTTGCAACGGTGATGCAAGAGTTTGAGCAGACGCTCGCGGATTTGCGCGCGGAGTATGTCACGCTCACGGCGCAGAAGAAAGAAATCGCGGCAAAGCTGGCGAACGCGGAACAAGCCGAGGCCGCATTGCAAAACGAGCGGCGGCAGTTGAGCGGAGAGCGTTCCAACTTGCACTCGCTGCAAGAGCGTTTGGCTGCGCAACTCGAGCGACTTTCCGAGGTGCAAACGCAATTGCTCGCGATGGAGCGCGAGGTGCAAGAGTTCGGCAGCGCTCATTTTGACGATGCGCGCTTGCAGGAAGTCAGCACTGCGCTTTTGTCGGTTGAAAAAAAGACGCAAGAGCTTGCTCATCTCGAGGGCCGCGTGGCGGCTCTGCCGGATTTGGAAAAACGCGGCGCGGAGTTGCAAGAGCGCGTGCGCCAACTCAACGCGCGCCATCTCGCAGTGCAGCATGAGTTGGAGCTTCTGCAGTATCACGAGGAAGTTTTTGCGAATCACAAGCGCGCGCATACGGAGAGCAGCGCGGCGCACTCTCGCAGCCAAAAGGCCGTGGGTGAGGCGCAGGCGTTGTTGGCCGCGGCGGAAGCGGACATGCGCCATCTCGAACGCGCCGTTGAGCAAGCGCGCGAGCGCGCTGAAGCCATCGTCAAGGCGCAACACGAAGTCAATCTGCTCGAAACCTTGCAGGAGCATTTCAAAGAATTTCGCGTGGAGTTGGCGGGAAGGCTGCGGCCGTTGATTGCAACGCGCGCTTCGGAGGTGTTGCGCCTCGCGACGAACGGCAGATATTCGTTGCTTGATCTCGATGAATCGTACAACATTTTTCTGTATGACCAAAACCGCCGCTTTGGGCTACAACGCTTCTCCGGCGGCGAGCAGGATTTGTTAAACCTCTGCCTGCGCGTTGCAATTAGCCAAGTGATTGCGCAGCGCTCGGGCCGGCCGCCGCTGCAATTCATCGTGCTTGATGAAGTTTTCGGCTCGCAAGATGAAGAGCGCAAACTATTGCTGCTTGCGACGCTGCAGCATCTCACGAGCTATTTTCGGCAGGTGTTTTTAATCACACACGAGCAAGCGATTAAAGACAATCTGCCCGTGGTATTTGAAGTGGAAATGCAGGGAGAAGTAAGCGAGGTGAAGGTGAGATGAAACACTGCCAACCGTATTCAACCCTAATTTTTCTCAACATCACATGCATGTCACGGTCAAGCCGCGGCAGAGCGTCGCACTGAATTCGATCTTGACATTTCACAAACGCCGTGAAGCAATTACACCTCAATCTCCAACCCCTCATACCCCATCATCACTTCAAGCATATCCCTCCGGTTTTGCCATTGCTCTTGCTGTAGCATTTCCTGTTTGAAAGCTTCCGTCTTGTCTAAAATTTCGGTCATCATTTCGTCGCTGTAGGAAGGATCGTGATGCGTGAGCACCAGCTTGGCAACGTTTGCCATGAGCGAAATATCCACGCCGATGATGGAGGAGCTATGGCCCCAATCGATTTTTTGAAAAAGCTCTTTGAGCGTGTATTGCGCGTCAAAAACCAAAACGTCCGCATTGCGATAAAATTCGATATACGGTCGCAGCGCTTCCGCATCAAGCGCTTTATACTCCGCATCCGTTGCGATGACAATACTCTTCTCACCTTCGGAAATGCGATACGCATAACTCCCGCCGGGGTGCTGCAACCGTTTGCAGCGTACTTTCAAATCATTGAGCGTGAGTTCTTCGTCTTCAAAAAGCTGCTCGAATGTAACGCGTGCTTCGACTTCGTCAAACCGCACGGGAAAGGATTGCGGATGCATTTGTCGCTCCAGGGCTTCGCGCAAATAAG
Source organism: bacterium (assembly GCA_041918175.1). Classification (GTDB taxonomy): domain Bacteria; phylum Zhuqueibacterota; class Zhuqueibacteria; order Zhuqueibacterales; family Zhuqueibacteraceae; genus JABWAN01. The sequence goes on from JAYRWE010000091.1 coordinate 272,219, forward strand.
GATGGCCGCCATAAAACTGAAGATGGTTGCCGGCAGTATAAACCGGCATAAAGAATGGAAAGCCCATAATGTGATCCCAATGGCAATGCGTGAGCAGGATCGGCAAAACTGCTTTGCCTTTGCCAGCCTCGCCGCGCAGCAATTCCCAGCCGAGTTTGCGCGCGCCGGTGCCGAGATCCACAATTACGCGTGTGCCCTGGCTCGAAAGAATTTCAAAACAGGTGGTATTGCCGCCGGTGGTGTGGGTGAGCGCGAACGGCAATTCCGCGAGAAAGGTTTCGATCTCCGCCTCGGTTTGCAGGTTGCGCTGGTGGGCGTGTCTTAAAATGGATTTGAGCTTCGCGTGAAACTGCGCGCTCGACAGCGGATTGGGCGTGGAGCCTTGCACGCCCCAGAAGCGGATTTTCATGCGAACTCCTGCAGCGCTTCGGCGCGCGTGGCGCAGAGCGCAAATTCGTTGGCCATATCGACAATATCAAACACGCGGCGCACATGCGGGGTGAGCGCGCAGAATACGATCTTGCCGCGGTGTTCGGCAATGCGTTTAGCGACGAGATAGAAGATGCGCAATCCGGCGCTGCTCACGTATTCCAAATGCTCCGCGGCAATGATGATTTTATGATGCCCAGCGGCAATATCGGCGAGCAACCGTTCTTCAAACTCTTTGGCCGTAAACGAGTCGAGTTTGCCGTGCGGTTGCACGATCCAAATTTCGTTTTCTGCCTGTGTGGTGATTTCCATTAATCTTTCCTTATGCGGATTAGCGAACCAAATTCAGAATAAATTCCAAAAGTTTTAGGGGCCACACACGGATCAAAAACGCACTCGGAAAAATCAAAAGCCTTATCCGTGTGAGTTTTTTAATCGACGTGGGCTCCGCATTTTTAGATTCTACGCGGATCAAGAGCACACGCGGAAAAAGCTTTTCGGTGTGCGTTTTTGATCCGTGTGCTTTCACCGAAGGGGTGCGGTTTTCAGCTTGCTTGAGAACCCGTGTTAGATCATTACGCGTCGATGGTTTAAAAAATCCAAAAGTTTTTATTCAAACACTCTGCGCGTGCGGCGCGCGCCGGCATGGCTTGCGCGCAGTGAAAATATTTTTGCCGTCAATGCGCTGATAGGTGTATTCTTCCAACATCGCTTTCACGAGTTTTAAGCCATGTCCACCAGCTTCGTTCTCGCTCTTGCGCATCGATATTTCCAAAGGATTAAACGGCCGTGCGTCGTCTTCAATGCGAAGATACAGCACCGCTTCGCGCAGATGCAAATGCACGACGATTTCATGCACGGCTTCGTCTTCATAACCGTACTTGATCGTGTTGGTGATAATCTCTTCGACCGCCAAGCGCACGCAGAGCCGATCTTCTTGCTCCAAGTGTTGGCGCGCGCCAAAAGCTTCTAGTTGCGGCAATAAAGCTTGCAAATCTTCGAGTCGATTGCGCAGCTTGAGCGTGAGCTGCGGTTGCGGCAAATATTGCAATGCGAGCAGCGTGAGATCATCGTAGGCCGGCGCTTCTTGCGCGAAGTTCTTCACTTCGGCCAAGAGGTCTTGCGCCAGTTCGTGCATGTTTGGCGCAGCGCTGCGTTGCAAAAAATCTTCGACGCGCGCTTCGGAATAAAATTGGCCGGCAAGGTCGCGCGCTTCGGTGAGGCCATCGGTATAGAGCAGCAAAGCCGCGCCGGGCTTGAGCGTGAGCGCGTGCGCTTGATAGCGCGACGTAGCCTTGATGCCCAGCGGTGTGCCGCGCGCCGGCGGTAACAACGTTGCGCGTTGGGGAGTATGCTCCAGCAGAAACGGAGGATTGTGTCCGGCGCTGCTGTATATCACTTCGCCGGTTTGCGTATCGAGCACGCCCAAGAAAAGCGTGACGAACATGAGCAGATCGTTCTCGCGACACAGTTCCTGATTGACGCGCTGCAATACTTCCTGCGGCAAGAGGCCGTTACTCGAAAAGGTGCGCGCTAAACTCGTGACTGCACGCACCAAGGCTTTGCTCACCGCCATGAACAATGAGGCCGGAATCCCTTTGCCGGAAACGTCGCCAATCGCAAAGGCGAGGCGATGCTCATCAATCATGAAGTAGTCATAAAAATCGCCGCCCACTTCGCGCGCGGGTTCAAGCGCGGCAGCGATAGCAATGCGCGGATTGCGTTGCCACTCACCATTGCCGTGCGGCAACATGCTCATTTGAATATCGCGCGCGATGCGCAACTCGCTTTGAATGCGCTCATTGGCGCGCGTGGTTTCAGTCAATTCGTGCAGGTATGCGCGCAGTTGCCGCTCCATGTGCATGAACGCGTCGGCGAGTTTGCCGACTTCATCTTGTGAGCTTTCGACCAAGTGGGCCAGCGCAGAATCCATGCGCGGCGAAAATTGATTCGCAGAAAGATGGCGCGCGTATACCGCAAGATGTTGCAGCGGTTTGAGCATGCGCTCCAAAATGCTTCCCAAAAATGTCAAACATATTCCAAAGAGCACGGCCACAATGGCGACAAGCGCGAGCGTGAGCTTCACTTCCTCCTGCTCCAACTGCCGCGTGGAAATAAACCAAGCGTATTCCAATTTCTTATCGCCCAAAGGGTATTCGCGCAAAATACCTTTGTGCTTTTGCCCGGCGAGGCGAATTTCGAACAACTCTCCGGCCGCAGCGCGCGGCTTGCTCAAACTCTCGGGTTGCGCGAGGTCGGTGAATAGCAATTCGCTTTCCAACCAAAACGCGGTATGGGTGAGATGCGCGGCGTGCAGCGATTGGAGGAAGCTTGCGTCATTGAGCAAAATTCCGCCGGCGGCATAGCCCAACGTGCGTTGGTTTTTCGTGATGGGCAATACGTAGACGATATAATGATCTTCATCGCTCGTTACGACTTGCAACTGCTCCAAACGGGTGAAATCAATCGCGAGATTCTTGCTTTTGAATTTGGAAGAAGCGACGCGTTCATAGTTGAGGTCGAACACGGCGAGCAAGGCAAGATCAACCACTTTGCGTTGCGTCGTCAGCAATTTTTTAAGCTCGGGCACGGTGCCGCGCGCAAGCTGCTCTTCGACAACGTCATTGCTGGCGATGCGCGCAATTTCAGTGACGACGTCTTGCTCGATCCAACGCAACAACAGCGTGATTGTGCCCAAGCCGGCTTCCAACTCCGCCGTGAAAGCGCGATGAATGCGTTCTTGCAAAACTTGACGTGCGATCAATGCCGCGGCCAAGAGCGGCAGGAGAATGGCCGCAACAATCAAAAGCGTGAGCTTGCCCTTGAATGAGAGCAGGAATTTCTTGAGGTGCATGGGGCAAAGTATCGTTTGAGGGAAAACGATGCAAGCGGAAATTCGCAGCGTCGGAGGCTATAAACAAAAAAGCCTTTCAGCTTTTGCAAACTGAAAGGCTTTGTGTACAAAATTGTCAATCACTCGTTAATGATAAACTCCACCGGATCGCGTGCTTTGCCGTCGGCCCATACTTCATAGTGCAGATGCGGCCCGGTTGCGCGTCCGGTATCGCCGACGAGGCCCAACACTTCCCAGCGCTGAATTTTTTGCCCTTGCTTCACATTTACTTTGGAAAGATGGCCGTACAGCGTTTTCATGCCGTGACCGTGATCAATGATCACGACGCGGCCATAACCGCGGCCGGGACGATACGTCGTCTTTGCCAATTCCACCATGCCCGCGGCGGGAGCGTACACGGTTGTGCCATAGGGCGCTGCGACATCCAAACCGCGATGATGCCGAATGCGGCGCACGAAGGGATCCACGCGATTGCCAAAAAAATCCGTGATGCGCCCACTCAAAATCGGCTTCACCGAAGGGATATGCGCGAGTTGTTTACGGCGCGCTTCAAAATTTTCGAACAAAGTTTGATGCGTTTGGCGCGTGGCAGATAACCGCGACTCCAGTTGCTCAATCACTTCCGAAGGCGCGAGCGTGTTGTAATCGACCGGCGAGGATTTCTGCGCTACAAAACTCGTGTACAGATTCGCATTGGGCTTGTTGCTGCCCTCCGCTTGCAAGGTGGGAAGAATGTTGTCGTCTTCATCGACAAACGCGCCGCCGCGGCCCGTGAGCGCTTCGGCGTTTTCGCCGGCTTCGCGCGCATCGTATTCCGTGAAGATCATGCCGCTCGGCAAGCCGTGCATGCGTTCATAGCGCCGTCCCAATTCTTGCGCGCGATTTTGCCATTGCTCGAATTGATGGCGCAACAGATTTTGTTTTGCGCCTTGATATTCGCTGTAGACTTCTTGAAACAGCAATTTTGAGCCGAACAGCAATACGCAGAACACAAGGATAAGCGCGCCCGCAGCCCCGGCCGCCATGGCCATGAAGCTCTTGAGGCTAAATTCGAATTCTTTGTAATCACTGCCCCAGGCTGAAAACAGCACCAGGCGGATTCGTTTGTCTTCCATGTTGGCGTTCTCCAACACTCGTTCTTTGACATGCGGAGGCAGCGCGATCTGTGGCAGGTCTTCCTAACGCTGTTCCGACGGGATTGTTTGAGGAGGAAAGTTGAACCTTCCTTGGAGTCAAGCAAACGCAAACGCCTTCATGGCTGCGTGGACGGAGATTCCGACCGCATACGTCCCTCTCCAGAGGTGGTCAAATAATACGTTGTGATATACCCGCTGCGCCTCCTCCTGCGCACGGGCGCGAAAAAAATTACGCGGCATAATCGGCATTTTTACGCTCGATTGCAAACAAAAATTCCGCGTCGCCGCGAGCTTGAAGGAATTGTTTGAGAACCGCTTCGGCATGCGTATATTCACCGCAATCAAGTTCGCGAATGATGAAAGCCGCAACGGAATTTGATTTGGAGCTTGTTTTGAAAAGACAATTTCAGCGGTGGGATGCAATCGCTTTGAAGTCACTCTGCTTTGAAAAGACCACCTAGAGAAACAAACGAAGAAGAACCCTCGGTGAAGCAGCGACAAAACAAAAAAAGCGCCTCATTCGAAAACGTTTTTGCGTGCTTCAATCCCGCAATTTTTTTATGGCCCGTCGCTGCTCCAGCAGAGTGTCGTCTCCGCTTGTTTATCTGACGTGTGTTGTTTCAGCTAGGTGACTTCAAAGCGATTGCATCCCACCGCCGCTCGAACTGCTCGAAGCGAAAGAGTTTCGTAAAACGATGAATAGGAGTTCGTTTTGAAAGGAATATTGCTGTTTCTGCGTGTGCTCTTGGCGAGCTTTCAACGCGTGTGGTATGTACTCTCCGCCGGACAAATGCCGCCGTTTGCGAGCGTAGCCGTGGTTATCCGTGAGGGCGAAAAAATTCTGATGATTCAGCGCAGTGATGGTCGCGGCTGGGGTTTGCCCGCCGGTTTTGTTAAAATGTATGAGTCCGCGGAAGAAGCTGCGCGCCGCGAAGTGCGCGAAGAGACCGGATTCGAAGTTGAATTGACCGGCGTGCTCGGCGTACTCTCCGGCGAGCGCCCGCAAATTTGGATTCGCAGTGTGGATACGATTTTCAGCGCAAACATCATCGGCGGCTCGTTGCGCGCTTCGCATGAAGGCCAGGCCGCATGGGTGCTCCTGCCTGAAGTACGCGCACAAGTCGCATTCGATTACCTCAAAATTTTGGAGAAACCGTGAAGCCACTTTTTCGACAAGCGTTGTTGCTGTCACGCAGGCTCGCATGGTCTGGCTTGCTGCTCACGCTTGTGTTCGGTTGTACGAACAATAAACTGCGGCTGCATGACTGGACGGAACTGCCGCCAGCGCACTACACTCTTCCGCCTTATGCAAAGCATCTGGCGCAATACAAGATCGCGCTTGACCCCGGCCACGGCGGGCTTTCGCATTTGCCCGATTACAAACGCGGCCCCACGGGCAAAGAAGAAGCGGTGATAAATCTCAACGTCGCGCTCTACTTGAAAGAGTTTTTGGAGCTTGCCGGCGCGCGCGTGGTTATGACGCGCGCAGACGATCGCTTCGTCTCATTAAACGAACGCGCCGAAATTGCCGCGCAAGAGCATTGCGATTTTATGATCTCGTTGCATCACAACGCCAGCTCGCGGCCGACGGCAAACCACACCACGGTGTTCTATCATTTGCATCCCGACTATTCGCCGGCAAGCATGGATTTGGCGCGAGCGGTTTACTTCGGCCTCGTCGAAGCGCTGCGTTTGCCGGAAATTTCTCCCGAAGGTTTGCTCGCCGACAAATTGATTTATCCCGCGGGCTTTGGTTTATTGCGCGCAGCCAAGCTCCCGGCCATCTTGCTTGAGTCCTCTTTTTTCTCCAATCCGCAAGAAGAACAACGGCTGATGCAAGCGTCGTACAATCGCCGCGAAGCGTATGGCATTTTTCTCGGGCTTGCGCATTGGGCCGCCAGCGGTGTGCCAAGCGCGAAGCTCGTTGCGCCGAAAGAAATTTCGCGCACCAAAACGCCGGAAATTGTTTATACCCTCGCGGACGGCATTTCCGAGCGCACCAATCGGCCCAACAGTGCGCTCGCTATTTTTTCTGAGAGCATCGCGTTCAAATTGAATGGCGAACCCATGCCCGCGCAATTGGATTTGGCCAAGAAGCGCGTGCGTTTTCAACCGGGCGCAGCCTTACACAACGGCGCGCACACGTTACAACTCGATCTGCAGAACCTCTTCAAGCAACACAACCTGCCGCGCGTCGATACGCTCATCATTGCCGCGCCGCCGGATTCGGTCTCGTTTCATACGCAGATTGCACGCGTGCCCGCGGATGGCATCGCAACTGTGCCGATAGATATTGCCGTGTGGGATCATGAGCGCGAGCCGGTGTGGGATGGCACCAATGTAAAAGTTCACACCGCGGTGGGGCAGATTGAAAATAACACGCCGCGTTTGCAAAATGGCCGCGCAACGGTGTATTATCAAAGTGCGCGCGCAAGCGAGTCGGCTGCGATTTTTATTGAAGCCGAAACATTGCGCGATACGCTCACGCTTGCATTAGCGCCCGCGGGAGAGACGCGAATTTTGAGCGGCAAAATTCTGAATGATTCCACCAACGCGGCTTTGGCGGATGCAAAAATTTTTCTCAACGATTCTCTGCGGGCACGCTCGGATGCGAACGGATTTTTCTTTGTGCCCGATATTGCGCCCGGCGAATATCGACTCGTATTGCAAGCGTCAGGTTTTCATCACCTCGCAACTCCGCTTGTGATCGCAGCCGAGCACAGCGAACGACTCGAAGCGCGTTTATCGCCGATACTCGGCGCGCTCTTGCAGCAACAGAGTTTTATTCTCGATGCGGCTCGTGGAGGAACGGAGGCGGGTGAAGTTTTCAACACAGGAATAACGGAAGCGCAGGCCAACCTCGCGTTGGCGCAAGCGCTCGCGGATACATTACGCTGGGCCGGCGCACAAGTAGAAATGATTCGCGCGAGCGATAGCACGCTCGCCACCTCCGCGCGCATTGCCGCGGTGAATAAAATTCCGAAAGGGTGGTATGTGAAAGTGGATTATCGTAAGTGGGAGAAAGATTCCATCGCGGTGCAATGCACAATCTACCCCGGCAATCAAGCGGGCGAGCGTTTGGCGCAAGCGCTCAATGCGGCTTTCATGAAGCAAACGCGCGGCGGCGCAGAGCTATTGCGCAATACCAACGTGC
>JAYRWE010000092.1:0-19594 GCA_041918175.1 bacterium
CAGAAAGCGCTCGACTCTTTCAAACATCTCGTGCGCATGCGCCTGTTCGCGATGACGTTGTTCCATCCGGTTCTCCTTTTGCTTGGCCGCAACGTAAAAATTCCAAGCCCAAGAAGAAAGATGGGTTCACCGAGGGGATACGACTTGTGCTCCTGAAAAGAGTGTCGCGTTCTTTCCCTAAAAATGCACAAGAAATCGCAGGAGCGCAAAGTAAATCAGGACTCCACGATTGAATGCAGAGCTACCCCTTTTGCTTGGCTGCAACGTAAACATTCCAAGCCCAAGAAGAAAGATGGGTTCACCGAGGGGATACTTGGGTGTTACGATAATTCCGGCAAATGCCGCGCGGCAGGAGGGGGAGAGCACGGACCAGATTTTAGGTGATATTTTAGCGTCAAACGGTGTCAAAACGTGGCCCTATTTGTCTCGCCCACCAAATAAAAAAGGCAATCCCGAAGGATTGCCTTTCTATTTGAAACCATGTACTTATGTTGGTAGCGGGGGCAAGATTTGAACTTGCGACCTTTGGGTTATGAGCCCAACGAGCTGCCAGGCTGCTCCACCCCGCGGTGTTTAATCACATCCCTAAATTAGAAAGTTCATATCGAAAGTCAAGGTGTTTCTACGAAGTTTTCACGCTATTTTGAAAAGCACCAATGTTTTCCTCATTCGAAAAACATTGAGGCACTCGCTTTATCAAAGAAATTTCGATCACTGCTCAACCTGGTCACGAAATAAGCTGTGCAATCTTCAAGCGATTCGTCGCACGGGCAAGAGCGAATTGCGCGCGTTCGACATCAATCCCTTTGTGGCCTTGGGCAAGGCGGCGCTCAGCGCGCTCTTTGGATTGCTTGGCGCGTTCGGCGTCGATCTCCGAGGCTTCTTCCGCGGTCTCGGCGAGTATGCGCACGCCGCCGGAATAAACTTCCGCGAAGCCGCCGGAGATGGCGAAGTGCTTGGTCTTGTCGCCAATTTCAATTTTCATGTCGCCGATTCTCAAGCTGCTGAGAAACGGCGTGTGGCCGGGCAATACGCCAAAGTAACCTTCTTCACCGGGCGCGACAATGGCAGTCACTTGCTCGGAAAAAGCTTTGCGCACCGGGGTGACGATTTCGAGGAAAAAAGTTTTCATGCTCGCTGGTAGTATGCCCTTTCGGGCGAGAGTGCTCAAAACGTTAAGCGCCTGAAGGCGCTACTACGAACTTAGCTCTTCATCTTCTTTGCTTGCGCCACTGCTTCTTCAATTGTGCCGACCATATAAAAAGCCTGTTCGGGGAGATCATCATACTCGCCGTCAACGATACCTTTAAAGCCGCGAATCGTATCTTGCAAGCGCACGTACTTGCCGGGTGTGCCGGTAAACTCTTGCGCGACGAAGAAGGGCTGGCTCAAAAATTTCTGAATGCGACGCGCACGATTGACCACGATCTTGTCATCATCCGAAAGTTCTTCCATACCCAAAATCGCAATGATGTCTTGCAGGTCTTTGTACTTCTGCAAAATCTGCTGCACTTTGCGCGCGACATAATAATGCTCTTCACCCACAACTTGTGGCGTGAGAATACGCGAAGTGGAATCAAGCGGATCGACCGCAGGATAAATTCCAAGCTCCGAGATTTGCCGCGAGAGCACCGTGGTCGCATCGAGATGTGAAAACGTGGTTGCTGGCGCAGGGTCGGTCAAGTCGTCCGCGGGAACGTAGATCGCTTGCACGGAAGTGACCGAGCCTTTTTTCGTAGAAGTGATGCGCTCTTGCATTGCGCCCATTTCCGTGGCCAGTGTGGGTTGATAACCCACTGCGGAAGGCATACGACCGAGCAAGGCGGAAACTTCTGAACCGGCTTGCGTGAAGCGAAAAATGTTATCGATGAAGAGCAACACGTCCTTGCCTTCCGTATCGCGGAAAGATTCGGCAATGGTCAACGCGGAGAGCGCCACGCGCGCGCGTGCGCCCGGCGGCTCGTTCATCTGGCCGAACACCATGCTCGTTTTGCTGATTACGCCGGAGTGCGTCATCTCGAGCAACAGGTCGTTGCCTTCACGCGTGCGTTCGCCCACGCCGCCGAACACGGAGTAACCGCCGTGCTCCGTGGCGATGTTGCGAATGAGTTCTTGAATCAAAACCGTTTTGCCCACACCGGCACCGCCGAAGAGGCCAGTCTTGCCGCCTTTTGAATACGGTTCGAGCAGATCGATAACTTTGATGCCGGTTTCAAGAATTTCGGATTTGGGATCGAGTTGATCGAAAGCCGGAGCCGGGCGGTGAATCGGCAAATATTGATCTGTTTTCACCGGACCCTTTTCATCAATCGGCTCGCCGATGACATTGAGCACGCGGCCAAGCGTCACAGCGCCGACAGGCATCATGATGGGCCGGCCGGTGTTTTTCACTTTCATACCACGCACCAAGCCGTCGGTAGAATCCATCGCGATGCAGCGCACGGTGCTCTCGCCGAGATGCTGCTGCACTTCGAGCACGAGCCGGTCTCCGGTTTTCGAAACTTCAAGCGCATTCAAAATTGCGGGAAGCTCGGCGCCTTCAAAAGAAACGTCCACGACCGCGCCGATAACTTGAGAAACTCTGCCTTCGTTCATCCGAATGTTGCCTTTCAAAATATTGGCAGGATAATTTTACGACAGAATGATTTTTGAAAACAATTTTGCCCAAAAATCATTCTGCGCAAGATTGCTTTTATACGGATATAATTTCTTGTCTACTTCTGCAATGCTTCTGCGCCGCCGACGATGTCGAGCAATTCTTTGGTGATCGAGGCTTGCCGCGCTTTGTTATAGTGTAGGCGCAATTGTTCCAACACTTCTTGCGCATTCTCGGTGGCCGCGTCCATAGCAGACATGCGCGCGCCCAACTCTGCAGCGTAGGATTCCAACAAAGCTTGCCAAACCTCGATATTCAAATAACGCGGACAGAGACTGTCCAACAATTTCGCGGGCGCGGGTTCGAACAAATAATCCGCCGGATACTTTTCCGCTTCGGGCGCACGCGGCACCATGGGCAAGAGCTGTTGCACTACAAGCTTTTGTTGAACGACCGATTTGAATTCGTTGTACACTAGGTACACGCGATCCAAATCCGCGGCCACGTACTTCTCGTTGATCAACGCGGCAATGTCTTGCGCGTGCGAAAATTCAAGGTTATTGAAAAAATTAATATAATGCGCGAGCAGCGTATAGTTGCGCTTATTAAAAAATTCATAACTCTTGCGGCCCACACAAATCAACTTCACTTCGGCGCCGCCGGCACGCAGACTCTGGATTTCATTTACCGCACGACGAATGATGTTCGCGTTAAAGCTACCGGCGAGGCCGCGGTCACCGCTCAATACCACGACCGCAACCTTCTTGGGTTCGCGCACGGCGAGCAAAGGGTGCAAGTTCGCTTCTACTTTCGCGCTCACATGTCCCAGCATTTCGTCCAAGCTTCGGGCATAGGGACGCGCCTTTTGCATACGCTCTTGCGCGCGCCGCAATTTGGCCGCAGCCACCATCTTCATGGCTTTGGTGATTTGTTGCGTGCTTTTGACGCTCGTAATGCGGCGTCGAATGTCGCGTAATGTGGCCACTTATTTTTTCCCGGCGAAAATTTTGAGAAAGTCTTCGATCGCGCTCACCATTTTTTTGCGCAAATCATCGTCAATCTGCTTCTTCGTACGGATGTCGCTTAACAAGTCGGGCGCATTGGATTCCACATAAGAGAGATATTCCGCTTCAAAGCGTTTTATGTGCTCCGTGGGAACGCCGTCCAAATAACCATTCACCCCCGCGAAGATCATCACGACTTGCTTCTCCACGGGCAGCGGTTGAAATTGGTTTTGCTTCAACAATTCCACCATGCGCTCGCCGCGCGTGAGTTGCTGCTGAGTTGCTTTATCAAGATCGGAGCCAAACTTGGCAAATGCCGCCAACTCGCGGTATTGTGCGAGATCAAGACGCAAACGACCGGCGACTTGCTTCATGGCTTTGATCTGCGCGCTGCCGCCGACGCGGCTCACCGAAATACCGACGTTGATCGCGGGGCGAACACCGGCATAGAACAAATCGGTTTCAAGAAAGATCTGTCCGTCGGTAATCGAAATAACGTTTGTCGGAATGTACGCGGAAACGTCGCCGGCTTGCGTTTCGATAATCGGCAACGCCGTGAGCGAGCCGCCGCCTTTAGCCACGCCAAACTTTTCGAGCGCGCTCATGTCGTCGGTCAATTTCGAGGCGCGTTCCAGCAAACGCGAATGCAAATAGAACACATCGCCGGGATAAGCTTCGCGGCCGGGAGGACGGCGCAAGAGCAACGAGACTTGGCGATATGCCCACGCATGTTTGGAGAGATCGTCATAAACAATCAATGCGTGCTGGCCTTGATCGCGAAAATATTCGCCCATGGCCACGCCCGCATACGGCGCAATGTATTGCATCGGCGCGGGATCGCTCGCATTCGCCGCCACCACAATGGAGAAGTCCATCGCGCCCGCGTCTTCGAGCGTTTTGACGGCTCGCGCAACGGTTGAGCCTTTCTGCCCGATGGCGACATAAATACATTTGACGTCGCCGCCCTTTTGATTGATAATCGTATCAATCGCCACCGCGCTTTTGCCGGTGCCGCGATCGCCGATGATCAACTCACGCTGGCCGCGGCCAATCGGAATCATGCCGTCAATGGCCTTGATGCCGGTTTGCAACGGCTCTTTCACGGGCTGACGTTGCACCACGCCGAGCGCTTTGCGTTCGAGCAAGCCGCGCTTATTGGTGTTGATCGGGCCTTTGCCGTCCAACGGATTGCCGAGCGGATCCACGACACGGCCGAGCAACTCGGGACCGACCGGCACGTCCATCACGCGGCCCGTGCGCTTCACCGTATCGCCTTCTTTGATCTCGGTTTCGCGTCCGAAAATGATAACACCGACATTGTCTGTTTCGAGGTTGAGCGCCATCCCCATCACGCCTTTGGGGAATTCGACAAGTTCGCCCGCCTGCACATTTTGCAAACCATACACGCGCGCAATACCATCTCCCACTTGGAGGACTTCACCAACCTCGGAGATGTCGATTTGTTTTTCAAAACCTTCGATTTGCTTTTTAAGAATCGAGGTAATTTCGTCTGGGCGAATGTCCATGCGAACGCAGGCTCCTTGATGGTACTAAAAAATTTTCATGGAGTTGATGTGAGAATCATGCACGCCGTAAAACTGAACCGTGTTTTTAAGCACACGTGCAATCTTTCCCATACGGCTTCTTTTTGTTTTAAAAGGCTCTAATCGCAAAACGCTTCTCAAAAGATTCGGCAACTCATCCACATGATCAAGACTCAAGGCAAAACAGATCACACAAAAGCGTTGACTCGGCAAAATTTGTTTCCAGAAGTCGATTCAGTTGATCGTGACAAATGTGGGGTGCTTCATTTGTAAGAGCAGCGTAGCAACAGCGTCATCTTTGATAAGGGTTTTCGGACGCAACGTTCTCAGATAAACTATTTGCCCCGGATACCACGCCGCGAGAGCATCTTCTAAGCGCGCATCGTAGAGATGTTCATCAAGCACGATCACGCAGCTTTTGCAAGATCGCGGTTCATGCGATCAAGCGCCTTAGAGGCCAACTGCACTGCTTCTTGTACGGCGGCAAGAGGAACTTTGTAACCCTTAGCGACTGCCGCGACAGTTCGACCAGCAGAGAGCAAGCCCAAAGCATGGCGAACGTCAATGCGCGTATACTTAAATGTTGGACGACCGCCACAAATTCCAGGGGCACGCACAACATAGCGTCCGAGCGGATAATATTCATATGGCTCGCCGCCGACCAACTCGCGCACAATTTTTTTTTGTACCGTTGGCATGTGACTAACACCGATAAAACAAAGCAATACTTCTTATGCTCAATTCCGCCGGCTCGACACTACTTCGCGCAAACGCTCCAACTGCCGGCGCACGGAGCCATCGAGAATTTTGCCGTTGATATCCAAAACCACGCCGCCGAGAATCGAATCATCGACGCGATTTTCAAGCTCGAGCGTGAGGTTCATCGCCTGCGCGAGATCGGCTTGCAGCGTTTCCAATTCGCGTTTCTCCATCGGCTGGGCCGTGATTGCCAGCGCGCGAATTTTGCGATGATGGCGATTATACAACTCATCGAACGCTTTTCGCATTTCCTCGTAAAACGACATACGGCCCTTGTCAATCAACAATAAAAGAAAATTGAAAAACATGCCGGACACGCGGTCGGAGAAAACGCGCTCGAGCAATTGCCGTTTTTCCGCGCGGCTCCTTTCGGGCGAGCGCAAAAAATACGACAATTCGGGATTGTCTTCCAAACGCTTGACGAAGTCGTGCAACTCGCCGCGCACTTTATCGAGCAGTTTGCGCTCAAGCGCGGCGGCGAACAGAGCTTTCGCGTAGCGTTGTGCGAGAATGCCTTCTTTCATAAGAATCTCTCTGGTAGTCCCGGCCCTTTATGGCCGCTAATAGTGCAAACGTGATAGCGCCCCTCAAGGGGGGCGGGGCTACGATTTGCCTTAGTTCGGTTCGCTCATCAACGGACGCATATCCACGAGCGCTTGTCGAATCAAATCTTGATGATCCTTCGCGCTGAGGGATTTGCTGATGATCTTCGTGGCAATGCTGATGGAAAGCTCGCCCGCGGTACGTTTGATTTCTTCCAACGCCTTTTCGCGCTCGAGACCAATCTCACGCTTGGCGCGCTCCATCAAAGTTTCCGCCTCTTTTTGCGCCTTATCCACGAGTTCTAGGCGAACGCTTTCCGCGGTTTTGCGGCCCTTCGCAATAAGCTCTTGCGATTCTAACCGCGCCGCAGCCATCATTTTTTCATACTCTTCTTTGGCGCGCTCGGCTTCTTTCCGCGCGTGTTCGGCGTGCTGCAAGGAATCCCGAATCGTGCGTGTGCGCTCATCGAGGCCGGCCAGAATCGGCTTCCATGCCAGCTTATACAGAATCGCCAGCAAAAGCAGAAAGATGATCACAGTCCAAATACTGAGACCGGTATGGATGTCTAACATGGGGACTCGCTGTGAATGCGAAACATCAAAGACGCAGCGTGACGCAACCTGCGCAGCGTCACGCACCGATTATTTCAGCGCCAACAACACGCAAATAACTTCGCCGAACAACGCGACGCCTTCGATCAACGCCGCGGCGATGATCATCGAGCCGCGCACGTCCGCAGCCGCTTCAGGTTGACGGCCGATAGCGTCCATCGCTGCGCTCGCGATTTTACCAATACCAAAACCGGCGCTCAAGGCCACGATGCCGGCGCCAAAGCCTGCTGCAAGATGCGCAAAACTGAATTCACCCATTGAGGTTTCCTCCTTAGATGAGATGTGAAGGTTAATTGCTCAGTGCGTTAATTTCGTTTTATAAAAAGTTGATAAAGCTCAAACCCGCTCGTCTCCCTTGCGCCGTTGCCGGTGCGCCGCGTCTTTCGTTTTTTTTAATAAATGAAAAGCCGCATTAATGGGAGTGCGAGTGCGCCTCCTCGTGCTCATGCTCGGAGTGCGCAGAGATGCCGATAAAAACCGCGGACAACAAAGTGAAGATATAGGCCTGCAAAAAGGCGACAAGGATTTCAAGCAAGTTCACAAAGAGACTAAACGCGACCGACACCGGAGCGATGCTAAAACCCGCCACCGGAGCAGCGCCGTTTTTGCCAAAGACAAAGATCAAACAGATGAGCGAAGTGATAACGACGTGGCCCGCAGTCATGTTCGCATAAAGACGAATACAGAGCGCGAACGGCTTCGTGAACAACCCGAGAAACTCGACCGGCACCATGATAATCCACATCGCCGGATGCACGCCGCCCGTGAGATGTTTGAGCCAGCCACCGAAGCCGTTGACTTTAATCGCCGCAGCTTGGATCAAAACAAAAGTCATAGTGGCGAGCGCCGCGGTGACGCTGATATTGCCCGTGGCCGTCGCGGAAAACGGAATAAGTCCGATAAGATTGCACGTGAGAATAAAGAAAAACGCAGTGCAGAGATATGGCATGAAAGCCCCGGCCATTTTCTCGCCGAGGTTGGGAATGGCGATTTGATCGCGAATAAATTCGACGACGGCTTCAACGGCCGCGGCCCAGCCTGTGGGCACCTCGCCGGGTTTGCGTCGCGCCGCAATGCGCATGACGATGATCAAAAGTACGGAGACGATCATCATCATCATGATGTGTTTGGTAATGGAGAAATCTATACCGAGGAGTTCGATCTTGGGCAGGTGGACTTCGCCGACAAAAGGAACGTATATTTTGTCGGTGTCACTGATGTGATGTATGATAACATCGCCGATGCTTTCTTCGCCCTCTTTCGCGGCATGGCCGGCTTCATGTTGGGGCTCATCGAAGATTCTCAGAAGTGCGGACGATACGTTGAGCAACAAGCGGTCAAACCCTTTTCGCTGTACGTTTCAAAATGCGTTGCAGATAGATCGTTTCAATCACTTGCAAAACAAAATACGCCGCGAGCAACCCGACCACGAACGAAGTGCCGTCGAGCGCCGTAAATTTCCACACCAACATTACCGCTACGCCGGCGAGCACGAGACGCAACAACATGCCGCCGAACAATACGGCTTGAAATTTTTTATGCGATTTATTTGCAGCCCAGTATAACGAGAGGAAGCTCACCACAGCCAACAACACGCTCAGGAGCACGCCATACATGACACTTGAAAGCGCCAACGTCTTCAACCAAATTGCTCCGTCTCAACCAATTGAGGAAAACATCTTCATTTTTCTTGCTTGCGCCGCGCCTCGGATTGCGAAAGCCGCGTGACCGTGCGATACAGATTGATAAAACCGGCGGTGCCGCCGAACATCACGCCGAATATTAAAAGCAAAGGCGTCGTGTGAAATTTGCCGTCCAACCAGTATCCGAGCCAACCGCCGAGCACAGCCGCGAGTGCGAAACGCAGACCGAGATCCATATACGGCGCGATCTGCCGCAAATGGCCCGCATAATCTTTTGTCAAAGGTTTGCTCATAGCGAGCTAGCGATTAGCTACAGCTTCGCGTTGCGGCGAGCGTTCGACATTAAGCGCTTGCCGAGCATCCGCGGCATCGGGCAGCGCCAAAATTTTTCCGCCCTCGGTCATGGAGCAGGTGCCATCGAACGTCGCGCCGTCATCAATGACCAATTTTGAAGTTTTCAATTCGCCTTGAAACACCGAACGCGCTTCGAGCACGACTTTGCCGCTCGCGAAGATTTTGCCTTTCACGCGTCCGCCAATAATGATGTTCTTGACGCGCAACTCGCCTTCAATATCCCCTTCTTTGCCGACAACGATGGAATCGCTGGCGAGAATTTGCCCTTTGACGCGGCCATCCACGCGCATGCTATTTTGGACTTTGATATTGCCTTCGATGACCGAGCCTTTGCCGATGATCGTATTTAGATCACCGCTTTTGTCAAAGTCTTCCATGTCTTTTCTGCCCAGCATCTTTGCCTCAAAACGGTAAAGTCATTAGTTGGATTTTTGTGTTTCAATTGAGCTATCGCGCAAAGCCAAGATGATTTGCAAAGGATTAATGGCCTTGCCGTCTTGCCAAATTTCAAAATGCAAATGCGGTCCCGAACTGCGCCCGGTGTTTCCCACGAGCGCAATGGCTTCGCCGCGTTTCACTTGTTCACGTTCGCGAACCAACAGGCGTTCATTGTGCCCATATGTCGAAAAAAGATCATTCCCATGATGAAGAATGATCACATTGCCTAGTTCTTGATGCCAGCCGGCATAAACCACGCGCCCGGCTCCGGCCGCAAGCACGAGCGTCCCTTGCTTCGCAGCGATGTCGATACCCTCGTGCGAACTGGAAAAGCCCAAGAGATCGCGCTCAAATCCACGCGAAAGATATCCTTCCACGGGCAAAAACGAGGGCCACGACGGTGAAAACTTGGCATCTTCGTTCTTGCGTGCGCGCAGAAAATTCCCTTTCACGACGGGTGCAGATTCCGCCGGCGCAACGTAACTATTGAGTTGCGAGATCGTCGTTTGGGATTGCGCGCTTTCTTCTCTCGCGTTGTTTTCAGTTGCTGCTGCAAGGCCGACATTGCCGCCATTACTATTGTTTCGGCCTTCCACTCCGAGCAAGTTCATGATCTTGCTCTGGTCTTTATTCATGTCTTCGAGTTGGGCCGCGAGCCGATAGACCCGCTTGTTGTCTTCTAGCAAACGAGTATTAGAACGCTCCAATTCGATGTTTTCGCGATAGGTAGAATAAAGCTTGGCGTAACCAATAATGCCGCCCACGAGATGCAAAAGCACGATGCCGCCGATAATGAGCATCACACGTGCAAGCCCCCAATTCAGTCGAAAGCTATAAGGTTCGGCATTATCATCGGGAATGAGCAATACCGAGATTCGGCGTTGACGTTTTTTTGCCATAAACTTAAACCTCCTAACCTCGTGCTCGCGCTGAAACCATTTTCACTTCGTCAAATCGAGCACGCAACCGTCTCTCACAGGTTAGGTTCAATGCGTCAATAAGCTCAACGAGCTTGCTTTCTCAATTTTTTGCTCCTCGCCCTTTCAAAGAAGGCCGCATTATAGAGATTCGGAGCTAAAAAGTCAACAGCTTTCTCGGCCTAATTATGGGCGTTGGAGCAATTCTAGCAGCCGTTCCAAGTCCGTGGCCGAGTAAAACTCCACTTCAATCACGCCGCCCTCGCCTTTTTTCAAAATACGCACCTGTGTTCCCAAGCTGCGACGCAAAGTGTCTTCCACTTCACGCACATCTCCAGGCGTTTCGATGGAAGTCTTGGGCTTTTTCTTGTTCTTGCGTTCCCCTCCGGCGGCTTGGGCCATTCTCTCCACTTGCCGCACGGTAAGCTGTTCATTTAGAATTTTTTGCCATGCTTCGAGTTGCGCTTTTTCGCCTGGAATGCCGAGCAAAGCGCGCGCATGTCCCGCGGCCAACTCCCCTTTACGCAAGCTTTCTTTAATCGGATCAGCCAGCTTGAGCAAACGCAGGGAGTTTGCAATCGTGACGCGATCTTTGCCGACACGTTGCGCCACTTGTTCTTGGGTTAAATTGCACTCGTCGATGAGCTGATGATACCCCTGCGCTTCTTCGATGGGATTGAGATCTTCGCGCTGAACATTTTCGATCAGCGCCAATTCCAACATGCGGGTATCGTCTGCAATGTGCAGGACGTAAGCAGGTATGGAACTGTACCCCAATTCGCGCACCGCGCGTAAACGCCGCTCGCCGGCAATGAGTTGAAAATCGTTCCCCTTCGGCCGCACTGTAATCGGCGTGATCAAGCCGTTGGCAGAAATAGACTGCATCAGTTCGGAAAGGCTTGCGGGGTCAAAATCAACTCTAGGCTGGAAGGGATTGGCGGAAATGCGCGAGATTTCGATGGCGCGAATCGCTTCGGCTTTGGAATTGTCTTCGGATTGTGGGACGTCAGGAATGAGCGCTTGCAGCCCTCTTCCCAACCGCTTCGTGACCATTCTTCAAAATCTCGGAGGCTAAACTCATGTAGTTTTCAGCGCCGCTGCACACCGCATCGTACAGGATGATGGGTTTGCCATAGCTAGGGGCTTCACTCAAGCGCACGTTGCGCAAGATCGCGGTGTTATAAACTTTGTCGCCAAAATATTTACGCACGTCGTCGGCGACTTGTCGGCTCAGATTCAAGCGCCCGTCGTACATCGTCAACACCACGCCTTCAATTTCAAGCCGTGTGTTGAGATGTTTTTGCACCAAGCGAATCGTATTCAACAACTGGCTCAAGCCCTCGAGCGCATAGTATTCGCATTGAATCGGAATGAGCACGGAATCCGCGGCGGTGAGGGCATTCAACGTGAGCAAGCCCAGCGAAGGCGGGCAGTCGATAAAAATATACCTGTATTGTTTGCGCAATTTGGAAAACGCGCGCTGGAGAATTTTTTCACGCGAGATGGCGCTGGCCATTTCCAACTCCGCGCCCACGAGCCGCACGTGCGAAGGCACGACATCCAACAAATCCAAATCCGTTTTCACCACCGCATCATTGATGTCAACATCATCAATGAGAACTTCATAGATACTGTTTTTCACTTTCTTCGGGTCAAGCCCCAAGCCGCTGGACGAATTGGCCTGCGGGTCCATATCCACCAACAACACGGGATTTTCCGCCACAGCGATGCACGCCGCGACATTCACCGCGGTTGTGGTTTTGCCGACGCCGCCTTTTTGGTTCGATATAGAAATGGTTTTGGCCATTTCGTCGCTCATCTCCTCGTTAAATTTTGACGGCGAAAAAATATTCCTTCACGCTCACAAAAGCAAGGCGAATTTTGCGCGTTTGACATTGCATCGCACGTGTTGCCATGTTTTATCGCCTTAATCGCTCGATTCTGCCGCAGAACTTTTTCACTTTGGAAGAAAAAGCTGCTTGTATGCCAGCCTATTGCAATTCAAATAGTGGAACATAGCCCACCTCGCGCACGATACTTTGGCCGGCAGCACTGAGCACCCAATCTATAAACGCCTTCACGCTTCCCTTCGGCTTGTCAATCGTGTACAAATACAGATAGCGCGCGAGCGGGTAGCTGCCGTTGCGCACGTTCGCTTCGGCCGGCGCGACGTTTTCAATGTTGCAATGCACGAGTTGCCCGCCGTAAGCGAGGCCGCCATAGCCCACGGCATTGGGATTTCGCGCGATTTCATCAACGAGCGCCGCGGTGTTCGCCATGCTGCGCGCGTGCGCCGCATAAGCCTGCCCGGCCAAAACATGATCTTGAAAATAGAGATACGTTCCGGAATTGGGCGCGCGCGTCAGCACCGTGATCGCAGCATCTTCTCCGCCGAGCATTTTCCAATTTGTGATCGCACCCGAAAAGATGCCTTGCACTTGCGCCAGGCTCAAGTTGCGCACGCGATTTTGCGGATGCACATACACGCTCAACGCGTCTTGCGCCACGAGATGCGCCACGCCGAGGAATGCGCTGGCCTGCACGAGTCGCCGCACTTCCTCCGGGCGAATTGGCCGCGAGGAAGCGCAAATTTGCACATCGCCTTTGATCAAAGCCGCAATGCCCGTGGCCGAGCCGCCGCCTTCGACATAGATTGAAACGCCGGGCGTGCGCTGCATGTATGCTTCGGCCCAATGTTGCGTGAGCATCAGCATCGTGTCCGAGCCTTTGATTTTGAGCACGGGCGTAGTCGTCACGCGCGGCGCGCCGCACGCGCAGCAGAGCAGCATGAGTAACACACCGGCTTTGCGTACTTTCATCTTTGCTCCGCAATTGTGCGCAAGCGCGTGTTATGAAACGGCGTGTTTGCGCGCCACTCCGGCGGCTTTTGCAATTCAGCGAGCGCACAGCAAAATGCAAACAGCGCACGCACGTGCTGCGTCGCGGCCTCATAGTTCAAGGGTTGTTGCAAATCATCGAAGGGCGAATGATAAATCTCTCGCCCCCATCGAATCATGCGCTGCAAGCCGGCTTCGTAAGCGGTGTTGCGATAACGCTGTCCTTCCATGATTAAAATCGCCGGAATGCCCGCGGTTGCAAACGCGAATTGATCCGACGCAGCGAACGCGGTGCTCGCGGAAAAAGGCGCCGGCACTTCCGAAACCGTCAGCCCGATCTCCCCGGCAACTTCCTCCAAAACTTCTCCCAACGTGGAAAGCTCCGCGCCGACGCCCACCAAATCTTCGAAAGTATCAAACAGCGCCAAGCCGTCGATGTTAAGATTGGCCGCGGTTTGATGCAGCGGCACAAGCGGATTGTCCGCATAATAAGTGGCTCCGAGCAAACCATACTCTTCGCCCGTGGTGAAAAGAAAAACCAGTGCGCGCGCCGGTCGCGTGGGCAATGCAGCAAATGCGCGCGCGATTTCCAACACTGCGGCCACGCCCACGGCATTATCAAACACGCCGTTGTATATCGAATCGCCGCGCACGACCGGACCGAAGCCGAGATGATCATAATGCGCGGACACGAGCACGTAGGGATTTTTGATGTGCGGATCACGCCCCGGCAGCATGCCGACCACATTTGCCGCCAGAAAATCGCGCTGTTGAAAACTTCCACGAAACGCGGCGCGCACCGGCAAAGTAAAACTCGGCAGCTTGTTGGTCGCTTCCATTTTATCCAACTCTTCCAACGCATACGCGGCTTCGGCAAACAAGCGCTCCGCGCTTTGCGGATTCATGATCACGCCCAAGTTGCGCGCCACGCTGTAATAGAGATGAACGTCTTCCCAAGCAAACTCGCGCTGCCACTCGGGCCAGGTTTTGTATGCGGTCTCGCGCGCATGGGGAATCATGATGCTGCCGAGCGCGCCGCGCGCCATGGCCACGTTTTGCTTGGTGCGCAGCAGTGAATGCAGCGTCGGCTGCTCGCCCTCAAAATAATGCCGGTCGTGCGAACGCGGCTCGCCTTCGAAAAAGACGACGATCTTTCCCTCCACTTCCAGCTCTTGATAATCGTTGTAATCATACTCCGGCGCGACGATGCCGTAGCCCACAAACACGAGCGGTGCGGGCTTGGCAATGAACGCATACGGCCCGGCTTGATCGAGCAAATAATCCTCGCCGAGCCGTAAAGTGAATTCGCCGTGCTTATTGAAAAATTGCAGACTCGTTTGCGGCAACGGTTTGCTGCCGTGCATGGGAATGTTTTGATAATACGTGCTGTCTTCGCCCATCGGCAACAAACGCAACTTGCGCAACTCACTCGCGAGATACGTTGCGGCAACAAAGCTTGCGCTCGTGCCGGCGCCGCGGCCTTCCAAAGCGTCGCTGCCGAGAAACTCCGTGTGCAAGCGCAACGCATACGGCGCAATGTTGTTCATTGCCGCGTGCGCGGAGGCGTCGAGCATCTTCGCACGTTGTGCGCGGGCGGGCGCGCCGTGCAACGCAGCGAGCGCAACCATGAGCAGCGCGGCGGGGTTCAATCTGACTCGCATGACTTTTTTCTCATTGGCATAACCCGAACGAGTCGGAGCTAAACAAGAAAAGCTCATCCGCCGAAATTCACCGAAGCCACCGAGTGTCGCCGAAGAAAAGCTTTTTTCGGTGGAACTCGGAGGCTTCGGTGTCGCTCGGCGGAAAAGTTTTTGCTTTTATTGCAACGATCAAACTTCTTAGATACCAAAGCAGGCGAACTCAACTCAAAAGCTTTTTGTAAGCTAATTTTTATTGTAAGCGGCTATCTCAATTTGCAGTCAAGCTGCAAATCGAAGCTTCTGCGAAGCAGCAATTCGGTGAAACTCGGAGGCTTCGGTGTCACTCGGCGGCAAAGCTTTTCCACCGAAATGCGCCGAAGTCACCGAGTGTCGCCGAGAAAAACTTTCAGAATTCTATTCGGGGTTTCATTCTCTCATTTGCCAAATAAGATATACCGGCGCGCAGGTTCGAAGCAATGATTTTAATTTTTCATGAGCCAACAAAAAAAACGCCGAAGCTCGTTGCCAAGCTCCGGCGTTATGTATGAAAGTCGAATCCCACGCGTGCGCAAGATTCTACGTGATAGACTACAACTTCACTGACAAGCCGACGCCATAGGTCGAGCCTCTCAAGTTGCCTTTCACTTTGCGGCCGCCTTGCGAAAAAATCTGCTCTTGCCCAAGCACATCTTTCGCGCTGAATTTAATTTCGTAACGCGAGGCAAAATTCTGCGTGAAGGTGACATCAATGAGGTCGCGCGGCGTTTCGATGATATCGGCGTCATACAGCGAGCCGACTTGCGCGATGCGCTCGCCAAAGCGATTGTACAACACGCTCACGGAAGTGCCGAAGTTGAAATTTTGATATTGCAAACCGAGGTTGATCATATACGGCGATTGCCCTTGCAAGCGGCGCGCCTCTTTGCGCAACGCGGTGGACGATCCGGCGAGATCAACTTTGGAATCCACCCACGTGTAGTTCGCCGTCACGGCAAAATCCGCGAGCTTGGCGCTGACAAAGTTTAGCGACTTGCGCGCCTCCAATTCGAAACCGAAATTTTTCGCGCGATCGGCATTGCCATAGCTGCGCGTCAACTCCGTGGTGGGCACGATCACTTCTTCGATTGCGTCTGCGAAGTTTTTGTAGAACACACTCGCGGAGAAAATCTCGCCCAAGCTGGGGAACACTTCGAAGCGCACGTCATAGTTCGTCACCAGCGCGCGGCGCAAATCGGGATTGCCGTAAATCACGCTCAAGGTGGAGAAATCATAAAAAGCGAAGGGGGCGAGTTCGCGAAGCTCGGGGCGCGAAACCGTGCGGCTATACGCGGCACGCACGTTCGTGGCATTGCTCAAACTATAAGTCAAGTTTAACGCGGGCAACACATCGACGTTTTTCAAAGCAATCGCGATGGGGCGATCTTGCGCGTCAAACGAATTGAGGTTTTGCGTATTGCTTTCGACACGCGCGCCCGCAATCATGCGCAGATTTTTCTGCACGGGCAGGTCGAACATCAAATAGCCGGCATAGAGCTTTTCTTCGGCAGCGTACTTGTCGGATTTGTTGGTGACTTCGTCAAGCACGAAGCCGCCGTCGCCTAAGTTTTCATTGTCAAAAATTTCTTCCAACGGAGAGAAGAGCAGGCGCGAATCGGTTTGCGTCGTGGTTTTGAAAGCAAAGTTGCGCGCACTGAAATCGCGTTCGGAGCGGCTGAGCAAACCGCCGAGTTTCATTTTGCTGGTTGCGAGCGGCAGCGTGAAATCCGTAGAGAGGCTGCGGATGTCGTCCTGCATGTCGGCGAAGAAACGTCCGCCGCTCGAAGGATTGGGCACGAAAGAAAGATTCGCCACGAACGGATCGGAGCTGCCGATTTCACGCGCATAAATCGTCCGGCGATAGTCCGGCTCTTCGCGCTCCGAAGCGGAATAGGAAGCGCGCCAGTCCCATTTCAAGCCGTGCAGCGCCGGGAAAGCATGCTCGCCGATGAGTTGCCCGGCATACGTTGCGCGTGAGACGAAACGCAGCCCCGTATTTTGCCACTCCGCGCCGGAATCATAATTATTGCCGGAGAAGGTGGTCACTTCATCGTCGCCCGCGCGATTGTATAAATTTTTCAAACTGATCTTGTGGAAATCGCCGAGCTTGTAGCTCACGTTCAGCAGGCCGCCCCACAGCGTCGAAAACTTGTGCTGCTCGCCGTTAAACTCGTATTGCGGCGAAGCATCGAAGTTGAAGTCGTTGCGCTCCAGTTCGACGCGATCGTAGCTATTGCGATAAGAAAACGCGGCGATATAGCCGAAGCTTTTGCCGAAGAGTTGCGTGCCGTCGCCGACCGAGAGCATATAGCTGTTGTTGAACGGCGCTTTGCCGCGACTCGGCGCCCAGATGTTGCTAAACGAACGCGCGAGGTTTTGCAACTCGCTTTTGGAATAATTCGAAGACGTGACTTTGCTGCCGTTGACTGCACCGGGCAAAGCGCGAATGCCGTCATCCACGCCCCAGTAATCATACTTGCCGCCGCGATAGCTTTGAAAACTCTCGCCCGTGCTCATGCTGTTGTATCCGCCGGAAATGTTCGCGCGCAAACTGAATTCTTCGGGAAATTCGACGGTGTTGATTTGCACCAAGCCGCCGGAGAAGTTGCCGGGCAAATCCGGCGTGAACGATTTGGCGATCACGGTGTTTTCGAGCAAGTTCGAAGGCAGCGTGTCAAACGCATAGGCTTTCTTATCCGGCTCGGTGCTCGAAAGCTGCGCGCCGTTCACAAGCGCATTGCTGTAGCGCTCGCTGGTGCCGCGCACATAAATAAACTTGTTGTCGACAATGGCCACACCTGTGACGCGGCGCAACGCATCGCCGGAGGTGGCGTCGGGCGAACGTTTGATTTGTTCCGCGGCCACGCCGTCGCCGATGGTTGCGGCTTTGCGTTGTTGCTGCAACACTGCGTTTTCCGTGCTCGTGATCACACTGGCTTCGACGACGATCTCTTTGCCTTGAATGGCCTGCTCTTGCATGATCACATCGAGCGCCGTGGTTTTGCCTGCTTCCACGACGATGCCGTTGACGACTTTATTCGCATAGCTCACATAGGAAATGCGCAGCGTATATGTTCCCGCGGGCAGATTGCGAATCACATAGTTGCCGTCGAGATCGGCCGCGGCGCCGGTGGGAAGCTCGACCACGGCGACGTTCGCGCCGATCAACGCATCGCCGGTTTTCGCGTCCGTGATTTTTCCGGAAATCTGTCCCGTGGTTTGCGCCCATAAACTGGCGCCGCAGCAGAGCAACAGCGCGCAGATTGCCATTTGCAGTTTCTTCATTTTCACTCCGTCTCGTTTGTTGGTTTTAAAAAAAGCATCCATCCTTCTATCCTTCCGAATTTTTCCTGTGCTGCTTCTCCATGCTCATACTCCAGCTCAAGAATACGATCCTGTATCTCAAGCCGGAGTACGAGTTGGAGTAAAAGAGAATCTTGTTGCTCGTTGCTGGTTGAATAGTTGAGTTTATCGGTCAGCAACCAGTATCCAGCAACCAGCTTACTTCACGAACAACATGCGTTTCACTTCCACATGATTGCCGACGCTCAAGCGATAGAAGTACAAACCCGTGGGCAAACCTTGTGCGTCGAAGTTGACGTTGTAAGTGCCCGCGGCTTGCGCGCGATTCACGAGCGTGCGCACTTCGCGGCCGATCATGTCATACACTTTGAGTGTGACGTGGCCGCTTCTCGGCAAACCATAAACAATGTTCGTGTTGGGATTGAATGGGTTCGGGTAATTCTGTTCGAGCATGTAACTCGCAGGAATCGTCTCGCTGAAACGCTCGGCAACGTCGCTCACAATCGCGTAGATGGCAAATTGCGGATTGTAATTGGCCCAGCTTGCATCCCAACGCGCGCCGCCGAACGCGCCGCGAAAAGTTGTTGAGGTGAAGAAGCCGCTGCTCAAGCGCGTGTTGGAAAAGTCCGCGCCGGCCAATGCGGGCGAGCCGGCCAGCGGCGCGAAGTTCGGATTCGTCAAATTAAACGGATCGCTCAATTGCACCTCCGCAGCATTCTTCAAACGCGTGTTGCCGAAGCTCGCATTATCAAACCACGTGAGCGGATTGAAACCGTTCGTCGCGGTCGTGACCACCGTGTCCTTTGCCGCCAAAATCACGTTGCGAATTTGCAGCAAGCTATTCGTTGCATTGTCTGCCGCGGCATTGCCGTCGATATAAATGCCGTTGCCCGGCCAGCCCAACACCACGCTGTTATAAAAAGAGAACTCCGTGTTGCGACGCAGATGCGCCGCGCGGCGATAGTTGGAATTCACGGTTGCGCCGCTATTCGTTTGCGGGCCAACGAGCGTGATATTCGAAAACACCGCGCTCGTCTTCGGCGTGTTGGTCGTCCCTTGCGCATCATTGTCCGATTCAAAGCCGTGACTCGCGCTCACGTCCGCAGCATTGGGATCGCGCAAGCACACCGCATATTGCACTTTGCCGGAGTAGCCAAAATCCGTGTCGAAATCATCGTCGAGCGTGCGATGCGAAATCAAATATTTCGCATTCACCGTGCCGCCGAAGAACTCAAAGCCGTCATCGCCCGAATAGCTCACTTGCACATACTCAATCGTAGTGCCCGCGCCCACGCCGCCGAGCGTGAGACCGTTGATCTCGCTGTTCGGCTGAAACGCGATGCCGGGAAATTCGATGCGCACATAACGC
>JAYRWE010000093.1:0-6821 GCA_041918175.1 bacterium
AACGTTTCTGGCAGCAAAAAAATTTTCAGCTGTCGTCTGTGCAAAGCGACATGCAAAAAGTCCCACGTATTTTACTCCGTCGCATGACCGACGCGCTTTGTTACACCGCTTGACAAAGAACTCTTTGGATAAAGTCCAGCTTAGAGGTTCTGCAATTTTTCAAAACCTCACCACCAACCCCAGCCGAATATTCCTCGGCGTCAAATACCTCGCGGGATTGAACGGGAACGGAGCGAGCGGCGCTTGCGTGTCGGGATAATAAGGATCGTTCCAACTTGTGGGAGTGGTGTCGCCCAACTCATACGCGCGGCCGGTGGTGGGATTGATCACTTGCGAGTTTTTGCGATCGAGCAAGTTCACGACTTCAATTCCAAAAGTATAATCCAAACCGAACACGCGAAAATATTTTTCGAAATTCAAATTGATCCAAAACCAATGCGCCGCAAGCTTGCCGAGCGGATCATCCGGCTCGCCGTTTTGATCGAGATCGCTTTCATACTCCGGGCGGCCGTTGAGCAAATAGTTGTTCGTGAAATATTGCGGCGTGAAGCGTTTGCCCGCTTGCGCAAACGCGCGCAGATTGAGATTCCATTTATCCGGCAACTGCACGCCGAACACGCGCGGGCCTGCGCCTTTGGCCGCGCTCATATTCGCGACTACGCTCACTTGCCACGGGCGATCCCAAATCAAATGATCTTCCGTGATCGGCTTCTCATTCAACGTACCGCGCGCCACGAGAAAGGCATCATCGGGCGAAGAGCTTTTGCCCGTTGCCAGCATATACGAGCCGCTGATCGAGCCGGTGAGAAAGCTGCTCGCGCGTTTGCGATATTCCACTTCGATGCCGCGCGAACGCGAGTAATCAAGATTGAGATATGTGGTAAAACTTCTGCCCGAAAGCCGGCCCGTGCCGCTGAAGCTCACCGTGGTCACGTAATCAAAAATATCTTTGTAATACGCGGTCGCGGTGAGGACGTCGTTGTCCGAAAATTTATGGCGAATGCCGAACTCATACGCGACCGTGGTTTCATAATCCAAGTTGGGATTGCCGAATTTTTGAAACGTGGACTTCGCGCTGTTCTCGCCGAGCTTCGCATAGACGAACTGCGGCTTGGGCCGCTTCGAAAAATGGCCGTATGAAAAGAAGAGCATTTGATTATCCGAAACCGGATGCGAGATGCCGATACGCGGACTGACGCGACCGCGCCAACGCCTGCCGAAAAAGTTGTGCGTGTCGTCTTTGAACTGTTGGCGCGTTGCATCGCTGATCGTCACGATCTCAGGATTGTTCACGGCGTTTTCGACGAACTTGCCAGGGAACCAATAATCGAAGCGCAAGCCCACGTTTGCAATGAGGCCTTTGAATTTGATTTGATCCTGCGCATACATGCTGCCATAAGCCGGTCGCACTTTGTAGATGTCATTGTTCAAACCCAAATCGCCGAACCACGGACGATAGATGTCGATCATTTGAAACTCGGCGAGACTGTTTTCAAAACCGGCTTTGAACTTGTGTGCATTGTTTTTGGAATGACGCGTCAACTCGGCTTTAAGCGTGTACTCTTCGACATAATGATCATGCCACGTATCGCCATCGCCGAAATCCCAAAAGCCGTCGCCGGGGAAGACGGAGACGATGGAGCTGTCGCGATTATAGAAATAATCAATCGGCTGCGTGACGATGTCTTGCGGCTCTTCGTACTCCGTCCAATGTTTGCCGTTCACATCGCTGCGCAGATGCGCAAAGAAACGCGCGAGTTTGAGCTCGTAAAAAGTTTGTGGATTGAGCGTATGCGTCCACGCCGCGGAGAGCTGTTTATTTACATGCGTGAACGTGTTGAAGTTGTCGAGATTGTTTTGATACTCGTAAGGATAGCCCGGCCCCGGCTCGACAAACTCAAGATTGGTTTGCAGCGATTGCGTGTTTTGGTTGATGGAGAGCGATTGATTGCCCGTAAACACGAGCTTGTGCGTGGCGTCAAGCTTCCACGTGAGCTTCAGCAAGCCCGACCAGTTGTTGTCCTGTCGCGGCGCGAAGCTGATGCCACTGAAAATTTTTTGCCCGAAAAAATCTCGCGGCGAGATGGAAGAGTAAAGTTGGCGCGCGCTGTTTTTGAGATACGAATCGCTCGTCGACATATAGAGATTGCCGAACACACTCAACTCGCCAGGGAGATCAACACCCATCGGGCGCAGCACATATTGCGAGATCGGCTCCGGGCCGCTGAGGCTCAACTCGGTGATGTCGGTATTGAAGCTGTGTTTGTTTGCCGGATTGAATTCGCCCAAGAGTGGCGTGTCCGCATCGAAGCCGAAGTGATCGCGTTTATATGCAATGCTGCCTTTGTATTCGCTCGCGCCCTCTTTGGTTTTCACATTGATGACGCCGGACATGGCTTGCCCAAACTCCGCATTGAAGCCGCCGGTGATGACTTCGACCTCCTCAATCGCATCCGTGCTGAGTTGCAAGCCGAAGCCCGTGCCCGAAAGCGGATCTTGCACGGAGATGCCGTCGATTAAATACGCATTTTCATACGAGCGCCCGCCGCGAATATGCACTTCATCATCCGATTTCACCACGCCCACTTGATTCGCGACAATGTCCGTAACGTTCTCCACCACTTCGGATTGAATCTCAGAACTCGTAAGATTGCGCCGGCTCGACGTTTCCTCGATATCAAAAAGCGGCTTCTCGCCAATCACAACCACTTCCTGCCCGAGCGTGAGCACGGTTTCTTCTAATTTGAAATCGACGGTCGTGGTTTGCCCCGCGCTCACTTTCACGCCAGTGTTCTGCACCTGCTTGTATCCGATGATCGAAACTTCGAGCGTGTAAATGCCGGGATTGATGTTTGCGATGGCGTAGTTGCCGTTGGGATCGGTCGCGGCGCCATAGTACGTGCCTTTGATGACGACGTGAACGCTCGGCAAGCCGCCGCGCGTTTGCGCGTCGAGCACCCGGCCGGCGATCGTGCCTTTGGTTTGTGCTTGAAGCGTGTGCAATGAGAGCAGCACAAATGCAAAACAGAATGCAGTCTTAAAAGCGATCTTCATGGCAAGAACCTGTTTTTGTCAACAAGCATCAAGGCAAGATTGGGTTGGCTCAATGCAACAGCCGTTCGACCTCGTGCCAATCGCGGATTTCCAAGATGCGAACGAGCAAGTCATTGATAAAATCGATATCGTCGATTTCGCGCAAGGGCGTTTCCAGTGCAGGAGGAATAGGCCCCAATTTCTTAGGCAAAAGCAGCATCAGCAAATTGCGGGCTTCCGCGAGCCGTCCTCTCTCCAAGCCACTCTTGAGCCCCTTTTCGATGCCTTGTTCGATGCCTTGTTCGATGCCCCGCTCTATACCTTGCTTCCAACCTTCTTGCCAGCCTTGCCGTTTGAGAATGTCACTAATGATCTCGGGCATTTCATTATCCTCGCTTTCTTTTTGCCTTTGCTTGTATGAACGATACTCGTTCCACTTCTCCGCGCTCAAGTTAAAATAGTGCAGGAGAAAATCAAGATATTTGCCCTGCCGAACACGTTTGTCGGGATCGACCAACTCAACGACGCTCTGCAACGCGCTATCGACGATCTTGAGCCAATCCACTTGCGAATATTGCATGAAGGGCAGCATCAACCGCGCAAAAACATTTTTGCTGTTGAGATATTTCTTGGCCGACATGCTGCGCAGCAAAACCGGTTCGTAGGTGAAGTAATGATAGCGCTTGCCGAGAAACGAGCTTTTGATTTCTCGCTGCAGTGTTTTGTTTTTTGCCGAAGCGTTGGGAAAGTAAACAATAGGAATGACGTCGCGCCCATATTGCTCCTCAAAATGGCTGACGCAGCGCGCCAACTGATGGATTGAGAAGACATAGGGATCTTGCTGATGCTCGAGCAAAAAGACGAACGCGGCTTGCTCAAACTTCGCCAGCACTGGAACATCCATACGAAAAAACGAATCCGCGAAAAAGGTTTTGATCGTCTCTTCGCGAATGAACTCGATCTCCGGCTCGCGCTGAAAGAGATTCTCACACTTGGGCAGCGCAAAAGTGATGGCGTCTTTCGTGTTTTCCACGATGAGCATTTTGAAGTTTTGATCGTGCGAAGTCGTTTGCCCGACTGCTTCCATAATCGCTCCCAATCTTTAAAAATTATTTCAACACCTCCAACACTGCCTCGACATTTGAAAAATCTTCAAACAAATAATCCGGCTGATGCGTGCGGAGTTGTTCCACTGAATAATCACCCGTGGCGACCGCGACGGCAACCGCACCATGCGGGCGCGCACATTCGATGTCGCGCGGAGTGTCGCCAATCACGTACACGCGATCACGTTGTGCGATCACGCCGAACTGCTCCTGCGCACGACGCAGCGCATGCGGCACGAGCTTGTTACGGTCGCTCTCGTCATTCGCATACGCACCGAAGTCAAAGTACTTCCACAAATCGAAGTGCGCGAGTTTAATTTCAGCGCTCTTCGCCCAATTGCCGGTGAGCAAGCCGATATGAATGTGATTAAGTGCGTGCAAGTGCTCAAGCAACTCCGGAAAGCCGGGCATCACGCGGCGCAGCGGGCGTGGGCGCTTCATATCCTCGGCGAGATGAACGTAGTAGCGTGTTTTGAATTGTTCGATTTGCTCCGCGCGCCATTGCAATGAAAACTTGTTGAGCGCGTCCTGCAAAATCAATTCATCCGTACGCCCCGCGAGTCCGATGCCGTGCAACCCATTCG
This sequence comes from bacterium, assembly GCA_041918175.1. Classification (GTDB taxonomy): domain Bacteria; phylum Zhuqueibacterota; class Zhuqueibacteria; order Zhuqueibacterales; family Zhuqueibacteraceae; genus JABWAN01. Next base: position 4,724 of record JAYRWE010000093.1, read on the forward strand.
CGATGCCGCTGATTTCTTCAAACGCGAGATTCATCCCATGCACGCCCGAACCGCCGGAATGAATGAGCGTGCCATCAATATCGAAGAGGAGAATTTTCATTGCTGCCTTTCAAAAAAAGTTTGGAGAAAGTTGTCGTAACAACGTTCTTGGGAGCTTCCGAGAACGCAGTGCTGACGCAAATCTGGATCGCCATGATTACCTATGTGCTGCTGGCATATTTAAAATATCAAACCAAGTGTCAATATTCGTCGTTACACATGCAGCGCCTGCTGCGAGAAAATATCTTTATCCGCCTCTCGCTGAAAGCTTTGCTCAATACAGCAGTGATGCGATATGAACCTCACGCCAAGGCCTCAGCGATAAATTTTTCTCGGGGGGATGCGCAGCACGTGTCTCGGTTGGATACTCGGTGTGCCGAGTATTGTCGTGCTCGTATTACTGGGCGAAGCGCTCGGCCTCGGTGGCGTGAAATTCCTCGTTAGCGACGGAATCGGCCTCGGGCTGGGTTTGATGCAAAGCCGCGCGTGGCATGCTGAATAAACCCGCAACGCGGTTTTGATCATGCGGCATTGGCCTGGCGCAGCCGTTTCTCGCAACCGATATTGCCCAAGCGCCACATTGGAGTATTGCGTACTCGCTCATTGGCGGCTTTCATGATGAAAAATATTCTGCGCGATTCGAATGCTTGAGCCCCTCGACCTCTCACTCTTCCCTTTCCAATTTCTCGATCAAAAAATAAGTTTGCTGTGTGCTGAACTCACCGCGGTCGATGAGTTTAATTTTATCCGCATAGCCCTTCTTAGAAATTTGAATCACATGGCTGCGACCGCGCTCGACATGCACTACGAGCGGCGATTGTCCCAAGTATTTATCATCGACGATCACGTCAGCGTTCGCGGGCGAGGTGTTGATTTGCAGCGCAATTTTTCCGGGCGCTGGCACTGCGACTTCCACGTGCGTGATCGCAGTGGGAGCAACGCTACTTTCTGATGAAGTTTCAAGTGGTGCAATGCGCTCCACGGAAACTGCGGAGCTTAACGTTTCGACCTGTGGCGTAGCGGAAGGCGCTTCCGTCGAAGCAGTGACGCGATCCAAAGAAACCACTGGTTCCATATTGCTCGCAACCGGCCGCGCGCTTGGCGCGCTCGCCACAGCTTGCGGCGCTACCGGCACGACAAGAATTGGCCGCTCGACCGAAGGCGAAGTGCTTTCTTCTTTTTGCTCCTCGGCTTTGCTTGGAATAAACACGGCGCGCGGTGGCGCGATCGTTTGCGGTGCGGGCGCAGCTTGCGCAATTTGCGGTTTGGCGTTCGCGCGTTGCAAACGTGGTGCTTCAGTGAAAAAAACTTTGTCGCGCAGCAAAGAGCCGTCGCTCTTCTTTTCCAGCGTCATCGTCAAGAAAGTCGTATAGCCAGGATAGAGTCGCACGCGGTCGTCATGCGTGGCGAGTTTATACTCTTTATCTTTCCAAAAAGATTTTGCGCGGTACTTACCGTGAATCTTATGAACTCCGCTGCGCAGCGTCAATTCATAAAGATACTCGCCGCGGCTACCGTTATTCGTCGGCGTGAGTTTTTTGCCGCCTACAAAAAGCTCGACCTGATTGCGGCGATTTTTATGATCATCGTTGACGTTGCTGATTTGCACGACCAAACGCGCAGGCTCATGAGAAGCGATATGCGTTTCATCGCTCTGTCGTACTTGCGCACGGCGCGAGGAACATCCGAGACTGAACAGGGCCATTGCCAACACCACAGCGGCGAGACGAGCAAAAGTCTTCATGAGGCAATCCAAGCAGGTTTGAGGTGAGAAAGCGGCGGCGGCATGAACGAACGGCCACAAGATAATTGCGAGGGCAGAAAAAGCAAGGGTAAATTTGCATGAATGCAGTGATGACGTGCGGGTGACTGCTGGCCTGGGTGTCTTAATACAAGAATCTCGAAGCGCAACTCATACAACCTGAATTTTGCACGCGTGATGTCGTCGACCTCCGCCCGATGCTGTAAGCATCAGGCTAAAAGGTGAAAGCGATCTAAAGATCGCTAAACACCCATTGGGTGGCAGCCCCGTTCACGGGGCTTGCATCTCCTAGCCTGA